>NZ_FPAD01000008.1:0-75531 GCF_900116125.1 Paenibacillus sp. BC26 | reverse complement strand
GAAATCTAACGGTCACTAATGTCCGTTAGAACCGAAAATCTGCTCAAAACACTAATGAATCAGCTGTAATGGACAATAGTGACCGTTACAGTCGGACTAATAGCGATAAGAACCTGTGTCGGTCAAAAACCACCATTACAGCTTTTTTTATCGACTGTTACAATTATAATTAGGCTGCTAGCGGGAAGGGACTTCGATGCGCAGCTTCGGCGAACGATCAACCTTTGTCTTAATTAGCATCACCGTAAGCAAAAGCAAGGTACCTTTAACAGTGGTCGGTTTTTTGTTGTTCCACTAACAAAAAGTCAGCTGCCCTCATCATTCCGTTTCTTTCGAAACGGGTTAACGATGATAGTAGCTGACTTCAGATACAGCGATGCAAAGTACGCCATTGCGTTTGGCTTTGCGCAGCTTGCGCATGACGACAAGCCGAGGTGCAAGTATCCAAACATGACACATGATAAGGCTAATCATTGTTGCTTCGTTGGCCCATGGATAGAATACGCCAATGGCGCATAGACCAAGCCATAATAAGTGTCGATGCAATCTACGGTACAAGGCGAGCTCGATGTGAGCTGTCGGGATGTAACCGATCCATGGCGGCATAATGCGCCAGCCCCATCTGCGATCGTCCGGCTCGTCAACACGGATGAGTGTTAACCGAGTAATGATGAACTGGATAACGAAGGCGCTCATGAAACCGATGCCGAGCGCTCTCATCCCGTCCATTTGATACATAAGCCAGAGGAAAATAGCAAGAATGGCTAGTATGCTGAGATGACTACGACGCAGCTCATCTCGTACGAGCACCTTTTGGATGAGTTGGTATTGATAGATTGTTGCTTTCTCTTGTTCAGCAAGTTTACCGCGCATGATGTGTCACGCCTTTCTGCCTTCTACACGTTGTATCGGTAAATGGGCGATTAATGTGTAGACTTCCTCCCGAAAGAAGTGCAAGCACCCTCGTCACCAATCTGGGCGCTTCAACATAGACTGTATTACTATTTGAAATGGGCTATGAAAGTCGTATAGTTTGCTAGACTTTGTGCCATACTAGAAGCAATGACATATTTTCACTTGGATGAGGTGAAACGAAATGATGGAAGAGACTACGGGAAACTCATGCATTATTTGCGGGCATGAGAAAGAACAAGGCATTCGAATCATTGATGAGTTTATTTGCGAAACTTGTGAGGTTGAGATGGTACGTACGGAAGTACAGGATGCTAAGTACCCTTTCTTTATACACCAACTAAAGCGGATCTGGATGCAAAATAATGCTTAGACGGACGTACAGCTTCAGTGTAACGATCAAGTAATCCCTATATCGTCTCGAGTTGTAGAAATACGCGAGAATGGTTAGGGGTTATTTTGTTTATTGGCGATGCATGCAATCAGCAGGTTTATGTTAGCTCCATAATGGATTATGATGTGAGAAAGAAGAAGTTGAAGCAGGAGGAAAGTTGCTTGGCAGATACGAAGAGCAAACAGTGGCATGCGCCGCTATTCGATACATTAACAGCCTTGCAGCAGTCTAATCCTGTAAGCTTTCATGTGCCTGGCCATAAATATGGTCAGTCTCTTGGACATATGGCCGGCATGAACGACGATGCATTACGAGCATTTCAATCCATAATGAAGATTGATGTAACGGAAATATCGGGAACCGATGATCTCCATGCACCATCAGGTATCATTCAGGAAGCACAGACATTAGCGGCTGAGGTGTTTGGAGCGGAACAGACCTTCTTCCTCGTTGGAGGGAGCACGGTTGGCAACCTCGCTATGCTGCTAGCTGTATGTGGGCCTGGAGACCTAGTTATTGTGCAGCGTAACGCGCACAAATCGGTTTTAAACGGTTTAAAGCTTGCAGGGGCAAATGCAGTGTTTATCATGCCTCGGAAGGACGCAGGAAGCAATTTAGACGTTCTCCCGGATATCTCGCAAATTGAAGAGGCTATGACTAAATACCCAGAAGCGAAAGCTGTATTTCTAACGAACCCCAGCTATTATGGGTTGAGCATAGACTTGGAGCCGTATGCAAAGCGGATTCATGCTCATGATATGCTGCTGCTTGTGGACGAAGCGCATGGTGCCCATTATGGACTGCATCCGGCATTTCCGAGATCAGCAATACAAGCAGGTGCGGATGCTGTCGTGCAATCGACGCATAAAACGTTGCCGGCACTGACGATGGGGGCTATGCTGCATGTTCAGGGTCCCCGAATCAATACGATGGTACTTGCAGATGCACTGCGAATGGTGCAGAGCTCAAGCCCTTCGTATCCGATTATGGCATCACTGGATATGACGCGAGCCATGCTGCAAACGAATGGCTGCGATCTTTTTGAACAAGGTATACAGGCTGCTCGTGTGTTTAGAGGTTGGATCAAAGGCCAATCAACATTTGAAACCATAATGCCGGGTGATGAGCAAGGCCATCCATCGTCAGTTCCCGCAATCAAGGTGGATCCGATCCGTGTTGTTTTGCGAGAAGCTCAAGGGCGGTTGTCGGGGTTTGACCTGCAGCAACGCTTAGAACAGTACGGCTGTTATGCCGAGATGGCTGACCTTCGTTATGTTGTCTTGTTATTTGGGCTCGCGGCATCCGATTCAGATGTAGCCAGACTTCAACAAGCTCTACTTGCGATAGCAGAAGAAATTGAGCGTGAAGGGTTGGAGGTTAAGGAAAACCTTCGTATGTCTATCGATCATCATCGAACAATGTCGGAACCGGTTGCGTTTACGAGATCAGGGGTAAAACAGGCCTCGAATGGGACCGAAACCATTCCGCTGTCGAATTCGGCCGGACGTTACACCGTAGAAGCGGTTATCCCTTATCCCCCCGGCATTCCACTGCTATATGAAGGGGAGCGCATTACAGAGGAAACGATACATTACATTCAACAATTAATGGAGCATGGTGCAAGATGCCAGGGAACGACAGATCCGACAATGCAGACAATAACCGTACTGCGGACGGGCTAGTCGTTTACGCCTATGATTGGCTTTGATATGATAAGGGTATTAACAGACAGAGGAGTACTGAAGTGAAAAAAGGGTTGTTTTTGACGATAGAAGGCGGCGAAGGAGCAGGTAAAACGACCCTTATTGAGGGCGTTGTGCTTGCACTGCGTGCCCAAGGCAGAAATGTCATGATGACGAGAGAACCGGGAGGCATCCCGATCGCCGAGCAGATTCGAAATGTGATTTTGGATACAGCGAATACTTCGATGGATGCGCGAACAGAGGCTCTCCTCTATGCAGCGGCCAGACGTCAGCATCTTGTGGAAAAGGTACTGCCGGCACTAGCACAAGGCGATGTAGTCATCTGTGACCGTTTTGTCGACAGCAGTCTTGCCTATCAAGGTTATGCGCGGGGACTTGGGATCGAGGAAGTTTGGTCCATCAACCAATTTGCGATAGAGGGCTTTATGCCGCAGCTGACGATATGGATGGATATATCTGCGGAAGCAGGGATAGCACGGATTAATGCTACTTCCGGACGAGAAATCAATCGACTCGACCTTGAGAGTATGGCCTTTCATGAGAAGGTGCGAGAAGGATATCGCAAGCTGATGGCTGCCGATCCGGATCGAATTGTGCGAGTTGATGCCGAACAAACGCAAGAGAACGTGTTGAATGATGTAATCGCTATAATAAATAGACGATTTTAAAGGATTATTTACAAGTGATGTCAAATTAATAATCATGTAACGATGTCTTTCGAAAATTTTAGGAGGGATATTGATGAAATTAGTTATTGCGATTGTACAGGATAAAGATAGCAACCGGTTGTCGAACGCGCTTGTAAGAGAGGGATTCCGGGCAACGAAGCTGGCCAGTACCGGCGGGTTTCTGCGTGCAGGCAACACAACCTTCATGATCGGTATTGAAGATGAAAGGGTTCATGAGGTTATGACGGTTATTCGTTCGAACTGTAAAGTCCGCGATCAGCTTGTTTCACCTGTATCTCCTATGGGCAGTACTACAGATGCCTATATCCCGTTCCCGGTTGAAGTGCAAGTTGGCGGCGCTGCCGTATTTGTCGTACCGGTAGAGCGGTTCGAACATTTCTGATTGGACGTGAACTTCAATGAAGATTAATCCGGGCTGGCGTCCTTTAGGGCAAGACCGAGCGCGGCCGGATCTCGGCTCCAAACCGATTGCGCCTAAGAACTTTGCAGATGTGATGAACTTTCAGGATGAACAACGTACGATTGAACAGCTGCAGGAGAAATTGCAACATATTCATAATCAAGGCGAACGGCTCGCAAGATCGATGACCGTCAGAGAGCTGCGGCTTTATCGCCAGATGGTGAAGCAATTCCTCGAGGATACCGTCAGACGGGGTATCGGCATGAAAGAAACGCGCGGATTTGACCGTCGCGGCCGTACGAAACGATATAAGCTATTAGAAGAAATTGATTCTTCCCTCATCTCGATGGGCGAAGAGCTGCTTGAAAGCGAAGAAGGACGGCTTGATCTGCTGCAAAAAGTCGGCGATATTCGCGGCATTCTCATTAATTTGTTTTTCTAGCATAGAGGAGATTTTTACCATGAGCATTGCACAGCTTGCCGGGCAACCGAAGGCGAAACGCATTTTGTTTTATGCGCTGACAAGCGGCAAAGTTTCGCATGCCTATTTATTTAGCGGGCCGCCCGGAAGCGGGCGGATGAACATGGCGATGGCATTTGCCAAAGCGTTGTTCTGTACAGGCGAAGGCGATGACGCTTGCGGCGAGTGCTTGGAGTGCCGGAAGTTCGAGCATGGCAACCAGCCGGATCTGCATCTGGTAGAACCAGATGGCAATTCCATTAAAATCGACCAAATTCGTGAGCTTCAAAGAGAGCTTGCCTATCGAAATATAAGCACGTCACGTAAAATCTATATCGTGCAGCGCGTTGAAACCATGACGCTGCAAGCCGCGAACAGCCTGCTTAAGTTTCTAGAGGAGCCGCAGTCGCCGGTAGTCGCGATTCTTCTGACGGAGAATGGACAAGCCGTACTGCCAACCATCCGTTCCCGTACGCAGTGGGTTCCGTTTATGCCGCTTGCACCTCATGACATGCTGCAAACATTGGCGAATGAAGGTGTTCCTCAGCTGCCAGCCCGTGCTGCCGTTCATCTCGCATCGGGATTAGATGCGTGCAGGGCGCTTATCCAGCAGAATGGGTTTGCAGAAATGAGAAACGTAGTGATACAATTAGGAAAGGACAGTCTCACGCGGTTTACCGCGGCGATGATGTCCGCGCAACAGCATATTTTTAAGACAGAGCTTGGTGAGCAGCCTCAGCTTCTGTTGTCATTACTCGTATTATGGTATAAAGATATGATTCATTTTCAAGCAGGAAGACACGAGGCTCTTGTTTTTATAGATCAGCTTGATTGGATTGGTAAGCATGCATTCTCACGTTCGGCTGAGGGCTGGGTGAAATGTATGGAGTATACGCTTGAGGCAGGCAAACGCATGCGCGCGCATGTATCGCCGCAATTAGCGCTTGAGCAGCTGCTAATCCGTGTACAGGAGGGGTGAAACATTGTATAACGTCGTTGGTGTCCGCTTCAAGAAGGCGGGCAAAATCTATTATTTTGACCCGGTCGATTTCCCAATTGATAAGGATCAGCATGTTATTGTTGAGACGGCAAGAGGGATTGAATACGGTAAAGTAGTGGTTGGACAGAAGCAAGTCGGAGAATCAGATGTTGTCCTGCCTCTTAAGAAAGTCATTCGGATCGCCGGTGACAACGACGCCAAAATTGTCGAAGAAAACAAGGCGGCCGCACGCAATGCGTTTGCGACCTGTCTTGAAAAAATAAGAGATCATCAGCTTAAGATGAAGCTCGTTGACGTCGAATTTACATTCGATCGCAACAAAATTATTTTTTACTTCACAGCTGAAGGCCGCGTCGATTTCCGTGAGCTCGTTAAGGATCTGGCCAGCGTGTTCCGTACTCGTATCGAACTTAGACAAATCGGTGTGCGGGATGAAGCGAAGATGCTTGGCGGTATCGGACCTTGCGGACGTGTACTATGCTGTTCAACTTGGCTCGGCGATTTTGAACCGGTGTCCATTAAGATGGCGAAGGATCAGAACTTATCGCTTAATCCGACCAAAATTTCCGGCTTGTGCGGACGTCTCATGTGCTGCTTAAAGTATGAACATGACAATTATGAGAGCGTTCGCGAAGAATTGCCGGCAGTTGGTAAGATTGTTGTTACTTCTTATGGTGAAGGTAAAGTAACCGGAATTAATGCGGGCTCCAAATCGGTTTATGTCCAGCTCTTTGATGGCGGCAAACCGAAGGAATTACCGCTTGATGATGTTGTAGTGAAATAAGTAAGCGAATCCGAAGCTGTATAGCCTTGGGGTGGAGACTTGAAAAAAGACATATTTAGTCAAATTAGCGAATTGGAATCCCACATGGGAAGCCTGCATCTGGAACTGGGAGCGATGAAACAGAAAATTAAGTCGCTCTTGGAAGAAAACAACCGGCTTAGCATAGAAAATCAGCAGTTGCGCAAAGTATTAAAGCGGGAAACGGCCAGTCAAACACCGAAGCCGGTACCGGCCGCTGCGGTGGAAGATGATTCTCATGCCATGCCAAACGATGAACCGGCGCTGGCAAGCGACGCGATTGGCGTTGGGCAAGGGTATGACAATTTGGCGAGATTGTATCATGAAGGTTTTCATATTTGTAATTTGTATTATGGACATTTGCGAACGGAAGGCGATTGTTTGTTCTGCCTTTCGTTTCTCAATAAGGAATAAAAGACAAGACCCTTCCATAGGGTCTTGTTTGCATATTCAAGCGGTTCGAATTTGGCAGACGTAAGGAGCAATGAAGGATGAATAAAGAAGTAATACTGGAGCCGAATGAAAGGCTGGATGATTTACTAACGCATCAGCTGCATATTATCCAGAGCCGGGAAGTGTTCAGCTTCTCCATGGATGCTGTCTTGTTGGCTCGTTTCGCGGCAGTGCCGCCACGCGGTAAAATCTTGGATCTGTGCACGGGCAATGGCGTGATCCCACTGCTCTTAACGACAAGGACAAAAGCCCAGATTGATGCCGTTGAAATACAACCTCGGCTTGCTGATATGGCAAGGCGGAGTGTGAAGGCAAATGGGCTGGAGGATCGCATTCATATTTATGAAGGGGATCTGCGTGACTTCTATAAACAGAGCGGCCATGGAAATTACGATACCATTACGGTAAATCCCCCTTATATGCCGGCGGGTACCGGTGACCAGAACGAGAATGAGCATTTTGCTGCGGCCAGACATGAGCGTAATGGGACGCTGGATGACATCGTGGCAGCCTGTGCGCGACTCGTACGAACGGGTGGTCGGGTTGCAATGGTGCACCGCCCCAACCGGTTAGTGGAAATATTGGAAACGTTCCGCAAATGGAAACTTGAACCGAAACGAATTCGATTCGTGCATCCGCATGCCGGTGCTGAAGCGAATATGGTACTTATCGAAGCGGCCAGAGATGGCAAACCGGATGTGAAGCTTCTGCCGCCTATGATCGTATATAATGAACAGCGACAATATAATGAAGAGTTAATGCGGATCTATTACGGAGATCAAGCGCCGGAAGCGGGAACGAGGGATTCAGACAAATGATCGTACAGCGAAGTTTTAATGCAGCAGATACGGGTAGTGATAGCGGAGCCGGAACATTGTATTTGGTTGGAACGCCTATTGGCAACCTAGAGGACATGACTTTCCGGGCGATTCGAATTCTAAAAGAAGTCGATATGATCGCAGCGGAGGATACGCGTCAAACACGCAAGCTGCTGAATCATTTTGAAATTTCGACCAGGATTGTCAGTTATCATGAGCATAACAAGGAGGCGAGCGGCCCTGAGCTTGTCCGGTTACTGGCAAGCGGACAATCCATTGCGCTGGTAAGCGATGCAGGACTGCCGGCTATATCCGACCCAGGCGCAGATCTTGTGGCTGCCGCCGCCGAAAATGGAATTGCAGTCGTACCGATACCGGGAGCCAATGCAGCGTTGTCGGCACTAATCATCTCCGGTCTGCCGACGGAGAAGTTTCTGTTTACGGGTTTCCCTCCGCGGGAACGCAAGTCGCTTACCGCTTGGCTTCAGCATCTACATAGGCAAGACGCAACATTGATATGTTACGAATCGCCGCATCGGATTATCAAGACACTTGCGGTGATGCTGGAGCAGCTGGGCGATCGGAAGATGGCGATGGTGCGTGAATTAACGAAACGACATGAGGAAGCTGCCCGAGGGACAATTTCGGAATGCATGGCTTGGTTGGAAGAGAACCCGCCGCTTGGCGAGTATTGCTTGGTTATTGCAGGGGTGAGCAAAGAAGAAGCCGCTCAATTACAGCAGGATGATCCGGTATGGTGGAGCGGGCTGGAGCTGGAGGAGCATGTAAGCCGATACGAAGAGCAAGGCGAGGATCGGAAGGAAGCCATCAAACGAACAGCACTTGATCGAGGGTTACAAAAACGGGATGTATATAATGAAGTAATGAAGAAATAGCAGCATGTAGGAAGAAAAAAAAAGACCTTCCTGACCATTATGGCTCAGGAAGGCATCAAGGAGTATAAAAAGGTTAGAATTAACAGGTTTGATAAATGTATTATAACCTATAAAACTAGATTTGTCTCTTATTTTGTAACAGGAGTCGGCATTTCCGTTAAACAAACGTTACAAACGATTTTGCCTTTGAAATAAGCGACATTCTCTGCGTTGCCGCAGAAGATACAAGCCGGCTCATATTTCTTCAGCATGATGCGCTCGCCATCTACATAGATCTCAAGAGCATCCTTCTCACCGATTCCGAGCGTACGGCGCAATTCAATCGGAATTACTACACGTCCCAGCTCATCTACTTTACGCACAATTCCTGTAGATTTCATCATATCTATTATTCCCCTTCACAATGGATTAACTCGTCATCATTCGACAAAATTCTATCATATAATGCCTTAATAATACCAACGTTTCCCATAATAGTCAACCTGGTTTTAGCGGTAATTGTGACCAGTTATCCCCGATTACCGTTGTAAATAGGCATTTGTTCTACATATATATAGTACTGCAAACGCAGTGCGGTTGGAAATGATATTGCGACATTATTCGACATTAGTTCGACAATTGTGTCGAATGATTGAACTTTAAGGAGCGTGATTCGACATGAGTGCTGCTCATCGAGAGGATAAACTCGCGGAAGAGAAAGTATTTAAGGACCCTGTACATAAGTACATTTACGTCCAGGATCAACTGATCTGGCAGCTCATTAATACGCGGGAGTTTCAAAGGCTCCGTCGAATACGCCAGCTCGGCACATCCTATTTGACCTTTCATGGAGCAGAACACAGTCGGTTCTCACATTCCCTTGGCGTTTACGAAATTACTCGCAAAATCATATCCCAGTTTGAGCGCGGCGGTTATACCGACTGGCCTAAGGAAGAGAAGCTCGTTGCGCTATGCGCGGCTTTGCTCCATGACATTGGACATGGGCCTTTCTCCCATTCCATCGAAGATGTGTTCGACAGCCACCATGAAGAATGGACCTGCCGCATTTTGCTTGGGAATACGGAAATTAATGCAGTCTTGCGTGAATTTGATCCGAGCTATCCGGAGCGCATTGCCGCCGTTATTTGCAAAACCTATCATCAGCCTATTGTAGTTAGTCTGGTCTCCAGTCAAATGGATGCCGACCGCATGGATTATTTGCTTAGAGATGCGTATTTTACGGGGGTGAATTACGGTACCTTCGATCTGGAGCGGATATTGCGAGTGCTGCGGCCTCATCAAGGCAGGATCGTGGTAAAGGAAAGCGGCATGCACGCGGTTGAGGATTATCTCATGTCTCGCTATCAGATGTACTGGCAGGTTTATTTTCACCCGGTCACGAGAAGCTCGGAAATTATATTGAGGCAAATCTTTCGAAGGGCAAAGGAGCTCTTCGGAAGTGATTACCACTTTCAAACCCTCATGAAGCCGATACAGATGCTGCTTGAGGGCACAATGGACATTGAAGGGTATTTGAATTTAGATGAAGCTCTTGTTCAAACAGCTTTCGCGCAATGGGCCCATGAACCTGATTCCGTGTTATCGGATCTATGCCGCCGGTTTCTCAATCGCAAGCTGTACAAATATGTGACGATGGATCATCCCGATGAGAAGCTGTGGCAAGAAATTCGTGAACAGCTGCAAGAAATCGGCCTTCATCCGGACTATCACCTGGAAATTGACTTTCCTTACGACATGCCCTACGATGTTTATCGTCCCGGTTCAACATCTGCTGCGGGCAAGGAGGAAAAACCTCCGATTCTGCTGCTGAGCAGTGATGAACGATTGTCGGAAATTTCAAGCCGCTCGGATATCATCCGATCTATAACGGGTATCCATCAAGGTAAGTACCACCTCTATTACCCGGAGGAACCGCTGCGCGAATCAGCCCACAGGCTGCCTGCGAAACTCCGCGAATTATTTGCTTTAATGTAGAAAGGGGTTCTTAAAGCACCATGTTAATCGACACGCATACGCATTTAGACTCGCATAAATTCGACGAAGACCGAGCAGAAGTTATCGAAAGAGCGCAGGCTGCCGGCGTACATAAGCTCATCAATATCGGTTTCAACCGTGAAACAATTCCAACCACGATGGCGCTTGCCGAGCAGTATTCCTTTATTTACGCCGCCGTTGGCTGGCATCCGGTTGACAGCATTGATATGCGTCCCGAAGATCTAGACTGGATTGCATCCCTGTGTGATCATCCAAAGGTCGTGGCGATCGGCGAAATTGGTCTTGATTACCACTGGGACACCTCCCCTAAGGATGTTCAGCAGCGTGTATTCCGCGAACAAATCCAATTAGCCAAGCAGAAACGGATGCCAATCGTCATTCATAACCGCGATGCTCACGAGGATGTCGTTCGATTGCTCCGAGAAGAGGATGCCAAGGACGTTGGCGGCGTCATGCACTGCTTCTCCGGCAGCTGGGAAACGGCGAAACAATGTCTCGATATGAACTTCTATATTTCGTTCGGTGGACCGCTTACATTCACCAATGCAAGGGTGCCAAAGGAAGTGCTTTCACAAGTGCCTCTGGACCGAATTTTGATCGAAACGGATGCTCCTTATTTGGCTCCTCATCCCCATCGCGGGAAACGAAATGAGTCTTCATTCGTCCGTCTTGTAGCAAACACAATCTCGGAGATAACGGGTAAAAGTGTAGAGGAAGTCGGCAAAATAACCACGGAAAATGCAATGAAATGTTTTGGAATCTGATGAAAACGGGTTTGAAAGCAAGGATTTGGGACTATTCTCGTGATAAAACTGATTTTGATTGAAGAAATTGCTTACTTTTCGCCTATTTTTCCTTGAAATTCGTTAAAATCGTCATTAATCAGTTCTTTACAATGTGGCGCGGTAGACGGTATGATTCATTTCAGAGCAACAAAACTTGTATTCCTTTTCCAATAAAACGCTTAATCTCCGGAGTTCGGAGAGCGGGGGAACCAATTGTTGAAACTGTTTGTATCAAGAAGAAACAGCTCGTTCGTTTCTTCCCCTTAAAAACGTGTTCGTCGACTAAAGGGCGACACGGTTTGGTACAAAGGCAGACAGTGATAGACATGAAATTCTTCTTGGGGTGAATTTTGCGACCGGCGCAGCTATTGTTATATCGTGCCATTAGCGAATAGGGCGACTCTCACGCCCGAATCCGACAGCTAACCTCGTAAGCGTCAATAAGAGAGATCAACCTCGTGAATGCAACTCCATGCTACCATTGTCTAATGGGAAGCCACGAAACAGATCCTCTGTCGTCGGGCTTCTTTTTGTTTGAAAGAAGCATAAACTGACGACAAAAGCTGTATTATGGAAGTGGTCCGGGGCTGAATTTGGAAAGAAAATCTCTATAGTCGCGTCTATGTAATCATGCGTAACAAAGGCGGCGGGGCTATGTAAGGAGGACCGAAGAAATGGGAGCACTCCAGCTTAAGGACACCCATGGGAAACGATCATCCAGCATGTCTTTCGCATTGCGATGGAAGCATGAGAACATGCGTTTAATTGTACTAAGCGCCATGATCTCAATCGCTATGACTTTCATGTTTCTGGTGTTGTTGTACGGAACGGCTGACAAGCGCGTGTCCGTAGTAGTGAATGGACGAGAAACCATTGTCTCTACGAAGCAATGGGTCCTTCAACGCCTACTGGATGAACAAGCTATTGCAATTGGCACTTATGATAAAGTGTCGATGCCGCTGGATGGCGGTATTAAAGACGGTGACCGTATCGTTATTAATCAAGCGGTGCCTCTTATTGTAAAAGCTGACGGCAAAGCAAGAACGTTGTACACGACAGAAAGAACCGTACAGGCGGCGATCGATCAGGCTCATATATCGATACGCAGTCAAGATAAGGTAGTACCTTCGTTATCTTCGTCACTTAAACCGAATATGATTATTTCAATTACTCGGATTGATACGAAGATCTCGGAGAGTACCCACCCCGTTCCTTTCTCCATTGTGAAGAAGGATGATCCCAAGCTAGCGCAAGGGAAAGAACAGCTTGTCCAAACGGGTAAACAAGGCACTGTCGTTAAACGTTATGAAAAGACTTTCGAAGACGGTGTCCTAGTCTCGCAGACACTGGTCGAGAAGCTGACCAAGTCACCTTCTGTCGATCAGATTGTTTCGATCGGGACGAAGAAGCCTGAACCGAAGGTAACGATGCTGCGGGCGAATTCGCCGAGCGTCTCGACCATGACGAAACGGGGCGTTACTTTCAGTGCAAAGAAAGTAATAAAGAACGTAACTCTTACGGCTTATTCAGCCGGCTTAGCTTCGACGGGTAAAGGCAAGAACCATCCACAGTACGGCATAACCGCATCGGGAGCACGTGTTCAGGAAGGCCGTACCATTGCGGTCGACCCGAAAGTTATTCCGATCGGCTGGTGGGTGTATATCGAAGGAATCGGTTTCCGCCGAGCTGAGGATACGGGCAGCGCAGTCAAAGGCAACAAGATTGATGTTTATTTTGACAGCGAGTCGTATGCCGATAAATTTGGGCGGAAGCGGGGCTATACTGTATACGTGCTGGGTCCGAAGAAACCGGAAGCACTGTAGACGTATTTCCGCGGGTTGAACATGCGTATCGTATTTCGCGCGTAAATATGCCATCATAAGAAGAGGCGATGCCTCTTCTTTTTGCATGTTGTACGGAAGGGAAGGAATGGAGTCCCATGATTAAAGAAATCATTGTAGTAGAAGGTAAAGACGATACGGTTGCCATCAAGCGTGCCGTAGAGGCGGAAACCATCGAGACCGGCGGTTCGGCGATTGGCGAAGCGGTTATCCGCCGCGTCATGCTGGCTCAGGAGCGCAGAGGCGTTATTATTTTCACCGACCCTGATCATGCAGGCGAGCGAATCCGCAAAATCGTGGCGCAGCGTGTACCAGGCTGCAAGCATGCTTTTCTCCCTCAGGAGGAGGCGCTCTACAAGGGAGATATCGGTGTCGAGAACGCATCGCCGGAAGCGATCAAGCGAGCACTCGCTAATTTGCGTACCGAAGCGACGTCAGACACTGCAGGCCTTGCCGAGGTCACGATGGATGATTTAATGCAAGCAGGCTTGCTCGTACATCCGCAAGCTTCGGACAGACGGCTGAAGATGGGCAATTTGCTCGGCATCGGTTATGCGAATGGTAAGCAGTTCTATAAACGCTGTTCGATGTTTCGAATCACGCGTGAGGAATTTATGCGGGCTCTAACCACGATGGAGCAGGCGAGCGAAGGGGATCAGTGATGACAGAGGGAATTAAAGCGGGTGTCGATGTTGCTTCACCGAAGCGGACGAAAGACATCATCGCGAGATATGGTTTCACATTTAAGAAGAGCCTCGGTCAGAACTTTCTGATCGATCAAAATATTTTACGCAACATCGTCAGTGCCGCTGAGCTGGATGAGACGAAAGGCGCGCTGGAGATCGGACCGGGTATCGGCGCATTAACGCAGAAGCTGGCACACGCTGCAGGGCGCGTAGCCGCAGTGGAGATCGACAATCGGCTGATTCCGATTCTGACGGATGTATTGGCGGATACGCCGAATGTGCACGTTGTGCATGGCGACGTGCTGAAGCTCGACCTCGCTGAGCTGCTGAGGGAGCAGTTTGCCGGGCTTTCGGGCGTCAGCGTCGTGGCGAACCTGCCTTATTACGTGACGACACCGATTCTGATGAAGCTGCTGGAAGAGAAGCTGCCGCTTGAGCACATCGTCGTCATGATCCAGAAGGAAGTCGCACAGCGGATGGCAGCTAAGCCCGGCGGCAAGGAGTACGGCAGCCTTAGCGTGGCCGTGCAGTACTATTGCGTGCCTGAGCTTGTTTGCATCGTTCCGCATACGGTATTCATCCCGCAGCCGAATGTCGATTCCGCGGTTATTAAGCTGTCGCTGAGGGACAAGCCGGCTGTTGAGGTCGAGGACGAAGCGCATTTCTTCCAAACGGTGCAGGCTTGTTTCGCGCAGCGCCGCAAAACCATTGCCAACAATTTAACCGCTTATGTAGGCAAAGTGAATCGAGAGAAGCTCGGACCGCTGCTTGAAGGCATCGGCATCGATCCATCCCGGCGCGGGGAAACCTTATCGCTGGAGGAATTTGCCTCTTTAAGCCGCGCACTGCTGGCAGCGGACTTACGCAGCAGCTAACGAAAAAATAAAAGTGAGCGCACCATCAGGGGCGTCTCCCCATAGGATAGACGAAGAGGTGATTTGCCCATGAAGCAAGGGGACCTGGTCGTCCGCAAATCCTATGGCGGGGACGTCCTTTTTCGTGTTGCGACAATTCTAGAACAGACAGCCATCCTGAAGGGCACCGACTATCGTCTGCTTGCAGACGCGCCAATTGTCGATTTGTCCGTAATGAGTGATCCGGAATCCTCCGGCGCTGCGAGGCAGGCACGCATTAAGGCCAGTGAGTCCACGCTAAGGATGCAGGAACAACGCGAGCAGCAGATAATTGAACGTGAACTGCAGCGCGCGCAAAGCCAATCCCAGCCGTACTTCGAGGTGCCCGGAAAAGTACTTCATTTGGACGGGGACAGCAACTATATGAGAAAAAGCATGCAGCTGTATACGCAAATGCGCGTTCCTGCGCACGGGGTATATGTGCATGAATCCCAAATGGCGGACGTGGTGTATCGGCTGCTTCCGCAAATCAAACCGGATATTGTCGTGATCACCGGCCATGACGGCGTGCTGAAGACGCGCAACCAGGACGATTTGCATAACCTGGCCAGCTACAAAAACTCGCAAAATTTCGTCAATGCGGTGCGGATCGCGCGTCAGTATGAGAAAAGCAAAGACAGCTTAATCGTCGTAGCGGGCGCATGCCAATCGCATTACGAAGCGCTGCTGCAAAATGGATCGAACTTCGCCAGTTCTCCGGGCCGGGTACTCATCCATGCCTTGGATCCCGTGTACGTCGCCATAAAAGCCAGCTATACCTCCATTCGCGAAACGATCAACTTATCGGATGTCATTCATGGCACAATAAGCGGAATAGATGGAGTAGGGGGCATTGAGACGTTAGGGAAGTTCCGGGTGGGTCTGCCTAAACCGAAAACGCTGACCGGCGTAAAGCCAACTGTATAATATGGCTGCTTCGGGCTAAAATATACGTACCGGAGAAAAAAGTACCCTTTTTTATATTGACACCAAAGTGACTCCACTGTTATAATTATAATTTTTTGACAAACCACCTCCTTTTGGTTATAATGGACAAGGAAAGAGGTGGTAGTGCACAATGGCAAAAAATGCGCTATTGGAAATCAAACGCAGTTTGGAAACCCATGTCGGCTCCAAAATCCGTCTTCGTGCTAACGGTGGTCGTCGAAAGACGATTGAACGGACCGGTGTGTTAGAAGAAATCTACCCTTCTGTATTTATTGTCAGGCTCGACCAGGAGCAGCATGCATTTAAGCGCGTCTCTTACAGCTACGCCGATATATTAACGGAGTCCGTTGAAGTTACGGTGGACAGCGATGATGGTCAAGTGCGCATTACGTATATACAATGAGATAAATAAGATACGAACATGTGCAGGTTTGCAGGCGCGGCGAGAGCAGCGTAGGCAGGATCTGCACTTTTTTTTGCGCCCGGACGGGCCTTACCCTCCCCCCCGTATGAGAACGACAAAAACAACCATACTAACGGTACTACCCGTTTCAAAGGAGGAGAGTGTTTATGTCACGCAGACGCCGCGGTACGATGAGCGAAGAGCTGAAGAAAGAGCTGGCGAAGGACTTGGGCTTCTATGATACTGTACAGAAGGAAGGCTGGGGAGGCATTAAAGCAAAGGATGCCGGGAATATGGTGAAACGCGCGATTCAAATCGCCGAGCAAGCCGCAGCAAAACAGTATGCCGCGCAGCAAGCGCAATCCCAGTCACCGTACCAGCAGCAAACCTATCAGTCATCGCAATCGACGTATAGGCCGCAGCCTGCCCACAGCCCGTTCATGCAGCCTCAAGCTCAGCCCAATTATGCGCCACAGCGGCAGCAGGCATCCGGCACGGTTCCGGCTTATATGCATCAAGCCATGCAGGCCGCGCAGCCTCAAGCGTCCCACTATCAACCACACTAAAGGGTTATTCGAAGCTAAGGTGTTGAGCAGACCCGCAGACTGCTCAAAGCATCTTAGCTTTTCTTATGACCTTTTGTTATAATATGTGAAGTTTAACGATAACGGACGGGTGAGCCTACATATGAAGATTTATGAGAAAGCGCCGGCAAAAATCAACCTGCTGCTGGACGTCATGCGTAAGCGTGAAGATGGATTCCACGAGGTTGAAATGATTATGACCATGGTGGATTTAGCGGATCGGCTTGAGATGGAAGAGCTTCCGCGGGACACGATCATTATCTCGAGTCAGGCGGGGTATATTCCGCTCGATGAGAAGAATTTAGCCTTTCAGGCGGCAAGGCTGATTAAGGATCGCTACAATGTCCGCAAAGGCGTCTATATTCATCTGGATAAGAAGATACCCGTAGCCGCAGGGCTTGCAGGCGGAAGCAGCGATGCTGCCGCTACGCTGCGCGGCCTCAATCGGCTGTGGGAGCTCGGTATCTCCGAAGAAGAGCTGTGCACGCTCGGTGCGGAGCTGGGCTCCGATGTACCGTTCTGCGTAACGGGCGGAACTGCAATCGCCCGCGGCCGCGGAGAGAAGCTGGAGCGGATTAACAACCCGCCTCAATGCTGGGTCATTCTGGCGAAGCCGCCGATCAACGTTTCAACGGCAGACGTGTACGGGAAGCTGCGCGCCTCTGAGCTGAAGCAGCATCCATCAACAGCGGACATGCTGTCCGCGATCTCGAGCGGCTCATTTGGCGGCGTATGCACGTATCTGGGCAACGTGCTGGAAACCGTAACGCTACAGCTTCACCCCGAGGTGCTGCAGCTTAAAGAAATTATGCAGCGTCTGGGCGCAGATGGCGTGTTAATGTCAGGCAGCGGACCGACGGTTTTCGGCCTTGTAAGCAAGGAAGCGAAGGTCTCGCGCATCTACAATGGACTCCGCGGATTTTGCAAAGAAGTCTATGTGGTAAGAATGCTGACATGAAGCCTACGTGCGTCTTGATTAAATCCGTATGAAAATGGTATTATGTCATTATAATATTCGGATTTGGCTGGGGGGAGTACACGTTGAAGAAGTTAAAACGGAGTGCAAGGTTAGTAGAAATGACGCAGTACTTACTTACACGCCCCCATACGTTAATTTCTCTGACAGCATTCGCTGATCGCTACCAATCTGCCAAGTCATCTATTAGTGAGGATCTGGCGATTATTAAAGAGGTATTCGAAGAAGAAGGACTCGGTGAGCTGCATACGCTGGCAGGAGCTGCCGGAGGCGTGAAATATACGCCGAAGATGGGTCAGGCCGAGGCACTTGGCATCATGAACGGCATTTGTCGTCAGTTGGAGCAATCGGAGCGGGTACTGGCCGGCGGCTACTTGTACATGACGGATATGCTGGGACAGCCAGGGCTGCTCGCAGATGTTGGACGAATGTTTGCAACCGCATTCGCAGCTTCGGATATCGATGTCATCATGACGGTCGAGACGAAGGGGATCCCTCTTGCTTATGCAACGGCGGCTTGTATGAATCTGCCCGTTGTCATTGTACGTCGCGATAATAAAGTGACGGAAGGCTCTGCTGTGAGCATCAATTACGTATCGGGCTCCAATAAGCGTATTCAAACGATGTCGCTTGCACGCCGTGCTTTGAAGGAACATGCACGCGTACTGATCATCGATGATTTTATGAAGGCCGGCGGAACGATTCAAGGCATGATGGATTTGCTGTTCGAGTTTAACGCAAAGGTAGCCGGAGTTGGCGTATTCGTGGAATCCGGCGAATTGGATACCGAGGATCGACTGCTGGAGGATTATGTGTCGTTAGCGAAGCTGACGGCTGTAGATATGAAGACCAAACACACAACCGTTGTACCGGGCAACTATTTCACAACCGGGGCTACTATTTAGCCTAATTAGCAACCAACCGAGGAGGATTACTCGTTCATGAAAGCACAACCTCAAATCGTGGCGACTACTCAAGCGCCTGCAGCAATTGGACCTTACTCGCAAGCCATTAAGCTTGGCAACCTGCTGTTTACCTCCGGACAAATTCCGCTGACGGCGGAAGGCGTTCTTGTTGAAGGCGGCATTGAAGAGCAAACGCATCAAGTATTCCGCAATCTTCAAGCTGTACTAGCTGAAGCGGGAGCAACATTCGCAGACGTGGCGAAGGCGACTGTGTTCATTAAAGATATGAATCAGTTCGCAGCGCTCAACACGATTTATGCTTCTTACTTCGGCGACCACAAGCCGGCTCGCTCTACCGTTGAGGTTGCGCGCCTGCCGAAGGACGTCCTTGTCGAAATAGAACTGATCGTGGCGATTGAAGTCGAATAAAATAGGATAATATTCAGATCGAAAAAATATTTTCAAACTATACAGATATTTTCCAGAATCATGAAGGAATTCGCATTGAAACGTGGAAGTATACACCAAGTCCTTGATAGGCAAAGGTGGTGAACACAGATGCAAATTACCGATGTTAGACTCCGCCGAGTAAATTCCGAAGGCCGGATGAAGGCAATCGCCTCAATTACCATTGACAATGAGTTTGTCGTTCACGATATTCGCGTGATTGACGGTAACAATGGAATGTTTGTGGCAATGCCAAGCAAGCGTACTCCTGATGGAGAATTCCGCGATATCGCACACCCTATTTCTTCGACGACACGGGAGAAAATCCAAGCCGCCGTCCTAGCAGAATACGAACGTGCAGCGACGGAAGAAGATGTAGTAATCGAAGAAGGCGCCTAAATCAAGGTATTAAGACGTCTAGTGAAGAGAGCCCGCTGGGGCTCTCTTTTCTTTTGCCTACAGATACGCTATATTCAGTAGAGCATTTAAGCAAGGTGAATCGGCCGCGGCTATCCGATATGGTGGCGCCGGCGAGGTTCATTTCGGAGAAATATGAGCCGTGGTTAAGGTTTATATTTTGAATAACATAGGGTATAGAAGCTGGGGAGGGACATCCTTTGAAGAAAGTAATGGCAATCGTATTGGCAGCGGGACAAGGGAAACGAATGAAGTCCAAACTATATAAAGTGTTGCATCCGGTCTGCGGGAAGCCAATGGTGGCGCATGTGCTGCAGACGGTACAGGATGCGGCTTGCGAGCGCACGGTCGTCGTTCTTGGCCATGGCGCGGAGACGGTTCGCACGTATCTCGGAGATGGCGTGGAGTTTGTGCTGCAGGAGCAGCAGCTTGGCACGGGCCATGCCGTCCAGCAAGCAGAACCGCTGCTCGGCGAAGAAGCGGGCACGACGGTTATTCTATACGGCGACACGCCGCTCGTGACTTCAGAAACGATTGCGGCGCTGCTTGAGCTGCATACGAAGACCGAATCGGCAGCAACCGTATTGACGGCGATTGTGCCTAATCCGCAAGG
This sequence comes from Paenibacillus sp. BC26, assembly GCF_900116125.1. Lineage (NCBI taxonomy): Bacteria > Bacillati > Bacillota > Bacilli > Caryophanales > Paenibacillaceae > Paenibacillus > Paenibacillus sp. BC26. The sequence goes on along the minus strand of NZ_FPAD01000008.1, from coordinate 55,511 downwards.
ACTCGGACGTATCATCCGCGATGAGGCCGGCAATGTTCTGCGAATCGTGGAGCAGAAGGACTGCACCCCTGAACAAGCGGCAATTACGGAGATCAATACAGGCATGTATTGCTTCGACAATAAGAAGCTGTTCCAGGCGCTTAAGAAGGTTACGAACAACAATGCACAAGGGGAGTTCTACCTCACCGACGTGATGGAAATTTTGAAAAATGCGGGCGAGACCGTTGGCGCGTATTGCACGCCGGATTATGCGGAAGGCATTGGCGTCAACGACCGTGTCGGCCTTGGCGAAGCGGAGGCGCTTATGCGTGCCCGGATTAACCGCAAGCATCAAATTAACGGCGTAACGATTATCGATCCTGCTGCAACCTACATTGAAGCGGATGTGGTTATCGGTTCGGACACGATTGTTTACCCGGGCACAGTATTGCGCGGTCGTACTGTAATTGGAGAGGATTGCGTGATTGGTCCTCATGCGGATATTACGGACACGGAGATCGGCAATGGGGTAACGGTGAAGCATTCCAACGCGGTGGAGTCGGTTATTGGCGACGAATGCGCAGTGGGTCCATATGCCTATTTGCGTCCGGGTGCCAAGCTTGGAGCAGGCTGCAAAATCGGTGATTTCGTTGAGATTAAGAACGCCGAGCTCGGCGAAGGTACGAAGGTTTCCCACCTTAGCTATGTAGGGGACGCGAAAGTCGGCAAAGACGTGAATATCGGCTGCGGCGCGATTACCGTCAATTATGATGGCTATAACAAGTCGTTGACCGAAATTGGCGACCGTGCATTTGTGGGCAGTAACGTCAATTTGGTCGCGCCGGTTAAGATCGGCGAAGGCGCTTATGTGGTAGCGGGTTCCACGATTACGCAGGATGTGCCGGACAATGACGTGGCCATTGCTCGCGAGCGTCAGGTTAACAAACCGGGGTATGCAGAGAAGCTGCGCGGACGTGCGAAAGCGAAGAAGGATAGCAAGGCGAAAGGCTGATTGTGAGAAGTTGTTCGTTTATTTCCGGGCCGGAATGGGTATGAATATATGGAAATCACTACACTCTCAGGAGGTTTCCGACTATGGCGATACCATTTCGAGCAGAAGCACGGACGACAGCCACGCAAGGCCAATTGAGACAAATGAGACTGCAGGGCAACATCCCCGGCGTCGTATACGGCACGAAGCTAAGCAAATCGATTTCGATCTCGGTCAATGAGAAGGAGCTGGCGCATCTGCTGCGCTCCCACCCCCATGCCTTGCTTGAACTTGATATTCCGGGCGAAGGCAAGCAGCCGGTTATGCTGACCCAAGTGCAGCGCGAGCCGCTGACGCGCGAACTGCTCCATATTGATTTCCATCAGGTGAACATGAACGAATCCATCAAAACGCCGGTTCGGCTGGAGATGGTCGGCGATTCTACCGGCGTACGCGAAGGCGGAATTCTGCAGGCGATGCTGCATGAGCTTGAGGTGCATTGTTTACCGGATCGTATACCGGAGGTCATCGAGGTTAACGTATCCTCACTCGGTATTGGAGAGAATCTGCTAGTAAGCGATTTGCAGCTGCCATCCGGCGTAACGACCAAAGTGGATGCAGACCAAGTCATCGTGACCATTCTGGCGCCTCAGAAAGATCTGACGGCGGAAGAAGCAGAGGATGCGGCGGTAGAAACGAAGGAAGCGGAGCAGCGTGCACATGAAGCGGAGATGCATGCGGTGAAGTTTGAATAAACGTACGATCGGGGCTGCGGGTAAGAGGCAGCCCTTTACTTTTTTTCAATAGCCGGGTCTGGAAACAAAGGTAAACTGCTTGCGGCTGTAGAAAATATTATTCATCTTGATGTACGAAGGGCTGAAATATTCGACGTAGCCAATATCATGGTGTTCTTTGCCCCAATAGATTTGGACAGGAACTTGATGCTCGTGGTGATCCTGGAAATGATAATCGTCGAAGATATGCTGACCGTTTACATACATCGAAAAATACGCTCCTTTATGTACGAAGTTCGGCTTTTCTGCCGAATCTATATGTATGACAATTGAGGGCGAAGATTCGTTGCATAAAGAAAAAAGAAATTTTGTTGTAGCAGGAGTTGAGGATTCAGCATGAAATGGATAGTCGGATTAGGCAACCCCGGCACCGCGTATCAAGGGACGCGGCATAATGTAGGATTCATGGTCGTGGATGCGCTGGCAAAGCGTTGGGGGATTAGCGTAACGCAGAGCAAATGCAAGGGGCTTATTGGCGAAGGCAATGTGGCGGGAACGAAAGTTGCACTCATTAAACCGATGACCTTTATGAATTTATCCGGTGAAACGGTAAGAGGCTTTATGGATTATTTTAAAGCCGACTTGGAAGATGCCATCATCGTATATGATGATTTGGATACGGAAACAGGCAAAATCCGTCTGCGTTACCAAGGCAGCGCCGGCGGCCATAACGGGATTAAATCCATCATCCAGCATACGGGTACCCAAACGTTCGATCGGATCCGAATCGGCATCTCTCGGCCGCAGCCGGGCATGAGCATTTCGGACTACGTGCTTTCGAATTTTCCGAAGAACGAGCAGGACCTGCTGAAGGTGATGGTGGAAGAGAGCTGCGATGCGGTCGAATTCGCATTGACGAATCCATTCGAACGCACGATGGCCAAATATAACCGTTAAATTTCAGTCGATGCGGGCATACTGAGGGTATAACGACTACTCAGGAGGCATACATATGGCTGTAAATTATATTTGCCGGCATTGCAAATCGCAGATTGGGTCGATCGACAACGCCCAAATTTCAGAAACACAGCTCGGTTTCCATTTCTTGACCCCCGAAGAGCGCAGCGATATAATAGCGTATAATCCGAACGGCGACGTAACGGTTAACGTGGTTTGCGACTATTGCCGCGAGGCGATCGACAGCAACCCGGAGCTGCTGCTTGTATCGAACCCGCTGCAGTAAGTCGGCAGCAGGGAATGAATGAAGAGCCTTGGCGTACGGCTGAGGCTTCTTTTTGTAGTGATTACGAATGGAAAATGGGAATAGCTCCTTTGCTAGAGGACGGCAGGTGCCGTTTCTTATAGATAAAAGTGTTGTCTGGTGTGGAAAGAAACGAGGTGCCGCTAACGTTGAAAGCATTACTGGAAGCTTACGCTGCGGATACGGATTTTCAATCTATCGTATCCGGAATCAAGAAAGGGATGCAGGAGCAGCTGGTATCAGGGCTCGCCGGTTCTTCGAGGCAGGTCATGATCGCTGCACTGAAGCAGGAGTTTGACAGGCCGATGCTCGTGGTTACTCACAACATGTTCGCCGCTCAGAAGATTGCGGAGGATCTGGTGGAGTGCCTGTCCGAGAACGAAGTCCTGCTGTATCCCGCCAATGAATTAGTCGCTGCGGAAGCGGCGATATCGAGCCCGGAAACGCTGGCGCAACGGATGGATGTCCTTATCCGACTGTCGCAAGGGTTTCGCGGGATTGTTGTCGTGCCGTTTTCCGGCGTTCGTCGTTTCCTGCCGATAAGCAGTGTGATGGCCGGTGCTCGTATCGAGCTGCGTGTTGGCGAGACACTATCGTTGGAAGCGTTTTTACGCCAAATGGTAGAGCTTGGCTATGTGCGCGTCGATAAGGTAGAGGGCAAAGGCGAAATGAGCGTGAGGGGCGGAATTGTCGACTTCTTCCCGCTTACATCCGCGCATCCATACCGGGTGGAGTGGTTCGACGACGAAATCGATTCGATCCGTTCCTTCGATCCGACCGACCAACGCTCCATTGAGAAACTGGAGACGTATATCGTACCGCCATGTCAAGAAATTCTGGCCGATGCGAGAAGGTTTGAGAACGCGGCTCAGCATGCCGCGGAGCTGCTGGAGCAGCAGCTGCAGAAGATGACCGACCGCACGGCGAAGGATCGTCTGCGTTCGGAGATCGGTTCCGAGCTTGAGAAGCTGCGGGAGCATGTATATTTTCCGGAAATCTATAAATATATTTCGCTGCTCTATCCGGAGCGGCATACGTTATTTGACTATGTACCTAAAGATACGCTGCTTATTTATGACGAGCCGACAAGGCTGATCGAAACCGGTCGCCAGCTGGAGCGGGATGAATCGGAGTGGGCGCTGCATCTCTTGACGAACGGCAAAGCGCTGCCTTCGCTTGCCCTTGCGCGTCCTTCTGACGACGTGCTGTTCCATCGTCCGTTTCCAACGCTGTTTCTCTCGCTCTTCTTAAGGCAAATTCCGCATACGCAGCCGCAAAATATTTTGAACGTGGTATGCCGCTCCATGCAGAATTTCCACGGTCAAATGAACGTGCTGAAAGCCGAGATGGAACGTTGGCGCAAAACAGGCGCCACGGTTATGATGCTGGCCGGAAACGCGGAGCGGATGGACCGCATGCGCCGGGTGCTGCATGACTATGGCATCGAACCGCCTGTCATCATGGAAGGCAATCTGCAGACGGGCTTCGAGCTGCCTTCGATTCATTTGATTGTGATCACCGAAGGCGAGATGTTCTCGCAGAAACAGCGTAAGGCACGCCGCCTCGATAAGAAGATGGACAATGCGGAGCGGATTAAGAGCTATACGGAGCTGAAGGTCGGCGATTACGTCGTCCATCAGAACCATGGTATCGGCAAGTACATGGGGATCGGTACGCTTGAAATTGCCGGTATCCATAAGGACTACATGCATATCTTGTACGCAGGCGGCGATAAGCTGTCTGTCCCGATTGAACAGATTGACCTGATTCAGAAATATGTCGGCTCCGAAGAGAAAGAGCCGAAGGTATATAAACTTGGCGGCAGCGAATGGACGCGGGTGAAGAGCAAAGCGCAATCGTCGGTTAAAGACATTGCCGATGAGCTCATTAAGCTGTATGCCGATCGCCAGGCTACGACCGGCTTCGCATTCGGTACGGACACTTCGTATCAACAGGATTTCGAGGCGATGTTCCCGTATGACGAGACCGTTGATCAGCTGCGCGCCATTTCCGAAATCAAGAAGGATATGCAAACCGCTCGTCCGATGGATCGCCTGCTCTGCGGGGATGTCGGCTACGGCAAAACCGAGGTAGCGGTAAGGGCGGCTTTCAAGGCTGCTATTGAGGGCAAGCAGGTTGCTATTCTCGTGCCTACGACGATTCTGGCCCAACAGCATTATGAGACCTTCCGCGAACGTTTCTCGGGATTCCCATTCAATGTGCAGGTGCTGAGCCGATTCCGTTCGAAGAAGGATCAGACGGCTACGATGAAAGGGCTGAAGGCGGGCACGGTCGATGTGGTCATCGGCACGCATCGTCTGCTTTCGCAAGATATTATTTTTAAAGACCTGGGACTGCTTATCGTGGATGAGGAGCAGCGCTTCGGCGTGTCGCATAAAGAGAAGCTGAAGCGGCTGAAAACAAACGTCGACGTGTTGACGCTGACGGCTACGCCGATTCCGCGTACGCTTCATATGTCGATGCTCGGTGTGCGGGACTTGTCCGTCATTGAGACGCCGCCGGAGAACCGTTTTCCGGTTCAAACCTACGTGGTGGAATACAGTCCGTCTCTGGTACGGGAGTCCATCGAGCGGGAGCTTGCGCGCGGCGGCCAAGTGTATTACTTATATAATCGCGTACAAGGGATCCACCAGATGGCCGAGCAGATCCATGCGCTTGTGCCGGATGCGCGGGTGGCGGTCGGTCATGGTCAAATGTCGGAGCAGGAGCTGGAGAAGACGATTCTGGACTTCCTGGATGGGGAATCCGACGTGCTTGTCAGTACCAGCATCATCGAGACAGGCGTTGACATTCCGAACGTGAATACACTCATCGTCCACGACGCGGACAAGATGGGGCTATCCCAGCTGTATCAGCTGCGGGGCAGGGTTGGACGTTCCAACCGGATTGCTTATGCATACTTCACTTATCAACGTGATAAGGTACTGACAGAGGTGGCGGAGAAACGGCTGCAGTCGATCAAAGAATTTACGGAGCTCGGCTCCGGATTCAAGATTGCGATGCGCGACTTGTCGATCCGCGGAGCGGGGAACCTGCTTGGCGCGGAGCAGCACGGATTCATTGCTTCTGTTGGCTTTGATCTGTATTCGCAAATGCTGGCCGATGAGATTAAGAAGCGCAAAGCGGACATGGGCGGCGGCGAAGTCGAAGAGCCTGTCAAAGAAGTCAGCACGATCATTGATATGAGCATCGATGCCTACTTGCCGTCTTCCTATATTTACGATAGCATACAGAAGATAGAGATTTATAAGAAAGTGGCCTCGGTTCGTGCCTTCGAGGAAGTGGAAGATTTGCGCGAGGAGCTGATTGACCGGTTTGGCGATTTGCCTCAAGCGGTCGACAACCTGCTTTCTGTAGCTCGTTTGAAGGTGTACGGCGCGATCTGCGGCATTGAGCAAATCGGCGGAAAAGGCGAGGATATCGCCTTGCGTTTCGCGGAACGTGAGAAGCAGCGGTTCGACACGAAGAAGGTTGACATGTTATGCCTGCAGCTGGAAAACCGGTTCAAGCGTTCGACCGGACAAGAGCCTTATCCGCTTATGCAATTAAGGGGCAAAGGGTTGTCGGTCGAGCAGAAGCTTGAGCTGCTGGAACGTTTTTTGATGCACTATAAAGACACCATTCAATCGAAAGGGGAACTACAGAATGTTACGCACTAACTATTGGAGAAAAGCGACTCTGCTCGCACTGGCTGCTGTGCTGGTTGTTGTATTGGCAGCAGGCTGCGGCAAGAAGAAAGAGGAGGGCGCGGCTCCGGGGACGGGCGAAGGCAAGACGATCGCTACGTACACAGACGGCACGGTAACGGATAAAGAGTTTACGAAGTATTCGACATTCTTTGGCATCGTACAGCCTCAAACGGAGATGTATCTCAGCATTCCACAGCTGCAGGAACAATTTCTGCGTGAATATATCGGCTACAAAGTGTTGTACAAGCGTTTAGGCGATGTGAAGCAAGATGATGCAACGAAGAAAGAAGTCGACAATTTCTATACGCAAATGAAGCAGCAAATCGACGGCACGCCGGAAATCAAGAAGAAAGCCGATGACGCTGGTTTGACTGAGACCGATATTAAATACTTCTACTCCATGATCTCTTCCATCATGAAGGATCAAGAGAAGAAAGTTACTGACGATCAAGTGAAGAAGGAATACGATACGACAAAAGACGATTACAATATGATCAGCGTTCGCCACATTCTGATCGGCACGGTAGATCCTACAACAGGTGCCGAGAAGCGTAAAGACGAAGAAGCGCTAAAAATCGCTAAAGAAGTAAAAGCGAAGTTGGATGCAGGCGGCGACTGGAAAGCACTTGCGAAGCAATACTCCGACGATACGGGCTCCAAGGATAACGGCGGTCTGTACGAAGATCAGCAAGCAAAAGGCTGGGTTGCGGAATTTAAAGACGCTGCCAATAAGCAAGAGATCGGCAAAGTAGGCGAACCGGTTAAATCCCAATTCGGTTACCATGTCATGAAGGTTGAGAAACGCACGCCTACGGCATTCGATAAATTAACCGCGGAAGACAAGACGCTGCTGAAGCAAGCGGTTGCCTCGGCTAACCTGAATAAATTCATGACGGACGAGCTTCCTAAGATGATTACGAAGATCGACCTGCCTAAAGCGGAAACGCCTGCTGCAGATGATTCCAAAACGGATGATTCCAAAACAGACAACGCGGACAAAGCAAACAACGATAAAGCGACTGACGATAAAGCAACTAACGACAAGAAGTAAGAAGCAACACAACAAGCTCAGCCCCATGGCTGGGCTTGTTTTGAACATATCAGCGAAAAATGGGAGGCGTTTCAATGGGACAGCAGCTATTTTTTGTGGGATCTTATTCAGCGAAAGAGCAAGAAGGCATCTCGGGTATGGTCTTACATACGGAGGACGGCGCAATTTCTCGGCTTTCCGGTCAAGCGGGCATTTATAATCCATCTTTTCTAAGAAGCAATGAAGCGGGCACGAGACTTTATGTGGTCAGTGAGACAGGGGCAGAGCCGGGCAGCATTCACAGCTTTGCAATCCATGCGGATAACGGGGAACTGAAGGCTATTAATGAAGTAACAACGCAAGGCGGTTCGCCCTGCCATGTTGAATTCGATGCCACAGGTAAGCTGCTTGTGGTGACCAACTATACAGGAGGCAATTTGGCTGTCTACGGCATCGAGAGTGAGGACGGGGCTCTCGTTCAGGCGGATTTCGCTGTTCATGAGGGAAGCGGGCCGCGGAAGGATCGACAAGAAGCGCCGCATCCGCATTCCTCCATTATTGATCCGGCCAACCGTTATGTGCTGATTGCCGACCTCGGTATTGATCAAATCGTCCATTATGAAATCGATCATACGGCGCAGAAGCTGATTAGACGAAACGAGACGGCGATGCCGGCGGGCGCGGGTCCGCGTCATATGGCATTCCACCCTCAGTCACCGGTGCTGTACGTTATCAATGAGCTGGACAGTACAGTAGGCGTGTACAACTATGAAGCGGAGCAGTCCCAACTGACGGTGAAGCAAATCATATCCACGCTGCCGGAAGAATACGACGGAGCGACGACATGTGCCGACATTCATGTAACGGCTGATGGCCGCTTCCTGTATGCCTCCAACAGAGGGCATGATAGTATTGCCGTATATCGCATCGTTGCCGATGAGAAGCTGGAACTTGTCGAGATTACGCCAAGCGGCGGCAGAACACCGCGAAACTTTGCGATTTCGCCGGACGGACAGTACCTACTGGCGGCTAACCAAGATTCGGATAACATCGTGACCTTCCGCATCGATGAAGCGACGGGCGGGCTGACGCCTACGGGTAACGTCATCGAGACGAGCAAACCGGTTTGTATTTCTTTTGCATAAGTAGAAGCGACGTAAAGTCGGATGGGCACATGGTGCCTGTCCGGCTTTTTTTTGTTTGCGGTGAATTGGGAGGGGCGGAAAAAAGGGGGCGGGATACGCGGGCGGGCACGGGTTCATAGTGTAACCTTTGCTGGCCAGCCGATGTTGCGGACACGGGGTATGACTGACTCCGCACGCTGGATGAGGGTTGCGGTAGGAGCTGGCGAACTGTACGCGCAGGATGTGGATTGCAGAAAGCGCTCTAAAGACCCCTCTGCACGGGGATGCGAGTTGCGGGAAGGTGCGCCAACCAACGATCCCATGCACGCGGGAATATGGTTTGCGGGATGTGTTGGCGAACCGTAACACGCAGGAAGGGAGTTGCGAAATGCGCTAACGAATCGTACAGGGCTTATTTGGGCGAAAAGAGCCTCAAAAAAATTCTAACGAATCATGGAGGTCTTATTTGATGGTTTTGAGGGAGTAGAGAGCTCATTTCGCTCAAATAAGACTCCTACGATTCGTTAGAATTACTAAGCTGCGAAATTGGGTCCAAATAAGACTCCTACGATTCGTTAGAATTTCGCGGAAGGTGGCAAGCGAGTTGAAGGGTGGTGGCAGCACGCGAAATCGCAGTATGAGGCAAGCGGGACGATAGGTGGGTAAGCGCATGAAATCACAGCAGGTGGAAGGGTGGGGTTAAAGAGGCGTGAGCAACGCGCGTGCTCGCCGTTCACGGCAAGTTGATCGGAAGAGTTGGAGCGGAGTGCTGAATCGACGTATGAGTATCACGCGAAATCCAGGCATGATGATGCGAAATATGACATGCGAACGTTTAGCTACGTGAGAGGTGATCGGTAATATATGCACAAAATGCGAGTGCAGGGTAAACCCTGCGCCGTTTTTGATTTTGGACGAGTTGGTATTATCGCGTTATATATATGTTACATATACGGCGGTTTAAACCACGTGTTTTGATTTTTTTAATCATTTAAGTGAGTAAATATAACATAAAATCGACCGATTTCTGAATGTATACGATACCATATTAATATTTCCATCATTTATGTAATCTTTGTTGACATGAAACTTGGGCTAATCTTATAATGAAACCACGAACGATGGTAACTTAATCCAGTAAAACGTTCGGAATAGAGATAAAAAATGGATAGGGAGTGGGAGAATGAGGAAGAACGTATGGAAAAGTGGGGTTTTCATCCTGTTTGCCTGTTGTTTGGTGCTGGCAGGCTGCAGTAAGAACGACAATAAGGCCGCATCGACGAATGCAGCCGGGTCTGGCAGTGACGGCGAAATCAAAGTCGGCATTCTTCATTCTCTTAGCGGCACCATGGCAATCAGCGAAGTATCGGTTAAAGATTCGGAAATGATGGCGATTGACGAAATCAACGCTAAAGGCGGTGTATTAGGGAAGAAAATCGTTCCCGTCGTCGAAGACGGCGCGTCCGACTGGCCGACATTCGCGGAGAAAGCGCGGAAGCTGATCTCGGAGGATGAGGTTGCGACTGTATTTGGCGGATGGACGTCCTCCAGCCGTAAAGCGATGCTTCCGGTGTTCGAAGAGCTGAAGGGCTTACTCTGGTATCCGGTTCAATATGAAGGCTTGGAACAATCCCCGAACATCATGTACACCGGCGCAACGACAAACCAACAAATCGTTCCGGCCGTAACCTGGCTGCTTGAAAACCACGGCAAGAAATTTTTCCTCCTTGGCTCTGACTACGTATTCCCGCGCACCGCTAACAAAATCATCAAAGAACAGCTGAAAGTTGAAGGCGGCGAGCTCACCGGTGAAGAATACACCCCTCTTGGACATACCGACTATACAACCGTAATTGCGAAAATCAAAGAAGCGAAGCCGGATGTGGTATTCAATACGCTTAACGGCGACAGTAACGTAGCGTTCTTCAAACAATTGAAGGATGCAGGCATCTCCTCGAAAGACCTGACGACCTTATCGGTATCCGTAGCCGAAGAAGAAATTCGCGGTATTGGCGTCGATGTGCTGGCCGGTACATATGCCGCCTGGAACTACTACCAAACAACAGACACCCCGGCGAACAAAACCTTCGTTGAAAACTATAAGAAAAAATACGGCGAAGACCGAGTTACGGCCGATCCGATCGAAGCAGGTTATGATGCGGTTTACCTCTGGGCGGCAGCTGTTGAGAAAGCAGGCTCCACGGATGTAGAGAAAGTGAAAGAAGCAGCTAAAGAGCTTGAGTGGGATGCGCCGGAGGGCAAAGTGAAAATCGACGGCGAAACACAACATCTGTACAAAACGGTTCGGATCGGTGAAGTTCAAACAGACGGACAGTTCAAGGAAGTGTGGAACTCCGGCGAGCCGGTTAAGCCAGACCCTTACCTCAAAGGCTACTCATGGGCTGCCAGCTTGAGCGAAAGCAAATAGCAATTCAATAGTCGGGTATTAACGCGAACTGCGCCGCCGCCAGACACAACAAGGCCCGGCAATCGGGCAGCGCTTGGTGTGTTTAGGACGGCGCAGTTTGCATAAGGGGTGAACGCAATCGATGGATGTCATCATACTGCAGTTGTTTAACGGGATCAGCGTAAGCTCGATTCTGCTGCTTATCGCGCTTGGGCTGGCAATTACCTTCGGCCTGATGAAAGTCATTAATATGGCGCATGGCGAGCTCATTATGATCGGCGCCTACACCGCATACGTCGTACAAAACCTTTTTACCTCCTATATGCCTGAATCGGCATTCGGCTGGTACTTTGCGCTTGCCATACCGGTAAGCTTCTGCGTTGCTTTTGCATTCGGCATGGTGCTGGAGATGACGCTCATCCGGTTTCTCTACGGACGGCCGCTCGACAGCTTGCTTGCCACCTGGGGTGTCGGACTGATGCTGCAGCAGATCGCTCGGAGCATCTTCGGTGCGCCGAACGTCGGCGTAACAAGTCCCGAATGGCTCAATGGCGGCATGACTGCGCTTGGGGGCGTTGTATTCCCATACAAGCGATTATTCATTATCGGTCTGGTACTGGTCTGTCTGTTCGTGATGTATCTGTATATCTATCGAAGCCATTCCGGACGCAGAATGCGGGCGGTTATGCAAAATCGTGAAATGGCTGCTTGCCTGGGCATTTCAACGCGCCGAGTAGATGCCATGACCTTCGCGATTGGCTCCGGTATCGCAGGTATCGCAGGCTGTGCGCTAACGCTAATCGGACCGATTGGTCCTTCGATTGGAACGTACTACATCGTGGATGCTTTTATGGTTGTTGTACTCGGTGGTGTAGGGAAGCTCGTAGGTACGGTATTCGGTGCCCTCGGCATCGGGCTGTCGAATACGATCTTCGAATATTGGACGACGGCTTCGCTCGGCAAAGTGCTGGTGTTCCTGTGTATCGTTGCTTTCCTTCAATGGAAGCCGATGGGGCTTGTGGCGATGCGCTCGCGTTCGCTTGATAACTAGATGGGAAAAAGTCGCCCTTGAAAGGTGGAACCATGATGCAGCTTCGAACGATGACGCCTGAGCGAATATGGCTGTTGGCGGGATATGCGGTTGCCGCTGCTGCGTTATTTTGTGCACCGCTTGTATTAAGCGATTTTCGGTTAAATTTGCTGGCGAAGTTTCTGGCCTATGCCATTGTGGCGCTGGGGCTTGATCTAATATGGGGCTATACCGGCATTCTCAGCCTTGGGCACGGTGTGTTCTTCGGCTTAGGCGGTTATGCGATGGCGATGTACCTGAAGCTGGATGCTGGTGGCGGCAAGCTCCCCGATTTTATGGATTGGAGCGGCCTTACGGCGCTGCCTTGGTTCTGGAAACCGTTCGGATCGCTGACCTTTGCCTTGCTGGCGGGGATATTAATTCCGGCGCTGCTGGCGTTGATACTCGGTTACTTTACGTTCCGCAACCGAATTCGCGGCGTGTACTTTACGATTCTGACGCAAGCGCTCGTCATCATTACCGTTACGCTGTTCATTGGACAGCAAGCATATACGGGCGGCACGAACGGCGTGACCGGTTACAGTAAGCTGTTCGGCTTAGCGCTGGCATCGCCGGACACGAAGCGGTACCTGTACTGGGTGACAGTGGTGCTGCTTATCGGGGCTTATCTGCTCTGCCGGTTCATCGTGAAGAGCCGCTTCGGCAAGGTATTGCGAGCGATAAGGGATGGCGAGAATCGGGTACGGTTCATCGGCTATAATCCGGCTGTCTATCAGATGGTCGCTTTTAGCATCTCGGCTGGGCTTGCCGGACTCGCAGGTATGCTGTTCGTGCTGCATGTCGGTATCATATCGCCTTCTATGATGGGCATTGTGCCGTCTATTGAGATGGTGCTTTGGGTAGCCATCGGCGGCCGTGGAACGCTGGCAGGCGCGGTGCTTGGCGCAATTCTGCTCAATTCCGCGAAGAGTGCTTTCAGCGAGTCCTATCCGGATATATGGATTCTGTTCATGGGTGCCTTGTTCGTCGTGGTCGTGGTCTTCTTACCGAAGGGAGCGGCGGGCCTGTTTGGACAATTCAAGTGGTTTAGAAGGAGGAAGGCTGCCGATGAAGGAGCAAAAGGAATCCCCAGTAGTCCTGCAGTGTGACGAGGTAACCGTCGACTTCGACGGGTTTAAAGCGGTACAGGGGATGAATTTCTCCCTTACCCGCGGGGAGCTGCGATTTCTGATCGGGCCAAACGGAGCGGGCAAAACGACGATGCTTGATGTCATCTGCGGCAAAGTAAAGCCGGAGGGCGGAAAGGTGCTCTTCAGCGGAAGCGTGGATATTACGCGGAAGAAGGAGCACCAGATCGCGGAACTCGGTATCGGGCGCAAGTTTCAAACGCCTTCCATCTTCGCATCCCTTACGGTGATGGAGAACTTTGAGATTGCAATGAAGCAGAATCGAGGCGTATTTGCGGCGATGAGAGCGAAGATGCGAGCTGAAGATCGGGATCGGATCCAAGCTCAGCTGGAACTGGTGGGGCTATCGGGAAAAGCGGATTGGCGAGCAGGCGGTCTCTCGCACGGGGAGAAACAATGGCTAGAAATCGGAATGATGCTGCTGCAGGAGCCGGAGATTTTGCTGCTGGATGAGCCTGTTGCCGGGATGACCGATGGCGAGACCGAGAAAACCGGAGAGCTGCTGCAGCATATTCGCAAGACGCAGTCGATTGTGGTTGTGGAGCATGATATGGAGTTTGTGCGCAGCTTCGCGAGCAAGGTGACGGTTATGCATGAAGGGAAACTGCTCAAGGAAGGCTCGATGGAAGAGGTGCAGCGCGATGACCGCGTAGCGGAAGTGTATCTGGGGAAAAGGCGGGATGTCGATGCTAGCCGTTCAACAGCTTGAAGCGGGGTATGGAGAGAGCGTTATTTTGCGGCAGGTTACGCTTCAAGTGCGGCCGGGGCAGGTCGTGTGTTTGCTTGGACGTAACGGAGTCGGCAAAACAACGCTGATGAAGAGCATTATGGGAGTGCTGAAGGCGCGAAAAGGAACGGTGACCTACAAAGGAGCCGATCTGACGAAGCGGGCACCGGGCGAGCGCGCGAAGAAGGGGATCGGATATGTGCCGCAAGGGCGCGAAATCTTCCCGCAGCTTACCGTATTTGAAAATGTGCTGCTTGGTTTGGAAGCGTGCAAAGAGAAAAAACGCGCCATTCCGGAGTCGGCCATTGCGAAGTTTCCCGTGCTGCCCTCGATGTATGATCGCAGAGGCGGCGACTTAAGCGGTGGGCAGCAGCAGCAGCTGGCATTCGCCAGAGCGCTTGCCTCCGAGCCGGAGCTGCTTCTGCTCGACGAGCCGTGTGAAGGCATTCAGCCGTCCATTGTCGATGATATCCGCGATGTTATCCGGTCGATAAAGGCAGGAGGCGAGACGGCAATTCTGCTGGCGGAGCAGAGTCTGGAGTTTGTGAAGAGTGTCGGAGACTATTTCTACATCCTCGAAAAAGGCTCGATTGCATGGGAGGGCGGATTGTCCGATTTGAACGATGAAGTCATCCGTCATTATCTAACTGTTTAACATCTATGTAATAAAACCTGACATAAACATTGACACATTGGCTGTTTCGCTCTTACAATACAAATAAATGTAAGGTTGGCTAACAATTGAATAGCAGTTCTCGGCATTTCTCGGGAACGACAATGCTGTCTAGGGTTCCGTGGTGTCATAACCAGGCTGGTCCAAGAGGCGGCGTATGGAGAATGGCTCACATCACTTTTGGGCCGCGATCTCCGTATAACACGGAAGGACAAAAGCCTGGGAGATCTCTCCTGAGGCTTTTTCTACTTTATAGAGAACTTGATGGGAGTGGGGAGAAATGAAGAGAACGAAACGGACGACGGTTACACTGCTTTTACTTGCCGCAATGCTCACGGCACTGACCGGCTGCGGGGGTTCCAAGGAAGCTTCGTCAGGTGCGGATGACTCACCGATTACGATTGCGCTTAGTCCTTGGCCGGGTTGGTTCTTCTGGTACCTCGTCGACGAGAAGGGGTTCTTCGAGAAACATGACGTGAAAGTCGATCTGAAATGGTTCCCGGTTTACAGCGATTCTCTTCAAGCGCTCTCTACGGGCAAAGTGGATGCCAACAGTCAAACGCTCAGCGATACACTCGCTCCCGCATCCAAAGGAATTGGCCTGAAGGCCGTTCTTGTTAACGACAACTCCTACGGCGGCGATGCAATCGTCAGCAAGTCAAATATCGGCTCCATTGCCGAGTTGAAAGGCAAAACCGTAGCAACTGAGCTAGGTACCGTCGATCACCTGCTGCTGCTGACCGCGCTCGATCAGAACGGAATGTCTGAGAATGACGTCAATTACGTCAACATGACGGTCAACGATGCAGGTCCCGCATTTATATCCGGCAAAACAGATGCTTCCGTGCTATGGGAGCCGTTCCAAACGAAAGCCGTTAAAGAAGGCAAGGGCAAGGTGCTCTTCTCTTCCAAAGATACACCGGGTCTCATCCCCGATCTGCTCGTCTTCCGCGATGAGGTCGTAAAGAACCGTCCGGATGATATTCAGAAGATCGTGGACGCGTGGTTCGAAGCGCTGAATTATTTTAAATCCCATCAGGATGAAGCCATCAAGCTTATGGCGGAGAAAGCGGAAACGACACCGGAGGACTTTAAGCTTGGTCTCGACAGCATTAAACTGTTCACGCCATCGGATAACGTAGAAGCATTCGGTAAGCGCGATGATTACACGTCATTGCCTTACACCGCTCAGAAGACGGCGGATTTCTTGAAGAAGCTGGATATGGTGGATGAAATCAAAGACTTCGATGTCCTCTTCGACTCACGGTTTGTAGAAAAAGCAGCTAAGGAGTGATCGCGATGAAGGCAAATGAGCTTAAAGCCGGGCTTAAGCGTCGGCCGTATCGGTTTCAAATCTTCAAGGATATCGGCGGGAGGCCATTTGCCTTCACCGCAGGATTCTCGTTCGCGCTCTTGTTCATCGTTTGGTCGGCGCTGAGTTACACGGAATCGGTTAACCCGGTCTTCTTGCCAACACCGGATAAAGTATTTGTCGAGATGTTCAAGATGTTGGGTACCGGCGAGTACTGGCATCATATCGGAATTAGCGTGTTCCGTGTATCGGCAGGTTTCCTCCTTGCATGCATCATCGGTATTCCGATCGGTATCTTCGCAGGAACATTCAAGTACGGCGAGGCCTTCGTAGAACCGCCGATGGAATTTATCCGCTACATGCCGGCTGTAGCTTTCATTCCACTCATTATGGTGTGGGCCGGTATTGGGGAATGGGCGAAAATTCTGCTCATCTTCATCGGCTGCTTCTTCCAGCTGGTCTTAATGGTGGCGGACAATACGCGCCGCGTCTCCCAAGATCTGCTTCAAGCGTCTTTCACGCTTGGAGCAGGCCGCTGGAAGGCGATTGAGACGGTGCTTATCCCGGCCATTCAGCCGCAGTTGATGCATACGCTTCGCCTCATTCTTGGCTGGGCATGGACCTATCTCGTTGTTGCCGAGCTCGTAGCAGTCAACAGCGGTCTCGGTTATGCGATTATGAAGGCGCAGCGGTTCCTGAACACGGATCAAATTTTTGTCGGAATTATCGTCATCGGTCTTCTCGGACTCATTAGCGACCGGATTTTCGCTTTCTTAAACCGCAGGTTGTTCCCTTGGGCTTAATCTTAATAAAGTAGGCTCGAGCGGTCTCTTGTGGCAGGCAGGTGCAATGAAATCAGTACAGGGAGTTGATCGCGGATGGAAGCCGTTAAACGTGAAGCTAACTATGATGAGCAATCGGCAAACGCGAAAGGGAGTACTCGTGCCAAGGAGCTGGCGGTAGTGCCGCGCGGTGAAATCGTGATTCGCGGCTTGCAAAAGGTGTATGAAACGAAGAAAAGCCAATTCGAAGCACTGAAGAATATCGATCTAAGCATCGGTACCAATGAGTTCGTCACCATTGTCGGTCCCTCCGGCTGCGGCAAATCGACGCTGCTCCGCATCGTTGCGGGACTTGATGAGCTGACAGACGGATCGGTCACGCTGGATGGCGACGAGGTTGTCGGACCCGGCGCGGAGCGGGGGATGGTCTTTCAAGGGTATACGCTGTTTCCGTGGCTCACAGTACGTGAGAATATTGAATACGGCCCGAAGCTGAAAGGAATTTCGACGTTAGAGCGCCGCGCGATCAGCAATCATTTTCTGAAAGTTATTAAGCTCGAAGCATTCGCAAGCGCCTATCCGAAGCAGCTCTCCGGCGGGATGAAGCAGCGGGTGGCGATTGCAAGGGCGCTTGCGAACCGTCCGAAGGTGCTGCTCATGGATGAGCCGTTCGGCGCTCTCGATGCGCAGACCAAGCTGGAGATGCAGGAGATGCTGCTTGAGGTGTGGGAGAAGGAGAAAACGACCGTTCTCTTCATCACGCATGATATCGACGAAGCGATTTTCCTGTCGCAGCGCATTGTGGTGATGGGCGCCGGTCCGGGACGCATTCTGAAAACCTTCGATGTGGGGCTGCCCGACAAACGGACACCTGAAGTACGCGAGCTGCCGGAATTTCTGGCACTCAAGCGGGAGCTTGGACAGCTGCTGAAGCACTAGAAGCAAGGCAATCATGAGGCGAGGAGCGATCCGGGATGGCGACGCGTGATTCGAAAGAACCTACCGCGAAACGCGGCAGGGTGGAAGGTGCAAGCGGCGGCGATCCGAATCGCTTCAGCAGGAGGCTGCTGGCCGTACTTGGTTTTATCGTGAGAATGATGTTCTTTCGGCATCCCGAAGCTCTTCGTTAGAGCTGCGGGGTGCTTTTTTTTCTGATGGAGCGGGTTATGTGGAAGATACCCCCAACAGCGGTGATTCAAGGCTTTTGTCCCTTTTCCACGTGAATAAGAAAATGGGAGCGGATGAATACTATGGTCAGATCGAAAATCACCTTATTCAAGGATCCTCTCCTCTTGAACGATAGAAATTTAGCAGTTTGCAGTTTGCGTCCAGTCCAATTCAAAACCTTCAAGGAAAGTGGGGCAACTAGAACATGAAAGCAACTGGAATTGTCCGTCGTATCGATGATCTCGGCCGGGTCGTCATCCCTAAGGAAATCCGCCGAACACTGCGCATACGCGAGGGCGACCCGCTGGAAATATTCGTTGATCGCGATGGCGAGGTTATTTTGAAGAAGTATTCCCCTATTGGAGAGCTTGGCGATTTTGCCAAAGAATATGCGGAGTCTTTATCCGAAAGCACAGGCCATATTGCATTGATCACGGATCGGGATAATATTATTGCGGTCGCGGGAGCATCCAAGAAAGATTATTTGGAGAAGCAGATCGGCTCCATGCTGGAGAGCTGTATGGAGAACCGCAAAGCGATCATCGAATCCGGCGGCTCTTACGAGATCGTCAAAGATATCGGAGAGACCTTCAGTGCTTTCGTGGCCGCTCCAATCGTAGCCGGCGGCGATCCAATCGGTACCGTTGTGCTGCTCAGTAAAGACGAGAATGCAAAAATGGCGCAAATGGAAACCAAAATGGCCGAAACCGCAGCGGGGTTTCTCGCCAAGCAAATGGAGCAATAGCAGCGTAGAAGCTTCCTTGAAGAGCATGTCTTCATGGGAGCTTTTTTCTGTAGAGGTCCATTCCGGGACGCGGTTTGGGGTATAATGGGAGCAGGAGAAGAGAGTAGGGCAGGTGCACAGGTTTTGAAAAGAGGGCAAGAGGAGCATGCTGGGACTACGGATGCGGATGAGCGGCGTGCGGAGCTCGGTGTGGGGATTGAAGGTAAGAGTGAGGGCAATCGCTCGGGAAAAGGCGATGGCTTAGGGAATAGCAATGATAAAGGCACAGGAAGCGAAGAAAATGCTAATAGTAAAGATAAAGGCGTAGAAAGCGAAGAAAAAGCTAATAGCAAAGATAAAGGCGTAGGGAACAGGCCTTTGCTGCTTCGCGGCGCAGCGCTCATGGGCGTTGCCATGCTTATTAGCAAGACGCTGGGCACGCTGCAAAAAATCCCGCTGCAAAATATTGCCGGCGATCGTGTCTTTGGGATCTATAACGCGGTTTATCCGCTGTATCAACTGCTGCTTGTGATGGTAACGGCGGGGTTTCCCGTCGCGGTTTCGCTGCTCGTAGCCGAGCGTGAAGCACGAGGGGATACGGGCGGCGCAAGGCGTGTGCTTGGCGCAAGCGCCGGGTTGTTGTTTGCGAGCGGCGCAGTGGGATTTGTGCTGCTGTGGCTGGGGGCTGACCGAATCGCCTTCTGGATGGGCGATGAAGCAACGGCATCCGCGGTGCGTACCGTTTCGCTGGCGCTATGGTTTGCGCCCGTCATGGCTGCGCTGCGCGGCTATTATCAAGGACGGGGACAGATGCTGCCATCGGCTGTGTCCCAGCTGTCCGAACAGACCGTTCGCGTGGCGGGGATGTTGATTCTGCTTGCCATCGGCTGGCATTCTAACTGGTCTGATGCTAAGCTTGCTGCCGGCGCAACCGCCGGTTCGGCCATTGGCGGCGCGGCGGGCCTTGCAGTCATCGCGGCATTCTGGCTGCGGGAGCGGGGCGGCGCAGCGAAACTTCGCCATGCATCAGCAGCCGCCGGCCGGGAAAGTATGGCGGCGCTTATGCGCAAACTGGCGCTACTCGCGGTTCCCGTCACGCTCGGGGCGCTAGCTGTGCCTGCGCTTGGCGTTGTCGATGCGTTCACCGTTCCGCGGCTGCTTCGCGGAACGGGCGTTTCGCAGGCCGAAGCGATGTCGCTCTTCGGCCTGTACAGCCGGGGCCAGCCGCTTGTGCAGCTGGTCGTCCTGGTTGCGGGCGCGATGGGCGCCGCGCTGGTTCCCGCGCTGGCGGCCGCACGCGTGCGCGGTGACGAAACCGCCGTGCGTCAGCAAGCGGCTCTCGTGCTGCGGGCTGCGTGGGGCATCGGCGCCGCCGCGGCTTTAGGGCTCGCGCTGCTGGCCGAGCCCGTCAATGTCATGCTGTACGCGGACGATGTCGGATCGCGCACGTTTGCCCTTGTCGGGTGCACGGCGCTCGCGGGCACCGTTAGCACAATCGCGGCTGCAACGCTGCAGGGGCTGGGGGCCGTCCGTGCCCCTGCGCTGTACATGCTGGCCGCGGCCGCGCTGAAGGCGGCGTTCAACGCCGCCCTTGTGCCGGCGTACGGCACGGCCGGCGCAGCCTGCGCCGGCATCGCTGCGCTCACGGCGGCCGCCCTGCTCGGCACGGGCGCCGTCCGCCGCGCCGCCGGCGCGGCCATGCCCGCGCGGCGCGCCGCGGGCATCGGACTCGCACTCGCGGTCATGGCCGCGGTGCTCGTCCTGGTCGAGCGCGGCGGCGCCCCGCTGCTCGACCTTGCGCTGCCGCCGAGGGCGGCAGCTTGCGCGCTCGCGCTCGGGGGAACCGCCCTCGGCGGAGCGCTCTTCGCCGCCGCCGTGCTGCGCTTCGGCGGCGTGACCGCGCGCGAGCTGCGCGCGCTTCCGGGCGGCGATGAGCTTGCCGCCCGATTGCAGCGTTGGCGCCTGCTGCCCGGCGCCAACTAATCGCCTAGGCGCAAGAACCCGCCGCCGACAATCGCATTCCATAAAGGAGGAACATACATACATGCAAAATCCAACCATAACCGTAGTCGGACTGGGCTCCGGCGACGAAGACCAGCTGACGCTGGGCGTTTGGCGCAGACTGCAAGAAGCGTCCAATCGCTATGTTCGTACGGACAAGCATCCGATGATGAAGCTGTTCAGCGATCATCAATTAGCATACGAGTCCTTCGATTTTCTATACGAGCAGATGGATTCGTTTCCGGATGTTTACGAAGCCATCGCCGAGCAGCTCATCGCGAACGCCTGTACGAAAGGCAGCTTGATCTTTGCCGTGCCCGGTCATCCCATGGTAGCCGAGCGGACCGTTCAGCTGCTGCGCGAGCGTTGCCCGGAGCACAACGTTGAGCTGACCATTCTTGGCGGCGAAAGCTTCCTCGATCAAGCTTTTACAAGGCTGGGATTCGATCCGATCGAAGGCTTTCAGCTTCTGGATGCCGCTGAATTAAAACCTTCCTTGATTCGCACGGAGCTGCATACCGTCATCGGTCAAGTGTATGACGAGTTTACGGCTTCGGATGTGAAGCTGACGCTCATGGAGCTGCTGCCCGATGATCACCCGATCACAATCGGCCACGCGCTCGGCGTACCCGGCGAAGAGCAAATCATCACCGTTCCGCTCTACGAGCTGGACCGGACGCCGGGCTATGGCAACCTCTCGCTGATTTGGCTGCCGCGTTCCACGGACGATATGCTGCGCAATCGCTCCTTCGAGCGTCTGCATGAAATCGTAGCGATATTGCGGAGCCCCGAAGGCTGCCCTTGGGATCGGGAGCAAACCCATCAATCGATTCGCAAGAATTTCATCGAAGAGACCTATGAAGCCATTGAGGCGCTGGATAACGATGATCCGGACGGAATGCGCGAGGAATTCGGAGATGTTATTTTACAAGTGATGCTGCACAGCCAGATGGAAGAAGAGGTCGGTACCTTCTCCGTCTATGATGTCATTCAATCTCTGAACGAGAAGCTGTTGTTCCGTCATCCGCATGTGTTCGGCGATACGAGCGCGGGCAATTCCGAGGAAGCGCTGCGCAATTGGGAGCAGATGAAGGCTGAGGAGAAGCGCCGCAAGGGCATTGATCCTGCCACAGCCTCGCAACTCGATGGCATTCCGCCCGATCTGCCTGCTCTGATGAAAGCTTACAAGATTCAGAAGAAAGCGGCCAAAGTCGGCTTCGACTGGGATCATATCGGCCCGGCGCTCGACAAGGTTGGCGAGGAGCTT
Source organism: Paenibacillus sp. BC26 (assembly GCF_900116125.1). Classification (NCBI taxonomy): domain Bacteria; kingdom Bacillati; phylum Bacillota; class Bacilli; order Caryophanales; family Paenibacillaceae; genus Paenibacillus; species Paenibacillus sp. BC26. The sequence goes on along the minus strand of NZ_FPAD01000008.1, from coordinate 33,405 downwards.
CAAGAGCTGCGCGAGGCCATTCAATCCAAGGACGCTGAGGAGCAGGCGGACGAGCTCGGGGACTTGTTGTTTGCGGCAGTCAACGTATCGCGCTTCATCCACGCCGATCCGGAAGAGGCGCTTTCTCGCACCAATTCGAAATTTAAGAAACGATTTTCATATATTGAGGAGCAGCTTCGTATAAGCGGCCGAACCTTTGACCAAACTGATTTAACAGAGATGGATCGTTACTGGGAGGATGCCAAGAAGCTTCCCTAGTAAAAAGGATTGTAGATTCGTCAAAATTCGGCTTATTTCCTCACAAAACGTGAAAATAATTTTCCATTCAGCAGGATTTATTTGCTAATAGGCAGAAGTAGTAGCTGAGGAAACTAAGCTATGCGGCAGTCTAAACACTGCCTACAAGTATAATTGAACTTTTAGGAGGCCATTAACCATGAACAAAACAGACTTGATCAACAACATCTCGGCAAAAAGCGGTTTGACTAAGCGTGATGTAGAATCCGTATTGAACGGCTTTCTGGGCGAAGTAACAGATGCTCTGGCAGGCGGCGACAAAGTACAATTGATCGGTTTCGGTACATTCGAAACTCGTAAGCGTTCCGGCCGTACAGGTCGCAACCCGCAAACGGGCAACCCGATCACAATTGCAGAATCCAAAGTTCCAGCGTTTAAAGCCGGCAATAAATTGAAAGACGCGATCAAGTAATAATGCGTCTGGATAAATTCCTCAAAGTATCGCGTTTAATCAAGCGGCGTACTGTCGCAAAGGACGTGTCCGAACAAGGCCGCGTCTGGATTAACGATCGTGAAGCCAAAGCGAGCAGCACCGTCAAAGCCGGCGACGAGCTCAAAATTCAATACGGCCAGAAGATCGTCACCGTCCGCGTCGAGCGGATCTTGGAGACGACCAAGAAGGACGAGGCTAGCGGGATGTATACTTTGTTGAAAGAAGAAGCGCGCCAGCAAGAGAACAAGCTCGACTGGCAAGCGTAAGCAGCTATTACAGGACAGCCTCAATCGGGGAATACCCGGCGGAGGCTGTTTTTCTTATGCCCGGCAATCTATTGTCCAAGACCCCTACGATTCGTTAACGATTCTGTATCCATATTTTGAATAAAAATGCTATAATCTCACAAACGGCGTATTCTATTTTAGCTAACGAGGTGAACAGACGATGTACGCTCATAAAAACGATGTATTCGGCATTCTGGCCGGGCTTGCGCTGCTTTGTATGAACGATTCGTTGTTCGGTGCCGTCTTTTTAACACTGGCAGAGTCATCGAGCTGCTACCTATTCATCCGAACGGCTATACGAATCATTAGCGCCATCGGCGGAATATGCGTCTTATTCTTTGCGTTTGCGTTGCTCGTTCAAGTCATCAAATCTATGATCCTGCCAAAAACGTAACGCTCTAATCTCGCAGTTCGCAGTTCTAAAACCTGTCCATCCCCCATAGGCTAGTCTCAGTGATAGATGTGCTGAGGAGGGGGACGAGCAATGATCGAGCAAGCGAAGGGACAGAAGCGCCAGGAAATCAAAATGCTTAACCGCAAGATCCTTGAGATTACCGGCGTAATGAATGTGGAGAGCTTCGACAATGAAGAGTTTCTGCTGGAGACCGAGCTGGGCTTTCTGGCGATCCGCGGGCAGAACCTGCATATGAAGCATCTCAGTCTGGAGCAGGGACTGGTCGCCATTGAAGGGCTGGTTCATTCGCTCACTTACTTGGATGGCAATACGGGCAGCAAGTCGAAGGGCTTGTTCGGGAAGATATTCAAGTGAGTCTGACCGTTCAGTGGTGGACCATGATTACGATGCTGCTCTCTGGGATCGGGATGGGCGTCGTATTCGATGGGTATCGTGTCGTATCGGACGAGCTGCGAATCAGCCGGCTATGGATTCCGATCTTCGACTTGCTCTACTGGATTGCGGCTACATTGGTTGTCTTTCAGGTGCTCTCCGCGAGCAACGAAGGAGAAGTGCGGGCCTATGTGTTTATCGGGCTGCTGCTGGGCATCGGCTGTTACTACTGGTTGTTCAGCAAAATCACGATGCAGCTGGTGCATGTCCTGATTCGCACCGTCCGCGCGGTTATCAAATTTGTGATCCGTGCTTTTGATCTGTTGATTATTCGTCCTCTGCTGCTGCTCTATCGAATTGGGAAGCTGCTCTTCGCGTTTTTGAGAGCATTTGCTATTTTCCTTTTCAAAATTGTGGTACAATTGGTACGTCCATTTTGGCTGCTTGCGGCATGGATGACCAAGCCGATTTGGAAGCCGCTGCTTCGCTCTTGGAAACGTTGGGTAAATCCCCTTATAACCAAGTGGCGAATACCGGAACGAGTCACTGCACTTCGGACCGGATTGAACAAGCTATGGCAGCGCTGGAAGAATCGGAAGCAAGAGAAGAAAGACGATTAATCTAACGTCAGGAGGTCCGTGATATGGCGACAACTACAACAAGCTCTCATTCATCCGCTGCGGCGCAATATGCAGGAACGAAGCGCCGGTTGAAGATCTGGGTTGTTTTTATCGTTCTCTTCATGGGCTGGGCGCTATATACGCTGATCTCTCAGCTTGATCGGCAAGGACAAGCTGAGATCAAGCTGGCGAATGCCTCCCAGAAAATCGACGCGGCGGCCAAGCAGGTCGAAGAGCTGAAGCTTGCAGTCGCGCGATTGAGCGATAAGGAGTACATCGGTCAGCTGGCAACGAAGGAACAAGGTATGGTTCGCAAAGGCGAGAAGCGGATTGAGGTCGTTACTCAGCCGTAGATGATTGGTTTGGGGAAGACCTTCGGTCAACCCAGCATTCATCTATGATGATTGGTTTGAACAGACCTCCGGTCGGTTCAGCATTCATCTGTGCGAGATTGGTTTGGGGTGAACTCGGCCAACCCGGCATTCCTCAAGGATGGGCGTAACAACGGGTATCCGTCCTGTTGCCTTGCTTCTCCCATTGGAGTATAATCAGCTTAGTAACCATATTTTTATCGGCTTACCGTAGTCATATCATTATTTTTTTGCTCGCAGCCTCAGGCTGAGAGAACTCGAAGCTAATGGCTTCGCATAACGGTTAGGGAGGAACATTTTTACCTATGGCAATTGAAGTGGGCGCCAAGTTAGAGGGCAAGGTGACAGGCATTACGCATTTCGGAGCATTCGTCGATTTGTCGGGAGGTGTCACAGGGCTAGTTCACATCTCAGAGATTGCCGATAACTACGTCAAAGATGTTAAAGACCATTTGAAACTGGAAGATGTCGTTTCAGTGAAGGTCATTAATGTAGATAAAGACGGGAAAATCGGGCTTTCCATTAAGCAAGCAATCGACCGACCAGAAGGCTCAGCACCTCCTCAGCGTGAACGCAGTGGAGATCGTGGACCAGGCGGAGGCAGCTTCAACCGGACAGGTGCAGGCGGCGGCGGTGGCTTCAATCGTACAGGCGGGCCAGGCGGCGGTGGAGATCGCGGACCAAGCGGTGGCGGTGGTGGTTTTAATCGTCAAGGCGGCGGTGGTGGCGGACGTCCATTCAATAAAGCTGGCGGCGGTAAACCTGCTTACGGCAAACCGTCCTTCGAGGATAAAATGTCACGCTTCCTGAAGGATAGCGAAGAGCGTATGTCTTCGCTGAAGAAGAACACGGAATCCAAACGCGGTGGCCGTGGTGCTAAGCGCGATTAATAGCATAGTATGAGAATCAGGCAGTGCCCCTTGAGGCACTGCCTTTTTTGCTGTCTTTTTCGGTATGAAGGGGCTGTCAACGGTTTATTATGCAGATCGGCTCCGATTTATACCCGCCCATCTCAAAAACTTTTCTCTTGTTCTCACGCAATCCCGACAGGTTCGGACGGCGATTCGTCACGCGCCGGCTTAGCGGAATGAACATTTTTTGTTGAAACGGTGGGTGACGAGATGGCGCATAAGTATGTCGACCCCTTGATAGCGCTAGGATGCCGCAATCCCGACAGAGGGCCGCCCACGACGCGCGAAAATGTCGGAAAAAACTTTTGCATGACAACGCTTTCTGACAAACATTTCTAAAATCGTAAATCTATAATGGGGATACAAATTTGGAATAAGGCGGTGTCATCAGGCATGGTGGACAAACCTAAAGTTGTCATGTTCCCAGGTGTTCAGAAAACAAGCTTCGTCCAATCGACCCTTAGGAAAGGAATGGAACGAACCGGGTTGCTTCGCATAGCAGGGATGCTGGCCTCGCGAAAATGGACGTTTGCGCTGATGGCTGTCGGGTTTCTGCTCGGACGAGCTGTCATCTTGGAGTCGCTGACTCCGTTTGCGGTTGCTTACTTTACAGTTATTTTCTTTCTGCGCCGAGATCTGCTGCTTCCGGTTGCAGCCTCGATTGTAGCAGGCAGTTGGCTCGCTATCTCGCCGGAACCGATGTGGATCGCGATGGAGCTGGCGGTTGTGTACTTGCTGATGAGGGGCCTCGAGGCATATGAACGAGCGGAACTGTCGTACGCGCCGCTGCTCGTTTTCCTCGCTACCATGCTGGTCCGATTGTTCGGCGTTGTGACGACGGACACATTGAACTGGTATGAGCTGATGATGGTTGGCGTGGAGGCATCGCTTGCTTTCGTGCTGACACTGGTATTCGTCCAAGCGATACCGGTGCTGACGCTGACGAAGAAATCCTCGGCACTGAAGAACGAGGAAATTATCTGTCTCATGATTATGCTTGCATCTATTATGACCGGGGCGGTTGGCTGGACTATATATGGCTTGTCCGTTGAACACATCATGTCGAGGTTTATGTTACTGCTCTTTGCGCTTGTAGGCGGCGCACCCCTTGGCGCTTCGGTGGGTGTTGTCGCCGGTCTCATCCTCAGTTTGGCGGATACCAATGCGATTGTGCAGATGAGCTTGCTCGCTTTCGCAGGCTTGCTTGCGGGCTTGCTTCGTGAAGGCGGCAAAATGGCCGTAGCCTTCGGGATGCTGCTTGGTTCCTCCATTCTATCCATCTATGTCGGAAATCAGGCCGATGTGTTGGCCTCGACGTGGGAGTCGGTCATCGCGGCCACTATGCTTATGCTTACCCCAAAATCGATTATTCGCATCATTTCGAAATATGTGCCCGGCACGCAGGAGCATGTAAAATCGCAGCATGAATACGCAAGGCGCGTCCGAGATGTCACGGCACAGCGCGTAAACCAGTTTTCCGAAGTGTTTCGCCAGCTTTCCCGGAGTTTTGGCCAGCTTGGCCAGGAAGCGACGGAGAAGGAAAGGCGAGAAGAAGCTGCCGGCCATTTCATGAATGCGGCCGCAGAGCGAACATGCAATTCCTGCCACAAGCGGGAACTTTGCTGGGAGGGGCGATTCTATGATACGTACAAGATGATGACAAGTATGATGACAGCCGTAGAGGAAGGGCGACGTTTGGGGCCGAAGGAGGTGCCGAGGGAGTGGAGCGTCCATTGCGTCAAGCCGCATCAAGTGCTTGGCGTCATGCAGCAGCAGCATGAGCTGTATCAGCATGATCGGCATTGGCGAAAGCAGCTGAACGATTCACGGCAGCTTGTCGCGGAACAGCTGTCCGGCGTTTCTCAAGTCATGGAAGACTTGGCACGCGAAATCCAGCGGGAGGGGCAGCAGCTGCATCTGCAGGAAGAACAAATCCGGGAGGCGCTCGAGGGGCTCGGTTTATCGATACAAGGCATTGAAATTATTAACTTGGAGGAGGGAAACGTTGAAATCGAGGTGTACCATACGTTTGGCCGCGGGTATGATGAATGCCGCAAAATCATCGCGCCGCTGTTATCCGATATTCTGGGTGAGCCCATTGCCGTGATGTCGGAAACTTACCCGGAGAAGAAGGGAAGTGCTGCGCTCGTTGTTTTTGGGACGGCCAAGGCGTATGAGATTGAAACGGGTGTCGCCGGACTCGCCAAGGGAGGCGATCTGCTGTCGGGAGACAGCTTTAGTACGGTGGAGCTCGGCAATGGCAAGTTTGCTGTTGCGATCAGTGACGGTATGGGCAATGGGGAGCGTGCGAAGCAGGAGAGCAGTACTGCTTTGACGATTTTGCAGCAGCTTCTGCAATCCGGGATGGATGAGAAGCTCGCGATTAAATCGGTGAACTCCGTTCTGCTGCTGCGTTCTTCGGATGAGATATTTGCAACCGTCGATGTTGCGCTTATCGACATGTACTCGGCGAAGACGACTTTTATGAAAATCGGATCAACGCCCAGCTTCATTAAGCGCGGGAACGAAGTGATTCCGATCACGGCCAACAATTTGCCGGTAGGGATTTTGCAGGACATTGACATAGATCTTATCCGCGTGCAGCTGCAGCCGGGAGATACGCTCATTATGATGACCGATGGCATCTATGACGCGCCGGGGCATGCCGTAAATAAGGAAATGTGGATGAAGCGGGTGATTCAAGAAATTCGATCCGATGATCCACAGGAAATTGCCGATGGACTGCTTGAAACAGTCGTGCGGTACCACAAAGGCGACATTGTGGATGATATGACGGTTGTCGTCGCGAGAGTGGACAAACATCAGCCCGAGTGGGCTACATTCCGCTGGCCTGGCGTGACCAAGGTCGAGCGACCAAGGACGGTGAGCTAACCATGTACAGAAAATGGTTGAAGCAAATACTCCAGAAGCGCAAGCAGCGGAAACGTATTCGGCATCCTTCTTCACTGAAACGTGCACCGGCAATTATAAATGATCAATAAGAGAGCGGGAAGATAGAGAGGGCTTGTCATCGCAGAATGTACACACATCAGCCTAAGCGGGCTGCACTCCGCCAATCCGGTATGGCCGGGTTGAGCACTATAGGGACGGTGAGCCGATTTGATGAACATCAACATACGAAACGGACAATTTTCCAAGAGGCGGCGGCAAAAGCAGGAGCGCATACAGGCGTTGAGGCAGCATAAGCGCGGAACGGCGATTATTAAAGATCCTTAGCTACTTATAGAAGTGGATTGGAAGCCTGTCCGGCCGGCAGGCTTCTTTTTTGCGTGCTCTAACTTTGCGATGATCGAGAAATGCTGCTCATCGTGCACTCCCATTCAGCTCTCGTAATTCGCTCCCCCTACACACAAGCCCTCCACGCCGCTCACCAACCAGCCTCGCGCCTCAACCAAACAGGGTTATCCCCTCTCAAAAATGGCAATGCTGATAGAGCTGGTACTAGGGAGGAACTTGCCTGGACGATAGGTACAGGCGGGAATTCATCCGCTGGTAGATTCCAAGGTTTTGGGGGAATGAACGATGAGGCAGATTCTATTAGTAACGGATGGCTGTTCCAATGTAGGCGTTAGCCCGGTCATTGCGGCAGCGCAGGCGCACGCAGTGGGGATCACGGTGAATGTTATCGGCGTTGTGGATCAAGGGGATCTCGCCGAATTCGGTACAACGGAAATTGAAGAGATTGCACGGGCGGGCGGCGGCCTGAGCCGGCTATCGCATACACGGCAGCTGTCGCAAACGGTTCAAATGCTGACGCGCAAGACCGTCGTGCAGACGATACAGCAAGCGGTTCAGCGGGAGCTGAAGCAGGTGCTCGGCACCTCGTCCATCGAAGAGCTTGAGCCGGAGAAACGCGGTGAAGTCGTTCGCGTTATTGACGAGCTGAGCGAGACGAGTAAGCTGCGCGTTGCGCTGTTAATTGATGCCAGTGCCAGCATGAAACCGAAGCTGCACGCGGTAGAAGAGGCCATTCGCGATTTGGCTATCAGCTTGCAGTCGAGACAGGGAGGCAGCGAGATTGCGGTGTTTCATTTTCCCGGCTCTGCCTATGGAGAGGATTGCAAGCTTGACCTTGACTGGACGAGCAACATCAGCGGCGTTAACTCTTTATTCCCGCGGCTGCAGATGCGAGGAACGACGCCAACCGGTCCTGCGATCGTGCATGTCATTGATTTTTATCAAAAAGCCGATTATGGTAGTAGGAAGAATGATGAAACGGACGGGATGATGAGTGACTACGTCGTTTGAATGGACGCTTCCGCGCGGCACGATCATTCGCGGCAAGTGGAAACAGGGCAACTATCGTGTGGAACGGCTGCTCGGCGAAGGAGCCAATGGCAAAGTATTTCTGGTCGAGCGGCAGCGTGAGCTGTACGCGCTGAAGATCGGTTCGGATACCGTGGATTTGCAATCGGAAGTGAATGTTTTACAAACGATCTCGAAGCAGAAACAGAAGAGAGGCACCAAGGGAGGCCTCTTTCTTGTGGATGTGGATGATTTCCGCGGCGCAGACGGCAAAGAGCATCCGTTCTATGTCATGCGCTATATCAAAGGGATGACGCTTGCCGATTATTTGGGTAAACAAGGGAAGGAATGGTTTCCGGTTGTCGCCTTTAACCTGCTTGGTAAATTAGCGGAGCTCAATGAAGCCGGCTGGACGTTCGGAGATTTAAAGGTAGGGAATGTCCTCGTCGGCGATTACGGTCGGCCGGAGCTCGTGGACTACGGCGGCGCTACTGCCTTCGGCAAAGGCGTGCGGCAGTTCACGGAGATCTACGACCGGGGCTACTGGAATGCGGGTACGCGTACGGCGGATGCGCAATACGATTTGTTCTCCTTCGCGGTGCTTTGCATCCAGCTGCATGAGAACCGCCGGCTTGCCCAGCTTTCAGCGGGACTGCTGCCGCAAACGCGAACGCCGGACGAGCTGGCGAAGCTCGCCGCGACCAGCGCGGCATTGAAGCCGCTCAGCGGCTGGCTGCGCAAGGCGCTCTACGGCGAGTTTGCAAGCGCCCGAGAAGCGGCTGCTGCCTGGCAGCAGTGGATGCATCGATCAGGCGCTGGGAAGTCCGTTTCCGCGCCGGCACCTCGCTGGATGAAGGGATTGTTCGCCGCTTCAGCGGCCGTGCTGGCCACTACGATCTATTGGCTGCTGCGCGGCGCATCATAAGAATACGCAACTTGGGAAGGATGAGGAAAGTGGATGATTGGCTAAGCGAGCTGTCCGCGCTAGCTCGGGAAGAGCAGCTGTGGCAGCCGGGGGAGACGGTCGTCGTGGCGGTATCCGGCGGACCGGATTCCATGGCTTTGCTCCATCTGCTCCATCGACTGTCCGGAGAAGAGCGGCTTACTTTGGTTGCCGCTCACGTGGACCATGGCTTTCGCGGCGAGGAATCGGCGAGGGAAGCTGAATCCGTGAGACAATACGCAGCGCTGCTCGGCATCCCTTGCGAAACGGCGCTTTTTAATTTGCCTGCTTATATAGAAGAAACAAGAATGAACGCGCAGGCGGCGGCCCGCGAGAAACGGTATGCCTTCTTGCATCAGGTCGCCCATACATACGGCGCTGCGCGCATTGCGCTCGCCCACCAGGCCGATGATCAAGCCGAAACGGTGCTGATGCGAGTGGTTCGCGGAACCGGGCCCGGAGGGCTTGCAGGAATTGCAATTCGGCGAAAAGAAAAAAACGTGGAACTTATTCGGCCGCTTTTGCGTACATACAAGGCAGACATCCTGCGTTACTGTGAACAGTGGGCGATCCCGTTCAGTCAAGATAGCAGCAATGGGCAGAAGTATTATTTTCGCAATGTGGTCCGCTTGGACGTTCTGCCTTACTTGGCTTCGTTTAACCCGCAGTTTTCCCAGTCGCTTGTCCGATTGGCGGAACTTGCATCGGCTGAAGACGATTGGCTGGAGCAAGAAACTAAGGCAATTTTTGAGCGCCATATCGCGCCTCACAGCGAAGGATGCCAATTGACCCGCAAAGCGCTGCTTGGCCTGCATGTCGCTTTACAAAGGAGATTGATTAAACTAATATTGAGTTATATTGGCTTGGAAACGGAAACCACTTCATTTGAAAGCGTAGAAACGATAAGGATTGCGGCCTCTGATGGCGCAGCTGCAACGTGGAGCTTCGATGTTGGCAGCGGTGTTCGATTTCTGCGTGAGTACGACAGCTTAGTATTTACCCGTGCGAATAAGGGGAGAATGACGCCCGAGCGCAGCGGATATGCTTATGTTGTGACCCGAGATGCGGTACGCCTGGCTTTGCCGGAGGCGGGAGCGGATTTGTCGCTTGAGGAATGGGCCGAGGTCGATGCGCCCAGACCGAATAATCGACATGAAGCCCTGTTTGATGCCGACTCGCTCGAATTCCCGCTGACGGTTCGAAATCGCCGTCCAGGTGACCGAATGCAAGTGCTTGGTTTAAATGGTACCAAAAAGGTACAAGATATGTTCGTTGATGAACGTGTCGCGCCCTCACGTCGTGAGGTGCTGCCGATCGTTGTCGACGCTAACGGAACCGTGCTTTGGATCCCGGGCATTCGAAGATCAAGACATGCTCAGGTGATGGAAACGACGAGCCGTGTTATCAGAATGATGATGCGGGTAAACCTCGACGCTTCCGCGCTGAACCAACTTGAATAAGATGCACTGATCCATTCATAGTATAGGCAAGAACCATTTAGGAGGGCCCGTGTTGCTGAACGACATTCAAGAAGTACTTTACGACGCAGACCAAATTCAGCAGAAAGTAAAAGAACTAGGCGATACCATTAGCCGCGAATTCGAGGGGCGTAATCCACTCGTTATCTGCGTACTTAAAGGCGCTTTTATTTTTATGGCTGACTTGGTTAAGACCATCACAATTCCGGTCGAACTCGACTTTATGGCGGTGTCCAGCTACGGACAATCGACCAAAACAAGCGGTGTTGTGAAAATTATCAAGGACCTTGACACGTCGGTGCAAGGCCGGGACGTACTCATTGTTGAAGATATTATCGACAGTGGACTTACGCTCAGCTACCTCATCGATGTGCTGGAGCGCCGCAATGCCAAGTCCATCACGCTTGTTACGCTGTTTGATAAGCCGGCAGGCCGCAAGGTGGAATTGGAAGCGGACTATAAAGGATTTGTATTGCCGGACGCATTTGTCGTCGGGTACGGGCTTGATTATGCGGAGCATTACCGCAACTTGCCGTTTATCGGCATTTTGAAGCCTGAGGTTTACGAGAAGTAAGGTTAAGTCAGTCCATGCAATCAGCCATGTACCGATGGCTCCCGCATGCGGGGGCTTATCGTGCAAGGTCATCTTATTTTTTGCGTCTTGAGAGGAGGTAGGGGATGAATCGGATCATCCGCAATACTGGCTTTTATTTGATTATTTTTTTGGTGACCGTCGGGATCTTCCAATTTATCAGCAGCCAAAATGACTCCACCACTGAAATCCGTTACGATCAATTTAGGCAGGAACTGGCTAATGACAATGTGAAGCAAGTTGAGCTTCAATTCGACGGCTACTCTTACTTGATCACCGGTGAGTACAAGAACAAACCGGAAAATTCGGATTCAGCCCAATTCTACACCCATTCCAGCGTTGAGGAATACGTCGTTAAAGAAGTAACCGACGCGCAGCTAAAAAACAAATTCGCAATGGAAGTTAAGCCGATGGAAGGACAGAGCATCTGGCTCACCTTCTTGACCTCAATCATTCCATTCGTGATCATCTTTATTTTGTTCTTCTTCCTGATCAATCAGGCGCAAGGCGGCGGCGGCAAAGTGATGAACTTTGGCAAGAGCCGTGCCAGATTGTACAACGAAGAGAAGAAACGCGTTACATTCGAGGATGTGGCAGGCGCCGACGAGGAGAAGCAAGAGCTTGTCGAGGTCGTCGAGTTCTTGAAGGATCCGCGTAAATTCGCAGCCGTAGGCGCTCGTATTCCGAAAGGGGTACTTCTTGTCGGCCCTCCGGGTACAGGTAAAACGTTGCTTGCTCGTGCAGTAGCAGGCGAAGCAGGCGTGCCGTTCTTCAGCATCTCCGGTTCGGACTTCGTTGAAATGTTCGTCGGTGTCGGTGCTTCCCGTGTTCGTGACTTGTTCGAGAATGCGAAGAAGAACGCACCATGTATTATCTTTATCGATGAAATCGATGCCGTTGGACGTCAGCGCGGCGCCGGTCTCGGCGGCGGACATGATGAGCGCGAACAAACGCTCAATCAGCTCCTCGTTGAAATGGACGGCTTCGGTGCAAACGAAGGCATCATTATCGTGGCGGCAACTAACCGTCCGGATATTCTCGATCCTGCCCTTCTTCGTCCAGGCCGTTTCGACCGTCAAATTACGGTTGACCGTCCGGATGTCAAAGGCCGTGAAGCCGTACTGAAAGTGCATGCGCGCAATAAGCCGCTTGCCAAAGACGTGAAACTCGATGTAATCGCGAAGCGGACAACGGGCTTTACCGGTGCGGATCTGGAGAACCTGCTTAACGAAGCAGCCCTTCTTGCCGCCCGCCGCAACAAGAAAGACATCGCGATGACCGAAGTGGACGAAGCGATTGACCGTGTTATCGTCGGTACCGAGAAACGCAGCCGCGTCATCAGTGACCGTGAGAAACGGATCGTGGCTTACCATGAAGCGGGCCATACGATTGCAGGCTATTTCCTAGAGCATGCGGATCAGGTTCACAAAGTTACGATTATCCCGCGCGGACGCGCAGGCGGATATGTCATCATGCTTCCTAAAGATGGCGACCGCATGCTGACGACGAAGCAGGAATTGCTCGATAAAGTAACCGGATTGCTGGCCGGCCGCGTAGCGGAAGAAATCTACATCGGCGAAATCGGCACAGGCGCATACAGCGATTTCAAATCAGCGACGAGCATTGTTCGTGCGATGATTATGGAATACGGCATGAGCGACAAGCTTGGACCGATGCAATTCGGCAGCAGCTCGCAAGGCCAAGTCTTCTTGGGCCGTGACATCGGACATGAGCAGAACTACTCCGATGCCATTGCTTATGAAATTGACCAAGAGATGCAGAGCTTCATTCAAGACTGCTATGCTCGTGCGAAGAAGCTTCTTACGGAGAAGAGCAAGGAAATGCATCTTATTGCACAAACGCTCCTTACCGAAGAAACGTTGGAAATTGAGCAAATCAAGCGTCTGATCGAAAGCGGTACAGCAGAAGGCGGCGAAGGCGAAGGCAGTTCAAACATCGTTTCCGCAGAGCCGAAAGCAGAGCCGATTATCGATACGATTGGCGGCGTGAAGGTTCGCATTGGCTCGAAAGAGGCAGGCGAAGTGGCACCTCCGATTGATCCGGACAACAGAGAAAACGACGACGACGACGGTACGCCGAAGTCCTAGTGAAATAGTAGTCGATAGTCCACAAAGGCTGTCCGTTTGCAGGCAACTGCGCGGGCAGCCTTTTTTGCGAAAGGGCGCTTTAGCGCTATAGTCGGAGGACGAGTAAGCTTGGAGGCTTCGTGACTTCCTTACTTACGAAAACCTTCCGTAGATCGGTTAAAACGGCCTCTTTTGTCTGTTGACAGCGTACACTACCTTGTGTAAATTTAAGGTTAATCCCTTGTAAAGGCTCTTGCGAATCAAGCGGCTTATGACGTGGGCATGATAAGGAATATGAAATACACAGCGGAATAAGGGCATTTTCGATAAATCAGGGTGAACGAACAGCCAAGTTTGTGCATCAGTTCACAAAGTTAGTGAAAAGAGGGGAATTTAGCTATGGAAGCATTGGCTCTCGAAAGGAAAGCGGAACAAAACCGCGAACTACGGGAACGATTGTTGCAATTGAAGAAAGAGCGTAACGCCATTATACTTGCGCATTATTATCAGCGTGATGAAATTCAAGAAGTGGCTGATTTCCGCGGAGACTCCTTCCTGCTGGCGCAGAAGGCTGCGGAAACAGACGCAGATGTAATCGTGTTTTGCGGCGTTCATTTTATGGGCGAAAGCGCTAAAATTCTGGCGCCGAACAAGACGGTCATCATTCCCGATGAGCGTGCCGGCTGTCCGATGGCTGACATGGTCAACGTCGACGGCTTGCGGAAGCTGAAAGCTCAGCATCCGAATGCGAAAGTCGTGACTTATATTAACTCCTCCGCCGAGATCAAAGCAGAGACTGATATTTGCTGTACATCAGCTAATGCCGTGCGTGTTGTGAATTCGGTCGATTCCGATGAAATTATTTGGGTACCGGATAAAAACCTTGGCCATTACGTGCAGCAAAAGACGGACAAAAAAATGATCATCTGGGAAGGCTACTGCAACACGCATGACATGCTGACCGTCAAAGATGTAGAAGAGATGAAAGCGAAATACCCGAACGCGCAGTTCGTCGTTCACCCTGAATGTCGTCCTGAAGTAGTAGCGCTTGGCGATTTCGTCGGCAGTACAACCGCTATTATCAAATATTGTAAAGAATCGGATTGCCAAGAATTTATCGTCGGAACCGAGGATGGCACAGGGTATCAGCTGCGTCTGGACAGCCCGAACAAGACCTTCCATTTCGCAACGAAATACTTGGTTTGCCCGAACATGAAAGTTAACAACCTGAAGAAGCTTGTTAAATGTCTGGAAACGATGCAGCCGCAAATTTACGTACCGGAGCAGGTTGCCAATCAAGCCCGTCTATCCCTGGAGCGCATGTTACAAGTGAAGTAGCATGCGCTACTCTCTTTCCATGAGAAAGGAAAGTTGCACTTATGATTCCACGTTATCTCGTAGATGTTGAACTCGAAGGGCTTCCAGTCATTCATAAAGATGTCATTGTTATCGGGGCCGGCATTGCCGGTCTTTTTACCGCAATTAAAGCCAGTGAAACGAATGATGTGCTCATGATTACGAAGAAGTCGCTGATGGACAGCAATACGCGTTATGCCCAGGGCGGCATCGCAGCCGTTATTTCCGAGGACGACTCCCCGGCTTATCACCGTCAGGATACGCTTATTGCCGGAGCCGGGCTTTGTTCGCATGAAGCTGTCGATGTGCTCGTGCATGAAGGTACGAAAGGCGTAGAGGACTTGGTCCGGATGGGTACGCAGTTTGACCAAGAGAACGGCGAGTTTGCGCTCACCAAGGAAGGTGCGCACAGTCAGCGTCGTATTTTGCATGCCAACGGGGATGCGACCGGTTTCGAAATCGTGCGTGCCTTGTCGGAGAAAGCGATTGCGAATCCGCGCATTGAGGTTTGGGATGACCATTTTGTCATTGATCTGATTACCGATGACGGTGTTTGCGTAGGCGCGTTGGTGCAGAAGCCGGATGGGCAGCGACTGTTCGTGCGCGGCAAAGCAACGATTCTTTGCTCCGGCGGAGCAGGGCAGCTGTATCGTTATACGACCAATCCAGAAGTGGCTACCGGAGACGGCATTGCAATGGCTTATCGTGCAGGTGCTTACATACAAGACGTGGAGTTTATTCAATTTCATCCGACATCGCTTTGTTACCCGGGCGCGCCTAGGTTTCTGATATCGGAAGCAGTGCGCGGCGAAGGGGCGGTACTGCGTAACATTCGCGGTGAGCGGTTTATGGAGAAATACCATGAGCAGCTTGAGCTGGCTCCTCGGGATGTCGTGGCGCGGGCGATCGTAAGCGAGATGGAAGCGACCAAATCCACCTTCGTATATATTGACGTGACGCATGAATCCGCGGATATGGTGAGGCACCGGTTCCCGAACATTTATGAATTCTGTTTGAATTTCGGACTTGATTTGACGTCGGATTGGATTCCCGTAGCGCCTGCGGCGCATTATATGATGGGCGGCGTAAAAACCGACTTGAACGGCGAGACCAATTTGCATCGCTTGTTCGCTTGCGGCGAATGCTCATCGACCGGGGTTCATGGAGCGAATCGATTGGCGAGCAATTCGTTATCCGAAGCGATTGTGTTCGGACGGCGGATTGTGGAGCGTATTAACGCGTTGCATCCGCTTGAAGGGCATACAGATGTTCACTTGAATTCTCTGAAGCGGAGCGAAGCACCGATTCAGGCGGTGGTCGAGAAGCGTTTGAAGCTGCAGAAGACGATGGTGCGTTATGTCGGGCTCAATCGTGATGCTAACGGGCTGAACAGAGGGCTTGAAGAGCTCAAGAAGCTGCGTTCGATTTTCCAATCCGTCATTACGAAGCGAGAAGAATATGAGTTTGCGAATCTGCTGACCTGTGCAATGCTAACGGCAGAGTCTGCCCTGGCACGGGAAGAAAGCCGCGGCGCGCATAGTCGGGAAGATTTTCCGGAGCGAAATGATCAGCTCTGGCGCAAGCATACCGTCCTCCACCGGGAGAACGGGATAACAGAGGAGCGAATTGAAGATGTATGAAGCACAATTTGCAGCGGCGTTCGGGAACAGTGCGGCTGATACGCTGCGGGCCCAAATAAGGGCGTGGCTTGCTGAGGATATCGGTTCTGGCGATATTACCAGCTGGGCGACGATCCCTGCGGGAACGCGTTCGATGGCCGTCATTCATGTGAAGGAGGATGGCATACTGGCAGGTGTGCCGATTGCTCGCCTTGTTTTCGAGGTAGTCGACCCCACACTGGAATTCCGTCCATTGGCAGCGGACGGCGATGCTGTGACGAAAGGCACGATACTGGCTGAAGTCGAAGGCAGTACGCACAGCATTCTCACAGGCGAGCGCTTAGCGCTGAATTTGATGCAGCGGTTGTCCGGCATTGCGACCAAGACCCGCGCTTTTGTCCAAGCCATTGAAGGGCTTCCTGCACGTCTGGTCGATACGCGCAAGACCACGCCGGGGCATCGGCTGCTTGAGAAGTATGCCGTGCGGGTGGGCGGCGGATTCAACCATCGTTTCGGGTTATACGACGCGGTTATGATCAAAGATAATCACATCAAAGGCTCAGGCGGGATTACCGGCGCTGTTCAGGCCGCTCGCCATGCGATTCCCCATACAATGAAAATCGAAGTGGAGACGGAGTCGCTTGCCCAAGTGGAGGAAGCGCTCGCGTGCGGCAGCGATATTATCATGCTCGACAACATGACCAATGACCTCATGCGTGAAGCTGTGGCGCGCATCAAGGCAAGCTCGCCGCATGTCATTGTTGAGGCGTCCGGCGGCGTGAATTTGACTACCATTCGCAGCATTGCGGAGACAGGGGTCGATGTCATTTCCGTTGGCGGGCTGACGTATTCGTTCCAATCCCTCGACATTAGTCTGGATTTGAATGGGAAGAAAGGAGGCCCAGCAGCATGATCGTCGTTGTGGACGTAGGCAATACGAACATTGTGCTGGGCATCTACCAAGCTCGCAAGCTGCTTTACCACTGGCGCCTAAGCACGAATCGTTCGGCAACGGTGGATGAATACGGCATTATGATTCACAATTTGTTTCAAATCGCGGGGGTAAAGCTGGATCAGATCGAGGGCGTTATCATCTCTTCTGTTGTGCCGCCGCTTATGCGTACGTTGGAACAGCTTTGTCAGAAATACCTGCGCCAATCTCCACTGATTGTCGGGCCGGGCATCAAGACCGGACTTAACATTCGTTACGAGAATCCGCGCGAGGTTGGCGCGGATCGCATCGTTAACTCCATTGCAGGCATCGAGAAATATGGCGCGCCGCTGATCGTTGTCGATTTCGGCACCGCTACGACTTTTGATTATATTGACGCAGGCAACAATTATCTGGGCGGTGCGATTGTACCGGGAATCGGCATTTCAACCGAAGCGCTGTACCAGCGTGCCGCTAAGCTGCCTCGTATTGAGCTGGTGAAACCGAAGAGCGTTATCGGACGCAATCCGGTTACCTCGATGCAAGCCGGTATTATTTTCGGCTATGCCGGTCAAGTGGACGGAATCGTGAATCGGATCCGCAAAGAGTTCAGCGTAACGCCGCGTGTTATTGCAACAGGCGGGCTGGCCGACTTAATTGCCGCCGAATCGGAAACCATTGAAGAAGTAGACCCGCTGTTGACCCTTGAAGGTTTACGCATTATTTACGAACGAAACCAAGAATAAACGAGGTATCCTAGACATGACTGAAGAACATAAAGATTATCTGGTACGCGGTACAGCATGGCACGGACAGCTTCGCGTATTTGCCGTCAAGACAACCGGTCTGGTAGAAGAGCTGCGTAAGCGGCATAATACGATGCCGACCACAACGGCAGCGCTTGGACGCACGGCTACGGCAGGTGCGATGATGGGCGCGATGCTGAAGGGCAATGAGAAGCTGACGATTCAAGTCAAAGGCGATGGTCCTGTCGGCCAAATCGTTGTCGATGCCAATGCCAATGGGGAAGTACGCGGTTATGTCGATAACCCGGATGTGCAGCTGCCAAGCAACGCGCTTGGGAAGCTTGATGTGGCGGGCGCTGTCGGCCGTACGGGTTACATCCACATTATCAAGGATCTGGGGCTGAAGGAGCCTTACCGCGGCAGCATTCCGATCGTATCAGGCGAGCTCGCTGAGGATTTCACGTACTACTTCGCGACTTCCGAGCAAACGCCGTCTGTTGTCGGTCTTAGCGTGCTTGTTGATGAATATGGCACGGTCATGAACGCCGGAGGTTTCATCGTACAGGTGTTACCGGGTATCACGGAAGAGAACCTCACGAAGCTGGAACAGGCGATTGCAGCGCTGCCGCCGATTTCCTCTCTGTTTGAACAAGGTGAAACGCCGGAAAGTCTGCTGGGCTTTGTCGTTGGCGACCAAATCCAGCTGATGGACAATGTGGACGTCGTCTTTCAATGCCAATGCTCCATGGAACGTGTAGAACGTACGCTCATCAGCATGGGTGAGCATGAGTTGAAACAGTTAATTGATGAAGACGGACAAGCTGAAGTCGTGTGCCATTTCTGCAACGAGAGCTACGCATTTGACCGCCAGCAGCTTGAAATGCTGCTCGATCAGGCTAAGCCGAAACCGATTCAATAATCGGAGGCCAAGCGATAATGAAGAACGACCGGATGCTGAAGAGCATTGTGCTGATTCAGGCGATCTGTATGATTATTTTAGCTCTCGTGGTGGTGTTCCGGGTACTGCTCCCGCCCAAGGCTGATCCGCAAGCGGCGGTCGATAATTCGCAAGACCAAGAAGGCCCCGCGCCGGCGGAGGAGCCGCTTGCCGCTAAGGTTGGCCATGAGCAGATTACTGCCAAGCAGCTCAGCGATGAGCTGCAACTGCAGTACGGTGATCAGCTGCTGCGTACATTGATGGTCCGTGCCGCTACCCGGCAGGAGGCGGAAGCCTACGGCCTAAGCATCTCGGACACGGAGATGAACGATGAGCTCGAAGCCATGATGACGGGCTATGAGAGTAAGGAACAATATTATGCAACGATGAAAGAGCAGCTTGGCTTAACGCCTGAGGGGATTCGGGAAGATACCGAATACCGGCTGCTGCTTGAGAAAATCGCCGTTCGTTCGGTAGAGGTGACCGAGTCGGAGATTGATGCTTACATAGCAGACAACAAGGAGCAGTTCGCCCCGCGGAAGCAGCTGCATCTGGCTTGGATTGTGCTTGCGACGGAGAAGGATGCCGATGACCTGCTTCAGCAGCTGGAGTCGGGAGAAGATTTTGCCTTAATGGCCAAAAACTACTCGATCGATACCAATACTGCAGATGGCGGCGGGGATTTAGGATTTATTGAAACCGATGATCCGTTTACGGATGATGCCATTCTGGAGGCGGCCAATCAGCTGTCGGTCGGCGAGGTTACCGGACCAATCGAAGTGGAGCAAGGTCAAGCCATCATTCAGCTGCTCGAAACGCATACGGAAGACGTGCCAAGCGAGAGCCGTGTACGGGATCAAGTGAAGCGAGAGCTGGCTTTATCCAAGCTGAACGGGCTTCGTGAAGTGGAGAATTCGCTGCTGCAGAAATATAACGCGGAAGTGCTGCTTAAGCCGTCCGAAGGGTAGCGCTGTAGGCCTTTTGTTCGAAAACTGACTATTGACAACTACTGGGTTTCATTGATAATATGTAAGTAAAACCAACTGATTTAGTCGGAATAAGGAGGAGCACTATTCATGGCTAGAATTGTACAAAGCGTGACCGAACTCATTGGGGATACACCGCTTGTTCGCTTGAACCGTTTGGTACCGGAGGACAGCGCAGAAATTTACGTGAAGCTTGAGTACCAGAATCCGGGCGCAAGCGTTAAGGACCGTATTGCAATCAGCATGATTGAAGTAGCTGAACAGCAAGGTGTCCTTAAACCGGGTGATACAATCGTAGAACCAACTAGCGGTAACACAGGGATCGGCCTGGCAATGGTAGCTGCCGCTAAAGGCTATAAAGCAATTCTCGTTATGCCTGAAACAATGAGCGTTGAGCGTCGTAACCTGCTTCGCGCATACGGTGCTGAGCTGGTGCTTACACCGGGAGCGGAAGGCATGAACGGAGCGGTTCGCCGTGCAGAAGAACTTCAAGCCGAGAATCCTTCTTACTTCATTCCGCAACAATTCAAGAACCAAGCGAACGTGAAAGTACACCGCGAAACAACTGGTCCGGAGATCGTTGAAGCGATCAACTCGCTTGACGGCAAGCTGGATGCATTCGTTGCGGGTATCGGTACAGGCGGCACGATTTCCGGTGCAGGTGAAGTCCTGAAGAAGAACTTCCCGGGCATCAAAGTAGTCGCTGTCGAGCCGGCTGCTTCTCCGCTGCTCTCCGGTGGTAACCCCGGCGGCCACAAAATTCAAGGGATCGGCGCTAACTTCATCCCTGAAATTTTGAATCGCGAGATTTACGACCAAGTTATCACGATTGAGAATGACGAAGCTTTCGAAACAGCTCGCCGTGCAGCGAAAGAAGAAGGTATTCTTTGCGGTATTTCCTCCGGTGCAGCGATCTTCGCAGCGCTGAAGGTAGCCAAAGAGCTCGGTAAAGGCAAACGCGTCGTTGCGATTGTTCCTTCTAACGGCGAACGTTACCTGTCCACGCCGCTGTTCAACTTCGAGAACTAATAGTATTGTAAGCTTACTAATAACAAGAGGGTTCCCTTTCCAAGGGGACCCTTTTTTATTGATAAAACACCCCTTCCAAGGAAAATATAAGAAAACCCTTGGCTGAAGAGAGGTGTTGCAGCAATGACGACCCCTAAGACCGATGATTGGAATACTTATCACCTTGCACTCCAAGAGAGAACCTACCGCATTGAATGGTTGTCCTCGATGGTAGACCAGCAAGTCATGCAGGAACGCTTCTTGCCGATGCTCCAACTGCATAAGCCCCATTCCAGCGAAGAGATGAAACGGATCTTGCCGATTGCCAATATTGAAATCAAGACCTATACAGATAAGCACCATTATCTGCTGCAAGGTTATATCAGTGTAACGATTGAGACGGCAGGTGTTGCCCACCCCGATGTCTTATACCTCCCAAGCAAGAAGAACAATTATCGGGGCATCGAGGCTCCCTTGGAAGAGTTTGCGGAATCCGGGCCGATGGAAGCCTTCACGGAATCACTGGAGTCGAATGTAAACATGATTCGCAGGCGTCTAATGTCCGAGCAGCTCCATATTCGCAATCTTGTTCTCGGCTCCGGCAAGCTTCCGGTCGCCATTCTCAATATGGCTGACAATGTGATGGAAGCCGATCGTTTAACCTACCAAGTCGAACAAGCATCGATCGATCACGCGATAGCGTTGCTCGATATATCTAGTTTTGCCATGCTGCTTCCAAACGGCACGCGTACCTTCTTCTCGCCGTATGATTTTGCAGAGCTGCCTTTGCGTGCGGTACATGCGCTGGAGTCCGGGAAAGTCATTATGCTTATGGAGGGCTCGCGTAAAGCATTGATTGCACCGACCTCGTTCGAGGATTCGTTTACGACCGCTTCCGATTTGTTCTCACCTCGCTATTACGTAATGCTCATTCGAATTCTCCGAGTGGCATGCTTTATTATGGCCTTAATGCTGACGCCGCTCTATGTAGCGGTATCCACCTATAACTTTCAGATGTTTCCGAGTAAGATCATTGAAACCTTGTTAGTTTCGCGTTACCGTGTGCCGTTTTCCCCGTTCGTAGAAGCGTTATTTATGGAAATCCTTGTCCTCATTCAACTGGAGGCCGTTACGCGTCTTCCTAACAAGCTTTCGCAAAGCGCAGGGATTGTTGCGGGCATTGTACTTGGAACCGCAGCGGTGGAAGCGGGCATTGTGAGCAACGTTATGCTTGTCCTGGTGTCCATTTCATCCTTGCTGACACTGGCCTCGGCAACGGTTCAGCTGCGCGGCATGCTGTTTTTTCTTAAAGTACCGTCCTTGATGCTGGCGGTTATGCTGGGACTTCCGGGCATTTGCATGTTCTGGTTTCTGCTGCTGTCCCGATTGTTCGCCGTTCGTTCGCTGGACAAGCCTTTGGCGCTTTTCGGTATTCATCCGCTATCCCGTTATATAAAGGGGAAGGGGTGAACGGAGAATGGGACAGGACCGCATTACGGCGTGGCAGTTCTTCTATATAGCTTGCGGGATTCAGGGAGCCGCAAATTATTATATCGTAACCTGCAAAATCTCCGGTTTTGTAGGCACTTCGAGCTTCATGTATATGCTTGCGATCGCTATCGTCATCGGCATTTTATGCACGCCTTTAGGACAGGCGATGACGGGGAGTAATAACAAAGATTTCGTTGCGAGCCATCTCGCTGCGTTTGGCAAACCGGCGGGCATAGTGCTGCTGATGCTGTTTTTTGCGGCATTGCTTCTGGTTGGAGGCATCATGCTGAATCAGATGGTTTTCCTTCTGGACGACTATCAGACGCCTAACTTCCAGTCTTACTGGGTGATCGTGCTCTTCATGATCTGTGCGATTGTGGCGGCTAAAGGCGGCATCCGCGTCTTTGCGGGGCTCTTCTTCGTTGCTCTTTGTGTGCGCGTGCTGGAATATGTGCTGATCATACTGGGGTCGCTTCCTTATTTTGAAACGCGTTCTATTATGCCTCTTTGGAGCGGACAACCGCAGAGGCTGGGAGGGGCAGCCGGAAGCGGAACAGCTTTGTTTAGCGGGATCGAGCTGCTGGTGTTTCTCAAGTTCTATACGAACGGCCTCAAGGCTTCCGCGATCCGTTACGCTTTATGGGCGTCAATTGGCGTGCATAGTGCGTTCACGCTCATGGCATTGTGGTTGTTGCTTGGTGTGTTTGGCATTGAAATTGTGTCTGCGAACTTCGTAACGACCGTTGATCTGTATAAAGTCATGTCCTTTCCGTTCTTCGAGAGCATCGATCAAGCGGGAGTGAGCTTCCAGCTGTTTCGTCTGCTCCCCATTCTGTCGCTGCTGCTCTGGATCGTTTCATCGTTGCTGCGGAAGACAGTGCTGTGCAAATGGCCGGAAATGGTTCATCTGTGCTTATGCACGCTGCTTTTTCTTGCAACGGCGATGGCCCTCTGGTTTTTGAGGTGTACGCAACTCATTCAGAATTGGCAGCCGCTCTTAACGCTGGTTATGGTGGGGGCTTATATCCCTTTATATGGGCTGCTCAGCCGAAAAGACAATGCATCCGGCAAAGCAATGTCAGTTAAAGAGGGGGGCTAGTGACCATGCCGCGCAAAGGACTGATCGGTATGACGCTGGTGATGATTCTGCTGCTTCCCGGGTGCCATGGCGATTTGCTCGAAAAATTAAGCATTGTTTACGCTATTGGTTATGAAGCGAATGACGAAGCAAAGGATCAAATCTCTGCCACTTATTTGATACCGCTCTATAAGAAAGAAGAGGTGGAGAGCCGGATTGTCCGTACGCAAGGAAATTCTACCATTGAGACACGAAATCTGGCCGCCCTCAAGACCGGAGGCAAGTTTGTCGATGAGAAGACGCAGGTGCTGCTTATTGATCAAGGACTCGCGAAACAAGGGGTTTTCGGCCGCTTAATAACTTACTACGCAAGTAGGCTGAATTTGCCGGGAAATATGTCGCTGACCGTGACGGAGACGTCGCCTTCAAGCCTTCTTGAAATGCCATTGAAGGAAGTCGACCCTGGCACAAGCATTAACAATCTCTTATCTAAGAACGAGAACCAAGGCGTCATTCCGCCAACCAATTTGTTGACCTTCGTCCGGCAGCATGCTAGCAAAGGTCAAGATCCGTATCTCCCTCTTATACGCAAGGATGGAAGTTCACATGCCCAGTTGGTCGGGATTGCCTTGTTTAAAGACGATCGGTTCGTCCTTTCCTTAAAGGGATACCGTAATATGCTGCTGTTCTCCTTGCTGCAGCATTCGGTGATCAATGGCTACTATGACACGGATCAACAAGAGAAGTCGCTTCGCATGCAAATCGAGCATTCTCGTGCCAAGTATGTTTGGGCGGCATCCAGTAAATCAATGAAGATACGAATCAAGATTCACGCAACGCTTCTTCCGATCAACACAAGCCCGCTGGATAAGGCTTTACCGAGTGAAACCGAGCAAATGAAAAAGAAGGCTGAACAGGCGATCGAGCAGCAGATCAGCAAGCTAATCGGACAACTGCAGCAAAGTAATATCGATCCGATCGGATTGGGGGCTATCGCACGATCCCAGGATCGGCATTGGAAAGCAGATGCATGGGATAAGATGTATCCACTGCTGAAGGTTCAGACAACAGTGAAGGTGAATTTCGATTCGGAACGCAGATAGCGTCGGCACTAAGCCAAATGGATCACGAACCTCCTTTTCTTTTTCCCACAATTTCGGTATACTAGCTTGCAAACAAAGAGAGCGCGCAATGGCTGCGAATGGCTCTTTCGATCGGATAGGAAGTGAGGGGCTGCGATAATGGAACGTACAGCCTTTAAGGATTGGTTGATCTGGCAGCGAGAGGGCTATACTTCGCTGCCGTTGCTTACGAAACGCCCGCTTGCCGGCGGTGAGGGGCGCCCGGCCTCTTGGGAAGGGGCTTGGAGAGCGGCTTCGCCGCATTCATTCGTGCTGGAGAGCGGCAAGGATGGCCGTTATACCTATCTCGGCCTTAACCCCGCATCCGTCATTCGGGGAAAAGGGAATGAAGCGGAAGCGGTCGAGTTTAGCGATGGTCGCGTAACGGCGTATCCGGAGAAACCGCTCGAAGCGGTGCGCAGCTGGATGGGCGGCCGCAAGGCGCCGCGGATTCCGGGAGCGCCAAAGTGGACGGGAGGCTGTGCAGGCTTCTGGAGCTATGATGTCATTCGCTCCATCGAGCGCATTCCCGTACAGGCAGCTGATGACCTGGGACTGCCTGATTACTTGTTTATGCGGATGGACGAGCTGTGGATCGTGGATCATCAAGAGGAGCAGGTTTACTGCGCGGTACATACTGCCCTTACCGGGCAGGAATCCATGCAACAACTTGAAGACTTGTATGGAACAGCCTCCGATCGTGCAGACCATATGGCGGAACAGTGGTCCGCTTTCACAGCGGGAGAAGCTGCTGCGGCGGCAGAAGCACTCCGGGCAGCACGCACTCGCTTTATGGAGGACGGTTCCCTTCAAATTGACTTGGATTCGGTTGAGGGGATCACGTCCCCTTTTGCCAAGGAAGCCTTCAAATCGGCCGTGGAGCGGATTCGAAGCTACATCGCGGCAGGGGATGTCTTTCAGGTTAATCTCTCCCAGCGTCAAAGCCGTACGATTCAATCGAGTCCGGAGGAGCTCTACGAATGGCTGAGATTATTCAACCCTTCGCCGTATATGGGCTTTCTGAATTGTCCGGATTTTCAGCTTGTATCGGCTTCGCCGGAGCTGCTGGTGGAACTCTCGGATGGCAAGCTGGCTACGCGTCCCATTGCGGGTACACGCCGCCGCGGGCATACAGAAGAAGAAGACCGCCTAATGGCCGAGGAGCTTCGGAGCAACGAGAAAGAACGGGCAGAGCATATCATGCTCGTCGATCTGGAGCGCAATGATCTCGGCCGTATATCGGCCTATGGCTCGGTTCATGTAGCGGAGCTCATGGTGATCGAATATTACAGTCACGTCATGCATTTGGTCTCCCAAGTTGAAGGCCGCATTGCCGCAGGCAAGGATGCTTACGATGTCATTGGAGCAACCTTCCCCGGCGGTACGATCACTGGTGCGCCTAAGATCCGCACGATGGAAATCATCGAGGAGCTGGAGCCAACGCGGAGGGGACCGTACACCGGATCGCTCGGATGGATTGACTACAACGGAGATATGGAATTTAATATTATTATAAGAACGATGTCGGTGAAGGATGAGGTCGTCCACATTCAAGCCGGAGCGGGGATCGTCATCGATTCCGATCCGGAGCGTGAATACCGCGAATCACTGAGCAAGGCCAAAGCACTGTGGAAGGCGATCGAGTACAGCGAGCAATGGGCAGAAGCAAGCCGCGCGCGGCTGTAATCCAAAGGGGGAAACGCAAATGATATTGGTCATCGATAACTACGACTCATTTACGTACAATTTGGTTCAGTACTTGGGAGAGCTGGGCGAGGAAATCGCCGTGAAACGCAATGATGAGATCGGGCTGGAGGACATTGCGGCCCTTGCACCGGATCATATTCTGATTTCGCCGGGACCATGCAGTCCGAACGAAGCTGGAATCAGCCTTGCGCTTATTGAGCGTTTCAAGGGAATCATTCCGATCTTCGGCGTATGTCTTGGCCATCAAGCGATCGGACAAGCATTCGGAGGAGACGTTGTTCGTGCGGAGAAGCTGATGCATGGCAAAACCTCGCAGATCCATCATGACGGCCGCACGATATTCGAAGGTATTCCTTCCCCGTATACGGCGACGCGTTATCATTCCTTGATCGTAAAGAAAGAGACGCTTCCGGATTGCCTGGAAATCAGCGCGGAGACGGAAGAGGGCGAGATCATGGGACTGCGCCACAAAGAGTATCTCATCGAAGGCGTTCAATTCCATCCGGAGTCGATCATCACCGAGAACGGACTGAAGCTGCTTCGTAATTTCCTGAACATGCGGGCAGGCGCGGTACGATGAAGATTGGATGGAATGGCAGCATCAAGCTACAGGAAGAGGCCGTGATCTCGGTATACGATCACGGTTTTTTATATGGAATGGGTCTCTTCGAGACCTTTCGCACCTATGGCGGCGGTAAGCCGTATTTGCCGGAACGGCACTTGGCACGATTGTCGGCCGGATGTGAATCAATCGGCATTAAGTACAAGCCGGATCAAAGCGAATTGACGAACTGGCTTCGCAAGCTGATGGCCGCTAACGAGCTGGAAGAAGCGTATGTTCGACTGACGGTTACCGCAGGCGAAGGTGTGCTCGGACTGCCGACCGGCGACTATGAAGAGCCCAATGTGCTGCTGCTCGTGAAAGCACTGCCTGCTCCTAACGAAGCGCTTTACCGGAATGGCCGCGAGCTCGCGCTGCTGCGGACTCGGAGGAATACCCCGGAAGGCGAAGTGCGTTTGAAATCGCTGCATTATATGAATAATATAATTGCAAAGCGGGAATTGGCGGCGACTGCCGGCATTGCTCCGGGAGCAGAGGGGCTTATGCTGACGCGGGAAGGCTGGCTTTCCGAAGGCATTGTCAGCAATCTGTTCTTCGCCCGCGCAGGTCAGGTATTCACGCCTGCGATCGAGACAGGAATATTGCCCGGCATTACGCGGCAGCGCGTGATCGAGCTGGCTCGGGAAGCGGGACTAGCCGTGGAAGAAGGATTTTATACGTGGACAGAGCTGTTGGAGGCGGAAGAAGTATGGGTAACGAACTCGATTCAAGAGCTTGTACCTGTGTCTGCCTTAAGAGATGAAGAAGGCCGCCGCACCGAGGTCGGGAGTGGACAAGCCGGCTCCATGGCTTTAAAGCTGCTGGCTGCCTATCGGGAGGATACGAAGTCATGAAAGCATGTATAACAGAAGACACCGTGAAACAGTGGCCTTTCCGGCGGAGCTATGATTTTGCAGGCGGAAGCGTGAAACTTACACTTGGTACACGAACGCTCATTATGGGTATTTTGAATATGACTCCGGATTCCTTCTCTGATGGGGGACGCTACAACGAAGTAGAGGCAGCTGTTCGTCATGCCGAGCAAATGGTTGCAGATGGCGCCGACATCATTGATATCGGCGGGGAATCGACTCGACCCGGATTCGAGCCTGTGCCGGTAGAGGAGGAGCTGAAGCGGGTCATCCCCGTCATTAAGGCGATTCGAGCAGCACTGCCGAACATTCCGCTTTCTATTGATACTTATAAAGCTGAGACAGCCGATCAGGCGTTGCGGGCGGGAGCCCATATCATCAACGATATATGGGGACTTAAAGGTGAGGCGCGAATGGCTGAAGTCGCTGCGGCGCACCGCTGTCCCGTCATTATCAGTCATAATCGGCACACGAGAGATTATTCCGATTTGATCACGGACGTCGTAGTTGATTTGCGCGAAAGCATTAAGATAGCGCGGAACGCCGGCGTGTCGGAAGAGTTGATCTGGCTCGACCCGGGGATAGGATTTGCTAAGACCTACGAGGATAATCTCGCGCTTATGAGTAAGCTTGATCAAGTAGTGGCCGAAGGTTACCCGGTGCTGCTTGGCACCTCTCGCAAGAAGTTTATCCGCGATGTGCTGCAATTAAATGCGAATGAAATCACGTTTGGAACAGCGGCGACGACCGCGCTTGGTATTATGCAGGGCTGTCAGATCGTCCGCGTGCACGATATTCGCGAGAATAAGCAGACCGCATTAATGAGCGACGCCATTGTCTATCCGCGCGCGAAGTCGATATAGGTAGAAAATTGTCGAAGAATGGGGAATGAATCATGGACAAAATGACCTTAAAAGGAATGCGGTTCTTCGGATATCACGGGGTTTTTCCGGAGGAAAACAGACTCGGCCAGCAATTCTATGTCGATTTGTCCCTTCAGATGGACTTATCTCAGGCTGCCATAACCGACGATCTTGAACATACGATTAACTATGCCGAAATTCATGCACGGGTGAAGTCCATTGTAGAAGGACCGCCGTTTAAACTGATCGAGGCGCTCGCGGGTCACGTTGCATCAGCCGTCCTCGACGCTTATACTAGTGTAAATGAAGTGACGGTGTCCGTAACAAAGCCGAACCCGCCATTTGAAATCTTTTTCGACGGCGTGACGGTGGAACTTTGCAGAAAGCGGGATGACTATGGAACCCAACAGCCCGCAAGGCCATAAAGATCTGAATTTCACCGTACAGCCCCATGAGGCTGAAGCTTATATTGCATTAGGCGCTAATGTTGGCGATCGACAGCAGCAGCTCCGGGACGCACTTCATTTGCTGGACAGCCATCCGGCCATAACCGTTGTTCGCGCTTCGGCAATTTACGAAACCGACCCGGTCGGTTATACCGATCAGCCGGCTTTTCTGAATATGGCTGCCGCTCTGCGAACCTCGCTTGAACCCTATGATCTCTTGCATGCGATGCTTGCGATGGAGCAGCGGCTGGGGAGAAAGCGTGATATTCGCTGGGGGCCACGGACCATCGATTTGGATTTGCTTTTATATGAAGGTGTTACGCTTGCGGAAGAGGAGCTTACACTGCCGCATCCTCGTATGATGGAGCGTGCGTTTGTGTTGGTGCCTCTTAGTGATGTACTGGCAGAGGAGCATTCCTTGCAGAAACAAGTGAAAGAAATCGCAAAGCAAGCGCTACAAGACAGAGGGGAAGGAATCGCGCTATGGAATACGATCAATTGGCCGGGCGCGTCCGCGCATTCCGAAAGCTAAAGGGCTATACACAGCAGGAACTGGCTGGCAAGCTTAGCGTTTCTGTTGCCGTGTTGGGATCGCTTGAGCGTGGGACGCGCAAGCCGGATCCTAAGCTGCTGGAGCGAATTTCGGAAACACTCGGTATCAGCTACAGCGAACTGACCGCCGATTTTAAATGAGCGTTACCGCTGGTTTGATGATTGTTTTTAACTCAGAAGGGGGTCTGGACGTCCATGCTTAAAATCGGAAACATCGAGATGAAGAACCAAGTCGTACTGGCGCCGATGGCAGGTGTGTGCAACCCGGCTTTTCGACTGATAGCCAAAGAATTCGGCACCGGTCTGGTTTGCGCCGAAATGGTCAGCGACAAAGCCATCCTGCACGGCAATAAGCGTACGCTGGAAATGCTGTATGTAGATGAACGGGAGAAGCCGCTTAGTCTGCAAATTTTTGGTGGTGACCGCGAATCGCTGGTGGAGGCAGCTAAAGTTGTCGACAAGCAAACGAACGCCGATATTATCGACATCAATATGGGCTGCCCTGTGCCTAAAGTCACAAAATGCGACGCAGGTGCCAGATGGCTGCTCGACCCCAACAAAATCTATGAAATGGTGTCGGCTGTTGTCGAAGCTGTCGATAAACCGGTAACGGTGAAAATGCGGATCGGTTGGGACAGCGAGCATGTATTTGCCGTTGAGAACGCACAAGCCGTCGAGCGCGCGGGCGGCAAAGCAGTCAGCGTTCATGGCCGTACAAGGGAGCAATTGTATACCGGCAAGGCCAATTGGGATATTATAAAGGATGTTAAGCAATCCGTATCCATTCCCATTATTGGTAATGGTGACGTGTTCTCCCCAGAGGATGCACGCAGGATGCTTGACCATACCGGCTGCGATGGCGTCATGATTGGCCGCGGTGCACTCGGTAATCCGTGGATGCTGTATCGGACGATCCAATATCTCCAGTCGGGCGAGCTTCTTCCGGATCCGACGCCGCGCGAGAAGCTGGACGTCGCCATTTTGCATATGGATCGTCTTGTTAAGCTGAAAGGCGAGTCAACAGCCGTTCGCGAGATGCGCAAGCATTTGGCATGGTATCTCAAAGGGATTCCGGGGGCGGCACGCGTTAAAGATGTCATCATGGAAGAAACGACACGCGACAATACGGTGCAGATCTTGGGCCAGTATGTCGAGTCATTAGGCGCACTGAGCGAAGAGCCAACGGCATCCATCACACCTTCCGGTTCGGCGGAAGAAGCCGTATATCACTAATCCAAGCGCAAAGGAGCTCGTAAGCGAGCGCCTTTGCGTTTCGTGGAGTTAAGCGATTACATTTGCTGATTGGCTTTCGTTGACATATAGGGGAACTTGAAATATAATCTTCCAATAACAAACCGTCCGCCTGGTTTATGACTGGTAATTCTCATTCCTGCGCGGTGTCATCAAGGGCATGATGCGTAATATATTAAGTAACAGTGATTCATACACGGTATGAAAAAATGCCACACGACAGGAGAATTGTAACATGAGTGATAAAGAGATTATCCTTACCCAAGACGGGCTTAAGAAGTTGGAAGATGAATTGGAAAACTTGAAGTCCGTCAAACGTCGTGAAGTTGCTGAACGGATCAAAGTGGCTATCGGCTATGGCGATATTAGTGAGAACTCGGAGTATGAGGACGCTAAGAATGAACAGGCGTTTATCGAAGGACGGGTTATCACACTTGAGAAAATGCTTCGCAATGCCCGTATTATCAATAACGATGAAATCAATATCGAAACCGTGAGCATTGGTTCTATTGTAACGGTTGAAGATTTGGAATTCGGTGATACGATGGAGTATGCGATCGTCGGTTCGGCTGAGTCGGATCCGCTTAAGAATAAAATTTCTAATGAAAGCCCGGTTGGCAAAGCTATTCTTGGTAAGAACAAAGGCACGATCGTAGAAGTAAGCGTACCAGCCGGCATCATTCAATATAAAATCGTTGATATCAAAAAATAAACCAGGCATGCCTTTTGAGAAAGCTTCCTTGAGGAAGCTTTTTTCATCATTGTGGAGCAGGAATCTGCTGCTTTGCTCTGGTCGGGCTCATAGGGCAGCGACTGAACCGTCCTGCCTTTCTGGTACAACAAGGAGATGAATCGTGGTGGAGCAAGGAACGCAAGAACAAGAATTAAGCGAGCTTCTGCAAATTCGCAGAGACAAGCTGGACGAGCTCCGCGGATTGGGCATTGACCCTTTCGGCGGCAAATTTGAACGGACTCATCATGCTAAGAACATCGTAGATACGTATGAAGAGGTGAGCAAGGAAGATCTCGAAGCTCAGGCTGTCGAGGTTACCGTTGCGGGCCGCATCATGCAGAAACGCGGAATGGGCAAAGCGAGCTTTGCACATATCCAAGATTTAAGCGGCAAAATCCAAATTTACGCGCGCAAAGATACCGTCGAGGAAGCTCAGTATCAAGCGTTCGATCTTCTGGATCTTGGCGATATTATTGGCGTTCGCGGTGTTGTCTTCAAAACAAACACAGGCGAAACCTCTATTAAAGCAAAAGAAATTACGGTGCTGTCCAAATCGCTTCTGCCTCTTCCGGAGAAATATCACGGCCTCAAAGACGTTGAGCTGCGTTACCGTCAGCGTTATGTCGATTTAATCGTGAATCCGGAAGTACAGCAAACGTTTATCTTGCGCTCCCGTATTATTCAATCCATGCGTCGTTACCTGGATGCGCAGGGTTACTTGGAAGTGGAAACGCCAACTCTGCATTCCATCGCCGGCGGTGCTGCGGCTCGTCCGTTTATCACTCATCACAATGCGCTGGACATGCAGCTTTACATGCGTATCGCAATTGAGCTTCATCTGAAGCGTCTAATTGTCGGCGGCATGGAGAAAGTGTACGAAATCGGCCGCGTTTATCGGAATGAAGGCATTTCGACACGCCATAACCCTGAATTTACAATGATCGAGCTCTACGAGGCTTATGCCGATTATAAAGATATTATGGCTCTAACAGAGGCGGTTATTGCACATATCGCGCAAGAAGTGCTGGGTACCACGAAGATTATGTATCAAGGTACTGAGGTGGATCTGACGCCGGCTTGGCGCCGCGTGTCGATGGTTGATTTGGTCAAAGAAGTGACAGGTGTCGACTTCGGACAGCAAATGACAGACGAAGAAGCGCATGCACATGCCAAAACGCACAATGTGAAGGTTGAGCCGCATATGACATTCGGTCATATCCTTAACGCGTTCTTCGAAGAGTTCTGTGAGCATACGTTGATTCAACCGACATTTGTAACCGGTCATCCGGTAGCGATTTCCCCGCTTGCGAAGAAGAACGATCTCGATCCGCGTTTCACGGATCGCTTCGAACTGTTTATCGTGGCTCGTGAGCATGCGAATGCCTTTACGGAGTTGAATGATCCAATCGATCAACGTCAGCGCTTTGAGTCGCAGCTGCTTGAGAAAGAGCAAGGCAACGACGAAGCGCATGAAATGGATGAGGACTTCATCCGCGCGCTGGAATACGGCATGCCGCCTACCGGTGGTCTTGGTATCGGGATTGACCGCCTCGTTATGCTGCTGACAGATGCACCTTCTATTAGAGACGTGCTGTTGTTCCCGCTTATGCGTGAACGTGCAGGCGAATAATTCATACCTACGGAACCGCCAAGGAGCTAGCAGCCTTGGCGGTTTTCTTTATGGCGATGTTAGAGGGAAATAAGCGTTCCAAAAAGAAATTGAAAAAAGTTTAAAAAAAGGGTTGCAATGTGATTATGGGCTATGATATATTAATCAAGTCGCCGCTGAGACACGGGCGAATGAGTAACAAAAACGAAGTATTTGTTCTTTGAAAACTGAACAATGAGCGACCAGTCAAATGGTCATAAATCGCAGAATTAACGTTCTGCAAGCTAGTATTTTGAATGAGCTAACAAGCGAATTCGTAAACGGTCTTCGGACCACTTTTATGGAGAGTTTGATCCTGGCTCAGGACGAACGCTGGCGGCGTGCCTAATACATGCAAGTCGAGCGGAGTTATTCCTTCGGGGATAG
>NZ_FPAD01000005.1:0-566298 GCF_900116125.1 Paenibacillus sp. BC26 | reverse complement strand
GAAGGAATAACTCCGCTCGACTTGCATGTATTAGGCACGCCGCCAGCGTTCGTCCTGAGCCAGGATCAAACTCTCCATAAAAGTGGTAAGCCCGAAGGCTTGGCCATTTTTAAGAATTCGCTTGGTAGCTCATTCAAAAAACTAGCTTTGCGAAACGTTATGTTTCGCGATTTATAAAACATTTGTTGAATCTGACGTGATTCATATGTTCAGTTTTCAAAGAACTTGTTTGTCTCACTTTCGTGGTGACAAGTGATTATGTTACCAGCTTCGTCATCATGTGTCAACAACTTTCTTGCTTTCTGTCGAAAGCTGTATGTTGTTGTTGCCGTATGTCTCAGAAGCGACAAGAAATAATTTAACACATCCGAAAACCCAATGCAACTTGTAAAAAATGACAAAGGAGCATACCCTCTACAGCCTGCGTAGAATTCATGCTCCTAATCGTTTACCACACTAATTACTGCAATAGCTTAAGCAGCTCTTCTTCATCCTCAATAACGGTTACTCCAAGTTCGCGCGCCTTCGTAAGCTTGCTGCCCGCACTTTCACCGGCGATGACGAAGTCCGTCTTCTTAGACACGCTGCCGCTGATCTTCGCACCGAGCGCCTCCAGCTTCTTCGCCGCCTCATCGCGCGTCATCAGGGAAAGCGTTCCCGTAAGCACGACGGTTTTGCCGCTGAATATGCTGTCCGTCCGCGCAGCCTCTTGCTGCTCCGCCTCCGCTTTAACGCCAAGCGCCAACATACGATCCAAGCTCTCCGAGATAATCGGATCGCTAAAATACGTATAGATGCTTTCCGCAACGATGCCGCCTACGTCAGGTAGCCCTATGAGTTCCTCTACTGTTGCGGCCCTTACAGCGCTTAAGCTGCCGAAATGGTCCGCGAGCATCTTCGTTGTCGCTTTGCCTGTATTCGGGATACCTAGAGCAAATAGAAACGCTGCGAGATCACGATCTTTGGATTTCTCAAGCGCATCGAGCAGCTTGCGTGCCTTACGATCACCGAAGCGATCAAGGCCGATCAATTGCTCATAGGTCAGAGAATAGAGATCCGCAGGGTCGCGAACGCCGCACTCGTCGAACAGCTGCTCCGCCGTCATAATGCTGAATGATTCGATATCCATCGCATCACGGGACGAGAAATGGGTAATCCGGCCGATCGTCTGCGGTCTGCAGCCAAGCTTATTGTTGCAGAACAGATGCGCCCCGCGCATCTCCAGCGGCGTTCCGCAGGAAGGGCACTCGGTCGGCGCTATGATTTCTACGCCGGGCTCATCGTCGGCTTTGCCCAGAATCTCCGGGATGACGTCGTTGGAGCGACGGATTATTACATGGGTGCCCAGCGCGAATTTGAGATTCTTGCGTTCGATATCACCGATATTGTTAAGCGTACAGTTCTGTACCGTAACGCCTGCGAGATCGACTGGCTCGACGCGTGCGACCGGCGTGATTTTGCCGGTACGACCCACTTCCCAGGAAACGGACTCCAAGATCGTCGTGGTCTCTTCCGCCTCGAACTTAAACGCGACAGCCCAGCGCGGGAATTTATCCGTATAGCCGAGCGCCTCGCGCGTCCGCATGTCCGTCAGCTTCACGACTGCACCGTCGATGAGGAAGTCATGCTCTCCGCGTCCTTCGGCAACGCGTTCCAGCTCTGCCTGCACCTCTTCGATCGTCGTGCAGTAGGTCGTATAAGGATTAACCTTAAACCGGTTATCCTTCAGGAATTGGATCATCTGTGCGTGCTGTTCAAAAGATACGCCTTCGGCGTACCCGATATTATAGAAGAACGCGTTCAGCTTCCGCTCCGCCGTAATCCGCGGATTCTGGTTGCGCAGCGCGCCCGCTGCTGCATTACGCGCATTCTTGAGCGGCTCGACGGCCGCTACATTGTAAGCTTCAAGCACGGACAGATTCATAATGCCTTCGCCTTGAACCTCAATGATGCCGTCCTTGAACGGAATGGTCAGCGGAATAGAACGAATCGTCTTCACTTGCGCGAGAATCCCCTCGCCAACAACACCGTTGCCGCGAGTCGATGCTTGCACGAGGTTCCCCCCGTCGTAAGTCAAATTAAGCGTAAGACCGTCAAATTTGAGCTCGATGACATAACCGGGTTCGGGCAGCGGCGTTTCACTCGGATTCTTGGTGTTATAATCTGCGATTGCTTTCTTCACCCGCGTATTCCAAGCGAGCAGATCCTCGGTGTCCTGCGCTTTATCAAGACTCCAGAGCCGGGCGCGATGACGATGAGGCTCGAAGCCCTTCAAGATATCGCCGCCTACACGCTGCGTAGGCGAATCCGGGAGCAGGCTGCCTGTCTCCTGCTCCAAGCGTACCAGCTCGTCGTATAGCTCATCCCACTGTTTGTCGCTGATCGTCGGCCGATCCAGCGTGTAGTAGTTGTGATTGTGCTCCGCAATGAGGTCAATCAGCTCGCGCATTCTCGCAAGCTTCATCGGCTCGATATTAGATCCCGGTTCCATCGCAGTCGTCATAGACGTTCTCCCTCTCTCGTTCAAATTACTTATACCTTCGTAATCGGTGCAAAGCTCGCAAGCAGCTTCTTCAGTCCAACCGGAGCCGGGAATGCGATTTGAAGCTCCTTGTCATTGCCGGTACCACGGACGGAAACAATCGTGCCGATGCCCCACTTGCCGTGCGATACTTTATCGCCGGCCACAAACTCGCCGCCTGCTCCCGCTCCTGCCGCTGCGCCTGATGCCGCGCGCGCCGCATCCATGGGCGAGGTAACCCGAACACCGCTGCTGTTACTGCCCGCTCCGGACAGCGATCCCGAGCGTGCTGCCGGAGACGGCACACCGCTGCGGAAACCAAAGCCCGTTGAACCCGAAGCTCCGGCGCCGCTTGCGCCAAAACCTCCGGTACC
This sequence comes from Paenibacillus sp. BC26, assembly GCF_900116125.1. Taxonomy (NCBI): domain Bacteria; kingdom Bacillati; phylum Bacillota; class Bacilli; order Caryophanales; family Paenibacillaceae; genus Paenibacillus; species Paenibacillus sp. BC26. Next base: position 563,403 of record NZ_FPAD01000005.1, on the reverse strand, counting down.
TCGGCTTCCCGAGCCAAATCCGATGCCGCCGCCTGCCGGACGTCCGCGTCCGGTTGCGGACGCATCCGTCTTCAGCTCATCCGGAACCTCCTTAAGGAATCGCGAAGGCATATTCGCATTCGTCCGACCAAACAGCGTACGCATCCGCGCGCTTGTCAGATAAAGCTGCTTCTCCGCGCGCGTGATCCCAACGTAGGCAAGCCGGCGCTCCTCTTCCAGCTCTTCGTTATCATTCATTGCCCGACTGTGAGGAAATACACCTTCCTCCATCCCGATAATGAATACGATCGGAAACTCGAGTCCCTTGGCGCTGTGCATCGTCATCAGCACGACAGCATCCTTCACGCCGCCATCCGGCTCGTCTTTATCCATAGAATCGATGTCTGCAATTAGGGCAAGATCCGTTAGGAAGGACACCAATGATTTGTCTTCATTACGCTTCTCAAAGTCCTGCGTTACAGAGAGAAACTCGTCGATATTCTCTAAGCGAGCTTTCGATTCCAGCGTATTCTCACGATGCAGCTCCTCGCGGTAGCCGCTAAGTTCCAATACCTTCTCCGTCAACTCTGTTACGGACAGGTATTCGACCATGCGCGTTAAGTTATCAATAATATCGCGGAATTCCGCAAGCGCCGTGCGAGCACGCCCTGTCAGATCAAGCCAGTCCAATTGCTCCAGCAGCGCAAAGACCGAGATTCCGCGCAGCCCCGCTTCGTCAAACAGCTTCGCAACTGTCGTATCGCCGATTCCCCGCTTAGGGACATTGACAATCCGTTGGAAGCAGATATCATCATCCGGATTGGAAACAAGCCGCAAGTACGCGAGCAAGTCCTTAATCTCTTTGCGATCATAGAACTTTACGCCGCCGACGATTTGATACGGAATATCGGATTTAATGAGCGTTTCCTCTATAACCCGTGATTGCGCATTCGTCCGGTAAAGAATCGCATGATCGCCGAACTTCCGGCCGCCGCTCACATGTTTGCGAATGGCTCCTGTCACGAAATACCCTTCATCATGCTCCGTGTCTGCTTGGTAAACGGTGATCGCTTCACCCTCGCCTTGATCCGTCCACAGCTTCTTCGGCTTCCGGCTGCTGTTAAGCTTAATAACCGCATTGGCTGCGTTCAAGATATTCGAAGTGGAACGATAGTTCTGCTCCAGCATTATCGTTTGCGCTTCCGGATAGTCTTCCTCGAAGTTCAAGATATTTGTAATATCCGCGCCGCGCCAACGGTAAATCGATTGGTCGCTATCCCCTACAACGCAAAGATTGTGATGTTTACTGGCTAACATGTTACACAGCATGTATTGCGCTCGGTTCGTATCCTGATACTCATCGACATGGATGTAGCGGAATTTGTTCTGGTAGAAGGCAAGAACATCCGGCTCGTCCTTGAACAATTGGATGGTCTTCATGATGAGATCGTCGAAGTCCAGCGAGTTGTTGCTCTTCAGACGCTTCTGATAAGCGGTATACACCTTAGAGACGATGCCGTCAAAATAATCCCCGATCTTCAGCTCGAACTGCTCCGGAGAAATCAGCTCATTCTTCGCCCCGCCGAGTGCGGCCTGCACACTCTTCGGCTCGACCTTCTTCGTATCGATATTAAGATCCTTCATACAGTTGCGGATGACCGACAGCTGATCGGCGGAATCCAAGATGGAGAAGCTGTTCGTAAAGCCGATCCGGTTAATGTCTCTGCGCAAGATACGCACGCACATCGAGTGGAAGGTCGATACCCAAATATCTTGACCGGCATTACCGACCAGCGCACTTACGCGCTGCTGCATTTCTCGTGATGCTTTATTGGTAAAGGTAATCGCCAGGATGCTCCATGGCGCTACTCGCTTCTTCTCGATTAAGTATGCAATACGGTGCGTAAGCACGCGCGTCTTGCCGCTTCCCGCTCCTGCCATGATGAGCAGCGGCCCATCTGTTGCTTGCACAGCTGCACGCTGAGGCGCGTTCAGTTTCTGAACAGCCTGGTCGATGCTGAATTCGTTTAACATAGAGAAAATAAACCCCTTTGTTCGCATTTGTTCGCCTTACTTCAGTCTAGACAACCGCCATGACGGTGTCAATTACAACCGGGCAGATTGCAATCATTTTCCTGCAAATAAAAACGGCCTCCGAAATGACGATCCGCGTGTTCATTCATCAGCCGATTCGTTTCGAAGCCGTTCTTGTTCATTTCCGATAACCTTTGCTTTGCTTTACTTGGGCAGTTCCGTAGCTAAAACGGCTTCCACCGTTGACAGCGCCGCCTCCAGATCATCATAGATGACATTGCCGACGATAACCGTATGCGCTGCCGCTGCCGCCTGTCTTGCTTTTGCCGCATCGTCAATGCCGCCGCCATAGAACAACCTTGCTCCCGTCACGAGCCCAAAGGCCCGCTTCACAAGCTCCATGTCGCCGAACTTGCCGCTGTACTCCATATAGATTACAGGTAAATGCATCAAGCGATCTGCCATATAAATGTGAGCAGCGACCATCTCGGAATCAAGCCCTGCCTGAGCCCCTGTAAGCTTCGCCGCTTGAGCTTCCTCATTCAAAATCAGGTACCCTTCTGCCGAGGTGTTCTCCCAGGGGATGAAGGCCCCGAACTTACGCAACGCCTGTATTTGTCTGCCTGCGAGCCACTCCGCCTTATCGGTATTCAGCACAAGCGGGATGAAATAATGGTCAAATCCCGGCACCGCGGCCTCTTCATTCGACACCTCAAGCGCACAGGGCACCTCATACCGGCGAATTCGCGACATCAGATCAACGGTATTGTCAAACGTAACCCCGCTTGATCCGCCCACGATGATAGCGTCGGTTCCGGACATGCAGATGGCATCGAGCCGCTCATCGCTGATTTCACGTTCCGGATCCAGCTTAAATACATGCCGCCATTCTTTATAAATTGCCGATTGCAGTTCCATGTTGCCCTCCGCCTAATCTAGATATCCTGCCATCCTTAAGCCAGACTACAGCTCAAGCGCCTCGATTCGCTGCATAACGGCAAATTCATTGGGATAAATCATCATAAACTCCGTTAATCCTACCATGCGGAACAGCTTCTCGTAATGGGGCGTAATGCCCCATGCGAAAGTATGTACGCCGGCTTTGCTGCCCATCCGAGCGAGCCGGATCAGTACAGCCATCCCGCCGCTGTTTATATAATCGACTTTCGTCAGATCCAGCGCCAGAAAACGGATGCTTCGGCCGAGCTCCGATTCTTGTTCGAAACCCGCGATCAGCTTCCCCTCGGCCGCCTTGCTCAAATCGCCTTCCAACTTCAGTACCATCCCGCTTGGGAATTTCCGCGTTTCAATTTGCAATGGTTGTTCGCTCATCTTCTCAAGCCTCCTTGTCCAGGTCATCCGTTATCCGCTAGAAGCCGTTTGTAATTTTCTCATAAAATAAAGCTCTGTATAAAATCCACGCTCATCCCGGCCTGTTGTCCAATAATCAGCCAAGGAATCAATCATAACCAGTCCCCAGCCTCTTGGGTCCTCCGATTCCAGCTTCTTGCGCATCTCCGCTTCATCTCGGGAGAGCCTAGGATAATAGCCGCCGCCTTCATCATAAATGCGGCAAACGGACAGCATGCCGCCGATTTGGGCGATGACGGTAACGTATGTATTCGGCTGCAGCTTGTTGCCATGTTCAATCGCATTGATCATCGCTTCGCACACGGCGCTCTGGACATCCTCTTTAATCCCGCATTCCGGCCATCTCTCTTGAATCCAATCTCCCAGCTTCAAGGCGATAATCCGCTCCTCGCCAAGCTTGCTGCGCAAGGACCACTCGCGCGTCATAAACGGATTGTCAAAGGCAGCCGCTACGTCTCCGTAATCGCCCCGCGGAATATCCAATTTATCCAGCGCGCTGCGATATTCGCCCGCAAGCTCCAGAACTACGACGGTGCGATCGTCTTGACCCGGTCCGCATGCCTGATCGACACGCGAGAGCCATTCATCCACGACGGCAGACAAATCGCCTTCCGATTCCCAAGTGGCTATCTCCGCTTCCAGTCCTTCGAAGCTGTACATTTTGCCGGTTCGGTCGATCGCCTCAATTAATCCGTCCGTATACAGCAGGAATCGATCTCCGTCCTTCAACTGTAACTCTTTCTCCTCATAGACAGCCTCAGGGTCAATCCCGATCGGAAGCGAACTGCACTCAATCGCGGTGAACTGCCCGTCCTTGGCAATGATGTATGGAGACAGATGTCCCGCGCTGGCATATTGCACCTTATTATTAGTTAAATCGATGACGCCTACACCGATGGAAACACAGCCTTCTTCCCCCATCGCTTCACATAGCTGCCGGTTCATGCGGGCAAGCACTTCCGAAGGGCTGCCGTTTCTCCGAATTTCAGAGCGGAATACGAGCAGCTGCGCCGACATAATGAGTGCCGCGGGCAAGCCTTTGCCTGACACATCACCGATCATGACCGCAAACCGGCTCGGGCCAAGCGACACCACATCGAAGAAATCCCCGCCAACCTCGCGGTACGATTGGCACCGTGCTGTAATGTGATAAGCGCCTATCGTTAGATTTCCGGGCGGAAGAAGCTTCTGTTGCACATTGTAAGCCATTTTCAATTCCCGCTCCAGTGATTCATATTCCCGATTAATCCGATTCTGCAGCTCGCTGTACGCCACCGCAAGCTCCCCGGCCTCATCATGAACAACAGGCGCCGTATGGGCATGCCGGATATCCGTTCCGCCGACAAGACCCCGAATATCCCGGATCAAGCCTCGCAGCTCCTGCCTAAATTGCATCGTCACATAACTGAACAAACTTAAGCCGATTACGAAATAAAACAAGGCAATCAGTCCGAATTTGTAGGGCTCCATCGATTCATGCGGTCTTGCTGTCACTATGGCCAGCTGAAACAGACTCAGAATCGTTACGAGAAACGTGCAAGTGTACGTAATAACAAGCGGTTGCGAAACCGAAGCCCGTCCGTCAAAGCTGCCGGAAAGCGGCTGGAGCTTCATCATATAAGGACGAAACAGCCGACGCACGGAAGTGAAGAGCACGAGTGCCACCGTCATGATGAGACTTTGCTCCCCCGCCATAATGCCGGTCAATTGCAGCCAATCGATATATTCGCCTTTGTCTTCATCATTCCACACCTGGATAATATCGGCCAAATGAAAGCTTGCCGAGATCAACAATCCGAGCAGCAGCACACTGACCAGAAGCTCGTACGGCATCCGGTACAACCGAATGAGAGCCGTACTCGTCAAACCGTTGTCCCGTTGTATACCCCTCCCCGTGGAAGATGACGCATCTTCCTGGAGCTCCCTTATGACCGGCTGCAGCCGCCATGCCGACGCACAAACAAGAAGGACCGCAAGCATAACCGCCCCAAGCACGTTCACGATAAACGGAAAAGGGAACATCGCTTCGAAGTGCGAGACCAACATGGTTTCCGCACGCAAAATCATTAGACTGAGCAGAAGCGCGATGACATAAATGAGCAACAGCCGATTAAGCAGCGAGCGTCCCGCATAGGAAGGCCGATTCTTACTTTTGGTCGTCATCAATTCCATAGCAGGCTCCTAACCTCTTCAAGCGGTTCACTGCCAAGTTCCTCTTTGCACACGCGCTCTAAGCGGCGGTACCAGCCGATCGCTTCGATTCTCCGGTCTCCGCGCAAGCAAAGCCGAATCATGGCCTCGTACGCTTCTTCCTGTTCGGGCCGCAGTGCAATCCATTCGGCTAAGCATTGCTCCACTCTTGCCTCGTCATGCAATTCACCGTAATAACCGGCGATTCGCTTAATCATATTCGTCTGTCGGTCCAAGAGCTGCTCCCTGACCCGCTCAAGCCATTCGGCATAGGGAAGCTCCGTTCCAAGCAGGCCGTAGAGCGGCAATGCCTTGTCATACAAGCGGCATGCCTCTTCGCGGTCATCCATCCAGAGCTGGTCGCCGACACGAGAGAGCGTCAGGTAGCTTTCCACATCGATGGCTTCAAAGGTTAACTCCGTGATGCCTACGACGCCGCGTTTGGCATACACAAGATCTTCCGGCATGCCGAGCTCTTTCAAGGAGGAGCGTAAGTCGTGAAGGGTGACATAAAGCTGATTGGAGCGTTTAGCGGGATCGCCTTCACCGAAAACCCGTTCGATGACCTGCTCTCTGTTCGCCTTGCAACCCGGTTGAAGCAATAAATAGACGAATAATTCTCCGGCTTTGCGCCGCTTCCATATCGGTTCAGCCAGTTTGCCTTCCGGCGTGCTGAAGCTGATCCCGTCAATGAGCTGTACCCGCCACTTGGCCGCTGCCGTTTCAGCCGCGTGCTCATTATCGTTGTCCTGATCGTTGTCGCGTGCAGGCAGCGGCTCTGCGCTCTGCTGTATGTCATCTTTTATAAGCAGCCCGGCACCAAGTTGCTGATCCAACTCGGTTAGCTGCTGTTGTTGAATTTGTTCTTGCGCAAAGAACGTGATCGTGTGCGCTTCCACATTCGCCTGTTCTTGCATGGACTGCTTGAGCTCTGCCGCCAATCGGTCAATCGCAGGCGTGGAGACTAGTTTGCGCAGCCGATCCAGCTTCGGATAGAATTGTTCCGCTTGAGCAAGCTGCCCCTCTTGAAGCAGCCGTTTCAGCCGAGCTCCGCTGGCGAAGATCGTGTTTTCGATGTCCTCCGTCAAATCGGCAGGCAGGTTCTCATCCGGCTGCTGCATCAGAATGGCTTTGCTCAAATAAGCAAAACGTTCCGGGAGCATCGCGCACAGCTCCGCGCCAGGCTCTTTGCTCGTCAGCAAATGTACCAACACCGCGCCTGACGGGTTGTTCGCCATATGGCGCTTGAGCCAATGCAGCCATAGCTGCCAATCGGGATGCTCCTTCTCGAGCGGATCAAACAACAGCCGGTCGAGCAGCACAAACCCCATCCAAACCGGCTTGCCTTCTTCTCTGAAGCGCTCAGCGGACATAATAAAGAGACGCTGGGCCATGTCATAATTCGCGGAGCCGTTGGCTGCCGCATGGGCCAGTGCCCACGGTACAAACCCGCTGCAATTCTCCGGGTTCCGTTCCCACTCTTGTGCCAGCAATGCCATTACAGGCTTGGACTCCTGCTTATCGCCTACCTGCTCATACAATAGACCCAGCATCGCCATCATCGTCAGCATCGAGGAATCATCCGCTTGCGCGGCAAAACCTCGAAGCGCCGCTTCCAGTCTTTGCTTGGTTTCGATTAACCGCCCCCGAAGCAAACCGTCCTCGCATTCAGCGCGAAGCAGCAGCGGCGATTTCATTCTTATATCAGCCGGAATAGCCAATAATTGCGTAATAGCGGGCATTTGGCCATCCAGAATCGTCTGTTCCGCTTTCAATACTTCCATGAGCCAACCGTCCTGGTTGCTCTTCACCTTGTTAGGTTGTTTCATTGGTTATCCTCACCAAGCCCATCTTATTCTCGAGTTCCGATTGGTACAAATGACATATCGGCACCAAATATACACAACATGAATTAATGCTACTATTCGCCCCCCAATCCCGAAAACCTCCCTGACTGTCGAAAAATGAAAGAAATTTGTAAGGGACGAGTAGGAAATAAAGACTATATAAGAAAAGAGAGGCCGCCATATAGCTGCCCCTCTGCGTATTTATTTGACCAGCTGACCTCTTGTAACGCCGAGCTGATTAATGGCTTTCAAGCTGCGCCATACTTGCGTACCGCCGATTCGTCCTGCGATGGCGTCGCTGTACAGCTCAATAACCTCATCCACTTTGTCAGCGGTCTCTTCCAGAAACTCGATCCGGAAAGAGGCTACGCCAAGATCACCAAATTGTTTGATGTACTCAGCGCCTGACTGCTCGATGGCGTTGTAGACCGTATTCCGGCAGCCTTCATCGACGCGAACCGGATGAGACATCCCGATGCGATCTTGCAGCGACACGCGGCGATCTTCGCACGGTCTGCCGCAGTTGGTGAAATCCGTGCCTTCGCTGAGGAACGTACAGTACACGCAATGCTCCGTATGGAACATCGGCAGATGCTGATGGATCACGACTTCCATGCGCGACGTATCGCTGTTGCGAAGCAAATCAAACATTTGCTGTACGTTCAAGTCGTAGGACGGTGTTACCAGGCTGCAGCCGGCATCGAAGAACAGATCCGCAGCTTTATGATTGGCGATATTCAGCGAGAAGTCCCCGATCAACGTTGGGAACGGCTCATTCGGTTTGGAAGCGCGCGCCCGCAAATAGTAATACAGCGCACCTGTATTCCGTACCAGTACGGCATCCGGCTTCAGCTTCAAAATATTCGCATGGTAGCCGTTCTCGTTCGGCATATGAATCCGCGGCGTCACCAGCCCAATCGGCTTGCCCGCGCTCCGCGCAAGCTCCATCGCAGCGGGAAGCTGCTTGATGAACTCGAAATCGGCATAAACCATGCCGACTTTCTCGGAGCGCACCGCAGCTTCTAGCTGCGGCAAGCTGCGGCAGAGCACCGTCAGCTTGGCCCCAGCGCCGCGGCCTGCGGCCGCAAGCTCGCCACCGGCAGCGGCGCTGCCTTCGCTCGCGCCGCGACTGCGCACGTCGTCGTAAACCTCGACGGCGCGCTTCACATACACGGGCGGCTTCGGCCGCTCGCCCGCCAAAGCCTCGGCCGCTTCGCGGCGCATCCGGTTCAGCTCGCGCATCGGCACGATGAGGTCGCCTTGCAGGTCGACCTCCAGCGCCTCGAGCTGATACACCGTGCCGCCTAGGCGGCCCAATTGCTCTTCGAGCAGCGCTTGATCCATCGGACGTTTCTCCGCGTGCTCAAGCAGAAGCTCGGAGGCAATTTCAACCGTATTGCCCTTCTCGACATCCGTCCACCACGTGCGAAGCGGCTGTCCCAGCTCGCCGGACACTTTCACATGCAGCGGGAATACGCGGTAAGGCTTCTCGGTTTCATACGAAGCACGAAGACGTTTGTCCAGCGCCGGATCGTTTGTTTTCCAAACCCGATCGCCTACATGAACCTTGCGCAGATCGATATCATTACGCCCCGGCACCAGTTCAATCACGGTGCCCTCTTGTGCTTCACCTTCGAACTTCGTGCCTTGTCTGCGCAAATCGTAGACACGGCCGCCCTCTTCCTTCTTCGTCGGATCCCCCGCGTCGAATACAATCCCGTCGCCGCGTTTAAGCGGCGCTTCGATTCGGCAGACAACCGCATCGCGAAGCACCCGCTCCACGCGTCCCAGATAGACGCCGCGGCTCTTCGGGAATGTGCCTTCCACGAGCTTCTTGTTGTTGGTGCCGGTTAAGAAGCCATGCGTAAACCCGCGCGAGAAGCTCTGCTGCAGCTCGCGCAAATCTTCCTTCGAAGGGGCAGAACGATCCCCATCGAAATATTTATCAATGGCCTTGCGGTATTTGCTCACCACGTTGGCTACATATTCAGGGCTTTTGAGACGACCTTCGATTTTGAAAGACGCGACTCCCGCTTCGATCAGTTCCGGTACAAGCTCAACAGCTGCAAGATCCTTCGGAGAAAGCAGATAAGTAACATCGCCCATCAGCTTCTGCTCGCCATCTACCATCAGATCATACGGAAGTCGGCAAGCTTGCGCGCATTCGCCGCGGTTGGCCGAACGGCCGCCCCACATCTCCGAAGTCAAACATTGACCGGAGTACGATACACATAGAGCACCATGAACAAACACTTCCATTGGAAGTTTCGCTTGTTCGCCGATCGTCTTAATTTGCTTTAAGTTATTCTCCCGGCCAAGCACGACGCGTTCGATATTGAACGGTTTCGTGAACTCTACCGCTTCCGGTGACGTAATCGTCATCTGCGTCGAGCCATGGATCGGGAAATCCGGCGACAGCTCCCGAATGAGCTTCACCAGTCCGAGATCCTGCACGATAACCGCATCCACGCCTGCATCGATACAAGCTTCGATCAGCTGCTTCGCGCTGTTCAGCTCTTCTTCAAATACCAATATATTAAAGGTCAGAAATCCTTTAACGCCATAGCTGTGCAGGAAAGCCATAATTTCCGGCAGCTCGTCCGTATGAAAATTGTTCGCCCGTGCCCGTGCATTAAACTTCTCTACGCCAAAAAAAACAGCGTCGGCTCCATTTGCCACAGCTGCCCTCATACAATCCCAATCGCCGGCCGGTGCCAGCAGTTCGACATCTTGCCGCTTGATCATTACCATCTTGACTTCCGCCATCCTTATCTATCAATCACTTATTTGTTTTAAGTGTACCAGAGCTTTGGCCTAAACAAAAGCGAACGCCCTACGCAAAAGCCGCTCCCCTCCGAAATATTTCCGGTTGGAAGCGGCGCGCGACGTGTACGATTCTTTAATTTTTGAATGCGAAGGAGTTAATAACTTCCTCAAGTTTACTGCGGCTGCTCTCCGTGTCACTTGCTTGCATGATGACATAAGACAGGACATAAGTAATGCCGTCTTTCTCTACCACATAGTAAACACCTGTTTGCGGTGCATCCGACTTCGTAAAATCCACCACAATTTTCTTGGCAGACAGCCCGTTAGCGAGGGTCGTCGTTGTGTTGGTACGCAATTGGGCGCCTAGTTTCACCATATCGGCATCAGTAGAGTAAAACTGCTGCGCAGACGAAGCATAATCGGAAGCAGAGAAATCAGTCAGGATGTCAATCTCGAAAATGCCGTATGGAATGGAATAGACGACAGCTTCTTTCTCAAAATCCTTCTGATCGCTTTTCCAGTTCTGCGGCAGCTTGATGGAATAACCGTACTTCTTGCTTGTTTTCTGAACCGTCATTTTCTCCAGCTCTTCGGAATCCTCTAATTCGCTGAAGTTCTTCTCGATATAATTTGTATCGATATTAACAGAGCCTACGATTTTGCGATATAACGCATCCCCTACTGAGGCATCTTCATTCCAGGAATAATAATTGATCTCATATTTATGCGAACCTGTAACCAAGAGAACATCATGAACTTTTTTCCAGCTTTTCTTATCGAGGGTGTACTCAAAGCTCAACACTTGTGCAATCCCATCGGCCAATACAATGGTTGATTCATCGATGTTCCGCAGATACTCGGGCTGGAATTCCTCTTGCAGTTTCGCTTCAATCCGTTTCAGCCACGCTTGAGCCGTGTCCCCTGCTTTCAAAGAACTAACCTCGAAGTTCAAGTAGCCATTTTCACTATTGAAAGTCGGTGTCGAAGCTTCATTATCACGCTGCCAATCCACCGGGAGTGCGACCGACAACCCGTAATCCTTATTAATCGCCGTCATGTAACCGTCTTTAACCTTCGTAATATCTTTGAGGCTGCCATCATTTGCCGCGAAAGATGGTTTGAAGCTATTTAAGAGATCTTGATAAGGATCCAGTTTATCGCGCGAATCAGCTTTAACGCCTACCGCAACGAAGTAGATACGGGTACCGACCTGGATGGCACGGTTATCGAAGAAAAAGCCATCCCGATCTTTACTGACAATCCGTTCTATACTTAGATCGCCAATGGTTATTGTCTTCTTCTCAACCGAAAACTCACCTTCAGCGAAATATCCCATAATATGATCGCGAAGTTCTTCACGGGTATAGGCCTGATCCACGTCTTCCACAAACACAGCGACGCGACGGTCATCCTGCGCGGAAGTCCATTGTGTTGCACTTCCGTTATCGGATTGATAGCTAAGCACCAAATCCGAAGGATAGTTCATCGTCCAGCCATAATAGCTGTCGCCTATCTTCGTTTTGCCTGCATCCGAGTTAATACCGCCGGTGTTTGAGCCCGTTGATGTGCCCGAAGCGTTGGCTTTAACGCCGTTAATCGTGATTTGATTGCCGCTCAGCGTCAGCTTGGCGCCAAATGCCGATACGATGACGCGAAGCGGAACCATTGTAACGCCGTTCACGATTTTCGGTTCTGCCGTCAAGGTGACCGGTGCGCCGTTAACCTTGACGATTTTGCTGCCGATGGTCAGGACAACCTTGGTAGAATTATAAGAGAGCGTAATGATTTTATTGTTCTCCAGCTTTAAGCCGGCTCCGAAAGCTTTAGTAATGACACTTAGCGGAACCATGGTCGTACCGTTCAGCTTGAATGGCTTCTGAATGGTGGACGTGCTGCCGTTAACGGATAATGTCGGGCTTCCGATCGCCAGCTTGATGACCAGCGCCTCTGCTGCCGCTCCTGCGGCGATCGGCATAAGTGCGAATAACATACAAGCCGTAATGAGGATTGCCAGCAATTTCTTCTTCATAGTAAGTGAAGTCTCCCTTATGAGTTGGTAGGTATTATTTGGTTTCAGTCAGCGTTATTTTCTTCGTAATAAGGTCGCCTTCCGACTGGATCATGATTTCGATCTGCTGTCCCGGCAAATAACCTTTGAGCAGTTCGTTAACCTCAACTATTGAAGCCACTTGCTTGCCACCTACGGAATAGATCTGATCGCCGGGGTGAAGATTTCCCTTCTTGGCACCCTCGCTCCATACCGATTCGATTTCAAGCGGTTCGGTTGTCGGCAAGCCGACAATGGCGGACCAGCTTTCTTGAAGCTCAACGCCAAGCGACGGTCGTTTCACTTTACCGTATTTAAAGAACTGATTGACTACATAACGCACGGTATCCGTCGGAATGGAGAAGCCCAGGCTTTCGACGCCATCGCTGACAAATTTGAGCGAATTAATGCCGATTACCTCGCCCTTCGCGTTCACAAGCGGTCCACCGCTATTGCCGGGATTGATCGCGGCATCGGTCTGAAGCAGCTTGTAGTAGGACGCAATGGAACGATTCATCCCGCTCAGAATGCCGGTTGTTGCGGTATTTCGAAGCGAAAACGATACAGGCGTACCAATCGCGATTACAGGCTCCCCTACTTCCAGTTGAAGAGGCACTGAAGCGAAGGTCGCCGGTTTCAGCTTCGTGGCATTGATTTTGACAAGAGCCAAGTCGCTCGTCTCATCGATGTTAACCCGCTTGCCCGCATACTGCTTGCCATCCGCAGTTACGACTACGATGTTCTGCATATCCTTCACGACATGGGCATTCGTCACAATCCAGCCATCCGCCTTCCAGATGACGCCTGTTCCATGCGCTAATGCAAATCGATTCGAATCGCCAATTTCCGTCGGCTTCCCGATGATGCCTACAACGGACGGGGAAACTTTCTTGATGACATCGGGTATCTGCGATTTAGGCGTGTACGCATAGCTGTGTGTCTTCGAATCATAGACTCCGGTGCCGCCGAGCGCTTGCGTCATCGCACTCGCCTTTACATAAACCTCTCCATTAATGATCTTCGCATCTAGTGCGGTGGTCGTGGAGCCTCCTGCTGCAATTGCGGTACCGGTCGTTAACAGTGCTCCTGCCGTTATCACGGCAAATGCCAATCGCCACCCTCTTCGTCCCATCTGACTCCTCCTACTTTCTCGCTGCTAGTACTTTAGTACGAACTCTAGTAACACTAGCATGATTCTACTATATTTAACCAAAACTAACAATTAGGGGAATATGCTTTGCAAGAAGTCAGTTTTTGTCCACTTACTATGCTTTTTTGGCATTGGGGTCGTTGAATCTTAACCTTGTCTTCTGCCCATGCTATAATAAGTAATGCCATTCGCAATACATATCCATTTGGGAGGTAACTATACACGTATGAAACTCGGCGTATTCTCTGTCCTATTCGCACAGAAATCATTTGAAGATGCTTTGGACTACATCGCATCGAAGGGTTTGGATGCTATTGAAATCGGCACCGGCGGCTACCCAGGCAACGCGCACTGCGATCCTGACACACTGCTTGCTGACGAAAGCAAACTCAAAGCATTCAAAGATGCGATTGCTTCCCGCGGCTTGACGATCAGCGCACTTAGCTGCCATGCAAACCCGCTTCACCCGCAAAAAGCGATCGCAAGCGAGCATGATGCCGTCATCCGCAAAACGATCGTACTTGCTAACAAGCTTGGCGTTTCTGTTGTAAACACATTCTCCGGCTGCCCTGGCGACCATGAGGATGCAAAATATCCGAACTGGCCGGTTGCACCATGGCCAAACGATTTCCAAGACATCTTGAAATGGCAGTGGGAAGAAAAAGTCATCCCTTACTGGAGCGAGATCGCGAAGCTTGCTACAGAAAACAATGTCAAAATCGGTCTGGAGCTGCACGGCGGCTTCTCCGTTCACAGCCCTGCAACGCTGCTTCGCCTGCGTGAAGCTTGCGGCGATGCAATCGGCGCTAACCTTGATCCATCCCACATGTGGTGGCAAGGAATCGATCCGGTACAAGCGATCCATATTCTTGGACGTGCCGGCGCGATCCACCACTTCCATGCGAAGGATACAACGATCGATACGAACAACGTGAACAAGCACGGCGTAACGGACATGCAGTCTTATGCACTGATGCTTGACCGCGCTTGGCAGTTCCGCACAGTTGGTTACGGTCATGATATGAAAGTATGGGCTGACATCATCAGCGCACTACGTCTTGTTGGCTACGACTACGTTGTCAGCATCGAGCACGAAGACGGCCTGATGTCCGTTGACGAAGGCTTCACGAAAGCTGTTCAAAACCTGCAATCCATCCTCATCAAAGAGCCGCTTGGCGAGATGTGGTGGGTTTAATCCATACCGAAGAAACGCCGGCCATTATGGCCGGCGTTTTTTTGTTTTTTGGGTTAAGTTTTGAATATGTGCACAAAAAAAGCCGCTCGGCCTTCTTGCACACGGTGCGCAAGAGCCGAAGCGGCTTATATCGGTACGGCTGCCAGCGATTACTGCAGCCAGACTTTGAAAATCATAACGTAGTTCGCGAACAGGAATACGAGCAACGATACGGTTGTAAATCCGATTGCGAATACATTTTTCTTCGGGCGAGCCATGAGCAGACGAACCCAGCCGATGAAAATAACGATTGTGAACAACAGCATCATAATATCCATAGGATCGAATTTTGCAATTGTTGCTACTTTTTCAGCAAGAAACATTGGTGAAGACCTCCTTATTTTCGCACCTAGCCTATATTACTTATGTTAGCCTCATCACGAACTCGATGCAAGCCACAAACGAGAATCGTAACAAGTTTGTCACCATTCATAGAAGTAAAGGATCGCGAACGGAAATACTTTCTTATATTTTGATGATGGTGCATTCATTATAATCAGAGCCTTTGTTACTTATAAATAATCCTTATAGTTGTCCCTTTGCTTCTCATTGTCGCATGGTTTGAATTATGTTACCATTCATAATAGTAATTTCATACGGAAATCGTCGGATTTTCGGACCCTTTAGAGCAGAGCAAACCGAGCATAACATTCCTAGGAGGAACGAAGCAATGGCATATGAAGCCGTATGGATGAATGACCCTTCCAAATTAAATAAATTTGAATTTATTAAAATGGAAAAAGACGGTCTGGATGTAATTCGCACCATCATCGACAAGTATTCGAAGGAAGGATATGCTTCCATTCCCGAAGACGATATGAACCGTTTCAAATGGGCCGGCGTTTATGAGCAGAAGCCCCGTGAAGGCTACTTCATGATGCGTATCCGGATCAACACCGGTATTATCACATCCGCACAAGCACGTGCAATTGCTTCCATCGGCCGCGATTACGGTCGTGATCTAATTGATGTAACGACGCGTCAAGCGATTCAATACCACTGGCTTAAAGTCGAAGATCTGCCGGATATCTTTAACCGCCTTGAAGCAGTGGGCTTGTACTCCTACGAAGCATGCGGCGACTGCCCGCGTACGATCGTCGGTAACCCGCTTGCCGGAATCGATCCGGATGAGCTGATGGATACTCGTGAGCTTGTTGAGCAAGTGAATGATTTCTACCTCATGAACCGTGATTTTTCCAATTTGCCTCGCAAATATAAAATGTCCATTTCTTCTAACATCTATAACAATGCCCATGCAGAGATTAATGACATCGCATTCACGCCTGCAACTAAGGTCATTGATGGAGAAGAAGTTATCGGCTTCCATGTATATGTCGGCGGCGGTTTGTCCGCGAAGCCTCATCTTGCGAAAGAACTGGACATGTTCGTTCGTCCTGAGGAAGTGCTTAAGGTTTCGATCGGCGTTACTACGATCTTCCGTGACTTCGGCTACCGCGAGAAGCGTCACCAAGCTCGCTTGAAGTTCCTGATGGCGGACTGGGGTCCTGAGAAATTCCAAGAGAAGCTCATCGAAATTATCGGGGAAATGCCAACTGCAGGCGAAAGCAAGATCGTTGGCTGGAACGCGGTATATTATGATGGCGTATTCCCGCAGAAGCAGCAAGGACTGAACTTTATCGGTCTTAACGTGCCGGTAGGTCGGACGAATTCCGATGAGCTGGAACAGCTTGCCGATGCGGCAGACGAGTTCGGTGACGGAACGATCCGTACAACGATGTCGCAAAACATTATGTTAGCCGGCGTTCCGGACGATAAAGTGGAAGCTGCTCTCCAACTGCCAGTTCTGAAACGTCTCTCCCCTAGCGCGAAGCCGTTCATGAGCCGTACCGTTTCTTGCACGGGTAACGAGTTCTGTAACCTGGCAGTCGTAGAAACCAAAGAACGCGCTCGCCGCGTTGCAGAGTACCTCGATGAGAGAGTGGAGCTGGATGAGAAAATCCGCATTCACTTCATCGGCTGCCCGAACGCTTGCGGTCAGAAGCATATTGCCGACATCGGTCTGCAAGGTGCTCTCGTGAAAACGCCTGAAGGCATGGTCGATGCATTTGATATCGCTGTTGGCGGTATTCTTGGACCGGGCGCTAAGTTTAACGAATCGCTGAAAGGCCGCGTCAAAGGCGACGACCTTGGCGGCGTGCTTGCACAGCTGCTGCTGTTCTACAAAGAAGACCGCGAATCCGGCGAAACGTTCCACAACTTCGTGAAACGTGTAGGCGTACCGGCGTTCCAGGAGAAACTCACTGCTATTTTGGCAAGCTAATGGTTAACGGCCCGAAGGATAATCCTTCGGGCCGTTATTTTGTGTTCGGAGTAAGAAAGAAAGCCCCTAAGGCTACACCGGTGACCTGCCGAAATCTATCCATTCGGCAGATCGCCTCTGTAGCGCTAAGGGGCTTATTGTTTGTCACTTATTCTTCGATGCCTGCAGCAACGCTTTGTACTTCTCGCTGCTGTGCAATCGTACGTTCACGGTCACGCTCCAGAATCGGCTTCAAGTAACGGCCTGTATAAGAGCCAGCAACTTTCACTACTTCTTCAGGTGTACCGGTTGCTACGATGGCACCACCGCCATTACCGCCTTCCGGACCTAGATCCAGCAGGTAGTCGGCTGTCTTGATGACGTCGAGATTATGCTCGATAACAAGTACCGATTCACCCGAATCCACAAGACGGTGCAAGACAACCAGCAAACGATCGATATCATCAACGTGCAGTCCTGTTGTCGGCTCATCAAGGATGTACAGCATCTTGCCTGTGCTGCGGCGATACAGCTCGGCTGCGAGCTTCACGCGCTGCGCTTCGCCTCCGGACAGCGTCGTTGCCGGTTGACCCAGGTTCATGTAGCCAAGGCCAACATCAAGCAGCGTCTGCAGCTTCCGGTGGATACGCGGCACATTGCGGAAGAACTCCGTAGCGTTCTCAATCGTCATTTCCAGCAATTCCGCAATGCTCTTGCCTTTATATTTCACATCGAGCGTTTCCCGATTGTACCGTTTGCCTTTACAAATCTCGCAAGGCACGTAAACATCGGGCAGGAAGTGCATCTCGATCTTGATGATGCCATCTCCGCGGCAGGATTCGCAGCGGCCGCCTTTCACGTTGAAGCTGAAACGGCCTTTCTTATAGCCGCGCACCTTGGCTTCATTCGTCGAGGCATACAGATCGCGAATATCATCGAACACGCCGGTATACGTAGCTGGGTTCGAACGCGGCGTACGGCCGATCGGCGATTGATCGATATCGATGACCTTCTCGATATGCTCAAGTCCCCGGATTTCCTTATGCTCACCTGGACGGACCTTCGCTTTGTTCAGGTCGCGGGCGAGTGTTTTATAGAGAATTTCATTCACAAGCGTCGACTTACCCGAACCGGAAACGCCTGTTACTGCAGTAAAGACGCCAAGCGGGAACTTCGCATTCACGCCGCGAAGATTGTTTTCCTTCGCGCCTCTCACTTCCAGCCACTTGTCGCTTGTGGAACGGCGAGTCAGCGGAACCGGAATGAACTTGCGGCCGCTCAGATACGCGCCTGTCAGCGATTGCTCGTCCGCCATCACCTCTGCCGGTGTTCCCATCGAGACCACTTGGCCACCATGGATACCTGCGCCCGGCCCAATGTCGATGATGTAGTCGGATGCCAGCATCGTATCCTCATCATGTTCTACGACGATTAGCGTATTACCTAGATCGCGCATATGCTCCAGCGTCTGGATCAGCTTATCGTTATCGCGCTGATGCAGTCCGATGCTAGGCTCATCCAGGATATAGAGGACGCCCATCAGACTCGAACCGATCTGCGTAGCTAATCGAATACGCTGCGCCTCACCGCCTGAGAGTGTACCCGCAGCACGGTTGAGTGATAAATACTCCAATCCGACATTAACCAGGAAGCCAAGGCGGCTGTTGATTTCCTTCAAGATGAGGTTCGCGATCAGCTTCTCCTTCTCGGTCAGTTCAAGAGCGTTGAAGAAACGATCCGCGTCCCCGATGGAGAGCGAAGTCACATGCGATATATTCTGGCTGCCAATCGTTACGGCAAGACTTTCTTTACGCAGACGATGTCCTTTGCAGCCCGCGCATGGCTTAGCGCTCATGTATTGTTCGATATGTTCACGGATGCCGTCAGATCCCGTATCCCGATAACGGCGCTCCAAGTTGTTGATAATCCCTTCGAAGGGCACGAGCGCTTCCTTGGAATGACCGAAGTCATTCTCATAACGGAACCGCACACGCTCCCCGCCTGTACCGTTCAATAGTTTCTTCATATGATCCGCAGTCAGTTCGCTTACAGGTACATCCCGCGGAATGCCGTAGTGAACACATACTGCCTCAAGGAATTGCGGGTAGTAGTTCGATGTGCTGCCTGCCCATGCTTCGAAGGCACCTTCTTCAATCGATTTGCTTGCATCGGGCACGAGCAGATCCGGATCTACGATCATTTTGGCACCTAATCCGTCACAATCCGGACAAGCGCCGTATGGGCTGTTAAACGAGAACATCCGCGGTGCAAGCTCATCAATGCTGAATCCGCAGGCCGGGCATGCAAGGTTAGAGCTGAACAACAGCTCTTCCTTCTCCATGACATCAACGAGCACTTGACCGCCCGACAGCTTCGTCGCTGTCTCGAGCGAGTCGGCAAGACGGCTGTGAATGTCGCTCTTCACGACAATACGGTCGACCACGACCTCGATATTGTGCTTCTTGTTCTTCTCAAGCTCGATCTTATCGCTAAGCTCGCGCAGCTCGCCATTGACGCGCACACGAACAAAACCTTGCTTCTGCACGTCAGCCAGCAGCTTGGAATGCTCGCCTTTCCGCCCCGAGACGATCGGTGCCAGAATCTGCAGTTTCGTCCGCTCCGGGTATTCCATAATCCGGTCTACCATTTGCTCCACGGTCTGGGAAGTAATTTCGATCCCATGCTCCGGGCAATGAGGTTTCCCTACACGCGCAAATAAGAGACGCAAATAATCATAGATCTCCGTTACCGTTCCGACTGTCGAACGCGGGTTGCGGCTCGTTGTCTTCTGGTCGATGGAGATTGCCGGAGAAAGACCGTCGATAGAATCCACATCCGGTTTCTCCATTTGTCCGAGGAACTGACGCGCATAAGCGGACAACGATTCGACGTATCGGCGCTGACCTTCGGCGTAAATCGTATCAAACGCCAACGAGGATTTACCGGAGCCGCTGAGCCCGGTCAACACGACAAATTTATCGCGTGGAATCGTCACGTCGATATTCTTCAAATTATGGGCTCTCGCCCCTTTAATTACGATGGAATCACTGGCCACTGTTTAATCCTCCTAAGAATATAGCACGAACTATATTCGACTTCGTAAGCTATCTATAGCTCCAAACCGCCCTACATGCCCAGCTCTGCTTTAAGCTCAAGCAGCGCATCGCGAAGCTCTGCCGCACGCTCGAACTGCAAGCTCTTGGCCGCTTCCTTCATCTCGGCCTCCAAACGCTGCAGCAGCGACTGACGCTCCTTCTTGGACATCTTCTCGACGCCGACGCCCGACAAGAAATCGTTCTTCTGCTCCGCGGACTTCGTCGCTTCAATAATGTCATGCACTTTCTTACGGATGGTCGTAGGTGTAACGCCGTGCTGCTCGTTATAAGCAATTTGGATCGTACGGCGGCGATTCGTCTCATCGATTGCCTTCGTCATAGAGTCAGTCATCTTATCTGCATACATAATAACACGGCCATCGGAGTTACGCGCTGCGCGGCCGATCGTTTGAATAAGCGACCGCTCCGAACGCAGGAAGCCTTCCTTGTCCGCATCCAATATGGATACAAGCGAGACCTCCGGCAAATCCAAGCCTTCCCGAAGCAGGTTAATCCCGACCAGAACATGAAAGACGCCAATACGCAGATCACGCAATATCGCAAGCCGTTCCAATGTCTTAATGTCGGAGTGCAGGTAGCGAACCTTAATGCCGACATCCTTCATGTAGTCGGTCAAATCCTCTGACATCTTCTTCGTCAGTGTTGTGACCAGAACACGTTCATCCTTGGCAATGCGATCACGAATCTCGACAAGCAGATCATCGATCTGGCCTTTCGTCTTGCGCACTTCGATAATCGGATCCAGCAAACCGGTAGGACGAATAATCTGCTCCACCATTGTAGGGCATTTCTCCAGCTCATAAGGTCCCGGCGTTGCGGATACATAGATCGCTTGCTTTACTTTATCTTCGAACTCTTCGAAACGAAGCGGACGGTTATCCATTGCAGAAGGAAGTCGGAAGCCATGATCGACCAGTACTTCTTTACGCGCACGGTCACCATTGTACATCGCTCGGATCTGCGGAATGCTTACGTGAGACTCGTCAATGACGACGAGCATATCATCCGGGAAGTAATCCATCAGCGTATAAGGCGTTGCTCCCCGCTCCCGGAACGTTAGCGGACCGGAGTAGTTCTCGATCCCGCTGCAGAAGCCCATCTCCTGCATCATCTCGAGATCGTAACGCGTCCGCTGCTCCAGCCGCTGCAGCTCCAGCAGCTTCCCTTGTTCGCGAAGCTCGGCAAGCCGTTCTTCAAGCTCCGCCTCGATGTTCTTAATGGCCACCTTCATCGTATCCTCGTGGGTAACGAAGTGGGAAGCCGGGAAGATCGCGACATGATCGCGTTCACCGACAATTTCACCGGTCAATACGTCAATCTCCGTAATGCGTTCAATCTCATCGCCGAACAATTCGACCCTCATCGCCCGTTCATTATTGGCTACAGGGAAAATCTCTATAATGTCTCCGCGCACACGGAACGTGCCTCGAATGAAGTTAATATCATTGCGTTGGTATTGAATATCGACGAGCTTATGAAGAATGGCATCGCGGGACTTCTCCATCCCTACCCGCAAACTAAGCACGAGCTTCCCGTACTCCATCGGTGAACCGAGACCGTAAATGCACGATACGCTCGCTACGATAATGACGTCGCGACGTTCGAACAAGGAGCTCGTAGCGGAGTGGCGCAGTTTATCGATCTCATCGTTTATGCTGGAATCCTTCTCGATAAAGGTATCCGAGGACGGGATGTAGGCTTCAGGCTGATAGTAATCATAATAGCTGACGAAATAAGAGACCGCGTTATCCGGAAAAAACTCCTTAAACTCACTGCAAAGCTGAGCGGCAAGCGTCTTATTATGCGCGATAACCAGAGTCGGCCGGTTCAGCTTGGCGATGGTATTCGCAATCGTATACGTCTTCCCTGTGCCCGTCGCACCAAGCAGCGTCTGATGATGCGCTCCCGCTTCAATTCCGGCCGTCAGCTGCGTAATCGCGTTCGGCTGATCGCCTTGCGGCGTATAATCCGATTTCAGCTGAAAGAGCTTCTCTTGTCCTTGCTTCTCGAACATTTCTCCTACACCCCAATCCTACGTCTTCTATGAAAATGCCTATTAAATTGTATGCCCAATATACAGGAAAAAAATAGATTGTCTGCTAAAATCATTCCGTTTACTCTTGCATAAGAATATGTGTTCCCATATGATGTTTATTATACCGATTAACGGAGGCAGTTGCAACGAAAGGTTACTACTTCCTGTCCGGGTTGGAAGGACTTACCGCACTATGAAAAATGCCCCGGTGGCCGCCCATTAAAGGACAGCGCCGAGGCACATCTTCTCTTCCTATAATGTCGCTGATGTTGAAGATGAAGCCGCCGCACGCTGCCTCGATTTCGCCGTCCGTTTGCGCCAGAGCAGATCAAGCAAGGAAGCAGGCGCCGCCGCCGCGTAATAGTCGGCTTTGTCATCCGGTGCGAGCACAACGCCAAGCTGATGATGCTCACCGGCGTAACGCGCACGCTGCGCAAACTTGATTTGACCTTCATAATTGAGCACTTCCAGCTTACAAAAAGCCGAGTTCACGTGAAGAGCGCCATACAGCTCTTCCTTCGTCTTCACACGAACGCCGTTCACCTTATGAATGATCTCACCGACCAGAATGCCCATCGATTCGGCCGGTGTGCCCGGTATAACTGCCAGTACACGCAAGCCCTGATCGTTATGCACATACAGCGGAGCGCTTGCCGCCTCTCTGAAATAACTGACCGCCACGAGCGCCTCGTGCAGCAGTAATGCGCAAAGCGCAGCTGCAAGCGTCAGCGGACTCCAGAAGGAAGCTGCGACAGCCACGATTCCGGTGATTATTCCATAGAATAGCAGTCCTCTCGCGGAATTCCGCGCCTTCGCGGCCGGCAGCAGCGAACGTGTCAGCTCCGAAAAGCCGATTACCATCGGGAAAGCGAGCATCGTAAACCCGCTGCTCCACTGGCTGCTATCTCCGAGCAGCAGCGTCCATGGCAAGGCTACATCCCCGCTTCCGCCGGATACAGCGGGCACAAGCAGCAGTATCGGCACCGGCCAATAGCCCTGCAGGGCTTGGCCTCCAACAAGCTTGCCCCTCTTCCCTTCAAGGAAGAGCGGACTTGCAAACCGCGCTCCCTGCCAGCGCACGAGCAGCGCTTCCGCCACATGCATAAGCGCAACCAGCACGAGCAGTCCCGGAATATCCAAGCCGGCAAGCGAACCTGCCGCTGAACCCATCCAGTCGCTTCGATCTCCGAGCTCGGTCCAGCCCAGCGCCCATTGCAAGACGCCCAGCAACCCTGCACTATAAGCAAAACATAAGTATCTGACACGGATCATGACAAGCACGGCGGCCGTCCCCCACATCCAAAACACCGCATCCGCGGTGACCGAGACACCCAGAAACAGACTAATACAAGAAACCAATACACCAACAAGCAGTCCCGCTATGATCGTTCTTCCAAGCTGAATCGGCCAAGCTTGAAGACGGACATGAAACATCTTCCGCTCCATCCTTGTCTGCCGCATATATTGAAGCATGATCAGAAGCACCGCTACATAATAAAACGGAGATAGCAGCAGTCCAATGGCCGCCGATCCCGCCTGCCGAAGCAATTCCATTGCCGCTTCCAAAAACGTTCACTCCCTCTCGCAAACCATTGCCGCATCGTAATCATAAAAAAAGAAGGTCCCTCCGCAGTACTGCACGGAGACAACCTTCTCTCTATTCGACATGGTCCAAGCAATTTCCTGCCTGCTTGGCGTTATTGTCCGCTGGCAAGCTTCTGCTGCAGCACGTTGACTGCCTTCAACAGCTGGGTATCGTTCTTCTCATCGCGAATCTTCGCAACGAGCGCCTCCTCCACCTTCTCCGCAGTCGCTTTATCGGCACTGCCGGTAACCGGCAGCTCCGCTTTCTTCTGAAAGGCTTTGACACTCAAGACGGTTTGCTGGCTGTAATACCCGTCTTTGCGATCAATCGTATAGCCCAGTCCCGCGAGCATAATTTGGAGACTGCGCGTATTCTCGTTAATCGTGTCCGGCTGCAAGGTCGCTTCTTTGGACATGCGGGCTACCGTGTAATAATCCGGCGGCAGCACCTCGACGTCCGGCTTCAGCCCTTTCTCGTGAACCCAGTTGCCCAGCGGCGTCAGCCACTTCGCAATGGTCATTTTGACTAAGCTTCCATCGGACATCGCTTTGTCGTAACTGACTTGCACAGTCCCTTTGCCAAAAGAGGTCTCGCCTACCAAAGTAGCATGCGCCTCTTCCTTCAAAGCCCCTGCCAGCACCTCGGATGCGCTCGCGCTGCCTTTATTCATCAGTACGGCGATCGGGTACTTCTTGCCGCTTCCGGCAGACACCGTTTTCTCCCGATGCCCGTCCTTATCCTCTACCTGCACGATCGGCTCGCCCTTCGGCACGAATGGCTGCGCAACCGATACAACAACAGGCAGCACGCCGCCGGGATTGCCCCGCACATCAATGATGAGCGCCTTCATCCCTTGTTTCTCCAGCTTCGCTAGTTCCTCTTCGAACCGTTCGCCGGTATTAAGAGAGAACTGACGAATCTCGATTACGCCAATGCCGCCGTCACGCATGCGCGCATACACCGTTTCATAATCGATATCGTCCCGCACGATGGTAAGCTGCAGCGGCTGCGTCATTCCGGCCCGCTGAATGACCAATTTTACCTTCGAGCCTTTGGGTCCGCGGATTTTGGCTACCGCATCATTCAAGGAGAGGCCGTCCAGTTTCTCGCCGTTGACCGATAGTAAGATATCGTTCGGGAGAACGCCTGCCCGCTCTGCCGGTGAATCCTTGATCGCGGACTCGACGGTGATTTTGCCATCCTTCATCTGAACGCCTGCGCCGATGCCCGTAAACGACCCTTCGATGGACTCAGAGAAATGCTTCGCGACTTCCTTCTTCATATACACCGAATAAGGATCGCCCAGCGCCTCCATCATCCCGTTAACCGCCCCGTCAAGCACCTTCGTCCGATCGACTTCGCGAAAATATTTGTTCTCAATCAAACCGAGTACCGTGTTTAATTTCTGAAGCTCCTTCTCGCTCAGCTCATCATGTCCGGACGATTCCGATGACGCCGCTCTAGCTGTCGTTCCATCGCTCTGAATGGCAATGTAGCGGTCTGCAACCGTCAAGGTTACAAGCGTAGATGCCGCCATTGTGAGCAAGATGAACGCTGCCACTGTTCGTCCTTTGAACTGCACGTCAACACCCCTTCGTGAGCATACCATGCCTATGGTGAGATTGTTTTTCCCCTTACTTCTGACATCTCCCCTAGTATATGACAAGCCGCACCCAATTATTTGCATCTGGGTACGGCATCGTCATGTCAGCATACGAGCCCGCTAGGCTCTGCCCGTTATTTACTTGAGATAAGGCGCGGGATTAACCGCCTCTTGATTCTTGCGTACTTCAAAATGCAAATGGTTCCCCGTGGACATGCCCGTACTTCCGACTTCGGCAATTTTCTGGCCGCGTTTCACGGTTTGCCCCTTCTCCACCTTGATGCCGCCATTGCGAATATGTCCATATACCGTCCATAGTCCGCCGCCATGATCAATGATGACGCAGTTGCCATACTCGCTCCACCACTGCGCGACAATGACCAGACCCGACTCCGCCGCATAGATCGACGTTCCGGCCGGAGCTGCCATGTCCATACCGGCATGAAGTTTCTTTCTTCCGGTTACGGGGTGGGTCCGATACCCAAACGGCGAGGACAGACGCCATTCGGCTTGAAGCGGCATCCCAAGCTTGCCGCCGGTGTAGTACACTTTGATTTTCTTCTTCTTCGACTCCAGGTCGGATACTTTCTTCGCCAGTTTAATCAGCAGCTCCGCTTGCTCTTCGCTGATCTCTTCCAGCTCTTCCGCCTGGCTCTTATATTTCAGGACCATCACTTCTTTTTCTTTCTCTTTATCCTTGAGCAGGTCTGCGAAACCTTCAAGCTTCGCGTACATCTTCTTGACATCGCCCAATGACTTCTCCACTTCGACCTTCTTCTGCGCGATGAGCGCTTTGTCTTTCTTGTGGTCAGCGAGAATATCACGGTCTTGGCTTAAAATCGACTTCAGCGAGTCCATCCGGTCGATAAAATCGCCAAAGCTCGTTGCGCTCAGCATGACATCGATATAGGATACGAATCCATTCGTATACATCAACCGAATGCGCGACTGCAGCAGCTTGTCCCGCGTCTTCAGACGTTTCTCCGCCGCATCGAGGTCTTCCCCGGCTTGCTGCAGCTTCTCTTCCGTCGTTTCCACTTGAGCCTGCACGTTGCTCAGCTGCGTGCTGACTTCACTGATTTGCTGCATGATTTCGTTGACAGACTTCGCTGTCTTCTCTTTCATGGAAAGCACATATTCCTTGTCTTTGTCCGCTTGATTGCGGTTATGAGAAGCGGCGCTCATTTCTTTGCGCACTTTAGCGAGCTCACTGTTGATCTTGTCCAGCTGCGAGGAAGCTTCGCCTTGATAGGGTTGAAATACAAATCCGGCAAATACGATAATGGCTAGAACGGCGAGTCCTTTCTTCACGTTCACGTTCACGTTTCCATTCACCTACACTTTCAAGTACTTTCGCACCGACAAGGTGCTTCCCCAAATACCGATCAAAATGCCAAGACCCATAATCAGGACCGATACATTAAAGCCCGCTTCCTTCAAAGTCACAAGTTTAATCATCATGAGGCCCAGCTCAACCTGGGACACTTCAACCAATCGGGAGTACCCGAGCAGCAGCAGCGTAACCGTGACAACCGAACCCACAATACCAATCAAGGCACCTTCGATAAAGAACGGCCAGCGGATAAAATTATTCGTGGCTCCCACCAGCTTCATAATGCCAATCTCGCGGCGACGCGCCAGAATGGTCATCTTGATCGTGTTGGAGATGAGGAACATCGCGGTTAAGCCAAGTCCCGCTACAATAACGAGTCCGATGTTGCGGACGGCGTTCATTATTTTGAACAGCGTTTCCACGGTGCCTTTCCCGTATTTCACGCTTGTAATCGGCAATGTTTCGTCTGCTTTGCCAATCGCTTCGATCTGTTTCGCGGCAAAAGCGATCTTCTGCGGCTCGAACACCTCTACCGTAAAGGAGTCCGGCAGCGGGTTGTTCGTCTTGTCATAGCCTTCAAGCAGTTCGGCGCCGTCTGCACCGATGCTCTCGCGAAGGGACTCAAGCCCCTTCTCCTTGGATATGAATTCGATCTTGCTAACCTCCGGAATGTTGCCGATGGTATTCTTAAGCTCGTTAATCTTGGCATCATCGGTATTCAGCTGCAAGTAAACCCGAATCTGTACCTGGCTCTCGATCTGGTCCGCCAAATTGTTGACGTTCAATGCCAGCAATAGAAAAGCGCCCAGTATAAAGAGGGAAATGACGATGGAGCTGACGGAGGCAAAAGTCATCCAGCCGTTGCGCACCACGTTCTTCACCCCTTCGCGAAGGTGGCGGATAATGGTGCTAACTTTCATAGCCATACTCTCCTCTCACTTCATCACGCACAATCGTTCCGTTCTCGATGGCGATGACGCGTTTGCGGAGCGTATTCACGATCTCTTTGTTGTGCGTTGCCATGATGATCGTAGTGCCGCGGAAGTTAATCTCTTCGAGCAAATTCATAATGCCCCATGAGGTTTCGGGGTCAAGGTTACCGGTAGGCTCGTCCGCCACGATGACGGCCGGATTGTTGACGATCGCGCGCGCGATGGCGACCCGCTGCTGCTCGCCGCCGGACAGCTGTTGAGGCAAGCTTGCATGTTTACCGCGAAGTCCGACGAGCTCCAGCACTTCCATCGTCCGTTTCTTGATGACTCGGCGCGGCGCTTCGATGACTTCCATCGCAAAGGCGATGTTCTCGTACACGGTCAGTTTCGGCAGCAAGCGATAATCTTGGAAAATAACGCCGATGTTCCGCCGCACATAAGGAATCTTACGGGGCTTTAATTTACCGATGTTAAAGCCATTTACGGATATTTGTCCTTTGGATGGAACTTCCTCGCGATAGATCAATTTCATGAAGGTAGATTTTCCAGCTCCGGAAGGTCCAACCAAGTAAACGAATTCATTACGGTCTATACGAACAGAAACGCCGCGGAGAGCGTGAGTGCCGTCTGCGTACGTCTTCCAAATATCTTGCAATTCGATCACAATATCACATCCTGTAGGTAGTCAGCTTTTAACTATTCGACATGATTACGGTAAATCCTCTACCAAAGTCCTGTTTTCTGCATTTTTCATATTTCTCATGAACCGAATAGCGGAAATCTAGTGCTTCATACCGTATATTTTTCGACAAACGTCCTGCTCGAGGTGGTATCGGCTTGCTTCACCGAAGAGAATTGTACAAACAGTGGCAGAAATGAAGCCCTCGGCGCATATACATGTACGAATACTGGCCCCGAGGTGATAGGAAGCTATGAACACGAAACGGCTGCAGCTAATCTGGATTCTGGCGGGGGCATGCCTGCTGCTCGCGTCTGCCGGATGGGGCGGGTTATGGATGTATGCGTCCCAGCAAACGATTCCGAAGCAAGTACATGTTGTCTTCAAGAAACCAACAGAGGCGAACGAACAGCTGCTGCAGAGCGACGCCGTCATTCCTATCGGTACACTTCGGATCGAGGATGCCAAACAGCTGCTCGCTAAGGGAAAGCAAACGCTCAAACAGCTGGCGATTACAATAAAAGGCGGTACAGGCGAAGGGAAGAAGAAGACGTGGACACTCGAACAGCTCGGCATTGAAGTGGATACGAAGGAAGCCGAGGCGGCCATTGACCGCTTGAGCAGCGGCAATTTGTGGACGAGAACCAAGTATCGGTGGGGATTTCAGCAGGAGCTGGCCATTGGCGTGAGCTTCGATAAAGAGGTGTTCGCGGGGAAAATACGCAGCGCCTGGGGCTGGATGGACGCCGGCGAGCCGGTGAATGCAACGCGCAAAATCACGAGTGGCGACAAGGTCGTCTATACCCCGCACAAGGATGCCTATCGACTCGATACGGATAAAATGTATGCCCATGCTGCAGCTGCGATTGCGAAGGCGGTCGGGAACAATTGGGGCAAGAAGCTCTCTCCCATGACCTGGCCGGTTGAACTTCGCGTCATCCATCCGTCCATAACCTTGCAGCGGTTGAAGGCTGAAGGGGTCGAACGGCTTATTTCTTCCTTTACCACGGAGTTTAGGACGAGCGGCGCGGGCCGTGCTTTCAATGTGACGATGACGGCCAAGACGCTGAGCGGCATGGAGCTCGCTCCCGGAGAAATATTCGATTACAGCAGAATCATTGCCCTGACCAGCAAAAAATACGGCTATCGCCAAGCGCCCGTCATTCTTAACGGCGAGTTCGTTCCGGGCGTCGGCGGCGGGATCTGCCAAGTGTCCAGCACGCTGTACAATGCCGTCCTGTTCGCGGGCCTTGATATGGTGGAGCGGCGCAATCACTCCCTCCCCGTTGCTTATTTGCCGATGGGCCGAGATGCGACCTATGCCGATGATGCGATCAATTTCAAGTTCAAGAACACGACCGGCAAGCATCTCGTCATCGTGACGGAAGTGAAGAATCGCCAGGTGACGGTAAAGATCTTCGGGACCTTACCTAAAAATGTGCAGTACAAAATTGAATCCAAAACCGTGGCCACTGTCGTTCCGCCGGTGAAAGAAGTGCCGTCTGCTTCCATACTGCCCGGCGAGCGCCGCAAGCTTGCATCCGGCAAACCCGGCTACATTGTCGAGACGTTCCGCACGAAGCTGGAGAACGGTGTGCAAGTTTCGCGCAAACGCATCTCCCGAGATACGTATCGGGCACAGCCGGTCGTTTATGCCGTCGCGCCGGAGCAGTCTCACCCGGATAACGGCAAGGATGAAGCGCCTTTGCTTGAGGACGGCGTGGCTCAGTAGTCGCGTTTCAGCGGCTGCCGCAGAAACGCGCGTTAGATAGAGAAGAATCCGGTTAAATGTTGCTTGAATTGCAGCATTTCACTTTCCCGTAGGGTGATTCTGACTAAATGCTGCATGGGATGCAACATTTCCAAGCGAATTGGGGGCTAAGTGAAGAAATGAGCAGCAATTGTTGCATATTTGGCAGCATTTCCTCTGTGAGAGCTTCTTTTCGGCCGAATTGTTGCATAAATAGCAGCATTTCTTGGAGATGTTATATGGCTGCCCTTTGCTCAAAAACAATCGGATGGTTGAGGCACTCGCTGTGCGGTAGTTGATATCTCTCTCGCCTTAGATTCGCCGCTCTCTCGCTAATAAGCGGTATCTGCTACCTCTCCTGAGCCGCAAGCCATCTGCTACCCGCCCGCACCCCCTTCTATCTGCATAGCGAAAAAAAAGGCCGTAATCCCAAGCATACGCTGCTTGAAATTACGGCCCTATTGCTATTTAGCGGCTGCGCTCCGCGTATTCGGTAATCCATTCCGCAGTTGCGGCTAGTTCTTGCTCCGCGCGGGAGATAGCTTCGACTACTTGCGTCTTGGCAGTACCGCCATAGACGTTCCGGGCATTAACCACATTCTCCGGCTGCAGCACCTCGTAGATGCGATCGTCGAACAGCGAAGAGAACTGCTTGAACTCATCCAGCGTGAGATCCAGCAAGTACTTGCCCTGCTGGATGCAGTACAAGACAGTCTTGCCGATGACTTCATGCGCTTGACGGAACGGCAGGCCTTTGCCAACCAGGAAGTCGGCGATATCGGTCGCGTTCGAGAAATCTTGATTAACGGCTTGACGCATCCGGTCCTTGTTCACCTTCATCGTTGCCACCATTGGGGCAAACAATTGCAGTGCGCCTTGCAGCGTGCGGACCGTATCGAACATGCCTTCTTTGTCTTCCTGCATGTCCTTGTTATAAGCAAGCGGAAGTGATTTGAGCACAGTCAGCAGACCAACGAGGTTGCCATAAACGCGACCTGTTTTCCCGCGGACAAGCTCCGGCACATCCGGATTTTTCTTCTGAGGCATAATGCTGCTGCCTGTGCAGAATGCATCGTCAAGCTCAACGAAGTGGAACTCGGTGCTCGACCACAGGATGAACTCTTCGCTTAGGCGCGACAGATGCATCATGATGATGGACGCATGCGACAGGAATTCCAGAATGAAGTCGCGGTCGCTTACCGCATCCAGGCTGTTCTCGTAGACGCGGTCAAACTTCAGCTGACTCGCTACGAAATGGCGATCGATCGGGAACGTCGTCCCTGCCAATGCACCCGCTCCGAGCGGCAGCGTGTTAATCCGCTTGTAGCTGTCCTGCAAACGCTCGATATCGCGGCCGAACATGGATACATAAGCCATCATATGGTGCGCGAACAAGATGGGCTGTGCGCGCTGCAGATGCGTATATCCCGGCAAAATCGTATCGATGTTCGCCGTAGCCTGCTGCACAAGAGCAGCTTGCAGCTTCTGCAGCAGATCAACGAACTCCACAACCCGCTTGCGCAGGTACAAATGCATATCCGTCGCAACTTGATCGTTACGGCTGCGGCCCGTATGCAGCTTACCGCCAACAGGACCCACATCGTCGATCAGCGTCTTCTCGATGTTCATGTGAATATCTTCATCGGCGATGGAGAATTCAATGTCGCCACGCTTGATGCGCTGCAGGACGCGGTGCAGGCCGTCTATGATTTTTTCCACATCGTCCGCAGGCAGAATGCCCTGCTTGCCCAGCATGGTGACATGGGCCAGGCTGCCTTGAATATCTTCTTCCGCAAGCTCTTTATCAAATAAAATGGATGCCGTATATTCCTCTACCAGTTGGTCGGTTTTCTTCGTAAACCGGCCGCCCCATAATTTACTCACACAGGTGCACTCCTTTATCGTTTCGCTTGCCTTACTGCTTCTTGTTCTGCTCCACGCCGGAGGATACTTTCAGACGCAGCGCGTTCAGGCGGATAAAGCCGGTTGCATCGCCTTGGTCATACGCTTTGGACGGATCTGCTTCCATCGTTGCGATATCCGGATTGTACAGGCTGACCGGGCTCTTCACGCCGGCGCCGATTACGTTGCCTTTGTACAGCTTCAGGCGAACAACGCCCGTGACGTTCTTCTGGCTTTCGAGTACGAGCGCTTGCAGCGCCAGACGCTCCGGTGCGAACCAGAAGCCGTTATATACGAGTGATGCATATTTGGAAATAAGGGAATCACGCAAATGCATGACGTCGCGGTCCATCGTGAGCGACTCCATTTTGCGATGCGCAGTGAATAGGATCGTACCGCCCGGTGTCTCATATACGCCGCGGCTCTTCATGCCGACGAAACGGTTCTCCACCATATCCACGCGGCCGATACCGTGCTTGCCGCCAAGCTCATTCAGCTTCTCCATCGCTTGCAGCGGGCTCAGGTTCTCGCCATTAACTGCGATACAATTGCCGGCTTCGAATGTAAGCTCAACGTATTCAGCTTGATCCGGCGCGTCCTCAGGGGACACGGACAAGACGAACATGCCTTTGTTCTCGTCGCTGCTCGGATCGAACCAAGGATCCTCCAGCATGCCGCTCTCAAAGCTGATGTGCAGCAGGTTGCGGTCCATCGAGTACGGCTTAGCCGCAGACGCTTGAACCGGAATGTTGTGCTTTTCAGCATAGGCGATCATTTCAGCACGGCCCGGGAATTGCTCGCGGAACGCTTCAATGCGCCATGGCGCGATTACGGCGATGTCCGGAGCAAGCGCGGCAGCTGTCAGCTCGAAGCGCACTTGGTCGTTGCCTTTGCCTGTTGCGCCGTGAGCAATCGCTGTCGCGCCTTCAGCGCGAGCGATGTCGACCATACGTTTGGCGATCAGCGGACGAGCGATGGAAGTACCCAGCAGGT
The DNA here is from genome assembly GCF_900116125.1 of Paenibacillus sp. BC26. Lineage (NCBI taxonomy): Bacteria > Bacillati > Bacillota > Bacilli > Caryophanales > Paenibacillaceae > Paenibacillus > Paenibacillus sp. BC26. The sequence continues at coordinate 530,597 of NZ_FPAD01000005.1, read as the reverse complement.
ACTGCCCTTCATAGAGCGCGCCGGATTGGAACATCGGATAGATGAAATCCTCCGCGAACTCGTCGCGCAGATCATCGATGTACACTTTGGAAGCGCCTGTAGCCAACGCTTTTGCTTCCAGACCATCCAGCTCATCCTTTTGTCCGATATCGGCCGTGAACGCGATAATTTCCGCGTCATAGGTTTCTTTGAGCCATTTTAGAATAACGGACGTATCCAGACCGCCCGAGTAAGCCAGCACGATTTTTTCCTTCGCCATGATTGAGTCAACACTCCCTATAGTAAATTAATCTTGTATAAGTCCATCACAGTACGTTCCGTACTACATGATTGCGGCCATGATTGCCTTCTGCGCGTGCAGACGGTTCTCCGCTTGATCGAAAATTATCGATTGTTTGCCATCGATGACGCCTTCGCTTACTTCCTCGCCGCGATGCGCAGGCAGGCAGTGCATGAACAAGTAATCTTTCTTCGCATAGCGAACCAGATCCTCGTTCACTTGATACGCGGCAAAAGCAAGCTCGCGCTCCTTCTGCTCCGCCTCAAAGCCCATGCTCGCCCACACGTCCGTGTAGATGACGTCTGCGTCCGCAATCGCTTCTTTCGGATCACGGCATATATGAATGCGCGAACCGGTTTCAGTTGCGCTCGCTTTCGTCATCGCTACAACGTCAGCATCCGGCTCGTAGCCTTCCGGCGTCGCCACCGAAATATGCATGCCGAGCTTCGCCGCGCCCATCATCAAGGAGTGCACCATGTTGTTGCCATCCCCGATGTACGCCACTTTAAGTCCTTCGAGGCGGCCCTTATGCTCAAGCACCGTTTGATAGTCGCACAGCGCTTGGCACGGGTGGGACAGGTCTGTAAGGCCGTTAATGACCGGCACGGTAGCTGCACGAGCCAGCTCAATGACCGTACGGTGCGCAAAGGTACGGATCATCATGCCGTCCAGGTAACGCGACAGCGTCTGCGCCGTATCGGAGATCGTCTCCCCGCGGCCGATCTGCAGATCGTTACGGCTAAGGAACAAGGCATGACCGCCGAGCTGGTACATCCCGACTTCAAAGGAAACACGCGTACGCGTGGAAGACTTCTCAAAAATCATGCCGAGGGTTTTGCCCTTCAGCGGGTGATAAATTTCGCCGGCTTTCTGCTTTCCCTTCAGTTCGATCGCCAGATCGATCAGGTAACGCACTTCCGCGGGCGTATAGTCAGCCAAGCCGATAAAATCACGGCCTTTGAGGCCGATTGCTATTTCTTCCGTCAACAATTGAGACATGTGGGTGGTTCTCCCTTCTTTCTACAGCTGCGCTGGAGCCGTTTGATCCGCGAAAATCGAGGTCAGAATGCTCACCGCTTGATCTATTTCTTCACGCGAAACGAGTAGGCTAGGCAGCAAACGGACAACGTCCGGACCTGCCGTAACAACGAGCAAACCACGCTTCTGGCCTTCTGCGATGATGTTCGCGACCGGACCGCTGCATACGATGCCGATCATGAGTCCCTTGCCGCGGATGTCCTTCACGAAAGGATTGCCCGCAAGTTTCTCGCGAAGTTGTCCTACGAGGTACTCGCCGCTCTCAGCCGCACGCTCCGGTGCTTTCTCGCTGATGATCGTCTCCACCGTCGCTTTCACGACAGCCGTAGCAATCGGAGTGCCGCCGAACGTCGAGCCATGGCTGCCTGCCGTGAATGCTTCGATCAGCTCGCCTTTGGCCAGCGTAGCGCCGACAGGGAAACCGCTCCCCAGACCTTTTGCCAATGTAAAGATATCCGGCTCGATCCCGTAGTGTTCAAATGCAAACAGCTTACCGGTACGACCCATGCCTGTTTGAATCTCATCTATGATCAGGAGCAAACCGCGCTCCTTGCAAAGCTTAGCCAAATGCTGCACGAACGCAGGCTCTACCGGAATGACGCCGCCCTCGGCTTGGATCATTTCGATCATAATGGCAGCCGTCTTATCCGTAATTGCCGCTTCAAGCGCTTCGATATCATGCAGCGGGATGTAGCGGAACCCTTCCGGAAGAGGGCCGAAGCCTTCTTTCACTTTCTCTTGGCCCGTTGCCGTCAACGTCGCAAGCGTTCTGCCGTGGAAGGATTGGGCGAACGTAATGATTTCGTAGCGACCGTTGCCCTTCACTTTCTGATGGTAACGGCGGGCAAGCTTAATTGCCGCTTCATTGGCTTCCGCGCCGGAGTTGCAGAAGAACACCGCTTCCGCATGGCTGTTATCCGTCAGCAGCTTCGCTGCCGCTTCTTGATTCGGAATGTGAAACAGATTGGATACATGCCACAGCTCATCGAGCTGCTTCACAAGCGCTTCTTTCACTTGCTTCGGTGCATGACCCAGATTCGTTACGGCCAGGCCGCACATGAAATCCAAGTATTTGTTCCCTTTGTCATCCCAGAGCCAGCTGCCTTCACCCTTCACAAGTGAAATCGGATATCTTGCATACGTCGGAAAAAGCGAGCTGCCGGCTGCTTCAGTACCTTTGTTGATATCGCTCATCATTCGTTCACCCCACTAATAATTAAGATTGTATAATTCTTGTTCCGATGCCGCCTTCGAGAACGGCCTTGCTGAGTACGCCGGGTACGTCGCCATTCACGATGACGACTTCCTTCACGCGTCCTTGAATGCAGGCGATCGCTGCGCGAACCTTCGGAATCATGCCTCCGTAAATTTCGCCGCTCGCAATCATCTCTTCGATTTCTTCCACTGTTGCAGTAGGGAGCACTTGCTTCTCTCCGTCTACCGTTTTCAAAATACCGGGTACATCCGTTACCACGATCATCTGCTCTACACCTAGATGTGATGCAACCGCACCTGCAGCTGTATCTGCATTGATGTTGTAGCGTTGTCCTGCCGCGTCGATCCCGATCGGCGCGATTACGGGAATGTAGCCCATCCCCATGACGCCTTCGATGATCGCTGCATTCACATCCGTTACATCGCCGACAAAGCCGATCTCGTCAGCGTTCGCCACTGGCTGAGCCGTGATGAGCTCGCCGTCCACGCCGGAGAGGCCAAGCGCTTTCGCGCCGCTTTGACCGATGCGGCGCACGATCTCTTTGTTGATCCGTCCTGCCAGCACCATTTCCACCACGTCGAGCACTTCGTCGCTTGTTTTGCGCAAGCCGTTCACGAACTCGCTCGCGATTCCCAGCTTGCCGAGCGTTTCCGAGATAGCCGGGCCGCCGCCATGCACGATGACCGCTTTAACGCCGCGCTCCTGCAAACTCCTCAAATCTTCGAAAAAAGAAGCCGGAAGCGCCGCAAGCGTGCTGCCCCCGCATTTCATCACAAACCGCTGTTCCATAGGTTTCGTCCGTTCCCTTCGTTCCCGAAATCCTCTTGCTATGTGCGATATGCCGCGTTGATACGGACATAATCATAAGTCAGGTCACAACCCCAAGCCGTTGCCACGCCTTCACCCATATGCAGATCCACATGAATGACGACCGTATCGCCCTTCAGATAAACAAGTGCCGCTTCTTCGTCAAAAGCAATCGGCCGCGACTGAGTAAGCGTCACGATATCGCCCAGTGCGATGTCGACGGTCTCCGGATTCACAGGCACGCCTGCGCGTCCGACAGCCGCAATAATACGGCCCCAGTTGGCGTCTGCGCCGAATACGGCGGACTTCACGAGCGAAGAGCCGATAACGGTCTTCGCGATCGCTTGCGCCGCATCGTTCGATTCCGCTCCGCGCACTTGCACCTCAACGAGCTTCGTTGCGCCTTCACCGTCACGCGCGATCGCTTTGGCAAGCACCTCGCATACATAACGCAGTCCATCCGCGAACGCCGCATAATCATGGTGACCCGCGTGTAGCTCTTCGTTGCCCGCAAAACCGCTTGCCATCGCAACCAGCATGTCGTTCGTGCTGGTATCGCCGTCAACCGTAATCATGTTAAACGTTACGTCTGTTACTTGGCGCAGCAGCGTTTGTAACGCTTCGCTTCCGATCTCCGCATCTGTTGTCACGAAACCAAGCATCGTCGCCATGTTCGGATGAATCATCCCGCTTCCCTTCGATGCGCCGGCGATATGTACAACCTTGCCGTCAACGGTAACGGAAACGCAGACTTCCTTCTTTACGAGATCCGTCGTCAGGATCGCTTGGCAGAAATCATCTGCCGCTTCATAGGAAGCTGCCAGTCGTGCGGGCAGCTCCGCAATTCCGCCGCGTACGCGGTCCATCTTCAGCAACTCGCCGATGACGCCGGTAGAAGCTACCGCAACCTGCTCGGCAGGTACGCCGATCGCTTCAGCGAATGCGCTGCGCATTTCATAGGCATCCGCATCGCCCTGCTTGCCTGTGCACGCATTTGCGTTGCCGCTGTTCACGATGACCGCGCGCAGCTTGCCGCCGGCACCGATACTCTCGCGCGTCACCTGAATCGGCGCTGCCTGAAACACGTTCGTCGTGTACACGCCCGCCGCCGCAGCAGGCACTTCGCATACGATAGCGCCAAGGTCATGGCGCGTCGTCTTCTTCAAGCCGCAATGCAAACCGCCGGCTTTAAAGCCTTTAGGTGTCGTAACGGAGCCTTCCGGCACGACGATATAGGTTGGTGATGTGTTCCCCTGTCCCATTGTTCAATCGCGTCTCCTTTATTGAATGATTGCGGAGTCGACCAGCGGTCGCCTCCCTTCTTACGGGTACATCGGAACGAAGTTAAGGCCCAGCGTCTCGTCCCAGCCCATCATCAAATTCAAGTTTTGAATGGCCTGCCCGGCAGCGCCTTTCACGAGATTATCAATAACCGACACAATCGTTATGCGCCCTGTTCGCTCATCAACGGAGAAGCCGATATCGCAGTAGTTGGAGCCGGATACTTCTTTGGTTGCCGGCCATGTGCCGTTCTTGCGAATACGCACAAACTTACGACCTTCATAATAATTGCTGTATAACGAGATGAAGTCCTCAACGGTGTGACCGTCCTTAACGGTCGCATAGATCGTGCTCATAATACCGCGCGTCATCGGTACCAAGTGGGTCGTGAATGTCGTCAATACTTTCTCGCCCGCAATATCCGACAGCACTTGCTCAATCTCCGGAATATGCTGATGCTTATTGATCTTGTAAGCTCTGAAGTTCTCATTGATCTCCGGATAGTGGTTACCTACACTTGTACCGCGGCCTGCGCCGGAAACGCCGGATTTCGCATCTATAATAATGGTGGAATGATCGATATAACCTTCTTGTACCGCGGGAATCAATCCCAGCAGCGCAGAGGTCGGGAAACAGCCCGGATTGGAGATCAGATCGACGCCGCGTACAGCATCGCCATACACTTCGCATAAACCGTAAACCGCCTGGTCCAAGTACTGCTGCTCCGCAGGCTCCTTCTTATACCAAGTCTCGTACTCACTGCGAGATTTAAGCCGGTGGTCGCCGGAAATATCAATAACCTTCAGCCCTTCCGCCAGAAGCGAAGGGATTAGTCGGGCTGCAATGCCCGGTGGAGTTGCTATAAATACAACCTCAGCTTTGCTTCGTATCAAAGCCGGATCAACGTCATCAAGAATATCTGTGCAAATTTCGGTCAAATGCGGGAATCCTTCCGCAATCGGCGCACCTGCGCTCGACGATGAAATGACAGAAGTCACTTCTACTTGCGGATGGTGGGCCAGAAGCCTGATAAGCTCAACGCCGCCGTACCCTGTTGATCCGATAATCGCTGCTTTCACTGCTTTACTCATGTCCGTTCTCTCCCATCCATATCCTTCCTAGCTATCCATTGTACACGAACAGGGGGATAGAGGAAATAGCTAACACTTTGTATTATTATACATACGTATTCATAATAATTCAACGTAAAAAAAGCGCATTTTTGCGGCAAATTTAAGGCAATTGGAAGCCTTCCCCCAGCACCTCGGCCGTATCGCTAATAATAACAAACGCGTAAGGGTCTGCCGTCCTTACGAGCCCCTTCAGCTTCGACACTTCGCCTTGACCGACAACGACCATCAGCACGGTACGCGCTTCGCCTGTGTAACCTCCATGCGCATCCAGCTTGGTCAATCCGCGATCCAGATCATGAAGCACCACCTGCGAAATCTCTTCCGGCTTGTCCGAAATAACGAAGGCAACCTTCGAAGTGGCAAGGCCCGTCTGTACAAAATCGATCGTTTTGCTTGTCACAAATAAGCCCACCAGAGCATAAAGCGCATTCTCCGGCGCAATAATTATGCCCGCGGCGGCAATAACGAGACCGTCGAAGCACGCTACCGCCAGTCCCAGCCTTACCCCTGTGAATTTATGCAGCAGCTGCGCCGCCAGATCTAGACCGCCTGTCGAAGCTCGTCCGCGGAAAACAAGACCAAGCCCCGCCCCAACGCCGATCCCGCCATAAATCGAGGCAAGCATCGCATTATCGGTTGGCGGCTGCCAGTCCGAGGTGAACAGGACAAGCAGCGGCAGCAAGAAGGAGCCCAGTGCGGTCTTCAGTGCGAAGCGTTTGCCAAGCAGCCAGAGTCCCAACAGGAACAGCGGTACGTTAAGCGCCCACTGCGTGTAAGCAGGTGGAATATCCCATACGCGATTAATCAAGATGGAAATACCCGATACACCGCCGGATGCAATGCCGAGCGGTACCAGAAACATGTTAAAGCTGATGGCGATCAGAAAAGACCCGATAAGCAGCAATGCCACGCTGAGCGCGGCTTCACTCTTCGGCCCCATCGGCTTTCTTAGTCTTCGATTTTCTCTATGTAGCTTCTTGATCCCTTGTTCTTGCTGCAAACTCATTGCTGACCCCATCCTTCTATAAGTGACTCCATTAATCCACAAAAAAGAGTTCCGACACTTAGTAGTGTAGGAACTCTTACTCCAGGCTATGCACGCATGCATAGTTGTCTCTTGCTTACTGCTCTTCATGACGGATCTTGCTCCGCAAATAACCGTCGATAAAGATATTCAGATCGCCATCCATCACGGCGCCGACATTGCCCGTTTCCACCGACGTGCGATGGTCTTTGACCATGCTGTACGGATGGAACACATAGGAGCGGATTTGGCTGCCCCATGCAATATCGGATTGCTCGCCGCGAATTTCCGCGAGATGCTTCTGCTGCTCTTCAATCTTACGTTCGTAAAGCTTGGAGCGAAGCATCTGCATCGCGCGCTCGCGGTTCTGAATCTGCGAACGCTGCGTCTGGCAGGAAACGACGATCCCCGAAGGAATATGCGTGATCCGAATGGCCGATTCCGTCTTATTGATGTGCTGACCGCCCGCGCCGCTGGCCCGGTACGTATCTACCTTGAGATCCTCCGAACGGATCTCAATCTCGATGTCATCGTCAATCTCCGGCATAATGTCACAGGATACGAAGGATGTATGTCTTCGACCTGAGGCATCGAAAGGCGAAATACGCACGAGACGATGAACACCTTTCTCCGCCTTCAAATACCCGTATGCATTATGGCCTTTGACGGAAATGGTAACGCTCTTGATGCCCGCCTCGTCTCCGGCCAGGTAATCCAGAAGCTCTACCTTAAAGCCGGATTTCTCCGCCCAGCGCGTGTACATCCGGTACAGCATTTGGCACCAGTCCTGCGACTCCGTGCCGCCTGCGCCGGGATGCAGCTCAAGAATGGCATTCAGCTTGTCATAAGGCTCGCTTAGCAGCAATTGAAGCTCAAACTCGCTTACTTTGCTTACGAGTTCCGCCACGCTGCGCTTAAGCTCCGCCTCAAGACTTTCGTCCTCGCCTTCCTCTTCCGCCAGCTCCAGCATCGTTTGCAGATCTTCATGCTCACTTTGCATCCGTTCGAATTGATCGACGACGGATTTGACGGCGTTCATCTCGGAGATGGTACCCTGCGCGCGCTCATTGTCATCCCAGAAGCCAGGAGCGCTCATTTTCTCCTCAAAATTGAGAATCATCTCTTGCTTAATATCTAAGTCAAAGAGACCCCCTGAGTTCTTGGAGACGCTTCGCCATTTCACGCAGATCTTGCTTCATCGTAATATCTATCATGACGGTCGCTTCACCTCAAAATTAACTTCGTTGCCCTACCTTATGCAATAGGCAGGCTTATTGTCCGTGGCACTGCTTGTATTTCTTGCCGCTGCCGCATGGGCATGGATCGTTACGACGCACGCGCTCTTCCTTGCGAACCGGACGCTTCTGCTGCATTTCGCTGCTTCCGCCGGACTCCGTTTGACCTTTCGCTACCTCTTGGCGCTCCAGGTTGTTCTCCACGTGCGCTTTCATGATATATTTCGTCACTTCTTCTTGAATATGCTCAATCATTTCCTTGAACATCTCGAAGCCCTCGAATTGATATTCACGAAGCGGATCTGTACCGCCATATGCACGAAGGTGGATACCTTGGCGAAGCTGATCCATGGCATCGATGTGATCCATCCATTTGCTGTCTACTGCGCGCAGCACGACAACCTTCTCGAATTCACGCATCGTCTCCGGACCGATTCCTTCTTCACGCTGATCGTAGAGCTCGATTACTTTGCCGTACAAGAAATCATTGATTTCTTCCGGCTCTTTGCCCCAGAGATCATCTTTCGTGATGCTGCCCTCGTTCAGGAAGTTGCCTTCCGCGTAATCCACGATTTCTTGCAGCTCCCAGTTCTCCGGTACGTCATCGGACGGACAGTGAGCTTCTACGATCTTCGCAATGACAGGCTTGATCATCTCAAGCACGATTTCGCGGATGTTCTCGGAGAAGAGCACTTCGCGGCGCTGCTTGTAGATAATTTCACGCTGTTGGTTCATGACGTCATCGTATTGCAAGACGATTTTACGTTGATCGAAGTTGTTGCCCTCTACGCGTTTCTGCGCGGATTCGATCGCACGGGTGATCAGACGGCTCTCGATCGGTTGATCTTCTTCGAAGCCAAGACGCTCCATCATGCCCATGATGTTCTCAGAGCCGAAACGGCGCATAAGCTCATCCTCGAGCGACAGGTAGAACTGCGAGGAACCCGGATCGCCTTGACGACCGGCACGACCGCGCAGCTGGTTATCGATACGACGGCTCTCATGGCGCTCCGTACCAATAATATGCAAGCCGCCAATACCGTCAACAGCATCGCCAAGCAAAATATCGGTACCGCGACCGGCCATGTTCGTTGCAATCGTAACGGACTCGGATTGACCCGCGCGAGAAATAATTTCAGCTTCCTCGGCATGGTACTTCGCGTTCAATACTTTATGCGTAATGCCGCGTTTCTTCAGCATCTCGGAGAGCTTCTCGGAGTTCTCGATGGAAACGGTACCTACGAGCACAGGCTGTTTGTTCTTGTGGCGATTCACGATTTCTTCAACGACCGCTTTGAACTTGCCGTTCTCCGTTTTATAAACCACATCCGCAATGTCTTCACGGATATTCTTCCGGTTGGTCGGCACTTGAATAACTTCAAGACCGTAAATTTTCTTGAACTCTTCTTCCTCCGTCTTCGCTGTACCTGTCATACCGGACAGCTTGCGGTACATCCGGAAGTAGTTCTGGAATGTAATCGTCGCGAGCGTCATGCTCTCGTTCTGTACTTTAATTTGCTCTTTCGCTTCGATCGCTTGGTGCAATCCGTCGCTGTAACGGCGGCCAGCCATTAGACGGCCCGTAAACTCATCGACAATGATCACTTCTTCATCTTGTACAACGTAGTCTACGTCGCGTTTCATAATGACATGCGCTTTGAGCGCTTGCTGGATGTGATGGTTGAGCGTTACATTGGCATGATCGAACAAGTTCTCGATGCCGAATGCTTTCTCCGCTTTCTCCACGCCTGCATCCGTCAACGTGACCGAACGCACTTTCACATCAACCGTATAATCTTCTTCTACCTTCAAACGTATCGCAAACCGATCCGCCGCAAAATACAGCTCCGTCGATTTGGCCGCCTGACCGGAAATAATAAGCGGTGTACGAGCTTCATCGACAAGGATGGAGTCGACTTCGTCAATAATGGCATAATAAAGCGGACGCTGTACCATTTGTTCTTTGTACAGGACCATGTTGTCACGCAAGTAGTCGAATCCAAACTCATTGTTCGTTCCGTATGTGATATCGCATGCGTAAGCTGCTTGCTTCTCGTCATGATTGAGGCCATGCAGGTTAACACCGACAGTTAAGCCTAAGAATTTATAGAGCTGACCCATTTGCTCGCTGTCACGCGTAGCCAAGTAGTCATTGACCGTAACGACATGAACGCCTTTTCCCAGAAGCGCGTTCAAATAAACCGCAAGGGTAGCGACGAGCGTTTTACCTTCACCGGTCTTCATCTCCGCAATTTGGCCTTCGTGAAGCACCATACCGCCGATCAGCTGTACGTCGTAATGGCGCTTGTCCAGAACGCGTTTGGAAGCTTCTCGCACAACAGCAAACGCCTCTGGAAGCAGGGTATCAATATCCTCACCCTTTTCGAGACGTGCTTTAAATTCCTCCGTCTTCTCACGAAGTCCATCATCTGACAACTTGGAAACTTGCGACTCAAGGCCGTTAATTTCCTCCACCGTACGCATTAGACGCTTAATCTCACGTTCGTTGGCGTCTCCGAATAATTTCTTTACAAGTCCGAGCATGGTCTTCCCCTTTCGTCTGTTACGCCTGTTTGCATAAATTGTATCAGTTTGCGGCAGTTCCCGCAATGTTGGCCCTCTGAGGGAGAAGCTGGATTCCGCACGCAAACCCGCTGGGATCCTGTATTTCTTGCCGGTTGCCCCGAGCGGCGTCTCCATTATATGCCGGTTGAGAGAGCCTCATGACGATCCTTAAGCAAAAAGAGCCCCGGTTTCCCAGGGCCCGATGTATACCATATTAGTCCGCTTCAATTAATCCATATCGACCGTCGCTGCGTTTATAAACAACATTCACTTCTTTGGTTGTCGCATTCGCGAACATGAAGAAGCTGTGTCCTACCATGTTCATTTGCAAAATCGCTTCTTCCACATCCATCGGCTTTAATAGGAAGCGTTTCGTTCGAACAAGCTCGTAGTCCTCTTCCTCCTCCAGTACCCGAACGGCTGCGCCGTCGTCTTTGAACATCGTGCGAATGCCGCTTTCTTTGCGATATCGGCTGTTGATTTTAGTTTTATGTTTGCGAATCTGACGATCCAGTTTGTCCACTACCAAGTCAATGGAAGCGTACATATCCTCGCTCTTCTCCTCTGCTCTTAGCATCGCGTTCGAGAGTGGAATCATGACTTCAATAACATGCTTGCCTTTCGTAACTGACATTGTAACGTTTGTCTCGGAGGTAAACGGCTCTTCAAAATACTTTTCTAGGCGGCTTAGCTTCTTCTCGACATATTCGCGCAAGGCGTCTGTCACCAGGATGTGTTGACCTCGAATGTTGTATTTCATGTGGCATTCCTCCTTTTACATAGTCTTATTATAACACCCTATGTGGGCGATCTCAAAGGTATTTTCAGTATTTTGTGAAATATCTGATAATATAGTATTTAGCAGTTTCTAGAAATAGAATGGAGGGTAAACATAAGAAAAAGCCCTGGTTGCCCAGGGCTTCTGCCGATCATTCGGTTAAGCGCGTACCATGTATTATGTGGCCGCTTAACAGCGGTATGATTACAGTTTAGTAACGTTTGCAGCTTGAGGACCACGCGCGCCTTCGACGATGTCGAATTCTACGGATTGGCCTTCTTCAAGTGTTTTGAAACCTTCGGATTGGATTGCGGAGAAATGTACGAATACGTCGCCGCCTTGTTCTGTCTCGATGAAACCGTAACCTTTTTCTGCGTTAAACCATTTAACTTTACCTTGCATTGAGAACATTCCCTTCATCTTCAAATAGCTGCGAGATCACTAGGCGTGGCCCACAAATCGAATATAACACCCACTTCACAATATTGTCAATAAGTTTTTGTAAGCGAATACATTATTGATTTTATTGGTTTAATTTTTTCGCCATCCACAAAAAAAGCACCCACGCGGGTGCATTTCATTAATATTCAACGATATTTTATTGTAATCCTAGTTCCTCTCGTCGAAGAACATACTGTTGTCTGTACCGTATGCCCCTCCGCCACCGTAGGCGTCCCGCTGAACGCGGGCACGGTTGAATTTGTCCATACCCTGGGTCGCTTCGTGCTTAAGCTCTTCCATACGTCCCAGAATGCGCGAGTCGAAACTAAGAATCCGATTCACCTGCTCCTGATTGGTGCTGTCAGCCGGACGGAGCGCAAACTGAGCTTGAATCGCTTCTATGATGCTCCCTCTCAGCTCCAGGAAGTCTTCGATCTGTTCAACAGTCGCTCCATGGATGTCGGCTACAAGCTGCAACGTCAACTGCTCTAATTGTTTTATGGCTTCCATTCCAATTATGAGCTCCTCTGAACGCTCGCCACCGGTTTGGCTGCGGCTATCCAGGTTTCGCGAAGTTCGGTTAAATAGCCGAGCACTTCTTCGACAGGAACTACGTCTTTCTTCAGGTTTGCTTCTCTTAGACGGGTTTTGAAATAATCGTAAAGCTTCAGTAGGCCGTCGGCCAACTCTGAATTACGATCCAACGTAATTTCGAACTCCGCAACGATATCTTGAACCTTCACAAGATTACGATGGGCGTCCTCATTCTTACCTTCATTAATTGCCAGAATGGCAGCCTTCGAGAATCGAATGGCGCCATCATAAAGCATAATCAGCAATTGTGCAGGTGAAGCAGTTTGGACGGAGTTGTCGAGATATCTATTCTTCTGTGCTTGCAGCATCAACGGTTCCTCCTATTATTAGCCCCCAATAGAGCTCATCAGACTCGACGACTGGGAATTCAACTTACTGATCGCTGTCTCCATCGCGGTAAATTTCTTGTAATAATTGTCCTCCATTGTCACTAAACGGCGGTTCCATGCTGCAATTTGTTCATTTAGCTTGGATAGCTGCTTGCCCATAATGCTATCTGACTTCAGGACCTCATCAGAGAATAAAGATGTACCTGCTTTGCTAGAGAGATTCTCAAGCGTTCCTTTCAGGTTACCATACATCTTCTGAACAATCCCGACATCCGACTCGTCCGCATCACCATTGCCGGTAGCAGAGAATAGCGCCAGTACCGCGTCCGGATCCGTCTCAATGGCTGTCTTGAGCTTCTCTTCATCTAATATAGACAACTTACCGTTATCCAGATAATTGGTTGATCCAATGCCAATGGAACTCAGGGTAGTGTAGTTAGCATTTCCGGTGTTTACAACCGTTGACGTGACCGTCCGCAAAGAAGCAATCGTCGAAGTGAATATGCTGTCATTATGCAGCAGCCCTGTCTTGGCTTTCGTTTCCCAGAGCTTAATATCGTCTTCTTTCATATCGGCTCTCTGCTCTTCAGTCAGCGGCTGGAAGTCGCGATTCTTCTTCTCACCGACTTTGTCCTGCAAGGTCTTCAGTACATCATTGTAGTCGGCGATGAACGTTTTAATGGAATCTACTATCTTGGTCGTATCTGTAGATACACCTATGGAAGTAGCCACATATTTGGTAGGATCAGCTTCTTGCCCTGCTACGCCTGTAAATACACTCTTCTGCTTAAGGACGATATCCATGTTGTTGACGGTGAACGAGTTGCTCTCGCGTTCAGTGGCGATTCCGTTAATCTCCAACTTAGCGTTCTGAGCTTTATCGCCAACTGCAACCGTTGCTGGCAATTTAAGAATATTAGCAGCAAAACCGCCTGTATCATCCGTGATTTTAATATCCGCATTAGTCCCAGTCGCCTTAGTCGTAAAACCAATTTGACCTGTGAACGAATCGTAAAAAGCATTTACACTCGTCGTCTTGTTAATACGAGAGAGCACATCATTGAGCGAGTCCACACTCGTATCTACATCGATCTGAGTCCCATTTATTTTGAAGGAATAGTCCGTTCCGGTTCCTACAGCAGGAGTCGTACCCAGTAATGCTTTCTGATCTTCAAGCGTTTTGGATGCATCGAACGCAGGGTCCGTTGGTACAGCTGGAGCTTTACGGATATCTGTACCTGTCATCTTAGCTGAAGTTGCAAGCGACATGACTTTAATCGATGTTGTACCAATAGGCGCATCTGCTCTAGCGGTAGCCGTAAACACTTGATTATCACCGCTGATCGTTGTCAACTTAGCACCAAGTGTACGATCGGCTTTAAAATTGAAAACTTTATTATTGCGGAAATCAAGCAACTTCTTGTTTAAATCCTTGTAGGCGTCGCGTTGCCATTCCACGGTTTGCTTCTGCTGCTTCAGTTTATCAGCCGGCACCTTCCCAGCCGTCATGAGTTGCTTGACGATGGTGTCGATATCCATGCCTGATGCCATTCCATTAAGCCTCATTACCATTTCGTTACAGTCCTCCTTCTGACGCTGCTATCTCCGCTCATCGATCCAAATTCCGGCGTTCTCGCACATTGCCGCTACCATATTTAATATTTTCTCTGGCGGTACTTCACGAATGAGTCTACCCGTATCCTTCTCGACGACTTTCACCATGATCTGCTTTGTTTTCTCGTGGATAGAAAATTCACAAGAAGTCGCCACACCCATAACCGCTTTGTTCGCTTTCTCAATTGCTTTAATCAACATTTCTTCGCCAAGCGGCACCTTTACACCGGTGTTCTCCGCTTGCTTTAATTCCCTTGCATTTTGAAGTGTAGGCGCAGCACTCGGCTGCTGATCTGACACGACTTGCCGATCACTGGCAGTATTAGTTATAGGACTGCTTATGGGCACAGAATTGCTGATTGGCAAATTCGTATTCATAACGCTTTCCCCCCGATGGTATATTACTTCTTATATCGGTGTCTGAAGAGCAAACCTGTATAGCCTAGTGAAAAAATGTATCTGTTTAGCAAAAAGAGCTTCTCAAGAGAGAAGCCTTTTTTGGCGAACAGATACAAAACAAAAGAGATCCTAGAAAATCTAGGATCTCTTGGTTGTTCGTTAAGATTAACGAAGCAATTGAAGAACGCCTTGTGGTTGTTGGTTAGCTTGAGCAAGCATAGCTTGTGCAGCTTGTGCAAGGATGTTGTTCTTAGTTTGCTCCATCATTTCTTTCGCCATATCAACATCGCGGATACGGGATTCAGCTGCAGTCAGGTTCTCGGAAGCTGTTCCCAAGTTGTTGATTGTGTGCTCAAGACGGTTTTGAACCGCACCAAGCTTGGAACGCTCGCTGGAAACAGAAGCAGTTGCTTTATCAAGAACTGCGATTGCTTTAGCAGCATCGTCTTTAGTGGAGATGTTAAGAGCAGCTTCATTTTTCACATCATCCGTACCGTTAGTAACGCTGTTTGTTTTTGTGAAACCAGCATCGCCAGCTTTAGCTGTGATACCCAGTGCTTTGGAACGCATATCATTAACTTCAAGGCTCATGGATTGGCCAGTGTTAGCACCGATTTGGAAAGAAGTTTTGAATTCTTTTTGGATTCCGCCATCAGCAACCTCAAGGGAGTTACCGTCAGTACCTGCAACTACTGCTTTAACAATTACAGTATTGTCAGCACCACCAGTACCTTGTGTCAAGGTTACGCCATCGATTTTCGCTTGTTCAGCAATTGCTTTGGCCAACGCAGTATCGTTTGCTCCTGCAGCCGCTTCAATTGCATCACTGATGTCAATACCTTTTGCAGAACCTGTGTAGGCGCCATCGTTTGCATTGTAGAATTCAATTTGTTGACCATTGATAGTCAAGCCAGTACCTACTAATGCTTTAGCTTTAGCTACTGTGTCAATAGTAGAGAAATCCAACGTTTTCGTTGCTTGGACTGCATTTGTAGTAACACCTGTATTAGCAGTATTACCTGTACCAGTTACACCAGTCAGTGTAGTTGCACCGATAACCCCTGCAGCACCTTCAAAAGCTCCACCTTTAACTGCAGTAACTGTTACTGTAGCACCAGTAGTAGTTACTTTATAATTGCCTTTTAATGCATCATTTTTATCAATCATTTTTTGAAGTGCTTCAGCTATTCCAGTTGCATTTTCAGTAGTAGTCTGAGTACCGTCAATATTGATTGTTGCAGCATTGGAGGTAACATTATATGCTGTGTTGTCAGTATTTCCACCAGTACCAGACGCAGCCCATGTTGCTGTCAGGGTTTGTCCATTCAATACAAATGCAGCGCTATTACCGGCAGCAGCTGCCGCTGTAAAAGTAACTGTTTGTGTAGCTTCAGTAGTGACTTTGTTAGTTCCGCCAGAAAATGCACCAGCAGTTACTACACCAGTAGAATTAAGGTTTGTTTTGCCATCACCTTGAAGCAACTTTTGAGTATTGAACTCAGTAGTGTTACCTACGCGGTTGATCTCGGAAGTCAGTTGGTTCATCTCATCTTGAAGCGCGCCGCGGTCAGCATCAGTGTTGGTGCCGTTAGCGGATTGGTTAGCAAGTTCGCGCATACGTTGAAGGATGCTGTGAGTTTCGTTCAAAGCGCCTTCAGCTGTTTGGATAAGGGAGATACCATCTTGGGAGTTCTTAGCAGCCATGTCCAAACCACGGATTTGACCACGCATTTTTTCGGAGATTGCTAGACCAGCTGCATCGTCACCTGCACGGTTGATGCGAAGACCGGAAGACAATTTCTCGATGTTTTTAGCTGTTGCTTGGCTGTTTGCACCCAGTTGACGGTGTGTGTTTAGAGCTGTGATGTTGTGATTAATTCTCATTTTTTCTTCCTCCTTGAAGTTGGGTTGTTCTCCACATCCTTGTGGAGACCTTATGTCTGTTCCGCAATCAGGTCGGCCGCCATGCTGCGAAACAGCGACTAATGAATATATCGACGGTCACTTTGTGATTCTTTATAGCAGAATCCTCAAAAAACCAAAAAAACGACAAAAATTTACGGAATTTATTCGGCGATCCTCGGTTATTCCAACAAAAAACCCAATGCCATCTAGGCATTGGGTTTTTTGTCACCATGGTTTGGAAGTTGAAAACTCTTCAGATCCGCTAAGTTCAGCTGCTTCTGCAGCGCTTGTTTATTGCTCTCTTGCACGGCATCATACACTTCTTTACGAAGGATGTTCACGTCGCTTGGCGCTTTAATCCCCACTTTAACCTGGTCCCCATCGATCGATGATATGACGATTTCAATATCATTATTTAAGAGGATCGACTGTCCTTTTTTTCGGCTCAATATTAGCATGATTGTTCACCGCTTTCCAATTGAACGACTTTGAAGAGAGGTTCCTTGGTGCTGTATCTGCTAGATGGGGGGAGAACGCTTTGCTTGCCTTGTCCGTTCTTCATATTCAATAGAATTGGCGCGAGTAAATTAATGGTCGAATCCGTGAATGGATCTGTAGTCGTCACGATCGTTAGCACACAGACATCTTCAGGAGCTTCGATTTCAAGGAGCTTTTTGTCCTTCTCTTCGATCTCAAACGAGTAATCCTGATCGGCAGTAAATGGTGAGATCACTAAAAATGAAATATAATCATGCTCCAGGCTTTGCAAGTATGCAAAATGCGAGTTCTCTTCCACTGCTTTAATCGAGAATTCGTTGCATTCCTCGAAGCCTAGAATGCTTCCGTTTAATTGAAACGTTCTGCCTTGTAAGAAATCGAGCATGAATAACACCTTCCTCTAACAGATAATGCTATAGCTTGCGCTATAGCATTTCAATTTATTATATATATTTGTCGTATTCACCCACGCTGAATTCAACCGAGTTTCTTTGCCTTAAGTACACTTCTACCGAACCCGGATGGTACTGAGTCTCCGGTTTACGCGGTGTGTACTCAATAATCGGCTTCTGAGCTTCTATGTTGATAATTGGCGCATGGGCTGTATAACGTACTCTTACATTATCGATGGAAGCCTCTCCGGTGTAAACAATCCGATTCTGATGATGAAATGCCTCGCGCGCAAGCTCAGCGAAAGCATTGTTCGGATTCGAGATTTGCGCCATCCGATTACCATCTTCTACGATCTTCGCAATGGCTTGGAGTGCGACGTTCTTGTACTGGCTGTAGATCGAGTTCATCCAATCCAAATGAGGTCCTGCACCCAAGGCCGTAAAGGCCGCGGTAGAATCCACTTCCAGCTCACCTCGCGGTGATTGAATGTCTACTATAGCCGGTGGCTGTTCGATAGACAAGTCTCCGGGCGGAGATTGCATTTCTAAGCTGGCATTGTTCGTTTGAATACCGATCTGAGCATAGGTTTGATGAATCGATAAGCGCGGAAATTGAAATTCCATTGCAATCCCCCGATCGGATTATCTTATATAATCCAATAAACTAGGCTGGATGATTTTCGCTCCGATGGACAAGGAAGCTTGATACACGTTCTGATCTTCCTGCAGCTTCGTAATAATCTCAGCCATATCCGCATCTTCGATTTTGGAATCTAGCTCTGTCAGGTTCACGTCGAGATCCTTAATACGAGCATCCATCAAATCAATCCGGTTCGATCTTGCGCCAACCTCTGCACGGACGTTCAAAATTTTGTCCATTCGGCTGCCTAATTGTCCTAATAAGTTCTGCACTTGCTTCTGATCCCCGGCAGAGAATGCCGTTTGGAGACCGCCTAGTACCGTGAAAAGATTATCCGGCGTAGTAGGATCCGCCGGCGGTTGCGGATTAGCTGC
Organism: Paenibacillus sp. BC26; assembly: GCF_900116125.1. NCBI lineage: Bacteria > Bacillati > Bacillota > Bacilli > Caryophanales > Paenibacillaceae > Paenibacillus > Paenibacillus sp. BC26. The sequence goes on along the minus strand of NZ_FPAD01000005.1, from coordinate 512,054 downwards.
ACCAAACACCGCATCGCCCGTCACATTAATCGGTATCGTAACACCGGCCGCGAATTGATACATAATGGCTTGTGTATCCGCTTGCTCTGTTTGAGCACCAGCTACTGTGTAAGGATCCTTGTCCGTAAATTGTCCGTTGAAAATCGCTTTGCCGTTCAGCCTGTCATTGCCAAGAGAAACCGCTTGTTGGTAGAGCTGGCCCATCTCTTCCGCAATTGCGTCCAATGCAGATTGAGGATTCGCACCATTGGCACCTTGAACAGTCAGTTCATTGGCGCGCTGCATAATATCGGTCAGTTGGGATAGGACCGTATCCGTATGATCGACGAAAGACTTGGCCGTGTCAATATTCTTCTGATACTGTTCATTGGCCGAAAGCTCGCTGCGATATCGCAGGGCATAGGTAATACCGACCGGATCATCGGATGGAGCATTTATCTTACGACCTGTGGAAAGCATATTCTGATGCTTGTCCATACGGTTTAAGTTATTATTCACGTTTCTAAGCAGCTGCGAATGCATCATGCTTTGCGTAATTCTTAAAGACAACTTCATCCCCACCTATCTTAGATATTACCGTCCTACCGTACCCGTACCGTTAATGAGCTTCTCTAAAATCTCATCATAGGCTGTCATGAACCGAGCTGCCGCGCCATAGGCATGCTGAAACTTAATCATATTAGACATTTCTTCATCGATCGAAACACCGCTGACCGCTTGCCGGCTGGAGTCTACTTGCTCAGCAAGCACTTGCTGATTGTTAAGCTGCCGCTGCGCCTCTTGTCCTTGAACCCCAAGCTGCCCGACAATGGCTCTAAAATAATCATCGATGCTTCCGGTTGTTACGCCGCCGTCTGTTGTCGTAAATGAAAACTTAGAATCTTTGATATTCGATAAGAGTACGGCAAGCGTGTTGTTACCTTTAACTGCAATCTCACTACCTCCGGTTCCGGTAGTCCGCAGCGATGTTGCGATTAAGCTGGCATCAGCAGCAATTGTAGGATTCAAGCGGATACTATCAGCCGTAATGTCGCCTGATGCAGAGGTAAAGAAATCATCACCTGTCTTGGCAGGGGTGTCAAAGGTGTACCCTAATTTATGAAGACCGTTAAGTCCATTAACGATTACCGTAGTATCCTGTGTCAACAAGCGATTCGTGCCCGCGAATGTCAAACTGTTTCCATCCGGCGTCTTCAATGTCGTTCCGTCAGGAAGCATCGAGCCCGCCGGAATGGTAATGGTAATCTCACCGTTTGCAATACTGTTCGCCAGCACGTTCAGTTGATTCTGATAATCCGCCACATACTTATTTTTCGCCACGAACATCCCAAATACTTCGCCGCTATTCAAGTCGCCGGATCCATCACCTGTGCCAAAAGCTGCCGTGAGCGCATCCACAGTGGTCGGTGTAGCGGTTCCGCCTGTTGTCAGGTTCATGCCTCCGATCGAGATATCGTAGCCTGCACCTGTATTCACCACGTTAATATTTACGATTTTGGACAAGTTGTCGGTTAGGAGATCCCGCTGGTCTCTTAGATCGTTAGCGTCATTGCCTAATCCTTCAACCCGTGAAATTTCTGTATTCAAATTAGATATCGTTGTCACGATGGAGTTGATTTCATTGACTTTAACCTGAATATTATTGGACAAATCAGTGCTTAAATCTCTTAACTGTTTGCTCGTTTGATTGAAGGCATCGGTTAATGCGATCGCACTCTCGCGCACAATCTTCCGACCTGTCACATTCTCCGGATCTTTACTCAGATCTGACCACGACTTCCAGAAGTTGTCGAGCACGGTACGAATACCGGAATCCGAAGGCTCGTTTACAATACTTTGCAGCTTGTTGAGCGTGTCCGCTTGGATCTCCCAGTTTCCCAGAGACTTGTTCTCGTTCCGGAATTGATCATCCAGGAAGGACTGACGAACGCGAGTAATGGATGAGAACTCTACGCCTGTTCCCAATTGTCCGGGTACGTTGGATCTGCTAATGCCCGGGTATTCCATTGGTCTGGAAGCTTGCATATTCACTACTTGTCTGGAGTACCCCGCCGTATTGGCATTCGAGATATTATGACCGGTTGTATTTAATGCAGCTGTCTGCGTGAACAAACTCCGCTTAGCTGTTTCAATGCCATGGAATGTAGAACTCATTACAGGGTTGCCTCCCTATCCTCTTGTATCAAATAAGCCGTTGCGGGGATTGCCGTATCCGGGACTAAGCGGATGCTGGTACGTAACATCGCCGTTCGGATCCTCGACCAGCAAATCTATGGAATAATCAATGAACTTAAGCGACTGTTCGATGAGCTGCTGGTTCAGCTGGCTGACCTTCTGCAGTTCATCAAGCAGCGCGGTAAGTTCTTCATGAAGTTCAGTGAGTTTCTTCTTATCTTGAGATGCTGTGACCGTCCGTATCATCTCGCTGATTTTACCGCCTTTGTAACGAAGCATTCCAATACCCGAGAAGTATTGTCCGGAAAACCTCATCCGCTGCTGCTCCAACTCCTCAGCCGTCTTCAGCAGCTTCCGTTCTTTCTGAAGAATAGCGTTTAGCTTCTCCACTTGATTGTGGACAAGATACGGCGTCTTCTCATTGGCCAAGGCCAGCAGCTCTCGGTATACGCCTGCCTGCTGCTCAAGCGTTGCGATAATTGTCTCCACGATCACAAGGATTCACCTGTCTTGTTGTTAGTTTTTAAGAAAAGGAAGCAGCTTCTCTGCGATTTTGCCCGATTCCACATGATAGCTTCCGGTGCTTACGGATTGTTTAAGATCATCAATCAGCTTAGCGCGGTCCGTGTCATGGACACGACTGGAAGAGAGCATCTCCTGTGCTTCGGCGGATATTTGCACTTTATCCGTTTTCCGTTTACGATCAAGCGCATTTGCCTGCTGCTCGCTTTGCTTCTGGTACGGATTGACTGCATTGATCCGGTGCGATTGATTTATCTTCATCATAATCCCTCCAACAATTAAAAAAGCCGATAACTCTGTATAAGAGTATTATCGGCAAATGGGTATAAATATTTAGAGATTATAAAAACTCGGCTAAATTACCAGTCTCAGCCACGCTCTAAGTTGCGATAAGCTGAGGCTGCGGAGGTTGGCGCTTTCACGACCTCTTCTTCGGATCTGCTGGCAATTTCATGTTTGGCTTTGCTGACTTCCTTCAGCAGCTTGGCTCTACAGCTGTCGCATTTGTTATTCTCTCGAATGAGTATGCCGCACATCTCGCACGGATACATCAAATTCGGAGCACCCACCAGCGAAATTCTACCCTCGCGAATAAACTTCGTGATTTGTTTTATAGATACACTCGTCGCGTCTGAAAGTTCGTTGATGGTCGTGCCTTTATTCTTACGCAGATAATCTGAGCAAACCGTATATTCATTATCTATCTGCTTGATGCAATTCGGACAAACATCGCGGAAGTTCTTAGCATACAGTTTCCCGCAGCGAGGACAATTTCCAAGATCCATCTTTCACTGCTCCCTTCGAGTCTAGCCACTTGTGACTCCATATTAACTCAAAAGCAGACAAAATTCATTAAATATTTGATAGGCAAAACATAGAGGCGAATCTGCTAGGAACGAGCCAGTGTGAGAATGAATATTTGAGCATTTATTTGAGGTGCGAGCTGCTCTATCCCTTCTGTTAACGCCAATGCGCAGGAGTTCGCCGTACTGCCGGTGGTGTAAATGTCATCTATTACCAGCAGCTTGATTAGAGGTTGGTGTAGAGCGTTGAGATTTAGTGTATCAAGCATCTCCGCAGTAGCATCTAGGTCCGCGGCAAAAAGCTGTTTGGTATCTCGCAGTCTCGCAAGTCTAGTTTTGAAGCTTTGCTTATCGCTGTGCCTGGTACGCTGCAAAATATCATATACCGTTAGATGTTCATGTTCTGCAAGGTAGGAAGCAAGTCGTTCAGCTTGATTAAAGCCCCGCTCCTGCAGCCGTTCGTCGCTTACCGGGACCGGGATAACGGCATCGAAACGGAATGCGGTTTGGCTGCCGGCAGACTGTTGTGCGATCATGCCGCGATAGGCAGGAATCAACATTTTCCCTAATATGGGAGCCAGCCCTTCATGACCGCGGTATTTGTAGAGAGCTAGCCACTGCCGAATGACAGGATCGTAATGTACCGCTGAACGATTGCAAATGAATGCTGCTTCTTGGCGTCGGGTGCAATCCGGGCACCCTTCCGGCCTGCCGCAAACTGCACAATAAATGCGTGTAATCCAAGGAATCTGAACAAAACAATGCCTGCACAGCTCCGGGAATTCGGCATGTCTCGGCGACCGATCGCCTAGCATCCCGCAAATGACGCAGGCTGGGGATTTAGGTGAGAGCATTGTCGTGGTGCTCTGGGATGTATTTTGGAATAGGTGATGAAATTTACGCCAGATCGTTGAAAGAGGAGTTGTGAGTATGGTATGTCACGCCTTTCTGGGATGAACGTCGCAGGTACAGGTACGGTATGTCCAGTTATAAAAGATATCCGCTTCGGCGGGCGATTCGATTCATGCTTTTGATTTGGCGAATGGCGGATTGCTGTGCGCGCGTACGTGACGAGCCGTAGAAATAAACCCGTCCGGCCGGGTCATCCTTGGAACGTCCGGCTCTGCCCGCCATCTGAATGAGAGACGCATCGTCGAAGAGTTTGCCATCCGCATCGAGGATAAAAACATCGCTCTTGGGAACCGTTACTCCCCGTTCGAGAATCGTCGTTGTTACGAGCAAGCGGATGCTGCGATCGCGGAATCGGGTTACTTTGTCAGCGCGAGCCGGATCCTTGGAGGAAGTACCCTCCACTACAATTGTGGGAAAAGCGAGTCGGAGCCGCTCAACCAGCGGTTCAACATCCCGAATTTGCTGGGCAAATACAAAGAGCTGAGCACCTCGGTTGATGGACTGCCCGAGCGTCTTTAGAAGATGACGTGGCAGGGTGCGCTTGCCCAGGATGTTGCGCACGGCCGGAATTTGGCATTGAATCGGCACCGGAAGCGGATGTCGGTGGAACCGAACCGGTACGCGCACATGCTCCAGTCTGCCCAGCTTCGCTGCCCTTCTGAGCTCTGCCGGAGGCGTAGCGGATAGCAGGATGTTTACGCCATCCGGCTTGCAAACATTGTCCGCGGCGAAGTGCAGCATAGCGTCATTGTGAAAAGGAAAGGCATCGATTTCATCAATTACAACGAGATCGAACCCTTGGTGAAAACGAAATAATTGATGCGTTGTAGCCAGCGTAATTTCACCTTGCTCCCAGCACTGCTCACTGCCTCCGTATAGCGTTACTACCGTCGCTGCCGGAAACGCTTTGCGGATACGCGGATCCAGCTCCAGCACGACGTCTCTTCGCGGTGTCGCTATGAGTGCGCGGCCTCGGCGGTGCAGGCAAGCCTCGATGAGCGGGAAGATCATTTCCGTTTTGCCCGCTCCGGTGACTGCCCACAGCAGGAATCTGCGCGGCGCGGATTGGCGGGGATGGCTCGCCGCCATGAAGTTCAGGGCAGCTTCGGCGGCCGCCTTTTGTGCGGGGCTGAGGCCCCAGGATGGGGCGACGGTGGCGGGGGAGGCGGAGACGATAGGCATAGGGGAGGCCACGGGTGCGCTTGGCGCGGGTGAGGCGGTGAACACGGCGGATGCCGCGGTGGCGCTAGGCGCGAGTGAGGCCACGGGTGCGCTTAGCGCGGGTGAGGCGGTGAACACGGCGGATGCCGCGGTGGCGCTAGACGCGGGTGAGGCGCCAGTCGCGAGCGTGCTCGCTGCCGAGCTGCTCGGCATGCCGTGGATGAGCAGGCCGCATTCGCGGCTGCGGCCCATCGTGAGGCATGCCTCGCAGTACGCGCATGCGCGGCCGCACGCGGCGCATGCGGTTCGGCGCATGCGCGCCGTGCCGCTGCCGCATCGCCGGCAGCGGAGCCGCGGGCGCGGCCTGGCGCCAAGCGCCTCCCGCCACCGCAGCAGCCGTGGCTGCGGCTGCGGGGCGACTGCGCCGCCCAGGCGCAGCTGGCCGAGCAGCGCGGCCAACTGGAGCGCGGGAGCTGCCGCGCTCCAAGGCACCGCCACTGCGCCGGCCAGCCCGGCCGCACCCGCGGCCCCGAGCAGGGCGAGCGCTTCGCTGCTGAGCAGCGCTCGTCCCTGCACTAGCGCAGCGGCGCGACAAGCCTGCGCCGCAAGCCCCTGTGCCTCCCCGCACGGCTCGGAGGCGCTAACCGCATAAGCATGTGCATCCTCGCGTCCACTGGCCGGCAGGCCCAGTCGGACATCATATGCCCATGCTTCATGAACAAGGCGCGTCAGCACCTCGCGCATCTCCCTCTGCCCCGCTCCGCCAGGCCAGCGTTCCACTACCCTTGCCGCCAAACCAAGCGGCAATTGTTCAGACCAAACAACCACCTTATATCCACCATTGCTTTTGCTTCTGTCCTCCACATCACCTTCCCCACTCGCTCTTTCCATTTTCCACTTTCCAGTCTTACCGGTCTTTCCAGTCTTTCCAGTCCCTCCAGTCTCTCCAGTCTCTCCAGCCCATCCAGTCCCTCCAGTCCCTCCACTCTCTCCAACCCATCCACCCACCACCCGCTCCGCCTCTTCCCGATACCCATCCACCAGCCAGTACGCCATATCCACCTCCCGGGCGATTGACCACATCGCCATTGTTCTTTCCCCGTTCCCAACCACATACAAATGAACTTTCAAATTTGTCTTGCCTCCCTTTCCCTTGAAATCAATAACTCACCACTCCAATACGCCTTCCTTACAAACCTTCAGCACAACAAAAAAGCACACCCCAATCCGCCTCATAGGCAGATCATACGGGTGTGCTTCACTCGTTTATATTCAGTTGAATAGATTATACATGGCACTCTGCTATCTTCGCAATTCACTTTTGCCCGGCACAGCCGCTTTTATTATCATCTGCATCACAGCATTCAGAACGGAAGCTTAGAAAGATCCGCAGGATCTCTTAGGTCAATCAACACCGCATGGTCCTTCACGGAGACCACGCCTTCGGCTTGAAGCATCCAAAGCAAGTTTGTCGGCTCAGGCTTGCTGTGCTTCTTAATGCGGCCATCCGGATGCCGACGTCCTGATATCCGCAGCTTCGTGCGAAAGCGATGCCATTTCGCAAGGCTATCTCCTACATCCTTCGAATTTGATTGTTTATCACTATGCCCACCGAGCTGCTTCTCATCCTTCGAACTTGAGTGTTTATCGCCATGCCCACCCAGCTGCTTCTCATCCTTCGCACTTAAGTGTTTCTCATTCTGTTCGACTTGGCGCTTCTCATTCTTTGCACTAGAATTTCTCTCGCCCTTTGCACCAGCATGTTTCCCATCTTTCACGCTCGACACTTCAGGGGCTTTAACCGATGCGGGGCGGCTCAGCGTCTCCGGCAAGCGGCCTTGCTCATCTGGCGAGGCAGAGGAGTGAAAATGGACATTCATGCCGCGCTTGGCGAAACACCGAGCAATACTCATCGTTTCATCCTCTGAGCCGCGGTCCACGACAGTCACTTTCACTTCTGTGCCAGTAAAATGAGAAAAACGCCGAAGCGAGCGCATATACCATTCCATCTGCAGTTGTTCATTACCGGCGATCAGAACGTAATGCTTAATATGACGTTCCCGTCTCCAGGTAAGTGCGGATACGGCATGTACGGCAGCCGCAGCCAAGGCGTAACAACCGAAGATCCATAACAAGACTGGAATCAAGGCAGCCACCTCCTTTTTTGTGACATCATATGCCGTAAACCGCCCATGGGTGACGGACATTCACGGACAAGTCGCAAAAAAGGGGCATGCGTCCCTGCGCCTGCCCCATCCCTATCTCACTTTTACTAACTTAGGCTCTTCCGCTTTTACTCCCTTACGCACTTTCACGCTTTCGCACCTAAGCTCCCACTCTCATGCGCCCTACTCCTTCATTCCCCAACCCACAGGCAGCTTCCGATCCCCGCCCATAAACCGCTGCAGTCCATTCTCAAGCTCTACCTTCTTATTGCTCGGCAGCACCACCGTCAGCTGACAGGATGGCGTCGAAGCCATGAAGGATCTCCGCGCCTCCGGCTGCTTTAGCGTTACATACAGAGCATCGCCGACCAGGTGAGTCTCCACCAATTCAACAGAGGCAGGAGCCTTGTCCCCGCTTCCCACTTCGTAACGGCAGGCGCCAAAAGCCTGCACCTGACCAGAACCGCTGGTATCAGCATCAATCATCAACGAGCCGTTCCAGTAATGTTCATCCTGCACGACGATCCGCTTCACGGCGGTCCCGATCTTTTCCGACACTTGCTCCGCTTTGACACGAACTTCTTTTGCACCGATCGAGCCGCGTATCTCATCCATCAATCCCGTAGCATTAACCGTCGTGAACAGCAGACAGCTTCCGCCTAGAACCGCTACCACAATAATGCTGAACAAATCATAACGGAGCACCGGTTGCTCGGTCTTACTGCGCCATAAGTAGATGATGATCTCGAGACCAACCAGCACAAACAGCATCGGCCACCAAATCATCCCTTGATCCAGCCAGCTGATTCCGCCGAATTGAACCGCTACGAGCAGCACGCCCATTGCGATAAGTGCCGTCCCCATTGACCACGTACCAACACGCCATTGTCTCATTCCGGTTTCACCGCCTTCTGCTTGCTGCCGGATAGAAGTTTAACGCCCGCTCCGATAAGCAGCAGTGCCGTTATGACGGTTTTGAAATAATAGCGAATGTCCGACGTTAGCTGCCAATCTCCCCATACGCGCTGCACATAATCAAGCAGCAGCCGATCCGCCGTATAGTAAAGTCCTAGCGCTACCAGAGCGATGCCAAGCCATTTCTGCCTGTGAATGAGCCAATCGACGATCGGTACATCCTCCAATTGGCCCTCTCCGTTATTCAAGCGCGACTGCTGCTGCAGCGCATCGAAGAAAGAGAAGCACCATAACAGCGGCACCATGAAGAGGAATAAGGACAACTGAAGCACGTCGAGCAGATAGATCGAGAGCAGGAAGCCGGCCATAAGCTGCAGCCCTCTTTTTTGCAAACCGAGATACATATGTCCCGCTCCCGGCAAAATCGACAATACCGTCGACAACCACCGGCTGCGCTTGCCGCCTTGACGGTGATCCTCCCAATCATCGAGAATGGAACGATCCTGCAGCGTCTCGCCGGACTGCTTCAGACCTACATGACGAATGGCATCGAACATCCCGAACAGCCAAATGATCGGAAGCACCAGCAGGAATGTCAGAAAGCCCGGCTGATCGGCAAGCACCGCCACGAAAATAATCATAGCCAGCAAGCCGAAAAACCCGATCATTAGATTAAGTCCGCGCTGCATCAGCCCTAGCTGCAGATGACCCAGCCCCGGAATAAACGACAACAGAATCGTATAAAACCGCTCGCTCGACTGACCGGTAGACTCCTGGTACGGAGCGCCAATGGCGGTGTACGCCATTTCGCTTGTCGACGTCTCCAGCCTTTGATGTGGACCGTATGTCGATTGTCCAGATACCGGCGCCGGAATATGAACCGCCCTTGCGGCGCTGTTTCGAATCAAATAGATGATCAAGTCCAGCACGCTGATCGCCCAGATTAAGAATGCAAAAAACAAAAACATGACCATAAAGCCTTCTTCGTTGGCGCCTGCCCCTGCAATGGCCGCGAACAGGAAACAGAAAATGACCAATAACAAATAGATCAGTCCCCGTCCGAAACGTCCTGCCTTCATATGCCCTATTCCCGGCACAAAGCCCAAAAACAGCGTCGCCACTGGACTTTTAACCATACCATCATCTCGCCTTCTTCTTCGTATTATTTATTCGGCTTCTCGACCATTGCCTCGATAACCGCCGCGGTCCGCTCCATGATGGAGACGGAAACCGATTCCTTCTTACTGATTTGATGCTCTTCCCACTGCTGCGGCTGCTCGGCTATGCGCTGAAACACGCCGGTAGACATGAGAACCAGCATGACGCATACCGCGATCAAATAATGAATCATCGTTTGTTTGCGGCTGCTTCGCTTGACCGGATTCCTGCGCACCGTATCCACCTTCGGAGGAGGAGGTGTTTGGTCTACATCCACCGCTGCGATTGCGGACATAATTCGTTCCGTAACCGCCTCCGCTGACATGCTGTCCAGTGACTCGACCTCATCTACGCTGATGAGCAGCTCCATATACAGTTCAAGGCAGCTGCCGCAGACGGACAGATGTTCCTCGGCTTCCAAACGTTCCTCTGCAGGGAGCGTATCCTCGGCATACCTCCGCCAGTAAACCTCATCCTGATGCTTCATTCCAAATCCTCCTCCTTCCAATGCTTGCGCATCCATTGTCTAGCCCTATACAGCTTAGACTCCACGCTTTTCACTTGCAGCTGCTCGTGTTCGGCGATCTCTTTGTACGGTCTGTCTTCCAAGAAGTAAGACCGCACTACGCGCCGATATCCCTCGGGGAGCGTGCTTACCAACGCGCGAACACGCCTTTTGCGATCACGCTTCAGCGCTTCAAGTTCCGCAGGCGGCGCATGCCCCGCCGCAGCCTCTGCACACGAGCTTGCCCCATGTTGAGCAGATGAAAGATTCCCCTTCGGCCTAACCCCAATCGCTTGCCTCGCTTCCCCTTGCGACAAAGCCTCATGACCGGCGCGCTGCAGCAGCGCCTCTTTGCGGGTGTTGCGTCTGCGGCAATCTATCGCGAGATTAACGGCTGTTCGCGATGCCCAGGCTTTGAAGCCGTCACCCCGATAATCCGGGAGGGCGAGGTAGATCCGCACGAAGGTCTCCTGCAGCGTATCCTCCGCATCGCGCCGATCACGCACTACACTCCAGATCAGCCGATACAATTCATCCCGATAGCGGGCAACCAACTCTGCGTATGCCTCGCGATCCCCATTCTGAATTTGAACAATCAACGCCTCGTCTCGAATCTCTCTCCCTCCCCTCTCTCTTAGTTAGACGATTTCAACCCTGCCTACCCCTGCACCTTCTCAACAAAAAAAAAGCTCCTGCATCAAGCAGAAGCTTCTCCGGTTCTTATGTATACGTTACAGCGTTACCCAACCGAATTTAATCGAGTTGATAACCGCTTGCGTCCGATCATCCACTTCCATCTTCTGCAGGATGCTGCTGACATGATTTTTGACCGTTTTCTCACTGATAAAGAGGAACTCGCCAATCATCTTGTTGCTCTTCCCTTCAGCCATCAAGCGAAGCACCTCGGCCTCGCGACGCGTCAACGGGTTGTTCTCGCTTGGGATGAACTTCACGCCGGCTTCGCGAGTTGCGGCTGCTCCCGAGGTTGCGCCGATTTCATCGAGGTAGGTCATGCGGCGAAGCTGGTTAATCAGCTTGCCCGTTACCTTCGGGTGTATGTAGGCATATCCGTTTACGACGGAACGAATCGCGTTCGCAAGCGCCTCCGCTTCCATATCCTTCAGCAGATAACCGCTTGCACCTTTACGCAGCGTTTCGAACACGTAGCTCTCGTCATCATGAATCGATAGAATAATGACTTTGACCTCCGGGAAAATGTCACGCAGACGCTCTGTCGCAACGACCCCGTTCTCGATCGGCATATTAATATCCATTAGGACGACTTCCGGCTTGTTCTGGTTGCAGAATTCCAATACTTGAATGCCGTCATTGCATTCCCCGATTACTTCCAAATCATCTTCCATATTGAGGATCCGCTTAAGACCCTCACGGAATAATTGATGATCATCGGCGATCAGCACTTTTATCTTCCGTTTAACGCTTACATTCCTTGCATCCATCGTCATTCTACTCCTTTCTCTGTTCACCGTTAATAGGTATATGAATGGTTACTTTCGTGCCGTGGTCGATCGTGGATTCGATCTCCATCCTTCCCTCTAGCAGCTCCACGCGTTCACGCATCCCGATCAGTCCGAAATGGACGCTGTTCTTAGCACGGGATTCGATTTGATCCACATGGAAGCCGACACCGTTATCTTTGACGACAATTTTAACCATTTGAGCTTGGTAGGTTATCTCTAAGATGACAAAGGTAGGATTGGCGTGCTTGAAGGCATTGCTGAACGCTTCTTGAACCATCCGGTAAATGCCGGCCTCCATTGCGGATGGCAGCCGGACCTCTTTACCGATCGTTTCGAACATCGTCCGAATTTTGCTTTTCTCTTCATAATCCTGAATATATTTACGCAGCGTAGGTACAAGTCCTAAATCATCCAAGGCCATAGGTCTTAAATTGAAAATGATTTTGCGAATTTCCTCGATTCCGGATCGCACCTGACTCTTCAAATCTATTAATTCTTCCTGAACGATTTGAAATTCCTGCTTCACAAGCATTCTTTCCGCAATTTCCGTCCTAAGCACTATATTCGCCAAAGACTGAGCCGGTCCGTCATGAATCTCTCTGGCGATCCGTTTGCGCTCTTCTTCTTGGGCCAATATAATTTTGAGTCCGATTTGCTGCCTGTTCTTCGCCGACTCCAGAATGCGAGTCACTTGGTTCAAATCACCCGAGAGATATTCCAGCACAACATTGATCTGCGAAGCGATCGACTCTGCGCGTTCGATTGATTTCTCAACATTGCGCACGCGCTTCTGCAGGTCATCCCTGCGAGCTTTCAAATACGTCTCTTTCTCACGGAACACCATGAGCTCCAGCTGCAGCTGCGTCGCTTTCTCGTAAGCCGTCTTGATATCCTCTTCTTTATAGCGGACAAAGTCGCGGCTTACCTCCGTCAAACGGATACGCGCTCTGCGGTAATCCAGCTCTAGCTTATCTACCTTATCGATAATAGCCGCAGCTTCAGCGAGTACTTGGTTCAATTCCTGACCGAGAGAGAACATTTCCTTGCGCGCCGACTCGCAAATTTCAAAAATTTGATATTTGCTGTCCTCCATCACTGAGACCGCGTTCTTGATCACGCGATCGATGTCGTTTATGCGATAATCCAAGATGTCTCGGCCCACTTTCTTCAAGTTATACTAAAACTATCATATCACATAACCGATAGTAGGCGACCATCTCATTCAACGGTAATCGTACCCAATTTTCCGTCCCAATTTACGCGTAGGCCCAATTGCTCAGAGACGAGCCTGATCGGGACTAATGTACGACCGCTTCTCATAATCGGAGCTACTTCGGACTGTTTCCGGACACCTGTTAACAGGAAATCGCTTTTCCCTACCCACATTTCCAGCAGCTTATCGCCGCGAAGAACGGAAACTCGTTTAAGCGCAGCCTCCCAACCGATTTGTGCGCCCATTGCCTCTGTTACGAAGCGAAGCGGCAAATATGTCGTACCGTCTAACAGAAGCGGTGCTACATCCATCTTATAGGGCTGACTGTCAATCTTCGCCGATTTAGAACCAACTTTTAGTTCGATCTTCACATGTTTGGGTTCCGGAATTACCGCCGGATATTGGAACGCCAGGTTATCCCAAGCCAGTGTACCTGTGAGCGCCCGCTCATCCTGACCATCCTCAAGGGAGGCCACATAGAGACGTTTGAGCGTCACCGGATACGCCATTTGGTCAGCAGGCAAATTGACTTTAATCTGCTTCCAGCCGATCCAGTCTACTTGCTTGGCAAGCGTCACTAAGTGAGCCGCGCCTTTGCTATCCACGAATTCAGCTCGCACCCAGTTCAAGCTTCCATCGCCCATGACATCTACCGTCATTGCCGAGGGATTGCCTTCCACTTTGCGTCCGGTGCCGTTAAGCACGGCGTAGGCCGCCTTAGTACCGCTGCCTCCGGTAAAATCATACTGCAATTGCAGGACATTCGTTGCATTGCCGCCGGTAAGTCCCGAGACAACCGTGGAAGTTCCCACTACACCATTCGTACCTTGGAACGAAATTGGGTAGGTCTTCCCTTCGAAATCATCAAATTTTTTGTCGGTTCCTGCTACCAACGCCGTCATCGCGGAGAAACCGTCATAACGGGCGATCAAATAGCCTGCTGATGCGGACGGATTTACCGTTCCGATCGTTAACGTATTCCCGCTCCAGGCGCCTGTGAAGCCGCGCAGTTCCCACTTCAGCGAGGATGCCGGCACGGTCAGCTGGCGACCGTCTTTCAATGTTACATGTACCGGTACGGTCAGCGATTTACCGCTCTCAAGCACCAGTGAACTTGCATCCACAGTCATGGATGCGATCGAATCTCCGCCGACAACTTCAATATCCAGCTTATCGCTGATCTCGCCGGATTTGACGGTGATGGACGACTTGCCTACTTTCGTTGCCGTAAACGTGCTGCCGTTAAAGGTACCCAGTGCATCCGCGGTCTTCCATACCGGAGTCAGCGAGCCCGGGTCTACCGGATTGTAATAGGTGTCATAGGCTTTCATCGAGTAAGCGGCCGGCTGTCCCAGGAACAACACGCTGCTGCCGCTTGCTTTAATTCCTTTCAACTGCCCCTTCGGCGCCAAAGAGAATACGCCAAGGCCATTTGCCACCTGACGCTGTGTATCGCCATATTCCGTAGGGAATGCCAGCTGCGTGCTTGTGTCGCCAAGCGGACGCGCGACCATCGTCGTGGAACCGCCGCCGTCGAGGTTAACGCCGCGCCATACGGAGAGCTGTACCATTAACTGCTGCAGCTCCGGCAAGGTCACGCCTTGACTGCTGCCGCTGTCTTCGACCGTAATGAGCATAACTTTCGTACCGTCTTTGGAATAGCCTACTGCCGTACGTGCACGGTCTGTGTTTGGACTGATACTGCTTGGATTTCTTGTATACGTCGCCGCTGCGCCGTTATCAACCAGAATGGTGTGACCGCCAATCAGCATTTGCAAGGAGTTCGGGTCGATCTTCTGTCCCGTAGATTGGGCAATAAGATTATAGGACGCGTTTACCGGTTGTCCGACTTGAAGATGCTCCCGCGCATATTGAGCTGCTTTGCCATGTGTCCGAAGAATATAGCCGTCCGCAGGTACGGTGCCTTGAATCATGCCGTTATCAACGAATTGCGTGACGATGCCATTCTGAACAAGCACCTCTGTCGGAGTCGTAGAGCTATCCGCTACGTCCGGACGGGACTGCGTCCATGCACTCGTATAAATGTACATCGCATTGGCATGGCTGAAAGCATTATCCGGTTCCGTACGGTATGCCGCCTTATTAATACCGGATAGCGTGAATGTCGAACCATCTCCGGCTGTTACGCTGCCTTCGAATCCATAGGAATCAATGATTGGTTTGCGATCCGCCGTCACGGCAAAAGCGTACATCCCCGTCAGCTTCGACGGACTAACAGACAACAAGCCTCCGCTCACTTCAGCGC
Organism: Paenibacillus sp. BC26; assembly: GCF_900116125.1. Lineage (NCBI taxonomy): Bacteria > Bacillati > Bacillota > Bacilli > Caryophanales > Paenibacillaceae > Paenibacillus > Paenibacillus sp. BC26. The sequence goes on along the minus strand of NZ_FPAD01000005.1, from coordinate 496,778 downwards.
CGATCGGATTCCCTTTGCCATTGGCCGTGTTAAAGTAATCGCCATTAATACCGGCAACTGCGCCGGTCTTGCTCACCATATTGCCAACCGAGCTCACGCTCGTAACCGAGCCGGGTTTGCCGTTCATGACATCCAGTTTTACATAGGGATTGGTCAGATCGATCTCAATGACATGCACACGGGACAGCACTGCGCCTTCCCCCGGCTTGCTTGTCCATGTATAGTCGACGCGCTTGGCGCCGGAAGTAATCATCTCTTCTGACATACGAACTAATTGCTGCTGTTGCTGCTGTTGCTGCGTCTGGGTCGTTGTGGTTTGTGGTACGGCCTCTGTATCGCTTGCTGCTGCGGCCGTTGATGGCCATGCTATTGTGGAAATCGGCTGAACGAGCAGCGCTGCGCCCAGCGTCAGGGTTATCAATTGTTTTCCGGCCTGTGAGGACTTCTTCTTCTCTACTAGTTTGCGCATTACTCTTGCAACTCTCCCATCACATAAATGTCCTATGATGGTTAGACTATGAAACTAGTAGAAAAGTTACGTGCGATAGAAGACTCCTATCAACATCATTCGACCGACAAAAAAAAGCTATCCGTGTCCATTCGACAGGATAGCCCAATTTCTCTTAAATATCGATAAATGCCAAGTAGCTGAGCAACCGTTTCAGCATGACTGCAGCCTCTGCTCTTGTCGCTTTATTTTTGGCTCCGAAGGTAGTGGCCGTTAATCCGCTAATGATGCCGGAATCGACTGCTTTAGCGATGTCCGTCTGTGCCCAAGTACCGATCTTGCCGCGATCCGTGTACTTCTTAAGCAGGTTCGCCGTCGTTTGCTTCGGTACGATGGAGACGCCTGCCGCACTTGCTGCACGCACCATCATGGATGCCATCTCTTCGCGTGTAATCGGATTATTCGGCTTGAATGAGCCGTCTGCCATCCCTTTCACGATTCCGGCCGAACTCGCCGCCCCAATGTAGGCGGCCAGCGCCGTAGATGTATTCACATCTTTGAACTTACCTGCTGCCGTACGGTCACCGGCAAGGCCGAGTCCTTTCGCTATGAACATCGCAAACTCTCCGCGTGTAATAGCTTTCTTCGGTGCGAACGTCGTGAGCGTATTGCCCTCGACAATGTACTTCTTCGCTAGTAATAGAATATCAGCGCGTGCCCAATGATTGCTCAAATCGGTATACCCGGCTGCCCCCTGTACTACTGCGTACACACTATTGCCTTTACGTTTAAACGAAATGACGGACTGTCCGTTTGCGCGAGTAACCCGAGTCGGTACATAGGAAAGCTTGTTGGTTTGGGGATCCAGCCATGCAACCGATACGGCTTTGCCATCCAATACGGCTCCGGTAGTAATGGATCTCGTCACATAGTTGCTCAGCGATTCCACGTTTTTCGTTTGACCGTTGCTGGAAACCGACATCTCGAAGCTGATCGGATTGATGAGTATTTGCGCATTAGAACCGTTCAACTGAGAGGTTAGCGTTGATCCCAGCGTTCCGGCATTGGTGTCGATGGACACATTCAACTGCCCGACTGCGCTTGCCGCATTCATCATCTGTCCAAGCTGTGCGTAATTGAGCGCACTGAGCGGGAATTCATACGTTACATTCTTATATACAATCGCGAAGGATGCATTGGACGTCGCTTTCTTCGTATCTTCCAACGTTCCAAGCGGAAGGGCAACTACTGCCGCTTTCTCGGAGTCCGGCACCGTGAAGACCACGCGAGGCATCGTGCCTCCGGCTTTCCGAACCGCGTTATATGCTTGTACCACCTTCTCGGAAGACAGGATAAACTTGTTCACTGTATTTCCCGCAGGCGAAACCGCCGAAGCCGTCGTTGCACTGGATACTTTGATTTCCAAGCCTCCGCCTACCGCAGACTTGAAGTCGCCGCTCGTGGCATCATCCCATGTTGTCTGATTCGCCACATTGGAATCCGTGAACGAAGCCGCTATCGCACCGGTCGTTGAACGAACGGAAGTTCCGACATTGCTGTAGCTTGCCTTAACCGCGTCGCCGACACTGATCGGCGTGTACAGCGAGAGTACGACAGCCGCCCCTTTTATGACGGCTGAAGAAACCGGACGAGACACATTATTCACCTTTACGCTGAATTGCGACGTTGAAGGCACGTAGGATGTATTCAGCGCATTGGAGAAGGTAACCGTTACTTCACTGCCTTTTGCCACGATCCCATTGAGTCCAAGCGTTGTCGTTCCGCTTGCATTCGCCTGCACGGCGCTAAACGCCTGAGCCTGAATGCCTCCAAGGTCCGTAATCGCCGGCGTCCCGCCTAAGTAAGTGACCAATATGACATCGCTGGTAATCGTTGAGACTGGCAGACTCAAGATAACTTGCGTCCCGTTCACGGTCACATAGGAGACTGTTCTCATTGTTCCGTTCACCGTCACATAGAACGATGAAGGGTTAGGAATCAGCGCACCGTTAAGTCCCTCGTCATAGTTCAACGTAATGGTATAGCCAGACGAGGTTATGGTTTGCAGCAGCGGTGCTTTCGCATCCTGTCCGTTCTGGATATAGAAGCTGCTGAAGGAAGCAAGCGCATTGTTCGATAGATCGCGCAGCGGATAAGAGCCTGCGGAATAAGACAATGTAACCGACTGGCCGATCGAAGCCGAATTCCCGCTAAAATTCAGAAACACCGTATTTCCGCTGCCGCTAATTTGCGTCACCGTTCGGTACGCGCCATCGATGAGAACCGTGAATTGCGAATACGCATTCTGATTGATGGACGCCATTTCTTCACTCATGGTCAATAGGATCAGGTTGCCGGAAATTGTTCCGCTCAGTAGTCTTGGCGCTACGGAGTCCGGCACATTTGAAACAGCCAAATTCGAGAAATTAGCTGCAGCCGTTCCCGTCAAATCTTTGATCGGTTTGGAGCCGGCTGAGTAAGATACTCGAATCACTTGTCCATAGGATGCAGCACTCTGCAGCGTGAGCGTCACGACTTGACCGCTTATTTGCACAGCTGTTACCGCCCGTCCTGCACCATTCACGGTCACATAGAAATTGGCCGGAACCGGTATCGAATCTGTGCTGGTGCTTAGATTCTCGTTGTAAGTGATCGCGATCTTGTTGCTTCCTACCAGATCGGCTCTTGTGACGATTGGAGCGCCTGCCGCTCCTGAAGATGTTTTGAAGGTCCACTGATATTGATTGAGGATCCCGTCAAACGGATTGCCGGCAAGGTCCGTTACGGCACCTGCTGCCATCTCTACATAATAGTCCGTAGTAGGCAGCATCGCGCTGCTAAGCGTAATTAAGAGATTCCGATTATTGTTCGGATCAATCGCATACGTTGTTGCGACCGCGGAGCCGGTAGTAATCGGTCTGATTACAATCGCGGGTGAATCAGCGCCTAGCAGAATCGGTTCGCTGAACAATGCTTCCAGCTTCATGCCAAGCACCGGGACATCAAGCGCCGTATTGGCAGGCGTTTGCGTCACGATTGTAGGCGCCACACCGTCTTGGGTAACCGTGAAGCGCCAAGCGCTTGAGCCCGATAAGCCTGTAAAATAGTTCCCTTTCGCATCCGAGAATGCTTGTCCCCCAATTTCAACATAGTAGCTTTGATTGTTGACGTAGGTTTTACTGTTATCCGTTACGGTGATCTTGGTCCCGCCCCCGCCGCTAACCTTGGACGAAGTAACCGGAATCGACGCAAACACGGAGCCCGATGGATAGGTGCGAACCGTGATGTTACCTGTGCCCGGATAGACCGGCTCACTGAAGTTCATCTCCAGATTGATGGATGTTGTGGATTGCGCGTTAAGCGGTTTCCGTTCTGCAAGCATGGTCGGAGGCGTCGTATCATTGCCCGGATCCGTGTAGAAATTCCAGGAGGTCGCATCCTGCATGCCTTGATATTGCTTCGATGAATCTGTTGCATCTACAAATGCTCCGGCATCGATCAGAATATAGAAGCCTGTATTCGCCGCTAGGTCATTCGGTGGATTAATGCTGACCGTTGATCCGGCGCCGTTCGCAACGACAGATACAGCTGAAGAAGTGACATTAATCGACTGCACCGTGCTGTTATCCGAAATTTTGTTGATACTGATCGTTCCGCTGTTCACTCTAACCGTCCCTGGGAAGGAAAGCGTGAAGTTCGATGCTACGCCCACGGCAAAAGCATTATCTGCCGGCGATAGAACCGCAGTTCCAATCGGCGGAGCATTGGTTGTAAATCTCCATCTTGTCGTCGATATTCCGCTGAAGTTGTTTCCTGCAGCATCTTGAAAAGCGCCACTCGGTACAAGAACCTCATAAGTGCTATTCCCCTGCAAGCTGCTTGGCAAACTCGCGACAATGGTCTTACCGGCACTGCCGCTCCCCGTTACATTGATGGAGTTTACACTAATGGATTGCGTATCAGCCGGCTGATTAACATTGGTAACTGTAATATTGCCGCTAGCCGCATACACCGGTTCACTGAATACCATCGTCAATGAGGTACCTACTCCAGCCGTTGTCCCATTAGCCGGTGTCAGAGGATCTACATTTGGCGTTGTCGATAAGGTCGGCGCCGTTGTGTCGATTGCCGATACCGTTGTGAACACCCAGCCTACGGCACTGTTCAGCCCTGCAAAATTCGTATTCGCATCGTTCGCGAATGCCCCCGCATCGATCGTGACATAGTAGCTTGTATTCAGCGCAAAATTCGTGCTTGGCGAGATCGTGACGATATTTCGACTCGTTCCGCTGCCTATAGAAACCTTACTGTCGATTGCAACCGTATACGACTCGAACAGCTGATTATCGAGCTGCCTGCGAATTTGAATCGTGGCAGAGCCGGTTCCTTTCTTCACGTTCTCGTCGAAAGCCAATATCAAATTGGTATTCACCGGTACATTCGCACTTTGGACCGATGGCGAGAAGCTGGAAATAACCGGACCGCTTGCGGCGGCCGATACCTGCGAAGGCTGAAAAGCAAATCCGCCCACGAAGAATTGCACCACCAACAATGCTGCTACTATGCTTGATATCCATCTACGATTTCGGACCAATATTCCCCACTCCCTAATTAAGACACATGTACTATATTTTTCGGCTCGGAGGGGCCTGAAATGAAGATAAAGTTAAAAGTTGCACAAAAAAACCGCTCCTTGTCAGGAGCGGTTTCGTTTATAGGTTCAATGATTAGCGAAGAGCGTCTGCTTTCAGCAAATCTGCTTTGTCAACGCGTTCCCACGGAACATCAATGTCTGTACGGCCAAAGTGACCGTAAGCAGCTGTTTTACCGTAGATTGGACGACGAAGGTCAAGCATCTTGATGATGCCTGCAGGACGAAGATCGAAGTTGTTCTTGATCACTTCAACAAGAACTTCCTCATCGACTTTACCTGTGCCATACGTGTCAACGTTGATGGAAACCGGGTTTGCTACGCCGATTGCGTAAGCAAGTTGAATTTCGCATTTATCAGCAAGGCCTGCTGCAACGATGTTTTTCGCTACATAACGCGCTGCATAAGCTGCGGAACGGTCAACTTTTGTAGGATCCTTACCGGAGAAAGCACCGCCGCCGTGACGAGCGTAACCGCCGTACGTATCCACGATGATTTTACGACCTGTAAGACCAGCATCGCCTTGAGGACCGCCGATTACGAAACGGCCTGTTGGGTTAATGAAGTATTTTGTTTCTTCGTCGAGCCATTCTGTAGGAACGACAGGAGCGATAACATGTTTACGGATGTCGGCTTGGATTTGCTCCAAAGTCACTTCTTCCGCATGTTGTGTCGAAACAACAATCGCATCTACACGTACCGGCTTGCCGTCTACGTATTCGATCGTTACTTGCGTTTTACCATCCGGACGGAGGTAATCCAGCGTACCGTTCTTACGTACTTCCGACAATTGACGCGAAATGCGGTGAGCAAGCGCGATTGGAAGCGGCATAAGCTCAGGTGTTTCGTTCGAAGCAAAACCGAACATCAAACCTTGGTCGCCCGCACCGATATCTGGGTTTTCTTGGTGAACGTTCTCTACGCCTTCACGTGTTTCAAGCGCAGCGTTAACGCCTTGCGCGATGTCAGCCGATTGCTCATTAAGCGATGTAAGAACCGCACAAGTGCTGTAATCGAAGCCGAATTTCGCGCGCGTGTAGCCGATATCCTTAATAGTACGACGAACGATTGCAGGAATATCGACATAATCCGCTTTACTGCTGATTTCGCCGATAACAAGCACCAAACCGGTTGCTACCGAAACTTCGCACGCTACGCGCGCATACGGGTCAACCTCAAGAAAAGCATCCAATACCGCATCTGAAATTTGATCACATATCTTATCGGGATGGCCTTCTGTAACGGATTCCGATGTGAACAAGTGACGTCCTTTAAGTGACATCTAATCTCAACCTCCTACAGCTTTCAAAATTCTAAGTATGATGAATAACATGCACAAAATGCTGGGACTCTATAAGAAAATGAATACCCGAAAATGGGTTCTATCTAATGCCCAACGTTTCGATTCCAAAAAATGAACCTTTTCCGATGTTGAAATCGGAAAAGGTCTCATGAATACTCTCTAAAACAGTATGATACCGAAACTGTCGCTTTGTGTCAATGGCAATAGCCTGCTAACTACGATAGCCCTTTGAGAACCTGCTCTGCACGTTGGACGAGCAGCCTTGTCATGTTCCCGCCTACAGATCCTGCATCTCTTGTCGCAAGCTGTGACCAATTGACATGACCGCCTGAACTGCCAGTACCGCCAAGCTCTGTAGCAAATTCCGTATCGCCGGCACCGGCAGCAGATCCGCCTGACATAAGTCCAAGCTCGGCTGCAATTTCATACTTCATTTGATTGAGCGCCTGTGCACATTCCGGAACAACTTTGCGATTACTTCTCGACATGATAAGCACCTCCTGATGGGATGCTTATAGTTTGTTCCGGAAGGCACCGTTCAAAGCGGATAACTTGTTGTCAGATCGGGTAAAAATAACTATTGCTGCACTTGCATCTCATATTCGCCACGGACAAGTACCGTTAAAGCAGCCTTCTGCCCAACCTGCGCCGTCACGCCACGACCACCGCGCGGAAACAGAATGAAGTGATTATTAGGAACAGGCTTACCACTCTTAATGTCTACACCATCCGTAAGATCAGAAATCCCATTCGCATCCGAACTATAGGCCATCGCTTTGCCTGCGCGAACGATAAATTCGGCACCATCCTTGGCCACAAGCCGCTTACCAACCGGCACAGTCACGACTTCTACTTTAGATGATGAACCACCGCTCTGTGCCATTTCTTCACGGAACGCATCGAACATCTCCTGCAGCTTCTTGTCGTCTACGCCCCCGCCTTGTTTGGCCAGTTCCGCCTTCACGAGCTCAGCTACTTGTTTATCAATGTAGCTTTTCGTTACGACCGGGTCGTTGGCGGAGCCTGGGGTATCTGTTGTTTCAGCTTCACTTGTCCATTTAGTTCCAAACCACACGGCAAATCCGATTACAAGAATAGACAATACAAGTTTAAGACTTTTAAATCGCAAGAAATAAACCTCCTTACAAACAGTATTCATCTAGCATACTTGAAATTTTTCATAACTTCTACCATTTCATAATAGAAAGAGCCAGATACAGATCTGGCTCTCACCGAGATAAAAATGTTAAGGAGTTGTGATAAACCATTTTAGGTCTTTACTTGCTATCAATAACCTCGTATTCTCAAATACATCATACACGTTAAGCTTATAATTATCGTAACGAGTAATTTTGTTTTGAATTTCGGAGTCATTGAAGATTAGACTCAACGGCGTAGACGTTGCTTCTTTTAACTGTTCTCCGCCTTCAGCTGCCGCATTGAGCGAGTACTGTTTAGAGAACGTCAACTGTTGGTTATCTTGGTTGACAAACTCAAATTCGATTTTATGGTCGCCCGCAATGACTTCGTAATCAGTTGATTTCGATAGACTATAGTCCATCGTCATTTTCAACCCCGCAACATCGAATTCGCCTTGGACATTCAGGAACGCATTGATGTAATGCAGCCCAAGCTTGTAACCTGAGAAGTTAATCTCTCCTAAGTTCGCTGACGTTACAGCCCCTGCCGTTCCGCTCAACGGATACGAGACCATATTGACGAGTATGGTTTTAGCTTCTTCGGATTCACCAGAACCAGCCGAGCCGCCAGTGTTGCCACTTGTGCTTTGTGGTACCGCTTGCCCTAAAACAAACTTGTATGAAGTCGTATCGAATTTTTTCGATACAGAAGCCCATACGCTAAGCAATGCTTTTCCGCTAGGCGAAAGCTTGTCTTTAACCGATGTGAATTGGACTGGAACAACAACACCGTTTTTATCGACAATATAACCGCCAAGCTGAGCGATTTGCGCCGTCCGCAGCTCATTATTGGTTACTTCCAATTCCGCATAGAAATTATTTTTCGTTGTACCGGCAAATATAGCTGTCCGAGCCACCGAAACTGTCGATCGTTTGCCAAGACTAGTAATTTTCAGAGGATCTTTTACCAGCTTAGCCGGAATCTCGCTCAGACCTTGAGATGAGAATTGATACAGCTGCTTGCCTGCTTTGTCTTGCATCGGCTCCGTGCTGACAAACGTAATTTTATCGATGGTCGTAGTATAAGGAATCTCGGTGTAAACGACAAAGTTAGCGGATGCTCCAGGAGCGATCGTAATGGCATCATCCAGTGCGACCGCTTTTTGTTCGGTACCCACCTTTACGCCATTCACCATAAAATAGCCACCCAAATTGGGCACTTGTTGACTTGCCGTGCTTTTGTTTGTCACCGTCAAGTTTGCGATTAGTACGTCATTATCGTTGTTTGGCGTGCGCTGAACCGTATTCAATTTAATCGAGAAATCCTCATAATTGAAAGAGCCGCCAAGCGTACCTTGCTGCGATGTAGATTGAAGCGCGTACGTTCCTACGATATAAGCCTTTTCTTTTTCTGTTGCTTGCGATTTTACAACGAGCAGTGCCGAATTTAGATTCACATTCGTAGGAATTTGGCCGCTAAGCGATATCGTTTTATCGATGCTAGGAAGCAGCGTTGCATTCTCTTCCCGTGCATAACTGAGCGGATAGCTTGTGCCGGACGAGGTTACGATAAAGTAATCAAAGTTTGGTGCGGCAACGGAAGAAGAACCGTTGTTAGTCATCGAAAAGTCCAGCGAAATATCTTTGCTGTTGGAGCCTTGAGAAATAAAAGCTTGACCGCTTAGCGTGTTAACCGGAGTTCCCGCTACATACACCATCCGTGGTTTGCCAACTGGAGCAGCCACTAACGGTTTTGTTACTGGAAGCGCAAAAACACCTACAGGAAGCTGCACTTTGCTGGCTTCATCATTTTGTGCCACAACTAGCGACAGTGCTTTGCCTGCTACTGCCAGTGGAATCGTGGCATGAAGAGTAACGATTTTACGTTCTTTCGGTTGGATTGACGTTTGATCCAATCCCGAAGCGGTAACGTTATAAACCGAGAGGCTTTCCGTTTGAATGAAGAAATTCATTTTCGAAAGGTCGCTAGATTGGAAACCAACATTCTCCAGCAGTACATTCATGACCAAATAGGCATTGTTGGCATCCTTTGTTATGTAAGCCTGCTTGATCGCACTTCTAACTTTACTATTATCATATAGCATTGTTGCCGCTTGGTAGGGTGTTACTTTATCCGTAGCATTGGCCGGATATTGAATATTTCCTAATACTTTCTCGTAATTTGCAGCAGAGAAATCCCATTTAACTACTTGGAAAGCAAGATCCGATAATTTCGTTTGATTATCGACCACCGTGTAATAGGTAAGATACTGCGTTGTCTTTGCAGCAACTTCTTTCTTGTCTTTATCCGATTCAATGAGCGTTGATTTAAAGGATTTTCCTGTTTTTGTTTTCACACGAAGCCAATAATCCATTAGATCAAGCGATGAATTCCCATTGTTCGTTATGCTTACTGAATATACAAGAACCTTTCCTTTTCCCTGCATAAGGAAATGTACATCCCTAATCGTTAGATAAGCCGATGCATTTAGTTTTACAACCTTGCTTGAGATTAAATTCGTGCCGCTGCTTGCTGCAGATGCAACATTAGTATTTAATAAGCTCGTAGTTGTACCTTGAATTAGTAGTGCACTTGCTAAGGTCATGATGCCGATCTTCATCCATTTCTGAGCCACTTTCATCCCTCCTGCATTCTATACTTAATTAGACGCAGCAATAGTACATTTTGTTTCGTATTGGCAAGCAACGATATGTTATTAAAAAATAAAAAACAGGCGAGGATAACCTCGCCTGTTCTTAGGGAATACTAATTATTAAGGGTTAACTACGATTACTGCAGTATCAGTTGTACCGTTGGAAGCAACATAAGTGATTGTAGTTGTACCAACTTTAACGCCTGTTACTACGCCAGTTGTAGCATTTACAGTTGCGATCGAAGTGTCGGACACTAGGATGCGACCTGGAGCAGTAATTGCAATACCGTATTGGTCTTTAACAGTTACACCTGGAGTTACAGTCTTAACGCCAGCAAGAGATACGGAGTACTCGTCTGCGCTCAGTTCAACTGTTTTTACAATTGGAGCATCTTCAGTTACAGTTACTTCACGCTCAGCAACTTTGCTGCCGTTCAGGTAAGCTGCTACTGTAGCTTTACCAGCTTTTTTACCAACTACAGTTTTGCTGTCAACAACTTTAAGGATGGACTCATCAGAGCTTGTTACGAAATCTGGAGCGTTCGAAACAAGTGCTACAGTTGCGCCACCTGCAGTTTTACCAACAAGAGCTACACCTTGTTTGTGGTTAACAGTTTTCGCTTCGTCGGAGTTACCGTAGAGTGTGCCGATTGTATCAACCGCGTAAGATTTGATGTCGCTGTTAGCAACAACTGTTACTGTGAACTTCTTAGCAGTGATACCTGCATTTGTAGAAGCTTCAACTGTGATTTCAGCTGTTCCCGGTTTTTTAGCAATCAACTTATCAGTAGCTGCATCGTATGCAACAACATCTGTGCTGCCGCTAGTTACTGTGAACTTATCCGCAGCAACGTTTGCAGTACGACCATAGTTGTCAACCAACAAGATGTTGTCTTGGTTAAGTGTAACTTGTGCTTGATCTTCAATTGTTGTAGCTACATCAACGCTGTGTACTGCTTTGTAAACAGCAACGTCAGCTACGCTGATGCCTACGCTCTTAGTTTGAAGAACGCCGTCAACATATACGTAAATTGTAGTAGTGCCAGTTTGCGTGAAAGTGAACTCGAGCTCGCCTTTTGCGTTTTTCACTGGTACAACTTCGCTACCGAAAGCATTGAACTTAACGTTTGACAAGTTGATGTCTTTAGCTGCGATTACAGCACCGTAAGTGTCAACAGCTGTGAAAGGAAGAACTGCTTTTTCGCCTTTAACGATCAGTTTACCGGAGTTGCCCAGTTCGAAAGTTTTCACTTTCGCTACGTCGTTAACTAGGATCGAAGTTTGTGCACTTACTGCAGCAGCGCCGTTAGTTACAGTTACATAAACAGTGCCGGCTTTCTTAGTGTTGAATTTGATTACGCCATCAGCATCAACAGTCAGCGTGTCAATGATTGTGTTGTCGCTCACGTAGAACACTAGACCAGCGTGATCTTTGCTTGCGCCACCAGCTGCGCCACCGTTTTTCAGGTCGATGTCGCCTACTGGCAATTTAACTTTTTGTCCAGCTGCATCAAGAAGTGTCAGTGGAAGTACATAACCGTTTTTAACAACGACGCGAGCGTCGCCCGTGATTGGTTGTACTTGATCCAATTTGATGGAAGTTGCAGCGCTACCGTTGATTACTTTCAGTTGTTTGTTTACGGAAAGACCAGCGGATGGAACGATTGCTGTTACGCTGATTACGTCATTGATTGCTGCTGCATCATTGCCGTCTTTCAGGTTAAGAGTTGTGCCGTTAGCAAGTTGTTTAGTTTTAGTTACGTTATAAGAAGTAACTTGCGCAGATACGCCAGTCATCTCTTCATTGAACTGGTTGTAAACTTTAACGCCCAGATCTTGGTTAGTTACTTGTTGAAGAGCAGTAACAGTGATATCTACTTTCTTAGCTGCTTCGTCTTCAACTTTAACATTGATAGCATCGCTACCTTTAACAGTAACTGTATAGTCACCAGCTGGCAGGTAAGCTACTGCAAGATCAACCGACTTGTTGTCAGCTGCGAAAGTTGCAGTTACAGGGTAAGTTGTAAGACCGTTTTTCAACTCGTAAGTCAAAGCTGTTTTCTCAGCAGCTACTGCTTCTCTGTTGAACTTAACTGTTACTTTTTTAGCGCCGGATTGTTTAGCTTCTACTGCTTTAAGATCTTTTTCAACTGGTTGAGCAAGATCGTAAGCTACGTCTACTAGTTGACCGCGAGTAGCGTTCACTTGGTAGGAAGGAAGCTCAGGAAGCAAGCCAGCTTCGATAGCTGCTGCTACGAAACCTTTAGCCCAAGCAGATACTTTACCAGTTACTTCTTTGTCAGAAGGCTCAACGCCTGCTACCAAGTCAGCAACTTTAGCGATTTGCTCGATAGTTACTTTACCGGATGGACCGAACTTGCCAGCGCCAAGACCGTTAAGTAGACCAGCTTCAGATGCAGCGCCGATAAATCCAGCTGCCCAGTGAGTTTTTGCTACGTCGGAGTAAACGTTAGCTGCAGAGTTTTCTGCAAGCTCGCTCAACTTCGTAAGTACTTTCGCGAACTCAGCGCGAGTCATTTCTTTGTCAAGACCAGCAGAACCGTCAGGGAAACCGCTGAATACGCCTGCTGCTTTAAGTGCGTCAAATTTCGCTTGTGTGGACAATTCAGTTGTAGTTGCGCCGTCAGCAGCAAATGCCACCGATGCTGTAGATAGAGTCATAGCTGCTGCTACGAGTAGGGATAAACTTTTTTTCATAACCTTTTTGTCTCCTCCTATATAATGCTTAGTTTCTTTAGAGTTTTGTTTAGAATATAGATTGCTCGTTTGTCTCATTGGCCGATTCACCCCCTTTCACGAGTTGAGCAGATTTCTTATAAATAATGTCTGCTGGAAGTGTTCCTTGTAGGAACCTGTCGCAGAATCTTGTAAACAAAAGTTGACAAGAAAAATCTGGTAGAGTCTGAACACCACTATAACATTATACAATGGCCTATTTCTAGCGTAAAGAGCAATTTGAGAATTAGTTCCAAGTACTCCGCTACGGCTGATCAGCTTTCCTGTTGCCTGGTTCATGTAATTAAACGCACAGGTTTCGAAAAAGTTGCGATGTGAGGAAAAGTTTTTTTGAAAATTTTTAAAAACTTCTTCTCTACCGCTATTTTATCGAATTTGTCGATATGCCACATGAACTAGAACAACTTGTCTACCACGTTGTTTATTATAAGCCGAATGTCCTATATTCGTCGATAGATAACATTTCCCATGTAAAGATAACTCTAGCAATCGTTTGAAGTACTTGTAACAAAATGAAAGCTGCCCGGAAATATCCCGGGCAGCACAACCATATCCAACTTAGTTTAGTTTAGGAAGTCGCTTGAGATCAGCTAGCATCTTGCCGATTATGATAGCCGCGTCGGAACGAAGAAGGCTCGACTTCGGTTCGAACGTGTAGCCTTTCTTCGGATCTGCCGGGTCTACCGGTGATCCTTTGATGTATCCCTTCTTGGCAATCGCCAGCACGGAAGCTTTAGCGTAGTAGTCAATTTCCGTGTAGTCCTTGAAGGTCTTCTGTAGTGCCTTATCAATTTTATCAGCATCCGTCTCAAGCTTCAAGTTTAATGCTCTTGCAAGGAACACGGCAGCATCTCCGCGTGATAGATTTGCCGTTGGTTCAAATGCGCGCGGCTGCGTACCGCGAATGATACCTTCGCGAGCTGCAGTCTCAATCGTACTATAATCCCAAAGTGCGTCTTGATTGATGATTGGCGGCACATCGTCAAAGTGAGGCTTACTCAGCTCATAGTTGAGCGGAATGTTAAGCGCTTTGACAATCATGCTGGTGAATTCACCGCGAGTTGTGTACATATCCGCGCCGAAATCATCGAAGTTAGCTGCATTCATGACGCCTTTCGAATAAATCGTTTCAATATAGTTACGTGCATACGGATGGTTGGTCACGTCGGAGAAGGAATACCCCATCTTGGCTACAACATAATAGCCGAACTGATCGAATGGAACCGTAATCGTATTCTTCTTCGTATCCACTACCCCGCCAAGATTCACCCAGAACTTGTTCTTCACATCGTAACGGTACACCGTAACGATCGTTCCCGCCGTATTCCGAATGCTTGGATCGAAGGAAAGTGTGAGCGATCCGCGTTTGGAAGCAACAAGCTCGCGGTCATCCGGACGTTCATCATAAGTTGGAATCTTTGTATCACCTGGTCCAATAGCGCCTGGATATTGATAAGGATCCACGCCCATCTTGAGCGGATCATAGTTCGGCGTAGTCGTATCGTCGGCTAAACCTGCATCAATCCAATAAACCGGACTGGATTTCACAAATCGAGTCGGGAACGACACTTTAAACCTTGTACCGAAGTTCTGCATGATCAGGTCAAAGTCCGCCGGTGGATTATCATATTCACGACGATCCACAACGCCATCCTCAGGGTTTGCAATGGCAAACAGCAGTTTATGGCCGGTAAATACTTGGCTCTTCAGATTAGCCGGTACGTTATAATCACGACGAATCAGTGAAGTACCTTTCGGGAATGTCAATGAAACCGCACCATCGAACACTTTATTGGAGCTCTTCATCTCATCCATGAATTGCGCACCCGGAATGTTCGTTGGCGTGTACGTAATCTCAAAATAGTTGTTTACGCTGTCTGAAGCACTTTCGATTGAGAAATTGATCTTGTTGACTCCAGGCTTTAATCCCGAAACCGTCGCTTTAAAAGCATTCGGGTATTCAATGCCGTTCCCCGGTGTGTTATCGGCATCATAAGCATATTTATCTGCAACCTGTTTATTAATCGTAACTTTGTCTGCACCTTTGGCATTGATAATCACTTCGACGAAGTTCTTATTCACGATTCCTTCTGCCGGCAGGTACGGACGAAGGATCTTGTATGGCAGCACGCTAGGATCTACTTCTAAGCGGTAAGTCGCCTTCGGTCCTGTAAGACCACTGTTATACACATTGAACAGGAATACGCTAGAGCTTCCATCGGCATTCAGCTCTTGCTTCCGCAGCAGGAACTGGAAGGATTGTGTCTTCAAGTCGTAACGGACAACAAGGTCTCCGTTAATATTCCCGTTCGTCGGGTAAATACCGACCGGCGTATCGCCATTCACAATCTGGAACGGATCACTAAGCTTCCATGTGATAGGAGCCGCAAGCGAAGTGCTCGTAATTCTAAGGATATAATCGCTGGCCGGAACGTGTCCGCTTGCTTCCGGTGCCATTAGCGTCGTCATTTTATTGCCGACGGTTACGGCGTTTTCCCCCAAGTCAATGAAGTCGAACGTACCAAAAACATTCATGAAAGCCTGAGTCGTCGTATAAATCGAACCGGTCTTCGTGAAATTCGGATCATTCAGAATCGGTTTCGGGTTCGGAATAGCATCTTCGTACGTGAATGGGAAGACGCCTGTCGTTTGAGCAGGAATGACGGGCAAGTTCGTCGGCACCTTATTCACTTTAACGATTTTCTCATAATAACTCTTCGAACTTTGGAAAACGAACTTGAGCTCATTTTCTCCATTAAACATGGCATCAAGTGCTTTCGTATAAATATCAGGCGTTGCAGGAACCAGTGCTGACGGGTCAAGTTCAAATTGCGTCACATCGGTACCGACCGGTTTCAACGGGAACGATACGTTATTAATGTAGAAGTACACCGTTCTCGGTCCCACACTGTTATCGTATCTAATTTCGGACGTATTATTAATATTTTGCAAGGAGCCACGGAATTTTCCTAATTTGGTCTTAATGATATCCGTAACGCGATCTGCCGAAGTGGAATCATCGCTAACCGTCATGCCATCGAAAATGGTATTGAAGTTTGCGTAAGGTCCGTATAGCAGCGTGAATTTCGAGGACTTCGAATCCCCCGTTGCGCCGCCAACCTGTACCGTAATTGTCTGAGTGCCTTCGAATGGCATTCTGTAAAATTCGAGGATCACGCGTTGGAAGACCTGCGGCGAACCATTCACTGTCCGCGTGACCAAGGACTCTTCGCGAATCGCATACTCATTGGAATTCAGGGTTTGCCCCGCTGCCGGAGCCGGCTTGAGTACCGGAACCGAATTATGCCCGTACAAATCCGAAACTCTCGTTACGGCTACATTATTCGTTCCACTCGGGTTGCCAATCAGCACTTCGATACCTACCGGCAATCCATAAATGTTTTTCCCTTCGAGCGGCGTTCCTTCAATGCTTTGGTAGTTAGTCGGCTTATAGCCGGCCAAATGGTTAATTTGACTGACAAACGGCTTACTCTTATCGCGCAAGGAGAAGAACAAGTTGTCTGTACTTTGTTCCGTCGGTGTGATGTTCAAGTGTGCATTCTCTTCATTTCGAGCAGTAAGCTTCACATTATATAACGTATCGAATGTGAAGGCTGAAGCCACTCCCAGATCAATCGTATATTGATACACAAAAAACTTATCTGTTGGTTGAGGATTTCCAACTATAACGATATTGGCCGGAATAATCGGCAGAGGCGAATACAGCGGATCTGTTGCCTTCTTGTACTCTGCCTTCATTGAAGTTAATGGCAAGGTTGGATCCGGATGAGGCCGATCGGTCATGACCGGCGGTGTTCCATACAACTCTGGGTAAACACTGTTTGGCACAATGACTTTACCCGTCAGTTGCAACGTATTCGTCTTCGTGATAACGAAGTTAGGGCTGTATTCCAGTGCAGCTGATTGCAGTGTCGGAGGTGTTGCAGCGTTGTCCATCTCATTGATGTTCACGTCATAGAAAGTGACGCTTCCATTATAGAAGGCAATGTCACGCGTAGTCTCGATAACCTGCGTGCCGTTCTTAATCCGAATGGTAACTTGGTTCTTTCCCTTCTGCAGGGTGATCGGTGCCGCCGCGAAGGAATCATTGTTGGCACTGTTGACCGAATAGGTCTTGCTGCTTCCGTTCACAATGATGGTCACTTGCTGTGCATTAGGTGCTTTACCCGTAATACTGATATCCGCACTGCTGCGTCCCCGCGAAGTTGTCGATTGCACAACCGTTGTTTGATTCTCCAGGACCGGGAAGTTATTTCCGTCCAGGCTCGCCGTCAGATCATAAAGCATCGGTCCGTTCCGATATTCAACGTAAATGGAGTTGGCTACTTCTCCTCCACCTTGAGTGCCTTTAAACGTAATTTTGTTGAGACCGGGAAACAGTTGGATATTGAATATCTGCAAACTGAACCCGTTCACCGAAACGTTACTGGTTAGGTTCTCGCGCTTGCTTCCTGTTTTATTCTCATCCGTAGGATCAATGATCTGGATGACATCATAAGAGATCGATGTTGGGTCCACATTATTAAGTGTCCCTTGAAGAGTAATACGCTCTTCCGTCGTGATTCTCGGGGAACCGATTTGATCGCTTTCACTTGGGAACGTAAAATTGCCTGTCGCGGCATGAGCAGTCTCCATGCGATTCGCAGGCACTAATTGAATCACTAAGGCCAACATAATAAACAACGTAACTAATTTTCTGATCACGGTGAGCCTCCTCCACTTCAATCCCATACACATAGTTTGATGTATCCTTTTTATCGGCGCTAAGCCTCCAAAAGTTTAGACGAGAACCAGAAATCTAGCATGCAAGTTCCCATACAAAACAAAAAACTTCGCTCCCTGTGGGGAACGAAGTTTTTCTTTAAACTATTGTAAATCCATTATTTCGAACGTGATTGCTGGGTACCCATCACCAGTCGCTGCAAGAAATTAATCAGCGGGCGGCGGGATTTATCGACGATACCGATAAGCTCCGCACCAATTTGAAGAATGAAGACGAGTACGAGAATGACGCCGAAGGTAATCCAATTTGCCGCATCCGATTGCACGATCGTGGATTGCAGTACTGCGCAGATTCCGAAGACCGATGCGATTCCGTAAATGATCAATACCGTGCGACGATGGCTGAAGCCGAGTTCACGAAGGCAATGGTGCAAATGACCTTTGTCCGGCGCGAAGATCGGTTTCTTGTTCACCCAGCGGCGTACGATCGCGAAGAACGTATCCGATAACGGCACACCAATGATGAGAAGCGGTGTAATGAAGGAAACCATCGTAACCTGCTTGAAGCCCATCATCGATAATGTTGCAAGCGCGAAGCCCAGGAACAACGAGCCGGTGTCACCCATGAAGATCTTAGCCGGGTGGAAATTGTAGACCAGGAATCCGATTACGCCGCCAAGCAGCAATGCGCATAGCAAGATAACCGGTGCGGAACCCATGAACGCAGCCATTACGAGAATGCTGCTGATCGCGATACCGGACACGCCTGCTGCCAGGCCATCCAGTCCGTCAATCAGGTTGATCGCATTCGTCACGCCTACAATCCAGATGATCGTAAGCGGGATACTGATCCAAGCCGCAATCGGCTGCATGGCTTCGCCGAACGGAATGTTGACCAGGTCAATCTTAACGCCGAAGCCGAGTACGACAACGCATGCCGCAATCAATTGGCCCAGCAGTTTTACTTTCGCAGACAGTTCGAAACGGTCGTCCAGTGCGCCTATGATGACAATGATCGTACCGCCAACGAGCAGCGCATTAATCAAGTTCGTGTCGTAGCTGCGCAGCAAACCTTCCGGAATGAAAGGCTTCACTGCAAAATAAGCAATGACAAATGCAGCATATATACCCAGACCGCCAAGCCGCGGCATGATTCGTGTGTGTACTTTACGATGATTTGGCTTGTCAATTGCCCCGATTTTGTTAGCAAATTTAATGACAAACGGGGTAAGTGCAAGTGCAAGACATAATGAAATGATAAATCCGATTGTGTAGAGTACGACCTGACTCATTTCCATCTCCCTTTCATAGCTATCGCCGGATTGAATTATACGCTGTTTGAAAAAGAAACTCCACTCTCATTTTCAAGCAATTTTCACGGAATTCCCCTTTAAATCGCTTGCTTGGTCGAGTTATTGCGACATTTTCTTTCTCGCACAGCGCATTCGCTACATTTTTCGGCCATATATCTACATATTAGTAGCTTTCCTGTTTGCTGGGGAGAGGGAGCATCCATATATTGATTAACGTAAAAATGTTGCAATTTGTTTCGCAGGCACACGCGCTTCTTCCTTTAATTGTACAATTGCGTCGTGATGAGCAGTGCGCCATCCTTGCGGATCGTCGAGCAGCTTGCCGATTGCCGATACGAAAGCATCCGAATCAAGCGCTTCGGTCGTGCCGATTGGCGTCAGATTGATCCGGTTCAGGAACTGATCGATCTTCGGATCATACGACAGGCCGAGCATCGGAACGGCCTGATTCGCTGCGTAGATAAGCGCATGCAGGCGCATGCCGAGCAGCGCGTCACACCGGCTGACCTCCAGCAGCATAAGCTGCGGGTCGTCGCCGGGCTCGGCAATCTCGGCCACGCTCGCGCCGAGATCGCCGAGCTGTTCCATCACCCATCGCGACGCTTCCGCGTCTGATGGGGTGTGGAACGGCAGGAACCGCAGCCGCACCGCCCGGCTGCGGGCCAGCGCGCCAAGCGCGGCGGCGACGCGCGCCAGGTCGGCGCCGTCCTTGCGCCAGTGGCGCAAGGACACGCCGACCACCGGCAGCGGCGAAATCCCCGCCGCTGCCTCCGCCGCGTCTGCGCCAACACCGCCTGCGCCGGCGACAATCGCCGCCGGCAGCGGCAGGGCCATGACCGGATCGGGTACAACGTCGATCCGCTCACGCGGTACCCCCATCCGCCCAAGCAAAGCGGCGGATTCGGTGTCCCGCACAGAGACATACGCGCTGCGGCGCATGACGCCGCGAATCAACCGGTCCATCCACCGGCGATTCACGGGGCCAATCCCTTGCGCGTATACGAATGTGGGTTTCCCAAGCAGCTGAGCCAGCTTGAGGATGCCCGTATAATAAGGAATCGTCTTGGCGCCTGTCGCATCCTGCAGCAGGCTGCCGCCGCCGCTGATCAGACCGTCGCTGCCGCGAATGGCGCGAACGATCTCCCCGAGGCGCATCCGATGGACGGCTTCCACGCCGTACATCGAAGTCGTCCCCGCGGGATCGCCGGACAACACGATCGGCACGATGCGAAGCCCCTGCCTCGCACCCTCTTCGTCCAGCGCGAACAAAATCGATTTCAACACCGCTTCGTCCCCGCTGTTGCGGAAACCATAATAGCCGGAGATGACTACACGCCGGACTTGAAGCCCTGTTTCAGTTGTGCGATTCGTGGTGCCCATCGTTTCCAAACTCCTTCCCCAATCTGCCACACGCCGATAATCACAAGTCCAATCAGCGCGCCCAGTACGAGACCAAGCAAATCACGGATAATGGAAATCGGCAACGGTGTATGAATATGCGCGAATGTGTCCACCATAGACAACTGGCCGATGGCGCCTACAATAAATAATACCCACGCTGCGCGATAGCGAAGCGCGACGAAAATCCCGAAGAAGAAGAGCGGATGCGAGAGCAGAAACTCTTTCGTCCGCGGCCGAACGCCGAAGGTCGTCTCCAGCACATTACGGAACGTCAGCTCCAGGGATGAAGCTTGTCCGGCATTACCCGTACGAGACAGATAATAGAGGGCCATAACGCCAAGCACGCCTGCTACCCCTACCCAGAGAACGGTAATTTGCATCTTCAACAGCTTGCGCAAATTGCCGAATACGGATTCACCCGTGTACAGAAGCAAGTACAGCGCAACGAGCGCGATCGGAGCCAAGTGCAGCAGGCTGACGCCGCGGAACTGCTCCAGTACAAGCTTGTACGTAATATTGTTCAAGAGACCCGCGATAAACGGAATGCCGCTCATCGAGATAATCGAAGTCGTCGCGAAGATCGTAATCGCCATCAAGAAGCGGCGTCCTGCGCTAATGCCCGGGAAGAACCAGCGGACTTGCTGTTCGCTTCCGCCCGCAACGCGAGTCGCGGTAGCATCCGCTGCGCCGCCGATCGGTCTGCGGTTGCCGACCGTATGCGCCCGCACGCGGCGGATCGCCCAGATCAAAGCCAGCGTTGGCGCACTGATTGCCGCGCCAAGCGCAAGTCCTTGCTCGAGAATCGACTTCGAAAGCACGTACAAGCCTGCGCTGCCGATGACGCCAAGCACAAACACCGGAATCGCCACGCCCGGTACGAAGGCGCTGATTAACAGGGTAATGAAAGCAATGGCGCCAAGCACCACGACGGCTTTAAGCGGTTTATGCCATGACGGCGATTCGTACTCGAACGGCTGCGGGCTGTCTACCGCAAAACCAAGCTTGTCCATTTTGGCCAATACGCCGTTCTTGTCTTGCATCGCATGATACAAATTCTCAAGCGGATCGGTAATCATCGATTTCACGGGACTGCTCGAAGGCGCTCCGTTCAGATAGAACATGCGAATGCTGCGGTCTTTCGCAGCAAGCTGGAACCGATCCGCGATCTCTTCCGGCTTCATCGAAGCGGCGTCATTATCGGAGAGCGAATACAGTCTTACTACATTATAATGAGTCAAATAGCCGAGCGTGTTCATGCCCTTCTGAGGCTTAGAGTTCTCGATGGTCGCAATTCCGATGTCATGCTTGTTCAACAGCTCCGCGAACTGGTTCAAGCTCTTCAGCTCGGCATTATCCGCGAAGCCTTTGACGGCATCGCCTTCAAACAGGATGCGCGACACGCCCAATTGTTCGAAACCGCCAAGCATCGCATCTACCGAAGCGGCATCGAACGGCACACGGTCGGACAAACGCGGTACAATCGTAAAGCCTGCCTCATGAATCTCGCCGAGTGCGATCGGATCCGGTACCATCGGCTTCAGGATCGCATTCTCAAGCGGCGTTTCCAGAATCAAGCCGCCACGGCCTTCATAGCTCCAGGAGGAAGTCGTAATGCCCCATTGCTTATAAGTCGATTCCAATACCGGACGAAGGACTTCCTCATCCTTAGCACTGGAGAACAGCACATACGTATAATTCTCATCGGCTGTAGACGTTTTGCCTTGCAGCTCGCTTGCGCTGGAAGAATTATATAGCGACAAGCGCCCGGCCCAGCCCAGCTCTTGCAGAGATGACTCGAACACGGCCATCGCCGTAATGCCTTCCGCATGCATCTTAACCAGCTCGTCCTTCACGAACTGCTTCGGATGGGCTTGATAGGCTGCGATTTGGACCAAGTCGCGGTAATCGAACACCATCTGAACCTTATCGGAGGTCTTCTCCATCTTCCAGCGCGTAGCGCCGATAGGCAGTGCTGCAATCAACCCTAATATCGTCAATACACAAAGGACAAACGTTGCTTTGCGATTCCATTGTTGCCAACCAGTATGCACATCTTCCACTCCTTAACATTCTCCGTAGGAATTATCGCTACGATTATCTGTCTGTGTTTCCGCAGCAATATTCACGTACGGAAGCTCCGATCCCATTACCCGTCTAGTTGTCCACGCGCCCCATCACAGCTTGCGTCAGGCGCTGAATCGCTGCCTTCGCTTCGTCTTGCGAGCTGCCGCGTACTGCAAAATACACTTTAATCTTCGGCTCCGTGCCCGAAGGACGCAGGCAGAACCATGAACCGTCGGCAAGCAAAAACTTCAGCACGTTCTCAGGCGGCAAGCCGTCCAGTCCCGGCAAATAATCGAGCATTTGATTCACGGCTACGCCGCCGATTTCGGCAGGCGGATTGTTGCGCCAATCTTCCATGATCGCTCCGATTTGGGCAACGCCGTCAACGCCTTTAAGCGTGCGGGATTCCAGGTGCTCCAAATAGTTGCCGAACTTCGCATACAATTCAACAAGGACATCATACAGCGTTTTGCCTTTGCTCTTATAATAAGCAGCTGCTTCGCAAATTAGCATGGAAGCGATAACCGCATCTTTATCGCGCGCATAAGTGCCCGCCAAGTAGCCGTAGCTTTCCTCATAACCGAATAGGAAGGTACGCTCTCCGCTTTTCTCATATTGCGTCATTTTCTCGCCGATATACTTGAAGCCGGTCAAAGTGTTGACGACTTCCGCGCCATAGGAAAGCGCAATATCAGCACCCATTTCGCTCGTCACGATCGTCTTCACCACGACGCCGTTAGCCGGCAGATCGCCGCGTTCCTTACGCGTGCTGAGCAAATAATTGACCATAATCGCACCGGACTGGTTACCCGTAAGCACGACGTATTCGCCTTCATTATTACGTACAACCGCCCCCATCCGATCGCAATCCGGATCGGTTCCGATAATAATGTCCGCGCCTACCTCTTGTCCGAGCTTAATCGCGAGATTAAACGCCTCACGCTCTTCCGGATTCGGCGATTTCACCGTGCTGAAGTAGCCGTCAGGCTGCTCTTGCTCAGGCACGATATGAACATTCGTAAGGCCGGCTTGCTTAAGCACCTCGCGCACGGGCATGTTACCTGCACCATGAAGCGGTGTATACACAACCGTCAGCGCCGCGCCGTGTCCGTCCGCAAGCAGCTTGCCGTTCAAGCTCTCGGCTGCGACAGTAGTAATATAATCGCGGTCTTCCGCGTCTCCCAGCCAGTGGAGCAAGCCTTTCGCTTCCGCTTCTTCGCGGCTCATGCGGCGGACTTGATCAAAGCCCGTTACTTGCTGGATCGCGCCAATCACCTCGGCGGCATCTTGCGGAACAAGCTGGCAGCCATCGGAGCCATAAGCCTTGTAGCCGTTATATTCAGGTGGGTTGTGGCTCGCTGTAATGACAATACCGCTTGTTGCGCCAAGCGCACGAACGGCGTAGGAGAGCTGAGGGGTTGGACGAAGTGCTTGAAACACATGGGCCGTCACACCGTTCGCAGCCAAGACAAGCGCGGCATCAAGCGCAAACTCGGGAGAGTTGTTGCGGGAATCGTATGCGATGACGACAGAAGGGGTGCTGCTCTTGGTAAGGACCCAGTTCGCCAGTCCTTGCGTAGCTTTGCCGACAGTGTAGCTGTTCAATCGGTTTGTCCCTGCGCCCATAACGCCGCGCAGTCCGCCTGTTCCGAACTCAAGCTCACGGTAGAAACGATCTTCGATTTCTTTCTCGTTGCCTCTTAGCGCGGCAAGCTCCTGTTTCGTAGCAGCATCAATCATCGGATCGCTCAGCCAAGCCTCGTATCGTTCTACAGTAGAATGGTTCATCTCCAGCATCCTCTCTCCATCCAGTATTTTATATATGTAGCAAGCTCAAGGCCCTGTCTTTATTAACCCTATCCTGCCGAGTTTATTCAGGATCCTTCAGTGCAAACATAATTTCGCCTTCCGCCACGACTTTATCGCCAACTTTAGCGACAGCTTGTCCTTTGCCGATCATGCCCTTCATTCTTGTGATCTCTACTTCTAATGTAAGGGTATCGCCGGGAACCACTTGTCCGCGGAAACGGCAGTTATCGATGCCTGCGAAGAAACCGATTTTGCCGCGGTTTGCTTCTACTTTAAGAATCGCAACACAGCCGACCTGCGCCAGCGCCTCCACAATAAGGACGCCCGGCATAACCGGGTATTGCGGAAAATGTCCCGTGAAGAACGGTTCATTCATCGTCACGTTCTTAATGCCGACGGCGCGCTTGCCTTCCTCCAGCTCAATAATGCGGTCAACGAGCAGAAACGGCGGGCGGTGCGGGATAATTTCTTGGATTTGTCTAATATCTAACATGATGTAAGCTCCCTTCAAGGTCGGTGTAATAAATTACAAGGTATTGTGCCAAAATAAGGCCATCCATCACGAAACTGCAGTCGTGAGGTTAAGATAAGGGGGATTGAACGCTGTGACCGTTCATCGCGGCCATGGCGAGCTCAATCTCCTTTTTACCGTTACATGGGCGGAGCTTTCTTATCTGTCTCTTCTCCCGTGCTCTGCACCGCACTGCCCTGCTCCTCTTCGTCCTTGTTCAAGCCAACGAATAGAAAAATGTAAATAAACGACGTTATAAATGAAAACGCGATGACACCCCATAAATAAGTTCTGGCAAATGGAAGTTCAAAGAAGATAAACAGGATGGCCAAGTAATACAGGATGGTGGTCAGTTTCCCCATCCAATTGGCAGGAACCGTCTTCTTCCCCCGAAAATGAAAAAATGCCGACCCGACGATCATCCCCGCATCCCGGATAAAAATGGCCGCTCCCGCGCTCCACGGAATATGTTCGGTAATGAGCAGCGACAAAATGACGGTAATCATCATCATCTTATCCGCCAGCGGATCAAGCATCGCCCCCACCGAAGTCACTTGCCCGTATTTCCGCGCCAGATAGCCGTCCAAAATATCGGTAAGCCCCGCGATGACGACAATCAGAAAAGCCCATTTCATATGATTCGAAGAGTCCGATGCAAATACGGCCACGTAAACGGGGATTAAAGCAAAACGAAGCATCGTGAGCAAATTAGGAAGATTCAAACGTTTACGCCCCCTTACCTTTATGGCGGAAAAGATGCTTCAAAGATTCTAACCCATTATACCTCTACGCTGGAAAAAATAAAACTGTCCGAACTATGCAGAGATCGGCTCCAATCCTTCATTCTTGCCGATTCTTTGAACGAATTCGGCCATGACCTGCGAACTAAATTTGGTAATACCTATCTGACACCTTCAATTTCCCTCCTCCAAAGCCGTTAACTATAATGGATAGGAAATTTATAGTCTTTGGAGGTTTTAGACAATCATGCGCACGAACAAACACGCAGCACCCCTGTGGCAACGCGCCTGGCTTACAATGATGCTTGCCATTGTCCTGAGCTTCTCTTCCTTTGCAGGACTCGCTTACGCCGATGAAGTCGTAACGGGACTTGCCTTCGAGAACGCTCCGTCACCCGCCGTGCTTTATATCGATGACGACTCGATTTCACTTGAAGTGAATGCCACTATACAAGGTGCAACTTCTGTAAAAAGCGTTACGACGGATGCGACTTGGAGCTCCTCCAATACCGCAATTCTGAAAGTGTCCGCCGGCGTTGTTACGGGTTTGGCGAAGGGCACTGCAACGGTCAGCGCAACATACAAAGGCTATAAAGTCACCCTGCCGATAACCGTTAATTATCGCTACGACAGCGTAACAATTGCGGAAGGCGGGACTAATGTCGGCGCCACGGAAGATGTCCATCTGGGCGATGCAGTCTCCTATACCCTGACGGCGATTAAGAGCGGTAGCGCGAATGAGGATGTGACCGACTCCGCAACGTGGACAAGTTCAAACCCCAATGTGGCTACAGTAGACGATGGCGACATCAAGCTGCTTAATGCCGGCGAAACCACCATCACAGCCAAATATAAAGGAAGAAGCGATACGGTTAAGCTAATCGTAACCTCTCCTTATGATAAACTCACGATTTCACCGGATGACCTGCTTGAATTCTATGTTGGCGACGGCAACAAATCCCTAACAGCCGTAGTCACCACGGAAGATGAAGATTCCGCAACCGTTACGGATACGGCACAATGGACTTCCGGCAATACGGCCGTTGCCACTGTATCCAAAGGTATCGTTACGCCTGTAGGAAGCGGATCTACAACGATTACGGCTACACATCTGGGCGTGTCGAACAGCATCAATGTCGTAGTGCGTCCAGCATATGAAGCTATGCGTTTGAACCCGAAGGAAGATCAGCATTTGAGCATGCAGGATAGTCCGGTAACGTTCAATGTAACCGTTATGAAGGGTACGGGAACACCTGAGGTCGTAACAAGCAAAGCGACATGGACGTCCTCCAACTTCTTCGTAGCAACGGTTAAAGACGGCGTTGTTACCCCTAAGGGCATTGGTACAACCGTTATTAAAGCGACTTACTTGGGTCTTTCCCAGCAAGTATCGGTCACGGTTTATCCGACGGTGAGCAGTCTCAAAGCAGCTTCCGAGACCGTTGACGCGTTCCTAAACGATAGCGTTACACTGCCTAAAGTTTCAGCCGAGTCGATTGCCGAAGAAACGATCGACGTCACCAACCTTGTTGCTTGGACGAGCAGCGATAAAGACATTATGGACAAAGTGGATGGCAAGTGGACAGCGAAGAAGGTCGGTACAGCCGTACTTACAGGTACGATTCAATCCAAGACGGTCACCGTTACTGTGGTCGTGCACGAGAAGCCGCTTATGCTGACACCCGATCAATCCAACGCTTCCGTTGTCCTAGGCAAAGAAGTGAAGCTGCCGGTGATTACGCTCATGTATGAAAACGGCGAAGAAGAAGATGTGACGAGCCTGGTTACGTGGAAGAGCTCCTCAGCCAACTTGCTCGTGAAGGCGCCGAATATGAGAGGTCTGCAAGCCTCGAGCGTTACCCTTACGGCTTCGTATCTTGGCAAATCAACTACGATTCGCGTCACGATTGAAGAGGAAATTACGAAGCTGTTCGTGGATGCAAGCAGCCTTTCGCTGAATATCTCCCGCACCAAGAGCCTTAAAGTAACAGGTATTTATAAGAGCGGCAAATCGGTTTCCTTGAGCTCCAAGATGAACTGGACCATGAATCCCGAAACACTTGCTTCTATTAAAGGAAGCACGGTGAAAGCATTGACGGAGGGTACAGGTAAGCTGACAGGCACTTACCAAGGCAAATCGATCGAGGTAGCCATTACGGTCGTCGCTAAAGTGAAGAAGCTGACCTCGTCGGCCAAGTCCCTTACGCTTGCGGCCGAAGGCAAAGAAACGGTTAAAGTTACGGCTGAGTATGATGTTGGCCGGATCACGGATGTAACGAAGAGTGCCGTATGGACGGTTGGCAACAATAAAGTGGCCACTGTGGAAGCCGGCGTCATTACAGCTGTCGCCAAAGGAAGCACGATGGTCCGAGCGACCTTTGACGGCAAATCCATCAGCATCCGTGTCATCGTAAAATAAAACGTAAAACAAAAGCACCTCCTTCGAATCCCATCGTCAACTACTACGGTAGTCCGATGATATTCGGGGAGGTGCTTATTTATGCGGCTTGCAATACAAACGGAAACCAAAAAGCCCGCTCCAAAGAGCAGGCTTCCCATTAATCAGCAAACACCAGATCATACATGTGCTTCCAAGTGGCAATATCGAACACGTCGTCTCCCGGCCGCTTGCCGATGATCGTATAGCCCATGTACATGCCGCCGAGTATGGCTGCGATGCACAGAATGGGAACGATGCTCTTGCGAAGCGTCCATAGTAAAGCCCGAAGAGCCGGATGGCGTTTCTTGCGCGCTGATGTTTTGCCTTTAGCGGTTTCCGGGTCACGCTCAGACTGCATCGTCCCGTTCTGACGCTGCCTCTCGCCCGCAGGCGCAGGGTTCATCAGACCGGAACGTTCCATTTGAGTAACGCCTTCTAAACCCGCCGCTGTTTCTTTCTTTGCATCCATACGCATTCACTCATTTCCTAGGCGCGCAAATTGTTTGCAAGGCCCAGCATCGTATCGCTGGAGGATAAAGCCCTTGAGCTGAGCTGATAAGCTCTTTGCACGCTAATCAATTCCGTCATCTCGTCGGACAAGACGACATTAGATTGCTCCAGAAAACCTTGTTTGATCGCGATCTTAGTTTCGGCGCTCGCGTTCACGTCATGCATGACATCTTCTACCTGAAATCCATCCGCAATGGCGAATAAGTTGTCCGCAACTTGCGACAAGAGGGAAGGCTTGTCCACCTGAACCAGCTTCAGCTGTCCCATCTGAACAATCTCGCCGGATGGCAGCGTACCAATGATGCTTCCGTTCGGATCGATTCTGACTTCCTTCATCTCTGCGGGGATTTCAATCGGATTGCCGTCAACGGACGAGATCGGATATCCTTCTTTGGTTGTCAGGATATTGACGCCGTCCCGCGTAAACGTGGTCTGGAACGAGCCACCGCGAGTATAACCAAGATCGCCTTCGGCATTAACCGTAACCTCGAACAAAGCATTGCCTTCGATTGCCACGTCAAGGGGCTGGTCCGTTTGTTGAATGGGTCCTTGCGAGAAGTCCGGTTGAATCATCGTCAGGCGCGAACCCCAGCCTTGGTTGAAACCAAGCGGAGTCAAACGTCCCGGCTGATCAAACACCTCGGGCTGCTTCTTCAGCGTAGTCAGCAAATCTTCGAATGTGCCGGTCTTGCGCTTATAGCCGACAGTATTCACATTGGCAATATTGTCGGCGAGCAAGTCCAGCTTCTGCTGCAGCCCATTCATGGACACCATCGCATTAATCATCGAACCGTTCAATTCAGTAGCCTCCTCTGCCGTGCCTCGTTAAGCCTTGCTTGCGAGCGGTTATACGCGGCCAATCTCGTTGACCGCTTTATCTAAGCTTTTATCATAAAATTGAATAACCTTCTGATTCGCTTCATAAGCACGTGCCGCCGACATCAAGTCCACCATCGACTGCGCGGAGTCCACGTTAGAACGCTCTACGTAACCTTGTTTCAGCTCGATCCGATCGCCTGCGGCCATCGTCCGAACCCCTACATTCTCGTCGCCAAGCTTGAACTTGCCGTCGCCTTCGCGAACAAGATTGTTCGGGTTATCCACAACGGAGATGAGCAGTTGACCGGCACTTACGCCGGTTTCCACATCGACCAGTTGATTGTCGCTCGTTAGCGTCAGGTTGTTAAACGTCATCCCGGCGGGCAGCTGAAATGGCTGCTCATTAGCGCCAAGTACGCGGGAGCCATCCGGCAATGTCAGGAAACCTTCGTCATCAAGCTTAAACTGACCGTCACGCGTGTAACGCGTTTCGCCATTCGTATTCTGAACGGTGAAGAAGGCTTGCGGTTGGAACACGTAGTTGCCGTCCGCCGACATCGCCTTGCCTGAACCGTCAAACGTCATGCCGGGCACTTCAATGTCCGATACAATGGCAAAATCGCTGAACTGGTTCGTCTGCATCAGATCGCCCTGCAGGTTGATCTGCAAGCTTTCTTCCGCGAACACCCCGGTGTTCAGCTTGCCTACTACGCGGCCTCCGCCGTCTTGAACGCCGGAAAGGCGCAGCAGCATATCCGGAAAGGAGTGCGTCACCGCACTTTTCTCTTTATAACCCGGAGTATTTAAGTTTGAAATATTATTCGTTACCGTATCATGCCGGTGCTGCTGCGAAATCATGCCTGATGCAGCTGTATACAGACCTCTTAGCATGAAGCTACCTCCTGAGCGCTCAACGTACTGGATCGGAAGCGCAGAATGCTGCATTTGAAGCCTCGGCTTCAAACGCAAACCAATCTGCGGTTATCTATGATTTATATCGGTTATCCAATCCTTACGATGAATAGAACGATTGCATGACTTTTGAACTAATCTGTACAAAAGCTTGTCCCTTGGCACGCCCCCCTAAAGGCGTCCTACCCGAACATCCCGCATGCAGCCATTCATCCGTTTATCGCTTAGCGTCTTCCGTGATCTCTGCGCGGTGCACGGTCTAAATGATCAAGCAGCAGGCCTGTTCCTTTAACAACGCAGTGCATGGGATCTTCGGCAATCAGAACCGGTACTTTAAGCTCTTCCGCAAGCAGCGCATCAAGGCCGCCCAGCAGCGCGCCGCCACCAGTTAAGATAACGCCGCGGTCAATAATATCGGCCGACAATTCCGGCGGAGTCCGTTCAAGTACAGACTTAGCTGCAGAAACAATAGACGATACCGGCTCCCAGAGCGCTTCGCGCACTTCTTCCGAGTAAATCGTCACGGTCAGCGGCAAGCCTGTAACCATATCGCGCCCGCGAATGTCGATCTCTTGTCTGAACCCATTGTCGTAGACGGAACCGATCTTGATCTTAATATCTTCGCTTGTCCGTTCGCCGATCAAGAGCTTGTACTTGTTCTTGATGTACTTCATGATCGCTTCGTCGAACTTGTCCCCTGCGACTTTAATCGAAGAAGCGGTCACAACGTCGCCCATGGAAAGCACGGCTACGTCCGTTGTGCCGCCGCCAATATCAACAACCATGTTACCGCTCGGCTGGTAGATATCCATGCCTGCGCCAATCGCAGCTGCCTTAGGCTCCTCTTCGAGAAAAACATCCTTAGCGCCGCTGCGCTCTGCAGCCTCGCGGATCGCCTTCTGCTCTACCGACGTAATGTTCGTCGGAGCGCATATTAAGATACGGGGGCGGCTGTACCAAGAACGGCCGCCCACGCGATCGATAAATGCCTTCAACATGATTTCCGTTATTTCAAAATCAGCGATAACACCGTCTCTAAGCGGTCTGATGGCGATTATGTTACCGGGGGTCCGTCCTACCATCCGATGCGCTTCTTCACCTACCGCAAGCACGCGCTTCGTCTCGCTCTCAATCGCGACGACAGAAGGCTCATCAAGTACAACGCCCCTCCCTCTTACATGAATGGACACGTTAGCTGTTCCTAAATCAATCCCAATATCCTTGCTAAACATAAGGTCTTAATTCCTCCACGGCGAATGACGAATGCTCCATACAAAACAATCGTCTTTAGTAGTCGGGTGCAATGATCATCTTGTATAGTATTCGCTGAAATGTACGAAATTCCTCTATTTTTGTAGAAAAAATCGCTTACGATTTCGCTGCGGCAAGAACCTCGCGCTTGCGTCCTGAGCTCTTCTTGTACTTGATTTTGGTTGCTTCTCCTCCCCTCAGGTGCCGGATCGATTTGTGGTATTCCAGAATGTGCTTGACCTGGTCTGCCAAATCGGGATTTATTTCCGGTAAACGCTCGGTCAAATCCTTGTGCACTGTGCTTTTGGAGACGCCAAATTCTTTAGCGATCGTCCGCACCGTGTGCTTCGTCTCGACGATGCAACGGCCGATTTTTATGGTCCGTTCTTTGATGTAATCGTGCACGCTCCCGCCTCCCTACTCGAGATAGTTTGGTACATTATATGAGGGGTACGGGTATATATTCTTTGTGTCCAAGCGTGACAAGCCAAAGAACAGCAATTATTTTCAGAAACGCCTGCTTTTCCGCTTTGAAGGGCTATAAAGGACGTAAAAGAACATAAAAAAAGAAGGCAGGGTATCCTGCCTTCATAAAGCACTCCGCTGGCTTCTAGTTCTCAGTTGCGCTTGCGGAATCAGATGTGATAAGCGTATTTGGGTTAACCGCTTTGCCGTCCTTGCGCACTTCAAAGTGCATGTGGACGCCAAGATCTTTCTCAAGTTCGCTTCTGCCTGCTTTCGCAATGACCGTGCCTTGTTTCACTTCATCGCCCACTTTGACTTGCACGTCGCTCAAGCTGTGGTAGACGGTAACGATTCCGTCAGCATGCTTGATCTCGACGATGTTGCCGTTAAGCGGGTGTTTCTCGGATACGATGACGCGGCCGCTCAGTGCTGCCGTTACATCAAATGCCGTGTCGTTCTTCGCGAAGTCAATCCCCATGTTCGTTACGAACGTGTTGCCCGATTGAATCAAAGCGGCTTGACGCTCTTCACCGGAAGCTTTCGCATCATAGAACGGCGCTACAACATCCAGCTGGCTGCGGTCAACAGGCCATTGCATCAGTTCCGACTCCGATGAATTAACGGCTTCATCATCTGCCGGCAATTGGTCCGCTGTCATTCCATCCGTCGTACCTTGCGAGACTTCTACGTCGGTGCTGGCTGGCTTGTTACTAGTTTCCCCAGCTCCCCCATAGAGCCACATTAAGGTTACGATAATTGCTGCCGCGGCTAGGAATGCTGACGGTGCTGCCCACTTCTTCGCAAGCAGCTTTCTCCATGCAGATGGTTTGACGGCAGTGCCTCCCACTACATTTTTGGGAGCTTCTTCATTGAACTTTGATTTGTTATCACTCATTGTTCGATCACCTCACTAGCCATTGTTGCCACAACCTAGCAGTTTATACGTGAGGGTTTAACATTTTTTGAGATTGTTAGAGAAGCTAGGGGCGACTGCTGTGCTAGTCTACCAAGCCTTTCGCCGTCGTGAGCTGCGTTCCCGAATAATAGTGTGCGAGAATCTCTGCCGCTTTTCCCCCGCTTTGCGCCATGCCGTTCGCGCCCCATTGACTCATTCCGACCCCATGGCCATAGCCGAAAGTCGTGATTTGAATCTCATCATCGAGGATGGTCCAATTGAATTGCGATGAGGCTAGTCCGAGCTTCTCTCGAATCTCTCTGCCGCTTAACATCTCCCTGCCGATCATAACCGTCTTAATGCGTTTGCCCGCTGTCGTATCCAGAATCCGCATCTGCCGGACCGCGCTTTTCTTAATGCCGAGCTTCTTGCTAAAATCGTTCAACGTCATCGTAACCGTTTCTTTATAGCTGGGAGAGATGGCCTTGTCCCACGGGCTGGCGACGCTGCGCAAGTACGGCAGGTCCAGATCCCAATAATCCGAAGCGTTCTCTGTATAACCATTGCTCGTGGAGAAGAAGGCCGCTTGGATCGGCTCGCCCTCATACGTCACGATTTGCCCCTTCGTTTGCTCTACAGCCTCATTCAGCTTCCCGAGGTTCTTCTCCTTAGTTGTTCCGCTCCAGCGCGAGAGAAGCGAATTCAGAGGCACGTATACTTGGTTCATGACGGTATCATCCACATCAGCCCGCTCTGCTTCACCGCTTAGCCCGCTGTGGTCGTTCGCTTTCATCCGTTTGTAGATATACGTTCGGGCTGCTATTGCCTGCGCCTTCAAAGCCTCTAATTCAAAATCAATCGGCATCTCACCGGCCAGTACGCCGCGCACATAAAGCTCGATTGGCATTTTCTCAATCCGTTTCTCCTTGGTGAGGTAGACGTTAACCCACATACGGTCATAGGCGCTAAGGGACTTCAGCCCTTTACTGCCGCTCTTGTTCCCTGTTGAAGCTTCCACTGACGGCTGTTCCTTCACCTGCTGCTTGTCCGCCTCGGTCGGTTCCGCGCTCTCCTCTACAGGCTGCTCGTACGTCACATCATCAAGCAGTTGCTGCTGCTCTGCGGTTAGGCTATGCTCGCCGCCCTTGGCAGCGGCATTCCTATCATCCAGGAGATAGACAGCCCCTCTCACCAGCAAGACAAGCAGCAATCCCCACGTAAACCACAACATCCAGCCTCTTAACCACCTGCTCCTCGGACTGCCTGTCCGCCATCTCACACGTTCCATCTGCTGCTCCTTCCTGTTCTGCTAATCTCATTTCTCTTAATTCACATTTGCTACAGTCTATGAACCGGAAAAGTAGGATAGTACCGAAAAGGAAGAAGAGATTGTTGCGGGGGTGAGGGATTCGGGTGCGGGTGCGGGTGCGGGTGCGGGTGCGGGTGCGGGTGCGCGTGCGGGTGCGGGTGCGCGTGCGGGTGCGGGTGCGGGTGAGGGTGAGGGTGCGCGTGCGAATGGGGATGCGGATGGGGGTGGGGATGAGCTTTGGTTTGACGATTCCGAACCGCGAAGCGTTTTGTTTCATTTCGAAGAAGAGGAATTGGGGGTCCGCGCACGCGTACGTGCTAGAATAGTGGCTGCCGATGGGGCGGAATGGCTTGCCGTTTCAGCTCTAACGAATCGTAGAGGTCTTATTCGGTCGAATTTCTCGCCTCCGGAATTCTAACGAATCGTACGGGCCTTATTTGGGTGAAATCGGGTCCGAATTGCCCATTAATCGTCAAATAAGGCTTCTACGATTCGTTAGAATTTTTTTGAAGCTATTTTGGGGCAAATAAGACCTGTACGATTCGTTACAGCATTTCGTGAGGCGATCGGCGTGGTTTTGGTGTGTGTTGAGAGTTCGATTTCCGCACGCTCAGCTTCATTCGCGCGGGTATTAGGTTAGTTTGTTTGCTGAGCGTCCATTTTTGGAACGCTCAGCTTCTTTTCGGCGTGGTTTCGAGGTTGAGAGTTCGATTGCAGAACGCTCAGCTTCATTCGCGAGGGGAATTGGGTTAGTTTGTTTGCTGAGCGTCCATTTTTGGAACGCTCAGTTTCTTTTCGGCGTGGTTTCGAGGTTGAGAGTTCAATTTCAGATCGCTCAGCTTCCTTCGCGCGGGGTATTAGGTTAGTTTGTTTGCTGAGTGTCTATTTTTGGAACGCTCAGCTTCTTTTCGGCGTGGTTTCGAGGTTGAGAGTTCGATTTCAGCACGCTCAGCTTCCTTCGAGGGGGAGGGGAGATAGTACGGGCAATTCTGCCCAAAAATAAAAAAGCCGCCTCGAACGTCCGCAAGTGAACGTTCGAGGCAGCTTATACGATTATGTGTTAGGAATGTATCTTATGCCCAGGTAGGTTGAACCTTCAAGCGCGGCGCTTCTTTCTCGCGCTTCACCGGCTCCGCGGACATGGCCGCCACAACAACCGGTTCCTCGAGAACGGCAGCTACGCCTTCGAGTACTTTCGTATACACAGGCTCAGCCGCGACCGGATCT
This sequence comes from Paenibacillus sp. BC26, assembly GCF_900116125.1. Lineage (NCBI taxonomy): Bacteria > Bacillati > Bacillota > Bacilli > Caryophanales > Paenibacillaceae > Paenibacillus > Paenibacillus sp. BC26. The sequence goes on along the minus strand of NZ_FPAD01000005.1, from coordinate 461,417 downwards.
ACACGGTGAATATCGGCGCCAAGCGCCGCAAGCTTACCGGTAATGTCGACATAACCGCGATCTACGTGGTGAAGGCCGGTGATTTCGCTCTCGCCGTCTGCGCAAAGCGCCGCACATATCAGTGCTGCACCTGCACGAAGATCGGTAGCGGTTACTTTCGCGCCGGTCAGTGCCGTGTTGCCGCTTACGATAGCCATACGGCCGTCGATCTTGATTTGAGCGCTCATCTTCTGGAATTCCTCGACATGCATGAAACGGTTCTCGAAGATCGTTTCCGTCACAATGCTGGTGCCTTCGGCAATCATCAGAATCGCCATCATCTGCGACTGCATATCCGTTGGGAATCCTGGGTATGGTAACGTCTTGACGTCTACTGATTTCAATTTCTGCGGACCCACTACGCGCAGACCGTTGTCTGTCTCCGTAATGGCAACGCCCATCTCTTCAAGCTTCGAGATTACCGGTGCCAAGTGCTCGCCGATTGCGCCGTCAATATGAACATCGCCGCCGGTCATGGCAGCTGCGATCATAAAGGTACCCGCTTCGACGCGGTCCGGAATGACGGTGTGCTGAGCGCCTTTCAGCTCTTCCACACCTTCAATGCGGATAATGCCTGTGCCTGCTCCGCGAACTTTCGCGCCCATGGCATTTAAGTAATTGGCAAGATCAACGATCTCCGGCTCTTTCGCCGCATTCTCGATTGTTGTTGTGCCTTCTGCAAGGACAGCCGCCATCATGATGTTCTCCGTTGCGCCAACGCTGGCCACATCCAGATAAATCTTAGCGCCCTTCAGCTTGCCTTCTTTGCGTGCCTCAATAAAGCCATGGCCAAGAACGATTTCGACGCCCATCGCCTCGAAGCCCTTCAAATGCTGATCGATTGCACGCGTGCCGATTGCACATCCACCCGGGAGGGAAATTCTCGCGCGGCCAAGTCGAGCCAGAAGCGGTCCCATTACGAGGAACGATGCACGCATCTTGCGCACCCATTCATAAGGAGCTTCAAACGAAGTCAAATTCGCTGCGGAGATACGCATGGTTTCATTGTCATATGTCAGCTTACCGCCCAATGCGGCAAGCACTTGTTGAATGGTGATTACATCGTCTAGATTAGGCACGTCATGAATGACGCTCTCGCCTTCCTTTGCAAGTAACGTGGCAGCGAGAATCGGTAATACGGCATTCTTTGCTCCGCTTACACGAACGTTTCCGGATAGTCGCTGGCCGCCGCGGACGATTATTTTGCTCATCTTTAGGTTTCCCTCCGCGTGCAGTAGATTCTTGTCTTATGCACAATTAATGGTACGGCGCTCCGTACCCAACCTACATCTTACCACCCGTCTACAAGAAACGACAAGCGTTATTTTCTACCTGTCGAACCCGCACCGAAAATGGCCTTTTTATAGTCTTCGTAGCCTATTTCTCGTTTCGTACCGTCATATACTACCCATTGTTTACATATTGCCATCTTGTTATTCGACAATTCCCCTCAGCAAGCCCGACCAGTTCCAGTAATCAAGTACGAAGCCGGCAAAGCCATGCCCAAGCACAATGGAGAGCATGATTTGCAAGATGCGTGCCTGCGAGCTGCGCGGGCGCTTCAAGATGGTGTCAAGCTTCAGCTCTTGCAAGACAACCCAAGCCATTGCAATGCTAAACAGCTCCACAACGATGGAAATAAGTGCATGTATGCCCGCATTAGCGGCTAATTGATCCATTTCGATTGACTCCCTGCTACAAGTTCAAGTTCTACATATTCATTGCGCGAAGCAGCAGGGCCGCGAACTCCGCTCGGCTTGCCGTCTGCTCCGGCCTAAAGCTGCCGTCCGGGTATCCCCCGAGCAGCGCTTTCTGCTTCATCGTCTGTATGGCCGGCGCGGACCAACGCGTCAGCTTCACATCCTTGAATGTCGCTGCATAAGGACGTGCGCTATTCAACTGAAGGGCCCGAAGCAGAATAACCGCCATTTCTTCTCTAGTTATCGGCTTGCCGGGACCAAACGCTCCGCCCGGATAACCGCCGACCCATCCGGTTCCGGAAGCTTTCGTAATGGCGGCGTACGCCCAGTGCTTAGACGTGACATCCGTGAAGCCCGGTCCCGCGCTTGCACTCGGATTCAGTGCCCTCACCAGCATGGAGATGGCTTCTGCTCGTGTAATGCTCCGATTCGGGTAGAAGCGGTAGTTGCCGCTCCCTTCCACGATGCCGTCCTTGCTCAGCGCTACAATCGTATCCGCTGCCCAGTGGCCGGTAATATCGCGAAACCCCGCAACGACCTGTTCCGCGTCCATCCGAAAGCCATAATACTGTCTGTCAAAGCTGCCGCTCGCCGTCACTTTGACGTAATACAGGCCTGCCTGTACGCGCTGCTCTTTGACCATGCCGGTCTCATTCTTTGCGGACTGCAAGGTAAATAACGGCTTCTGCCGTTTATCGAACACCTCCGCCTTCATTCGGATTCCACTCGGAATGCCGGTAACCTGCACGGATAACACACTTTCACTTCCAAGGCGCAGTTGATACCAGTCTGCATCCTCTGCTCCCATGACACCCCAGTAATCAGAACCTTTTGCTACACCTGTTGCTTCATAAGCTTTGTTGTTTGGCTCGTTGGGATCCGTATATTTTGAAATAAGCTCTATATGCAAGGTATACGACGCAGCGGACGGGCCGGCCTGCGCCGACATGCCGTTATGCACGCGTATGTAGTAGATACCCGGAGTCACATTAATCGGTTCCGAGGATTCGGTCTCGCCTTCACTGTTCTCGTCGATTTCCTGCAGCGTGGCCCCTTGCCGTCCAAAGGCGAGTGCGGGATCAATCCGCGCGGAGTCGGTAGAAAGCGAAAGCTTGAGCGTGCCCCCCGTTTCAAAATGAATGGCGTACCAGTCGCGATCCCCGGTCTGATGAAAATTACCCGTCACCTGCTGGGACTGCGGCTTCAGCGTAAACGCTTGATATTGCTTATCGTTCACTTCGTAGCTGTCCGGCGCAATCTCGAAGGAGGAGGTGAGCAAATAGGGCAGCCGCTGCTTCGCGGTTGAGTCGAAGTAGTGGAGCTCAAATTCATTCCTCCCTTTCTTAACGTTCCATTCCACCGTTTGGTTGCCGAGTTTCGTAACTTTTGTGCCCTGCACTACGCCCCCCACAACGTGGGTCATCTGGAGAATCGGCGTGGTTTCTCCACCGGAGAGGAGCCCTTGGATCTGAAGGGAAATGACGCCGTCATAAGGCGCATCGAGCGTATACCAATCCTTATCTTGGCCGCCTGCAAGCTCGGCTGCGATCCGTTTACCAAGCGGGAACTTATGCGCGGTCTGCCTGGTATCGTTCGGCTCGTAGCCATCTGCTCGAAGCACGCCCGTTACAGCGCGGTCGATCTGAAGCAGGCCGTAGCCGCTGGCATCATCCACCCCCTGTTTGCCGATATCTTTTGCCGTCTGCCTGAGTAAAGCACGTACCTGATAGGGTTTATAGCCGGGATGTACCGCCCATACGAGCGCTGCTGCTGCCGCCGCCTGAGGCGCAGCCATCGAGGTGCCTTCTTCATGCTTGTACCCGCCTCCCAGTGCCGTCGTATAGACATGCCATGGTGCCGCAATATCAATCTCCGGACCGGCATTGGAGCGCGACTCCGGTTTCCCGTCCGCGTCCACGCCGGCCACGGCAAGTACCGTAGCGTAAGCAGCCGGATATTTCACTTCGGCCTTCGAACCCAGCGCCAGCCCGTCATTCCCGCTGGCTGCAACAAGCAGTGCCCCCTTGGACTCCGCATACTGCACAATGTCGCGGAGATAAGGCGAGTACCGATAAAGGCCAACGGAGAGCACGATAATCCGAGCACCGTGATCTACCGCATAGACGATCGCCTTGCCCAGCCGCTCTTCATCGCCGAAACCATCGGCATCCAGCGCTTTGATCGGCATAAGCTTGGCACGCCATAGAATGCCGGCAATGCCTTCTTTATTGTTCCCTTCACCGGCAAGAACCCCGGCTACGGCCGTCCCGTGTCCGTTGTCATCCTCCGGCGGTTTGCCCGGGCTGACCAAATTCGTACCGGCCACCAGGTTGTTCTTGAGATCCGGGTGATCGAGATCGACGCCGGTGTCGATGAGCGCAATGGTCAGATCCAGCTGATCATGCACCTTCGACCAGGCGGTCAGAGCCCCGATCTGATCCAGGTGCTGCAGCTTCGGCAGCTCCGGATCGTTGCTCGCCGGCGCGGCCAGCAGCTTGACGCTGCCGATCGGCTCGGCGTAGGCGATCTCCGGCATCCGCTGCAGCCGGAGGAGCCACTCGGACGTGTCCGCCCCCGGGTCCTCGGGGCGGACAACATCCACCGCGCCCGCCGCCGGCATCGCCAGGCGGCGGAGCAGGCGCGTGCCCGGCAGCGGCTTCGCCAGCGCCGGGTCGCGCCACTTGATGAGCCAGCCGCCGGGGGGCGCGGGCTCATCTTGGCCGCCGCCGGCGGCGGGCTGGGCCGCGCCAGGCGGGCCGGCGGTTGCCGCCGCAGGCGGCGAAGCCGCGGGAGCGGCCCCTGCGGCGGCGGCGGGTGCCGCGCCGGCAGGGGCGCTCCAGAGCAGCAGCGCTGCGAGCGCAGCGTGCAGCAGCGCGCGGCGCGGCGCAAACGCCGCCGCAGCGGCGAAGCGAAGGCGGCCGGAATGGCGCATCGCGGAATAAAACGTATCCTTACAGACTAGTGTCGGCATAACAGCCACTGTCCCTTTCGGCTTCATACAAGTGATAGATTCCCCAATGAATTGGAGTGGAGTAGATCATCTTAGTCTGGCTTTAACCCACAGCCTGTGATCTGAAACGTTTCGCTTCCGGAGTCCCATTCTCCTTTAAGGAAATTGTAGAAACAACAATTAAAAGGTCGATAGTCCCGCTTTTATTGCCGTTTACTCCGATGTTTATGCGCCGATATGCCTGACTTAATCTAAAGATTCGTTGAATTCCGAGAATAAAGAACTAGGACTAGTAGTCCCCTTCAAAAGCACCCCAACGATCACTTTTACAGCTTGTCCATTTGTTCGGCTCCGCTTCCCCTCGCGAAACATAACAAAAGAGCGGACCCGCAGGCCCGCTCCTCGTCCTTTCGACCCTCATTCAACCCTGCTTCGCCGCTCCGCTATCGGACAAACAAATCATTTACAATCGAGAAATGGGTGTTGATCCAGTTCAGCACCGGGCTTGGCACGATACCGAGCGCCACGGTTGCAGCAGCGCACAGCCAGATGACGATGCCGCTGGTGACCGGAACTTGCACTTCATGATCAATAGTAGCCCGCATGAACATTTGCCGGATGATGCCGAAGTAGAAGTAGTACGAGATCACGCTGCTCACAACCATAATGGCCGCAATCCAGTAGAGATGAGACTGCGCCGCGCCAAGCAGGATAAACAGCTTCCCGAAGAAACCGCCCGTAATCGGAAGACCGGCTAACGAGAGGACGAAGACGACCATCGCCACTGCGGTCCACGGCGCCCTGTAATAGAGGCCCGAGAAGCCGCCTACTTCATCCGTGCCGGCCGACTTGCTAATGACGGTGAATACGGTAAGCGCACCGATCGTCATCAATAGGTAAGCGGCGAGATAGAAGATAAACTCCCCGAAATTCGAGGCATGCATGCCCTTGAGCGATAGTCCAAGCGGAACGAGCAGGTAACCTGCATTCGCTACGCCGGACAACGCAATAAGCCGTTTCACATTAAATTGGCGAAGCGCCATCGTCGAGCCGACCAGCATCGCAGCGGCTGCCATCACGTTGAGCGCCAGGAAAATATCGTCGGCAATCGGCTTCTCCGGTGAAGAAGCATAGAAAGCCACGTTGTACACGATGCGGAAAATAACCGCGAATGCCGCGCCTTTGGAGACGACGGCCAGGAAAGCCGTAATCGGCGTTGGCGCGCCTTGGTAGACGTCCGCTGCCCAGTAGTGAAACGGCGCTGCGGCGATTTTGATGCCAAGACCCGCTAAGATAAAGAAGAACCCGACATAGAGCAGTGCCGGAAAGTCGGCCGCATGCTGCTGAACGCCTTGCGCGATAGCGCCAAGATTCGTCGCCCCCGTAATCCCATAGAGGTACGACATCCCGAACAGAATCAGCGCCGAGGAGATACCGCCCGTCACCACGTATTTAAACGCGGCCTCGGACGATTGCACCGACTGCTTGCGAATACCGACGAGCACGTAAGTCGTAATGCTTAACAGCTCCAGCCCGATGTAGAGCGTGATCAGATCTCCCGAGGAAGCCATAATCATCGCACCGACGACTGCCGGGAGCAGCAAATAATAGAATTCGCCTTTATCCACGATATCCGAGCGTTTCACCGTGCCCAGGCTCATCAGCACGATCAGTGCGGTGGCCACCAGGAACACGATCTTAAGCATGCTGGAGAAGTAATCGATCCGGTAACTGTCGGCCATGATTCGAATGACGCCGCTCATCGCTTGACCGGCCGCTTCCGCATCCGCCGTCTTCGAAGCCATATCCAGCATCCGCCATACGACGAAACCAAGCGAGGTCAGTATGCCGCCCAGCGTCAACCAGCCGATAACGCTCCTGCTCGAACGACGCGGCAGAAATAAATCCAGTACCGCCAGCGCAATCGTAAATGCGATCAATATCCATTCCGGGGCGAGATAGCCTGCATCGCTCCAGGTGAGCGATTGCAGCTGTTGTTGTGCAGCTTCCATCGTCTACCTCCCCGCCTTCTCTGTAAGTTGCTGAAGCAGGAAGTCAAAGCCATGCTTCATCGGCTCCGTCAGAACAGCCGGGTACACCCCGATCAGTACGATGAAAGCCAGCAAGGTAATCATCGGCACTGCTTCAATCAGGCGCACATCCCGTGCAGCCGCGAACCGTTCCGGCATCGTGCCGAAGGTAATGCCAAGTATGCTTCGAAGCACATAGATTGCAGTCAGAATGACGCCAAGCACCGCAATGCCCGTAAGGACTCGCATGGAATCAAACAACCCCAGGAACGAGAGGAACTCGCCTACGAATCCGGACAAGCCGGGCAATCCGAGCGAGGCCATACCGGCTGTCAGCAGAATGCCGCTCATAAACGGCATGCTTCTGGCCAAACCGCCAAGGTCCTTCAGCTCCGTCGAACCCGTACGTTCGTAGATGCTGCCCACGACCAAGAACAGCAGCGCGGAGATTAACCCGTGCGAGATCAATTGAATGAGCGCACCGTTCAGCCCGATTTCATTAAAGGAAGCGATCCCGAGCAGCACGATCCCCATATGACTGATCGAGGAGTAGGCAAGCACGAGCTTGAATTCTTTCTGCACGAGCGCCAGAATCGCGCCATACAGAATGTTAACGACACCGAGTATGGCCAGCGCCACCGCCCAATCCTTCGCTACCCCCGGGAACATGAATACGCCGAATCGGAGTAAACCATATGCTCCCATCTTGAGCAGCACGCCGGAGTGTATCATCACGACGGAAGGCGGCGCTTCGGCATGTACCTGCAGCATCCACGTATGGAACGGGAAAATCGGCAGCTTAATACCGAATGCGATCAATAACAGCAGGAAGATAACCCAGCGCATCCGTTCGGAGAGATAGAGCGGGTTATCCTGCCCCTGCATCTGTTCCGACGACATATTCACATAAGAGTCCGGACTCGTCAGATTCGAGCTGATGACTTCGTAGCTGCCGCTATAGCTCAGGTTTGTCTGCTGTTTCTCAGGCAGCTGTTCCACGCTGAAGCCTGCCGTGGAGACAAGCAGCACGAATGCCAGCAGCATGATCGCAGAGCCGATTCCGTTATAGAGCAGAAACTTATTCGCCGCTTTCTCGCGGTTCATATAACCCCAGATCCCGATTAAGAAGAACATCGGAATGAGCGTCATCTCGAAGAAGACGAAGAACAAGAACACATCTCGCGCCAGGAATACCCCGATCATGCCGACCTCAAGGAGCAAGAACCAGATGTAGAACGCCTTCCATCGTTTCTTCACGTGGACCGAAGCCAGCGCAGCCATGACACCCACAATGGTAGTCAGCAGCAGCAACGGCAGCGACAAACCGTCGATGCCCATGTGATATTGGAAAGTGAACGAATAGGAGCTTACATCGCCTACCGCTTCTTTGTTCAGCGAAGTATTAATCCAGGTAACCTGCTCTTCATAGCCCTTTCCGCCCTTGGTGCCGTCATAATCGGCATACAGCCACAGCGACAGCAGCAAAGGAAGAATCGTGGCCGTGATCGCAACCACCTTCAGCCAGCGGCTCCGATGCTTGGGCAGAAACAGAAGCACCAGAATACCTAGCAGCGGAGAAAACGTAATAAGAGAGAGAATCGGAAGATCAGCCAGCATTACCAGAACCTCCTTCCGACGATTGCCACAATGAGAACGACGAGACCCAGCAGCGTAACCAAGCCATAGGTTTGGATTTGTCCGGATTGCAGCCTTGTTCCGCCGCGGCCGAACAGCACTGCCGTTCCGCCTGCCACACGAACAAGTCCGTCCACCACGTAGTCATCCACCATATTCAGCAGCTGGCCCAGCCCGCGCAGCGGACGCACCAGCAGCATGTCGTACAGCTCATCCATGTAATATTTGCGCTCGAGCAGCCTTACCAGCCATGGCGCTCTTGAAGATACCGCATCGCGTGCAATGGTTCCTTTAACGAAGACCAGCCAGCCCAGATACAAGCCCAGTAGACCGACAGCTGCGGAAATCACCATGACGAGACCTCCGCCGCCGTGCTCTTGCTCGGCACCGTCCGTTAACCAAGTTCCGAGCGTGTCGTTCCAAGGCGTTTGCACAAAACCTGCCACAACCGCCAGCACCGCAAGGATGATTAACGGAATCGTCATCGAGGACGGCGACTCATGCGCATGATCGCCCTTCGGCTTGCCCATAAAGACGAGGAAGAACAGCCTCGACATATAGAAAGCGGTGAAGAACGCCGCTATCACGCCAACTACGAAGAGAAACGGCTTCTCATGAAGCGCCTCGTTGAGAATCATATCTTTGGACCAGAAACCCGAGAACGGCGGAATACCGGAGAGCGCGAGCGCCCCGATGCCGAACGTCCAGGTGGTGATTCGCATTTTGGAGCTTAAGCCGCCCATCTCGTGAATGTTTTGCGTATGTACGGCGTGAATGACACTGCCCGCTCCGAGGAAGAGCAGCGCTTTGAAGAAGGCATGGGTGAAGAGATGAAAGATACCGCCTGTCATCGAACCAAGGCCGAGCGCCATCATCATGTAGCCCAGCTGGCTGACCGTGGAATAAGCGAGAATTCGCTTAATATCGTTCTGCGCTACGCCGATGGTAGCGGCGAATATGGCGGTAAAGCCGCCAACATAAGCGACGATGTCCATGGCCGTTTGCGAAGCTTGGAAAATATCAAAGGTCCGCGCAACGAGATAGATCCCTGCGGCAACCATCGTCGCGGCATGGATCAGCGCACTGATCGGCGTCGGACCTTCCATCGCATCCGGAAGCCAGACATGAAGCGGAAACTGACCGGATTTGCCGACAGCGCCGATGAAGATCAAGATCGCAATCCAGGTGGTTACACCCGCCGCGATTACACCTGTGCCACCGTCAAAGGCATTGCCGATTCGCACAAAATCAAGCGCGTGATCCGGCATGTACCAATAGAGCAGCAGGATGCCGAGCAGCAAGCCCGCATCGCCAATCCGCGTCACGATGAACGCTTTCTTGGCCGCGGCTTTTGCCTCCGGTTTGCTATACCAGAACCCAACGAGCAGGAACGAACATACCCCTACCAGCTCCCAGAAAATATAGAGCGTCAGCATATTATCCGCCAGCACGAGGCCCAGCATCGAGAACGTGAAGAGCGCTACATAGCTGTAGAAGACGGAAATCCGTTCATCGGTCTTCATATAGCCTGCGGAGTACACATTGACCAGAAAACTGACGGATGTCACGACTACAAGCATGATCGCCGTTAAATTCGTGACCTCGAAACCGGCATTCATGACGAGACTGCCGAGCTCGATCCATTTGAACGCATATTGATAATAAGCGGAACCGTCTGTCATATGCTCGATCAAGACGAGAATCGACAGCACCAGAGCCGCAAAGGAGCTAACAGCACCGAGCGTTACGCCGAGCATCCGCTGGCCGCGCCCGAAGGCAAGCAGCAGCAGGAAAGCCGCGAACGGGAAGAGCGGAATCAGCCAGGCTGATTGTGAGAAACTTGTATCCATGCCGTTACCTCCTCATTTCGTCATACTCATCCGCATTGACAGTCCCGCGCGCGCGGAACAGCGCAATCAGTACGGCGATTCCGACAGCCGCCTCGGCAGCTGCTACGGCAATGCTGAACAGGGTGAACATTTGCCCTGTCAGCGAAGGAACGACACCATACTTGGAGAATGCGACGAGGTTGAGGTTCACTGCATTCAGCATGAGCTCAATGGACAATAGGATGATGACGGCATTCCTTTTTACAAGCGCACCATAAAGTCCGATACAGAACAGAATTGCGGCCATCGTTAGATATGAAGATAACATCCTATTCGGCCTCCTTCTTCGCCAGCACGATTGCCCCAATGAAGGCAACCGTCAGCAGCACCGATACGAGCTCGAACGGAATGACATAGCCGGTAAACAGGAGCTTCCCGATCTCCATCGTGTTGTCTGCCGACGACTGCATCAGCGGCTGCTCCGGCTCCGGAAACTCCGACTGACGGATGGCATAGAAGAGAATGCCGAACAGCGCAAGCGCGCCGATGGCCGTCAGCGTTTCGCGAAGCGGCTTTGCCTGCTCGGCCTCCGCCTCCTGATGCTTGGTCATCATAATGCCGAAGATCATCAGAATGGAGACCGCTCCCGCGTAAATGAGCACCTGCACGAAAGCCAGAAACTCCGCTTCCAGCAGGACGAACATACCGGCAATGCCGATGAATACGGCGGCAAGCGAGACGACCATGTGTACGACTTTGGCGAAGCTGACCATCAGTACGGCACCGCTGATTATCAGAACGGAGAAGACGAAGAAGGCGACGAATTCACCGGAGAAATTGAAGTTGAACATCGTCTATTTCGCTCCTCCCTTAGCCGCTGCGGGAGCACCGATATTGTTATTGTCTTGGCGGACGTTGCGGTTGTTCTCGTCCAGCCATTTCAGATCCTTGAACAGCTCATCCCGGCTGTAGGACGCCAATTCGAAATTCCCCGTCATGACAATCGCTTCGGTCGGACATACTTCCGTGCACAGATCGCAGAGAATGCAGATTTCGAAGTTGATGTCGTAGGTGTCGATGACCTTCCCTTTTTTGTCCGGATCCGGGTTCGCCTTCCCCACAAGGGAAATGCACTCCGTCGGACATATACGTACACACTGATTGCACACGATGCATTTGTCCGGTTCAAAATGCTGGATGCCGCGGTAGCGATCCGGCATGACGATCGGCACATCGGGATAGGAAGTGGTAACTTTTTTCTCGGTCATTGATTTGAGCGTAACACCAAGCCCTTTTAAGAGACCTCTCATTCCAGTTCCCTCCTGAACTTTACTGCCATATTTGCTAGAGACACTTCACTCCGCGTCAGGCCATCCGCCTGATCTGAAGATTGAAGTTTATTTGACGAACAATTCCATATAGACCGCCGTCAGAAACACGTTCAGAATCGCTACCGGCAGCAGCACCTTCCAGCCCAGTCCCATCAGCTGATCCACGCGGATACGCGGCATCGACGCCCGAATCCAGAACAAGAAGAAGACGATCGACGAGAACTTGAGCAGGAACCAGATGATGCCCGGGATCCAAGTGAGGAACGGTGCCGGTGCGTGCCAGCCGCCAAGGAACAAGACGGTCGTGAGCGCCGCGATGGCATACACGTACACATACTCCGTCAGCATGAAGAAGGCAAAACGGAAGCCGCTGTATTCGACGTGATAGCCGGCCACAAGCTCCGATTCCGCCTCCGGCAAGTCAAACGGCGTCCGGTTGAGCTCCGATACGGCCGCGATGACGAAGATGACGAAACCGATGATTTGCGGAATGAAGTTCCACTGCCAGAACCAATCCCCCTGCTGCTCCGCGATCGTGCGGAGGTTGAGCGAGCCCGACATCATGATGACGCCGACCACGGAGATGACGAGCGGCACTTCATAGCTGATCATCTGCGCAGCGGAACGCATGCCGCCGAGCAGCGCGTATTTGTTGTTGGACGACCACCCGCCCAGCACGATGGCAATGGTCGAGATGCCCGACAGCGCCACATAATAGAGCAGACCCACGTTGATATCGGCAAAATAAAGCTTTTGCGTATACGGGATAACCGCCAGCACGGCAAAAGCAGGCACATACGCCAGTGCAGGCGCGAGAATGAACAGCATCCGATCCGCTTTGCGCGGAATGGTATCTTCTTTAATGAGCAGCTTCGTAATATCGGCTACCGATTGCAGCAAGCCCCAAGGGCCGACGCGGTTCGGACCGATCCGGTATTGCATCCAGCCGATAACCTTACGTTCGAAGAAGATCGCATAGGTTACGAAGCCGAGTACGATAACGAGCAGGATGACGCCCCATAGGAAGAACAGCAGCGCGTTTCCCCACGTCAGTGTTTCTTCGAGCCAAGATCCCATTAGCAGTCAACCTCCCCTACGACGATATCAATGCCGCCCAGAATGGTAATGAGGTTCGTCATGGTTTCCCCGACTAACAGCTTCGGCAAGATTTGCAGGTTCACGAAGGAAGGGCGACGGAATTTAAGCCGGTACGGCTCCGCTTTGCCTTTGGAGACGATATGGCAGCCGATCTCGCCTCGCGGCGATTCGATCGCGACATAGAGCTCGCCGGCAGGTGGCCGTATGACACGGGGAACCTTGCCCATCACATCGCCGGAGGACGGGAATTGCTCCACGGCTTGTTTTAAGATGCGAAGCGATTGGCGAATCTCTTCCAGACGGATTAGATAACGATCATAGCAATCGCCATTCTTGCCGACCGGCACATCGAATTCGAAGCGATCATACAAGCTGTACGGCTTCGCTTTGCGCAAATCCCAGTCCACGCCCGTGGAACGCAGATTCGCACCGGAGAGTCCGTAGTCGATCGCGGTCTGCGCATCGTAACGACCGATGCCTTTGATCCGCGCCAGGAAGATTTCGTTACCGCTGATGAGCTTGTTGTACTCATCGAGCTTGCCTTCCATATAAGGGATAAACTCGCGCACTTTGTCGATCCAGCCGGGAGGCGCATCCCATTTGACTCCGCCAACGCGCATGTAATTGTAGGTTAATCGTGCGCCGCACAGCTCATTAAACAAATTGATAATGATTTCACGGTCGCGAAAAGCAAAGAGGAACGGACTCATGGCGCCGATATCGAGCAGGTACGTGCCCCACCACACCAAGTGGCTGGCTACCCGCTGCAGCTCCATGACGATCAGCCGCATGAATTCGGCACGTTCCGGAATTTCAAGCTCCATCATGGTCTCAACCGCATGGCAGAGCACATAGTTGGTCGTCATCGCCGAGACGTAATCCATCCGGTCGGTATAAGGAATGATTTGAGTATAGTTCAAATCCTCCGCAAGCTTCTCAGTCCCACGGTGCAGGTAGCCCATGACCGGCGTGGCTTCCGTAATGACTTCGCCGTCGAGCTTGACGACAATGCGGAATACGCCGTGCGTGCTGGGATGCTGTGGGCCGACGTTAAGCAGCAGTTCTTCTGTACGAATCACGGCTCATCACACCTCCGGGTCTAGCGGTTCGTAATCTTTGCGCAGCGGATACCCCACCCAATCATCAGGCATCATAATGCGGCGCAGGTCGGGATGTCCCGGAAAATGAATACCGAGCAAATCATACACTTCGCGCTCATTCCAGTTCGCCGTGTTCCAGATCGGCACGACGGACGGAATTTGCGGATTGTCGCGATCCGTCTTCACTTTCACAGTCATCTCCCGCTTCGATTGCAGCGATACCAGGTGATACACGGTTTCCAGATGCGTCTCATAATCGACGCCGGATAAGTTCCGCAAATAATCAAATTGCTGCGACTCATGCGACTTTAACAGTTCAGCGGTTTCAAGCAGACGCTCGGGCCGAATGACCAGCGTCGGCATATGGCCGTTTAGTTCATTTATGTAAGCTTCAACGATGGTATCATCGGCAACGATGGAACGAATGAGGGCCGAAGCTTCATCCAGCTGCGGCTGCTTCGGTGACGGGGGCTTCGGCTCGGCAGGAGCGGCTTCGCTCTCGGCTGCCGCTTTGGCTGCTGCACGAGCGGCGCGCGCTTCCTCGGCGGCCTTGATCTTCGCCGCCTTCTCCGCGTCGACATCGCCGGCCGGAGCAGCGCCGCCTGCTTCGCCGCCGGCAGCGGCTTTGGCCGCGGCCCGTGCTGCGCGCGCTTCCGCGGCAGCCTTCAGCTTCGCTTCGCGCTCCGGATCAACGGCAGCTTGCTCCGCTGCAGGCTGAGCCGGTGCGGCGGACGCTTGCTGCGCTGCGGGTTCGCTCGCTGCAGGTGCCGCCGGCTCCACTGCCGGCTCGCTCGCTGCAGGCTGAGCCGCGGGCTCACTTGCCGGCGCTGCCGCGGCAGGCTCGGCAGCTTGTTCGCTAGGCGCCGCCGCCGGCTCAGCCGGCTGCGCCTCCGCAGAGGTCTCGCTCACCGGCTGCTCCGGCTTCGATTCCGACTGGCTCTCGCTCGCAGGTTGCTCCTTCTGCTCCAATTCCTTCTCTTTATCATCACTCATCGATTCGTCACCCGCTTCCCGGTCTTCGCCTCGTAGCGGATCTTCTCTTGAAGTTTATTAATACCATAGATAAGTGCTGCGGGATTCGGCGGACAGCCCGGTATGTAAACATCAACAGGGACGATCTGATCGACGCCTTTCATGACCGCGTAGGATTTCACATACGGTCCGCCTGCGGTTGCGCATGAACCCATGGCTATTACCCATTTGGGCTCAGGCATTTGATCATAAAGCCTGCGAAGCAGCGGTCCCATCTTCTTCGTGACCGTACCCGCCACAATCATCACGTCCGACTGGCGCGGCGAAGTTCGGAACATAACGCCGAATCGGTCCAAGTCGTAGTGGGAAGCGCCCGTGCCCATCATCTCAATCGCGCAGCACGCCAGTCCAAAAGTTAGCGGCCAAAGCGAGTTACTGCGGGCCCATGCCTTCAGTTCCTCCAGCGTACCCATAAATACGTTGCGTTCCAGCTCTTTACGTTCCTCGGGCGTAATCGACTCTAAATTGAATTCCATTTGAGCACCTTCTTCTTCCAGGCGTAGAGTAGTCCAATTAACAATAATCCTGTGAAAATGGCCATTTCAACAAGCACAAATAAGCCGAGTTGCTTATACGCAACGGCCCAAGGGTATAGGAAAACGGTTTCGACATCAAAGATAACGAACATGAGCGCGAACAAATAGTAGCGCACATTAAAGCGGACCTGCCCCTCACCAACGGGCTCATTCCCGCTCTCGTAAGTGGTCTTCTTCTCTTCATTCGGTTTGTGCGGACGCAGTAAACGGCCGACAGCCAAAGCAACCACCGGAAGCAGGATACCGAGAAGAATGAAGATCGCCACAATCACGTAATTGTTGATGTACTTCTCCACACAATTCGCCTCCATGGGTATGAGTCTATAGGGCGGGATAAGTGCTGACGCCTTGGTCAATTTTCCCTCACAATTATAACAAACCCTGCCACTTGCGTCTATGATGTAGTTGGATGCGCTTCCTTTTTACAAAAATGGCCAGAATCTGCAGGTTTTCCCCATTAGAATGTACATGGGTTGGTAATTTTATGCAAATTAAACTATTGAAAAAGGGTGATACCGTGCTGCACGATTGCATAGCGGATAACGAATACTAGGTGCCGGATACCGGTTACTGGGTGCTGGATGCTGAGTGCTGATTACTGTTTGCTGGGTGCTCGGCTGCCAATTGCAGTTGCCGATCACACCGATTGCCGGCTCCCGCATACTGCACTCTGGATACCGGATGCCAGCTCGCATCTTACTTGCCGCGAAAACCTTACTAATCGTAGAGTGACGCTATTGGGATGAGATTTCGGTGCCTCGAACTTCTAACGAACCGTAGAGGCCTTATTTAGCCGAATTTTGGAACTTCGAAAATCTAACGAACCGTGGAGGTCTTATATTGAGATAATCGGCTCCCAAATCACCAAAAACCATTAAATAGGACCTCTACCGTTCGTTAGAATATTTTTGGAGCTAATTTGGGGCAAATAAGACCTCTACCGTTCGTTAGAGAATCCTGTATTCTGCAATTCGCATACCGACTGCCTCAAGCGCAAATCTCGCACCTCGCATTACGCATCACGCCTTCCACTTTCCACATTCCATTCCACATTATGCAACGCGGAATTCCCGAAACACATCAAGTTGTTAAAAATAGAACACTCCCCCTGCCAAGCAGACGCCCCCCTTTCCAAAAACACGCAAAAAAAAGCTCCCTCTGCACCAAGATGGCGAAAGGAAGCCTTTTCTAATTCGTTATATCGCGGTATTGATGTCATTCCGTTCCGAGTTGCCTTGCCCCTCTTGCAGGGCGCCTTCATCTGAAGCACTCTTATCCGCCGACTCTGCAAGCTTCTTCTGCCTCGCGAGCAAAACAAATACGAAGCCATAGTACATCCAATAGAATACGAATTCCTCCAGCGACGGATCTTGGGTATAACCAAGGAACGCCTTGAAGAAAATGCCGATTTGACCATTCAGAATCGGATGATTGCCGGTATCGCGGATATAGTTCGTTTCGTCGATCGGGTGTTCCGGCATGAACCAGGTCAGATCATACATCGCGCCAACCTCGCCGCCCGGCGTATGGTAGACACTGCCGATGATCTTCAAATCCTGCATGACGCCGACCGCTTGAACGAACAATCCCGCTGCAATCATGATCAAGAAGACGCTCGTAATTCTGAAGAACGTGCCGATCTGAATTTTTTTACTGCTTTTAAATACGACGATCCCAAGCACGCCTGCCGCAACTAATCCGAACAACGCTCCCCAGCTTTGCAGCACCTTGGAAATGTCGCCGGAGGAGATGGCAGCAAAGAAAAATACGGTCTCCACGCCTTCCCGAAGGGTAACTAGGAAGGAATGGACAATCATATTCAGCGCGCCGCCGGCCGTTAGAATAAGCGCTACTTTCTGCTGCAGCTTACTTCGCATCTCCCGATTCTGCTTGCTCATAAACAGGATCATATGGGTTAACAATCCCGCTGATACCAGCAAAATCCCAATCCGCAAATATTCTCTGCTGCCCATTGTCGCATAACCGTCCAGCACAATTTGGAAAACCAAGGCTACGCCAAGGCTGGCGATAATCGCCATAACAACCCCGAGCCACACCCACTTGTTCCACTTCGACTGGCCAATTCGGTTTAAATACGAAATGATAATGCCGACAATCAGGATGGCTTCGAACGCTTCGCGAAATGTGATGAGAAAGGCTTGCAAATTCATGCGAAGACTCACTCCTTACCGTTCATAAATGAGCTAACCCGCCCTGCAAGAGGACGGGAAGCGATGGTGCGGGCAAAGGAAAAGCCCGTACTTATTGGATTGCGGTTCCGTTATTTGATTACGATAACGTGACCTTTTTCGAAGTAGATATGGTTGCCGGAGAGCTCAGCAATGGCGCGAAGCGGCAGGTAGGTTACGCTGTCTTTCACGACTACCGGCTGATCCAGTTTGAAGTCTGCAACAGGCTCGCCGTTCTTCAAGACTGCATCGCTGCCAATTGTAAGGGCAAGCGTTACGCCATCTTTCGTTACCGAAGCTGTTTTCGTTGTATTGTTGAAGTCAACTTGGAAGCCCAGCAATTGCAAGTAACGAGTAGGAACAAGCGTGCGACCAGTAGCTTTCTCGATGAAAGAAGGAGTAACCGCTTGTGCTTGGCCGGATACAGCTACTTCTTTGTCGCCGACATTGAAGGAAATGCCGTCAACAGTTGCTGCATAAGCAGCCATTTTGTAGCCGATTGCGCGAACTGCATCTGCATTACCCGCAGCGGAAGCTACAAGAATTTCGTCAGTCAGGGATTTTGCTTCTTTATAAGTTTCGCCAAGGAACGGCTCAAGAGCTGCGAAGAAACCATAAAGCTCACCGCCTGTACCAGCTGCGCCAGCTACATCGCCTTTCTCGAGTTTCTCAAGCACTTCGATTGTGTATGCACTTACTTTTGCAATGTTGCAGCGAATGATTGCTTTCTTGATTGCATCATAGTTAAATTGCTTCGCATCGCCGGAAGCGAATGCTTTGTACACGATATCGGCGTCAGGAGCGTCTCCACCTTTCAGGTAGCCATACACGCTCATGTAGTAGAAGTAGCCTTTGATAATTGCCGCAGGTTTCTCTGCCGCAGCAACCTTTTGAACGTCATCGGCTGCAGCAAGCGTTGCCAGAGCGAACACTTTGATTAACGTTTTATCGAGCAATTGACGGTGCACGTTAAGCGATGTTACGTCTTTCTTCTCGATATCCGCTTTGAAAGCAGGGAATAACGTTTCCGTTACCAGTTTGGACGTGGAAGTGCCGAATTTGCTGTCTGTTGCTTTCACTGTTGCGTCGAGAGCAGCATTGTACACTGCGAGTGTTTTGTCGATGAACTCTTGTGCTTTAACTGGGTCGCCTGCTGTAAGGGCACCTTTTGCACCTACGTTTGTCAGGTTTTTAATCAGGAAGTAGAAATACCATTGCAGCCCTTTATCAACGGCCTGCTGTGTTTGTTCATATGTAAGCTTGCCTGCAACTGCGTTTTCCAGAACGAAGTTGATGTTCTCATTCACGACAGGGTCGCCGGCTTTGATGCTGTCATCTACGCCTTTTACATTAAGTTTGAAATCCGCTTCGTATTGTTTCTTGATATCGGCTACCGGTTTCTTCTGAGCAAACATGTCGAGCAGATTTTGGTAAGCTTTCAGTTGGGGGGCTACATCGGTATTCACAGGTGCTTTCTGTGGTGCATCATCAGCAAATGCAGTTGCTGCGAAAGTGAATACGGCAGCTACCAGCATTGAAATCGTAAGAAGGATGGATAAAGATTTCTTCATTCGGTTCATCGTTTTGAACACTCCTTGTTTTAAATGAGGTAGGATTGCTGCTTGCATGTACTGCCTATTCTTGCTCTCTTGCACTTGCCCCTTGCTTAGAAAAACCCTTTGCGTCTTGCCCACCAAACCGCACCTGCTCCAACAATGAGGACGCCTCCGATTACTCCGACAGTGACGCCCGTATTGGTTTTGTCCGTACGTGCCATTGCAGCATGTTCCTTCGTACCATCAATGGTCTCAGGCTCTGCTGCCGCGGCTTCGTCAGCCACTGCCGTATTGTCCGTGGAAGCTGCGTCGTCTGTTGCTTCCGGCGCTTCAGCGTTATCGGCTGAGGCTGCAGGTTCTTCAACTGCCGGGGTTTCTTCCACAGCTGGCGCAGCTTCTTCTGTAGGCGCTTCCTCTGCAGGAGTTGCATCATCAGTTGCCGGCTTGTCACCCTCTGTTGTTGCCTCTGCATCCGGCGCCTTCGTGTCCGCCAATGCATCCGGTTCTGCTGCAACCGGCTTGTCAGCTGGTTGTTCCGTCTGCTTCGCAGGTTCACTTGGCTTGGTTGCCGGTTTATCAGGCTTCTGCGTTGTGCCTTTATCGGTGCCGCCTGTATTGGTGCTTGGTTTTGCGGTAGTGCCTTTATCTGTGCTTGTACCGGATCCGGCAGCCGGCTTAGTCGGCTCCTTGTACGCGGTATAAGGAAACAGCGGTTTTAACGTACTGTAAATGTGGTTAACTGCGGCTTTCAACGCTTTCTCATCAGCATCCTTCTGCCCTACGCCGAACAATCCCGGATTGCCGATAGCATCAAGTGCAACATCGAAGTCGGCGCTTAGGCTGTTCATTTTGGCCGATGAAAGCTTGGCTTCCGCGTAAGGAGTCAAGGTAATGAAAGTTGCGCGTGCTTTGGCAAGCAGCATCTTCGCATTCGTGTAATCACTTACGTCCTTCAACGTATTTTCGAATCGCCGATCGAGATTCATGATGAGAATCGCCTTGTAATTCGCAATCGTCTCGTTTACTTTACGAGACTTGAAGTTGGCATCGAGTGTATTGGCTACTGAATTACCGAAATGAGCAGCAATTTCTTCGCGTCTTTCTTTATGCGCTGCCAGTGCCGCATCCCAGTCGGCAGGAGACTTGCTGAGCGAAGACACTACAAGCTTAAAGGTTTCCGCAACATCCTCCGTATTGGCATCGCCATATGAATAGGCCCACGCCCCCGTTGGTGCAAGTGAAAAGAATAGCACCATGACCAGCATGATGGTCTTCGTAAACGTCAAACGCATGATTGCATATCACCTTCCGTCAGACATAATTTCATATAAAATTCATATTGCAGATGACCCGTTAACAATGATAATCATTTTCAACTGAGGTGTCAATCACTTTTATTTCCTGAAATTGCCTTGCGATTCATTTGGTAGATTGGTCCTATTTGGGAGGGTGAGCGAGGGATTCGGGGTGGTGCGCGAGGCTGGGAAGTTCGGGGGAAATGCTATATAAGTAGAACATTTATATTGGGATCCTAAAATAAGAATAACCCCGCCGCCTGCAGGGTTATTCTTCGGGACTGCCTATCCACTTGTATACGATGATCTCGTTATAGACCGGTTCAAACAGCGCCTCGCTCCGATAGACCGCGATCGGCTGCACGTATTTCTCAAGCGATCCAACCTGCGCTTCAAATCCTTTCAGCACATGATCCGTCAACAGAATCGTCGCTTCCGGATCCGCCTTCACATCTGCGATAAAATAATCATAGGTTTCGATTCTACGATTGGTTACCGGCGAATGCAGGAATTGCAGCACACGCATCTCTTCCCATGTATAGACGACGAATCGGCTTGAGGGATTGTCGCTGGCCAGCTGCCGCACCCCCTGCTCCAGCTGATAGACAGCGGGCAGCTCCTGCGCCTGCCTGGCGACCAGCGAGCCGCCCACAGACGCCTGCAGCGCAATGATGCAGGCGGCGAGCAGCGCGACCGCGGCCGCCAGCGCGCGGCGCACGCGCAAGCCGCGCTCCGCCGGCGCCGCGGGCTGCTGCGCAGCAGCGGGTGCACCCGGCACCGCCGGTGCATCTGGCGCGGCGGGCCGCGCTAGCGGCGCTGCCGCGCAGAACAGCGCAAGCAGCAGCCACATCACGCCGATGAGCGGCGTGATGTGGCGTGGCTTGTCGATGTTCTGCGCCAGCAGCGCCCAGGCGCCGTAGGCGCTCGCGAGCGCAGCGAGCGCCCCCGGCAGCGCCGGGCGGCGGAGCCATGCCGCCGCCCGGGGCGCCAGGCGCGGCGCGCCCGCGCTCGCGCCGCCGCGGGGCGAGCGTGCCGCGCCCGCGGAAAGCACGGCGGCGAAGAGCAAGCCCGCCGCCGCATAGAGCAGTGCTGTGGTGCGGGCGAACATCCCGCTCCACAGCACATTATCGCCCGCGAAGCGCAGTACGCGCTCCGCGAAGCTAAGCTCGCTGCCGGCGGACGCAACCCCGCCGCCCCACTCGCTGAAATGGCCCGCCGTAAAGGCGGCGGCGAGCTGGATAAACCCGACCAAGCCGCCTTCGCTAAGCGCCAGCCCGGCTACCCACAACAACTGAAATACAGCGGCCAACGCACCAAACAGCACGATGCGCGGCCATAGCCTCTTGCCCTGTCTCCGCCAATCCACGCCATGCACGACCAGCAGCCATACCAGCGCCAAGCCAATAGGCGCAAACGACAGTCGGATTCCCATCAGCAGCCCGAACGCAAACAATGCCGCTGCCGTCCTGCCCCATGTGGGCCGCTCCATCGCCCGCCACCAGCTCCATAGAAACCACCACAAGAGCGCGATACCCGCCGCTTCCGACATTGGCCTGACCGATTGCAGCCACAGATAAGGCGCTGTCAGCACCAAGAGCACGGTCAGAACCGACCAAAGCGGAGTAAGCATTCGTCTCGCAAGCAGCCAAATCGGAATCGTCGCCAGCGCGGTCAGTCCGATGTTTAGTGTCTCAAATGCATAGACAGCATCAGGGATGAATCGCTGTACAGCCAATGCCCCCATGACGAAATACGGATAACCCGGAAAATGCGGCTGCATAGCAAGCAGATCGAATCGATCAAGCGCCAGCACAAAATCAATCTCATCCCAACTAGCCGCATATGGACTTCTGTGCATCAAGCTGTAAACTACCCAGAGGATGACCCCAACAAGAAGAAAAGCCGGTGCAGCCACCGACTTCAACGTCATTTTTTTATCCAGCTTGCTTCCTCCACGAGTTTCCCCGCTACTACCGCCTGCCTGATCCCGCTGCCGCACCTTTCTCCCCCTTTACAACCGTGACTCATTTCACTCAACTATCTCTTTAGTTCACTTGATGTTGTACTTGTTTTCACTTGATGTTGTACTTGTTTTCACTTCAAGTTTCAATAATTGTTTCACTAGGATTGCACTCTTTTATCCCGCTCGTTTCACTAACTATTTCACCAAATCACTTCACTCCGTCCCACCAGGCCCAAGCGCAACCGCGCCAGCCTGCTTATGCCGCACACCGCGTTTGTTCCCAATCGGGCGACGCATCTCTTTCCAAACGGCCGGGAGCACATTGAACATGTACTTGCGGAACTTGATGAATGATTCCCCATGCGTACGCACTTGGTATGTAATCGGCACTTCTTTCATGATGAAGCCCTGGCGCACCAAATTCAGCGTCAGCACCTGAGCGTAATTGTAATCATGAATGATTTCGGCGTGTTCCATGGCTTCCCTTGAGAAACCACGCATTCCCGATTGCCCATCCCAGATCATCCGGCGCAGCAGCACAGCCTGCAGCATGGTGAAACAGATATTGCCCAGACGGCGATGCAGCCTCATCCCGTGAATCACGCCTTGGAACCGCGAGCCCATCGTGTAATCGGTATGTCCTTCTCGAATGGGAGCAATCACATCCGGAATTTCATCAGCCGGATACTCGTTATCCGCATCGATCATCAGCCCAATATCCGCACCGAGCCGCACACAAGAGGCAAGCCCCTCACGTACCGCAGCTCCAAGTCCTCGATTACGGGCAAAAGAAACCACATGGTCCGCTCCCGCTTCCCTTGCTTCTTGCACCGTCCCATCCGTGGAACCATCGTCGATGACAAGCACTTCAACCTGCCAATCCGAATGGAAGTCACGCGGAACTCTGGCAATGACCTTGCCGATGTTCTGTTGTTCATTGTGTGCCGGAAGGAACACAATCAATTTCTTTTTCACGCTGCCCAGCTTCCTTCTATCCAAAATTCACAATAGATTAAACTTTAAACTTTCACTTGTCCGTTTCAAAAGCATCCGAGAGCACCGGTCCGCGGCTATGACTCGGCAGCGGAGCACCAAGCAAATAACTAAGCGTCGGCGCAACGGATACCAGCGAGTGCTTCGCCTCAAACTTCACACCTGCACGCACATGAGGGCCATACATAAAGAACGGAACGAAACGCTCCCCTTCATCCAGATGACCATGCCCGCCAATCCCATCCGCTTGTCCATGATCCGCGCAGATGATGAATGTAGCATCCTTCGCATGACCTTGAGCTGTAAGCCATCCCACAAACTCAGCGATGAGCGCATCGGCTTCCTCAATCTTTTGCCGATATTCGTCGTACAGCGCTCCCATACTATGGCCGGTTTGGTCCGTCGCGATAAATTGCACAACGAGCAAGTCCGGATTCTGCTCCGCCATAATCAGCTTTGCGCGTTCCATGATGTTGCGGTCCGCTTTGTCGTTATGCATAACGGCCGTCACGCTCTCCACGTCGTCACCCATCGAGTCGATCAGATGAGCGATGCCCAGAAGACGTCCCTTTTTCCCAACCTTACGCAGGCTGTCGAAGATCGATTCGACCTTAATCCCGAGCTTCCATACCATATTCGAAGTAATCCCATGCTCGCGCGGATACGTCCCCGTAAACATCGACGAGAAACAGACTACGGTACGTGCAGGATAAAGAGTTTCCATTTGCGTGTATTCCGTACCTTCCGCGCGCCATTTCTTCAGGAATGGCGCATTGGCCTCTTCGAACCGATCCTTGCGCATCCCGTCGATGACAAGCACAAACACCTTCCCGCTGCTCGCCTCTTCAGGCTGGGCTTGTACCGGAGCGGTATAGCCCTCCACTTCTTTGGGCTTCCAATCAAACAGATTGCGATGCAGGATCCATGCGTAGAGCGCTACACCCACGAGGAACAGCACATAACTGCGCCATGTAAAATCAAGCTGTGCCCCCGCTCCATCCGCGTCCGCCCAATAGGAGCCTGCCGTATCCACAATAAACAACAATAGCAGAAACTTCGGCAGCTGCTCTTGAGCATTGCCGCTTGTGGAATCACTATTTTTCAGGACCAGCTTCCAAAATCGTTTAAAATTCCACCACGAGGTACCGATGCGCAGATGATAATAGAAGGTGCCCCAGAAATAGATCGTGAAGAACAAGAACAACCCGATCGCCGCCGCATACAGCCCCAGATCCAGATATGCATCCCGCCACAGCACGAGCGCCCCGATAACCGGGAACCACAGATAATTGCGCAGAAACAGCGGAAAATCAAAATGAAAATAAAGGGCAAACAGCGGCAGCGCCGCCAGAAGTCCAAGTCCAAACTGCTCCCAGAAGCTACCATCCCCCCATGCATTTATGTGGTAGAGGAGATACACACCCACCGTAAAAATCGGCGTAAACGGCTTGCCCTCATTCAACAAGTTCCAGCATCGCGCTGCAACAATTTCAAATCCTGACGCTTTCTTCACGATTTCTTCTGCCTCCCTCTATCCTTTAAGCCAAACCATTCCTTCAAATCCCTCCAGGAAACAGCTCCAAGAACCAACGCTGCCGCTCCTGCGATATAGGCAAACCCAAATTTATAGCCATGCGATAATAACGCAGCTGTATACCCGTCACTACCGGCAATGCCAAGCAACCCAAGCGAGGCTGTTAAAGTCGTCTCATAGGTTCCGATACCGCCCGGCGTCACATGGAACAGCTGTCCCACAATCGTCATGCTATTGGCCCAAACGGCTTGCAGCAGGCCAACCTGCAAATTCAGCACATGCACCACACCGTATACAACCGCTCCTTCCAACACCCAACTTACGAGTGTAAGCAGCGCTACTGCCGCTCCCCTGCGCGATCGAATCGTCGTCCACAGCCGCTCGAAATGACGTTGAAACGGTTTCCACTTCCGGCTTAGCCATGCAGCCAGAGCCAGCATGACCACTCCCAGAACAATCATTACAAGTAGGAAGCGCGGAGAAACCGCCAATCCCAGCGTGATCGCTCCAATCGAACCAATAAACAGCAGCGAAACCATATCCAGCAGCCGCATCATCGCCACAGAGTGAAGCGCATCATCAAACCGCATCTTCGATTGCCGAGCCAGCATCCCCGTGCGCGCCAAATCTCCTAATTTAACGGGCAGTATATGATTAACCAATAGACTAACAAGTAAGGGATACATGTATGTACGCAGTCGATCCTCGTTCTCCCGAGCCACATATAATCGCCAAGCTACCGCTTTCAGCCAAAAGGAGCAGCCATATCCTATCGTCATTGCTGCAATCCACCCAGGCGAATGGAGCAGTCTCTTAAAAGCTGCATCGATCTGACGCCCATGAAACCATTGCATCGACAGCCAAACAAATACGGCTGTCATCACCAGACCGCCGCCAACAATTACTGTTCTCTTCATATTGTCACCTGTATCCTATCACTCTGTCCTATCATTGTTGAGAACGGTTATCATTTAAGTATAAGGGCCTTGTCGAAGCCCGTCAATTTATATTCCGTCTGGAAGTATATACCTGTGCAAGCATCGCTGAATAATGCGGTATCTAGCGTTTTTATCGAACTTGCTTCGCGTACAATTTTAAATTTAAATATTCTATTCCTATTCCAGATTGCAAAAACCCTACCTTTAAATGACCTATTTCTACCCTTTCCATAACAATATTCTCTATACGGATATTCATTATTAGTAAAAAATAGATAATGTAAGCGCTTTACATATGAGAGGAGTGGAATGATGAAGAAGAATTCACGCTTTATGTCTCTATGTTTGTCACTTGCAATGCTGTTTGGCGCACTAGTCTTACCGTCCTCAGCCGGGGCGGCGTATGGCGATCGGATTACGATCACCGGTACGAACTTCTATGCAGGCGGTCAGCAGATTTTCATGAATGGGGCCAACACGCCGTGGAACAGCTGGAATGATTTTGGTGGTTCCTTCGACTACACGTGGTGGGATAACCATTTCCAGACGCTGCGCAACAACGGAATTAACTCTACGCGGATCTGGATTACCTGCGATGGCGAAGTCGGCATCAACATTAACAGCAGCGGAGTTGTATCCGGTGCCACAACCGCTCACTGGAACAACCTCGACAGCCTCTTCCAAATCGCACAAAATCGCGGCGTCTATGTCATGGCAACCCTGATGTCCTTCGACCATTTCAAGAACACCCACACCAACTACAACAGCTGGCGCAATATGCTCAGCACGAATGCCAATATCGACTCCTACGTGAACAACTACCTCATTCCATTCGTGAACCGCTACAAGAACAATCCATGGCTCTGGTCCATCGACCTCATGAACGAGCCGGACTGGGTGTATGAAGACGCTGCAGCCGGTCAAATCGCCTGGGCTCGCCTGCAAACGTATTTTGCCAAAGCAGCCGTCGCGATCCATCAGAACAGTAACATTCTAACAACGGTCGGCTTAGGCATGGTCAAGTATAACAGCGCCACCCAATCCGGCTCCACGGGCAACAAAATCAGCGATGCTACCCTGCAGGCCCAAGTCAGCAACACGCTCGCGAAGGTCGACTTCTACTCCCCTCACTATTACGGCTGGCAGGACCCTTACTTCGGTATTCCATTCTATATGACGCCTACCGCGTTCGGCATCGTCCATGATCGCCCTGTTGTGATCGGCGAATCCCCGGCGCTTGGTTCCACCGGGCACACCATTACGAGCGACTTCGCGAATGCCTACACCAACGGATACGCAGGCGTAATGCCTTGGACGTCTAATGGCGTCGATGCCAACGGCAGCATCACGAACCTCGGACCAGCTACGCAAGCATTCCGTGATGCTCACTACAACCTGGTGTTCCCGCCAGCGACGGGCGACAGCGCAAAGTTCAATTTTGAGAACAATTCCCTGCAAAGCTTCTTCGGCCGAAACGGCCTAGCCGTATCTGCAAGTACCGACCGCGCCTATGCCGGCAGCTACTCCCTGAAAATGACCTCCAGCGCAACAGGCGTTGCCACCTACTATGCTCAACTGGATAATCCAAGCGGTCTGAGCGCGAACACGACGCTTACCTTCCGCGTCTGGGTACCAAGCGGCGCTGCCATCGCTTCCATCCAGCCTTATGTACAGAGCAATAACTGGACCTGGTACGGCAACTATCAAACCTATGCAAGCTTGACCAAGAATGCATGGAACACCATCACCTTAACGACCCCCTCCGGCGCAGCCACTCCGATGAAAAATATCGGCGTTGAGCTCGTCACCACCGGTGCATGGAGCGGAAGTATTTATGTAGACAGCATCAACTAAACCGAACTTATATGTAGCTTTAAATCAAAGGGACGTATGTGCATGCACATATGTCCCTAATAATTCCAAGTAATCATTCACATAGTCCTATTGACCCAATCTGAAACTTTTTGCCTAATCGAAACCAAAACCCTTGTAATTGCTACCATTCGTCACGTTCTACTCATATTCACTAATATATTCCTAATAGTTTCTTTAAAATTTCTTTAGGTCATCGACATATTGCGACACACTCCGCACCAGTACCTTAGTATGATATTTAATATATCTACAGGGAGGTAGAAGTAATGCCAAATTACTATTTCAAAGAAATATGGTCACCCTTGAAATTGATTGGTGTCCGTTTTTACCGCGATGACGACAACTATCTGTGGGTTAAAATGTGGTCCAAGCAAAGACGCCGTGTTGGCAGCTAAAAACCGTTTATCTCATCAACGTTTATAACATCTGGATCCTGTCCATACTGCTCACTAAAACGAGAAGTGTGGCATATCGATGGATCAAGAATCATATAAAAGGTTTTGGGTAGGACTCTTATGGGGCACAATAATTAGTATCTTCTACTGGACAACGATGATCATCTCCATTAAGGACTGGATTCATATCTTCAACGAGATCTAGTAAAAAACGACTGTTCCCCAGGGGGAGCAGTCGTTTTGTTTGTTCGATATGATTATACTAAGCCATGCCTTTCATGATATCTCTACCGGCCTCGACTTGGCTATTAAACTCTTTACGATAATCGGCAATGATAGCCGTGCTGTAGCCATTGGCCTTCAGCTGTGCTTCAACCTCACCAACAACCTTATTGAAGCTAGCCGTGCACTCATCGAGCTTAGCGTAGCCTTTGTTCTTCAAGCTTTCCTTCAGCTTTGCATCATCCGTGCTGATATATTGAATACCAATATCCATCAGCGCAGCTTGGCAGCTATTTTGCAAAGAAGTCAGGCGTGCCTCTGCATTAGCCGTAATGGACTCATACGAAGGCTTAACCGGTCCGGACCCACCGCCAGTAGAGCCACCTGTCGACCCACCGTTCGTGCCGCCATTAGAACCGCCGGTACCCGTGTTCCCCGTCTCATGCGAGCCATGCTCAGCCCGATAAGCAGCCGACTCCGCCGATACTTGTTTCTTCACCGGATCCCACTGAATCGCCGTCCCTACCGCTTCCGACATGAAGCGAACCGGCACATACAGCGCACCATTCACGATGTAACCAGACTGTCCCTCAGGAAGCACCTTCGCTTTACCATCCACAACAACCTTCACACTCTTCGGTGTAAGCTGTACGGCTACGCCGCCCTTCGCCGACACTTCATTACCATGTGCCACGACATTAGCAAGATAGTCCTTCAGTACAACAGCTTCTTGTTTATTCGGATTCGCCACAGTAACCTGGGAAGTCTTAGCATCCCATTGGACGCTCTTCTGCAGCGCATAAGATACAAAACGCAGTGGTACATAAGATGTACCGTTAACAGCAAAGACATATTGCCCGTCCGGAAGCACGAGCGTCTTCCCGTCGAATACCATGTTGAAGGAGCTTGTCTTAACTTTGAGTGCAGCTGATGGAGCTGCTGCGACGATGGATTGGACTGTAAGTAAAATTGCTGCGAACAATAGAAAGGATAGCGTTAGTTTACTTGCTTTGCGGTTCAACATTCGTATACACCTCTTCTTAGAAAAAACTCATTATTATTAATAACCTTGGTTGTGCTCGGTTGAATCTACAAGTCACTACAAAATAGCTGCTTTTTTCTTACTTTCTTTCTCGGTCACCTGCACTAAATACTCCAAAAACTCATCTCTTAAATCATCTCTTTTAAGAGCAAACTCTACAGTTGCTTGCAAGAAGCCTTGCTTGTCTCCAACATCATACCTTTTTCCCTCGAAGGTGTAAGCATACATAGCTTCTTTTTGAGCAAGAACTTTAAGTGCATCTGTAAGCTGGATCTCTCCACCTTTACCGGGTTTTGTACATTCCAATATTTCAAATATAGCCGGAGTAATTACATATCTTCCCAGGATGGCTATATTGGAAGGCGCATCTTCCACAGATGGTTTCTCAACCAGACCCTTTACTTTGTAAATCCGGTCTTCAATATATTTACCTTCAACAATACCGTACTTGCTGACATCTTCATGCGCAATTTCTTGAACACCTAAGATTGTGGTCTTATACTCATCGTAGATTTCCATCATCTGTTGCAAACAAGGCTTAGGGTTATCAACGATGTCATCACCTAGCATAACAGCGAACGGTTCATTGCCTATAAAACTCTTGGCACAATGGATGGCATGTCCTAACCCTTTAGGCTCTTTCTGACGGATATAATGAATATTGACCATATCAGAGATGCCTCTTACTTGTTGTAACAAATCAAGCTTACCTTTGGACTCTAGTTCTAATTCCAATTCGACGGATTTGTCAAAATGATCTTCAATGCTTTTCTTGTTCCGGCCTGTAATGATCAGGATTTCTTCAATCCCAGACGCCACTGCTTCTTCAATAATATACTGAAGTGTTGGCTTGTCCACGATTGGCAGCATTTCCTTTGGTTGCGCCTTTGTTGCCGGAAGAAATCTTGTCCCTAGTCCTGCCGCAGGTATAATCGCTTTCCGAACCTTCATGTAGTCTCTCTCCTTGCTACCCCGTAATACTCCACATACCAGTTCGCAAACTTTTGCAATCCTTCTTCAATCGGAGTCTCCGGTTTAAATCCCACAGCCTGATGCAACAACTCTGTTGAAGCATAAGTTGCCGGAACATCACCGGGTTTGATCGGTTCAAATACCTTTTCAAAGACTACTTCTTTACTGGTAGCCTTGCTTAAAGCCATTTCTAACGTATGTATAAAGGCCATTAGCTTCTCAGGCTTGTTGTTACCGATATTATAAACTTTGTGCGGAACAGACTCCGTAGGTGAGTTACTTAACAGTCGTTCAATACCTATTACAATATCGTCTACATATGTAAAGTCCCGATAAAGGTCATTTTCAAAATCACCGTTATTATAGATGTGAATAGACTGTCCGGCAAAATATTTATCCGCAAATCCGAAGTAGGCCATATCCGGTCGCCCCATAGGTCCATATACAGTGAAGAATCGAAGTCCGGTAGCCGGGATGTTATACAAATGGCTATATGTATACGCCATTAACTCATTAGATTTCTTGGTAGATGCGTACAGAGAAACAGGAGTATCCACCATGTCTGTTTCTTCAAAAGGGACTTTCTTATTCGCACCATACACCGAACTAGATGAAGCGTAGACGAGATGTTCAACCGGATAAGATCTGCAGGCTTCAAGGATGTTAAAGAATCCTATGATATTGCTTTGGATATAAACATCCGGGTTCTCAATGGAATACCGAACGCCTGCTTGAGCAGCTAAATTCACCACATAGTTTGGGCGATGTTCTTCAAATATTGCAGTTATTATTGTTTTATCAGAGATATCCGCTTTAATAAACGTAAATTTCTCATAGGGTTGGAGTTGTTCCAGTCGCGCATGCTTAAGATTCACATCATAGTAGTCATTGATATTATCAATACCAATGACTCGACACCCTTGCTCTAAAAGTTTCTTAGATAAGAAGGATCCAATAAAACCTGCTGCCCCGGTAATCAGGTAAACTTTATTAGGATTTAAGGGTTTGAAGTTCAAAGCTCTTCGACTCCTTGGTATCTTCTCTATGTGCTGATGCTCTTCCTATCGAATGATACTCCACGCCGGCACTCTTCATAGTATCAACATTGTACAAATTTCTGCCGTCATACACTAGCGGAGTTCGCATTTGCAATTTATAAGCCTCAGCTGAAATGGCTTTGATCTCTCCCCATTCGGTAAAGATAAAGCAGACATTCGCTCCTTCTAAAGCATCTTCGATGCTATCAACATACGTAATATGGCCTCTATAATGATTCCCTTCTGGATACACTTTAGAAAAGTTTGTTTTACCTACAGGATCATAAGCATAAATATCTGCACCTTGCTCTAATAGTAACGGAACATTCTCCAGAGAGGCTGCTTCTCTCAAATCATCTGTGCCGGGTTTAAATGTAAGACCCAGCACGGCAACCTTAAGACCATTGAACGTAATTAGACGCTTGCTTGCCTTTTTATACAATAGCGTTTTTTGGTCATTGTTTACATTTATTGCAGCCTTAACAGTTCTCAATTCATATCCATGCTGCTTTGCAATATACTCGAGTGCTTTAGTATCTTTAGGAAAGCATGATCCCCCATAACCGATACCAGCATTTAAGAACTTACTGCCGATTCTATCGTCGAAACTCATCCCCTTGGCAACATCTTGAATATCCGCGCCAACCAACTCGCACAAATTAGCTATGTCATTCATATAGGATATTTTAAGAGCAAGGAAATCGTTTGAGGCATACTTAATCATTTCTGCAGATCTTCGATTAACAGAAACAACTGGTAAATTGAAAGGCTCATAAATCTTCTTAAGCAGCTCTTCTGCCCATTTACTTTCTGTTCCAATGACAATTCGTTCAGCGTGTAGTGTATCACGTACTGCTGACCCTTGTGCCAAGAATTCTGGATTGGATGCTACTTCTACTCTCACATTATTGACTAAGAAGTCATGTATGAATTGTTCGACTTTATCATTTGTTCCAACCGGAACTGTGGATTTCACCACTACGAGACAGTCCTTTTCTACCGACTCCGCAATTTGCCTTGCAACCGTTGCTATGTAGGAGAGATTGGCTGATCCATCCGGCTGCTCCGGAGTACCAACACCAATAAAAATTGCATCCGCATCTTTATATGCCGATCTATAATCAGTGGAATAATTAATTCTTCCTGCTGCATAGTTTTTACGCATTAAGTCTTCCAAACCCGTTTCATAAATAGGAGAAACACCCGATTTCATTAATTCTACTTTCTTATAATCTATATCAACACATGTTACATAATGACCCATTTCAGCAAAGCAAACCCCAGCAACTAATCCGACGTAGCCGGTTCCGGCAACTGCAATTTTGTACATACCCGCACTCTCCTTTATTAAGGCTTTTAGCTTCTTAAGCTTTATTTTATGAATTCTTTTAGTGTTCAGTGTTCTTTAATGGGTTTTTGCTGGCTTTTTCAGACCTACTATAAATTTATAAAGATTATTTACTACATCTCGATAAAAGACTAGATTAATAGACAAAGTAACTAAAAAAGAGAAAATAGTAATAACTGCAGCAAATCCGAACCATTCGATTAAATTATTTACTTCAAACAAATGAATGTTTTTGGAAACTACTATAATAACTGTAACATTTAAAAAACTAATAGCAACTCTCTTAATAAACATCCCTATTTTTATAAAAAT
Source organism: Paenibacillus sp. BC26 (assembly GCF_900116125.1). Classification (NCBI taxonomy): domain Bacteria; kingdom Bacillati; phylum Bacillota; class Bacilli; order Caryophanales; family Paenibacillaceae; genus Paenibacillus; species Paenibacillus sp. BC26. Next base: position 428,466 of record NZ_FPAD01000005.1, on the reverse strand, counting down.
TATATTGTTTTTTAAGTATAAAACATAGTCAATTGTTCTAAAAACCATTGCTAGTAGAGTTCCTAGCGCGACTCCAACTATCCCCCAGATATGCAAAAGCAACATAGAAAATAACACATTAATTAACGCCTCAATAAAGGCGCCATTTCTTGTTTGTTTAAAATGTCCAGCTGATTTTATTATAGTATGGTAGGGGAGTCTAATACAGTAAACTGCAGCTGCAAGCATCATAATTGCTGCAAAGACCGGTCTTATATAATTAGCGTCGTTAAAACCACTACTGTAAATAGATACAAAAGGTATTATTAATATTGCTCCACTTGTAAAGAATGTAATTACAATAATATGAGTCAAACATTCATAATATTTAAAACTTTTTTGTAATACTTTATATTCCTCTTTAGCTATCATGTTACCGAAAGCAGCTTGAATAGAGGTTGATATAGTAGTAATTAACATCATTATACCGTTTGTAACCAAAGAATAGATTGAGTAAACCGATACCTCTTTTAAATTCAAAAATACTGTAATTAGCATAATATCAGACTTACTTGTAATAAAGTATGCAATAGTATGCCCAAAACCATCCCAACGTTGTTCTATTGCTTTTTGGTCCGGGTCACGGTTAATATTAATACGGTATTTTTTCTTGATATATAGACTTATAATAACTGGTCTAAATAAATAGATCATCGAACTGCCTAAGAGCACCAAATGAATTCCAGCGCCAATCTTTATTAATACAATAACAAGGATTGTATTAAGAACTAAAGAACACATTTGAAATATCGAGTAAATATAACTTTTTTGATCAGCTTGTAATAACAGCTGATATGTAATCCCAAAATAATACTGAGCAAATGTACCAATTCCAATTATTATGACTAGTGTCGCAATAAAGAAATAATTAAAACCATTCTTTAAAAACAGTGGGTAAATCATTGCAATCACACAAACGTATATTACGGTGATATAAGCAATTTTTCTAAAAAAAGTTGTTGTCGCATTTATTATCGAACTAGTTCTTTCCATATCTCCTTTTGATAAAGGTTTATATAGTGATGCTATAACAACACTTCCAACACCGGATTGTAATAATGTTAAATAGCCCATAAACTGAGTTATCGATGTAGTTAATCCATTAACAAAAGATCCAAAGGTACCTATGAGTAATTTAGGAATTATAAACCCTGATACTATTAGCAATAGTTGTAACGACAATGAAAATGCAATATTTAATATTGCTTTTTTACTCCTCACGATTTCACCAACCCGAAAAAATTTATAGGATAAAGATATTTTGCTGGTTATTGAGAAGTATATTTCTGAAAACATAAAAGCGCAGAGCTCCTGCTTGAAGGTGCGCTTTTCAGCATTTATATTTGTACCGTCATCATTACTTTAAATTCATAATTGCCTTCTCCAAGAGATTTAAGTTCTCATTTGCCGATGTAACGATCTTTTGAGAAAGTTCGATCTTTTTATCATGATAATTTTCTAACATTGATTCAATAGTAAGTGCATTTATTTCATTCAGTGATATACATCTATCAGCTTCTGCGATCTGCTCATAATACCTTTTTGTTTTCTCACTATGAATTGGGAAGGATAGAACTGATTTCGAGAGTGTAGCACCAACAATTCCCACATGAAGTTTAGGGGTTATTATTACGTCGACTTCCTTAAGAAGTGAACTAAGTTGCCAAGGTTTTTGATAATCATAACAATATACAAACTTTGAAGTTAGTTCATTTTTCAAACTTAATTTATCGACAGATTTTGAATAAACCTCATCATATCCGATTATTACTCCATATTCATCATGCCTATCTAAAAACTTATTTAGTGCTGGAATAATCTTTTCAGAGTATAAATTGTTTACTTTTTCACCTGATAAAGCGTGTAAGAAAATAATTTTTTTATTAGCAAAGACATTTTCAAGTTGAAGTTTAATATTTAAATCTAATGTAGGAAGTGAATTCTCACTTATAACTTGAGCAGTATCAGAGGTAACTTTAATTTCCTTTTTCACACCGTAGCTTTTAAAATAGTTTGCCGTTTTTTCATCCCGTACCGAAACCACAGCAGCCTTATTCATTAAGAAGGAAAACGAAATTCTTAAGAATCGATTCGATATTGGACCGCCACCAACACCTAAAATTAAAATCGGCTTCCTCCTGATTATAAAAAGTAATCCTATTGGTAAGTATCTCAATAGCCTCTTAACGCTTTCTTTAAGCGATGTTGTTCGCTCTCCAAAATATCCTCCTGAAATGTAAACCAAGGCATCTGCACCAAGTAAATCCCTATATGTTTGTTTATGAGTATACCCAAGTTCCTTTCTAAAGAATTTCCCTAATCCGAATTTTGGAGATTCAAAGAATATAGTCTCTCCATTTTTGTTACACTCTACTACCTTTTGATAAAATAAATCAGCAAACAAAAAATCGCCAAAGTTGGAACTATTTGTGGCCCCATGTAAAATTACTTTCATATTTTAATCTCCCTTTCAACTAATATACAAACTTCCCTATTTTTTTTTCAAGGTTCGTATTTAACATAACTGCTATAATAATTAAGTAAAAGATTAAATTCTCACGGTTTATTAAGGTTATTGCAGTTCCCCTAATTAATAAAATTAGAAGAGGGAGATAATTCACTAAACTACGTCTTACTAGTATATCTCGCCTAGGAAACACCATCTTGACACACCATAAATATAATAATGCACCCATTACTCCTAAATAATATAATGTCTCAATAAAATAATTATGCGCTGCTCTTTGGTTATAATCACCTGCCCCAATTCCTTCTCCAAACAGTAAAACTTTAGCATTAGAGAATATATACTTTACATAATCCGTCCATAAATCATAACGCCCTGTAGTAACACTAGAAAAAGATAGGTTATTTGAATCGTTAGATAACCTGGATAAAAAAGCACTGAAATAAGATTTATCTATAAATAAATATATTCCAATAAAAATAACGCCTATTATTAAGACACCTTTTATTACACCTAATATTTTTTGTTTTCCTAAAGTTATTAACAAAAACAGTAATAAGATAACATACATTACTAAAAAAGATTTACTAATAGACATAAAACCAAATACAGATAATATTATTACTACTATGTAATCCATTGATTTAATTCGCCCGCTTGTAATTAGTCCAAACCATCCAGCAATGGCAATACTTATATCCATCGTAAAAAAGTTGGGGTTAGACTGAATACCACTGAATCTATTAATATATAGTCCGGGTTCTAGCTTTATTTTGGCTTGATTTAAAAAAGATAAAAGCCCAGGAATTTGTGCACTGAATAACCCTGCAATTGATGCCAAAATTATACCAAGTGAAAAAAACATTAATATACTTCTCAATTCCATCTTTTGATTCTGTTTAAAAACCAAGATCATTAATACTAGATACATGACAATGTTTATTAATCTAACTAGTGCTTCCAAACTATTGTCCCAAACAAGAACATAACATATAAATGTGATTAGTATTAATACTTCTTTAAAAGAAAACTTAATATTGCGATTTGTAAACAACAATTTAAGTATTGCCACCAGAATAAGTACACTAAAGAATGTATTACCACCAGGTTGCAATTTAAAAATTGTTGAAAACGCTAGTAAAAATAATAAAATCCCTAGAATTTCATATAACGAACCGAAAACAATAAATACACATGCTATTAACATGCCTACTAAATTCAGATATGGAAAACTTAATCCGAATAAAATCAGTACAGTCAATAATAAACATTTAACTAGTGTTGAATAAAAAATCATACTTTTCTCATCTTGGCGACTTATGTTTTGCATACAAACCTCCTTATCCGTTACTCATATTTACATGTAGATTTATGTATATAAGAAGCATTCTTTTCGCTTGCTAATATAATCTCAATGGATAAGCTACAGATTCAAGTTTATAAATTCAATAATTCTTTTGGCTCTATTGTTTATGTCTAATTCTTTCGCTTTGATTTTGGATGCTTCAGACATAGTAGCTTGCCGTTCAGAATTGTCTTTTAGATATTGAATTGCGCTAGCTATTTCATCAATATTATTACTATCAACTCTAATTGAATTGCTTACATCCAATATATCATCATTGAAAGGAAGATCAGATGAAATAATAGGCAATCCACAAGCCATTGCCTCTATAATCGCGTTGCTACAGCCTTCTGCCAAAGTCGGCAGTACAAATACATTTGCAGCATTTAAGTAGTCAACAATATCATTATGAGGTAATCTACCAGTAAAGAGATTTCCTGTTTCCGTAGGTTTTAACTCCCCAGAACCTATGAATATAGATTTTACTCCATTTACTTTTTGAACTGCTTCCGACAACCTCATAACTCCTTTTCTATGATTAAATGACCCTGTAAATGCAACAATAAAATCGTTCTCATTAAAATTTAGTTTTTTCCTTATTTCGCTTTTATTGATAGGATGAAATAATTTATTATTAATTGAATTTGGTATCACCGTCATTTTTTCTTTTACAGCTAATTTGAGTTCGATACTTTCTTGCATATTTTTTGATGAAACACATATAACACCTTTAATATCTTTTAGACTTTTATGTATCTTTTTGTCACTATAAAGATCTTTCACCCAGATCTTACTTTCCCCTGTTGCAACGAAAACAGGAATACTTTTCATTTCCCCAATCGAGCCCGCAATCACACCATTGTGCCAAAAATGGGCATACAGCACATCAGGTTTGCTCTTAATTCCATTAAAGGCTTTCGTTACAGCTCTTTGAATAAAAATATTGGAAGGATTCATATTTAATAACTTGTAATTTGAAAATGAGAAATACAAGGGTTGGTATACATCTATTACATTTTTGTTCTCGCTTAAATCTTCCCAAAATAAAGGTCTCTTTTTTGCTTTCTTAAAAAAAATTTTCGTCACACTTTGTGGAGCAATTACACTGCATTTAACGCCTTGATCAGCTATAGAACATACCAATTGCCTAACAAAAGTATAAACTGGATCATCTGGTCTTGGATAATTAGGAACTATAAAACAAATATGATTCACATTCACCTGTGCAGTATCTCCTTTTTAATATAACTCGCTTTATATTAATTTCTCAGTTCTAAACTCGTTTAAGCTGCATTTATTGTATATTCTTTTGTATTCTAAATTTATGGTGTTCCAGTCAAATTCCGAGCTATTATCAAGACATCTTTCTGAAATTAATTCATAAGTACTTATGATATCATATATCCTATTTACAATTTCATTCGGATTAAAGCAATCAACATGAAATCCAACTTCACCTTCTTTAAACTGGTCATCAAAGCCTTGTCCTTTGGAATAAATAACAGGTAATCCCTGACTCATTGCCTCAGCATATACTAATCCAAAAGTTTCTGTTATAGAAGGCATAATAAAAATATCATTATCTCGATAAATATTAATTAACTCTTCTTTTGTTTTTTGCCCCAAATAATTTAAGTAAGGAATCTCTTTAATTTGCTCGTAGATAGATTTGTCTACAATCCTACCCACAACAGTAAAAACTATATTAATCCCTTTTTTCCGAAGGATATTTAACGCTTTAATAGTTGTAAGAATATTTTTGTTTTTATCAATTACTCCAACATAAATAATTTTAAGAGTTTCCTCGGAAATTTTTTTTAAAACCCCTTTATTTTCGATCCAATATCTATCTATTCCATTCGGTATAATTTCACATTTTGTTAGAAATTCTTCTCTGTTTTCCAAGGGAATGTAATTATTTATTACGAAATCCCTATATGATTTTGATAAGAAAATAACTTTTTCCGCTTGATTTAGTATCTTAACACCAAGCTTTCTTAGGTGAAAAAAGTATTTGAAAAATATATTTACATCTGTGTTCCTTACAGCTACGATATAAGGCGTTCCGAACTGTAACTTCAACTTCATTGATATAAATCCATTAGAAAATAAGGAATGAGCATGAGTTATTGAGTAATTACTAATTGAATGTGTTGAGATAATATCCTTGTATATCTTATTGTGTTTATAATAAAATACAAATCTGTCATATTTACCATGATTTACTTTCAAAGTAGTGTACGTACCTAAATCTATATTTATAGAATTTTGATTTGTGGAAACTGGAACAAAAACATCAATATCATACCCTTCTTCAATCTGCTTATCATATAAATTTTTATAAAATCCGCTTGTACTATAATACGAGTTGATATGTAATATTTTCATTTCAGTTTCCCCACTTTAATCTTCTTATTATTTCTATTATTATTTCTATTATTATTTTATAGTCTCCAATAACTGTATCCAATTTGTTCAGCTTCTGCTTTATTCAGTATGCCCTTTACATCAATAATGACTTTTTCATCAAAATTGAAGTCACCAAACATCATATCTATTTGTTTCCAACTTATGCTCTTAAACTCATTATGAGCTACTGCGAATACAATACAATCCGCTTCTCTAACATTGTTAATACTCACTAACTCAATACCATACTGATCCTTTGTATCATTGGTATCAGCCTGTGGATCTACAACTAACGGATCGATGCCATACTCATTTAATCTAGATATAATATTTACCACTTTTGAATTTCTAGTATCTGCGCAGTTCTCTTTAAATGTAATTCCTAGTATTACTACCCGTGCTTTACTTACTATTTTATTGGCTAGAATAAGCTTTTTAATTATAGCGTCTGCTATAAAATCACCCATTCCATCGTTGATCTTTCTACCCGATAATATTATCTGACTATGATAACCTAATCTTTCAGCTTCATATACAAAGTAATATGGGTCAACACCAATGCAATGTCCTCCAACTAATCCCGGATAAAATTTAAGTGCATTCCACTTTGTATTCATTGCCTCTATTACATCTTTAGTATCAATCCCCATACGATCAAACACCATTGCTAGCTCATTCATAAATGCTATATTAATGTCACGTTGACTATTTTCCACAACTTTTGCAGCTTCAGCGACCTTTATCGAGCTTGCCTTATGCACTCCTGCCTCAATTACAAGTTCATAAACTTTTGAAATCTCATCCAGACTCAATTCATCCATGCCTGATACTATTTTAATAATCTTTTCTAGTGTATGTACTTTATCTCCTGGGTTAATCCGCTCTGGAGAATATCCCACCTTAAAATCCACACCACAAATTAATCCGGATTCCCTCTCAAGTATTGGAATGCAGATGTCTTCTGTAACCCCAGGATATACTGTTGACTCATACACTACTATTGATCCTTTTGTTAAGTTTCGTCCAATTATAGAACTAGCCCCAACAACCGGGGAAAGATCAGGCGTTTTATCTAAGTTTATGGGAGTCGGAACTGCAACAATATGAAATTTAGCATTCTGAAGTTTGGATTCATCTGTCGTAAAAAACACCTTAGTTTGCTTAATCGCTTCATTACCTATCTCATATGTTGGATCAATTCCTGATCTATACAGCTCGATTTTTTTTTCATTTAAGTCAAAACCAATTACGTCTACTTTCTGTGCAAATGCGACAGCGATAGGCATACCTACATAACCTAGTCCAATTACCGAAAGCTTTTCCTTTCTTGCTAATAAGTCATTAAATAGTGTCATATTATTTCCCCCATTTTCAATTATCACTATAGCCTGTGATGGAACCAATTATCATCTTGTGCTTTCGGCTTTCTCCCAAAAAGGTTTTGCCTTGCCGGTTAGGATGTTATAAACACCGCTCCATTGAGCAATTATTGTCACACAGTAGTAATATATCAATGTCAAGTATTTATTATTTGATTTAGTTATGCCTCTAATGACAGCCAAAAGATAAAATAATAACTGCGCAAAAAATACCATTTTATAAAACCATGATCCTGATAGTATTAAAGAATTCGTTATAAGAATGGTTAAATGTGATATCCACAATAAATATCTGCATGTCCTATGACCCAAGTAATTATAGGTAAACCATTTGTATTTAAACACATTAAGAATCCTTATATTTGGCAATATGTGACTCAAAATTGTTCTATTCATGCGCACTTTACGACCAAATTCATCTTCTATTATTTCTCCAGCCTTTTCATAAGCAATTGCATCGTGATTGGCAATCGCTCTTTTACCTTGAAGAGCATAGAATGTAGGCATAGCGCTATCATGGCATTCAATTGGATCAAAATCATAATATTCTTTTGTTCTACAAGCATATAGCGCACCATTACCAGCCGTTATTGTTTGTATTCTACTTTCAATTTCTCGCGTGGCTAAATCACTATCCCAGTAACTTGCTTCTGCACCACTTACAGCGCTAGTATCTTCATTAACGATAGATAATTTCCCAGATACATAAGCTATATTGTCCGAGGTGAATGCTGCCATCAACTCTTTTACAGACTCTTTGTCCATAATAGAATTGGCATCTGTCATTACAACGAATTCGGTGGTGATTTTTTTTTGTGCTTCATTTTGAGCATTTGTTTTCCCTTTCCTGCCCATTACTTCATAGAGTGTCATTTTATAGTCTCGATGTGCTCTAATAAACTGACTCACGATCTCGTTTGTTTTATCTGTACTATTATCAGAAGCAATTAAAAACTCGATCTTCTCACTTGGATACTCAAGCCTAATAATATTATTTAGCTTCGCATAGATTACTTTTTCCTCATTATGAGCAACTACCATTACAGTTACCGTCGGCTGATTTGAATAGTCCTTTTCAAGCTTGCGGTTATTATAAAACTTCCCAATTAACTTCAGAGATAATGGGTAGCCAACCATCGCCCATACTATAATAAATCCACTCATGTAAAACAAAACCCTGTATATTAGTTCCATAGTACTCACCCTGTCCACCAAATTGTTTATTAAACACAAGATTATTCTTTAAACTCTATAAATTTTTAATATTTCTTCAACCATTCTATTTGATGTCAATTGCCCTTCATAGAAACAATGTCCTTGCAAAGACAACATACGAGACAACTGAATAATATGTGAATTTACTCCCGAATCATTCATATGCTTTGATAACTGTAAAATGTTCAATCTAATCCTCCTTTTCCAGTACAAATTTCAATTCAAGTAATGAATTTACATTATAAGTTTCTCGTTTAGCTTTGAAATATTGAGCATTTTTATATGTTGAATCCTCTCTTACAATTCTAATAGTCCTGATAGGAAGTAAACTGCTAATATAAAAATCCTTTTCAGGGTTATCACCAACGTATAACATCTCACTATATTCAACATTCAACCGGTTCTTTATAATCTCAAAAGATTTAGGATGGGGTTTCCAGTATTCTCTCCCTAACTCATCGGTAACTACAATTTCTTTAACATAGTCGTTTGCTTTTATAGCCTTTATTTTTTGACGCTGTGCCTCAGCATATCCATCGGTTATTATTCCCAACATTAGGCCTTGTTTCTTTAATAATTCTAGACATGGAAGCACATCATCGTAAAAATCAATAGTTGGCAAGTGATTACGATATTCTTTTATTAGTTGCAAAATGTCTTCTTCAGCAAAGGTAAGCCCATATTTATTCAGCAACCTGTTAAATACGTGTTTTGGGCTTTCTTCAAATAATTGAATTAAATGCTCAAATACCTTGTTTTCATCGATAAGCATTTTTTCATTTAAAACTCTAGCTATGTGCCTAAATCCACTTTTAATATATTGTTTTTCAGAGATTAACGTATCATCTAAATCGAAGATAATTGCTCTTATCATTTAATTAACTCCATATTCTCATCGAGGCAAATACTGTTATCAAATCTCAAAAACAAAAGATTATCTCGATAATTCTCATGATACACTAGCTTTTCACCTAGCATAATTCTATAGAGGTTTTCACATGAATCAGCTCCACTTTGGATACTCATTGGAGCCCCTCCACCAAATCTTGGGTTAACTTCAATATATTTTATCCCATAATTTGTTTTAATTAACTGAACCGTAATATGCCCGATAGGTTTAAGTAATTTCATTACTCTCTTAATATCCTCAATAATTACCCGATCTTTAACTATCTTCCCCCTAGAGATCTCCCCACTCCGAGTAGCAAGTCTTAAACGAGGGACGATTGTAATTACCGTGCTGTTGAAATCAAGAAAAACATCAACAGTGTATTCTTCACCTTCTATGAAATCCTGAACTATTGGCTCTTTAATTAAAGATTTATAGATTTCCAATTCATCAGCATTATTCACTTTAAAAGCATTGATGCTTGAACTCCCCGATTTAGGCTTTATAAATAACGGGAAACGCAATTCATTATTGGATAACTCTTCGTCTGTATACATTTTCGCAATTCCAATATCGTTAGCTTCAAAAAAACGCTGTGTGTTAAATTTATCTCTACAATTCTCTACGACTTTAATGTCTGAGATTAGAACCACGGCTTTTGTTTCTTTCTCTATGTAGTTTTTATTTCGAGCAAGTAACATTAAGTCTGTATCAATTGTTGGAACTACTAAAGAAATATCCTCTTCATTACATGCTTGGATTATTGATTCTATATAATTTGGTTCATTAATTTGTGGTAACTTATATTTTCGATCAGCAAAAAATAATGCTGGCGCTGTATCCGAGCAGTCACCAGCCACAATGTTACTTGTTACATTAAGTTTTTTTGCCGCTTTTTGAAAACATTGAACCAACTCCACACGTCTTCCGGCACTGAGCATTAAAACATTTATTCGGTTCATACTTTACCTCCCAATCTTACTACCTTCAAAAAACTCCATTGTTGTAGACGTTTCTGAATTGATTCCTTCCTTAACTAGGACTTTCTTAAAGGTGAGATAAAAAATTTTACATTCACGTAAGAAGTTAATATTATTGACATACTCTATATCTAAATCAAATTTTTCTTCCCAGCTAATTGCATTTCTTCCGTTGACTTGTGCCCATCCGGATAGTCCGGGTCTTACATTGTGACGGAGCCTTTGATAATCATTGTACAATGGAAGATATTGTACCAGTAACGGCCTGGGACCAATTAAGGACATATCACCCTTTAATATGTTAATTAACTCTGGTAGTTCATCAAGAGATGTTGAACGCAAGATTTTACCGAACCTCGTCAACCTTACGCTATCCGATAATAATTGCCCATTTTCATCTCTTGCATCTGTCATCGTTCTAAATTTGTACATCACAAAAATCTTTTCATTGAGCCCTGGTCTCTTCTGTTTAAACAGGATAGGACTCCCAAGTTTAACTCTAACTAATATTGCAACCAATAAGAGTATCGGACTCATCAATATAATGGCCATCGATGAGATTGTTATATCCATAGGCCTTTTTATAAATTTGCAATAAATACCGACATTTGAACGATTCATTTAAGCCCACCATAGTCTTTTTATTGTACGTGCAATCCGTTCCAGATCCTCGTCAGTCATTTTTGTATCCGACGGCAAACAAACACCATTTTCAAATAGTTTTGCTGCAACTCCCGTGGTGATAACGTCATAATTTTTAAAAAAAGGTTGCATATGCATTGGTTTCCATATCGGTCTTGATTCGATGTTTTCAACCTCTAGAGCCTTCATTACGTCAATAGGTCTTACTTTGCCATTCAAGGTAATTGTGCTTAGCCAGAAATTTGGTTTATTCCAAATATTAGTAGGCATGAACTCCACACCTTCTAGTGAATTTAGCTCTCTCTTATAATATTCAAAGATGTACCTCTTCTTCTCAACCCTCTGATTTAAGACCTTAAGCTGACCTCTACCAATACCAGCAACAACATTACTCATTCGATAATTAAAGCCTAATTCACTATGTTGGTAGTGCCTTGCCTGATCTCTACTTTGTGTAGCCCAAAATCTAGCCTTATTAACTCTCTCAATATTATCTGATACCAGCATTCCGCCGCCTGATGTAGTAATTATTTTATTTCCATTAAACGAAAAAACCCCATAGTCGCCAAACGTACCGGTTTGCTTACCTTTGTAGTATGTGCCTAACGACTCTGCAGCATCTTCTATTAAAACAACATTGTGTTTTCTACATAATTTCACTATTTCATCCATCTGTGCAGACAGGCCATAGAGATGCACTACAATTACTGCTTTAACTTCAGGATATTTAATAAAAGCTTTCTCCAGTGCCTTAACACACATATTCCATGTTTCATAATCACTATCAATAAATACTGGAGTAGCATTCTGATAAATAATAGGATTAGCTGTAGCTGAGAATGTTAGCGATTGACAAAACACTATATCTCCAGCTTCAACCCCCGCTGCTTTTAAGGCAAGATGAATCGCAGCAGTACCAGAGGTCAGAGCAGCTGCGGCTTTAGAGCCGACCATTAATGCTAATTCGGTTTCAAACTGATTCACATTTTCCCCAAGAGGAGCAATCCAGTTCGTATCAAAAGCTTCCTTTACATAACTCATTTCATAACCTTCATCACTCATATGTGGCGAAGAAAGGAAAATTCTTTTATTCATTATGCTAAACTTCCTCCCTTATGCGTTATGAATCACTTTTAAAAAAAATATCTTTATTATGTATAGTTTGTATATAAAAGCAAAGCTTTCCTCGAGCTGATTTCGGTAACAGCTTAAGGAAAGCAGTTTGTTTACTGAAAACTCAAGTGCATACATTTATTATTTACTACTTTTAATTACTTCATCGTATGTCTTACCTTGACTAACACCATATTTTTTAGCAATCTGAGAAAGTTCATTATACTGTTCAGGGCTAACTTCATTTAGAACAATTTTGCGAGCTTCTCTTTTTTCTTCGATACTTAGACCACCGCTTGCCAGTTGCTGTAACTTCTTCATATCCTTTAAACTTAGTTTTTTAAGAAGAATCGATGTCACCGACGCCTTGTCCTTTATTGAGACTGATTCCTTTATGTTTTTAGCTTTTTCAACTGATACTTCAGAGGAGTATTCGTTAATACGTTCAACACTCGTATTAGTTTTCTCATTACTTGAAGTGGGTTTAACTTCTTGGTTAACTGTATCCTGGGTATCAGTTATGTCAGAAGAACCTTTTGTCGTTTCTTTCATAGGTGGTACATTGTTATTTGTGTTTACCTGTTGTTTCTCATTATCGGTAACATTGTTGCTTTTAGGGTCAACTATTATTGTTTCATTAGAAGTATCAATTGTAAGATCTGGTTCAAGACTGGCAGACAAAGATCCAATTACTTTATTCACAGCATAGTTAGCTGTAAATACACCAGCAATTCCAAGTACGACAACAATCGATGCAATCCACAATGCAACCTTTTTCCATCTCTTCATTTTGCGCACCTCACTTCCACAATTCATCTCTTGATGTTAAGAAACATCTTTAAATAACGGCACGATGTACTCAATGACATTCCGAATATCGTCCTTCTCACCATCAATTGCACGTTCCAAGCGCTTGAACTGAAGCTCTAGCTCCACTTGATTAATACCCACCGGTCTTCCGATGAATATCCGATTATGCTTTGTCTTCGCAATTGCTTCTTCATTTAGTAGGAGTTCTTCATACAACTTCTCACCGGCTCGAATACCAGTAAACTCTATAGGTATCTCGGTATATGGCTCAAATCCAGACAATCTGATTACATCTTCCGCAAGCTCTACAATTTTCACAGGCTGGCCCATATCCAAAACGAAGATTTCACCACCTGCAGCAAAGGCACCTGCCTGTATGACAAGCTGCACAGCCTCTGGGATGGTCATGAAGTAACGCACCATCTCCGGATGCGTGACAGTAACTGGACCACCGGCTGCAATCTGCTCTTTGAACCTTGGTATAACACTGCCTCTGCTGCCAAGCACATTACCGAATCGGACAGCAACATATTTGGTATGGCTTACTTGATCTAGCATTTGTATGTACATTTCAGCAATTCGCTTGGTTGCCCCCATAATGCTCGAAGGATTAACCGCCTTGTCTGATGAAATGAGAACGAATCTCTCCACCTCGTAACGATCAGCAGCGTCTGCCACATTCTTGGTGCCAAACACATTATTCTTAACGGCCTCAGCCGGGTTTCTTTCCATCAATGGAACATGCTTATGCGCAGCTGCATGGAAGACGACCTGTGGTCTATGTATGCGGAATACATCGTCAATGCGTTGACGATCTTGAATGTCCGCGATGATGGTTTCAAGCTCGAGGTCAGGGAACCGTCTGCGCAGCTCCATCTCTATCGTATAGATACTATTCTCCCCATGCCCTAATAACATCAATGTCTTGGGCTTAAAGGTCGTGAGTTGTCGACACAATTCAGAACCTATGGATCCGCCCGCACCGGTTACCAGAACAACCTTGTTCTCTACATAGTCGGCAATCCCTTTCAAATCAGGCAAGATTGGATCGCGTCCCAGCAGGTCTTCCAGATCGATGTCTCTCATCGCGCTAACCGATACCTTGCCGGCGATTAGGTCATTCAGAGCAGGGATGATCTTCACCTTAGCACCGGTAACCCTGCATATTGAAATGATATCGGTCAGTTCCGACTTACCGGCAGATGGAATAGCAATAATGATCTCATTGATCTTATGCCTCCTTACAATCGCTTCAATTGCATAACGATCGCCTAGTACAGGTATGCCTAGTATGCGTTGCAGTAATTTCTTCTTATCATCGTCAATGAAGCCAACCACGTATAATTCCGCATTGGCATTACTCTTAATTTCTTTAGCAATGATGGCTCCACAATCTCCGGCTCCGATAATCAGTACCCTGGACTTATTAACAGCTGTATTCTTGCTGTCCATAATCATTCTCCATATGAATCGGATGCCGCCCATAATCAATAGCATCGTTTCCATTGTACGGACTGCAACGGGTAAAGGAACATTCTCATCCATAAAGATGATCGTAAGGCCATAGGAGATTACCCAACCGAGAATAACGGCTCTGAGCAGTGAAACAAGTTCACCAATGCTGGCGTATCTCCATAATCGTTGGTACATCTTGAAGTACACCATCGTCGTGTTGCATATAGCTGCTGTTACTAATGCGTAAACTAGCATTTGCAGTACAAACTCAGCTGGTATGTTCCCTTCATATCGGAATAGATATGATGTTCCAACGCTGAAGAAAACTATCAACGAATCAATTCCCATTAAAATTAAAGAACGCTTCCTGTACAGCATTGGACTTCCTCCATGTTCTCATTATAACTATCCGGCTATTATGCCCTCAATTGGTAGTATTAGACAAATGCTCTCAGATATAATAATAGAACTTTTTAACTAGTACCACAATACTTTAGAACTATTTTTCTGTTTCGCTATAGTAATAGTAGTAGTACCCATCACTGTTCTTCTGTTCGATATTTTTCAGTACGACACCCAATATTCTGGCCTTGACATGGTTAAGCTGCTGCTTCGCTTTGATCACCGCATCGCGTTTGACCTTACCTGATTCAATGACTAGCAATACCCCATCACATTTGGTTGAAATTAGCTGTGCATCTGTCACCGCTAACGTTGGCGGCGTATCAATTAACACAATGTCAAACTTGGTCCGCAGTTCTTCGATGAGCGCGCTCATTCGCTGAGATGCGACCATTTCGGAAGGATTAGGGGGTACTGGACCGGAAGGCATGATAAATAAATTTGGAATGTCCGTAGCATGAACAGCCTCATCCAGATCGCACTGACGAGACAACATGGAAGATAAACCATTACGATTACTTATCCCAAATGTGTGATGCATCGTCGGTTTCCGCATATCGGAATCGATGAGAACAACCTTCTTATTCGCTTGCGCATAAACTACCGCCAGATTAGCGATTGTCGTTGATTTACCTTCTCCAGGAGAAGCAGAGGTACCCATGACGACTTGAATGTGATCATCCACAGAGGAGAAATCGATATTCGTCCGCATGGCACGATAGGCTTCTGAGATGGGAGACTTTGGTTCGTAATAGGTAATCAGATACCTGCTATTTCCCAACTTGGACATGCGAAATCTCACCTCCTGATTTCACTTTACCTGTCTTAATTGCTTCTTCACGGTTCGCATGTTCATTCTTCACTTTGGCGATTTGGCCCATTGTTGGCAGTTCCAAGTATCGCAATACATCCGCCTCAGTCTTAATCGTGTCATCTAAATACTCAAGTAAGAAGGCAATCCCCGCAGCTGCCATAAGGGATACAACGAAAGCTAAGATCACATTAAGCGTAAGCTTGTTATTAACCGGAATCGGCTCTTTGCTTGGATTCACATTCGCTAAGTTCAATATGGTTACGTTCTGCACGTTGAAGATTGTCGGAATTTGTTCTTTAAACACCTGCGTTACCGCATTAACAATTCCTGCTGCTTTCTCATAAGAAAGATCCTGAACAGCCATCGTCATTACTTGTGTGTTGTTGACGGAGCTTACTTTCACTTTCTTAATCAAATCATCCACGCTCATGCCGAACTCCGGATGCTGGTTGGATACAGCCTCCATTATTGCTGGTGTCTTAATAACTTCTTTGTAAGTTTCGATCAAACGAAGATTGGCATTGACTTCATTTAAATCCAGATCGTTCGTGGAAGCACCTGCCGCTGCTGTACGATTGACAACGATCTTCGTTGATGCTTGATAGACCGGTTCTATCATGAAGTAACTATATAACCCCGCCGCCATGGAGCAGATCACCACGATTGCAACGATCATCCATTTCCGTTTGGTAATAATCCGTATATAGTCCCGGAGTTCTAACTCGATCTGCACATCATATCCCTCGCATTTTCATCAATGAAATTTTGGATTAATCTGGGTGAATTTCCTTCAATAAAGCAATATACATCCCCCACTGAAGGGGGATGTATATTATGCCATTCAATCCGGTGATGCAGATGGATTAACCCTTGAAGTTAAATGCACGGTAGATGATAACTGCCGCTTGAGCACGTGTAGCTGTAGCATTAGGATTGAACTTGCCTTTATCGCCTACAACAAGTCCGTTATTCGCTGCAAAAGCTACTCCATCTTTCAAGCTAGTGCTGATCGTTCCAGCATCCTTGAATGCGTCTAGAGCCTTCAGGTCTGCAGCGCTAGGTTTTACACCTTTAGCCGCTTCCAGGCCGCGAGCGACCATTACAGCCATCTCAGCGCGCGTAATCGTAGCGTTAGGCTCGAAGGAAGTAGCTGTACGGCCCTTGATGATACCAGCTTCGGATGCTGCAGCTACGAATGGTGCGAACCAGTCGGCAGCATTTACGTCGCTAAAGCCTTCTTTGGCCAATACGTTGTCCAGATCAAGCGCACGAACGAGCATCTTCGCGAATTCTGCGCGTGTCACTTCACCGTTAGGAACGAATGCGCCATTAGCGCGGCCTTGGATAGCGCCTTTAGCAGCCATCACTTCGATCTGGCGGCCTGCCCATGCTTTTACTTTGCTCGTATCTTTGAATGCTACTTTATTCTCAACCACTACATAAGTGGAGAAATGATCACGCTTCTCGGTGATGACACCGTCGTGATATACGCCCCCATAATAAGTCGTGCCGTCGAATACTGTAAGAAGATCCTTGTCGACACCGGTTGTGTTTACAGGGATATTAACTTCGATCGGATTGCTGAACTCGTGAACTTCTTTGCCACCAACTGCTAGTGCGAAGTCGTATGCATCCGAAACAGCTTTCAACGAAGCTGCCGGACCTGCCGGTGCGTTGTTCTTCACGTTGAATGTGAACGCATCGTTGATTTCAGCACCAATCGGCAATGTTGCGCTAAAGCCATTGAAGCCAAAGTTAAAGCCGTATACGCCAGCTGCAGATGCTTTCTTCACGCTGTCGCCGATAACTGCAACGCTAACATCTTTGGCATTAACAGTTCCTAGATCAATCGTCAGCACCACTTTAAGTGCCGCTTCCGCACCGGGAGCCGCATCTTTCAAAGCTGCGATAACTTTAGCGATTTCTGCGATAGCTTTATCAATTGCTGCCGCACTTACCGTTACAGTTGCTTTACCATCAACAATTTTAACATCACCTTTAGCATCGATCTTAGCAAGTTCTGCGATAGCAGCTGCTGCTTTATCAATTGCTTCTTGGATCAGCTTGTCTTTCTCTGCGCCCGTTGCAGCTGCGATCTTGCCTTTAAGGTCATTCAATACTTGTTCAATTGTAGGCGTTGTTGGTGGAAGAACGATTGGGCTGCCAGTAGAGTAAGTCAGTGTATCTGATTTCTCGAAGATCACTTTGCCTTGAAGCTTCGCTTGGATTACAGCTGTGCCTGTAGTTGCAGTAGATGCAAGTGTTACTTTACCAGCTACAACTTCAACATTCACATCGCCACTTGCTGACCAAGTAAGCAATGCATTAGGAATTGTGATGCCTTTTAGTGTAAGTGTGTATGTATGAGTGCGACCACTATCAGTTGTCGTAAACGAGTTTACGGTTTCTGCACGAACAAAAGCTACTACTAGTGCTTTCGTTGCTGCCTCTCCCGCTGGAAGTTCAGTTGTAACGTTCTCCAATGTTGCTGTCAAGCCGTCTGCGAACTCTTCTTTAGTAGCATCGGTCTCATCTTTAAACCAGTTGAGCACTTTACTAACTTCAAGAGTATTGTTGTCCAATACTTTATTCACACCAGCTTTGATCAAAGCTATTGCCAGTGAACCTGATTCATCGTCAAGCAAATCTCCTAAATTCGTTTGCACGGATTCAACTGCTGCCGTTTCAACTGCATCAACAAATGCCAGCAAGTCATTAACGGTTAGTTTTGTAGTTCCCGTAATGGTAGCCAGTTGTACGAGAGCCGCTTGCAGATCTGCATCAGAACGAATAGCAGTGATTTCTTCGTTACGCGTGCTGTACATAATCGAACCAAGAGCTTGGAAGGTATCAAACAAAAGTTCTTTGTTTGTATCATTCTTAACCGGTGCCGGAACATAAGCCCATAGTGGATCAATAGCATCGTTGTCTGCCGCGAAGGTCAGTGCGCCAATTTGAGTGCGAAGATCACGAACGCTTTGTGCATCTTCACCTAAGAGAAGAGCGTCATGGATCGCGTCGATTCTGCCCATGAATTGATCTTCAGTTGGAGTTGCTGCTGCCGCGATGTTGGACAGACCCAGTTGTTGTGCCAAACCTTTATTGCTAAGTGGCAATCCTGCCAGAGAACCTGCTACTAGACTTGCTGCGATTGTAGTTACTACTAATTTCTTTCTTACTGTCATTATCAGTCACCTCAACCTCAAAATTTGTCTGAACTTGCCACCATTTGTAACAATCACTACCAATAGTACCACCCATACCCTATGTGGTCAATTATCTTCTAAAGAAATTTAGGAGATTTGCCAGCTTTTTACTATTGGAAGTTTTTCCCACCACTGGAGATTCATTGAAAACATAATTTCCTATTATCGCTTCTGCGTTATGCCTGTAACACTGCTCGAAGTTCTCTCCCAACTCTTCTCTTACTCTCTTATAAGCTTCTTGAAGTCGATAACCGCGACGCACGACATGATGTGCATCCGAAGACAGCGTATGTATGAGACCTTCTTGGCAGAGCTGCCAGGCGGAACGTTCGATTTGTTTGCCGAATCCGCCAAGCAGAGAGTGTGTCGTCACTTGGCCATAGGCACCGGCGTCTATCATCTCTCTTAATTTGGAGGGCTTCTGAACAACCTCAGCATTACGTTCGGGATGGGCAATAATCGGACGTATGCCCATAATCGTGAATTCATGAATATATTCCAGCATCCGTTTGGGAACGGATGAAGATGGCATCTCTAATAATATGTAACGGGAATCAGCCAATGTGGTCACTTCCCCTGCACTTAGCGCTTCAAACATATCGCCATGCACACGAATCTCTTGTCCTACATACAGATCAAGCGCGATCTGCTCAGCAGCCAAACATTCTCTCAGCAGCTCTACTTGTTGGCGAGTGAATGCGGCGTCATTCATATATCGGCCATTCGCATGATGCGGAGTCGCGATAAGTCCGGTAATGCCATCCGACACGGCAGCTCTAGCCAAATCCAGCGCTTCTTCCATATCTGCAGCGCCGTCATCAATGCCCGGCAATATATGCGTATGAATATCGATCATGGCAGGATCTCCTCCTTATGTCGGATTTTCTCATTATACTACAGTTTTACCATTCGAGTGTGTCCATCATTTGACAGTATACTTCCAGATACTTACAAATGCAATAATAAAACAAAAAGACTGATCTTCTCACAGAATACCTCTGCGAAAAGAATCAGTCTTCTTCGCTTACTATCTTAGCGCGACTTTACCGCGATACGGTTAAGTGCACGCTGCAATGCTAGCTCAGCGCGAAGTTGATCGTACTCATCGCGCTTGCCGTTAATACGTTGTTCTGCACGCTGCTTCGCCGATTCTGCACGGGACAGATCGATATCGCCCGGCAGCTCTGCGCTCTCAGCCAAGATGACCACTTTATCCTTACGGATCTCAAGAAACCCGCCGTTAACGGCGATTGTTTCTTCAGAGCGGTCCTTCTTGATGATAACAGGTGCAATTCGCAAAGGCGTTACCATCGGAATGTGATTAGGCAAAATACCCATCTCACCCTCGGAAGCCTTCACGATAATCATATTCACATCCTGCGCGTACACTTTACGCTCAGGGGTTACAATTTCCAGTAAAAAGGAGCTCACGATATTACCTCCCTAGCTATGAGCGATTAAACTTCTTGAGCAAGTTTTTCCGCTTTAGCAACCGCGTCTTCGATTGTTCCGACGTTATGGAATGCCGATTCCGGAAGGTGGTCGTACTTGCCTTCAAGAATTTCTTTGAAGCTGCGTACTGTTTCTTTAACAGGAACGTACAAGCCCGGGATACCATTGAACGCTTCCGCAACGTGTAGGGGTTGCGCGAAGAACACTTGAATACGACGCGCACGGTGAACGACCAGCTTGTCTTCTTCAGACAATTCGTCCATACCGAGGATCGCGATGATATCCAGAAGCTCTTTATAACGTTGCAGAACTTTCTTAACGGTTTGCGCTACTTGGTAGTGCTCTTCGCCAAGAATTTCCGGAGTCAGGATACGGGAAGACGAAGCGAGCGGGTCAACGGCTGGGAAAATACCCATCGCTGCGATGTTACGCTCAAGGTTAGTCGTTGCATCCAAGTGGGCAAACGCCGTTGCCGGAGCCGGATCCGTATAGTCATCGGCAGGAACGTAGATCGCTTGAATGGAAGTAACGGAACCTTTCTTCGTCGAAGTGATACGCTCTTGCAGTTGACCCATTTCAGTTGCCAATGTTGGTTGGTAACCTACCGCGGATGGCATACGGCCAAGCAAAGCGGATACTTCAGAACCGGCTTGTGTAAAGCGGAAGATGTTATCGACGAACAGAAGAACGTCTCTTCCTTCTTCATCACGGAAATACTCAGCCATTGTAAGACCTGTCAAAGCTACGCGAAGACGCGCGCCCGGAGGCTCGTTCATTTGACCGAATACCATCGCCGTTTTGTTGATAACGCCAGAGTCGCTCATCTCGTGGTAAAGGTCATTACCTTCACGAGTACGCTCACCAACGCCGGCGAATACGGAGATACCGCCGTGCTCTTGTGCGATGTTGTGAATCAGCTCTTGCATCGTTACGGTTTTACCTACGCCCGCGCCGCCGAAGAGACCGATCTTACCGCCTTTGGAGTAAGGCGCCATAAGGTCGATAACCTTGATACCTGTTTCCAGGATCTCTTGGGAAGTCGACAGCTCTTCGAAAGGAGGAGCTTGACGGTGAATCGGGTTAGCAAGCGTACGGTCAACATCACCGTTGTTATCGATTGGATCGCCGAGTACGTTAAATACGCGGCCAAGTGTTGCTGGTCCTACAGGTACTGTGATTGGGTTGCCCAAGTCAACAGCTACCGTACCTCTGACAAGACCGTCAGTGGAAGACATCGCAACGCAACGAACCAGGTTATCACCGAGGTGAGTGGCAACTTCAACCGTAAGATTGATGTTCACTTCGCCTGGGTTTTCAGCTTTTTTCTCAATTTTGATCGCATTAAGAATCTGAGGCAAATGACCGTTCTCGAACGCGATGTCGACAACCGGACCTGTTACCTGGACTACATGCCCCTTGCTCATTGGTGTACCTCCTTCATGTTTTCCGAGGAAAAATACTTTAAAGTTTATGTTACGCCTGCGCGTTCGCGCCGCCGACGATTTCCGCGATTTCTTGCGTAATTGCTGCCTGACGCGCACGGTTGTACGTCAACGTCAAGCCTGCGATCATCTTCGTCGCGTTCTTCGTTGCATTGCCCATCGCAGTCATACGTGCGCCGAACTCGCTCGCTTTGCCTTCCAATACGGAGCTGTAAATAACCGTTTCCGCATATTTAGGAAGCAATACATCGAGTACCTTCTCAGGTGACGGCTCATATTCGTAGCTTGCCTTCGCGCCTGTAAATTCAGACTGATCCAACGGAAGCAGCTGCTTGATAACAGGAACTTGGGTCATCGCATTGTAGAATTGGTTGTACACCAAATTCAATTCGTCATATTTGCCGCTCTCGAAGCCTTTAACGGCTGCTGCCGCTACGGACTTGATGTCTGCAAATTTAGGTGTATCCGAAAGTCCCGTTACTTCGCCTGCAAGAGCTGCGCCCCGGCGCTTGAAGTAATCACGGCCTTTGCGTCCGATGACGAACACGTCGTATTCAGCAGGAGACTTATGCTTCTCCTGAATCTCCGTCCATACTTTACGAAGCACGTTCGCATTGTATCCGCCCGCCAAACCACGGTCAGACGTCACGACCAGATAGGCCGTACGCTTAACTTCGCGGCTTTGCAGCATAGGATGCTTAATCGCGCCTCCGCTCGAAGCAATGCTCGCTACGACTTCTTTGATTTTCTCCGTATATGGACGCGATGCTACCGCTGCATCTTGGGCTCTCTTGAGCTTTGCGGATGCAACCATCTCCATAGCCTTCGTAATCTGTTTCGTATTCTGCTTGCTCTTGATCGAGCGCTTAATCTCACGCATACCTTTAGCCATTCGTTGTCACCACCTTATTACTGACCCCCGTGGGTGAAGCATGGCTTCACCCGAGTCAGTTCTATTCCGCGCATGGTTCAACCGGCGTGCCGATTGAATGTTGTTGAAAAGGTTTAAACCGACGCTGCAAAGCTGTTCTTGAATGTTTTGATCGCTTCAACAAGCACTTTCTCATTGTCGGATGTCAAATCTTTCGTGTCGCGGATGGAAGCGAAAATTTCCGGTTTGTTTGCATCCACGTAAGCCAGGAAGCCTTGTTCGAAACGACGCACGTCTTGAACGGGAAGATCGTCCACGTGTCCACGAGTAACCGTGTACAGGGACACGACTTGACGTTCTACAGGCAATGGCGCGTTAACGCCTTGCTTCAGAATTTCAAGCGTACGCTCACCGCGGTTCAGACGGGATTGTGTTACTTTATCGAGATCGGAGCCGAACGCTGCAAATGCTGCCAATTCGCGGTATTGCGCAAGGTCAGTTTTGAGCGTACCCGCTACCTTCTTCATTGCTTTGATTTGAGCGGAGCTACCTACACGGGATACGGAGTTACCAACGTTAACCGCTGGACGTTGACCGGAGTAGAATAGGTCGGACTCAAGGAAGATTTGACCATCCGTAATCGAGATTACGTTCGTCGGGATGTAAGCCGAGATATCGCCGGCTTGCGTCTCGATGAATGGCAATGCAGTCAAGGAACCGCCGCCAAGCTCATCGTTCAGCTTAGCTGCGCGCTCAAGCAAACGGGAGTGAAGATAGAATACGTCCCCTGGATAAGCCTCGCGACCCGGCGGACGGCGAAGCAGCAAGGAAAGCTCGCGGTATGCTGCCGCTTGTTTGGAAAGGTCATCATAGATAACAAGAACGTGTTTGCCGTTGTACATGAAGTACTCGCCCATCGAGCAGCCTGTGTAAGGTGCCAGGTAAAGAAGCGGGGACGGCTCGGAAGCGCTCGCTGTTACGACAATTGTGTAGTCCAAAGCGCCTTGTTGGCGAAGGGATTCAACAACCGTACGAACAGTGGATTGTTTCTGACCGATAGCAACGTAGATACAGATAACGCCGTTGCCTTTTTGGTTCACGATCGTGTCGATCGCGATTTGCGTCTTACCTGTTTGACGGTCGCCGATGATAAGCTCACGTTGACCGCGGCCGATCGGAATCATCGCATCGATGGCTTTGATACCGGTTTGCATCGGCTCGAATACCGATTTACGAGCCATAACGCCCGGTGCCGGAGATTCGATTGGACGTGCTGCAGTTGTATTGATTGGTCCGTTGCCGTCAACCGGTTGTCCCAGTGCGTTTACTACGCGGCCAAGCAAAGCTTCGCCAACCGGAACTTCCATGATACGACCTGTTCTCTTCACTTGGTCGCCTTCGCGGATGCCTGTGTAAGGTCCCATGATAACGACACCGACGTTGCTCTCTTCAAGGTTAAGGGCCATACCCATAACGCCGTTCGAGAATTCGAGCAGTTCGCCGGCCATAGCGTTCTCAAGGCCGTGCACGCGTGCGATACCGTCACCGACTTGGATGACCGTACCGACATCAACGACTTGAATTTCGGATTTAAATTGTTCGATCTGTTGTTTAATCAGCGTGCTGATTTCATCAGGTCTGATACTCAATTCCGTTCACCCCTATCTACAATGCTTGAGTTTTCAAAGCTTGTTCAAGTCGAGCCAGCTTGCCGGAGAGGCTGCCGTCATACAAACGGTCGCCGATGCGCACTTGTACGCCGCCGAGCAGAGCAGGTTCAACGATTTGTTTCGCGATAATGCGTTTGCCGATCATTGTACCGAATTGAGCCGACACCTTAGCCAGTTCTTCGGAGGACAACGATTTAGCCGTATATATAGTTGCGTGTGCCTGACCAAGCGCATCTCCCGCCACTCTCGTATAAGCTTCGTACACATCCGTAATCGCAGTTTGGCGATTGCGAATAATGAGCAGCTCTACTGTATTCAGAACCATAACCGACACTTTGTCAGACAAAGCACCTTTAATAATATCGATCTTCTTCGTCACTTCAACGTTTGGCAGGCCAAGAAACTTGCGGATTTGCGCGTCTCCGGTCAGGGCGTCAACGACGATCTTCAGTTGTTGTTCAACATCAGCGACCATATTATTGCTTTGTGCCAGTTCAAACAGCGCTTTAGCGTAGCGTTTAGCTACGACGCTCTCGCGGCTCATTTGCTTCCAACCTCATTCAAGTATTGGTCAACAAGCTGCTCTTGCGATTTGTCATCGATTTGTTTCTCGATGATCTTCGAAGCGATCATAACGGACATGCCGCTAACTTGACTGCGTAGTGCAGAAATCGCTTTGTTTTTCTCGCTTTCGATATCTTTGACAGCTTCGTCCTTCAGGCGAGTAGCCTCGGATTTCGCTGCGTGTACGATCTCATCGGCTTGCTTCGAGCTCGTTTGTTTCGCTTGCTCGATAATGTCATACGCATCCTTGCGCGCTTGTTGAAGGGATTGTTTCTGTTCCTCATATTGCGCTTCGGCTTGCTTGCGGCTGTTCTCCGCATTCTCAAGCTGTTCTTTCACGAACTGCTTGCGCTGCTCCATGATGGAGAAGAGCGGGCCGAAAGCATAACGGCTAAGCAGCCAGAAAAGTATTCCGAAAGCAATCAGTTGGATGAAAAAATTGGACCATACGATATCCAACGTACGTCACTCCTTTCCGTAAATTGGCCGACCATCTCCTGACGGTCAGCAAAAGGAAGGCGCGGAGGCATAGGCACTCCCCGCCGTTTCTGCAAAGTAATCTTAAGCTTTACCCAAGAAGATGAACGCTAGTACTAGGGAAATAACTGGAAGTGCCTCTACAAGCGCTACCCCGATGAACATTGTAGTTTGAAGAGTACCGCGAAGTTCCGGTTGACGGGAAATACCTTCAACTGTACGACCTACGATCAAACCGTTACCAATACCTGCACCCAGTGCTCCAAGACCGAATACAATTGCTGCTGCAACTAATGCTAAAGCTCCCATTAGAGAAATCCTCCTTAAAATGTTTACATATAGTTTTATTGTTTCCTGCCATGAGCAGGTTTGTTACTGACTTAATGATGCTCTTCGTGAACGATCGCTTGCGACATGTAAACCATGGTCAGCATGACGAATACGAAGGATTGAATCGCGCCTACGAAAACGCTGAAACCTTGCCATACAATCAGTGCCGGGATACCAAACCATCCCATGCCCATGATGACACCGATCATAACCTCGCCAGCGAAAATGTTACCGTAAAGACGAAGCGAAAGCGATAGCGGCTTAGCGACTTCCTTAATTACGTTAAGCGGGAAGAATGCTGCGTAAGGCTCGAAGTAATGCTTGAGGTAATGCTTACGGTTACGACGCAGACCCTCAACGTGCGTTAGCACGATTACGATGGCCATTAGCGCGCCGGAAACCGCGACATCGGCAGTCGGTGATTTCCACCACGCGATGTGTGCTTCCTCTTCACCATGCAAGTTAAGCTCCATGCCTGCAAATGTTGCGCCATGATGCGCCTCGGTAATGATACCGAACGGAAGACCCAGCAAATTGGCAACAAACAGGTACATGATCATAGCAATACCCAGCGTCAGGTACGGACGGCCTTTCTTCAAGTCCATCGTTGTACCGATAATGTTCTGAACGAATTCGATAACCCACTCCAAGAAGTTCTGCATCTTGGTCGGATTGGTCACCGATGCGCCGCGAACCGCCAGCTTAGCAATAATAAATACGATAATGCTGGTGATAACTATCATGATAATGGCAGCCAAATCGAATCGAATGCCACCCAGATTTACTTCAGGAAAAATATGATCCATTAGTTGTTTTCACCCCTTTCATCGGTGGATTGCCGTACGGCCGGATCTCTCTTGGCTTTAAATCCCAATATGAGTGTTGCCAATTGAGCAACAAATAATCCAGCTACTGTTCCATAGAGGCTAAACGAAAAGTACTTGGTTGCGATCACAACCGCTAACAGGGCAATACATGCGCGAGTCAGAAAACCAAGGTTATGGCGTTTCTGGATCCCCGCGGCCGATAAAGCGCCGACTCGCTGTACTTTCCAAGAGAGATGGAAGGCGTTTGCAAGACTTGCCGCAGTTCCGAGAACAAGACCGCCGAAGAACGGCTTATATTCCGGAAGAAGGGCCCATCCAATAAAACATAGAGACAAAAAAAAGAACGTAATACGCTTAACCGTTCGAAGGTGGCCGGACAAATCATCCATTATTTCGCTTTGCCCCCTGTAAACGCCTTGATCAGAATGATGGTGATGAAGACCGCGACAACAAAACCAACAGCCATGCCAACAATAGAGTAGTACCCGGTGTCTTGCGCTTGATCGACCTTGAGTCCAATCCAGTAGCCCAGTCCAAGACAGGCACCGATTGTGCCGCCGACGGATCCGATCAGACCCATGGCGCGCCAAGGATTATCTCCGAAGCTGCTGTTATCCGTGTTGCGATTATTGTCGTTATGGGACGGATTCGTCATCTAGAATCACTCCAAAACTCTTATTTATTTTAGCCAAGCGGGCTCGCTTTTGTCAATTGATATAAATTCAAACATTTAGTGAACGGGTACCCGAAAACCCTTGATTTACCTGGGGTTTTCGGGTTCCCAAACCGTACAGTAGCACTGTATGCTGTGGCCTTCCTCGGAATGCTATCCTACCGTTGTAAACTATGAACGTTGTGTGAACGACTCCGGACGCTTGTCCGTTTTTCCAAAATGATGCAGGATCGCCTGAACAATGCGAACAGATGCTTGCCCATCGCCGTAAGGATTGGCTGCTTGGCTCATTTTGTCATAGAGGTTCTTGTCGGAAAGCAGCGCATGAGCGCGATTATAAACTACCTCTTCGTCGGTGCCGACAAGCTCCAACGTCCCTGCATCGATACCTTCAGGACGCTCGGTCGTATCGCGAAGCACCAGGGTCGGAACGCCGAAGGACGGCGCCTCTTCCTGCAAACCGCCGGAATCCGTCATAATCATGTACGTGTGCGGGTAAAAGTTATGGAATTCAAACACGTCGAGCGGCTCGATCAGCTTAATACGCGGATGATTGCCAAGGATTTCATTCGCCGGCTCGCGAACGGCAGGATTCAAATGCACCGCATACACGACAACGACATCTTCGAATTCATCGGCAATCCGTTTCACCGCGCGGAAAATATTGCGATGAGGCTCGCCCAGCGCTTCGCGGCGATGAGCCGTCATCAGAATCATGCGCTTGCCCGCCGCCCATTCGATAACGGGATGCGTGAAGGATTTGTCCACCGTGTATTGGAATACGTCTGTCGCCGTGTTGCCGGTTATGTAGATCGTAGACTCCGATTTGTTCTCTTTGCGCAGATTGTCTGCCGCTCTGTCCGTCGGTGCGAAATGCACATCCGATAGAACGCCGGCCAGTTGACGGTTCATCTCCTCCGGATACGGAGACATCTTGTTCCATGTGCGCAGCCCTGCTTCAACATGTCCAACTTGAATCTGCTGCACGAAGGAAGCATAGCTGGCCAAGAAACAAGTCTGTGTATCGCCATGCACGAGTACGATGTCCGGTTTCGCTTCACGCAGAATCGGCTCCAGGCCCTCTAGCACTTTGACGGTCGTCTCCGTCAGCGTCTGGCGATCTTTCATGACGTTCAGATCGTATTCCGGCGTGATTTTGAAGAAATCGAGCACTTGATCGAGCATTTGGCGATGCTGCGCCGTTACGCAGACAACGGACTCAATCTCCTCCGGATGCTTCTCCAGCTCCAGTACCAATGGCGCCATCTTCACCGCTTCCGGTCGGGTGCCAAATATCGTCATCACTTTAATTTTAGCCAAAGCATGTCACTCCTAATTGTAGCGTAGCAAATAAAGCCCCCAGATGCTGACGCCTGATTATTTGGTGCCAAACATACGGTCGCCGGCGTCGCCCAGACCTGGTACGATGTAGCCGTGATCGTTAAGATGGCTGTCGAGCGAAGCCAAGAAAATATCGACATCCGGATGCGCCTTCTGTACGGCCGCCACACCTTCCGGCGCCGCGATGAGGCACATGAGCTTGATCTGCGTGCAGCCGCGCGTCTTCAGCGCTTGAATGGCCGCGTTCGCCGAACCGCCTGTAGCGAGCATCGGATCAATCACAATCAACTGACGCTCTGTTGCATCAGCCGGCAAATTGACGTAATACTCAACCGGCTCGAGCGTTTCCGGATTGCGGAACAGCCCAATGTGACCGACTTTAGCCGAAGGAATCAGCTTGAGCATGCCCTCCACCATCCCGAGTCCCGCGCGTAAAATCGGAATGAGCCCCACCATGCGTCCGGACACGATTTTGCTCGTCGCTTCGATGACAGGCGTCGTGACGGTAGTCGTCTCAAGCGGTAAATCTCTTGTAATTTCATACGCCATCATGGTGGCGACTTCATCGACCAGTTCACGGAAATCCTTGGTCTTCGTATCTTTGTCGCGAATAAAGGTCAGCTTATGCTGGATAAGCGGATGGTCGCAAATTGTGAGATTGCCCATAGTTCTATTCATCCTCCTGAAATGCTTCTTCAACTGACTATTATAACATTCGGCGCATTAATGTGCTATGTGGGCCATGGAACGCAAGAAACACATGCAAAGTATACCCGAAAGAGGTATGAATTACGTGAACCTGATCTCAGTCTCAACTACTGCCGCCACAGCTGCTTCCGCAGGATGAACCGCCTCCGGATTCGCCGCCGCCTCCGGAATCGCCTCCGCCCGAGCAGGAACTGCCGCCTCCGTTACCGGAATCGCCAAAGTCGCCGCCGTCATTAAAGTCAGAGGAATCCTGATCGGCGCCGCTGCATATCGGATCCGATCCCGCCCCGTCTCCGTTCGCGTCACGCTGTTCCTGGGTTTGATGCTCATCCATCTGATTATGAAAGTTGTCGCTCGGCCCGAATGAAGAGTAGAAAAACATCCCCGAGAGCACGCCTGTCGACATCATGTCGGAAGAGTCTGCTACACGGTTGTGGACGGGTTCGTCTTTGGACGATGCGAGCTTGCTTCCACGCTCAATTAAGTAATCGATGGTTGCATCCAAATCGCCAAACTGGGCTGCCGCCTTCTCATTGAAACGTTTGCTGCGCAGCTCGGAAGGATCTCCTGTTTCCAGCTCATACATGAGCTCCCTAGGCAGCGGAGTCCGATAAAAAGCACCCCATAGCTGACCGCTTACCGGCACAGGCAGAAACAGCTCGCCGTAGATCCAATCGAACCAGGCGCGTTCTCCCGGTGCAGGCTTCGCATCCGAACCGTGTGGAGCATGATGGATCGTCCCACCGCAGAACTGCTTGCAGAACTGCTCATACTCCCGGGTGAACATCAGCATTTCATGCCACACTTCATCCACGCGCACGCTGTACATCGGAACATTCCGAAGCACCCCGCACATGAGAAAATAACGCTTCAGCTCAAACCACTGCCACTGCCATTCCCCCTCGCGCATGCTCGGGGTGCGCTTCAGCACGCGGTCCTTCACGCGCGCTTCAAAGTCCGGCGACAGCGCGGCTTCGAGCCGCTCGGCAGCCGACCGCGCCGGATGTCCCTCGGGTACGCCGAGATATTCCGGAGGCTTGCGCATCGGCGGTGCAGTTGAAGATCGGCGGCCGCCGTTGCGGGTATTGAACCCGCTTGATCGTTGCTGCTGGGTCCCTCGGGATTGGAAGAGCTTGATGACAATAAACACTAATATAAGGATGAAAACAAATCCAAAAATGCTCATACGTGGAGGCTCACCGCCTTTGTTGGGATATAGGGCCATCATATCATGCCGAGGCTGATGTGCTGATTATTTTTCGCTAAATTTAGGAAAAGATTCGGGGTGATGATGCTCGTGTGGATGTCCTTGAAGTGCCTTACACCTTCGATACCTCCGTGGCACCTTCGATATTTCCGAGCCGCCTTCGACAGCCCCGAGTCACCTTCGACACCTCCGAGTCACCTCCGACACTTCCGAGTCACCTCCGACACTTCCGAGTCACCTTCGTAATAAGTAAATGTTGCACGAAGTGCAACAAAAGCAACTACTTGCGATCGGGAAGTTAGATATGTTGCGTAATATGCAACATTTAGCACCGTATAGGTTGTAAAAAGTTCATTTTCTAAGAGAAAGTTGCCTTTCGCGCAACATTCTTGGTGTTTTACGGTCAGGAAGGTGGAAATGTTGCATTTTGAGCAGCATTTGGGGTCCGAGTTGCCTATTGGGACAACCATAAATGAGCCAGTGAGGTGTCAACGGAATAAAAAAGATGGCATCAGGGCTTGGCTATCCCCTTTGCCATCCTCTACATTCCTTACCCCCGAAGCAGCAGGCGGTTAAAGTAGTCGATCGTGAACTGTACGCCTTTG
This sequence comes from Paenibacillus sp. BC26, assembly GCF_900116125.1. Classification (NCBI taxonomy): domain Bacteria; kingdom Bacillati; phylum Bacillota; class Bacilli; order Caryophanales; family Paenibacillaceae; genus Paenibacillus; species Paenibacillus sp. BC26. The sequence continues at coordinate 397,134 of NZ_FPAD01000005.1, read as the reverse complement.
TCGCCGAGCTCGCCCGTCCAGGTGTGGGAATGCGGTTCGATGCTCAGTCCGCCTTGGTAGCCAACCCCGTACAGGATCGCCATGAACGTGCCCCAATCCGTTTGATCCATGCCGGCCGGCGGATCGTCGAAGCGTTTGCCGTCAATGATGACCGAGCCTTTGATGTGGATATGCTTGATGCGCGAGCCCCAATCCACGATTTCTTTCAAGTAATCTTGTCCTGCATAACGGGCATGCGATGGATCGTACTTGATGCCAAGCTCCGGCAAATGGCCGTGAATGAGCTTCCACGCTGCATCGTCCACGATGTAATTGTTCCAGTGGCAGTTGTACGTCGCAATGGAAATCCCGCGTGTTTTGCCATATTCAATCAGGACGGAGAAGTAGTTAATCGCCGCCGTGATGTTATCGTAATAGGACAGCTCTTCGATGTAATTGCAGCCGCCTACGAACACCGGACAACCAAGCTCCTGGCACGCGTCGATAAGCGCTTGGGATGCCTTCAGCTCCTCTTCGTTGATGCTGCCATCCTTATTGATCCGATCCGGACCCCAGCGTCCGATGGAAGCAACCGCAACGCCTGTCCGCTCACTCGCGGCTTTCAGCTCCGGCACAAGGCTCGTGAAAGTAGAAGCAGGCGTGCCCACATTGACGCAAAACTCTAAAAAGGCCAAGCCGAGATTGGCCGCATAATCGAAGCTTTCAACACGATAATCTGCAATGATTCCAAGTTTCATGATCGGTTCGACTCCTTCGTTTTCATCCGATTACGGGCCGCCCCGAAACGTTTCGGATTGACTCGCACTCTCACTATATAACCTGCAAGAAAGCGATTGCAACATAAATTTATCGACAAGTGTTAAGGGGCTGGAGTGAGTGATTCCCGTGGGCGGTGGTGGAATAGCGGAATGGCTGCGGGCAGAGATCACTGGATGGCACGGTGTTGGGATGGCGCGTTGGCCACACTGTGGACAGTTGGTGGTGGACGACGAGTTGGTCACACTGTGGACAGTTGGCGGTGGACGACGAGTTGGCCACACTGTGGACAGTTGGCGGTGGACGGCCAGTTGGCCACACTGTGGACAGTTGGCGGTGGACGACGAGTTGGCCACACTGTGGACAGTTGGCGGTGGACGGCCAGTTGGCCACACTGTGGACAGTTGGCGAGGACGACGAGTTGGCCAGACTGCGGACAGTTGGCGGTGGACGGCGCGTTGGCCACAACTGTGGACAGTTGATGGTGGACGGCGCGTTGACCACACTGTGGACAGTTGGCGGTGAACGGCGTGTTGGCCACACTGTGGACAGTTGACGGTGGACGGCGCGTTGGCCACACTGTGGACAGTTGGCGGTGGACGGCGCGTTGGCCACAACTGTGGACAGTTGATGGTGGACGGCGCGTTGGCCACACTGTGGACAGTTGATGGTGGAATGGCGGTAACTGGCAGTAAGCAGTGGATAGCGGGTCGACTGCGGACTGCGTGCGCGGGACAATACAGCGGTGGGATGGCGGACGGCGGCAACGGAAAGCAAGCGGAGAACTACGGACGGCGAGACTGTGGAAAACAGGTAATTATGCGGGCGGGACAGCTAGAAATAGGACATCTAAAGATGCTGTTGTCAGCGGCGGGGCAGTTTTTTTGCTGTGGTGAGTCGCTAACGAATCGTAGCGGTCTTATTTGAGCGGAATTGGGCCATAAATTTTTCTAACGAATCGTAGTGGTCTTATTTGTGCGAATTGGAGCGGAATACGGTGCTTGGAGTCCAAATAAGACCTGTGGGATTCGTTAGATTTCCAAATAGGGTGATTTGGGCGAAATAAGACCTCTACGATTCGTTAGAGTTGAAGGTCCGGTTGTATGAGGGACAACGCCACCGGCAGACTACCGATTCCGGCTCGCATGCTGCGGAACGCAAAAGGTGGCATTGGGTTCTACCCTGCACTGCCTTCAGACTACCGATTCCGGCTCGGAGCATGCTGCAGAACGCAAAATGGCGGCATAGGTTTCTACCCTGCGCCACCTTCAGACTAACGATTCCGGCCAACAGCATGCATGCTGCGGAACGCAAAAAAGGCGGCACAGGGATCAACCCTGCTCCGCCTTTTGGTCAAACCGATATTAGTAAGTCATGCCAGGGTAAAGCGGGTATTGCGACACGAGGTCGCTGACCATACCGCGTGCTTTTTCCAGAACGGACTCGTCTTTTGGATTCTTGAGCGTCATAGCGATTACTTCTGCGATGGTAGCCATTGCGTCTACGCCCATGCCGCGGGAAGTCGCTGCAGGTGTACCGATACGGATACCGCTAGTGATGAACGGGCTGGTCGGATCGAACGGAATCGCGTTTTTGTTGACTGTGATTTGTACGGAATCGAGCACGTGCTCCGCGTCTTTACCTGTGATGTTCAGGTTGCGAAGGTCGATCAGCATCAAGTGGTTGTCCGTACCGCCGGAAACGATGTTGATGCCTCTCTCGATCAAACCGTCAGCAAGCGCCTTCGCGTTGTCGACAACGTTCTTGCCGTATTCTTTGAACGAAGGCTGAAGCGCTTCGCCGAAAGCTACTGCTTTAGCCGCGATAATGTGCATCAGAGGTCCGCCTTGGGAACCTGGGAATACTGCTTTATCGATTGCTTGCGCCCATGCTTTGCGGCAAAGGATCATACCGCCGCGAGGTCCGCGAAGCGTTTTGTGCGTAGTTGTTGTTACAAAGTGTGCGTGCGGAACCGGGCTCGGGTGCAAGCCTGCTGCTACAAGACCTGCGATATGCGCCATGTCAACGAAGAGCAATGCGCCTACATCGTTAGCGATACGGCCAAGCTCTTCAAAATCGATGATGCGCGGGTAAGCCGATGCGCCTGCAACGATCATGCGCGGACGGTGTTTGAACGCCAGTTTGCGTACTTCTGCATAGTCAATTGTAAAAGTGTTCTCGTTAACGCCGTATGCCACGAAGTTGTACAGAAGACCGGATGCGTTAACCGGGCTGCCGTGCGTCAAGTGACCGCCATGCGCGAGGTTCATACCAAGAACCGTGTCGCCTGGGTTTAGCGCAGCCAGGTAAACTGCCATATTAGCTTGTGCGCCGGAGTGAGGCTGCACGTTCGCGTGCTCAGCACCGAACAATTCTTTGGCACGGTTGCGTGCGATATCTTCGGCGATATCCACATGCTCACAGCCGCCGTAGTAACGTTTGCCCGGGTAGCCTTCTGCGTATTTGTTCGTCAGTACAGTACCCATTGCTTCCAATACCGCTTCGGAAACGATGTTCTCGGATGCGATAAGCTCGATGTTGTCGCGTTGACGCTGCAGCTCAAGGCCAAGTGCTTTCAAAATTTCAGGATCTTGTTTACGTAGGTTTTCCATGTTGATAAGTCCTCCTCAGTAAAATAAATATATTAGTCGCATGTGCCGGCATCCGTTGCCGGGCCTGCCGCTTCCCGCGTGTAAACCGCACGTTCCCCGCCAATCAGCTTCGGACGGGTGTAAGCCATTGTCAAATGCGCGGATCCGATTGCCCGGATCGTTGGTCGCACCGGTACCGCTACACGCTTCAAGTGCATGCCGATGAAGGTGTCGCCGATATCGATGCCCGCATGGGCCTGAACCGTCTCGGTCAGCACGGCATCCTGCAGTTTCTGGAACGCGTAGGCTGCCATGGAGCCGCCGGCTTTGCGCACGGGGATAGCCGAAACGAGCTCCAAACCATACCGCTCGGCGGCTTCTCTTTCCATAACAAGTGCCCGATTCAAATGCTCGCAGCACTGATAAACCGGATAAAACTGCAATTCTTGACGTACCTTCTCGACTCCCGCATAGATCGCGGCTGCCGTTTCCAGCGTGCCTGATGTCCCGATCCGCTGGCCGAGTACTTCGCTGGTCGACACGCCGATGACAAGCAGCTGTCCTTGGCGAATGCCGGACACGGCTGCAAGCTCGCGGACAACGGTTTCTACATCCTTGGTCAGCTGTGCCGAATCCATGCTGCTTATTCCGTGGCCGTGGTCGCTCATCGCTGGGTACGCCCCTTACTCGGATTTTGCCGCATCGGCATATTGTGCTTCAAGCTTCATCACTTTGTTCACGCGGCCGACATGACGCTCGCCGCCCGAGAACGGCGTCTCGAGCCAAATCCGGATAATCTCTTGCGCTACGCCCGGGCCAATGACGCGTTCCCCCATTGCCAGTACGTTGGTGTCGTTGTGCTCGCGGGTTGCTTTGGCCGAGAACATATCGTGCACCAGTGCGCAGCGAATGCCTTTGACTTTGTTAGCCGCGATGGACATGCCGATTCCCGTACCGCAAATGAGTATGCCGCGTTCAGCCTTGCCTTGCGCAACAAGCTCCGCAACAGGAAGCGCATAATCCGGGTAGTCTACGGACTGGGCGCAATCGCAGCCTACGTCCTCAATCTCGTGGCCAAGCGATTGGATAAACGGAACCAGCTCGTCTTTCAAGCGGTAGCCCGCGTGGTCTGCGCCGATGGCGATTTTCATAATCCATATTCCTCCCAATAGAACCGCACATGGCGGAAATTGTCGATTCACAATGGCATTAGTATACCTGATTTCGCCGAAAAAGACGAAAAAAGAGCAAGCATGCTTGCGCACGCTGCTCTTTGCCCAGGCGACCGGCCGTATGATCCGATGCTCCACCGTGGTTTAACCCACTTTCGTCGCCAGTTACATCGGAAACCGTCTTTAGTTGCTTTTATCATAACGGATTTTGGCTTCAAAATCAATCGTTGCCGGAAGAAACGGCGCTTGCCATCGTTTGACAGCGAGCGCAGTTTCACCTTATTAAAGAGCCACGAAAAGCCTTCAGACAAATACACTTATCCTTTCAGTCGATCGAGAAGACGGTTGAGCGCGGCTTCGATTTGGCTGGCGCTCTGCTCATACATCGCCAGCGAGCCGCCGAAAGGATCTTCCACATCGAAGCTCGGGATCTGCTGCTCCAGCTCAAGGAGCCTGGACCGCTCCTGCGGAGTCAGCGGCTGTCCCAGCGCCTGCTTAATCTGCCAGTTCGAGTACAGCCCTTCCAGCTCGGCGATGTTCGCCAACACTTTGGGATCCGTGTTCACGAACTCAAGCAGCGTATGCGTCTTGTCCACCGCAGCCGGAAAATGCTGCAGCAGCTGCCTTTTATGACTGGCGGTCATCGTCAAAATAAGATCTGCCCACGCAATCGAGCCGCCTTCGAGCGCCTTCGAGGTACCACTGTGCACAATATCACGTCTGGACAGCGCCGTCCGCGCATGATTGGAAACAGGCAGTCCATCGATCGTGGACACGCCTGCGGAACGAATATCAAGCTGCATGCCCCTTTGCTGGGACCTCGCCCGAAGCAGCGCTTCAGCCATTGGCGAACGGCATGTATTGCCCGTGCACACGAATAGAATCCGTTTCACGATTGATTTCACTCCTTATAAGATGCCGTTCTGTTAGAACAGGAACAGCAAACCGAATGTAAATAAAATGACGCCGCCGCACGCTTCCCCGTACCCGCCGAGACTTGTGCCTACCTTACGACCGAGCAGCAGCCCAAAAACGGACATCAAGCCTCCGGCAACGCCGAACAGCAGTACGGTCAGCAGCATGTCCGTATCGAACATGCCAAGTGAGATGCCGACAGAGAAGGAATCGATGCTCACGCCAAGCGCGAACAGCAGCATCCCCCATGAGCTTCGGTAGTCGATCGACTCCACCGCATCGCCGCGCAGCGAGCTGTAGATCATATGGCCGCCAAGCAGGAGCAGCAGCGCACCGGCCGCCGTCGTCGCCACGCCGCCCAGCAGCGTACTGACGTATTTGCCCGTGAAAATGCCCATGAGCGGCATGACCATGTGAAAAAGCGCAATGATCGCGCTAAGTTTTGCTATATCCATCAGCCGAATGCCCTTGAGCCCAATGCCGACACCCAGCGAAAAAGCATCCATCCCCAGTGCCACAGCAATAATCAGCAGCGTCAGCAATTGTCCGGCATGCATGCCCGCCTCCACCATTTCATCCTCTCCTTGTCCGCAACCTCTCCACAAGCATATGCGGACAAGGTTGGAAAGATGACCTGGGGAAGGTTGTGGGTGGCGCGGGTTTAGTGCGCTAGGGAAGTGGCGCTTGGCGCGCTGGTGGTACGGGTACGGGACGGTGACGCTTGGCGCACGAGTTGGCCGCAAGTAAGTGCGATCGCGCATGGCTTGGCGCGGCACGCGGAACTCACCGTCACTAGACGTGGACCACCGCGTGGCCGGCCGCTTTGGATAAGCGGTTCATGAGCGCATGGCCGATACCCTGCTCCGAGCAGGTTTCGGCCCAGATGCGCTGTACGCCGCGATTGTCAAACTCGCGCAGCGCATTGTAGAGGCCGTGCGCAGCCGTTTCGAGCTGCGCCAGGCTGCCGACGACGAGCACGCAGTCGGCGTCGTACCGAGCGGCATGCTCGGCAAAGGCGAGCACGCCCGTGCGCTCGCCGCGCGCTTTCGCTGCGCCGACTTCCGCCTCAATATAGGCGGAGACGGCGTCAGCGTCGCCCTTGACCAAGTGCATCAGCCCCTGCGGGGCGTAATGCGCATATTTCATGCCTGGCGAGCGCGGCGCCTGCGCTTCCGCTGCGGGAGCTCCCGCCGCCGAAGGCGCAGCAGCAGCGGCGGCAGCGGCAATGCCGGCGCCCGGAGCGGCAACGGCGTCGTAGTCGACCCGCGCCGCGACTTCGCGAAGCGCTTCGGCCGTCACGCCGCCGGGGCGCAAGATCCGCACAAGATCGCCGTCCACCTCGACGACGGTCGATTCAAGACCTACCCCTGCGGCGCCACCATCGACGATGCCGTCAATTAGGCCGCTAAGGTCCTCTCGCACATGCGAGGCCAGTGTCGGACTTGGACGGCCGGAGCGATTCGCGCTAGGTGCCGCCAGCGGACAACCAGACGCGGCAATAAGCTGCAAGGCTACAGGATGAGCAGGCATTCGCACCGCAACGGTAGCAAGTCCCGCAGTTACCCGCGACGACACCGCCCCAGGCTTCACCGGCAGCACGATGGTCAGCGGCCCCGGCCAGAATTGATCCATCAGCCTATCGGCAAGTATGGCTGACTCTCCTACCAGCGGAAGTGTCAGCTCCTCCAACTGCTTGCGATCCGAAATATGAACGATCAGCGGATTGTCGGAGGGGCGCCCTTTTGCCTCAAAAATCCGTTCCACCGCCGCCGTGCTCCGCGCATCGGCACCTAGCCCGTAAACCGTTTCGGTTGGAAAAGCAACGGTCCCGCCCTCTCGCAGTAAGGCTGCCGCCTCGTCAAGTTCACCGTCGCGCGGGTCGTGGCTGTCCGCTTCCCACAGTAATGTTTTTCGTAGATGGATGGTCAATGTCGTATCCCCAGCTTCTGCTTTGTTTTGCCCCATTATACCATATGCCGCCTCGCGCCATCCAAACGGCCATCCCTATACAATAAAAGCCCAATCGCAGGGTGCGCGACTGAGCTTATTTTATAGTTAGCTGAATAGGCTGCGGAAAAAGCTCATGATCGACTTGAAGATTTCCCACAGAAAAAACTTCACTTCCGGCTGCTTCGTTTCGCCTTCTTTTACGTTTTGATCGGCAGCTTGATCTTTGGCAGGAGCATCTGCCGCGGCCGAAGTTACTTTGGCATCGCTGTCTGCTTTTGCACCCACAGTTGCCGTTGCGGCCACCGCCGGAGTCGATGCTTCCCCGCTTACCGCATCCACGAAGCAGAGCGGCGGGAACAGTACACACCACCAGTTTTGTCCTGCACCTGCGCCAAGAGTGATGCGAAGCGCTTCGTAATTGCCGGCAGGGTACACTTGAGTGCCATATATTTTAGTTGGAAACGGCACATGGCCGAGTTCCGCTTTGAATCCATAGTGAAAACCACGCGAGCTGAGTTTGGCAGCAATAATGCCTTCGATGTCGCTCATATGATTGAGGATTGTAGCGCGAGCTTCCTCGATAGTTTGCGGTCCCGCTACCCAGTTGTTCATTTCGGCTACGATGGCATCACGAACTTCGCGTTTTACTGCTTGATCAGACGCATTATCCGAATTCGCCAGAATGCGCAGACGAATCGACTCGGACGGAATGCCGCCGCCGGCAATTGCCGCATCGGCACGTTGACTTTCCCAGCTCATAAGCAACACTGCAGCGATAAGAAGGACATACCCATAAATCGGACGATAAGGAAAACGGGAATAAGTGCGAATCATAACGACAAGCTCCTTTGTGGCACCCGTCGGTGCATCGGCTTGCGTTCCGGAACGATCATATCCCCATTATGTCCCTCGCGGCGGCTCTCTAAACCTATCAATCACTTAAAAAAGAGTTTCGTAGAGTGTAAAAAAGCAACCTACGGCACTATTGCACAGCCTCCCCTGCGACGGCGAAGGTGGTGTTGTGCTCTAACGGTTGCCACAGCGCTTATTTGGTCTTTTTTGGCTTTGAATTTTCTCTAACGGTTGTCAGAGGCCTTATTTGTCCGTATACAGGTGGAAACCATGCTAAATCGCGAAATAGCCTCTCTGGCAACCGTTAGAATTCGAAAACGCCGAAAAAAGATAGATGAGGCGCTCTGGCAACCGTTAGAATTTGCGGAGCGACTTTCAGGCCAGTCTAGGTGGTGTGCTGGCCGGACTTCGCGAGCGGAATAGCCGCTTATTGCGAGGATAGTTGGCAATTCGGTGCCACTTTCGACGGGTTCGAGTAACGGTTAGCGGAATAGCCGCTTAAGAGGGGGAGTAATTAGCTAGTTTGATCGTTATTAGCGGTATATCCGCTAATGTCGAGGATAGTCGGCGATTAAGTGTCACTTTCGACGGGTTCGAGCAACTGTTAGCGGAATAGCCGCTTAATGGAGAGTAATTAGCTAGTTTAATCCTTATTAACGGTATATCCGCTTATTGAGGGGATATACGGCAATTCAGTGCCACATTCGACGGGTTCGAGTAACTGTTGGCGGATTGGCCGCTTATGAGGGGCGAATTCAGCTAGTTGATCGCTATTAGCGGTATATCCGCTAATGAGCAGCGTTTCGTGGAGTTCGCGGCCTCTCGGCTCCATCCTAAGTTTCAATCCGGTCAACGAAAAGCCTGAGAGTTCGATATCGGAACTCTCAGGCTCATTTTCACATTATTTCAGTGCGGAGAGTTCGATTTTTGCACTCTCAGCTCCCCATACAAGCTGCATTCCGCTGATTGCGATGCCGAGAGTTCGATTTCGGAACTTTCAGATTCATCTTCACGCTAGTTCACTGCTGAGAGTTCGATTTCGGAACTCTCAGCCCCCGATGCGAGCGTGATCCGCGCGAAAACTATTCCACCGCCAGCACGTGGCGGTCTATTCCCGCGTAATCGGGGATACTGCGCACTTCGCGCCAGGCGCCGATGCCGCGGAGCAGGTCGGCGACGGCTTCGGCTTGGCCCATGCCTAGCTCGAAGCCGACGATGCGCGGCAGCGAAGACAGCTGCAGCAGCTGCTCTGCCATGCGCCTGTACGGCGTCAGGCCATCATCGCCGCCATCCAGGGCGAGGCGCGGCTCATGGTCGCGCACTTCCGGCTGCAAGCCGGCAATGTCCCCCGCCGGAATATACGGCGGGTTCGAGACCAGCACGTCGATGCGCAGGCCGGCTACGCTGCCGGGTGCATCTACGTGCTCCTCGGGCCGTGGCTGCACGAACGGCCCGAGCAGGTCGCCCTGCACGAACGTCATACGCGCCGCTGCGCCGTGCCGCGCCGCATTCGTGCGGGCGACAGCCAGCGCGTCCGGCGACAGATCGGACGCGCACACGCGCCACTGCGGACGCAGCGTTGCCAGCGTCACGCCAATGGCGCCGCTGCCTGTGCCGACGTCAACCACCGTCGGCATACACGCATCCACGCCAACCTCAACTCCCGCTGTCCCCGGCCACAGCTTATCCGCTGCTTCCAGCACGGCTTCAACGAGCAGCTCCGTCTCCGGGCGCGGGATGAGCACCGCAGGGGTGACCTGATACGGCAAGCCGTAGAACCACTGCTCGCCGATCAAATACTGGACAGGCTCGCCGGCTGCTTTGCGGGCAAGCAGCGCTTCCCATGCAGCGACGTGCTGCTGAGGAAAAGGGTCTCGCCAATCGCGGATCAGCGCAGCCCGCTCCATTCCGAGCACATGCAGCAGCAGCAATTCCGCGTTATTGCGAGGTTCGCTGATGCCACGAGCCTCCAGCATCTTAGTCGCACGCACGCAGACTTCCCCAATCGTAAGCAGCGCCCCGCTTCCGGCTTGGCCATTGTCCTCCACAACAAACACTCCCTTATACTCAAATTCAACAATGAACGCTACACGCGCGATTTCCCTAAAAATAATTTTTCTAGAGGTCTCGTCTCGATCTACGCCCGTCCCAATCCACGCTCATCTTGATTTACGCTCGTCTCAATCTAATCTCAACTCGATATCCGCTCGCTTCGTGCCGCCCCATACCGGCGACCCACCTTCCACCTCGCCAAGCTACACAAACGGGAGCAGCCTAGGCCGCTCCCGTTTCTTCCATCTATTCAAACTCCTGCGCTTAAACCAGATTCTCGCGCTCCATCAATTCCGTCTGAGCCGTCAATGTCAGCGCATTGATGATCTCTTCCATGTCGCCGTTCAGCACGGAGTCGAGCTTGTGCAGCGTAAGGCCGATACGGTGATCCGTTACGCGGCTTTGCGGATAGTTGTACGTCCGAATCCGCTCGCTGCGGTCGCCTGTACCGACTTTGCTTTTGCGTTCGCCGGCATACTTGGCTTCTTCTTCTTGGCGCTTGATATCCGAAATCCGCGCACGAAGAACTTGAAGCGCCTTCGCTTTGTTCTCGTTCTGCGACTTGCCATCCTGACACTGAGCCATGATGCCCGTCGGAACGTGAAGCACGCGAACCGCTGATTTCGTTGTATTAACGGACTGACCGCCTGCACCGCTGGAGCAGAACGTATCGACCCGAATATCTTTATCGAGGATTTCGATCTCGACCTCTTCAACCTCCGGCATAACCGCTACGGTTGAAGTCGACGTATGAATCCGGCCGCCGGACTCCGTTACCGGAATCCGCTGTACGCGGTGCGCGCCGCTTTCGAATTTCAGCTTACTGTAGGCGCCTTTGCCGGTTACCATGAAGATAACCTCTTTGAAGCCGCCAAGATCGCTTTCGCTGAATTCCAGCAGCTCTACGCGCCAGCCTTGGGTATCCGCAAACTTCATATACATGCGGTACAAATCCGATGCGAACAATGCCGCTTCGTCGCCGCCGGCAGCGCCGCGGATCTCCACGATCACGTTCTTATCGTCATTCGGGTCTTTCGGCAGCAAGAGAACATGAATATGTTCTTCCAGCTCAGCCTTGCGCGCGCTCAGTTCGTCGATTTCCATCTTCACCATTTCGCGCATTTCTTCATCAAGCTTCTCGTTCTGCATGATTTTCGCTTCATCAAGCTGCTCGGATACTTGCTTATATTCCGTATATGCCTCATAAGGAGCTTGCAAGTCTGACTGCTCCTTGGAGTAGTCGCGCAGCTTCTTCGGATCGCTAGCCACATCCGGATCGCACAACAGCTCGCTCAATTTCTCATACCGGTCAGCGAGTGCCTGTAAACGGTCCAACACTGTCATTCACCTCTACTTTAGAATAAATCCAATTGATTGTTCTTTTAGTATAACATAACGCACTGCAAACCATAAACGTGACAATTCTGGTTAATTTGCCGACTTTAGCACGGGCTTCCGCAAGCATAGCAAAAGGACCCGAGAATTTCGGGCCCTAAAACCAATCATTCAGTCGCTATACGTTGAAACGGAAATGCATAACGTCGCCGTCTTGCACCACGTATTCTTTACCCTCAAGGCGAAGCTGTCCTTTTTCCTTCGCAGCATTCATGGAGCCTGCCGCCATCAGATCTTCGTAGGACACAACCTCGGCACGGATAAAGCCGCGCTCGAAATCCGTATGAATAACGCCTGCCGCTTGCGGCGCCTTCATGCCTTTACGGATCGTCCATGCACGCACTTCTTGTACGCCTGCCGTGAAGTAGGTGTACAGACCAAGCAGCTTGTAAGCTGCGCGGATCAGGCGGTTAAGGCCGGATTCCGTGAGGCCAAGCTCCTCCAGGAACATTTCTTTGTCTTCGCCTTCAAGCTCGGCGATTTCGGACTCTACCTTCGCGCTGATCGGCACAACTTCTGCGCCTTCCGCTTTCGCGAATTCGCGTACCAACTCCACGTAGCTGTTGCCATCGGAGTTTGCCGCTTCGCCTTCGCTTACGTTAGCCGCGTACAAGACCGGTTTCATCGTCAGCAGGTGAAGATCGCGAATGATCGCTTTCTCATCCTCGGAGAGGTCAAGACTGCGCGCCGGCAGATCGTTGTACAACGCTTCTTTCACGCGCTCAAGGGTTTCCACCTCTTGCACGACCTTCTTGTCGCCGCCTTTAAGGTTTTTGCGGGAACGCTCGATCTTGCGATCCACGGAATCGATATCCGCCAAAATCAACTCCAGGTTGATCGTGTTGATATCGCCGATCGGATCCACTTTACCGGATACGTGCGTGATGTTGTCATCTTGGAAGCAGCGAACGACGTGTACGATCGCATCCACTTCGCGGATGTGCGCAAGAAACTTGTTGCCGAGGCCTTCGCCTTTGCTCGCGCCTTTTACAATACCCGCAATATCGATGAATTCAAAAGCAGTCGGAACGGTCTTGTTCGGCACAACAAGCTCCGTCAATTTATCAAGACGCTCATCCGGTACTTCAACGACGCCTACGTTCGGGTCGATCGTACAGAACGGATAGTTCGCGGACTCCGCGCCCGCTTGCGTTATTGCATTAAATAAAGTCGATTTACCTACGTTCGGCAGTCCGACGATTCCAGCTTTCAAAGCCATGTATGAAGACACCCCTGTTCCGTATTAAACAATCTCATGACATTATACATGAAGGGGGGCAAATAAAAAAGGAGACTCCGCGGATTCCCAGCTTGTAAATGTTTGATTTTCCACGTTAATCCGCTAATATTGGAGAAATTGTTCGGCTTCCAAACGTTCGCCTTCATCCGCATGCCACCCTCGACTTCCGAACATACTACCTCATGTGCGACCATCCTTCGGAGGTGAACCGACATGGAAAACCAAACCCATAAAGGCAACTACAAAGGCACAACCAAGATGCACGCCAAGAATCAGGACATGGCCTTCGTCAACGATACGATTGAAGATGCCAAGTCCATCACCAACTTCAACCATGTGAAGAAGAAAACCGATAAGTAAGCCGATCTCGCGGACCCTCCCTCTGCGGAGCATCGGCACGACTAAAAGGGTGTCCCGCAATCCGTGGGCACCCTTTTTCTTGTTCGCCTTCAGCCATCACAACGTTGCCTACGGCTTACTTACGCCTGTATAGATATGAATCGCATCGCGCAGAAACTCAGCTGCTCCCGGGTGATCCACGTCGTAATACGCCTTGAACCGTTCATCGTCCACATACATTTGCGACAGGTTAGCATGAGCTTCCTTGGTGTACTGAGGCCAATAGAAGCCCAGCCATTGACGGTGCATATCGGCAGTCTTCTGCGCGAGCTGGCCCGCCGGATCACCTTGCTTGAAAGCCTCCGCCAGCGTCTCCTTAATTTCCTCGGCCAGACGAGTTACCCGCTCGTGGTCTTCCTGCGACATGCCCTTGACCTTCGCATTCGACTTGTTGACTGCGTCATCGCCGTATTTCTCGCGTGCTTCCTTGCCGTATTTCTGTTCATTCTCGTCAATCATGCGCTGCTTAAAGCCTTCGAATTTCTGTTTGTCACTCATCGAGATTCTCCCTTCAGCCGCAGCGATGGTTTGATCTACGTTTGCGATCAGCGCATCGAGCTGCCGTCTTCTGTCGAGAAGCTGTTCCCGGTGCTGAATTAAAGCTGCGGTGCCATTGAAGGACGGATCAGTCAGAAGCTCTTTGATGCGATCCAGACTAACGCCAAGCTCCCGATAAAATAAAATCTGCTGCAGCCTGTCGACCTCCGCCTGACCATAGATACGGTAACCCGAAGAATTCATTCTTGCCGGCTTAAGAATGCCTACTTCATCATAGAACCGCAGCGTCCTCGTACTGATTCCCGCGAGCCTGCCCAGCTTCTGAACCGTATATTCCACCTTCATCACCTCCCGACAACCTCACTCTACACCTTTACGTAACGTGAATGTCAAACCCAATTTTAAGGTGAAAAGCGCCGTGGTAGCGATTCCCTACACCCACGCATCAATATCATAGCCGCGTTCTTCCCAGTACCCGGTGTGATTCCCGTCAATCAGCTCAATCCGGTTCAGCCATTTGACCGACTTATACGCATACATCTTCGGCACGATCAGCCGCACCGGACCGCCGAGGTCGCTTGGGATCGGTTTGCCATCGTGCAGAACCGCTACCATGACATCATCCATATCGGCCTGTTCGAGGGTTAGCGAGTCCGTATACACGCCGTCGCCGGAGTATAACTTTACTGTTTTCGCAGAGGGCTTCACGCCGGCCATCTTCAAGAAATCCTTGAGCTTGATGCCTTCCCACGTGTTGCCGAGAACGGACCAGCCGGTCACGCAGTGAAAATCGCTCACTTGCACTTCCCGCTTCAGCGCCACAAACTGCTCCCAGTTCCACTGCAGCCGTTTCTCCACCAGACCATCGACAACGAAACTGAAGGTGCTGTTGTCGAACTCCGGAATCGGCGTCACCGTATAAATCCGGAACGAGCCGCGACTTCCTCCGCCAATCGGCGGCGAAGAAGCCGGAAGGGGCTGCGGTGCGGGAATGAGCGAGTTCGCATCCGATTCTATGATCTCCTCGAGATTCGCGCCGGGCGACGCCTGGTTGCCGAGCCATTTTAGAAAAGAAGGTCCGATCGCAATGGCAATCCCCGCTCCTATCGTAACCCGAATAAACGAACGCCTCGACATGACCGCCTCCGGTCTGGCCGCCGGATGAACGCCTTCTCCTTGCTGTCCAGTCTTAATCGTGCGGCGATGCGGCTCCTTGAGCCATTTCAGCCTTGTGATGGAGTGGTAGATGATATAAGGAAGTCCGATCCACGTCAGCAGGTCATGAATGGTGAGCGCAATGCTCGCCCATGCCGGGCCAACCGCCTTGAATTGCCACAGAAGCACACCCGACAGCAGCCACCCGACCAACAGCCCCAGTACGATGATGACATTGGCTTTCTGCCATGCCTTCCCCTTCAGCTGTTTCCAGTGTTTCGCGGCCAGCGCCAAATAGAACACAACCGGCAGCAGCGATGCAATCCCGACCACGATATGCACATAACGAATGATAACCCGGCCTTCACCAAGAATGCCGCGCCAAAGTCCTTGGAACAACACCAATCCTGTCAGCGTCAGAATGACGACAATCCAACCGTTGACGGAATGAAGCTTAGCTAACTTCTTGCCATAGCCTTTGCGAAGCTGCGCGAGCCAGTTCTGCATGGAAGACCCTGCCCCCTTGACGGTTTATTCACTACCTATATAGACGCAGAAATGAATCCAATCATCTCGGTATCGGATATGTATTTACACAACGAAACCCTCACACCATGAAGGCGCGAGGGCTCGTAAAGAAATGCTTAGATTTGGCCTTGAATTTTGTTTTTCAGGGCGTCTTTGGATTGCAGACCAACCATTTTGTCAACCGGTTGACCGTCTTTGAAAAGAATCAGTGTCGGAATCGACATAACGCCGAATTGGGATGCCAATTCAGGCTCCTCGTCCACGTTGATTTTAGCGATTGTAGCTGTACCGGCAAGCTCGCCGGAAAGCTCTTCTACGATTGGAAGCTGCATTTTGCAAGGTCCGCACCATGGTGCCCAGAAATCAACGAGCGTTACGCCGCTCTCGATGCTTTTGTTGAATGTGTCTTTCGTCAATGCTACTGCCATATTCAATCATCCTCTCTACTATAAGTTCACAAGCTTATGGGAAGGGAAACCCCGTCACACCTTGTTCAACACTCTTCACATTCCTTGATTTGACCCAGCACATCGGAGATCGTAATGCCGCCGAAATAATTCTCCAGCTGCTTCTCCGCTCTGCAAAAGATCCCATCCATGACTTCCCGCATGTTCGACCCGACTACGCAATCCATCTCTGGATTGCCCGAGCACCAGCTCGGAATAACGGAGCCTTGCGCCATTAACCGGTAAATGTCGGCTAGGTTGACGATCGCCGGATCCAGTGTAAGCCGATATCCGCCGCCGGCGCCTTCCCTGGTATCGACATAACCGCCTCGCTTCAAACAGCTCATCACCTTGCGGATTCTGGCAGGATTGGTCGAGACATTATCGGCAATGGCTTCGCTTGGAGCCATGCGCTCAGGCAGAAAAGCCAAGTAAACCAAACTGTGTACGGCAATGGTGAATTCGCTGTTCATGCTTAACGGCACCCCGCTTTGTACTGTAATCATATCAGTTACAGTTGAACCTGTCAACGGCGGTTGTACTTCTATTTTGCGAATCGGAGCAGTTGTCTATTCAGGCGCTTACTCAAACAGCTCCAGCTGCTGCGCGGTTTCCTTCGGCGGCGGCAGTTTGAATGAGCCGCGGGGCGGCAGCTGATGCAGCATCGCCATGAGCTGTAAGGCGTTATCCGCCGCATCCCCGCCGGAATTGTTATTAAACAGTACGCATACGGTGCCGGTTAACTGCTCCAAACGCCTCAGCCGCTCCACCCACTCCGACAGTTCCGTTTCGTTATAACGATACAAATAACGGACATCCCGCCAGTTAGGTTGTCCGGCCGAAACCCAGCCATCCGTGTTGCGTCCATGGAGCCGAACGATGGTGAATTGTTCGTCCGTGGCCGCTTCCACGATAGGAATTGAGCCTTCACCGGCTTGCGGCTCGTCGCATACCGTATGAATCCAGCCTTCGCGGCGCGTAAAGGCGATTGTTTTCTCGCTCATCTCGTTCGTGAACCAGCTCTGGTTCCGAAATTCGAGGGCGCAAGGGATATCGGCCATCCGGGCTTTGGCCGTCCGCAGCGTTTCCACGTTTGGGCGCGTACAATTAAACCAAGGCGGGTATTGAAACAGCACGGCAAGCAGCTTGCCGGCGGCACGGATCGGCTCGATTGCTTCCCGGAACGCTTGGAACATCGACGCTTCGCTTTCGTAGGGGTGATGCCCTTTTCCCCCGCGTGCATGACCTGTCATCCCTTGATACGCTTTAATGACGAAGCGGAAGTTATCCGGCGTTTCAACCGCCCATTTCTCCATCACCTGCGGGGACTGGATGGCATAGAACGTGCTGTCCACTTCGACGACCCGGAACCACTGCGCATAGGCAGGCAGCTTATTCTTGTCCTTGCCCGCTTCCCGGTACAGCTCCGAATGATCCCCCCAGCCGCACAGACCAATTTCAATCAAAAAAGTCCCCTCCTTACTGACCGAAGCTTTCTATACGAATTAGTTTACCGCCCTCTTAAATAACAAAGCAAATTTTCGAAAATGCCGCGTGCGCCGTATCTGCTCTTGCTTGATATGCAAAACTACATTAGCATGGTTATGTAACGCAACAAATGATGAGAAGACCTGACAAACTATTCGAAAGGTTGTCGTTTCCATATGCATATTGACCTGTACTCGGATGTGGTCTGCCCTTGGTGCCGCATCGGCAAGCAAAATCTATACCGTGCGCTGGCGCTCTGGTCGGAGAAGAACGATGAACCGGTCACCGTCACCTATCACGCGTTTCAGCTTGATCCCGACCTGCCTGAAGAAGGCAAACCGTTCGATGATGTGATGGCCAAGAAAATGGGCGGCCCCGAATCGATGAAACGCGCGACTCAGCAGGTTACGCAAGCCGGTGCTGCTGTCGGCGTGACGTTCCATTTCGATCGGGTCACCCGGATGCCGAACACGCGGCTTGCGCATCGTTTCGTGGCGATTGTGCCAGAAGAACGTAAGGCAGAAGCAGTGGAAGAGCTGTTCCGCGCTTATTTCGAAGAAGGGCTGGATGTTGCGCAGATGAGCGTCATTATGCTGATTGCGGAACGGCTCGGCGTATTCACTCCGGAGCTGCAAGCTCGTCTTGAGAACGGCGAAGGCGGCGAGGCCGTAGACGCCGATCTGAAGCGCGCGCAGCAAATCGGGGTTACCGGTGTTCCTTTCTTCGTCTTTAACAACCGCTATGCGCTGTCCGGCGCTTATCCCGCTGAGGAGCTGCTCGGTCTGATGAGCGGCGTGAATACGGGCGTGTAATCCGCGCGCCGAGGAGAAAATGGCTAAGCAAGATGTGACAGCTCAGCCTGGAGAGAATTGCACCGCAGCCGCCGGCCCGCAAGAGAGGTAACCATTACCTCGCTTGCGGGCTTTTCTTATGATTTTGGCGTATGTACGGTATCTGTTATCTGTTGCCCCACAACATAAAAAAACGGCAGTCATTAATGACCGCCGCCTGTAACCCGTAAACCAGCAACACTTATTATGATCATAGCGATAAATAGCAATTTCCGTTTATCCTTCGATTCACCGAACACCAGCATGCCAAGCAAAACACTGCCGACCGAGCCGATTCCCGTCCAAACCCCGTATGCGGTACTGATCGGAACATCCTGCAGCGATCGCGACAGGAAGTAAAAGCTGACCATCCCGGAGGCTAACGCGAGCACCGTTCCCTTCCAGTTCTTGAATCCATTCGACAGCTTCATGCCCGTCACGCCGCCTACCTCACCCAGCCCAGATATGAGCAAGAACAACCAGGCCACTTAAGCCACCTCCCCTTACTCCGTTCCCTCTTGAGCAGCAAGCTCCGCCTGAGGTTTCTTCGTTGTCTCTTCCTTGCTTGATATCACTTTGAGCCCCACAATGCCCCCGATAAGCATCGCAATAAACAGCAATTTGAGCAGATCCGCCGGCTCTCCGCGAACGATGCCGACAATGACGGTACCCACGGTACCAATACCGGTAAATATCGCGTAAGCCGTTCCGATTTCAATGCTTCGCATCGCTCTGGCAAACAACATAAAACTTATAATTAACAGCACAATAGTAATCAAACTAGGCAGCCATTCCGTAAACCCGTCAGACGCCTGCATGCCATAAGCCCAGCCTACCTCAAGCAGTCCGGCCAACAGCAAATACAACCACGCCATCGCGACTCATCCCCTCTCTATGCCGTTCCCGGCTTCAACGCTTCCCGCAGCCAGCTCCACAGCTGTTCCTGCCGCTTCCGATACAACGCCGAATCATACAATTTATGTTCCACCAGTAACCCGTCAATTAGCGCATAAAACAAAGCAAGCAGCCGTTCAGCCTGTTCCTCGCCGAGCGTTCCCCCGTTCGAGCTGCCTCGAAGCAGCGCCGATACGTAAACCGTTACTTCCTCTTCGTAGGTCGTAAAATATTGACTAAGCCGCGACTCCAAATGCCGTGGCGGGACAAGCATGGTTCGCTTAAGGAAGGATTGCCCCTTCGTAATCTGATCGAGATCGGTGTAAAACAAGAACACGGCATACAGCCGCTCGATTGGCGGATGATCCTCCATGCCCTGAAGCAGCAGCAGAAACTTTTCCCGCTCCTCCCGAATCGCGTCCTCCAGCAGCTCGATAAACAGCTGTTCCTTGGAGTCAAAATGAGCATAGATCGACGGTGTTTTAATCCCGACTGACTTGGCGATTTCCGATAACGACACGCCTTCATAGCCTGAATCCGCAAATAACGTCAATGCAGCTTGCTTCAACCGATTCGCCGTCATCTTTAGTTCTCCCCTTGCATGGTTCGTATTATTGCCTAACGAACGTTAGTTAGCCTCAAGTGATAATAGCTCCTTTGGCAGCGGGTGTCAAGCGGTGGACAGGCTTGAGCCAAACTTTGGGTGAAACCTGTATGCTTAGTGTTCGCATTTTACTCGAAGCTTACTTGCATCCTTCTCGCGCCTCATGAGGAGGAGCTGAAGTTGCTGCAGCAGTGATTTAGGCGTGAATAATTGGTGGAAGTTGTGGTACAATAGACGTAATTAAAAGGCCATGCTACCGCAAAGGTACAACCTCGCTATGAATGACGAGGTTGTACCTTTTTTGCATTGGTTTAGATCTATTTGAGGAGAGTGAGCCTTATTATGATGCTCGAAGCCATTTATCATCGTCCGAAACAAAACTGGTCTTATGCTTATGACCGTTCCACGCTGCATTTGCGTATCCGCACGCAGAAAGGCGACATGGACGCTGTTCAAGCCGTGGTAGGCGACAAATATGCCTGGGACAAAACGATGCAAATCGTGCCGATGCGTATTTTTACAACGGATGCTAGGTTCGACTACTGGGAAGTTGCCGTGGAACCGCCGTTTCGCCGCCTGCGTTATGCGTTCCAATTGGAGAAAGGCACGAAGACGCTGTGGCTGACCGAAAGTGGTTTCGTTGACGCGCTTCCTTCCGACTCCCTCACGTTCTACGACTACCCGTTCATCAACCCGATCGACGTGTTCCAGCCGCCGGCTTGGGTGAAGGAAGCCGTTTTCTATCAAATCTTCCCGGAACGTTTTGCGAACGGCGACCCGTCTCTCGATCCCGACAAGGTAGAGCCATGGGGCGGCAAACCGACTCCGAAGAACTTCTTCGGCGGCGATATTCAGGGAGTAATTGATCATCTTGACTACTTGGAGACGCTGGGCGTAAACGCGATTTATTTTACCCCTGTCTTCGAAGCGACGACGAACCACAAATATGATACGCAGGATTATTTGAAGGTGGATCCTCATTTCGGCACGAACGAGCTCATGAAGGAGCTCGTGGACATCTGCCACAAACGCGGCATGCGCGTGCTGCTCGATGCGGTGTTCAATCATGCCGGCGCTACCTTCCCTCCGTTCCTGGATGTGCAGGAGAAAGGCGCCGAGTCGAAGTATGCAGGCTGGTTCCATGTGCGTGAATGGCCGCTGCGTATCGAGGACGGTATCCCTACTTACGACACGTTCGCTTTTGAACCGATCATGCCGAAGCTGAACACCGAGAACCCGGATGTCAAAGAGTACTTGCTTCGCGTAGCCCGCTACTGGGTGGAGGAAATCGGCATCGACGGCTGGCGGCTTGATGTCGCGAATGAGGTCGATCATCATTTCTGGCGCGACTTCCGCAAGACGGTCAAGGACGTGAATCCCGATGCCTACATTCTCGGCGAGATTTGGCATGATTCCATGATGTGGCTCGAGGGCGATCAATTCGACGCGGTTATGAACTATCCGTTCACCAACGCCGTGCTCGATTATGCCGCATTTGGCAAGCTCGACGGCCGCAGCTTCGCGAACGCGATCGGTACGCAGCTGGCGAACTATCCGCAGCAAGCGACCGAAGTTGCGTTCAACCTGCTGGATAGCCACGACACGCCGCGCCTGCTCACGCTGTGCGAAGGGGAAGAAGGCCGCATGAAGCTGGCCGCATTGTTCCAAATGACCTACCCGGGTACGCCGTGCATCTATTACGGTGATGAAGTGGGCATGTCCGGCGCAGGCGACCCCGACTGCCGTCAGTGCATGGTGTGGGAGGAGGAGCAGCAGAACGCCGATCTGCTGAAGTTCTATCAGACGCTGATCGCGCTTCGTAAGCAGCATGCCGCTCTGCGCTCGATGGACATTACGTTCCTCCATGCAGAGGCTGACGATGCAGCGGTTGTGTACGCTCGCCGCAGCGGCGACGAGCAATTCATCATTGCCATGAACGCGGGAGCGAAGGCTTGCAGCCTCACTGTGCCGGCTGCGAGCGGGAACTGGCAGGATATGTTCGCCGGCACCACAGCAGCGGCGAAAGGCGAGCAGCTCTCCATCGCGCTCGGCGGCTTTGACTTCGTTGTTTATAAGCTTATGGGGTAGTTTCTGGCCGCGCCAGCTCGCATCTCGAGGCGAGTTTGGGGCTGAGAGTCGGATTTCCCTACTCTCAGCTTCCTTTCACCGCCGAGCGGGGTTGGTTTCGGAGCTGAGAGTCGCGTTTTCCGACTCTCGGCTCTTTTTGGCGGCGAGTTTGGGGCTGAGAGGCGGATTTTCCTACTCTCAGCTTCCTTCCACCGCCTAGCGGGGTTGGTTTCGGAGCTATCCCTCATTTTCGAGCGGCATGTGTTGCTCTGAGTGCTACTCTGGTGCTCAATTCGTCAGTTTCTAGCCAATGTGTTGCTCTGAGGGCCACTCTTGCGCTCGATTCGTCAGTTTCTAGCCAATGTGTTGCTCTGGAGGCTACTCTGCTACTCGATTGGTCAGTTTCCAGCCAATGTGTTGCTCTGAGAGCCACTCTGCTGCTCAATTCGTCAGTTTCTAGCCAATGTGTTGCTCTGGTTGCCACTCTGCTGCTCAATTCGTCAGTTTCTAACCAATGTGTTGCTCTGGTTGCCACTCTGGTGCTCGATTCGTCAGTTTCTAACCAATGTGTTGCTCTGGAGGCTACTCTGCTACTCGATTGGTCAGTTTCTAACCAATGTGTTGTTCTGGTTGCCACTCTGGTACTCGATTCGTCAGTTTCTAGCCAATGTGTTGCTCTGAGGGCCACTCTTGTTCTCGACTAGTTAGTTTCCAACCAATGTGTTGCTCTGAGGGCCACTCTTGCGCTCGATTCGTCAGTTTCTAGCCAATGTGTTGCTCTGGAGGCTACTCTGCTACTCGATTGGTCAGTTTCCAGCCAATGTGTTGCTCTGAGTGCTACTCTGGTGCTCAATTCGTCAGTTTCTAGCCAATGTGTTGCTCTGAGGGCGACTCTTGTTCTCAATTAGTTAGTTTCCAACCAATGTGTTGCTCTGATTGCCACTCTTCTGTCTGGGTCTTGCCAATGTAGATCCCCGGGTGAGCTACATGCTCACTTCCCGCCGAATTTTGATTAATATAGATCTCTAGGTGAGCTGCTTGCTCCCTTCTCCCCGAATACCCGCCAATGTAGATCCCTCGGTGAGCTACACCTAATTCCACTCTGGCCGTGAGCCACATGCAGCATCCGAACAAGCGCTACAACTAAAAAAAGACCAACCCTTCATCACCTACGATGATGAAGAGTCAGCCTTTCCCCACCCACTCAAGGGATGGGCAGTTCCTCCGCGAAGTGTCCGGAGCGGTTCACTTTGGTCTCGAGGTACTTGCGGTTGAACTCGGAAATGTCGCCCCAGAGGGGGACGCGGTCTTCCACGTTCATGCCGGATGCCTTGAGGGCCGCGAGTTTCCTCGGATTGTTCGTGATGAGCGTGACCGGTTTGCTGCGCAGATGGCCGAGGACAAGCAGCGTTTCCTCGTAGCTGCGCGTATCATCTTGGAACCCAAGCTCCAGATTCGCCTCCACCGTGTCGTAGCCCTTCTCCTGCAGCAGATAAGCCATGGCCTTGCTGAACAGCCCGATTCCTCGCCCTTCATGGTTGGCCAAGTAGAACAGAGCGCCGGTACCGTGCGCGGTGATCATCTTCATCGATTGGTGCAGCTGATACCCGCAATCGCAACGCTTACTCCCGAAAATATCCCCCGTATGGCAGATGCTATGCATACGGATCAAAGCATCCTCACCGCCTGCGAAGTCGCCGAACACGAGCGCGCTCGATTGCTGCTTCTCCGCGAGATTGGACGCGGACAGCTGCTCGATCAGAAACTCGGTCCGCTCCTTTTCCTTGCATCCGCCCTCGGTATGGACCAGATCCCGGCACGGAAGCCAGCAATACCACTGGAAGGTATGCGTTTCTCCCTCTAAATTAACCGGCAGCTGAATAGGCCCAACTAAGATCAACGTACCGTTTTTGCTTTTGATCGTTTCAATGCGATCATCCAGAATGCCAACGATTTTCTCATCAATCATGCCATGCCGTCCTTCCCGCTTCTGACAGTAAACCTCAGGTTAGTGTTTATTCCGCGGAGAGGAAATATGCAGCCATCCAGCCACCAGCTGCACCGCCTATTTGTTCCAATCCCGGCGAACCCAGGCCATCATCCCGCCTGCGCCGATCCTTCATCCACATAATACTGCGCCTGCGCATTAAACATCTCCGCATACTTGCCTTCCCGCTCCAGCATCAATTCATCATGACTGCCATATTGGATAAGTCGGCCTTGATGGAAGACCGCAATGACATCGCAGAATCTGCAGCTGGATAACCGATGCGAAATGTACACGGCCGTCTTGCCGGAAATAATCTCGTTAAACCGATTATAGATTTCATACTCGGCAATCGGATCAAGCGCTGCCGTCGGCTCATCCAGCACCACGACCGGCGCATCTTTATACAGCGAGCGCGCGAGCGCGATCTTCTGCGTTTCCCCACCGGAGAACTCCACGCCATCCTCGTCAAAATATGTATAAACCGCCGTATCGACACCTTTATCCAGCGTCTCCACCACGCTCGTCAAACCGGCTTTGTCGATAACCTCATGCAGTTTATCGGCCTGATCGCCCATCGTCATCTGGATGTTCTCCTTCATACTGAAAGCGAAGATCGCAAAGTCCTGGAACACGACCGAGAACAGCTTCTCGTATTCAGCCAGCTCGATCGTCCGAATATCCACCCCGTTCAACAAGATCTGTCCTTCAGTCGGATCATACAGCCGCGTCAGCAGCTTAATAAAAGTCGTTTTGCCCGCACCGTTCATTCCCACAACAGACAGCTTCTGCCCGAACGGAATCGTAATCGAGAAGTCCTTTAAGATCATCTCCGAGCTCCCCGGATACTTGAACGACACCTTCCGAAACTCGATGACAAAATCCCGCTCCGCCGGCAGCGCCGCCTGCCCCCGGGGCTTCACATCCTCAAGCTCCGCGAACCGAACGAACTCAGCCAGATACTTCGCCTGTTCCCGCAGCCGCAGCGTTTCACCGAAGACGTTCTCGATGCTGTCCTTCAGCGCCGATGCAGCCGCAATATACATCGTAAAGCTGCCGATCGTAATCGCATTCGCGAACACCTTCGCCGCAAAATACCCATACAGCATCATTTGCTGCAGCACGTTCATGAAGTTGAACAGCATGTTGTATTTCACGTTCAGGCTGGACCACTCGCCGGAGATTTTGCGATTGAATTGAATGCTTTCCTGCTGCCGACTCAGAATTAACCCCGAAGCATCGTACAGCCGAATGTCTTTGCCGAATTTGAAGTCCTTCAGGATCCCACGGAAGTAGTCGAACATCCGATTGTAGCCCGACATTTTGCCCCAGAAACGATGATTGGCCTCCGACAGCTTAGCCCCAAAATACATATTCGAAGCGACAAAAAGCAGAACCAGCGCAACGATCCACCATTCCACCGTGGAGAAAACATAGCCTAGACCCGCAAGCGTAATGATGCCCGCGAGAATTTCGACGGTCTTGGAGGTGACGCCGTACATGCCCCAAGTGCCCCACTTCATCGAGGAGGTCGCTTTCTCCGACATGTTCAGCACCGATGCATTCTCGATATGCTCGTAGTCCATCGCCATCGCTTTATTAATGATGACAAAATCGAGCAGCTTGTTCGTCCGCATATTGATGAACTGCAGCAGATGGTTGCACACCGACAGCAGCGAGGAGATCACAAGGTTGCTTCCGATCAACAGCGCCGTGTACAGCACGAGCTTCTCAATGCTTTTGCCGCCAAGAAGTTCGTCGATTATATATTTGGGGAACAGAATGTTCGGGAAAGGAACAACCGCTTTGAGCAAAATACTCAGTACCAAATAGAGCGGATAACGTTTGTTGTGGCGCCATGTGAAGCGGTAGAAATAGCCCAGTGTTCGCAGCGTGCCAACGTGATTCCGATTCGCTTTAGCCAACGACCTTCACCTCATTGCTGTAGTATACGGCTTGCATATCGAACATCTTCTTGTAGGTGCCGCCCTGCGCAATGAGCGCTTGATGCGTGCCGTATTCTTCAATCCGGCCATCGTTGAACACCGCGATATTCGTGCAAAACCGCGTACTGGAGAGTCGATGCGAAATATAAATGGCGGTCTTCTCGCCGATCATCCGATCGAAGCTTTGATAGACCTCATACTCCGCCAATGCATCAAGCGCGGACGTCGGTTCATCAAGCACGACAATCGGCGCATCCTTATAGAGCGCCCTGGCGAGGGCGATCTTCTGGTTCTGGCCGCCGGAGAACTCGATGCCCTCTTCATCCAGCACCTTCTGTACGTAGGTATCGTAGCCTTTCGGCAGATTGGCGATTTTGTCGCCCAGCCCGGCCCCTTGAACGGCGCGCTCGACTTTACCGGCATCCAGCACATCGAGCTCTCGCACGGCGACATTTTCCTTCACCGAGAAAGCAAACATCATAATCTCCTGGAACACGACGGAGAACATTTGGTAGTACGTCTTCTTATCAAAATGGCGAATATCCGTCCCGTTCAGCAAAATCCGCCCTTCCGTCGGCTCATAAATCCGCGTCAGCAGTTTGATGAAGGTGGTTTTGCCGGCGCCGTTCAATCCGATAATCGCCAGTCGCTCTTTGGGCTTGAGTACAATTGAAACGTTTCGAAGCGCATAATCGTCCCGCCCGGAATACTTGAAAGACACGTTCTCAAATTCAATGGTATAGGAGGCATTCGAATCAGGCACGAGCGCGATTCGTTCCAAGGAATTGTCCCGGATCGGCAGCCCGATAAACGCCAGATAGTCGTCCACGCGCATATTTTGCTGCAAATATTCTGCGAACCGTTCCAGCAATTGACCGAAGTTCGAAGAGAATGCCCGAACGGCGGCCGCGTACATCGTAAAGTCTGCAATCGACAAATCCGCATATAGCACTTTATAGATCAGCCAAGCGTAAAGCACGGCTTCTTGCACGACAATGCCGATATTGTACACCGCATCGATAATGATGTAGCGTTTGCGGAGCAGCCAGCTCTTCGCGATGTCAACGCTTACAACGCTCCAAAACTTATCCGACAGCCACTTGCTTAAACCGAACAAACGGATGTCTTTGCCGAATTTAAAATTTTTCGTCGCTGCCATGATGTAGTCCGTCTGCCGAAAAATCGTGGAGAGAGAATCGAGGATGCTTTTCTCCACATAACGGTTGCGCAAATTGACATAGAAATTAATCGAAATGATGATGCCGAGGACTAGAATAACGACGACATTCAAGTTAAGCAGGATGGCCGAGCAGCCGACGACGACGAGCGCCCGGTTCAAAATCTCCGTTACGCTGTGAAGCAGCCCTTCGACCCCGTTTCCGTCATTTTGTACCGCATTGTCTGCTTTCTGACTGAAATCGAGCACCTTTGCATTTTCAATATCCTCTTGATTCATCTCCATGAACTTCTTCCCCGACAGGCGAATGAGCTGCATGCGGAATACGGAGAAGCGGGGCCATACTTGATGCGTGGACCATGTGGCAATCGCTTGAGCCGCAAAGAGCAGCAAGCCAAGTCCGATAATGACGGTGTATAGCCCCTTCAAATTACTGCTTCGTGCGATGGCATCCAACACTAATTTGGGAATCAAGACTACAATCATCGGTACAACCGCCTCGGCGATCGCCGCCACAGCCATGAAGAGGACCGCTGCTTTGTCATGCTGCCACAAGGTGGTCAGGATCCACTTCAGGTTACGAATGAGTGTTTTCTTCGGACTGAGTGCTTGTGTTTCCACCATCATCCTTCTTTCAAAATGGAAGTATAAGGAATTTCCAGCATAAGGGATATCTTCCTCAGGAGCAATACATGCAAGCTAAAATTCGTCGCTCACATGGATCGATCCGTTATGGGAAGAAGCCTCCACATAGGTTAATTCCTCGTCTCCTTGACGGAATGTTTGGCAGGAGTCGGCATCATCGCCCTGTTTTTTGTCGACCAACTGTTGGCCATTTAATCGGCAAGCGGCGCGACCATGGTTGACATTTAATTCCCCATAAACACCGGTCGAATGAGCCGGGAATTGAATCGCAATGTGACCATTATGTGTTTTAGCGGTAATGCTGCTCTCGGAAGACGAGTTCGCTACCAGAATCTCAATCTTCCCATTTTGCGATTTGCATGCCAATTCCTCGAACTGACAGTTCGCTTTGATGTTGCCGTTCTGCGTGTGTACCTCTATCTTCTCGGCTATAACGCCGTCTGTATGGACGGAACCGTTCGTTGTGCGGCATTCCAGCTCCTCCAGTTGGCCTTTCGCTATAATATTGCCGTTCGTAGTCGTAAGAACCGCTGATTCCGCCAGGAGCCCGCCTATGTGAATCAAGCCGTTAACCGTTGTTACATTCACCTGCTCAACCTGCATGCCTTCAATCACGATATTTCCGTTGTTCGATGTGAATGCAGCCGTCTCTGAATTAATCTGCTGGACATCAAGGCTGCCGTTCGTCGCAGACATGTGGAACAACTCGTAGGCTTGTCCTTGCGGAACTTGAATGGATACGGCGAGATCTACTTGACGGCCGTTCAGATCGTCCGTCTTCAAGCTGAATCGATAACGTTCGTCATCGGAGCTCTGAGTAACCGCCCCCTGCAGCCATTGGGACAAATCGAAATTTCTGTCAGGTCTATCCATCCTGGCCGTGACGTTCACCTGAGTAAATGGCTCGTCCCATGTCCGGTACCGGATGGACGCGTTATCCGTCGCAAATTCCACATACTCCGTCGGAAACGTGCGGTGCTTGCTTTCCCAGTTAGCCTCGCCTTGTCCCCGTTGCGTTATCTGTCCGCTTCCATCTTCGTTAAGCTGCGGAGCGGGAGCGACTGCAATTTCCTCGACTTCAACCGGCTTACTCTCGCCTCGCTCGAGTGCTTCGAGCAGCGCCAAGCCTTCCTCCGCGGTAATTTTCCGCTCCTCGATCATTCTCGTAATCATCGTCCGTTCTTCACGCATATCGCAATCGCTCCTTTATTTTTTGTTGGCCTGGATGAGCTTCAACGCTTCTTCCACGGTAATCGTACCTTCATCAAGCTTCGTTAAAATTTGCTTGCGCTGTGAATCTTCTGCAGGGGCAGGCGTCTCAGCCGGCGTGGTCTGGTAACCGAGCGCTTCCACGATGTGGTCAAGCCGGTTCCGTACCGTCGGATACGAGATGCTAAGCTCCTTCTCCATCTCCCGGATGTTCCCCCGAACTTTCAAGAAAACCTCCACGAATCTCAGCTGTTCGTCGTTCAGGGAGGCCAATCGGGTCGATTCGAAGCTGCCTTTAATCGTCGTGTGGCAATGATCGCATTTGAGCTCTTGGATCGTCAGCTTATTCTCGCATACGGGACATTGCTGCGGTGGTGGATACTTCAGAGCAATCCCTCCTTCTGTTTTGAAAGTGATTTTAAAAACTTGTATCGTATATTGAATTATATTAAACATAAACATTTAATTTTACAAGTTATAAATTGAATAATTTAATATTCGCATTTCGACCACTCCCACCCTGCAGTTCTTGTGATGCGGTATTGGAGGGGGAGCGTGCGATGAAAATGCTGCTTCAGGGACAGCCAAAGGGGCTTTCGCTGCCGCCGCTGCGGGCTATGCGCTAATGAGCCGGAGTTGCTTATACTTACGCAACTAACCGCTATGCTAAGCTAATGAGCCGTGGGAGACTGTCGATCGAACCGAATAGGCGTAATCGGGCGGGATTTCCTCGCTTCTTGAATTCTAACGAATCGTAGAAGCCTTATTTGACCGAATTTCTCGCTTCTAGAATTCTAACGAATCGTACAGGTCTTATTTAGGTAAAATCCCCCCGTTTCCGCCCGCAAACCGCCAAATAGCATCTCTACGATTCGTTAGAATTTTTTTTGGCCGATTTTGAGGCAAATAAGACTAGAAGGATTTGTTAGAGCTTCACTCAACAATTCCTTAGAGCCTTCCCCTCCCCCGAGGTTCGTTAGCTTTTCAAATCGAGCCAATTGGCTAAACTCAACGCGGCCAGCCAATCTGCCATCCTCGATTATCCCCAAACTTACGCACATATTATCCACATTATCCACAACTTACTCACAATGCTGCACCGATGCACACACAAAAAAGAGCTGCCCCACCCCGAATCATCCTCCGATGATCCCAGGCAGAACAGCCCCTAACTATTGTAAAACAACCGTGCTATACGGCGGCAGCTTCAGCTTGCCTTCGCCTAATTTCGCACCGTCCTTGCTGGAGCGCGCGATTTCTTTGAACTCATCCTTCGCTGCGTTTCCGCCCGAAGTCAGATCGATAATCTGCTCCGCCTTCGACATATTGTGCACAACGAGAACCTTCTGATCGTTCGTCACTCGGTAATAAGCAGCAACGGCCGGGCTATCGGTGTTTTTCTCTACAATCGTGCCATCGCGCAAGGCAGGCAGTTCATTGCGCCAAGCGAGCAGCTTCTTGTAATGCGAGAGCAGCGAGTTCGGATCAGCCTGCTCCGCTTCAACCGATACCGTATTCGGTGTCGTGTTGTAACGGGAGGCTTCCCAGGTCGTCTGCCCTTTGCCGCCCGCAGTCCCTGAAGCATACCAAGGCATCGGCTCGCGAATCGCTTCGTCTGGCTTCATCCCCTTCATGCCCAGTTCCTCGCCGTAGTAGATGAACGGATTACCCGGAAGCGTAAGCAGCAGGGCTGCCGCCATCTTGGCATGATCGACGTTGCCGCCAAGCTCGCTCATCGTCCGATTCTGGTCGTGATTCGTCAGAAACGGCGCATCCACAAACACACCATTCGATGACTTGTTGTACATCTCGTAGATGCGGCCAAGACTAAACGCAATATCGGGATTCTGCTCCCGATCCGCGCCGGACAGCAGCTTCTTCGCCAAATCAAAGTTAAAGGCCGAATCGAGCGCTTGATCCAGATACGGCGCGATGATAACCGAGGAATCCCAGACTTCGCCTACGATATAAGCATCCTTTTTTGTCCCCATCATACCTTTACGGAACTCCTGCCACCATTTCTGATTGCTCGCTTTCACAGCATCCGTGTTGACAGTGGACGCGAAGTCACCGTAAATATGCTTCGCCGCATCCATCCGGAACCCATCCAAGCCTTGCTTCAGCCAGTAGTTGCCGACCTTGATCATTTCGCTGCGTACAGCGGGTTCGTCAAAATTCAGATCAGGCATCCCTTCCCAGAAATCGCCCAGGTACTTCAAACTTCCGAATGGATGCCACGGATTGCCGCCCACAGCACCGTCTGCCGGCACCTGTGCATCCGCTTCCTCAATATGATACCAATTTCGATAAGGGCTCTTCGGATCAGCGATCGCGGATTTGAACCAAGGATGCTCATTGCTCGTATGATTGACGACCAAGTCCATAATGACCTTAATCCCCAGCTTATGCGCCGCATTCGTCAGCTTCTTCAGATCCTCCGGCGTGCCGTAATCTTTGTTCACGCCATAATAATCCGTGACATCATACCCATGATAGCTGGGCGAAGGATTAATCGGCATCAGCCAGATCCCGCCAATTCCCAGCTCCTTCAGGTAGCTCAGCTTCTCCGTCACGCCATTCAGATCGCCAATGCCGTCTCCGTTGGAGTCCGAGAAGGAACGTACAAAGATTTCATAATAAACCGTTCCCGGCTGCTCATCGACCTGTGCCGCAACCGTTCCTTTTCCAACCTTCTTCTCTCGCTCTTGTTCGTTCTTAGAAGAGGAGCAACCTGCCAGCAATCCGATTAGAAGAGCGGCGGCCAATGTGGCCGCCGCGAATTTGTTGCTTATACATGTACGGATGATCATCACCCCTTGGATGCCCCCGCAGTGAGTCCTTCCACGAGGAACTTCTGCAGAAACGCGAACAGAATCATAATCGGAATCGCAATCATAACTGCGCCTGCCGCGAACATCGTGAAGTTACTGTTCTGGAAATTAGCCACCATATCCCACATGCCGACTGCAAGCGTCCAGTTTTCTTTGGAACGCAGAACAAGTCTTGCGAAGATAAAGTCTACCCATGCACCTGTAAACGTCGTTAGTCCGATATACGTAAGCATTGGACGCGACAATGGCAGCATTATGCGCCAGAAGATCGTTAAGTGACTTGCACCGTCAATCCGCGCTGCTTCATCCAAGCTCCGCGGAATCGTATCGTAGAACCCTTTTACAATGAAGCCGCCAAGCACGGATCCCGAAGAATATACGAGAACGAGCGCTGCATGCGTATCAAGCAAATCCAGCTGAAGCAGCAGGATATAGATCGCGACCATGCTCATGAAACCCGGGAACATCCCCAGGACGAGCATCGTAGTGAGCAAGGTTTTACGACCCTTGAAGCGGAAACGCGACAACGCGTACATGCTCAGCGTAGTCAGCAAGGTCGACAGAAGCATCGACAGTGTAGCGATCTTCAGCGTGTTCCAATACCAGCGGCCGAAGCTGAAGCTAGGCGAAGTGAACAGCTCCTTGAAATGGATAAGAGTCGGATGACTCGGGAAGAACTGTTCGCTAAACAGTGCGCTGCCGGGACGCAGAGCGGAGAACAGCACCCATATAGCCGGATAAATCGCACAAATCGCGATCAGTGTCAGAATGATATAGGTCAACGTTAAGCGGAAGACGTTCCTCGATTTCATACTCATTGGATCATATCCTCCTCTTTAAACGACCGTGAACGACGGTAGCTCAAAATCGAGAGCGAAGCGACAATCACGAAGATGATAATACCGATCGCGGATGCAAAATTGTATTTGTTGTTATTAAGCGTCAGCTTGTACAGCCATGTAACGAGCAAGTCGGTGCTGCCTGCGTACTGATAGTCACCCTTAACCGGATCACCGTTCGTCAGCAGGAAGATGACGTTGAAGTTATTGATGTTACCTGCAAATTGCGTGATGAGAATCGGCGTTGTGGCAAAGAACACGAAAGGCAGCGTGATCACGCGAAGCTTCTGGAACGCTGTAGCGCCATCCACCTCGGCAGCCTCGTACATATCTCTTGGGATCGCAGTAAGTACGCCGAGAATAAGGACCATGGAGACCGGAATCCCGACCCACATGTTGACGAGAATAACGGTAACCTTCGCCCAGAACGGATCGGTCAGCCAAGGAAGCTTGCCAATCCCGAAATAGCCGAGATACTGATTGATCGGCCCGAATTGACCGTTAAATAAGTTACGCATCACGAGCAGCGAGATCAACTGTGGAATCGCGTAAGGAATGATAAAGATCGAACGCCACATCCCTTTGAAACGAATGCCCTGCTGATTGATCAGCAGCGCGACGAACAAACCGCCGAAATACGTCGTAACGGTGGCGATAACCGCCCAAATAACCGTCCAAATGAAAACGCCGTAGAACGTATGGCTCCACGTCTTTAATTGGAGCAAATCGATAAACGTCTGGAACCCAACCCAATCGACAAGCTTCGCAGGCGGAATATGCTCCGGTGCGGAGTAATTGGTGAATGCCAGCAGGATCGCCATCAATATCGGCATGATCGTTAAGAACAGCACCGAGATGGCAGGCAGCGTCAGCAGCAACTGAGGGAACCGTTTGTCGGTTACATAGCTGACGGATTGTTTAAACGATGCCGGTGTTACGCCTTGATCCCGCAGCTTGCCGGTTCGGTTCGCATCCCTGACGTTCATCACATAGATGACAACAAATAAGCTGAATAAAATCAGAATAACAAGCCCGCCGATCAATAAGTTGACGGAGTGGTCGCCGACCACGTTTTTATAGCGTTTGCCGATTTTCACGAGCTTCGTCGGCGTATCGCCGAGCGTAACAAGACCCCAAATGGCATGCGGAAGCTTCTGAATAAAGTAGTAGCCGCCCATAATTTCAACGCAAAGCAGAAGAATGCCTTTCACGAACTGACGATTGTACAGTTGACCAAGACCCATGGCGAGAACAGATAAAATAGTTGCTGTTTTTTGATGCCGCTGCATCCACCTCCAGCTCCTTTCCCTTGTCCGAATAAAGTTACGTCACCCGCCCCTCTTGAGAAAGGGCGGGTGACGGCATTGTATGGTTGTTTATGCGCAGCCGAACCGGCTGCATCTGATGCTGCGGTTGCCGCGAATTACTTCGCTACAGCTGCGTTAGCATCCTCGATTTGCTTCACAGCATTATCAAGTGTTGCCTTTGGATCTTTGCCAGCGTTCCAGATGTCGGAAAGCGCTGCGCCGATCGGGGTCCAAACGTTGCCCATTTCAGGGATCGAAGGCATTGGCTGCGAGTTTTTGAACTGCTCTACGAATGCTTTTACGATTTCATCGCCTTGGATCTTCGGATCTTCGGTAGCTTCCTTGTTTGCAGGAATCGCGCCGGTCAAAGTGAAGTCATCCAGTTGCGCTTCTTTCGTGGAAGCAAAACGTGCGAACAATTTCGCTGCGTTCGGGTATTTCGTGTACGAGTTTACATACCAAGCTTTAACGCCGGAGAACGATACGGATTGTTTACCGTTGATGCTAGGGATTGGCGCTGCACCGAAGTTGATGCCGGATTTCTTGATATCGCCGATTGCCCAAGGGCCGTCGATGTTCATGGCAAGCGTACCGCCCGTGAACAGACCTTTCTTGATGTCGTACGTCACATCGCCGGATTTAAGCGGCAATACATCTTTCTTCAGCGACGCGAAGTAAGTTGCGCCTTCTACTGCTCCGGCATTGTTAAGGCCGATTTCCGCTTTGTCTTGGCCGTTGTTGCCATATACGAAGCCGCCTGTTGTAGCCAGGAACGGATAGCTGAAGTAGAAGTTTCCGATATCCCACATGAATGCATATTTATTCTTCTTGCCGTCGTTGAACGTTTTCGCGAATTCTTTCACTTCGTCGAACGTTGTTGGAGGCGTTGCAATCAGATCTTTGTTGTAGAACATGGCATACGTTTCAACTGCACGCGGGAAACCGTATAGAACGCCATCATACGTAACCGCTTGAACCGCAACATCGCTGTTCTCCGATTTCGCTTCTTCTTCGTAAACATCATTCGGAAGAACAAGACCGGCAGCTACTGCTTTACCCAGGTTATCGTGAGGGAACAATACAACGTCTGCACCGATTCCGGCAGGACCGTCAGTTGTCAATTTCGCCACTTGATCGCCAGCGCCAAGCTCTTCCATTTTCACTTCAACGCCGTATTTTTCTTTGAATTCTTTCATCATTTTCTCAACGAAAGGACGCTCTTCTTTAGCTTCCCATACGAGCAAAGTCGCGCCATCTTCCGGTACAAGCTCAGCGTCTTCGGCTGTGTTGTTGCCTGTGCCGTTGTTTACTGTACCTGTGTTGGTCTCGCCTGTGTTCTCAGTGGTGTTGTTGTTCTTTGAGCCGCATGCTGTCAGTGTTGCAGCAAGTGTTAGAACCAGAAGCAAGGATACTGTCTTTTTCATTCTATTTAACCCCTCTCGTTATTAAAGCGTAATCGCCGGAGCATAAACCTAGCGTAACCAATTATCGACATCCTATTACGAATAGCGCGGTTGCCTTGGATGATGCAATAACCCGAGCCGTGCATGTTGCATAAAAATGCGGCTCTTGCATTGTACACGATCCTCTGCTTTTGTGCAAACGTTTGTACAGATGGCCATGAAAATGGTAATTCGAGGCTTTATTCCCCTTCTTTTTGTGAAAGAAAGCGTTTTACCGATGCCCTTACTATACACTAAGGCCCGCTGGTTGGGAAAACGTTTGCACAGTTCATTTGCACAAATAATTACGTACCGTTCTTCCATTTCCTCTGTTTTTCTCCCCATATCTCAGAAAATTAAATTTGTGCATGAAAAACTTTTCAATGATATACTCTAGGTAACATACATGTAAAAGCATCGGCTCACATAAACAAGATAAGTGCACACGTTTGCGCAATTGGGGGATTTTATGTCAGTCACGATTAAAGATATTGCAAAAATCGCCGGCGTCTCGCCTTCCACCGTCTCGCGAGTCGTCTCGAACCATCCGCGAATCAGTCGGGAGACGTCCCGTAAAGTGAAAGAGATCATGGATCAGCTCGGCTATCATCCGAACATGATGGCGAAGAGTCTGGTGTCGAAAACAACCCAAACGATCGGCATCGTCTTGCCGCGCCCTGCCGAGGAGCTGTTTCTGAACTTCTTCTTCGGCGAGCTGATACGGGGTATCGTTACGCAGGCGACCAGAGCCGGCTATGACATGCTTATGACAACGGTTACTTCCGATTCGAATGAGCTCGAAGCCATCTCGCGCCTCGTTATGGGACGCCGCGTGGATGGTATTTTGCTATTGTCCTCGCGCACCTCGGATCCGATCATCGGATTTCTGAAGCAGCAGAACTTCCCCTTCGTTCTTATCGGGCGAAGCGACGAGTTTCCGGATGTGCTGTCGATCGACAATAACAATATTCAAGCAGCCTACGATGCGACGAGCCACTTTATCGCCCAAGGGCATAAACGGATCGGCTTCATCAGCGGACCGCCGAATCTCGTTGTTTCTCAGGATCGGCTCTTCGGCTACAAGAAAGCACTCAAGGAAGCGAACCTGCCTTTTCAGCAGGAATGGGTGCTGGAAGGCGATCTCCTGCAGCAAAGCGGATACCGGGCGATGTCCTTCTTCATGAGTTTGCCGGATCGGCCCACAGCTCTGGTTATCTTCGATGATTTGCTCGCCTTTGGCGTGCTGCGCGGACTGACCGAGCTTGGCTACAGCGTTCCGCAGGACATCTGTATCGTCAGCTTTAACAATATTCCGCTGTCCGAGCTCGCTTCGACGCCGATCAGCTCCATCGATATCGGCACTTATCAGCTCGGCTACACCGCTTCGCAGTCCTTGCTGCGCATCGTGCACGATGAGCCGTTGTCGCAGAACCATATCATTATTCCGCATCGGCTGATCGTGCGGGAATCTTCAATTTCAAGCAGCAAGATAACATAACAAAAGGCATCCTCCGCTAACGAGCCGGAAGATGCCTTTTTATTAGGCTTATGTTTAATAAACCGCTGCCGCTTTTTGAATCGCCGCATTGAGCGCATCCAGATTCGGCGTCGCCGGCGTTTTCTCGTCCGTCAGCTCGTATTTCTTCTTCAGGATCAGAATCCGCTTCACGCTTTCATCGATCCGCTCCACGGTAATGTCACCGCTATTCACGCTCTTCTTCAGCGCTGCCAGAATAGCATCCACATTCTTGTACTCATGGGCCACCAGCAATATATCGCTGCCCGCCTTGACCGTCATGACCGCCGCTTCTCCCATGCCATAATTCTTCGCGATTGCCCCCATCGTCAAGTCGTCCGTCATAACGACACCTTCGTAACCCAGCTCGCCGCGCAGCTCATCCGTGATTACACGTTTGGATAGGGAGGCCGGCACCTTGGCGTCCACTTTAGGGTAGAGAATATGTGCGATCATGACCGCGTCTACCCCTTCGTTAATCGCCTCTTGGAAGGGGACCCACTCGAAGGCCTTGAGCGCAGCTTCGCTTTTGCCCACGACAGGCAGCTCCAGATGCGAGTCCACCGACGTATCGCCATGCCCCGGAAAATGCTTCACGACCGGAATGACACCTTCCTTCTCAATAGCCTCCATGGCGGCGATTCCCATCTTCGTCACAAGCTTAGGCGTCGAGCCGTAGGAGCGATCCCCGATAACCGGATTCTTAGGGTTGCTGTTAATGTCCAGCACCGGAGCGAAGTCCACGTTGAAGCCCATCTTCTTGCTCGCTTCCCCGAGTATGCTTCCGATCTTAGCTGCATACGCACTGTTGCCGGTGTCTCCGATCGCCTTGGCGGTTGGCAGCTTTACAAGTCCGGGAAGGCGGCTCACCCTGCCCCCCTCCTGATCGACGGAGATGATGAGCGGCGAAGCATTCCCATTGTTCCACGCCTTCAGCTGATTCACATAGGCGACGACCCCTTTGGGAGTCGTAATATTATTCGCGTAGAAAATAACGCCGCCCACGTGCTGACTCGCAATCATTCGTTTTGCTGCTTGACTGCCCGTCGTGCCGTCCACGCCGGCGATAATCATCGCGCCAAGCTTCTCATCGAGCGTCATCTTCTCGACCTGCTGCGTGATTTCATCTGCCGGCGCCTGTTCAGGCGTCTCCGGCACGGCCGGCGTTGCCGGTTCTTCATCCGTGGTATCCGGTGTTTCCGTTGGCGGCACCGGCTCATTCGCAGCCGGCTGGTCCGAGGCAGGCGGCGATACGACAGGCGGCTGTTCACTTGTCTCTCCCTTATGCGTACAACCGCCTAATATCGTAATCGTCAAAGCCATTATTCCTATAGCAAGTTTTCTCATCTGCATGGTCACCCGTTCCTCTTCGCGTACTTATTGCAATTGTAACCATTACAACGTAAGAAGAACCGCCAAAAGTTGCAGATAAGCAATTAATCCGGCAAATATGTGTTTAGGCCAGCCAAAAAAACCGCTTCCCCGAAGAAAGGGAAAAGCGGCCTAACTACCATCACGATTCGATTAGATCGTCCACAAGCTCCAATCATTGCGTCTGCGGCCGATGGCATCGATCCAGCGCAGCGATACATCGAACAGTTCATCGCGCGAAGCCTTCGAGGAGAACGTATGGTCACCCTGCAAAATAACCTCTTTATCGCAATTGCCCTCTTTGCGCAGCCAGAACATTTTCTGATACAAGAAGCAGTAGTCGACAGGGATGACCGTGTCCGCCGTGCCATGCACGATCAGCACATCTCCGTTGTAGCCGCGCAGCTCAGTCAGCGGCTGGAATTGCGCCAGCGAATCGGTGAACTTCTTCGTAAACTGATAATGCATATGATCCGTCGTTCCGACGGTGTCGATCTCTTGGATCGCCTTGGTTCCGATAATATTGCGAATATCCATGAACGGGTGGGCAACCGGCGCCCACAGGACCAAGGACTTCACGCGCGAGTCGCGAGCTGCCGTCAGCACTGCGACCGCACCGCCCAGGCTGTGTCCCACAAGGATAAGCCGCTCCGCGTCAACCATATCGAGGCTGAGCGCGTAATCAATGACCGTTCTCGTCTGTCCGATCAGCTCATCCAAACCGCCGCTGCCGTAATCGCCGGTGCTCTCGCCGCATCCGCCGTAATCGAAGCGCAGCACAAGATAACCGCTGCGAGTCAGCCGTTCCGCCGCCTCTACAAACAACCGGTCCGTACCCATGCGATTGCCAATAAAACCGTGGCAAATGATGATCAACGGGTATTTGGCAGCTCTTTTCTCTTCGCGATCCACTACGGGATACTGCAGCACGCCGGACAATTCTATGTCGCCGCTGCGGATTGATATCGGATGATTCATGATCGGCACCACCTTATTCCTATAATTCCTACCTACTTTGTTGGAATTAAGAATAGCACGGAAATGCGCGTCCCGTCAATCGCCAGTTTGCCTGGCATCGGACTACGCTTTCGCACCGACATGCTTGAGCGCTTCACGGACACTTAAAGGCGATAATGCCGTATCCGCCACGAACTGCTGCACCGCAGCCGCATCGGTTTTCGCATATTCGCGCAGCGCCCAGCCGATCGCTTTGCGAATGAAGAATTCGTCCTCATGCGCCGTTCGGCGAATAAGCGAGAAGAGCAGCTCCGCATCGGTTCGGCCTTTATAGCCGAGCTGAAATAAGATTGCGGTACGACGCAGCCATAGGTTGTCCGATGCGATCCATTTCTCCGTATAGGTTGGCGCAAGCTCCGGATAACGAGTGAACATGGCCCCAACAAGATGGCTCGCGATCAAATCGACCGTATCCCACCATGAATGCGTTGTAATGAGATGTTCGATAAATCCGATCTGGTCGATCGTCAAGTCCTTCTTCCGCTTCTCGAGCAATATCATCGCCGTGTAATGAAATTCCCGCTCCGGCAATGCCCACAGCTCAC
Source organism: Paenibacillus sp. BC26 (assembly GCF_900116125.1). NCBI lineage: Bacteria > Bacillati > Bacillota > Bacilli > Caryophanales > Paenibacillaceae > Paenibacillus > Paenibacillus sp. BC26. The sequence continues at coordinate 357,470 of NZ_FPAD01000005.1, read as the reverse complement.
GAGCAACCCGTTCAAGCTCCGCACCTGACGGAACACCGTGTTCCTTCATAAACTGCTTCGTCACCGCAGCCCGCTCCGGCGTCCGAATGCCCAGAAACGGAAACAAATCACGCATATAAGCCGTCATCGGCCCGGCAACTTCCTCACTCGCATGACTGCGAAGCATCTTCTCGAGATCCTCGCAGTAGGTATCCGAAACCATACTCGCTTTCACTGGCAGCAGCCTCCTTTTGTATGACCCTATTATACCAAACCTGCCTCCTCTTCCTTAGCGAAGTAAGCAATAAAAAGACGACCGATGATCGAGCCACCCGCCGTCCGTTCTGCATTAACTCGTATATATCAGCTTCCGCTGCTCTTCTACCAGCCGCTTGAGTTCTTCTGTCGCATATGCGCCCGGACTCAGCACGCCGAACTTGATCCAGTAACCCATTCCAAACGACGAACCGTCTTTCAAAATAACGCGCAAACTATAATTCCCGCCGGCTAAATTCTTCGTCTGTTTGGCAAGCGCCATGCGGTCTACAACCTTCAGCTTCACGTATTCCTCGGCAAACGCGGCGACCGCTTCCGGCGTGAAGTCTTTCAGCGGCGAACCGTCGTTTCCGCTTACGAATTGGACATTCTTGATTCGGCCCGCAATATCATAGAGGTCGCCGATTGTAACCGCGGCTTTATTCTCCGAGACTTGATAGAGCTCGCCGCCTGCCAGAAGTCGATAGCTCTGTTTGTAGCCTTTGACTTCGAATATCTCCGTTCCGATCTCCAGCAGCGTCGCATCACCGTCCTGCATCATGTAATTCTCGCAGGCATGATCCGATAGCTTATAGCCGATTTGCCCGATTTTCTCCCCTTGCTGCACGAAGCTTGCATCTTCGCCGTTCCCCATAGACATATAGGTGATGCCATTCCATCGGAGCGCCGGAATATAGTCGATAACAGACGTTTTATTGCGGCATTCTCTTCCATCTGCCACACCTACCTTGGTACCCGGCAGTTGAAACGAACAGCCTGACAGAAGCAACAGACAGCTTAATAGAAGAAGCACTGCTCGCATTGCATATAACCTCCGGCCAAAACCTTGCTTCATATATCCTCACTCCGACTCTCATTGTTGCACCTATAGACGAGGCTATATTGAGATTGGTTGCAGTATATGGCCAATCATACAGGATCTGGATGGTACAGGAGTGAAAATAAAAAGCCGTCTCCACGCGCCGGCTCGCTCGCGGATAACGACTCATCGATCGGTTAAAGGGTCAATTCAGCACGGCCTCCACCGCTCGCCACTTCAGCTTGTCCCGCATGGTAACGACCGGGCCGATAACGATGGCCACCGGGCTAACCAGCTCCGCAACCTCGGGCTGCGAGGTTATGGTCCGAAGCGTGCCGACAACCGTTCGCTGCTCGGAGCAGGACCCGCTTTGCACGAGTGCGATCGGCGTGCTCGGCGGTTTATCATTGCCGAGCAGCTGCTCCACGATGTACGGAAGCTGCGCCAGCCCCATCAGCACGACGAGCGTTTCCGCTCCGGCCGCCCAAGCCCAATCGACGCAGGCACTGTCCTTGTCGGTACATTCGTGGCCGGTAATGACCGCGAAGGAAGCAGCCAGCTTCCGATGGGTAACCGGAATGCCGGCGTACGCAGGGGCGGCGATGCAAGAAGAGATGCCGGGCACGATTTCGAATTCGATTCCGCGCTCAGCTAAGTGAGCGGCTTCTTCGCCGCCGCGCCCGAACACGAAGGGATCGCCTCCCTTCAGCCGGGTAACGGTCAGACCGCGCATGGCGCGCTCGGCAAGAAGAGCGTTAATATCCTCTTGCTTAAGGGTATGCCTGCCTGATGCTTTGCCGACATAGATGAGCTCCGCATCCTTTCGAGCCTCTTTAATCAGCTCCCCTGACACGAGTCTGTCATAAACAATGACATCAGCCAGACGGATACTTTCCAGCCCACGGACCGTGATCAGCTTCGGGTCGCCCGGACCCGCTCCCGTTAAGTACACCTTCCCATAATCGCCGCCCATGCGCCCACTCTCCCCTGCTTAGCTATGTCTTGCTGCCACTATGTTGCCTAAACGTCCGCCCTAAGACTATGCACTCGCGCTCACACCTATGTTCGGGTCTCCTACTACGCTTACTCCGAGCCCTGCACTCGAACTTTCTTCTGCATCAGCAACTACGCCGCTTGCATTCGCGCCCACGCCCGGACCCGGACCTGCGCTTGTATCTGCATTAGCCCCTGCGCCGCTCACACCCATACCCGCGTCCGCACCAGCTCCGGCACCGCTCGCGCAATCGCCCGACACCGCGCCAACCGCCGCTTCGCTATCCGTTAGCTGCCCGCCGCCGAAATACTTGCTCATCGCCACTACCATGCTGCCCATGCGCTCCTCTTCCGGGAACAACACCCGCTCCACGCCTTCCTCTTGCAGCGCTTCCGCCGTCACCTTACCGACGGCAACTGCCAGCACGCGCTCTGCAAAAGCAGCACGAACCGCATCCAGCTTGCCAAGCTTAGCCGCGCAGCCCATCACATAACGCACCTGAACGGTGCTCGTGAGCGTGACGGCGTCTACCTCCCCGCTCACGATTTCGTCGATCAGCATCTCGACGATATCTCCTTGCGGCGGGATATGCCGATAAGGCAGCAGCTCCTCGCAGAGCGCGCCGCGACGGGCAAGCTCGCCGATCAGACGCGGGGCCGGATCGCCGTACAGCTGGAGCGCAACGGTCCGGCCATATAGATCATGGTCGCCCATCAAACGAAGCAACCCCGCAGTCGTGCCGTCATCATCGCGCACCTCCGGCGTAATCCCCAGCTTGCGCAGCGCATTCACCGTCTTGTATCCGCGGGCGGCCACGCGCATCTCGCTCAGCGCATGCACGAACTGCTCCGCCAAACCGAGCCGCTCGGCAATTTGCACGAGCGCCTCCGTTCCAACGCCCGTGGTCAGCACAAGCCAATCGGCCGGTCGCGCGATGAGTGCGCTCAGCTGCTCTTCAATCTGAGAATCGTCGAGAAACACCGTCCCCTGCGCAGGACGAAGCACCGACGTTCCGCCGAATTTAGCGATCATTTTGCTCAGCTCATCCGCTTTGCGCGGCCCCGTCACAGCGATCCTTTTTCCCTCTAAACGCGCCATAGCTGCCGCCTCCCAGTCCTATCGATATTCACACGCATCAGGCAGCAAGCTTACGATACCTTTCGCTCATTCACTCCGTCCTGCACCAGCAAAATCACATTGCCCGCGCCATCAACAATCGTGCTGTATGTGGTCACGCAGCCCTCATCCGGCGCTTGCACGATCCCATCGTGCAAATCGATCTTCCAATCATGCAGCGGACAATAAACATGATGATCGCATACAATCCCTTCGGAGAGCTTGCCGTTCTTATGCGGGCATAAGTTCTCGATCGCTTTGACCGTTCCATCCGTCAGCTTAAACAGCGCAAGTTCGATCTCTCCGAGCCGCACAACGCGCCCGGTCCGTTCAGGAAATTCTGAAATGTGCCCAATGATCAGTTCATTCATCTTCTCATCCGCTCCCTCTGCTGCCGCATGAAAGCCGCAGCTCTGTCTCTGGTTATGGCTTTACCGTCGCATCTGCCGCCGCAGCTTCCGGACTCATTGGCGCTGTCAGGGCATCGAATGCACTGCGCAGATCGTCGCTCTCGATAATTTGCTGCCACGGATCCTTCATGAGATCCAGTGTCTTATCAATGCGCGCATTCAAGGCATCACGATCCTCCGGCTTTTCCAGAGCAGCCTTTATCGTATCCAGGCCGATTCGAAGCGACCACTCACTCGTCCGCTCCATGTAATTGGCCGTTTCCCGGTAATATTGCAAGTAAGCGCCCGTCCACGCCAGAACTTCCTCTTCCGTCTTCACCTTCGTCAGCAAATCTGCCGCGCGTACGCGGGTACCGCCATTGCCGGCCACGTAAATCTCCCATCCCCCGTCAATCGCAACAACGCCGAGATCTTTAATGGTCGCCTCGGCGCAGTTACGCGGGCAGCCCGAGACAGCCAGTTTCACTTTATGCGGCGTATTCAGCCGCTCGAATTTCTTCTCCAGATCGATGCCCATCTTGATCGCATCCTGTGTGCCGAATCGGCAGAACGTATTGCCTACGCAGGTCTTCACGGTGCGCAGCGCTTTACCGTAGGCATAACCGGAAGGCATATCGAGATCCTTCCACATGCCCGGCAGATCTTCTTTCTTCACGCCGAGCAGGTCAATCCGCTGACCTCCGGTTATTTTCACAAGCGGCACTTGGTATTTCTCCGCGACCGTCGCGATTTTCTTCAAATCCTCCGGCGTCGTCACCCCTCCGTAAATGCGCGGAACAACGGAGAACGTACCGTCCTTCTGAATGTTCGCATGGTTACGTTCGTTCACGAAACGGGATTCCAGCTCATCCTCGTGTTCATCCGGAAATGCCATGCCAAGATAATAATTGAGCGCCGGCCGGCATTTGGAGCAGCCCTCCGGATTGTTCCACTCCAGCACATGCATGACTTCCTTCGTCGTCGTCAGGTGCATTTGCTGAATGGCATTCACGACTTCGTCGCGCGAGAGCGCCGTACAGCCGCAGATGCCTTCTTTCACCGCCGCCACCTGATCTGCCCCAAGCGTGGCTGTCAGAATCGCTTCCACGAGCGGCTTACATCCGCCGCAGCCGCCGGATGCTTTGGTGCAGGCTTTCAGTTCGCCGACACTGACGCAGCCTTTCTCCGTGATCGCCTCCACCAGCGTGTCTTTCGTAACGCCGTTGCAGCCGCAGACGATTTCGTCCCCGCTCATCGCGGTTACCAGATCCGCCGTGCTCGCCGACTTGCCGCCTCCGTTACCGCCGGACGGTCCGAACAGCACCTCTTTCTCATTTCCCGTAAAGTCCTTGCCGCTGCGAATGACGGAGAAAAGCCTTGAGCTGTCGCTCGTATCGCCGAACAAAACAGCACCGACGACCTTCCCGTTCTCAAACACGACCTTCTTATAAATACCGTCCAAATCATCCTGTACGCGAAGCGCCTTCGTACCCGGTTCATCCGCAAATCGTCCGGCCGAGAATACGTTCACCCCCGACACCTTCAGCTTGGTTGACAGCACCGATCCTTGATAGCCGTCACTCTCGACCCCAGCCAATTTCTTGGCAAGAACAGCGCCTTGTTCATAGAGCGGCGCCACCAGACCATAGACAATCCCGCGATGCTCGGCGCACTCACCTACCGCATGAATGTTAGCAATACTCCCCTGGAGATGATCGTCAACGACGATACCGCGATTCACTTCTACGCCGGCACTCTTGGCCAGCTGTACGTTCGGCCTAATACCGGCTGCCATGACGATAAGGTCCGCCTCTACATGCGTCCCATCCTTGAAAGTCAGGCCTGTCACACGATCCTCGCCCGTAATGAAATCGGACTGCTTCTCCAGCAGAAACTTCATCCCCTGCCGTTCCAATTCCGCTTGCAGGAGTCGTGACGCCGTTGCATCAAGCTGCCGCTCCATCAAGTAAGCGAAGATATGAACAACGCTCACTTCCATGCCGAGATTGACCAGCCCGCGCGCCGCTTCGATACCGAGCAAACCGCCGCCGATGACTACGGCTTTCCGGTATGTTTTCGCCGTATCGATCATCGTTTCGCAATCTTTGATGTCTCGGAATGCAATGACGCCTTCCTTATCCGCTCCGGGTATCGGAAGCATGAAAGGCAGTGATCCTGTAGCAAAAACAAGCTCATCATAAGCCAGTGTCAGTCCTTGATCAGTCGTTACCGTACGCGCTTCCGTATCCACGGATGTAGCTTGTTGACCGGTATGCAGCGCAATGCCGTTATCGCGATACCAATCCCAATCGTTCAAAATAATATCCTTCATGCTGGCATCCCCCGCGAGAACCGACGACAGCATAATGCGGTTATAGTTGGGGTGCGGCTCCGCCCCAATAATCGAGATGTCGTAGCGATGCGGGTTCAGCTTCAGCAGCTGCTCAACGAATGAAACACCGGCCATCCCATTACCAATCATGACTAATTTCTTTCTCATGGCTATCTCTCCTAAAAGTTAGTGCGTCGCACGAGGTACGACCCTTATTGCGCTGCAGCCCCGGCCGCTTCCGAAAACATAAAAAGCCCATCCCCTCGTCGCAATTGACGAAAGAACAGGCTCCATTGCCGGATTTAAGAGGGCACGCCATTGTGCCGTCGTAAAGATCTTGGCTTTAGTATAGGTCGCATCGCGGCGCATGTCAATATATCTAACATAAAATAGGACGTAACATGCCACTTTTGGTCACTCGCCTAAAATTTAGGGAAAATAGTTGAAATGAACGTCGACATTCTGAGGGAGGGTATGTTATATTTTATTACAAATTTGCAGGCAGGGCTCCAAAGCTGGACATTCGCTGTGCCTAAACGAGGTGACCGATGATGAGATCCATCCTTTTTCTTGAGGAAGGAAGACCTCCCGTATCGATGCATAGCTTGCAGCAAAACTGCCGCACCTTGCACCGTGCAGCTAATGCCGAAGAGGTAAAGAGCCTTATAAGCGTGGCGGATGCCGCGGTCATGCATGTCACCGTAGAGCGGATGCAGGATTGGCAATCCACAATTGCAGGTATGAGACGGCTGCCAACCCTATGGCTTTGCTCCGAGAACGCGGTTCCGAATGAACTTGAGTTTGGTTATACCCTGGACGGCGTCCTCTTCAGCTCCATGAATACCTTGGAAATGGGCGTTGCTTTGAAGTGGGGCCAGCGCGTATTCCAGCAGCGCAAGCGATGGGCCGAGGAACGGGAGCAGCTGCTGCAGCGGATCGACGAGCGTAAATGGATCGATCAAGCGAAGGCTGTACTATGCGAAATCAAAGGGATTTCCGAGGCGGAAGCTTATGATTTCCTGCGGAAACAGGCCATGAATGAACGGAAGCGAATCGGCGATATCGCCGCCTCCATCGTGAAAGTCTATCAACTCATCCACGGTTAAGCCCCCGGGTAGTCACTCCCCAGGCGATAAAAAATATGTGTGTCAGCTATATTGACATGGACCTCGCAAGCCCCCTATAATTGCAACTAAGATCACAATGACGTGAATCGAACGATAATTTGGCTTCCACACCGACGTGGGGCCGATGGCAAAGAGGCCGTATTGCAGTTATTCAACTGCGATGCGGCCTTTTATTGTGTTAGAAACGCTTACAAAGCAGTCGCTTCAAGCGAGCAACCCTCATTTCTCGTTTGACAAGCCAAGCTGAAGATGAAGCGGCAGGACCGTTTGCAAAAAGAGAGAGATCGACCGGAATGAACAATGGAGAGGAGCTACTTGCAATGATGAATCGCGATGGATTTTTGAAAAGCGGACACAGCCCGTCCTTGCTGAGCGCATTTTTGTATTTTGACATGAGCTTCATGGTATGGGTCCTGCTGGGGCCGCTGGCTGTCATTATTATGAGCGACTATCAGATGGATGCCGCTCAGAAAGCGAACCTGGTCGCATTGCCAATACTAGGCGGCTCCATCCTTCGCCTTGTGCTCGGTTATTTCACCGATGTCATCGGGCCGAAGCGCACTGGCCAGATCGGTATTGCCCTTACGATGGTCCCGCTCGTCTGGGGCTGGAAGTTCGTCGACTCCCTAGGCGAGCTGTATATCGTCGCGCTGCTGCTCGGCGTTGCCGGCGCTTCCTTCGCCGCCGCACTGCCGCTTGCGAGCCGTTGGTATCCCCCGAAATATCAAGGTCTCGCGATGGGAATCGCCGGAGCGGGCAACAGCGGAACGGTATTCACCACGCTTTTCGCCAATCGGATCGCTCAGCATTATGGCAGCTGGCATGTTGTTTTTGGCATGGCGCTCATTCCGATCGCGATCGTATTCATTGTGTTCACCCTGCTTGCCAAAGACAGTCCGAACCAGCCTTCCCCGCGCAAGCTGTCCGATTACGGCTCGGTGCTCAAGCAGCGGGACACGTGGATGTTCTGTATGCTGTATGCCGTCACGTTCGGCGGTTTCGTCGGGATGTCCAACTATTTGACGATTTTCTTCAACACCCAGTATGGCCTTAGCCCCGTACGCGCAGCGGACTTTGCCACAATCTGCGTCATCGCGGGCAGCTTCTTCCGTCCGGTTGGCGGCTGGCTTGCCGACCGGCTCGGCGGACTTCGCATGCTGATTGCCTTGTATGCGGTCGTTGCCATTATGATGGCTTGCATCTCCACCTTGCCGCCGCTTCCGGCGATGATTGTTCTGCTCTTCATCGGGATGATGGCCCTCGGCATGGGCAACGGTTCCGTATTCCAGCTCGTGCCGCAGCGCTTCCAGAACGAGATCGGCATCGTCACCGGCATCGTCGGCGCGGCGGGAGGACTTGGCGGTTATTTTCTCCCGAAGGTGCTCGGAAACTTAAAGCTCTCAACCGGCTCCTATACACCGGGCTTCCTCATTCTTAGCGGCGTGGCATTGATCTGTATCGTCTTGATCTTCCTCGTGCAAGGCGCTTGGAAGAAATCCTGGATCGGCAGCGGCGGCAAAGCTCGCATCGATTCGGCGGGCATGCAGAACACGGCCACTTCTTAAAAGATTTCGTTAGGCGGACTGCTCAGCCCGCGTGATATCCGCACTTTCAGTTGACCGAACCCAATGCCGGCCGAAGGCAGCGTGCATCATCCGGGGCAGACGGAACAAAGCCGTTCCGTCTGCACGCCTTACCCTTACGCAAGCGGAAATGGAGGAATCCTCATGAGCGCACTACCTATAGCAGCTGATCCAACAGCGACTCGAATTAGCTCCCATTGCTGCTTTTGCAGTATGCAGTGCGGCATCGAGCTGCTTCCGGAAGACAATGCGGCAGGTTTCGACATTAAGCCAAGTCCGGATTTCCCGGTGGCGACGGGCCGTCTATGCCAGAAAGGGCTGAATGCCTTGGGGCATACCGTCCATGAGGAGCGTCTCCTCGTACCGCAGCGCCGGGTTGGCTCTGCCCTGCCGGGCTCGACATGGCAGCAATCGAGCTGGGAAGATGCGCTTGATGGCATCGCCTCCTCGATCTTATCCATTCAAGAGCAGCACGGCCGCGATGCCGTATCCGTCTTCGGCGGAGGCTCGCTCACCAATGAGGTCTGTTATTTGCTCGGCAAATTCACGCGTGTCGCTTTACGCTCCAAGTATGTGGACTACAACGGACGCTACTGCATGTCTTCCGCTGCTGCGGCGCAAATGCGCGCCTTCGGCATCGATCGCGGAATGAATGTGCCGCTGGATGATTTAATGATGGCGAATTATATTATTTTGGCCGGAACCAATATTGCGGAATGTCAGCCGACGATGGTTCCCTATCTAATGGCAGCCAAGAAACGCGGGGCCATTATCGTTACGATCGATCCGCGCCCTACCATGACCTCCAAGCTGGCTGATATTCATGTGAATTTACAGCCGGGGTTCGACTCCGTATTCGTCAACGGGCTGCTCCATGTCATCTTGAACGAGAATCTTTATGATCAAGCCTACGTAGACGCTCACACAACCGGAATTGAAGAGGTGCGGGAGTCTGTTCGCGATTTCTCGCCCGATACCGTGTCCGGGTACACCGGCATTCCCAAAGAAGTCATCCGCACCATCGCGCGCGGATTTGCCCGTGCAGAGACAGGCGTCGTCCTCACTGCACGCGGATTGGAACAGCAAATTAACGGCGTGGAGCACACGCTGAACTATATTAATCTCTGTCTGCTAACGGGCAAAATGGGTCGGCCCGGCTGCGGATTCGGACCCGTAACCGGTCAAGCCAACGGTCAAGGCGGCCGAGAGCATGGTCAGAAGGCCGACCAGCTGCCCGGCTACCGCATGATAGACGATCCCGAAGCACGGCGGCATGTCGCGGCGGTTTGGGGAATCGAGCCGGAGGAGATCCCGGGCAAAGGGGTTTCTGCCTATGAGCTGTTCGACCGCATTCTGGACGGCGAAATCAAAGCGATGATCGTGCTCGGCTCCAATCCGCTTGTATCGAGCCCGAATAACTCGCGCGTGGAAGAGGCATTGAAGAAGCTGGAGCTGCTCGTCGTCATCGATCTCTTCGAGACGGAGACCGCCGCTTATGCACACTGGCTGCTTCCGGGATCGACATTTCTGGAGGCCGAAGGTACGCTAACCAACCTTGAAGGCCGCGTGTTTCATCGTCCGCGCGCGCTGAAGACGCCCGGTGAAGTGATGGAAGACTACAAGCTTATTGTCGCACTGGCGGAGCGACTTGGACGCGGTGCTTATTTTCAATATGAATCCCCGGAAGCGGTATTCGATGAGCTGAGCCGAGCCAGCGCAGGCGGAAAAGCCGACTACGGCGGCATGTCCTACTCGCGGATTAAAGAGAAGAAGGGTCTGTTCTGGCCTTGTCCGTCGCCGGAGCATCCCGGAACGCCTCGCATGTTCGAGAACGGCGTCTATTATCATCCGAACGGACGCGCCAAGCTGCACGGCATTACGCCGAAGAAACCGGCGGAAACGACGAGCACTGAGTATCCCTATATTTTGACGACAGGCAGGCTCGGCAACCATTATCTGAGCGGCACCCAAACGCGTCGTACGGCTGCCCTAATGAAAAAAGCGCCGGTCCCCGTCGCGGAAATTCATCCTTCGGCCGCAGAGAAACTTCTGCTGCGCCCCGGCGATCGCCTGCGCCTCACCACGCGGCGCGGTACGATGGTCATCGACGTGAAGGTGGTGCAGGATATTCACCCTACAACGGTATTCGTCCCTTTCCATTGGGGCGGCGACCTCGCCATCAATAAGCTGACCAACGATGCGCTGCACCCCATCAGCCGCATGCCGGAATTCAAGCTATGCGCCGTCCGGCTTGAGCGGGAGGCGCCATAATCGGCAGGCAAGGATGCGCTAGTTTGGCGCATCCTTGCCGGTTCTGAATATTCCCCGCGGGCTCGAATATGATATATCGATTCGATAACCAACCTAATAGGGGGAATGTCCATTGACCATTGCCGTCCTACATACGATTTCCGATCCGGCGAAATTCTTCGCCGCAGCCGGCCAAGCCGATTCCGTCGGATTGCCAGCGGGTTTTAAGCTTCGCGTGCAATCCCGAACCGCAGACCACTCCAGAAGCATTACCTTCTGGGAGGCACCGTCCGTCGAGGCCTTGCGCCACTTGGTCGAGTCCGTGGTCGGAGCCTACAGCTCGAATGAGTATATAGAGGTGGAAATGCATATCAACGGGTAGTCGTGAAAAAAGCACCCCTTCCGGGGTGCTTTTTTATGTGGATACGATGCCTTCGACGCGGCTTTGACTGCTACCTAATGCGGTAGATGTTACCGCTCTTTGGCGGCAATGCAGCTATCTCGCTCCATGAGCGGTACCTGTTACCTCTCTTATACTGGAACGCAGCCTTCTTGCTGCATCGAGCGGTAACTGTTACCTCTCTTTTGCTGATACGCTGATTTCTCGCTCCATGAGCGGTAACTGCTACCACTCTTTTGCTGATATACTGCGTTCTCGCTCTATGAGCGGTACCTGTTACCTCTCTTTTGCTGATACGCTGCGTTCTCGCTCCATGAGCGGTAGCTGTTACCTCTCTCTTTGGCGGGAATGTGGCCTTTACACGGCATGAGCGGTAACCGTTACCTCTCTTATATCGGAACGCTGCGTTCTCTCTACATGGGCGGTACTTGTTACCTCTCTCCAGCGAGAATGAGGCTCTATTGAGCCGGGATTGCTGGTTAGTTGAACGAAGAGTAGCTCCCAGAGCAACACTTTCGCAAATATGCGCTGATTACAGCTCATGTGTAGCTCCACGAGCAACACATCATCAGGTAATTGGCGTTTTCAGCGGATGTGTTGCTCCCGGGGCAATACATTGGCAAGCAGCTGCGACAGAAGCGGCCTTTGCAGCTAGAAGATACCTTTCGAGCGCACATAGTCGGCGTACAATTCAGGTGTATTCAGATTCACGAACGCTTCTTCTTCATTCGGGAGCGGCTGTATCTCAACTGTATGCAGTGCATCAAGCAGCGCCATGAGGCGTAGCTCATGCCGTTCCAGCCGTTGCTGCAATTCACGCGCGACGCTCGTATGATAAAGTGCATGGAACGGTTGATTCGGCGTGCGAATAACTTGCGGCATGCCAGCTTCCGTACGCGGCGGTGCCGCCTCCCCGCTTGCCAGCGGCAGCATCCTCGCAAGCAGCGTGCCCGACAGCATGGGCATATCGCATGCCATAACGAAAGCATAACCCGGCTCATACATAGCGCTCAAAGCAGCATGCAATCCAGCCAGCGGTCCGCAATCCGGGTAAGTGTCGTGCACGAATCGAACCTGACCAAGCAGCCCGGCCAGCCTCGACCTGTATGCTTCCTCCCGCTCACTGTCGCCAACGGAAACCATTACATACGGCATGCCAAGTGCTAACATTTGCTCGGCGACTGCTCTTAAGATCACTTCGCCCCTAGCCCCAACGGGCAACAGCGCTTTATCGGACCCCATCCTCGAGCTTCGTCCGCCTGCAAGAATGATGCCAGGAACCTCCGATATCTCGATCGGCATCTTCCACCCGTCCTTCCGATTAGGCAATAGTTGACCTAAGTATACCAGCGAATATCCGTACTTGCTCGATGAAAAAGACCGAAGACAGAGTTTTCACTCCGCTTCGGTCCTTGCTTATCCTACTTTTACTGTTTGGAGGAAGCTTTCTTGTTCGCTTCTGCCTTCAGCATGTTTTTGTAAATCTTTTCGATCTCGGTTGTATCGATTTTGCTCTTCTTCAAAGCATTGATCAGGTTCAACAGCTGCTTGGAAGAAGTAGCGGATTCTTTCACAAAGTTCGCAATAACATCCTTGCTCACCTTGTTGTTCATCACTTTCACAAATTCCAAAATCGCAGGTGAAGCCAGATTTGCTTTGCCGGCACGATTAAACTCCGTAATGATCGCTTCGTATTGTCCCATGACTATGGCAACCTTTGCGATATCCACGTTACCGTTCTTATCGGCTTTGATCGCTGCAGCAGCCTTACCAGCCTGCACCAGCAGCTTCTGTGCATCTTTTACATTCTTCAACTGCTTATCAACCCTAGCTTGAGCCGCTTCAGCTTGTTTAATAATAGCCGCGTCTTTTGCCTTCGCTTTCGCCTCTGCCGCTGCTCTCGCTTTGGCTGCCGCTTCTGCTTCTGCCTTCGCTTTCGCTTCCGCTTCTGCCTTCGCTTTTGCTTCTGCTTCCGCTTTAGCTTTCGCCTCTGCTTCTGCTTTCGCCTTTTCCTCAGCATCTGTTACAGGATCTGTCGGTGTTATTGGTGTTACTGGTGTTACTGGCGTTACCGCTACTTCTTCGCTTTCGATAGCGGCGATTTTCTGCTCTGCAGCGGCAATCTTGTAATAGCCTGTAAAGCCTACAACCTCTTCCGCCGTCCAACCTGCATTAATGGCGTCCGTTACTGCCGTTTTAGCTTCAGCTACAGCCGCTTTAACCTCTTCCTTAGTAGCACTTGTAATTGCATCCGCATCGGGAATCTCTGCAAATGTCGCTTCAGCCGACAGTCTTGCATCGATTTTATCAATAATGTTGTCGATCTCGACGCCTTGGTACTTCTGCCTTGGATTCGGCGTGAATTCAACCGTAGGATTGGATACTAAATAGTTACGAAGCACATAAATGAGATCGTATACATCTACCGTACCATCATAATTGATATCTGCTGCACGATCGTTCGTTCCCCATACTTGTTCGATATAGAGCGCGTCCATAATATCGATGACATCATCCTTGTTCACATCGCCGGCGGTTGCAGGATTGTAAGGAAGAACAAGATTTTGGGTCGTGATATTTCCGGCATCATCGCGGAAGCCAATGGTGAAATTGCTATGAATTGTAAAGTGACCCGGGATATCCAATGCAAACGTATAGGTGTCATCTGTAAATGGCAGATTCGGAACTTCAAAGCTTGCCGCGTAATAGCTGCCAACCGGATACTCCGTACCATTCGAGCTTGTCACCTTGACTTGAGCGCCAATCTGGGAGTAATCCAAGTTCTTCGGATTAGCAGCCAATGTTCCATAATTATTGTACAGCGCCTCCGCAGCCATCGATCCACGCAGCACGGAGTAGGTGCGAATCTTAAAGCTAGCAGAGTTCCCCGTGAATAATACAGGTTTGGTCGTATCTGCGCTATCTGTATAGGTTACGGAGTACAAATAGCCTTGGTCCATCAAAGGCTGTACAGTCGTGTCGTAGGACAGATTAAACGCGACATCCGCCAAGGAAAGATTGCCGGACAACGTTCCTTCTACGCCCTCTTTGCGCGTCAACGTAATGGTCGCCTCATAATTATACGAGCCTTCCTGGTTTGGATGCTGCTCCATTGTAACGTCAAAATAATCACTGTAAGCAGGATTTAGAACAATATCCTCCGGTTGCAGAAGATTGCTGATTCTGGAATTATAGTAGAACTTAAATGCTGCGCCTTTTACATCGCTTGCGTTGTTCAACGATAACGTACTATGCAAGGCTTCGCCCATGTTTTTGGCACGTTTTTCAGGCTGCATGTAAGCATATGTCTCGCCCTTTTTCAAAATATACAAGTTTTTTCCGACATTAAACGTTTTGTTGGACGCAGCATCCCATCCATAGAATTCAAGCGTCATCGGCTTGGTCGGATTGATATTGATATAGGTCGAGAAGTTGCCGTTCACATCCGGAACGATTACTTTTGCCGTACAAGCACCGAGCAACGCCGATGTGCATGTTGGATCTCTATAATAGACAAAGTTGTTTCTCTTGGTCACGCCCGGGAAATCATCCGGATGTGCCATCATCTCTTCCGTTCCTTTATCCGAAATGGAACCGGAAATCAAGATTCTCGAATCTACAGCCGGATCGTATTCGTACACGTCTTGGTCCGAATCCGAACCATGAACGTTTGGCACATTGGTCAAATTGTTCACTTGTACATTAAATGTCGGAGCCGTATTTTCAAAATATACCGCTGCACTTGTCGTAAATGTTCGTCCCTCATCATTGGTACCGATGAGCTTCAGACGATACATGCCCGGTTTCGTAAGAACGGGGTTATACGCAATCGGGTGATCGAGTCGGCCTGTGAATGGATAATAGTAACCCGAGAAGATCGAGGTGATCGCCATATTCGTATTGTCATTCATCTTCAAGCCATCGAATGAACCGATGTAACCAACTTCTTTGTTATCCATATCCGTCAGAATGACGTCAATTATGCGCATATGAGATTTCAATTTCAGATAGCCATTGGTATAAAGCAGCTGGCCGGGGTACGCGGAATCAGATGGTCTTGTAAAAGCTTTCGGGCTTAGCGAGAAGGAATCGATGCCCTCTACGATGGTACGAACGGCAAATGGCACTTGGTACATCTCATTCGCATCGTCTGCATTCGTATAAGTGACATAACCTTCATAGACGCCAAGTGCAGCCGATGCCGGAATTGCAATGGACACGTCTGTGCGCTTCTTGGAAGATGCAGCTACTGTTACTGCGGAATCGGTTGTAATAGTCACATTGTTAGCAGCGGCATCAAGTGAACCTCTGCGATCCTTCTGGAATGCAACCGCTACGTTAAAGGTTTTCGCTGTATTGCTATTGTTATAGATATAGAGGGAGCGTTGATCCGATACAGCCGCTCCACCCGGTGCATGCGTTCCAAACGCCATCGCGCCTGTTTGATTCGTTACGTATTGCTTAGAGCCTGTTGCATCTGTGCGATCCAGCACTTCGACGCGTGCCTGCGCATGAATCGCCTCATAAGGATCGACGACACCGGCACCCACTTCAAACACGCTGTAGTTGTCATTCAGCGGATCCGCAGTATTCATCAATGTTTCTTTCACTTGCGCCGGAGTCAGATCAGGGTTGGCTTGCAATAACAATGCCGCTACACCTGCTACGTTTGGCGATGCCATCGATGTTCCGGATAAATGCTCGTAAGCATACGTATAATTGCCAATTTGATCAGCTCCGTGCATATAAGGCGGCACAGAAGAGAATGTAGATACGCCAGGAGCCGTCACTTCCGGCTTAATATCGTAGGTAATCCGTGCTGGACCTCGTGAGCTAAAGCCCGCCAATGTGCTGCCCGGAGTTACCGTTTCACTGAGCGTATCAATCGAGAACGTGGAGAGCAATCCAATCTTAGGCGACATTACATCTGCCGAAGCTTTCGTTAATGAGAAGGTCGGAATAAGACCATAAGACTCGCCTAAGTAGGACGAAATAAAGGTTTCTCCGCCTGCATTGGTGTTATTGGCAAGCAATACCGCTTTCGCGCCGTGCTTTGCCGCTTCTTTGATTTTGATATCGAGAGCGATCTCGCCTCTATTTACATATGCAACTTTGCCGGCCACATCTAAATCTTTGTAGTCCGCAGCTTCGCCTAATTTAGGAATCGCAACGATCGGCAGACTCAAGCCGCGCAGCTCTTCCAGCTTGTCTCCGTAGCCTTTGCCAAGCAGTCGTAAATCCGTTGTTGCAGCTGCTGTTGCATCAGCCGCACTAACGTGCAGCGTGCCTGTGCCCGTCGCAATCTTCTCCGAAACATCGCTTGCACCCACTGTAATGGCTAATGCGCCTGCACCCGGCGAACCGAGTGTATACATGCCACTTCCGGAGTTTCCGGCAGATACCGCTGCAGTTACGCCTGCGAGCACGGCATTATTCAGCGCGATACTCTCAAGCTCAAGCGGATTGTTCGTATTTGCGCCAAGGGATAGATTAATAACATCCATTCCATCGTTAATCGCCTTATCGATACCGCCCAGAATGTCAGCCGTCGAACCTGAGCCATACGGACCTAATACGCGGTAGACATAAAGATCTGCATCAGGCGCTACACCGGTCACCTTGAGCTCTCCTGTATTTTTACCTCGACCCGCTATGATGCCGGATACGTGTGTACCATGCTCGGTATAGTAAGGCGAACCGCCGCTATACTCGCCGTTACCGGATTTCTGCCAATCGTCATACGTCGTTTCCATCGGATCGGCATCATTGTCTACAAAGTCCCAACCTTTTACAGTGCTGGGATTGATACGCTTCGGATCTACACCTGCTTGCGCACGATAACCTTTGTAAGCATCGGTTAGATCAGGATGGTTGTAATCAACCCCTGTATCGATAACCCCTACCTTAATCCCCTTCCCCGTGAAGCCTTCGGCATGCAATTTATCAATGCCCGGGAATGTATATTGCGTCGCTACCGCTTGATCTCCCGCAACTGCTTCTTGCTTCACCGGAGGCTCAATATGGACTTCTTCATTACTCCAAACAGCCTTAACGGCGCTGGATTGCAGCAATTGCTGGATTTGATTCGCCGGCAGCTGTATGGCAACACCATTAATGGAATTCTTATAGACTCTCGTAATCTTGTAAAAATCAGCATCCGAGCGCAGCTCTTCCTTATAGATCGTTTTCAAATCTTTCTGGAATGCAGCTTGGGCCGTATCGGCATTTTTACTGGCTTCATTCATGGATAGGGACTTTCCATTAAGCGCCTGCTTGAGAACAGCGCTTTGGGCAGGCTCCGCCTTGAACTCTACAATAACCGAAGCAGCAGCCGGGCTATTTAAGTTGACGGACGGCGAGAGCTGAAGACCGCTCTCATCCGTAACTTCCAGCTGGTGCAAAGCTTGGCGCTGCAAAGGCGTCATCCCGGCAAGTACTTCCTCCAGCGATTGCGTCGTATTCGTCTGTGCCATCAAATGACCGCTGCCAAGCGTCATTCCGCTTAGGAGAACCGTCGCGCT
Source organism: Paenibacillus sp. BC26 (assembly GCF_900116125.1). Classification (NCBI taxonomy): domain Bacteria; kingdom Bacillati; phylum Bacillota; class Bacilli; order Caryophanales; family Paenibacillaceae; genus Paenibacillus; species Paenibacillus sp. BC26. The sequence goes on along the minus strand of NZ_FPAD01000005.1, from coordinate 339,704 downwards.
AATTGTCATAAGAGCTGTTCGTTTCATCCATTTCCTTCTCATGAGAATCTCCCTTTCTTCCAGTCAAAGCTGTTTGTTGGTCTCATTATAAGGAGAGTTGCTGTAAAATGGATTTTGCGAAATTCGTACAAATCTGTGGAAGCTTTCTTCCCATACGCCTCATGCGAACACAAAAAAGCCTAATTCGAGGTCATCGAACCAGGCTTCTTCCGCACGATTGATTATTTTTCATTTCCCCACAATGTAGGCTTGCTGTCATTCGCATTGCGCCATGCATGCCGCCACCGATGTACATCAACGACGCCGACTTCCGGCATGTTGGCCCGTTCTTCCTTCGCAGGCAGCGCCGGGAATGGTTGATGCGGCTCGCTTTGATACCAATACGCTACGGTCGATAGATCGAGCGTCAAGGCATTGTCATGTCCGTGCTCGATGCTCGCATGCAGCGATTTCTCGAATCGGATCGGGTCTTCCAAGAAGAAGCGATAGCAGTGCGTGCGGCCCATCCAACCCAGCTTGTTCGGCACTTTAGCATAGCCGAAGTACGGATGCGCATACACTTCGTTCGGGCACCAGGAGCTGTTGAAGAAGTCCTCCGTCCCCGTTCCATGCAAGGAGCCAGGCCAATCCTCGCCATCGATCAGCCACATGTCATCGCCTTCGCCGTACCACATCGGACCCGGGTTATCCACGTAGTAGTTGATGCCGACAAACTGTCCGCTGCCGACGATATTGGCGAACACATAGTTATGCTCGGTTGTTGCGTTCTTCCCCTGTGGCCCGATAATCCCCCACTCCGTCTCTCCTTCTTGAGGTTGCACGCCCGTAATCTCACGGTTCCACCATGCGTGGAACCGGCCCTCAGAGGCAGGAATCTCCGGGTGCTGCTCGAAATCAATATAATAATAGAAGCTCTGGATGGGCTCGTTCGATTGGTTCTCGATCGTAATTCTTGCCCCGTCGCCAAACGGCATCGGAAAATAACAGTTAAACGCTTTGCCATTTGCGGGTGCCGCTGCAAGCGGAAGCGAGGCGAAATTGTACTCTTCGCCGAACCCTTGTCCGAAGAAATCGCCCATCGGAGATTCTACGCTCGGTTCCGTTTCGCCATCCCAGTACATGCGAATGACGGCATTGCGGCGAATGAACTTGTCCGGTGCGCTTACCGTGATCCAAATATGCTTAATGATGCCAGCGCCGGCAATGACGGCAAGATCTGCAGTCTCGCCGGCGGGAATCGAAATAAAGTCGGCATTTCCTCCGCTGCGATCGTAGCTCGAAATCCGTTTTGTTTTGATGCCGGGTTGAATTTTACTGATATGGTTTAACATATTCGTCTCCTCTCACTAGCTCCGTGATAGCTAGATTATAACGAACCGATTCGGATAAATATTTATCAGGACCATGTGACTTTTTAACAGCAATTGCTCTTCTAGTAGATTGCAGCCAGGGAGGCAACGCAGATGGAAGAACAAGATCTCCTCACGACGCTTAGTCCTTATGTTCGCACAGCTATGGCAAGCATCGTCCCCGCCGATTGGTCGATATCCGCGCGGCAAATTTGGGATTACGAGCTTCTATACTTGCAGGAGGGACGTTTGCTTGTAACAGTGGAAGGTGTTGCGTACGAAGGAGTTCCCGGCGACATCTTCTTGTTTAAACCGCGGCAGTCGCATTCCATTCAGGTGCTTGGCGGCGGGGCCATAAGCCAGCCTCATGTGCACTTTGACCTGATCGAGATGCCGGACAGCCCGGAGCTGTCGGTGTCCTTCCAGATGCCGAGCCACATGACAAAGGAACAGCTGGCATGGTTTCGGCCGGACCGGATGTCAGAGGGAGCGCTCGCGCTGCCAAGCCATATTCGGCTCCGTCAGCCGAAGCGGTTCGAGTCCATGCTGCTGGAATTAATCGAGGAGTTTCAGATGCGTTTGCCGCTCTATGAAACCTCTTGTAAAGGATTGCTGCTCTCTTTGCTCACCTACTTGATCAGGCAGCATGAACTCGGAATGAATCAGCCGGGTACGGACATGCAAGCCATTCGCCGTCATCTTCACTCCAAATGGGACTGCGAGATTACGCTGGAGGAGCTTTCTGAGCGCTTTAACATCAGCAAGTACTATATGCTGCGCACGTTCAAAAAGCACTATTTGACGACGCCGATCCAGTACCATCGACAGATTCGAATCGATCAAGCCAAACAAATGCTGCGTTATACCAATCTCTCCATTCAGCATATTGCCGATCACTTGGGCTTCGGCAGTATTCATGCGTTCAGTCGCGCCTTCAAGGTGGCCGAGGGTATTCCTCCAATAGCCTTCAGAGCGAAGAACAGTCCGAGTGCGGAAGAGTTGAATAGTTGATTTTGACAAAAAACGAGATTGTTTAGACCAAGAAATTCTCCCTTAGAACTTATATAATCGTACGTAAGTACAACTTTCATAAGGGAGTGTCGCGCATTGAACAGAGTCGTTATTGACAATAAAGGCATACCGCCTCTTGCCGGAATATGTTCTTATGAAGAGGCTTGCAAGCCCGGATTTACCGTCGACCAAAGCGTGAATCTGCTGAAGCGATTCAACTTTATTGCCAAGAACCTCAATCAAATCTTGTCCGCGCATCTGGCAGCTGTACCTGAATGGGAAGTGAAATGCGCGTTTGGCTATCATCTGTGGCTCGATGCCGAGCACAGTGCCGCCATTCGCAAACGGGTCTCTGAAATGCGCGAGCCTCCTCTTCATCTTGATCAAGATCCGGATGAGCAGCTGCGCATCTGGCTGGATGAAGCGATTCGCGCGGAGAATACGGTGGAGCTGCTCACCGGGATCTACCGGGTCATTCGACCGGAAATCGCGAAAGCGCTGTCCCAATATATTGCGAATATGAATAAAATGACGGAGCATCCGACTTATCGCCTGCTTCGCGGCATGCTGCAGGATGAAGAGGAAATGATCGTCTGGGGAGAAGCGGCTCTGACCGCGTTAATCGATTCGCCTGAGCAGGCGGGAATCGCAGCTGATTGGGAAGCTCATCTGCGCGCATTCTTGCTTGCTGCCGGCGGCGTATCCGGGGATCTCGATGCTGTCGTTTGCGAAGCTGCCCCGCGTTCCGACGGCCAACGCTACGAGATGGACCCGATGCCTCGCAGAGACGAGCGTTTCATCGACCCTTACAACACCTCCGCCAAGATCGATTCTTACTTCTGGGATGAGAACTGCTCGCCCGAAGAGCGTGCGTACTCCCTCATCTATAAGCGGCTTCGCGAGATGGACGTACCGGAGTGGATGGGACCGATTCTGTACAAAACGGAAGGCAAGCCGTGGGAATATTACACCGATCTGAGCCGCCAGCTTTGGGATGAAACCCGCCATGCGATGCTTGGGGAAATCGGCCTCTACTTCGGCGGCGTACCGTTCTATAAGTACCCGATTCATATGGGATCTTCGGTGATTCTCAATACCGAGTTTACCCCGCAGGAGGCTCACCTCATCCTGTGGCGGATCGAACAAAGCCTCATGCCTAAACATACGGGCAAGCAAAAAGAGTGGGAAATCGCGAAGGACACCAACAATCCGATTTCGCTCCTCATCCAAGATTACGATTGGGCCGACGAGGTGCTCCACGCCCAAATCGGACGCAAGTGGCTCGTTCCGGACTACGGCAGCTTAGCAGCCATGACCGAAAGCGGCGACCAAGCCATGAAGGCATGGGGCCAAGCGAACGTCAAAACGGCCGACTGGTCCGAGCAGGCCGAGTGGTGGCCGCAGTTCATGGAGGAAATCCGCGCAAACGAGCTGACGAGGAAAGGATAGGAATTAGGCGCCCCGCTGGTTTGGGGCGCTTTTTTTTGGCGCGGCCAGCTGGGCGGCTGGCATAAAATGTTGCTCAAAAAGCAACATTCAAGCAGATTAACAGCTCAGTTTGGACAAATGCTGCTCTAAATGCAACTTTTCAGAGGAAACACAACCCGTTCAGCCAGTTTAATAAGTGAATGTTGTATATCAAGCAACATTATAACGACTACCCGCTCTCCAACATTCAGAATGTTGCTGGTTATGCAACATTTTGGGACGATCTTGTCACTTTTGTTTTTGCGAGGCTGATTGGGGCGACCCATGGGCAGCCTCGCCAGGCGATGAGAGTAGGAAAATCCGACTCTCACAGCCGAAACCACGAGAAAATGATGCTAAGAGTCGGGAAATCCGTCTCTCAGCGATCAAACTAACTCCTTCCTGCTGCTTCAGAAACTGAGAGTGCGGAAACTGAACTCTCACCTCCGAAAAACACACTGTCCGTGCTGGTGGCAGAATATCTGCCTACAGCTCCCAGAAAAGGCAAGTTAGTTTGGTTTCGGCGATAGAGCTACTTCTTTAGCGGCATTTCCACTTATGAGCGCCAAATCGACTACGTTTTCGCCAAGATTTTTTAGGTGGGAGAAGCTACTGGAAGAGCACGGTGAGAGCGGCCGCTCTCGGTTACGAAACCGTACAGTTCAAGGTTAGTGTTACTCGGGTTGCGCCAATGAGAGCGAATCCCTTCTTTTGAGCTGCTGGTTTTGCCCTTCATTAGCGGATAGCGACTATCAGCGGCGGCCAACTTCGTAAACAAGCACAAATAAGGGGCTGGCTACACAAGTCATCAACAATGACTTGCGAGCCAGCCCCATTATAGTTAAGCCTTCGGATCAAACGAGCTCTTCAGCGACACGATGCGGTTGAAGACAACCTTCGATTCGCTGGTATGCTTCGGATCTACGTTGAAGTAGCCGTGGCGGAAGAATTGGAACTTGTCCTGTCCGCGCGCTTCCTTCATGTTCGGTTCGACAAAACCTTGCAGCACGTCGAGGGAGTTCGGATTAATGCGCTCGAGGAAATCCTTGCCCTCATCATCCGGATTGTCGAGCAGCAGCGGCTCGAACAGGCGGAATTCCGCCGGTACCGCTTGGGAAGCTTCCACCCAGTGGATGGTGCCTTTCACTTTGCGGCCGGTGAAGCCCGATCCGCTCTTCGTCTCCGGATCGTACGTGCAGCGCAGTTCCACGACGTTGCCGGCTTCGTCCTTCACTACCTCTTGGCATGTAATGAAGTAAGCATGCTTCAAGCGGACTTCGTTGCCCGGGAACAACCGGAAGTATTTGTTCGGCGGGTTCTCCATGAAGTCGTCCTGCTCGATATAGATTTCGCGCGAGAACGGAATTTGGCGGCTGCCCATCTCTTCGTTCTCCGCGTTATTTTCGGCTTCAAGCATCTCCACTTGCCCTTCCGGGTAGTTGGTGATGACTACTTTCAGCGGTGCAAGCACGGCCATCGTACGCGGCGCCTTCAGCTTCAAATCCTCGCGGATGAAGAATTCCAGCATCCGCTCGTCCACTACGCTATAGGCACGCGCTACGCCGATTTCGCGGCAGAACGCACGCAGCGATTCAGGCGTGAAGCCGCGGCGGCGGAGGCCGCTGATCGTCGGCATGCGCGGATCGTCCCAGCTCTCGACGACGCCTTGGTCGACGAGCATTTTGAGGTAACGTTTGCTCATGATCGTGTTCGTCACGTTCAAGCGGGCAAACTCGTATTGACGCGGCTGCGATTCCATCTCGCACTCGATAATCGTCCAGTCGTACAGCGGACGGTGATCTTCGAATTCCAGCGTACAGATCGAATGCGTTACGCCTTCAATCGCATCGCTGATCGGATGCGCGTAGTCATACATCGGATAGATGCACCAAGCATCGCCTGTCCGGTGGTGATGGGCATGCGCAATGCGGTACAGCGCAGGGTCGCGCAGGTTGATATTCGGCGAGCTCATGTCGATTTTGGCACGCAGAATCCGTTCGCCGTCCTTGAATTCGCCTGCACGCATACGAGCGAACAGATCCAAGTTCTCTTCCACGCTGCGGTCACGGTACGGGCTGTTTTTGCCGGGCTCCGTCAACGAGCCGCGCATTTCGCGCATTTGCTCGGCCGTCAGGTCGCAGACGAACGCTTTGCCTTTCTTGATGAGAAGTACCGCACGTTGATAGAGCTCCTCGAAATAATCCGAAGCAAAACGCAGGTCATCCCACTCAAAACCAAGCCAAGTCACGTCCTCTTGGATCGATTCCACATATTCCGTATCTTCTTTCACCGGATTCGTATCGTCAAAACGCAGGTTGGTTTTCCCGCCGTATTCGTCGGCAAGCTCGAAATTCAAACAGATCGATTTGGCATGGCCGATATGCAGGTAACCGTTCGGCTCCGGCGGGAAGCGGGTAATAACCTCGCTGACTTTACCGGCTTTCAAATCTTCAGCCACGATATTTTTAATAAAGTTAGAGGATGATGTCTTGTTCTCCATTGCGACCAACCTTTCCTACCTAAAATCTTATCCTACTATCATACACAATTTTCAGAGTGTTTATAAATAGCAATCTTGACATTCCATTGGCGAAATAAATATACTTAGGTTAGCTAACTAAAATAAATGCATGATGCAAAAAAGGAGCACTTCCTATGCAAGGTGATAACGAGCACGACCGCGGCACTGCCCACCAGCTTATCCGCGCATTCCGACAGCTCAAGCATATTCCGTTTAAGAACCGCAATCCGATCGAGAACTGTACGCCAAGCGAGACGATGACGCTGTTTACCATCGGAGGAGCCATGCGCTCCAATCCCGCCGGACTGAAGGCATCGGAGCTCAGCAGCCTGATGAATGTCGCCTCGCCGACGATCACGCAGACAGTCAACGTGCTCACGGCAAGAGGTCTGCTTGAACGCAGCGCGGACCCTAGCGACCGCAGGGTGGTACGGATTAAGCTGACGGAGGAAGGCGCTAGGCTGACCGGTCTTGCACGGGCTGCCATGCATGCCCGGATGAATGGGCTGATCGAACATCTGGGCGAGGATCGTGCAGCGCTGCTGGTAGAATTGCTCGATGATGTTTTCGCGTTCTATCATGGCGAGCGACCAGAGGAATATTCCGTATGGTGCAAGGACAATCCCGGCAAACCAATCCATTCCAAAGAGGGTGAATAGCCAACTATGATGAAACTGCTTCGTATGCTGCGGCCTTACCGTATCCCTGTTTTATTCGTTCTGTTATTCGTATTCCTTCAATCGTTATCCGATTTGTATCTCCCTACGCTGCTCGCCGACATTGTCGACAAAGGCGTCGTGCAAGGCGATAACCCGTACATTTGGCGGATCGGCGGCTTGATGCTGCTCATCGCGCTGGGCGGCGGAATCTGCTCGATCGGTGCCAGCTACTTGTCCGCTAAGGCGGCGGGCGGCTTCGGCCGAGACTTGCGCAGTCGTGTCTTCGGGCATGTAGAGAAGTATTCGTTGCACGAATTTGACCAAATCGGCACCGCTTCCCTCATTACGCGGACGACCAATGACATTACCCAAGTTCAGCAAGTCCTCATGATGATGATGCGGGTCATGGTTATGGCCCCGATGATGTGCTTCGGCGGGATCATCATGGCGCTCTACAAAGACGTCAACCTCTCGCTCATTATTATTGCGATTGTCCCGATTCTCGCACTCATTATCTTATTGATCGTAAGCCGGGGTGTTCCCCTGTTTAAAGCGATGCAGAAGAAGATCGACAAGCTTAACCTCGTGCTCCGCGAAAATCTTACCGGGATCCGCGTTATCCGTTCCTTTAACCGGATCAACCACGAGCAAGGCCGCTTCAATGATGCCAACGGCGATCTGACCGATACGTCGATCAAAGTGAACCGGATCATGGCCTCGCTTATGCCGGCGATGATGCTGGTTTTGAATTTCGCCAGCCTTGCCATCGTCTGGTACGGCGGCCTTCGTATCGACAGCGGCCATATGGAGGTCGGAGACTTGATGGCCTTCATTCAATACGCGTGGCAAATTATGTTCGCGCTGATCTTTGCCTCGATGATGTTCGTGATGATTCCGCGCGCTTCCGCTTCGGCGACTCGGATCAACGAGGTGCTGAACATGGTGCCGGATATTACGGACCCTAATGCAGCTTCTTCGGCAAAAGCAGTTGCAAACGGCGAGCTTGCGTTCAACGATGTATCCTTTCATTATCCGGGTGCCGAAATGCCGGCGCTCTCCAATATTTCATTCCGCGCAGGCCGCGGCGAAGTGACCGCCATTATCGGCGGCACAGGCTCCGGCAAATCTACGCTGATCAATCTCATTCCGCGCTTCTATGACGCTTCAAGCGGCAGCATTACGATTGGCGGCATCGATGTGCGCGACATGTCGCAAGAAACGCTGCGTTCCATGATCGGCCTCGTGCCGCAGAAGGCGGTGCTCTTCACGGGTACCATCGCCGAGAACATTCGTTTCGGCAAAGAAGATGCGACGGACGAGGACATTCGCCACGCAGCCGTTGTAGCGCAAGCCAGCGACTTCATCTCCGAAATGAAAGAAGGTTTCGGCTCGCCAATCGCGCAAGGCGGTACCAACGTATCCGGCGGCCAGAAGCAGCGGCTGTCCATTGCCCGCGCGCTCGTTCGCAGGCCTTCGGTTTATTTGTTCGACGACAGCTTCTCCGCGCTCGACTTTAAGACCGATGCCAAGCTGCGCGAGGCGCTTCGCAGCGAAACGACGGATGCGACGGTCTTGATCGTCGCGCAGCGGGTCAGCACCGTCATGGATGCCGACCGGATTATCGTGCTGGATGACGGCCAAATCTCGGCGATCGGCACCCACCGCGAACTGCTGCACGCGTCCACCGTCTATCGCGAAATCGTCACGTCACAGCTGTCAGAGGAGGAAATCGCATGAGTGAACTACAGAAAGGCCCTGCAGGCGGCGGTCCTGGCGGTCCTCGACCGGGCGCTCCAACCGGCCCGGGTCCAAGTAATTTCGGCTTCGGCCCGGGTCGCGGCGGCCCCGGCGGCATGATGGGCATGCAGGTTCAGAAAGCGAAGGATTTCAAAGGCACCTTGCGCAGATTGACCGGTTATCTGAAGCCTCACCGGACGGCATTGCTCATCGTCCTTCTGACGGCGGTGCTCAGTACCGTCTTCTCGATTCTCGGACCGAAGATCATGGGGAAAGCAACAACGAAGCTGTTCGAAGGATTGATGGGCAAGATTAATCACGTACCCGGTGCAGAAATCGACTTTCATTATATTTGGCAAATCCTTGTTGTACTTGCGGTCTTATATGTCATTAGTGCATTATTCGGATTCATTCAACAGTATGTCATGGCAAGCGTGGCGCAGAAGACCGTATACGATCTTCGCAAGGACGTGAACGAGAAACTGGCACGACTGCCCTTAAAGTTCTTCGATTCCCGCACGCACGGGGAAATACTGAGCCGCGCTGTCAACGACGTGGATAACATCAGCGGCACGCTGCAGCAAAGCTTGACGCAGTTCATCACCGCTTTCGTGACGCTGATCGGCGTTGTCGTCATGATGCTGACGATCAGTCCGCTCATGACGCTCATCACGATTGTGACGCTGCCGCTCAGCTTCCTCGCGATTAAGATGATTGCGAAGCGATCGCAGCTTTATTTTAAAGGCCAACAGAAAGCGCTTGGTGAATTGAACGGCCACGTTGAGGAAATGTACACCGGCCACAATATCGTGAAAGCGTTCGGACATGAGCGCAAATCCGTTGCCAAGTTTAATGCGGTCAATGAAGAGCTGTACCAATCCGGCTGGCGCGCGCAGTTCGTCTCCGGGATGATTATGCCCATCATGGGTTTCATCGGCAACATCGGCTACGTACTGGTCAGCGTCGCGGGCGGCATTCTTGTGCTGCATAAGTCGATTACAATCGGGGACGTGCAAGCCTTCATCTCCTACTCGCGCCAATTCGCGATGCCGATTACGCAAACGGCCCAAATCGCCAACATCATTCAGTCGACGATTGCGTCCGCGGAGCGGATTTTCGAGCTGCTCGATGAGGAGGAAGAAGTGCTGGAAGCAGCAGCTCCGGTTGCCATCGTAAGCAGCCAAGCGGCAGCGGTTGTCGGCAAAGCGATGAAGCCGAAGGGCGACGTGAGCTTCAACCATGTGCAGTTCCGTTATAAAGAGGACACGGCGCTCATCGAAGACATGGATATTCATGTCCGCGCAGGTCAAACGATCGCCATCGTCGGTCCAACCGGCGCCGGCAAAACAACGCTGATCAACCTGCTGATGCGCTTCTATGAGCTCAATGGCGGCAGCATTACCATCGACGGCGTAAACCTGACGCAGCTTCGCCGCGGCGATCTGCGGAGCTTGTTCGGCATGGTGCTTCAGGATACGTGGCTGTTCAACGGGACGATCCGCGACAATATCGCTTACGGCCGCATCGGCGCCTCGGAAGAAGAAGTGGTTGCAGCAGCCCGCGCGGCCTACGCCGATCACTTCATTCGTACGCTGCCTGACGGCTACGACACGATTCTGAACGAAGAGGCCTCTAATATTTCGCAAGGTCAGAAGCAGTTGCTCACCATTGCCCGCGCCATTCTCGCCGACCCTGCCATCCTCATCCTCGATGAGGCGACAAGCAGCGTCGATACGCGGACCGAAATTCATATTCAGCATGCGATGAATCAGCTGATGCAAGGACGAACCAGCTTCGTCATCGCCCATCGCCTCTCGACCATCCGCGATGCCGATCTCATTCTCGTCATGAACCACGGCACCGTGATCGAGCAAGGCACGCACGAAGACTTGCTTGCCGCAGGCGGCTTCTACGCCGATCTGTACGAAAGTCAGTTCAGCAACCGCAAGCGTCAGGATGTCAGCTAGCTTCAAGCCGTCTACTATCTAACCTCCATTCCCACCTTCCCAAGGTGGGGTGGAGGTTTTCTCGTTCTCCCCGTTCTCCAAGGTTGTCCACGACTAAAAAATGGCAGCGAACGGTATACTGAAATGGGAAATTATCACCTGTTAACGATGACAACTGGGGGAGTTCGAGATGGTATCCACGATTCTGATTACAGCCGTTTTCTTGCTTGTTGCCCTGCTGTTGCTTGCTTTCTTCAGCTATATGTACATCCTCTCCAAACGGCCCAAGCATTCCATCATTCGCTCGCATCCGTTTCTCGGCTGGGTCCGTTATTTGCTGGAAAAGCTCGGTCCGGAGTTCCGTCAATATTGGTTCGACAATGATACGGAAGGAAGACCGTTCTCGCGGGCCGATTTCGTCGGCATCGTGTACGCGGCCAAATACCGCACGGATCTCATCTCCTTCGGCGGCCGGCGCGACTACGAGAAGCCCGGCTTCTACTTATCCAATGCGATGTTTCCCAAGCTGACGAGCGAGCTTAAGGTCGACAACCTCCAGCTTGTACCCGGAAGAAAATACGTCATTACCGATGAAGGACTGTTCACGCGCAAAGAGAAAACAGTCGACGAAAACGTGAAGCGCTGGCTCCTCGCGGATGACGATGTCATCATCGTCGGGCAAGATCGCCCTCAGCCATGGCGGCTTAAGGGCATGTTTGGCGCATCTGCCACTTCCTTCGGCGCTGTGGGCGAGAACTATATCCAATCGACCGGCAGCGGCGCAGCGATGGCCGGCGGATCCTGGATCAACACGGGCGAAGGCGGCGTTGCCCACGTTCACCTGGCAACAGGGGCAGATGTCGTTTCCCAGATAGGCCCGGGGATGTTTGGCTTCCGAGATAATTCGGGCAAATTCTCCATAGACGAGTTCAAACGCAAAGCGGAGAATCCGAACATCAAAGCGTTCGAACTCAAATTCCATCAAGGCGCCAAGATCCGCGGCGGACATCTTGAAGGCTCCAAAGTGACAGAGGCGGTAGCGGCGGCAAGGCTCGTCCCTGTCGGCCAGACCGTCAATTCGCCCAATCGGTTCGAGCTGCTGACGAGCCCGGAAGAAGCGCTGCGATTCATCGGCTCCTTGCAGGAGGCCGGAGGCAAACCTGTCGGTATCAAAATCGTTGTCGGGGATCCGAAGCGACTGGAGCCATTATTCTCGGCAATGCTGGAGCTGGACATCTATCCCGACTTCATAACAGTCGACGGCTCCGAAGGCGGGTCCGGCGCCACGTTCAAGGCGATGGCCGACGGCATGGGACTGCCGCTGTATGCGGCGCTTATCATCCTTGACGACACCGCCCGCAAATTCGGCGTTCGCGAGCGCATTCGCATCTTCGCCTCCGGCAAGCTGATCACGCCGGACAAAGTCGCGATCGCCCTCGCGCTCGGAGCTGACTGCGTCAATTCGGCGCGCGGCTTCATGATGGCTAACGGCTGCATCATGGCGCTGCAATGCCACACGGGCAAATGCCCGACAGGCATTACGACAACCGATGCGAAGTATCAAGCCGCTCTTGCGCCTGAGGAGAAGCAGTGGCGCGTCATGAATTATATTTTGCAGCTGAGGGAAGGGTTGTTCTCGCTGTCTGCGGCATGCGGTCTCGACAGTCCGCGCGGATTGCGACGGGAGCATGTTGTATTCACGACTGAAAGCGGCCAAACGACTCGAATCGCCGATTTGTTCCCTTATCCGGAGCCGCAGTAATGCGGTAGGATTTTTCTGACATTCGTATTGACAAAGACCTTCTTCCTCGAATAAACTTACTATATAATATTAAGCTTATTATTAATTGTAAGTAAATTTAGGAGGTCAATTCATGTCTTTGTCCAAATGGATCGTTGATGCAAGCCACAGTAGCGTTGATTTCACAATCAGACATATGATGATTGCTAAAGTTAAAGGTACGTTTCATGAATTTAATGCCGTAATCGAAGCGGATCCTACGGATTTGACTACAGCAAACATTGAATTTAACATTGCGCTTAGCAGCATCGACACTCGTAATGCCGATCGCGATAACCACCTACGCACAGGTGATTTCTTCGATATCGAGCAATACCCGACCCTATCCTTCAAATCGACATCCATTAGCAAAACAGATGACGGCGAATATAACGTTACCGGCGATCTGACTTTGCACGGCTTGACTCGTACAGAATCGTTCGCCGTTACTTACGAAGGCAGCGGCAAAGACCCATGGGGCAACGAGAAAGTCGGCTTCAGCGGCAAAGGTGCTTTCAAACGCAGCGATTACGGCCTGACTTACAACGCAGCGCTTGAAACAGGCGGCGTTCTAATCGGCGACGAAGTGAAATTCACGATCGAAATCGAAGCTTCGAAACAAGCTTAATTTCATTGCAATAGGATGACAGCTGGGGTTACCCAGCTGCCATTTTTATATTCCGGTCAACCTCCAGCACATGAACGCTCCTGCGTGACGCCCACCCGCCCCCGCCTGCGGAATGCTTAACTTCCCCTCACTAACCCCCTTGCCGACACGATGGCCGCCCCGCCTCGCCTGCAGAGCTCGTCCACTCCTTGCCACCTATCCCCCCCCTTGCCTCCTATCCACTTCCAGCACCCATTGCCGACCCGAATTGCTGCAATCTGTGCAACATTCTCGGGGAAATTGAGCTCGCGTAAATGAAATGTTGCGCATTTTACAACATTTCCATCTCATCTGGCCCGTTAGCTCCCGATTTTCTTAGAAATGTTGCAATTTACGCAGCATTTCGCCTCCTCCACCCATTCCGAGAGGTGAAATGTTGCATATTACGCAGCATTTGCAACATGCTCCCCCCTCGCCCCCATGCAGAACTATTCCACTCCTCGCTTCCTGTCCACTCCTTGCCTCCTATCCACTTCCAGCACCCATTGCCGACCCGAATTGCTGCAATCTGTGCAACATTCTCGGGGAAATTGAGCTCGCGTAAAGGAAATGTTGCGCATTTTACAACATTTCCATCTCATCTGGCCCATTAGCTCCCGATTTTCTTAGAAATGTTGCCATTTACGCAGCATTTGCAACGTGATGCCCTCCTTACGCCCCTGCGCCAGCCATCCCACCGAACAGTAGTTCGAAGAAGAAACTACCAACTACATACGAATGTTGCATAATGCGCAGCATTTGCTACACGACGCCCACCCGCCCCCGCCATGCGCCCCCTTCTAATGGCAATGCAAAAAAGGCTTTCCCCAGCAGACAGTCTTGCTGTCTGGAGAAAGCCTCTTTGCAACAACCCGGCTACTACGATTAAACGCTGAATGCCTCCCGCTCCGCCAGAGAAACCCGCTTATCGCCAATGCGCACATGGATCACCGGCCCCTGTTGATTAGTTACCGTAATGCGGCCATCGCGAACTTCAACAAGAAGCTTATTGTTCAGCATCGCAATCCCTTCCGCTCGCACCCAATCCACCTCATCCGGCAGCTGCGGCGCAATTTCAATCAGCTGTTGGTCGGCATATGGGCGGACGCCCAGCAATCCGGTTACCATATTCCCGATAACGGAATACGACACCTCCGGGTACTCCCTGCGTTCGGTCCCTTCGTCACACAACGTGAGAATAGACTGATAAGCCGCTTCTTTCTCTCCCGCGGCATAATAGATATCAGCTAAATGCGACATCTCTTCCACATTGGAGACGCCATTGCGGATAATGTCTTGCACCGCCAACCGCCGCTTTTCGCCGGACGAGATCAGTCCAAAATAAACAGGCATATAGTGCGCCGACAAATAGTAGTCCGTATGATAGCGGCCATCCTGCAAGATCGCCGCACTGAACCGCTGCTCCGCTTCACTCCACCATTCGGCGTCAAACCTGCGCTGCAGCCGCTCCGCCAAAGCCATATAATGCGCCGCTTTATCATACTCGCCACGCAGCGAAGCAATGGCGCTATAGGCGGCATAAGCGCCATACTGCGCCGCTACCAGATCGCCTCCCACTCGAGGCGTAAGCGAATCTTCCACATAGGATGCTATGCCGCGCCGGCCTTCCCCCTTCACGTGGTCCGGAATGCCGTCACCATCGCGATCCCAGCGCCGTACATAGTCATTTAAGCTCCGTTCATAGAAAGCAAGAAAACGTTCATCGTTCAAGTAATCCAGGTCCCCGCTCCACAAATACTGCCGATAACAGCAGTCAACGACATCAAAGTTGGCGGGCAGGTTGTACCAGAAATCATCATCGCTTGTATAATCATCCGGGCACGGAAGCCCGTCCTTCGTTATTTCCCAGAAGGTGCACCAATCCTTCGACTCGCTAATGTTCTCGGCAAACTTCTGCAGCATATTCTTCGTATGCGCCCCTAACCCCAGCACGGCGGCACCCGCGCTCATATGCGCCACATCGCGCATGCAGAAAGCCTGACGCCCCGGCAATGCCGCTTCGTACCACGGTCCAACCGGGTCGCTTACCGATGCATAGGCGAGCGCCTGCTCTTTGGCCCAGCGCGCGGCAGCCTCCAGCGCTTCGGATGAAGAAGTCAATTTAAACGAACTTAATACGGATATCGGACTCACTCCATAACCTCCCCTTATCTCAAAGCAGCCGAATCGTTATTATTTAACGGAACCTAACGTAATCCCGCCGATAAAATATTTTTGCAAGAACGGATACACGCACAGAATCGGCACCGTCACGAGGACGGTTGTCGCCGCACGCAGCGTCTGCGGTGATAAGCCCTGGAACTTATGGAGCAGCAGCTGTTGATCGCGAATTTGCTGCGTAGCCTCCACTTCCAGAAGCAGACGCCGCAGGTACACCTGGAGCGTATCGAACTTCCCGTTAAAGTTGTACAGAATAACATCAAACCAAGAGTTCCAGTGTCCTACGGCGGCATAGATGGAAACGGCGGCGAACACCGGCATCGCTACAGGAATGACAATGCGCCAATAGATGCGGAGCTCCCCTGCTCCGTCGATCCGTGCCGATTCGAACAGCGCTTCCGGCAAGTCGGAGATATAGGAAGCCATGAGCAGCATGAAGTACGCATTAATAAGTCCCGGAATCCAGTACACCTGGAACGTATTCGTCAGATGCAGCTGATTCATCAGAATATACGTCGGAATGATGCCGCCGCTAAAGTACATGGTCATGAAGAAGATAATGCGCATAAATTTACGGCCGGAGAACGTCCGAATGCTGATGATGTAAGATAAGAGCCCCGTTACGAACAAGCAGGTGCCCGTGCCGATTACGACGCGAAGAACGGACCAGCCAAGCCCCTTCAGCAGCTTCTCGTTCTCGAAGAGCATCCCGTATGCAGAGAACGAAAGCTTGCGCGGGAAGAAATAAATGCCGCCGCGCGCCGCATCTTTGCCGTCATTAAAGGACAACGCCAGCAGATTGATAAACGGATAGATAACGATAAAAGCCAGCAGCAGCAAAGCGGCGACGATGAGCACATCCGCCACTCGGCTTGCAAAAGAGGGCTTGATATAAGAGGTTTCCATCGCGGGCAGTCCTCCTTCCTAGAAAATAGATGATTGCATGTAGCGCTTGGACAGACGGTTCGCCACGATGACGAGAATAAGACCGATTCCGCTCTTCATCAATCCGACGGCCGTTCCGTAGGAGTAATTCCCGAGCTGCACGCCGAAGCGATACACATACGTATCAATAACCTCGTAATGATCCTGCGTGAGCGGATTGCCGATCAAGAGCTGCTGCTCGAAGCCGGCATTCAGAATGCCGCCGATCGCGAGGATGAGCAGAAGTACGGCTGTAGAGCGGATGCCCGGAATTGTAATATGGCGAATAAGACCGAAGCGCCCCAGTCCGTCTACCCGGCCTGCCTCATACTGCTCCTTATCAATCCCGGCGATGGCGGACAAATAAATAATGGCGGAGAAGCCCATGTCCTTCCACACGTTGCTGCTCACAAGGATGGTCCAGAAATACTTCCCTTCTGTCAGGAATCCGATCGGGGCATCGATGAAGCCAAGCCTGAGCAATATATCGTTCAGAATCCCGTCGCTTCCCAGCAGCGTAATGAGGATGTTGGCCACCACCACCCACGAGATAAAGTAAGGAATATACGACAGGGATTGAATGGTCTTTTTGAACATACGGCCTCTCAATTCGTTCAGCAGCAGAGCGAGAATAATCGGGGCAGGAAAACCAACGATTAAGTTTAAGAAGCTAATTACGAGCGTGTTGCGCATGATTTGAAGGAAGTCCGGCTCATTGAAGAAGCGAACGAAATTATCCAACCCGATCCAATTGGAGAACATGGAATGTCCGGGAACATAATTTTGAAAGGAGATGAGCAGTCCATACATGGGGTAATACGAGAACGTAAGCACCCATGCGATCATCGGAATGCAGAGCAGCCATATTTGCCGTTCGCGCCGCACTCTTTTCCACAGCTGTGTCATACTTGTGCCTCCATTTCCTATGAAAAAGGGAACCGTTCCGAACAGGAACGGTTCCCCGCTTTCCGCTTCGTTATTGCATTTTAGCCAAATTGTTCTGATACTCTTTGGTACGGAAAGCTTCGATATCTTTCAAACCAAGCTTCTCCGCTTTGTCCTTCATATCGTTGAAGGCGTTAACCGCTTCCTGCTCGGATTTGCTCATGACGGCCTTTGCGAAGCCGGTTTTGATCAAATCTTCAATCTGCTGATTGACGATGGTAAGTGGATTATCCACCGAGAAGACGACACGTCTTGCGGTATTGTCATAAATCGTATCCTTCAGGTTCGTGTTCATCAACGCTTTCCACTTGTCTTCCATGTTGAAGTTCTGATCGTACCAAGCGGTGCTCTTATTGTCATCGCTCATGAGGCCTTGCGGATGAGCCAGCCAAATTTGATTCCAGCCCGTAAGCTCATCTTCCTTCTCAAAATCAAGCGTACCCGCAAACAGCTCCTTCTTGCGCTCCTCGTTAAAGGACCATTTGCCGCCTTCTTCATAGTTCCAGACCGACTCCGGTAAATTCGGAATCCCCCAGCCCAATAGACGTGTACCGATTGGCGTCATTTCAAAATCCAAGAATTTAATGATGTCTTCCGCATGCTCTTCTTTATCCGTAATCACGGTATAGTTCCAGCCCGTTGTATCTTTTGGCGACAGGTACGCAGCTTCGGCCTCAGGCGCTTTCAAGCTGATTTGCACGTAGCGCTGCTCATCCGTCCAGCCCTGCTTGGTTGTCTTCCATACCTCATGGCCGGCATTCCACGACTGCCACCAAGTTCCGATATGGCCGAGAATGCGCTCGTTCGAGAACTTCAGCTTCCAGTCATCGAATTTGTTCAAGAAGCTGTCCGGATCCATCAGCCCTTCGCGGAAGAAGCGATTGTAGTATTTCACTGCTTCCAAACCTTCCGAAGTATTCAGCCAGTGCGTCAGGTTATGGCTCGCGTCTTCTTTGTAGCCATCCTTCAAACCCCAGATGCCCATCACGTTGTTGATGCCCACCTGATCGTTCCAGGAAATCGCGTACGTTTTCTCGCCCTGCTCATTCTTCGGATGATCGGCCACCATTTGCTTCAGCACATTGTAGTAATCATCCGGCGTCTCGATCTTCGGCGAGCCCATCGCTTGATACCAATCCCAGCGAATGTGAGCGCTAAAGTCCGGAATCGGCAGGTAACCCCAGCCTCTCGGCAGTCCCCAGAGCTTGCCGTCCTTGTCCAAGTAAGAGCTGTATTTGTCGCCGAGCTCTTTCTTAATGTTCGGACCGTACTTGTCTACCAGAGGGGCTAAGTCAATCAGCTTGCCTTGCGAGCGCCATTTGTCCAGGGATTCGCTGTCGATGGAAGACATCACGCCGGGATAATCGCTGGAAGCAAGCATCAGGTTCAGCTTCTCCTTGCCATCCACATCATAGGATGTTTTCTTCACGTCTACGTTGAAGTTCTCGAGGATGTAATCATGAATCGCAACTAATTTCTTAGCTGCTTTGTCGGGGTTGTCTTTGTCTGCAGAATAGTAATAGATCGTAATCGTCTTCTCCGGAACCGTCCAGCCAAACGCATTGACCTTCGGCGCAGCTGCCGCATCTGTCTCTGTATTTTGCTGCGTGTTGGTTGCTGCTCCGCTAGAATCGTTATTCGTGTTGGCATCCTTAGCGTTGTCCGAGCAGCCGGCCAGCAGCCCTCCGGTTAGAAGCACCGAGCCTAATACCACAGCCGTACTCTTTCTAAATTTCATCTTTTCATCCCCCTAACAGAATAGTGATTCGCTCGAGCTGCAATGCTTACATGACTTATACTAGGGGACATGAATGGAATTGAGGATGTACATATCTTCACGAGTATGTGTTATTCATCACTGTGATGATAGCGTTTACATGATCTTCCGGTATTCACTTGGCGTGACGCCAACGACCTTTTTGAACAGCTTGGTGAAATGCGGGTAATCCGGATAGCCCACCCGCTCGCCGACCTCATAGGTTTTGAGCTGTTTCTGCTGACTCAGCAGCCCCTTCGCTTGCTCAATCCGGTATTCGATTAAGTAGGAGATGAACGATTTGCCTGTCTCCTGCTTGAACATATTATAGAAATGCGTGACGGAAATATTGAGCACTGAGAGCAGCTCTTCCAGTTTAAACTGCGGATCGGCATAGCGAGCCTGAATAACCGCAATTGCCTCGTGAATGACGGAGTGTTTCCCCCAATTGCGGCTGCCTCTTACTTGACCAAGCTCATGAAGAAGCATGCCGTGAAAGTCCTGAATCATTTCCGAGAGCTGCTCTCTCCATACAAGATCGAAGGCAAGCGGCGTTCCCCGCTCTTCTGCTTGATGCCGAATGGCGGCAGCGGTGTCGAGCAAGCTTTCTTTCTTCTGCTCATCCGGCAGCTCGTAGCTCAGAATCATGCGCACAACCTCTTCGGCCGCCGCTTTCACGCCGCGCTCGTCCACTTTCCAAATCAGCTCAAATAACCCTCCGGATACTTGCAGGCATTGGAACATCAGATCGCTCTTCGTGCGGCAGCACTCGATTCTCTCCCGATGCTTCTCATAGAGTCCTATCATGAGTTCCTTAACGGCAGAGACGCGAATCGGCTTCAAAATATAATCGGCCACGCCATATCGCAGCGCTTCCCGCGCATAATCAAACTCGCCGTACCCGGATAGGATCACAATTTCCGGCTTCCAGCCCTTCTCGTGAATGGCGCGAATCAGCTCCAGCCCGCCCATGACAGGCATGCTGATATCGGTAATAATGACATGCGGCTGTTCTCGCTCCGCCATTTCCAGCGCTTCTTGACCATCCATCGCATCTCCGACTATGACGAAATCAGGATGCGTATCGGTTAATATTTTGCGCATGCTCAGCTTGATCATCGGTTCATCATCAACCAGCAAGATGCGGTAGCTCATCGGTCTTCTCCTCCTTCGATTTTGATTTCGCCTGAAGCGGCAGCATTAATTGAATCGTCGTTCCATTCTCGTCCGAAGCGGCAATATACAGGCCATACGGTTCTCCGAAGAGCATCCGCAGGCGCGCATGCACATTATGCAGTCCGATCGAAAGCGAGCCGTCTTGGGAACTGAAGCGGTTCGATGAGTCGATTTCATTTTGCGAAAAGGCTGCATTGTAGCGCTCCATCATTTCAGGCAGCATTCCATGTCCGGTATCCGTGATCTCCACCACGAATCGGCTGTCATCGCTAATATGGCCTGCGATTCGTATCGCGCCGGGACGAAGTTTATGCCGCTCATAACCGTGCTTGAAGCAGTTCTCCACAATTGGCTGCAGCGTCGAACGTACAGCCGGAATCGAAGCCGCCACCGTACGATCGACATCAATGCGATACGTAAACGTTGGATACCGCTCGGATTGAATCGCCAGATAAGCTTCAATATGCTGGAGCTCATCTGCAAGATGTACGCCACCGTTCGGATTTTGCACATTGTAGCGGAACATGTCTCCTAAGGAGACAATCATATTGCTAATCTTCTCGTTCCCTTCCACGATGGCGTTCGAGTTTATAAACTCCAAGGTGTTATATAGAAAATGAGGATTAATTTGCGCCTGCATCGCATGCAGCAGCGACTCCTTCTGCCTCACTTCAAGCTCTTTCTCCCGAAGCTCCTTCACATGAACAATTTCAATGAGCCGTTTGATTTCCTCCACCATTTTGTTAAAGCCTCGGTACAAGCTCCCAATCTCATGTCCGCCTTCATTCGGAGCCTTAACGGTGAAATCGCCCATTTCCGCGCTCTTCATCAGCTGCAGCAGCTTCACCAGAGACTTGGTAATGGAGTATACCACCCCACTGGCGGCCAACATCGACAATAAGAATAGCAATACGAGTACAACAATAGAAATCCGGCTTACGGTGACTATAGATTGATTCAGCTCCGACAGCAGCACCTCTGAAATTAAGGTCAAATCGGTGCGATCCGAGCGGATAAACACAACTAACTTCTTGCCTTGATCCGTATTCATCGTGAAGGTGCCGCTTTGTTTCGTGCCCATCTCCTTCAAATAGTTAGCCGGGACGACCTGCGACAACTGCTCATCCTGCGGATGATAGATGACTTGATTGGCGGAATCGGCCACCCATACAAAGCCTGTCCGCCCAAGCTGCACCTGCTGAATGATATGCACCATCTCGTCACGCTTGAGGTCCACGATGAGCATCCCCTGCTTCATCGTGCTTTGCGGCGGATTAAACCTCATCGCCATCGCCACGACTCGGGTACTCGGCGTCCCTTCAAAGCCCATAATTTGAAATCGGCCCGGAGAATCCAGCCGTTTGAGATAGAGCGAATAACGCTGTTCTGCAAGCATAAAGCTGGAACTTGAGGTCGCTTTAACCCGGTCGGAGATAAGCGAGATGCCTTGAATATCCTGCCGATTCATGACGATCTTGGCAAACAGCTCTTTCTCGATTCGATAAGAAAGCTCATAGCGTTTAATGGGGTCATCATCCTGATTGTTGAGAAACGCCCCGGTCAGATCGCTTGCCAGCATCGGCAGCATCGTCCGCTGCACTTCCGTGAAATACGTCTCCAAATGCAAATTGACCTGGTTCACCATTTGGATGCTGGAATCTACCGCATTGTTCTCAATGACCTGATAAGTCCGTTCATACCAGATCCAGCCGAGGATCGGCAGCGGAAAATAGAGAAAAATCATAATGAAAAGCAGCTTCTTCTGAAGTGAAATGGGCTTTAATCGCTTCACAGGTAACCCTCCAATAAGGACGGCTGTCGCCGTCTTAGACGCTGATCGCGAGATCAGTCGATGTGATTCATGAACAAAGGAACGATTAGAATTTGAATATAATCGATAATCTTTGAAAGCGCTATAAGTAATCAATTGGACTGCAGGCCTATACGGACTGGGCATAACCGGAATGTTCATCGCCCCCTATCCATACAATGGATGGATGAGTCAAAAAGTCTGTGCGCTGCCTCTGCGGCAGTGCCTTCAAACGGTGGGATGAGCTGAAATGGCAGATACCATTGTGTTGTTCCCGCATTGCACGTGGGAAACGTTCCCTTACCGTGCAATGATAGAGTCGGCCGGCCGCGGGCGGGATGTTTATGTTGTAGCATCGGAGGCCGCAATGGCCGGTGCTCCTGAACGTTATCGCGCTATTGCGCCGGAGGCGCTTGCCGATATCCCTTGGGCATGTACGGCTGCGATCGTTACGCATCCCTGCTGGATTTATGAGGTTGCCGGCAGACAGCCGGAAGCCTTGGTTCTGCTTCTTCCCGCTGAGCTTGAGCAAGGGGATGAAGCTTATTTGCACTGCCGCGACGCCTTGTGCGCGTCGGCAACGCTTGTTGTGGCCGGCTCGGAGCCGTTCTACTTCGAGCAGTGGTTTCGGCGCGGCCGCGTCTTCATGCAGGATGGCATCGACACGGCGGCAGATGCGATTGCCGCGGCAGCCGTCAGCGACGCCGTCAGCGGGAAGGGGGTTGCTTCGCTGGCGCGGCTGCAGCTGCTGCGCCGATGTGACTTCCGCGAGGAGCAGTTGAAGGTGCTGCTGCCTTCGGCGATGCAGTCTTTTTTTCAAACGGTTTATTCCTATTTGCTTGGTGACGCCGATAAGGCCGAGCAGCTGGGTAAGGCGGCGTTCGAGCGGGCGATCTTCTCGGGCGATTCCGGCGCGATTCCGACTTATTTTCGCTTCTTATCTGCCGTAAGGCTGCTGCAAGGGCGGCTTTCGGAGGCGATTGATACGTATGGGATCAGTTCGGTCACGGATCATGAACGTGACGCGTTCTCGGAGCTGGTTGGATTGCAGGCGGCAGGCAGGGATAGGCTTGCCTCGGCGCTGCTCTACCGGCTGAATGACGATTTCCGCCATGCTGCCGAACTGCTGGAGTCGCTTGTTGGCAGCAGCGATCTGGATTCCGATGCTAGGAGCCGCGCAACGGAGCTCTTGGTTGATGTTTATCTGCTGAGCGGACGGCCCGATGCGGCTTTACCTCTGCTGGAAACATCGCCGCGCAGTGTGCAAGGCCGATTGAAACGGCTGCAACTGGAGGGAAAAGTTCTGGCGCTGCAAGGTGAGCGGCATGCTGCCGTGCATGCCATGCTGCAGGCCGCCATGACCGGCATGGAACCACTGAAAGCAATAGCCGAACTGGCCGCGGTCGACTACAAAGCCCATCAGCTGGCAGAGGGGGAATATGCGTGAGCGATGCGCCTCGGCCGCTTCGTAAGGCAAGCGGCAATAAGCTGACGGCTATGATGCAGGTACGTAACGAGGCCGGTCGTTATCTGGAGGCCGCGCTGGCGGACTTGTCCGAGTTTGTCGATGAGATCGTCATCGTCGATGATGCGAGCGACGACGGGACGCCGGACATTTGCAGCTCCTTCCCGAAGGTGAAATTGTTGGTACGGCTGGAACAGCCGCTGTTCGGGGAAGAGGCGCGGCTTCGCCAGCTGCTGTGGGAGGCGGCCTTGCGGACTGAGCCGGACTGGCTGCTGTCTATCGATGCGGATGAATTTTTTGAGCAGAAGGCCAAGTCGCAGATTCGAGGGCTTATTGACCAGGATCGGTACGACTGGGTTGCTTTTCGCATGTATGATTTCTGGGGCTCGCTCGCCTACTATCGGGACGACCCGTTATGGCAGCTGCATAAGCGGCATACGATGATGCTTGTCCGCTACTTGCCGCTCTACTCCTATTTCTATCCGGCTTGGAACCATCACGTGCCGCGGCTGCCGATCACTTGCTCCGCGTTGACCGGTTTTCAATCCGAGCTTCGAGTCAAACATTATGGCTGGGCCGGCGACGATGCGCAGCGAAAGGCCAAATATGACCGCTATATGCAAAATGATCCCCGCGGCGAGTGGGGCAGCTTGGAGCACTATGCCTCCATCCTCGATCCCCAACCGCATCTTGTGCGCTGGCAAGAGGATGAGGAAGCAGGTGGGAAAACATGAGGACGGTTACGATCCTGACGCACAGCTACTTGAATGGGTATTCAGAGGGCGAGGCTTACTCGAAGCCGTTCGGAGGGGGCTTGGAACGGTATATTTTCGACTTATGCGGCGTCATTCAGGCAAGAGGCTGGCGTGCCGTTGTGTATCAGCTGTCGTATTTTCGCAGCTTCGAAACCACCTATAACGGTGTGACCGTGCGGGGTTTTGCCTATGAGCTCCATGATATTGCCGGCGCGTTCGAGCGGATGGCCGCTGAGGCTGAGGGACTTATTATCTATGGCAGCTGTCTGTGGCATCCGATTCGGTATGTACCGGGCAGTATCGGAATTTGCCACGGCGTCAGCTGGGATTGGCATGATATGAGCGAAGTGGTCAAAGCGGATGTCGCCGTTATGATTCAACGGGCGGTTAGCGGCCTGGAGCGGATCGTGACCGTCGACTCGCATTTTCAAACGTACTGCCGCTCCTGCTGCTCGTATGATGATGCGGAGCGCCTCGTTCTGCTGCCGAACGCGGTGGATACGGCGTGGTTCACGCCGGGGGGCGATCCTGAGGACGGCTGGGAGGACGGCTGGGAGGACGATGTACCGGCGGATCTGGAGAAGGAGCGTGAAGATGAGGCGGAAAAGGCAGTGCGGCTGGGGATTGTGACTGAGGCGGATAGAGATCCGGCATCGGAGGATCATCGAGATGGAGATGGAGATAGAGATGGAGATGAAGGTGGAGATGGGGAGATTGCATTAGAAGTTGCTGATCCAAATGGAAGTGGCACGGCGGCGGCCAGTGAAGTTAAGAGTGAAGATCGGAGTGAAGACGCTGCGCCGAGCACTAATGAACCCATTAAAGCTGCCATACACCTATTTCTTCAGCCGGAGCCTGTTTCCCGCGGGCTTCGACTACTCTATCCGAGGCGGCTGAGCTACGAGCGCGGCATCGTGCCGATGATGCTCATTGCCGATCGGCTGCTCGCGGAGATGCCGAAACTTACAGTGGAGTTTGCAGGCGAGCTTGTGGAAGGTACGCCGGTCGCGCTGGCTTTCTACACTTGGCTGAGAAGTCACCCTTATCGCGATCGCATTGTGCATCATACTTACGCGTTCACATCCGTGCGGGATGCTTATCGGGCTGCGGATGTCGCCGTTATTCCAACGGTCTATTCGGAAGGAACCTCCCTCTCCTGCCTGGAGGCGATGAGCTGCGGCGTTGCCATCGTCGCCACCAATGTCGGCGGCCTCAACGACCTGATTACCGATGACTTTAACGGACGCCTTGTCTCGCCAACGGAGCAAGCTTTGTATAACGCCGTGCGTGAGCTTCTTATGGACGAAGAACGGAGACAGCGGTATGGCGCGGATGCAAGGCGCACGGCATTCGCATTCGATATCGACAGATGGCAGCAGCGGTGGGGTGCGTTGCTCGAGGAACAGTTTAAGCGGCGGGACTCAGGTTACTGATTACTACTCCGGCAGCGCGTATGCACCTCAGAAATTCTAACGAATCCTACAGGTCTTATTCACTTCAAAACCATTGATTTGAAATTTTAACGATTCCCACAGGCCTTATTTGTGCAAAAACCCGTGCAATTCCACCCATTTCGGCTAAATAAGACCTCTGTGATTCGTTAGAATTTTAAAGATGCCTATTTCTTCAAAATAAGGCCTCCATGGTTCGTTAGAGTTGAGCGGCTGTGCGTCCGAAATGGCAAGCCGTAACACAATTACGACTCCATCGAGATTTCCGGCCACCTAAGTGTCATCACGGTGACCCTCCAAGCGCCGAAGCACGATGTGGAGCAGGCAAAGCTCGCTGAGATTTGGAGGAACAATACGGCGTTTCAAGTCCCTCGATATAGACAATAAAGAAGCAGCCCGGATCGAAGATCCGGGCTGCTTCCTTCCTTTCATGCTTATGCCAAGCAGTCAATTATTCCGCAGCCTGCTCGCCGCCGCCTGTTCTTGGCTGATATTGATGGCTGATCGAGGCTTCCTCGATATCGCCGGCTGCCCAATGATTATCCGGAACGTCCTTCCATGGGGAATGCGCGATTCCGTGAAGCGGGCCTCTGCCAAGTACGCGGTTCATGACCGTTACCGCTTCGGCGCGCGTGAGCGTAGTGCCCGGATGGAACGTACCGTCAGCATAGCCTTTTAGATAGCCTGCGCTTTGAGCGGTCTTGATGGCCGCTTCAGCCCAGTGGCCGACCGTATCGGAATAACCAGCTCCCGCAGCCTGGTCCTTCGGAGCGAAGCTCGCCGTGATCGCAGCCATCTCGGCACGGGTTACCGGCTGCTCCGGCTTAAAGCTGCCATCCGCATAACCATGCATCAACCCCATACGCGCCACTTTCGCAATCGCGTCGGCTGCCCAATATCCAGACTTAACGTCCGTGTACGCAAGGCTGCTCTCTGCGTCGGATTGCGTCGCGACGCGGGACAGAATTGTCGCCATCTCTGCGCGGGTGATGCTGCCGTTCGGCTTGAACAAACCGCCGTCGTAACCTTTAACGTAAGGTGCGTGTGCGAAGACGGGAGAATCGCCTGCGATCTTCATGAGCGCGAACGTACTGAATTTATTCGTCGTAAATTGAATGCTGCGGGCGCCGTTAACCGTCGTCAGCTTACCCGGCTTGAACTCCGTAGTGCCATCGCTGTGTTCAATATACACGCCAAGACGCTCCAGCTGTGCATCGCTGATCGTTGCATCCTCGATTGGAAGGACAAGCGTTACCTCGCGATTTTGCAAATTCGTCTCGATTTCAACCGGATGTCCAAGCAGCGTCACTTGACCGCCGCCGGCTGCCGCGATCACGATCTTCGCGCTATTTGCGCGTTTCTCAAGCTCCTTCCCCTTATCCGCCGCTTTCACGGGAACGAGGTTAAAGTAAGCATCGTCTTTGAAGTCCTTCAGCGACGCGTTCGGAATTTGAACCGTGACGCCATTCGTCTCCAGCTTCACGTCGAGTCCGCTCTCCGCGAGCTGACCGAGCGTTTCTCGTGGCAATGCGATGCTCGTCAGGGAAACCTCGTCCTTCGATACTGGAACCGAGATAATGACCGATTTGTCGCCTGCGGCTTTGGACTTGTCGATTAACGCTTTCGCGTTGTCGCCGGATAATTTCACTTCATCCTTGACTGTACCGTCAGGCAGTGTCGTATGCACGACGTTGATTGCGCCCGGATCTGTGTATCCGCCGCCGTTCCCGATAGGAACCGGACCAGAAGGACCGGAATTCGCGGATACGTTGAATTTGAGTGCATCGACTAGCATGAGCGCGCCGGATTTCTTGACGACTTTAAGCGTGTGTGTACCGTCTGGTAGTGACGAGATGCTGAACAAGCTGATCATCGCGTTGCGGGTTGCCGTATTCGCGCTTACCGCCCGCACCAGTTCGCCGTCAATAAAGATCGCCATGTTGCCTTGCTCCGGCCCTGTTGGGGACAACAGCTCCACCCCTGTGCCCTTGAACTGATATTGGAAGTAATCTTCGTTGTCAGCCGTCACATGAACATCATTGGCATTGTCTCCGTTGAATACGAACGTCAGCTTCGTCGTACCGACCGGCTGAGCAGCCAAGTAGGACTTCTTAATCGTGACTTTATTTCCCGTAATGCTATAATCCGTGCCGTTAATGAGCGTGTACGCGCCGTTTGAGATTTCTTTGAGGCTGCCGATGCTGCCAAGAACGTTCACGCTCACGTCGGCTTGCGCGGAGGCGTTCTTGTCGAAATCGGCCGCGGAAACATCGAGCAGATCGGTTAAACGCACCTTCAATGCATCGAGCAGCATGAATTGGCCGGATTTCTTGACCGCTTTCAGCGTATGGATGCCCGGCGTCAAATTCGAGACGGAATAAACAACCTGCTGCGGCTTGTTGCTCGCATTGGCTTCATACGTGCTGACCGTTTTGTCGAACGCGCCGTCGATGTAAATATCCACATCGCCTTGGCCTTTATCCACTTCGGTAATGTACGAAATGCCCGTGCCGTTGAACGTATAAGTGAAGAAGCCGCCGTTCGTTTCGAGATAGTGCACGTCTTTGTTGTAGTCGTCAAAAGGGCGACCGGTGCTGCGGTTCCAAGAGCCCGTAAATTTAATATCCGGGTTGTCATCGTTGATCATCGCATAGCGTCCAGGCGAAGATGAATTGATGACGTTGATGGCCAGCGTCTGCGGACTGCTCGCGCTGAATTCGAAGGTCAGGTTCGTCACGCCGACCGACTGCTGCTTCAAATACGACTTGTTAATGGTCACAAGACCGCTTGCGATCGTGTAATCGGTCCCTTCCGTCAGCGCTGCCGCTCCGTTCTTGATCGCGGTCAGACTGTTGCCGCCGCCAAGCGTCAGCGTCGTCGCGACGTCGGCTTGGACCGATGTTTTCAAATCGAAGGTCGCCGATAATGGGCTAAGCGATGTACCTGTAACCGCGATCGATATCGACTGCGAATCGCCGCCTGCAAAGCCGAAATTCAGCACGGCCGATTGGCCGGAAGGCTGCTGCATGAGATAGCTTTGCTTGATCGTCACGTCGCTGCCGTTAATCGAATAATCGGTATTGGCCGCAAGCGGCGCCTCTCCGTTCTTGATGCCCGTCAGCGAGCTTGCTCCATAAGGCAGACGGACCGTAATATCGGCAGGAACGTCCTTGCTGAAGCTGGAGGCGGACGGCTGGTCAAGGAGCGAGTCCGTCGTGACCTTCAGCGCATCGAGGATAAAATAATATTGGCCGCTGTTGTTGCGCACGACGCGAATCGTGTGTGCCCCGGGTGCCAAGTCGGTCTTGCTGAAGACGGCGTATTGTCCTGCCTGCGGCGTGCCTTGGGTATCCACTGTCACGGCCGCATCGTTATCGACATATACGTCCAGCTTGCCGTTGCTGCCGCCCTTCTCGGACCACAGCTCGATGCCGGTACCGTTGAAGGTATACGTGATTTCCGGCTCCGTCCCGTTATCGGGCTCGCCGTAATGGACGTCGTTCATGTAATCGGACAGCCCGTTTCTGCCGCTGCTGTAGCCCCACTTGTGGGAGTAGGAAATCGCTGGATCATTGTCGTTGATTATGACCGTATGCGATACAGCCGCGAGGCCAAGGTCTGCACCGGATGGCTGTGCGTTGTCGCCGTTATCCGTACTTTGCGTAACGATCGAATTCGAAGAGGCGGACGAATCCGTCACCGCGATGGACAGATCTTGCGCATCGCCCGCCAGCTCTTTGCCGCCATTGCGGGTCCATGTGCCCGTATAACGCATGCCCGTGTCGTCATCGTTAACGAGCGACGTTCCGGCTTGTGCCGTTACTTTAAGCAATCGTGAAGCATGCGGTTCGAGCGTTACCGGACCGAAGCCCGTCTCGAATTTGCCCAATTCCTTATGCGCCCACAGGTCACGGACGGATGCAGCGCCGGTGAGGCCGATGTCCTTCCAGTTCACTTTTACCGCAGCTGCCTTATTGCCAAGATTGTACAAGGCGACCGTGTACGTGCCGTCGCCGTTATTGGCATACCATACCTGCTGATTGGTAGACATGGACACCGGATGCGCCGGACGTCCCGCCTGATTGACGGCGATTACCTCGTCGTTCGTCAGCAGTTCTAGCCCATAATCATCCAAATTGCTGAGATCGTCGCCGGTATAGAGCTGTGCCGACGATGAAGCCCACAGCGTCATCGCCGTCTGCCGCTCATCCTTCGTCAGCCCCGATGTCATCCCGTTGCCGATATTAAGGGAGTCGAAGTCGTTCCAGCCGCCAGGACCTGCATCCCGCCACCACAGCGCGGCATCCGGGAACAAGCGGGCAATGTTGGCCCACTGCGTCATGCCGACTTCGCGGTCGTAGGATTCCACATCCCAGTCTACGCGCCAGCCGTTTGCGTATTTCTTCCAGAAATCCACGTAGTTATGATCGAGCGCCCATGAAAGCTCGAACCAAATATGACGTTTGCTAAGCGCCTCGGACCACGCTTTGACATCGTCCCGCGAGTCGATCGACGTATCGTTATGACCGGAGCCCGGCGTAACGCTGTCGAACTTAACGAAGTCCACGCCCCACGCAACCAGCTGGTCCGCGACGGAATCGACGTATTTCTGCGCGCACGGATTGCTGAAATCGATCTTGTAGCCAATGTTCCAGTAATCCGCCGTCGTGTGCGGCGTTACCGCGATATCGTTTACGAAGCAATCCGTCGTGCCGTATACCGGAATCGGCGTCGGCGAATTAATGGCCGCCGGAGAGATGCCCGGAATCATGTAAATCCCGAGTTTCTGTCCGTTGGCATGGACGTACTTGACGAGATTCTCGAATCCGCCCGGATAGAGCGTCGTGCTCGGAACCGGACGTCCGTATTCGTCCATGCTGCCGTTCCAGCCGGCATCAATATTAATATAGTTATAACCGTGCGCCTGCAGCTTCTCGTGCATCGCATCGGACATTTGCTTGATTTTCGCCTCGGAAATCCAATTTCCCGACGGACCGTCATATACCTGCATGCTGTAGCTGCTCCAGCCCATGTACGGCTTCAGCGCTAACCCGTTGTCGGCCGCTTCCGCCACGTTGGCGTGCGGAGGCACATAGCCGATCTGCGCGACGGCGATTATGGCTAAGAGAAGGCTCAGCCAGATTTTTCTTCGGCGCTGCGATTTGCTTTTCATTCCATTCAGTCCCCTTTGTCATTAGAAAATAGCCTCTTGCTGCACCGACGGCATTCATCCGCGGTTATGTACGGCGAGCGGACGCTGCCCATTCCCCCTTTCCTCCCATGTGACACTCTGCATGAACGACGACAACCGTACAGCCGATCTGAAAGCGCTTTTATCCCTCGATAAAAAAATCGCCGCCAGGCTTCCAGCAGCGGATAACGATCGGCTCAAATATGTATGACAGCGCTTTCCACACGATCGATTATATAAGAACGGCTCACGGCGGAGATAGGTACACTTCCGTCAAAAACCGTACGAATCGTCCGATTCCAGGGGTACAAATCATCCCCCGCAGGGCCTTATTTGCTGATTTCACGGTGATTCTCCCACTCCGATCCTTATTGCCGTTCCCTCCCCGCCAACCGGTGTTTCATGAGATGGGCGAGGAGCTAGCGAGCGGATGCAATGGAGCTATCGAGCGATGGAGCATCAAGCGTCGAGTGTCGAGCTATTGAGCTATCGAGATATCTTGCGAGTCATTGAGACTCGGGCTATCGAGATATCGAGCGTCGAGCTACTGTTATCGAGTGACTATCAAGCGCGCCCCCAAGCAACCGCCGAAGTTTCGCCCCCAAAATTCTAACGAATCGTAGGAGCCTTATTTGCTCCAAAAGCTCGATTTGAAATTCTAACGAATCCTACAGGCCTTATTTGCTCCAAAACCCGCGCATATCTGCCTAATTCGGCTAAATAAGACCTCTGTGATTCGTTAGAATTTTGGAGGCGCCTATTTGCCCAAAATAAGAACTCTACGATTCGTTAGAGTCACGAAGAAGGGAGATGTTCATCACGAAATTGCGGAGGGGGCGGCGAGTGGCGGCTAAAGAGGAGTTGGTTAGGAGACTAATATGCGACTAACGAGCGACTGTTGTGCGACTAGCTAACGGCTGGCGAGCGAACTAGCCAGCGTCTGTTGAGTGACTTGCAAACGGCCGGCGAGCGAACTAGCCAGCGTCTGCTGTGCGACTAGCAAACAGCCAGCGAGCAAATTAGCCAGCGACTGTTGTGCGACTAGCTAACGGCCGGCGAGCGAACTAGCCAGCGTCTGTTGCGTGACTAGCAAACGGCCGGCGAGCGAACTAGCCAGCGACTTAGTTCGCAAGCACAGTAGTCCCGAGCAGCAGCTCCAGCAGCTCCTCGCTGCGAAGCTCGGGCAGCAGATCCGCGCCGCAATATCTCCTTGCCTGCGCGGCAAACACTGCGGCGAGACCGGCCGCAGCGGCGCGCTGCTGCCACGGGCGCGCGCCCACCGCGTCGGCAGCGGCAGCAAAATCATCCGCCGCTGCCTGCCCACCGCCGCCCACTGCCGCGGTCCAACCAGCCGCCAAGCAACGCTGCGCCTCAGCCACCGGCGACCGCGCCATCGCAATGGCCGATCCGCCCCATGCCTCAAGCGCACCTAGCGCTTCTCCTTGCTGGACAAGCCAAACACTCCTGAGCAGCGGCCTCACAGCAGCAGCCACAGCAGAAGCAGCAGTGCCTCTTTCCCAACCCGAACCCGAGTGCATACTTCTCAAGAGTGGCCAAATAGACGCCATCTCCTCTTCGCGCAAACCAAGATCACTAAATATCGCTTCCATCTCACTTAGTAGATGCCGATCACCTGCTACTGACGCCTCGCCGCCTTCTGATGCGGTAGCAACGCCAAACCATTCTCCCGCCTGCCGCCAATATCCCCGAATCGGGGCATGCAGCAGTCCCAGCAGCAGCAGCCGCTGCCAAGCCGGCCGGTAATCCGGCTTATGTGCGAGCGCCGAAACATACGCCTGCGCCGCCTCGTCGAACCGATAAAGCCGCTCCAGCGCCGCGCCTCCCAAATAGCGTGAGCGATAGGTGCCCGCCCCCTCGGCAGTCGAATAATAAGGCGGTACCTCGCCGATGGACGCCGCAGCAACCGCACACCCCAGTGCCGCTTCCGCGTCGTCGAGGTCAAGCAGCACCTCACCTCTCGCAGTATGCATATCCGCAAAATCCGGATAACGCAATGCGCCAACCTTGGCGTAACGCGCGGCATCATGCAACCGTCCCGCAGCCCTGCAGCCGTAAACGATTTTGAGCAGCAGATCGGAGCCGTAGCCTTGATCCTGCACGATGGCCGCCTCCAGAAGGGGCTCGAGCCATGTCAGCGCATCGCTGTATCTGCCCGCTGTAAACAACTCCGTTCCCGCAGCATAACGCAGAAGCGGATCGTTCGGTTCACCCGCTAAAGCCAGAGAAAGCAGCCGCCCATTACGCTCATATTTTCCACGCTCCGCAATAATCTCATCCCGATAGCCCTCATGCCAGATCTCAATACCGGCTGCATGCCCAATGCTCTCCTCGCCGCCAAGCTCGATCATGCTCGATGCCGCTTCTTCATGGATAATACCGCGGAAACGTACTCGTTCATCATTGCGAAAAAGCCTGCATACCGCATCCGTCACAACACTCATGGAGCCCGTCCCCGCCCCCGAGCTGCTTTCGACCCAGCTATGAAGCTTGACATAGTAACCCTGCTTGGACGAGTCATCAAGCAGCGCTGCCCACGTCTCCACGGAGGCTGCCGCTAGCCGCTCATCGGCATCGAGCACCAGAATCCACGGCTGCCCGGCCGCGGCAAGCGAAATATTTCGAGCAGCGGCAAAATCATCCGTCCACGCCGCCCGCAGCATTCGAGCGCCGCAAGCTTCCCCGATTGCGATCGTATCGTCCGTGGAGCCGGTATCCACAACGATCATTTCCGCGACATACGGCGCCGCGGAGCGCAGGCAGTCCGCCAGAAACCGGCTCTCGTTCCGCACAATCATACATAAGGAAACGGGCAGCACCATCCTGCTCCTCTCATCAAACCCATCCCGCTGCACAATCATCGCTAATCATCACTTCCTGCCGGCAGCAGCAATCGAATGCTCTCTGCCGCTTGTTTTAGCGATGAAGCATCCATCCGTTGCAGCCGGCTTAAATGATAATCCGCCAGCCCGCACAGCGCCTGCACGGAAGCCCGAATCGCCTTCTCGGAACCCGAGTCATCGAAGGCCGCAGGCGGCTTCGCATCTAAGTGCTGTCCGATCACTGACCTCACCTTCGCTATTGCGCCTTCGGCTTGTGTGGACGAATTCTCCCGCATGGCCTCGCTGCTCCGCAGCAACAGCGGCAGCCAGCGAACAGCTCCATCCGACGGATACGGCCGGTCTCCTCCAGCCTCATCCAGCCATGACGCAGCAGCCATGAGCTCCGCCGCCGCAAGCTCCAACACCGTCGGAGCCGCCGTTCCTTCCGGGCCAAGCCCTTCCTCCATCCGCACGCACACTTCCGCTAATGCCTTCCATGGCTTTAGCGCGGCACGCTCTTCGTCTGTCGCCACCGCAAGCCGTTGATCCAGCCATAGCTGCAATGCACGGTAACAGCCGTTATTCAGCATGACACCGGCCAGCTTCACCGCAGCTTGCGGCGAATCCACAATAAACCGGTCTCTTGCAAAAGCAGCCAGCTGCTCCGGTCTGCTCGCAATGCGCATCATATGGCACAACCGCTGAAGCGGCAACAGCAGGCTTCCTCGATACCGAACCGCTTCCGCATACCAATGGGCCGCCGTCTCATAGTCAAGCTCCGCTTCATGCATGGAGCCAAGCCAATAAGCGGATTGATAGGAACCCATCCCATCCTCCGTATGATAGATCGCCGGGGCACGCCCAATTTGAATAGCCGCCGCGAACGCTTCCGCTGCCCTGCGCGATTTGCCCAGCACGGCAAGACTGACTCCTTTGGCATGCCACAAATCCGGGTAGTCCGGATACCAAACCAGACTCTCCTCCAGCATCGCCAACGCTTCCTGCCATCTGCGCAGAGCCTGCAAGCCGTGAACCTCATGCTTCACGAGCAAATGCGCATAACTGACTGACGCGTATTCAATACCATCTCTCGCCCGGCGAAAAGCGCCGACCGCTTCCTCCACTTCACCGCCGCGAAAGTATTCCACGCCAAGGTTATACCAATTAAAGCGGTTATCCGGATCCTCTTTAATCGCTTGTTCCAGCAGGGTTCGGTTGCGCTGCAGCTTGTTTTTGGCCGCGACGGCCTCGCGTTTGTACCCATAATGATGAATAATCACATCGCTGAGATGAAACCTCGCCAGCGGCGTATGCTGCGTAATCGGACCGGCAATTTGCTCATGGATGCGCCCCTCGAAGCGGTAGCGAGCGTCGTTGCGAAACATGCGAAGCACGGGGTTAATGGTCGCTCCCTCACTCCGGCCATCGCTCATGTAATTCCAGATGTTCAGAAAATAAGCCGTAATTTCCGACTCCCGAGCCAGCAGTCGAAGCTGCTTCCCCGTAGCCTCGTCCAGCTCCTCATCCGCATCAAGGAACAGCACCCACTCGCCTTTGGCGCGGGCTAACCCCTTATTGCGCGCAGCTGCAAAATCCCCCGTCCACTCGCTTCGCACAACTTGAGCGCCATACTTCCGCGCGATGGCAATCGTAGCATCCGTCGAACCCGTATCTACGACGATGATTTGATCCGCGATGCCTTGCACGCTTTGCAGGCAGCGCGGCAAATCGCGCTCTTCGTCTTTGACGATCATGCACAGCGAAATCAGAGGCTTTGATTTATCCGATTTGGACATGGGCCCGCCTCCTTTGCGCGGCGCTAAACCGCGTCCGCCAGCCAGCTGCCTGCACCCGGGTCAATGCCGTGCCGATCTGCTCCAAATCCGTATGCGGCCAACCGCCGCCAAACTGCCGCGATTGCGCGGATGCAGCCGCCGCCCACGGCAGCAGCGCTTCCCTTGCCAGCGACAACGAACAAGCGGCTGCGCCAAACCGCGCCCGCTCCGGCGGCGCACCATGCTGCAGCGCCTGCTCGAATAAGGACAATGCCTCGCCGTAAAGCTGCTTCCCATAGAGAATCTCACCCAGGCAAAATAACTCCGTCGCACGCAGCTGCCTGCTCTCCATTGCAGATAACAGCAGACCTGCTGCCGCATGCGTATAGCCATTCAGGTATAACTGCTCCGCATACCCTTCGCGCAGCTCAGTCCCGGATTCTTTGAGCTTGCCCGACAATGACAGCATGCCAAGCCGAAGCGCGCGTTCCAGCAACAGACTCGCAAAGTCAGCTCGTATTGCCAATCCGCTGACTGTTCCCGCCAGGAACCCATCCATAGCAAGCAGTGCCGCTTCCAACTGCTGCATACCGGAATCCGCGCTGCCGTGCAGCAAGCTGCGCAATTCTTCATCGAGTGCCTCGCCTTCGCTCCAGCAACAAAGTGCCGTATCGATGCAAAGCTCCGGCCAGTAGTACAGCTCCCTCGATGACAGCAACGATTGCTGTTGCTCCACAGCCTCGGCAACAAGAGACACGCGGCCCTGATCGGCCTGTGGCTCGCCGCTCGTCACCGAGTTGCCCCCATACTGCGGCTCGCCTTCCTCGCCCGCGCCATCCACGACCCCCAGCGCTCCCAGCAGCACCGCCCGCGCCTCGCCCGCGTGCCCGGCGCCGACCAGGCACGCCGCGTATGCGCGCGTGTCCGCCGGCGCAAGCGGCTGCGCCGCGCGCCATAGCGGCAGTGCGGCGGCATACGCGCCTATGCCGCCAAGCACCCGGGCCTGCAGCGCCAAATCCCCCGGCGCTGCAAGCCCAACGCTCGAAGCCAGCGCTGCGCGGATGGCTTCATCGCGCTCGCCCGCGGCCTGCTGCTGCTCCGCCCAGCCGGCCAGGGCAGGGCCATACCGCGGCGCTTCCGCAGCCGCCGCCGCGTACAAGCGCTGCGCGCGATCCCCCCGGCCGAGCACCGCCTCGGCCGCGGCCAAACCGCAGCGGGCGCGATACGTCCCCGCGCCCGCTTCCACCACATACCGGGCGGCGGCAGACCCCGCCGCCCCCGCTTCCAGCGCCGCCTCATAGGCGCTGCGCGCTTCCATGACGCGCCGCTGGCGCATAAGGCTGTCGCCGTAGAGCAGGTGCATGTCGGGGTAGTCCGCGTAGCGGTCTACCTCGCGATGCAGCAGCGCGGCGGCTCCGCCGGCGTCATCCAGCGCAAGCAGCGCCTTCGCCCAGTCCCGGATCAGCACGGGGCGATACGGCGCTTCCGCGCGCACAAACAAATAAGCCAAAGAGAACGCCGTACAGGCCTCCTTTGGCTTATGCAATTGGCAAAGCGTAACGCCTTTGTTATAGAGATGAAACGGGTCGTCCGGCTGCATCAGCAGTGCCTTCTCGATAAGGCGTAAATTCCGCTCGGCCTTCCCTTTGCGAGCAATAACTTCGGGCATGTACCCGTCGTGCTCCAAAGTCAGCTTGCACAGTTGTCCATCGACGGCAATGGGACCGGAGCCGGGATGGACAAGCTGCTCATGAATAACGCCTTGATAGCGAATGCCGCGATCCACTCGGAACAACCGCACGGCTTCATGGCTGACCGTCTCGCCGGTCTCGCCGCCGTACCGGTTCTCAATCGTCACACGGAAGGCGTCCGTATGCGCGCTGCGCAGCAGCTCCCGGAGGTCTGTCCGCTGCACAATCGCCCCAAGATACTCGTCGGCGTCCAGGACAAGCACCCATATCGTACGAGCCGCATCCAGCCCGGCATTCCGAGCCGCAGCAAAATCATCCTCCCACGTCTGTTGAATAACCCGTGCCCCATACGCTTCCGCAATAGCGGCCGTACGATCCACCGAGCCGGTGTCCGTAACGATGATTTCGTCTGCAAGCCCCTGCACGCTTTGAAGACAGCGTCCAAGAACGTCCTCTTCGTTGCAAGCGAGGACATGAATGCCGAGCAGCATGCGATCACACTCCCGTTCGTTGCATTAAGTGCCTTGGCCGTTAAAGAATACATCGATCGTCGTTGGATTACCGGCAGATGCTGATTTATAAGCCAACCGCGTATATTTGAGGAACCGCTGCGGCACAAGAACATCTACGCTGCCTACGGAAATCCCTGTCGACGTATCGACATCCGCGTACCAGTTGGAACCGTCAGCGCTGATTTCCACGCGAGCATCGGCTTTATTAGGTCCACGGTTGTATACAAAGAACGAATACGTGCCAAGCACGCTGGTTGTCACAGCATTCAATGCCGTATAGGCGGTTGACGTTGTAAGCAGCGCGTTGGACTGCTCCATGAAGCTCTTCTGCGAAATCGAAGTTACGCTGCTCAATGTACCCGCTGTAATCGTAGCTCCCATGACGCTTGTAATGGTACCGTTTAACAAATTCGTCAAGGTTCCGGCGGTGATCGTTGCTCCCATCACGCTGGTGAGGGTACCGTTTAACAAATTCGTCAAGGTTCCGGCAGTGATCGTTGCTCCCATCACGCTGGTGATTGTGCCGTCTAACAGGTTATTGATCGTTCCGGCGGTGATCGTCGCTCCCATCACGCTCGTAATGGTACCGTTCAACAGGTTCGTCAGTGTTCCAGCCGTAATCGTTGCACCAAGCACACTGGTGATCGTACCGTTTAACAGGTTCGTCAATGTTGTCAGCGTTCCCGCTGTAATCGTTGCGCCCATCACGCTGGTGATGGTACCGTCTAACAGGTTGTTAATCGTTCCGGCTGTGATCGTCGCTCCCATCACGCTCGTAATGGTACCGTTCAACAGGTTCGTCAGTGTTCCGGCCGTAATCGTTGCACCGAGCACGCTGGTAATCGTACCGTTCAACAGGTTTGTCAATGTTCCGGCTGTAATGGTCGCTCCCATCACGCTCGTGATCGTACCGTTTAACAGGTTATCAATGGTACCTACCGAAACCGTTCCGCCCGAGATGGTGACCCCGGAGATGCTGCTGATGGTACCGTCCAAAATAATATTCAGTATATGACCAGCCGAATCGGTTGCTACCGCTCTCGCCGTTTCGGTATCATCATGACCAAATATCAACGTCCGGAGGTTGTCCGGATTCGGGTTAAAGCTTGAAAAGTTCGGCATCGCTGTTCACTCTTTCTTTTCCCAAAATAGCCTGCAGCGCTTTCTGCAGTCTTCGCCTTCACCTTGCCTTCTGTGATTGAAAATAGATGCAAAGCTTAGTCGGTTTACCCGGCTGCTCCGACTTGACCGCAAGCCGCGCATACCGAAGAAATCTGGATGGTACGATGACGCCCATCCCTTTTATCTGCACAACTCCTTCCGTTTCGACTACATAATCCCTCCCATTAGGACCAATCTCAAGCTGAACCGATGCAGGCTCGCAGCCATCATTGACAATGGCATACGAATAGACCGCTTTATTGGATGTGTCCTGTGAAGGCAATGGCACAAAGTCGTCCGTCGTCTCGACATTCATGAACGTGCGCTCCGAAAACACCCCCATCTTAGAGGGCCTGCATTTCTTGCTGCCTGTCGATTGTCGATCGCTTTGGTTATATACACCGTCCCGCTTGGAGCATGGAAGAAGTAGAGGCTTGCTTCCCTTGGTACGGCGCCGCGAGTGCTTGCTGCTCATGACATCTTCCCCTTAGCAATAACGCTTCTGTACTCTATGTACTTCCGGCAACGAATGAAACGGCGACTGTCCTTTAAGCCGTGGGCATTGGCCTTTTCTCTTAAACTCCATACTAAACTAGGGCCAATAACATATTATCCCATATGCTGGAAGTATAGGTATGTGCGTAACTCTACTATTCCGCCGACAAGAGGTGCTGCATGAACAATTACAATGTGTTTAATACCGAACATAACCCCATCTATATGCAGCAAAATAACCCCTACACCTCGCCCGGTGTGAGTGAAGGACCGGAGGCCGATGCCGCCAAGAGCGGATTTCTCTTTATTCTGAATACCGGCAGTACAAGCGTAGGCTCGGGCAGTTCCCTGTTGCTCCAGGCAACGAATCCGAACGGCAGCGGGAAGAAGCTGTACATTTCGCGGATCACAGGCGGCACAACGGCCGCGGCAACCTTAACGATTGCATCAGGGGGAACGATTACCGGCGGCACGACGCCTACCCCTTTTAACGCCTTTTTCGGCAGCTCCACGACAAGCGTTGCGACCACGAAGCAAAACACGGGTTCACTCGGCGGCTCCCCGACCACCTGTATGGTCATGCAGGTCACTTCCGGTCTGTTCGTCATCGATTTCACAGGCTCACTTATCGTTCAGGCAAACCAAACCATCTCCGTCACGCTGGGTACAGGCTCTTTGACGGGTGCGATAAATTTGACCTGGTGGGAGGTGTAGGCTGCGATGCCTAATCATTTCGTGTTCGACCAATCGAACAGCAAGTTCTTCGGTCAATTGACCAATACGTACGTTTCACCGGGGATCCACACGCCTCCCGACTATGGTGCGGCAGTGTCAGCGCGTGAATTTATAGCAACATTTAATAACTCTGCAACGCTTAGTATATTGGGTGGTTCGGTTACCGCAACCGTTCAAATCTCCAATCCCAATGCCAGCGGCCGAACGCTTTATGTCTCTCGCATAACAGGCGGCGTCGGCGTTGGCCTCAGTTTACTTTCTTCCTTCAGCGGCTCCGTGACGATGACGAGGGCAGCCACGATAAGTTCCCCTTCCACCCTGACTCCCTTCAATACGCAGTTCGGCAATGCCGCCACCAGCGTCATGACAGCCCGCTCTTCCACGAGTGCGGCTTCCGGGGGGACAGCCTTTCTGTCTTTGCCGCTCAACCCCGGCATGTTTTCTTTCGACTATGTTGGCGGGCTAATCGTACCGGAGAATCAGAGCATTTCCATTACGGTCACCAGCTCGCTCACCGTAGCGGGCACCCTTACCTCCTTCGCCAACATTTCTTGGTGGGAAGCGTGATCGCCGCTTGCCCGTTTCCCGGGAAATAATCGCCGTGGCCGCGACCTATAGCCATAAAAAAAGAAGACCCTCTCAGCCTTCTGCTTGCCGCAGCGCTGAAAGGGTCTTCTTCTATCCTATAAAGCTTATAACTGGCCGCAGGACTGCTCATGAACGGCTGTGGTCAGCTTGCGAAGCTGTTCCCGAAGCTGGTTAATTTCCTCGCCCGGCATGTTCGTCTGGCAAAACACGCGCTCCGGAATCGTTACCGCCTTCGTCTTCAGCTCGCGTCCTCGGTCGGTCAATCGGACGATAACACTGCGCTCATCCTCGGGATCGCGCTCCCGGCGAATGAGTGTCATCCCTTCAAGCTTCTTCAAGAGCGGCGTGAGCGTGCCGGAATCCAGGTACAGCCGGGTTCCCAGCTCCTTCACGGGTACGCCGTCCTTCTCCCATAACGCAAGTAAGGTTACATACTGGGTGTACGTAATGCCCAGTTCATCCAAATACGGGCGATACAGCTTCGTTACTTCGCGGGCGCAGGCGTAGAGGGCGAAGCAGAGCTGATTGTCGAGCTCCAGCTGAGCACCTTTTTCCATTGCAGTCTTCCTCTCTGTGGCTTAGGCTAGCAAGCCAATCTATAGTGAATAACACAATTAAATTGCATGCAATTTATGTCGTTAGAATACCAGCTGCCGCAGGTACTGTCAACTGCTACACCGCGCCTCTCCGGTGGGACAGAAGCAAATCCGCGATCGCCTGATGTCCGCGACGTCTCGCCCAGGCAAGCGGCGACGCCCATTCCGGCACATCCGCCGGTTCTATTGCCGCTCCTTTGCGAAGCAGATACGCCGCCATCTCCGTCTGCCCGTATTTGGCCGCCCAACCCAGCGGAGTCGTATTATATTCCTCGTCGACAGCATCCAGATCAGCGCCATAGCGAAGCAGCAAATCGGCCAGTTCGGTGTCGCCTTTCTTCGCAGTCAGGTGCAGATAGCTGATACCGAGCCAATTCCGTACGTTCGGATCGGCATCATGGCGAAGCATTAGCTCGACCATCTCGTTATTGCAGGCGTACACCATGTGATTGCTGGCATACCAGGGCCCGTTCAGCTCGACATGATGCCGCAGCAACAGCTTCACGATGTTGGTATAGCCGCAGCTCACCGCCTGGGAGAGCGGTCCATAGTCGCCCTCGTTGGCTGACGCCGGATTGAGCGCTAGCATCTCGCCGACCAGATCGATGCGGCCCAGTGCACAGGCGCCGGACATCGTCACGGTCCCGCCGTGTTCATAGAGCAGCTCGAGCAGCTCCTGCGCGCCCTTCTGCATCGCGGCATATACGGCGTTGCCGGATGCTTCGATCTCCGCATTCGGATTCGCTCCATGCGCCAGCAGCAGCTTCACGCATTCGGCATGATCCCCTCTGACCGCCGCATAGAGTGCCGCTCCGCCTGAGGCATCCCGCTCAGGCAGGTTCGGATCGGCTCCGCCGGCCAGCAGGCTGCCCAGAACCTCGATATGACCCTGCTTGGCCGCATAGTAGAGAGCCGATCTGCCCGAAGTGTCTCTTGCATTAGCCAGCTGCGGATTCTGTGCCAGCTGTTCCTTCACTCGTATTGCATCGCCTACGGCAGACGCGATGAAGATGTCGTAAGGGACTCCTTTTCCAATGAGATACCCCAGCAAGAAACGTTGGTCGCGTATCGTATTCGATGGCAGGTCACGGTTGCCTCTATAGAAATAATCGCCTTCCATCGCCAAATGAACAGCCTGACTCCCGTCAGCTCTTTGCGCCTGAATATCCGCGCCTCGCGCCAGAAGCAGGTCGATCAGCTCCGGTTGTCTTGTCATAACAGCCCAGTGCAGCGGCGTGTTGCCTCGCTCATCGCCTGCGTGGATCGTTTCCGGGTGCTGCTCGAACCATGCCAACAGCTCATCGCGGTTATAGGCGCGAATAAGCCCTGCCGTTACATCGCCGATCGGCTGCACCTGATGGGTACGCTGAAGATGCTCGCGAAGCAGCTCGGCAATAGCTTCGTATCCGCGGTCCTGCGCCAGCTGCGGCAGGGAATCCTGCCAGCCCAGAACAGGCTTGTCCGCAGCATCAGCGCCATAGCGAAGCAGCAGAGTTACGGTATCCAGGTGGCCTTCCCGGACCGCAACATGCAGGGGCGAGAAGTACCCCCAGCTCGATTTTGCCAAATCCGCATCTTGCTGTAGCAGCTCTTCCAC
Organism: Paenibacillus sp. BC26; assembly: GCF_900116125.1. Lineage (NCBI taxonomy): Bacteria > Bacillati > Bacillota > Bacilli > Caryophanales > Paenibacillaceae > Paenibacillus > Paenibacillus sp. BC26. The sequence goes on along the minus strand of NZ_FPAD01000005.1, from coordinate 296,944 downwards.
CATCGAGGTTTCTCCTGCCGCACACAGATCAAACATTCGTCTTAACGATTCAGGCATCGTCATCAGTCAGCTTACCTCCGTCGCATTAATTTAAGATACGATTGAAGCATGGCGATTCTCCAGACTACGATCATCCCGAAAGCGAGCACGAAGAACAGCGCCCCCGTCTGCGGGATACTGACAGCCTGCTCCACTACGTTATGAACGAGCAGGCGCACGATAAGAAGGCCGAGCAGAATGAATATAAACATTTTGGACCGTTTCAATACGATCGTTTCCCCAACCCTCTCCAGTTTCGAGGTGCGGATGAGCGGATAAGCGAACAATACCGCGCCGACGGCAAAAGCGGCAATGGCCCATAACCATGGCACATGCGTAACCGGTGCGACAAACATCAGAAAGCCGGTCGACATGCCGATCGGCGGAATAATGATCTTGCGCATCGTCGTCGGTCGATTGCTGGCGCGCAATCGCAGGAACATGACCGCTACGCCCGATAGCAGCGTGAGCACAATGGACGCCACGTGAGGGAGAGAGAATGTTTGGGGGAGAAAGCTCATGTGGACGCAGCTCCTTTATTTCCGGCTGTTTCAAGAAGAAGCCGCATGACCTATTTCGGGCAATACCGTACACTTCTTCTTAGAAAGCGCTTGTTTTCTCTAATCCTACTCATTTTGCTGCCGTGTTGCAAATAGATCGCGATGTACCTTGACGACCGCCTTGCGGATCGGAATATCTTGGTCTATCGAGCAGTTGGGCCTGTGAATATCGGTCGGAAACAAGACAACAAAATCGCCGGGCACCATATCAATCGTATTCTCGTTATGGACTTCATCATAGAAAGCAATATCCTGCGTCTCATAGCGGTCGTCTGTGATGACCTGCTCCTCCGAAACCTTGGCTACCCGCATCCGCTCACGGCCGCTCAGCAGCAGCTGAATATCCGTATGCAGCCTGTGCGTCTCCGGTTTGACTTCGCGCCAATCTCTCGTAACGGGCTCATTCATGAGCAGAAACATACCGGGCTCGCCAAACTCATGCCGTCCGGCAGGAAGCTCATCCAGATCGGTCTGCTGCAGCCTTTCGATCGCGCGGCGCACCGGCTCAGGGAACGTCTCCCGCTCTCGCTCCCAATTCGTTAAATCGCTGAATATCATAGACGTTACGGCCCCTCTACGATTGATTTTACGCGGCCGACATCACCGGTTTGCAGCCGCACTTTAATCCCATGCGGATGGTTGGGCGAATTCGTCAAAATATCTTTGACGATGCCTCGCGTTGTTTTGCCTGTTGCTTGATCCTTCTTCAACACAATATCTACCGTTAGCCCCGCGCGGATCGCCGAGCGTTGTTGTCCGTTTGTACTCATGATTCGTTATGTACTCCTTCATCCAGTTGGTTTTATTGCTCCCATCATATGCCAGCGGTCGAGTGAAGTAAAGATTTTGGACAAGACCTTGCAAGAAACGATTGACAGTGAGAATGAGAATTACTATCATTGTTGTAGGGCACGACAACACCATCCAGAGAGGTCGGGAACAAGGCGGATGAAAAAGATCAAGTACTGCTGCCGGAACTTCAAGCACGGCTCCAAGTCTGTTTTTAAAACCTTAAAGCAAGAATTCCCCGACTTGAAGCAGAAGAAGAAGGATTGTCTCGGCAATTGCAAGCTGTGTTCCAAGCAATGTATCGTAATGATCGGCAAAACGGAAGTCGTTGTAGCCCCGACAGCAGAAGTGTTGTACGCCAAGCTCAAACACCGGATAGGCTGATATGGCATAGTATGGTAATATAGGAGATGAAGTAGTCCTAACTCCTTAGCGGAGTTTGGCGCTTTGTCTCTTTTTATTTTATAATATATTGTGGAAAGGGAGGTGCGGCCGATGATGAACGACCAACTCAGCCAAGCTTTGAACGATCAAATGAATTTCGAGTTTTACTCTGCTCACGTATATTTGGCAATTGCCGCTTACTGTTCCGGAGAAAGCCTCGACGGATTTGCGAATTTCTTTATTGTTCAAGCCGAAGAAGAACGCTTCCACGCGATGAAGATGTACAAGTATCTGAACGATCGCGGAAAACGCGTCACCCTAGTCGGCATGAGCACACCTAACAATGAATATAGCTCCATCCTCGATGCCTTCCAGCATGCCTACCAGCATGAGCAGGAAGTCACCAAGCGGATCTACCACTTGTCCGACCTTGCGATGAATGATCGCGAGCATGCGACGATCCAGTTCCTGAAATGGTTCATCGATGAGCAAGTAGAAGAAGAGTCGATGTTCGACAGCATCATCAACAAGCTGAAGCGTATCGACACCGACAGCAATGCCTTCTTCATGCTTGATAACGAGTTCGCGCAGCGGACATTCGTTCCGCCGACTACGGCTTAGGTGTTGTGAGAGAGCGGCTGAACCGGGGGTTTCCCGAGTCAGCCGCTTTTTTTGTATACGGTTGGGAACCGCCGCATGAGGCGACGATTCCCAAACACGGACACATTGCTGCACTGCCCGACCAGCCGCGGAGCGTATCCGCTTAACGGCACCCACCACCTGCTGCCCGCTGACCGACGATCCATTTCTAACCTCTGACCTCCTTTTGTCCGCCGCCGACCAACCACCAATTACTTGCTGACCGCTGCCCAACCTCCAACCTCTGACCACTGTCCGCTGCACCCTGTCCACCGATCAACCTCCAACTACTTACTGCCTGCTGATCGCTAACCAACCTCCAACTCCTGACCGCGCGACGTCCACCGATCATCCTTCAACCACCTGCTGTCCGCCGCCCAACCTCCAAATCATGCGACAAACGCTGCGGATTCCACCGCTCACGCACATCGGAAATTCTAACGAATCCTACAGGTCTTATTTCTGCTAATTTGCTCGATTTAAAATTCTAACGAATCCTACAGGTCTTATTTAGCCAAAACATACTCTTTGCCGTCCCATTTCCCCTAAATAAGGCTTCTACGATTCGTTAGATTCGAAAAGGGCATATTTTCGAGCAAATAAGACCTGTACAATTCGTTAGCGCGAAACCACCATAGCGGCATGAGCGCATTCCGAAGTTACGTGAACGAGATAGCCGCCTCTACATAGAGAAAGCCGCCTCGAAAGTCGCAATGCACACTTTTGAGACGGCTCTCTATTGGTTCTAACGACGGCGGTTCGTCAGTATCGTCACCGCAAACTTCGGCAGTACGAGCTGGCGGCGCCAGCGTGACGGCTGCTTGAGCAGTCGGTACAGCCATTCGACATTCAGCTTCTGCCAGATCACCGGAGCGCGTTTCACCTTGCCCGCGATGACATCCAAGCTGCCTCCAACGCCGAAGGCGACCTTCGCATGCAGGCGGCTCTTATGCTTGTAGATCCAGCGCTCCGCATTAGGTGCGCCGAGTGCTACGATCAGCACATCCGGACGCTTCTGTCCGATATCGGCAACAAGCGCTTCTTCCTGCCCGTCCTTGAAGAAGCCGTTATGTCTGCCGACAATCGTGACGCCCGGGTACTTGTCCGCGATGATTTCAGCCGCTTTCGCGTTGGTCTGCTCGTCCGCTCCAACGACATAAAGCGAGAAGCGATGCTGCTTCGCTTCCTCGAACAGCCGGATCAGCAAATCATAGCCCGTTACACGCTCCGGGATATGTTCGCCCTGCCATTTCGCGGCAAGCACCACACCGATTCCGTCCGGCGTAATGATATCCGCTTCGTCCACGATCGTCTGCAGCTGCTTCTCCGACCGTGCCGCCATGACAATCTCCGGATTGGCCGTAATGAGATGAAATAACGGCCGACCCTTCGCCGCGATCTGCGCTTGTACGAGCGCCACCGTATCCGAAAGCGTCCGCTTCGAGAACGAAACGCCCAATATATTGACTGTATTCATCCTACACCTTCCTCATATACACTCATGCTGTCTATTATTGTAGCACAAAGCCGAAATCCGTTGAAACCTAGCGGAACAGCCCGGCTACCCATCTGATAAAATCGCCCACGATCGGCACAAGGCCAAATCCATGCTCACCGATGGCGACGATTCCGTAGACTCGCTCGCCAATCGCAACCGCGCCAAGCACATGCTCGCCGATGGCCACGGCTCCGAGCGCATTTTGACCGATGGCTACTGCCCCGACAGCAGACTGACCGATCGCCACTGCCCCAATTGCCAATTCCCCAATGGCAACCGCCCCGGCAGACAATCCGCCCGACATGGCCACTGCGCCAAGCGCCAGCAGCCAGCCTACGGTCACGGCTCCCACTGAAATAATGCCGACCGAAACGGCCCCGCCTGCCACCAGCCCAATCGCCACGTCACCGAGCGCGATGATGCCGATCGCGACTTTAGGTTTGCCTTTGCCAACGCTGGTTCGAATGCTGATGAAAGGGAGCTTTGCAGTGGGCCACTGGTAGTCGATTTCTTCTTGCCCATTGCCTATGTATCGGTTGAATCGAAGCAATCGCCGCCATTCGAACATGAAGGTTCACTCTCCTCGCTTATACGAATATTATCCGTGCTGCTTGTAACGACTGATTCAAGCTGTTTCCTCAAGCGTATAATAAATTGAGAAGCGCAACAAGGATGAAGCATGAAAATATCCATTTCTGCTCACAGAAAGTAGATGATTCCGTATGAACCTTAAATCAATCCTGCTCCTGACTCTCGCGGCACTATTGATGGCCTCGGGATGCGGAAAACACGACGTCTATGTGTCGAGCTCGGCGGCCGGCGGCGAACCGCCTGCCAAGCAAGCAACCAACAGGAATGCAACCTCCAACAACTCGGAATCGAATTCACCTAAGGTCGCAGCAGGCAATGAAGCATTCAAAGTCTATGAGCCGGCCGAAGGAACCGTTGTCGGTAAGTCATTTGTCGTAAAAGGGCAGGCTCGCGTCTTCGAAGCGGCGTTCGGTTATTCGTTCGAGGATGGACATAACATGCTTGCCGAAGGGAATGTCATGGCTGATCAGGGAGCGCCGGAATGGGGCGATTTCGAGTTTACCGTTACGCTCTCGAGAGCTCCCACCAGTCCGACAGGCGTGCTGACGATCTACGAATCAAGCGCCAAGGACGGCTCGCACATCCACAAGCTCAATCTGGCTTATACATTCGAGGATGGCTTAATGAAGCTTGATAACTAGTTATGCAAAAGAGAGCCGTTCAAGACTGCGCCAACGCGTCATGTCTTAAGCGGCTCTCCGTCTTTAATGGCCCGGCTGTGTGGCAATTTGCCAACGGACGCCATACTTGTCCTCGATTCGGCCGAACATACTCCCCCAGAACATCCGCTCAAACGGCATGATGACTGTGCCGCCGTTCCCCGACAGATTGTTGAAGGCAACCTCCGCTTCTTCCTCCGTCTCGAACTCCAGCGTGAGGTCTATCCCATTGCCGCGCTGGATCGGTCCCGCATCCGCCATATAGAAGAGAAGACCCGCCGCCTGCAGCACCAGATGGATAACCCTGTCTTTGTCGTCCTCAGCAGCGCCCGGCATCATCTCACCGTACGTTTGCTGGCTTATAATTTCGCCGCCAAGTGCCTCCATATAGAAATTCGCCTGATCTTTCGCATCCTCGCAATAGAGGTACGGACGAAGCTTTGTCATCGAATCATCTCCTCCTCCGTTTATCAATAGTTACCACTTACATTGTTACCATAAAGTGTAACAAAACAAGCCTTCATTCGTAAATCCGGCTTCAGACTCGTCATAAACGAATCATAATACCAATATTTTTCCAAATAAACGCAATCTATTAACTATCTCTGCTTCGTCTCTAAAATTCCCCCTAATTGTATTAGGAAATCGATAGCACCCTTTCTTTTCAAAATTCTCCGCACACCGCCTGGTTACGGCTCTATTAGGTTCCACTAAGCGTTGACTCCTTGCTTTAATTCATAAACAACCCCTTCTTTTAATTGCCGAAATCCCCCCATACATGGACATTAGGCGTTCCGCTACAATTCAGGTAGATCGTCGTATTAGGCGTAAAAGCTCAACTGGCTAAACACTACAATTAAAGGAGCACCTCGATGAAAAGATCAAAAAGGATGACGAAATCGGTCGTATCCGTCTCTTTGGCTTGTCTCGTCATGACCAATATGCCATTGGCATATGCAGCCGCGGATCAACCGACATTTTCAACGAATCCGAACAAACCGGCAAGCGCGCCGGAGCTTCCAAAAGGGATCATAGTCAAAAACCCCGATGGGAAAGCTCCAGCCCAGCCCAAACTTACACCTGAACAGCTGCAAGGGTTGAAGGAAAAAGCAAAACAGAATCTGTCCGCTGCTATGGAAGAAGACCGGAAGAAAGAGCTTGAATCGCTTCAGAAAGTTCCGGCTGAAGCTGCTGCGCATAACCCCGATGAACTCGTATCGGTAATTGTCCAACTGAAAGGCCAGACCGTATCCCAACTTGCAGCACAAGGAAAAGTTGGCGTGAGTCAACAATCGCTGACTGCCGGTAAGACGGCCATTCAGAACGAAATCGATACTACGCAAAGCAAAATCATGAGCACGTTAGCCGGCAGTAAAGCGAAGAGCGGCAATGGACTATCCTTCAAGCATGAGTACCAGAATGTGTTCAAAGGCTTTAGCGTCGACAACATCAAGTACAGCAGCATCGAAGCAATCAAGAAGATGCCGAATGTCGCTGCCGTTACGCTGCAGCAGAAATACTATCCGGCGGAAGTCACTAATCAGGAGCATGAGCTGACGGGCATCGAGAACGTTTGGAGCGGAGCAGCCGTTGGCAAGGATTCCGGTTACAAGGGCGAAGGCATGCTCATCGCAATTCTGGACACCGGGATTGATTACACCCATGAAGCATTCCCAGCTCCTCAAAACATGAGCAAAGCAAGATTCCCTAAAGGTACGGGCAAGTACTCGGACAAGGTTGTCGCAGGCTATAACTGGGCAGACCAAACGGACGATGTTATTCCGCACATGGAGGATACGATGCTGTCACCGAGCAGCCACGGCGTCCATGTAGCAGGTACCGCTGCCGGTTCAAGCGCTGTCCTCAGGGGCGTGGCACCCGAAGCTCAGCTCGTGGCCGAGAAAGTATTCTCCGACATTCAGCCAGGCGCATTGACAGAAGACATTATTAAAGGGATTGATCATGCTTCATCCGTCGGAGCAGATGTTATTAATATGAGCTTAGGCTCCGCTTCCTCCTTTGACACGCGCGACCCTAAAGATCCGATGGGCATTGCTATCCGCAACGCAACGGATGCGGGACATGTCGTTGTCGTCTCTGCCGGCAACGCATCCAATGCCTACGCCGATCGTGGCGAGCTTGGCGCCCATTTGAAGCTCGGCGAGAATCCGGATTTGAATAAAGTCGGTAATCCGGGCGTCTATCCGGATTCCTTCACGGTTGCAGCCGCGAATAATATCGTGGAGAAGCACACCTATGAATTCCAAAGCGCTGATGTAGCCGGCTCCGTATTCGGCGAAGGCATCGACGACTGGCATATTACCGCAGGCCAGACCTATGAATTGGCTGCTTTTCCGGCAGATTATGACTGGCAAGGCTACGAAATCGGATTTGGCACGCCATCCGATTATGAAGGTGTCGATGTAACCGGCAAAGTCATGCTCGTTAAACGAGGCGCAATCTCCTTCATCGAGAAGGTAAAGCACGCCGAAGAAGCCGGAGCAGCAGGCATTATCGTCTATAACTCCTCTCCGGACAAGCTTGCACCTCCACCGCAAGGCTTTGGCATCATTCCTTTCTCTTTCATCAGTTATGAAGACGGGATGAAATTGAAAGAAGCCATTCTGGCAAACATCGAAGTCGGTGGCGGCGGTGGCGGCATCGATATCGGACCGCTGGATATCGGCATCGAAGTTCCAGGCGGCAGCGAGGAGCCTGCTCCACTGCCATCCATTCAGATCTCGATCGCTTCCGAAGAGATCGGGTCCGCTTTCGATGAATCCAACCCGGGTCAGCCAACCGACTTCACATCGTGGGGAACGACAAGCGACCTGCTCTTGAAGCCTGACGTTATGGCGCCTGGCCATGCAATCTTGTCTTCTGTTAGAACTTCTGACCCGAACGTAAACAACGCCTACGAAAAAGAAGACGGTACTTCCATGGCAGCACCTTATGTCTCAGGAGCCGTGGCAGATGTGATGCAAGCGCTCAAAGAGCGCGGCGTTCCTACCGGAGATCGGGCTTTTGCTCAATTGGTCAAAAACCTGATTATGAACACATCGGTTCCGACCAAACGGGATTATGTCAACGAAGAGAATTCGGCTTCACGCCCTGATTACAACACGGAGTACCAGCCTAGAAGACAAGGCGCAGGCATGATCCGCCCTGATCTGGCTGTTCAAACGCCTGTTGTCGTATCCGGAGCAGACGGCAAAGGAAGCGTCAGCCTGAAGGAAATCGGCAGAACCGCTACCTTTACGCTGACTGCGAAGAATATGACTGACAAAGAAACCGCGTATACGGTGAACGGCACGGTTATGACGGATTACCTGCATAATTCGATGCTAACCCATTCGGATAACATCCGCAGCCGCTATATGGAAGAGGCAGAGCTTACGTTTGATCATAATCAAATTACAGTTCCGGCGAATTCCACGAAGCAAGTCGTTGTGACACTGAATCTGGATGCTTCCACAATGAACAATATCTTCGTGGAAGGCTATGTTTATTTGACACCGACTGACAGCACGCTGCCTACGCTCAATGTACCGTATAGCGGTTTCTTCGGCGATTGGGACGAACCAAGCATCATTGATGCGCCGGTCTGGGAAGACACCCATCATGTATGGGCGGAATCCGGTCTCGGAACGCAAATGGGATTCCAATCCGGTCCGTACCAATTCTTTTATGACCTACCGGATACAGCGGAAGAAATCGCACTAGGCGATAAATATTATGCATTCAATCCTCGCCAATACATGGTTCCATTCCCAGCTCTTACTATGCTGCGGGATGCGCGGACTATAAATGTAGACGTTGTCGATGAGGACCACAATTTAGTCACGCACCTGGCGAATGAAGAGTGGCAAATAAAGATGGATCCATACTCAGGCGGAAACCCGTACACGCTCGTCGATGGAACAATTTGGGACGGGCGAAATTCAGGAGTTGAGTCGCCGGACGGACAGTACTACTTCGCCGTTACGGCAACGGCAGATATTCCAAATGCCAAGCCGCAGCCGACAATTTATATGCCAATGTATAAAGACACGCAAGCTCCGACGATCAATGTGATCAAAAATCCGGAGTATGATGAATCTACCCATCCTGAAGTTGCAGATAATGGCAACTATACCCTCCGCTGGACGGTAGATGACGAGGTTTACGGCAGCACAAATGCGAACATATTCTTAGCGCTCAACGGTTCCGAGCCATGGGATGATTACAAATCAATGGTGGTTCATAACCCGGATGGCTCTTACCAGTTGGAAGTACCGGGGTTGATCAACGGTCTCAATGTCGTTACCCTAGCTCCAATCGACAGTGTTGGCAACGAGGGCGATGCCGTGAATATCGTAATCGATAATTCGAGCAGCAAAGGCCTTTTTGTCGACGAATATACGACCACCATCAATGACTCGCTTCCAAGCGGTTACTGGAATGCGAATGTGCAACCAGGCGATCAGTTCACGCTGAGCTTCGATGCATTTGGCACAAGCCTGGCATCCGTTAAGCAGGTCCTTTACAAGCTTGAAGATAGCGGCACGCTTACGAAGGTCGGAGCTACGATCGACGACTCCGCAACTTGGGAGACAAAGGTTGGAGCAGACATTTCGAAATTTTCCATCACCGGACATGTAACTATTCCTTCCAATTTGCCGGATGGCCACTATATCACCTTCTTTGCTTGCCTAGAGGATGGTAGTGTGTGGGAAGCTGCTGAAACGGTTAACGGCATTTCCGACCTCACCGGCAGCGCTTATACAGGCATTCATACTTTCGTGGATACTCAAGCACCGACAGTTAAACTGAATACGGTGATGAGTGCGGATTTGACTCAAACGAGCGCATACGTGGATACGGACAAGCCGGATACGATCTCGCTTATGCTGGATACCGTTGCGCAAGACACAGTCGCAAACTCCAGAGGCTACAAGCTTGAGGTTGCAGTAGACGGCAGCTCATCGGAATCCATGGGAAGCATACTACGTGCTTCAACAGTCGAGGAAGACTTCCGATATCCGGTCGTTTTGAACGCCGGTGAGCATGTACTGGTTGTCAAGGCCACCGATTTCTTGGGCAACACGAGCAGCATCACGATTAACGTCACAGTTGATCTTGCAGGCAATGTCGTACAGGTGACCAATGACGGCGCAGGTGGAACAGCAACGATCCCGATTCAAGCTGTCCAGTACGCGAAAGACAATACACCGGAGTTTGTCATTAATCCCGGTGGACTATGGGAAGATGGAAGTTTCCATCTAGATAATATGGATCCTCTTGTATCCGGATATGTTTTACCGGCTTATGCTAATAACGGATCATCTGATCAGTTCGATCGCAATTTAGTGCCAATCGTACTCCTTGGCAATGAACAGGCGCTACCGGCGACAGGTGCTTACTACCCGCCGCTTAGCTCCGTTCCATACAATAGTAGACTCTACTATAACGCGGAACCAAGCGGTTATGGTGAACCTGCCGGCAGCTATACGTTCTACTACCAGCAGAGCGGTTATACAGACCCAGGCAGCATTCCTCAAGGGGATAGCGAGCTTCCATTCACGATGATCGACTATATGGGCAATAAGACAACGATCAAGATCCCGGTACACAAGAACTCGGAGCAACCGCGAGTTGAGCTCGACAATGTCATTACGGACGCAACCGGTACCGCGTCGTTCTATACAACAGGCGACTCCATTACAATTACAGGCACCGTGTTTGCGGATAATGCATTGGGTTATGATTTTGCTGCATCCTTGCAGGATTACAGAAAAACCATCAAAGGCTTACCTAGTTACAAGAGTCTGTTTGATGACAACTGGGTAGAAACAAAGTTTGATCAGGATTTAAAGTTCCCTGATAGTTTCGTGCAGCCTGCTGGCGAGCATCGTTTCAGCATTACGATCGACGATCTTCAGCACGGAGGAAACTTCTTAGGCATTGAAAGTGGACTGGCAATGGATGGCAAAGTGTTTTCCGGTTATTATACTTCCATCTTGAACCTAGTTGTTTACAAGATGGGCGGCGAGGAAAGCGCAGACCAATTCCAAGCGGCACAAGCGGTAAACAATCTCACTTGGGATATGCTGAACGGCGCTAACGTCGATGAGGCGCATGTGAGCACGAATCTTTCATTGCCTACCTCCGATCCGGGTAACCACGCCAAGATTACTTGGAGCAGCGATGACCCGAACGTCATCAATGAAACCGGACAAGTAACGAGACCTGCAGCTGAGCAGGCCGTAAAGCTTACGGCTACGGCAACAATGGGTACGGCAACAGCAGAGAGAGTCTTTAATCTGACTGTTTTGGCGGCAGCAGCTACAGATGAGCTTGCAACAGCAGATGATGCTGCAAGTGTTACATGGGACGTCATTCGCGGGGACAATGAAACCGAAGCTGATGTATCTTCGATACTAAGCCTGCCAACGCATGGCTCGAACGGATCTACGATTACATGGGCTTCGAATAAACCGAGGTTTATTACGAATCAAGGGCGCGTATTTATACCGCTGTTTGACGAAGGCGATGCTAACGTTGACCTGGTTGCCACTGTAACCAAAGGCGACAGCACATCCAAGACGACGTTTCATCTCACTGTTCTATGCGATACCAAGAACAAAGAGAAAACGCTTCTGCTCCGTGCAGCGAAATCGCTGAAGGTTTCCGATCTACTTGGCGAGAATGCTTCAGAGCTGTTTGTAACAAGCAAGCTAAACTTCCCGACTACGTACGGCGAAGACGGCATTCAAATTGAATGGTTGTCCGAGCATGAAGAGATCGTCGCGCCGGATGGTACTGTAACCAGACCCGCGGACCTCAATGCTTATGTTCCTGTAGCCGCTTACCTCACTTTAGGCAACTACTACATCTATGTCGATTTTGGTTTCTATGTCAGAAGCCTGGATCAAGAAGTGGCACTCGTATGGAATATGATTAAAGGCGGCAATGACAGCCAAAACGCTGTCACGGCTAACCTTCATTTACCGACCGTTGCTCCAGATGGCTCCGAAATTACTTGGACATCCAGCAATGAGTCGGTCGTTGAGAGCAATGGTACCGTTCACCCATCCAACCAGGACGTGGAGGTTACACTCTCGGCAACAACGACGAAATACGAAGTATTAGTTCACACAACCGCATTCCATCTTGTCGTTCTAGCAGCTCCGTCATCTAGTGGCGGTAGTGGTGGTTTCATCGGCGGCGGAACGGACAATGCCGGCAATGAACACACAGTCGTTATCGATTCAGGCAAGCTGACTAAGCCTACTGAAGGCGTTGTATCTGTCGAAGTGCCTGCTAACACAAGTGAAGTGAAACTGCCTGCGAACGCGGCCGACCTTCTAGCTGATAACAAGCTTGAAGTGAATACCGGCAATGTAACGCTGGAAATCCCTTCTGCACTGCTTGAGGCACTCACTGACAAGCTAACTGCAGAAGAACTGAAAAACGGTCAGATCTCACTGAAACTGAGTGCCCTGTCTGACACTGAGAAAGAAGCGCTTGAGAAAGCAAGCAGCACAGCATCTTATGCAGATGTGAAGGCAGTCGGCGGCGTTTATGAACTCGAACTGTCCGTAACGGATGCAACCGGCAAGAAGATTGCTACGCTTTCGACATTCAATGAACCGATCACGATTCGTTTGAAGGTCGATGCATCTGCAAATCTGGATAATACGGGCATTTTCTACGTTTCCGGTGATGGTAAGCTTGAATACATCGGCGGAACGCTCGAGAACGGCGAGCTGGTAGCGGAAATTTCTCACTTCAGCAAATACGCGGTTCTGGAAGTTACAAAGACGTTTACTGATGTTTCGAGCAGCCATTGGGCAGCCAAGGTGATTCAATCGTTGGCAGCGAAACAAATCATTAACGGTACAAGCCTGACGATGTTCACGCCAAACCGCAATGTGACACGCGCTGAATTCACGGCAATGCTCGTGAAGGCGTTAAAATTAACTGCGGCTGGGGACACGACCTTCAAGGACGTGGCAGCTGATGCCTGGTATGCACAAGCGGTATCCGTCGCGGTTAAAGCCGGCATCGTTAGCGGCAAGAGCAGCACGGCATTCGCTCCAAGCGCGCAAATTACGCGCGAAGAAATGGCGACCATGCTGATGCGCGCATACGCAGTCATGAAGGGAAGCGAGCCAGCGAAAGGTGCTGAAGCTTCATTCACCGATGCGTCCGCAGTATCCGCTTGGGCTGCCAACTATGTCGACGCGGCAGCAGCGCTGAAGCTGATCAACGGTCGCGGAGAAAGCAAGTTCGATCCGAAAGGCATTACGACCCGCGCAGAAGCTGCGCAAGTGATGTACAACCTCATTACGATTCGCTAATTATTAAAGGGATGCCACTTTGAATGTGGCATCCCTTTTTTTTTGCGTTATACACGATGAATCCAGAAACGCTTGACGACATTACCGTGTGCTTCCGTGAAGCTCGATTCGAATTGCCCGCCATTTCGCAGAATCGTGCGTTCGGAGCCGATATTGTCATGATCACAAATGACGAGGACTTCGCGTATGCCGAGCCCATCCGTCTCTTGGAGCGACAAGGCCAGAAGCTGCGCTGCATAGCCTTTGCGCCGCTCGGACGGAATAATGCCATAGCCGATATGCCCGCCGCTCTCAAGCAGCTTCTGATTGAGTCGATGACGAATATTAGCCGCTCCGACGACTTGCCCGGCATCGTCCAGCAGCCAATAGGTAGAATGAGGCACCCAGCCCTCAGGCGTGTTCTCCTCTTTGTGGGCTTCGTTCAATTGCTTGATGTATGCCGTAAAATCGCTCGGATCCAGGCCCACCACCCATGGGACAATATCCTCCCCGCACACGATCCATTCCCGGTAGAACGCCATGTAGGCCTCTTGCAAAGCCATTGACGGCTTCACCAACTGCACCATTTTCCCTCACTCCTTATAGAAAAAGAAGCAAGGCAGCGACAAAATATCGTCTTATGCCTTGCTTCATCCGTTGATGATGAGTTGATCTTAACGCGAGCCTTTGCGCTGCGGACGACCGCCCGCGCCTTGCTTCCCGCCGCCGCTGCTGCGACCGCCTTTGAAGCCGCCTGTGGATGGTCTGCCGCCCGAGGACGGTCTGCCGGTCGAGGAAGACCGAGCGCGATTCTTATCGCCGCCCCCGTTCGGGAATTGCGGTGCGCCTGCACCGCGGCTGCCGAATTCGCCGCCACGGCCGGTTCCGCCGCGCTGCGGGGAATCCCCGCGCGAAGCTGCTGCGCCGCCCCACTCGCTGCGCGGTGCCGATGCTCCGCGTGATTCGCCGCGCGGCGCAGAGCCGCCGCGGCTATCGCGCGATGCCGATGCTCCGCGGCCACCGCCGCCGAACTCGCTGCGCCCAGCCGACGCTCCGCGTCCGCGCGACGAGTCGCCGCCGCGTCCACGTGGCGCGTCGCCGCCGCGACCGCCGGTGCGCTCAGCATTGCCGCCGCCGAATTCGCCGCGGCCGCCTTCTTCGCGGGCCGGCGTGCTGTAGCGCCCGCGGCCTGCCGGCGCTGCGCCATCGCGCGAGCCTGCTCCGCCGCGTCCGCGCGGTGCTTCCGCTCTTGCCGCGCCCCATTGCGGCGCCTCTTCAGCGCCGCCGCGCACGCCTGCTCCGCGCGATTCGCCGCGCTTCGCCGCTCCACCGTATGCGCCGCCGCCTGAGTTCGCTTTGCGGCTGTCGATGTTGCCGCCGAAGCCGGATCGGCTCTTGCGGCCTTGCTGGCCGGAACGACCGCCTTTTGGCTCCCACTTGCCGGAAGCCGACTGGCCGGACGTTCCGCCTCTGCGGCTGGTGCCGCGCGATTTGCGTTCGCCGCCTTGGCGGTCCGGCGTATCGTCCATCACCGATGTGCGAACCGGCGCGCCGCCGCGGTTCTTCTCGCGCGGAATCGCCTGATTGATGCCTTTCTCGATGGCAGCAAGCTCCAGGCGATCATGCGGAGATACCAGCGTAATCGCAAGGCCATCTTCGCCTGCACGGCCTGTACGGCCGATTCGGTGAATGTAGCTCTCCGCATTTTCCGGAATATCGAAGTTGAATACGTGCGTTATCCCTTCGACATCGAGACCGCGTGCCGCAACGTCCGTTGCAACCAGCAAATGAATTTTCGCATCTCGGAACCGTTTCATAACCTGCTCGCGTTTGGATTGCGTGAGATCGCCATGCAGCTCGTCGCTGTTAAAACCATTCTCTTGCAAGAACTCATTAAGCGCGCTTGCCCGCTTCTTCGTACGGCAGAAAATAACGCCCAAATACGGGTTATACTCGCCCAGAAGCCGCTTAAGCTGCTCCATCTTGTCTTTCGCGCCGACTTCAACCGTCAGCTGGCGGATTGCCTTCACCGTCACTTGCGGTGCGCGCACCGTGATGTCCTTCGGTTCGATCATGAACCGCTGCGCCAGCGAGCGTACGCCGCCCGGCATGGTAGCCGAGAACAGCATCGTTTGCTTGCGGTAAGGCATTTGGCTCAAAATTTCCTCAACTTCTGTCAGGAAACCCATGTGCAGCATTTGATCGGCCTCGTCGAGCACGAGCATTTTGACCGCATTCAGCTTCACGGTGCCTCTGCGAATATGATCAAGCAGTCTGCCCGGTGTAGCTACAACAATGTGAACCGCACGCTGAAGCTTCCGCAGCTGCGATTCCACATCTTGTCCGCCATAAACAGCCAACACGCTGAACTCGTCCTTCGTTGCAAGGCGTTTCTTCAGTTCCGTCGTAATTTGCAGCGCAAGCTCACGCGTCGGCGTAAGGATGAGACCCTGCAAATCTTCGCGTTCCGGTCTGATTTTCTCCAGCATCGGAAGCAGGAACGCGAGCGTTTTGCCCGTACCTGTCTGTGCCTGACAGATTACGTCGCTGCCCTGCATAATAACGGGTATTGCGCCCTCTTGAATCGGTGTCGCTTCATGAATTCCTTCATTGCGCAGCGACTGCGACCGTTCCTTGGCAATACCTAATTGTTCAAAACCTGCCAATACATCCACCTCTTTTAGTTATAAAAACCTTCCCGTTCGAAAACCGGCATTTCTATCGTACCACATTACGGACATGCTCATGTACCGATTCTTCCCATTCCCAGTAAAAATGTCGCTTGCCGACCAGTTTTCTCCACTGTTTATCCCTATTTTGTCCGTATCGCCTGTCTGCCAACCTATCGATTACGAGTCATAAGGCGCTTTCTGAGCAAAATAGTTCGGTTTCAGCTCGACATCCTCATAGCGATTGTGAAAAATGGCCGTCGTCGCCGGAGACAGCGGCGGAATTAACCAAGACCATCGACCGGTCGGCGTTCGTCCGTTGCGCCGTTCCTTCTCCGCAAACAAGGAGAACTGCTTGCTCGCGGTATGGTGATCGACGATCGTCACTCCTTGCGCTTTATAGGAATGCAGCACTGCTATGTTCAGCTCAACGAGCGCCCGATCGCGCCATAGCGTGATCTCCCTGCTTATATCCAAGCCCATCAAAGCTCCGACAGCCGGCAGCATGTTATATCGGAACGGATCTGCGAGATTACGCGCGCCGATTTCGGTGCCCATATACCAGCCATTGAACGGAGCCGCCGTATAATGGAGACCGCCGATTTCAAGACGCATGTTCGAGACGAAGGGAACGGCGTACCATTTGAGCTGCAGCTCTTCGAAAGCGGGATAGTCCGGGTGTACAAGCGGTACCTCGAGAACAATATCAGTTGGCATGTCGAACCACTCCGGCGGCTGCGAGCCGATTTGGATCACGAGCGGCAGCACGTCGAACGCAGTTCCTGCCCCGCGCCAGCCCATCTCCATGCACGTTTGCGTGAATTGGAGCGAAATCGGATCGCCGAGGACGGATCCGTCTTCCTTCTGATAGCCCGCATAACGGATCAACTGATCGTTCCAAATGCGGATAAGAGGCGAGTCGGCGTCCGTGCAGGGGGCGAAGACGGTAATAGAAGGTAATATTTTGCCTCCGCCCGTGGCATATTCAATATGGCGAAAAACCGCTTTGGCGATATCCGCCGAAGATGTCGCTTCTCGCGCATCCTGAACGGTTAACGAATCCCAGAATAGCCGCCCAATGCACCGGTTGCTGTTGCGCCAAGCGAGCTTAGCCCCATAGGAAAGCTCCTCCAACGTATGCGTATACGTCCCGGTGGCCGTGATCTCTGCGGTGATTTCCGCTATACGCGCCACAGTCACCTTTTCATCTATATCAAGCTCGCTGCCGAATTGTCGGATATAGGTCTCAGCTTCCTGAAGCAGTCCTCTATTGCTCATGATGGTTTGTTGACTTTGCATAACTTCTCCCTGCCTGCCCGATGGTTAGTTCTCTCTAGTATAACGGATTTGCGCGACTAATTCCCGTTTCCCAGCTTGTGGGAGGAATTTCACTTTCAAAATGTAAGTGACAGGGGTATACTGAGGCTGAGCCTCACGTTGACTTTTTCATCAGTGATTTAAATATAAAGGAGTGGAGAATGTTGAACCGATTAGCAGAACCTTTTGCGCTGAAGAGCCTCTCTCTCAAAAACCGTATCGTTATGGCGCCGATGTGCCAATATTCCGTTGACGCGAAGGACGGTACGCCGAACGAGTGGCATTATATCCACTATGTGACTCGCGCGGTTGGTGGTACAGGCCTTATCATTATGGAAATGACCGATGTCGAGCCGGATGGCCGGATCACCGAGCGCTGCCTCGGCTTATGGTCGGATGAGCAGATCCCGGCTTATCGCCGTATTATTTCGGAAGTTCATCGACAAGGCGCGAAGATCGGCATTCAAATTGCCCACGCCGGCCGTAAGGCTGAAGAAGCGGTGGACCCAGTGGCTCCTTCCGCTATCGCTTTCAGTGATGCCTACCGTACACCACGTGCACTAACGACCGATGAAGTGAAAGCCATCGTGGTCAAATTCCGTGAATCCGCTCGCCGCGCGGTAGAAGCCGGTGTCGATACGATTGAGCTCCATGCCGCTCACGGCTACTTGATACACCAATTCCAATCGCCGGTGACGAACCGCCGCGAGGATGAATACGGTCAAGACCGCGCGCTGTTCGGCGCGGAAGTGATTCAGGCGGTAAAAAGCGTGATGCCTGCCGATATGCCCTTAATCGTTCGGGTTTCCGCGGCCGAGTTCTCGGAAGGCGGCTATACGGTTGAGCAGGGCATTGAGATCTTCCGGCGTTATCAAGAGGTCGGCGCCGATATCTTCCATGTCTCCAGCGGCGGCGAAGCTCCGGTTACCGGCGCTAACCGCCCGGCGATCTATGCCGGCTATCAAGTGCCGCTCGCTCGGGCAGTGAAGGACGCACTGAAGGTGCCGGTCATCGCCGTCGGCCTGCTCGATGAGCCGAAGCTGGCGAACACGACGATCGCGCATGGCAATGCGGATCTCGTGGCCGTTGCACGGGGCATGCTGCGCGACCCGTATTGGGCGCTGCATGCGATCCAAGCCGTAGCCGATAAGGGCTCCAGCGAGGCTGCAGCGTTTCTGCCGCGGCAGTACCAGCGCGGCTATTAAGGCGGGATAGGCGTGAAAGTGAGCAAACAGAATGCAGAGCATTATGTTTGGGGCGACGCGTGCGACGGCTGGCATCTGGTGAAAAATGGCCAGCTCAGCATCATCCTCGAACGGATGCCCGCCGGAGCCATCGAGGTGCGGCACTACCACGAGCAGTCGCGACAATTTTTCTTCATGCTGTCCGGCACCGCGACGCTTGAGGTCGACGGCGTGCCGATCATCCTTGCGCCCCAAGAGGGAGTCGAGGTGCCGCCGCTGACCCCTCATCAAATGCTCGGCTCCGCCACCGAACCGGTGGAGTTCCTCGTGATTTCGTCGCCGACTACGCGCGGCGACCGCGTGACGATATGAAAAAAAGCTGAGAAGGCGGTTGTTGGCGGCCTTCTCAGCTTTTTGTGTTTTGGGGGCGGTTGGAGCGGCAGGGCACGGTGCTCCGCTATCGATGCTGCAAGCTAGCTCGTTTCTGCGGCGTAAGCTGCATTTCCGCTTAAAGTCCGGGAAATCCGCATGTGGTGCTTATTTCGACCCAAAATCGGCTCGATAAGCGGTATATCCGCTATCGATGCAGCAAACTAGCTATTCTCTGCTCCGTTAGCGGCATTTTCGCTTACACTTGCAACAATCAATCTCACTTCAGAGCTGAGAGTCGCTTTTCTCGACTCTCAGCTCCATTTCCCTATGTTTTCGACGATGAGAGTCGGCTTTCTCGACTCTCACCACCCGGCGAGGAGGATTATCAGCTAGTTTGACTGCTGAGAGTCGCTTTTCCCGACTCTTAGCTCCATTTCTTCGTGTTTTCGGCGATGAGAGTCGGCTTTTCCGACTCTCACCACCCGGCGAGGAGAAATATCAGCTAGTTTGACTGCTGAGAGTCGCTTTTCCCGACTCTCAGCTCCAATTCCCTGTGTTTTCGACGATGAGAGTCGGCTTTTCCGACTTTCACCACGCGGCGAGGAGAAATATCAGCTAGTTTGACCACTGAGAGTCTCTTTTCTCGACTCTCAGCTCCATCTCCTCCTGCTTTCGGCGGTAAGAACTACCCGCTCAGCGCGTTCCGCACGGCGAGAATATACTTCGCCTGATCGAGCGGGTTGACGCCGCGCCGTTGGCGCGAAACGTCAACGTCAGGCGGGCATTCGCGGTAGCCGGCGAAGAAGGTCGTGAGCGTGCCCCGGCCTTTCGTCATGGAGCCGAGGCGTGCCGGGAAGTCGAGCGTTGTGGCAACGGGAAGCGTGCCCTCCAGCTCCATTCGCTCTTGGCGCACGATAGGCGCGTCGAACTCGCCTCGCATCAGGACAAGCTCGTTCATGAGCTTGCCGCCGTACTCCTCCGGCACGGAGAGCCGAAAATGAAGCAGCGGCTCCAGCAATTTCGTACCCGTGTTCGCAAGGCCGTTCATGATGCCCATAGGCGTCGCAATGACGAAGTCGAGCGGATGCGTGTGCCACACATGATGCTCGCCTTCAATTAGGGTGACGCGCAGGTCCGTCACTTCCCAGCCGCGCAGTCCCTGCTGCAGCGCCTCCGGCACTCGCCTCGCAACCTCATTCTGATAACTCTCCAGCAACCGCTCGCCCCGAACGAGTGATTGATATACGATCCCGCTTCCCCGTTCACCCGGTTCAATCGTAAAACGCAGGATCGCCCAGCAAGGCTTCGGCATCAAATACGCGACATACCCTTCGCCAACCGACGCAGGCGTTTCTTTATAAATGACCGATGGTGCGCCGAAGCTGACCTCGAGCTTAAATCGGCTCAGCAAGATCGAGGCGAGCACCTCCATCTGAATCGGCCCCATTACTTTCAAATGCAGCTCCCGCTCATCCTGCAGCCATTGCAAATCAAGCAGCGGATCCTCATCCGCCAGCTCCTGAAATGCCGCAACGACAGCCGGATACTCGGCTTCGTTCTTCCATTGCACCTGGACGGTGAGCAGCGGCACCGCAAGCCGTTTCTCGCCCAACACACCTTCAGGCGCGCCGATGACATCGCCGATTCGAGCGCGGCTCCACCCATAGACAGCCGCAATATCTCCGGCCTTCAGTACTCCGATATCTTCCGTCTTCTGCCCGGTCACGCGCCGAATCTGCGTCACTTTATCCTGCATGTCCCGGCTGTAATTGAGCACCGTATCGCGGTTGCGAATGACCCCTTCAAAGAGGCGCACGTATGCGATTTTGCCCATCACGGGGTCCCGCTCCATCTTGAAAATCACGCCCGATACCGGAGCCGCCTCCGACCCGCTCGGAGCCGGCAAATACGCCAAAACCGCATCCATCAGCTCCTTCACGCCAAGCCCGCGATTCGATGCACCGAACAGAACCGGAAACAGCGTGCTGCGATGCACGCCTTCAACCAGCACTCGCCTAAGCAGCGCGTCATCAACCGACTGCCCTTCGAGGTAGGCCTCCAGCAGCGACTCATCCTGCTCGGCAACCGTCTCCACCAACATGCGCCGATACGGTTCCGCCCACGGATGCTCATCCAGCACCTGTTCTACCGAAACTCGCTCATCCAGCACCTGCTCCACCAGCACTCGCTCACCCTGCACCAACTCATCCAACGCCCGCTCGTCCAACATGGACAAAGAACCCGCAAAATCCGCTTCCGCCCCAATCGGCGCCGCGACAGGCACCGCCTGGCGCGATAACAATCGCTGCAGCTGATCCAATACCGCCAAAGCGTCTGCTCCCACACGATCCATTTTGTTCACATAGATCATCGTTGGTATCGATAGATCGCGCAGCGCCTGCCAGATCACTTCCGTCTGCGCCTGCACGCCTTCGACAGCGGATACGATCAGAACCGCACCATCCATGACACGAAGCGAGCGCTCCACTTCAGACAAAAAATCGACGTGGCCAGGCGTGTCCACGAGATTAATCGGAGTATCCTTCCAAGCAAACCGCGTCACGGCGGCACGCACCGAAATGCCCCGCTCCCGCTCGACATCCAGCCAATCCGTCTGCGTTGTTCCCGTATCCACGCTGCCCAGCGCGCGAATATGCCCGCTCTGATAGAGCATCTGCTCGGTCGTGGTCGTTTTGCCTGCATCGACATGAGCAAATATGCCAACATTACGCATCTTCGCGCCCATAGCTTTCCAATCTCCCCTGCTCTTAGCTCTTATCGTCGTAATAGACATGATCAGCTGTCAATAACGAGCCGCCTTCTATTGTGAAAATACCAAATGAATATTGCTTCTGCCTGCGTTTATCTGTCGGCGAGCCCGGATTAAACAGCAGCACGCCGCTGCGCTCCCGAATAAGCGGGACATGAGAATGCCCGAACACGATCACGTCCACGCTGCCCTGATCAAAAGACCGATACGCATTCGTTTCCGTATCCTCGCGCTTGCCCGGCCCCAGGTGACCATGCACCAAGCCGACGCGAAGCCCGCCAATATCGAGTACTTTGCGGTGGCCGAATTTGGCGATAATATCATCCCCGTCATTGTTGCCTGCCACGCCTTCCGTCCGAGCAAATGCACGCAGCATATCCCATACCGACAACGTCATCCAATCTCCCGCATGCACTATCGCATCCGCACCCCGAAGCTCTTGAATCAGCCGATCAGGCAGCTTCTTGGCCATCCGCGTCATGTGCGTATCCGAAACAACGACTACTTTCATGTCTCCACTCACCTCTTTACACCGGCATGGTCAAACCTTTAACACTGCTAGTGTCGTCCATCGCGATCCCAGTACCTTCATTATTGTGCAAAAGCACCCTGTATTCAACAACAAACCATTTTATTCTTGAAATCTAACATGGATATATCACACGCAGCATATTTTAATCTTAATCTCGGCAATCCCATCAAAAAACTGTCACTAACCCTTTGTTTTATGTTAGATTATATAACATATAAAGCATTTGCTTGCTCACAGTCCGGTTAGGAAAAGGAGAGAATGCTATGTTCAACATTAGGCGTTATTCTACCGCAGACCACGACGACATCTGGCGGCTTCATCTTCTTGTTATTTCCGCAGCAGGCGTAGAACCGACTCATCAGCATTACCATGATATTTTCCATATCGACGAGCAGTATCTGGAGAGCGGCGGCGACTTTCTTGTCGGAACAGGCCAGAACGGCGTCGTTGTAGCGATGGGCGGACTGAAGAAGCTCGACGAAGAGACAGCCGAAATCAAACGGCTTCGCGTCCACCCGAGCTTTCAGCAGCGCGGCTATGGCCAGATGATGCTGACGAAATTAGAGCAGCGAGCCAAGGAGCTCGGCTTCCGCCACATTTATTTGGACGCCTTAACCAACCAGCTAGGAGCCAAAAAGCTGTTCCTTAATAACGGCTATGCGCATCGCGGCGCTTCCGTCATCGACGGCTTCTGGATCAATGTGTACGAGAAATCGCTCACCGAGGCTAAATAAATCGAATTTATATAAATTCGCTCAAACCGCCGGGCTTATCTCATCGTTACCTCCTAATAGAACGACTATTATGAGGAGGAAGATCGATGAATAAAGCAAGAAGGTTTGGGCTTTTTTTGCTGAGTTTAACCGTATGTCTGGCCATGCTTCTCCCTGTTCTAAACGCCTCGGCAGCAGAGAGCTCCCCAGGGGTTACAACAGATGCGGACACAGCCGCTAAGCTTGGCCTGCTGTTAGGCGACGGCACCGGCGTTTCAGCCGCCTATCTCGGCAAGACGTCCACAAGGCTCCAAGCCGCTATTATTTCATTACGTCTTCAAGGAAAACTGTCTGAAGCGCAAGCATTTACAGAAACAGGCAACTTTAAAGATGCTTCTCTCGTAAGTAAAAGCAACCAAGCTATTCTGGCTTATTTGAACGCTCACGCCGAGCTCGGCTGGAACGGTACGGGCAACGGCAACTTCAACCCCCTCGTTTCCATCACCGCACAGCAGTTCTATAAAGTACTGCTTGAAGCGCTGGGCTACAAATCCGGCACTGCTTTCCAATACAGCGCTACTTTCGCTTTCGCCAAGAGCAAAGGGCTGAAGAACATCGCCGGCGCAGCCGAGCTGACCAACGCCGATATCGCCACGGCACTTGTTGAGGCACTGAACGCACCGAACGCGAAAGGCGCGACATTGTTCGCCCAACTGCAGCAGGCGAACGTAATTGCCGCTTCAGCCGTACTCCCGACAGGCGAGCATATCGGACTTGCCGCTGCAGCTAAACTCGGCTCCTACTTAACGGACAGCAAGGGACGCACCCTTTATTACTTCACGAAGGACGCCGCTGACTTGGAGTCCTGCCAAGGCAGCTGCCTGCAAGCATGGCCGATCTTTCATGCGGATCAGCTGCAAGTTCCCGCATCCCTGAACGCGGCCGATTTCGGGATGTACATGCGTGCTGACGGTACGATGCAAACGACGTATAAAGGCTGGCCGCTTTACTATTTTGCCAAAGATACCGCTCCCGGCGATGTGAATGGCGAGGCAGTCGGCGGCGTATGGTTCGCAGCCAAATCCGATTACGCCGCTATGCTG
The DNA here is from genome assembly GCF_900116125.1 of Paenibacillus sp. BC26. NCBI lineage: Bacteria > Bacillati > Bacillota > Bacilli > Caryophanales > Paenibacillaceae > Paenibacillus > Paenibacillus sp. BC26. Next base: position 272,804 of record NZ_FPAD01000005.1, on the reverse strand, counting down.
GGCACTTCCGCAACCCTCGGCAACTACTTAACAGACCCAAATGGACGCACCTTGTACTATTTTGACAAAGACACAGCCGGCAGCAGCGTTTGCGAAGGTACATGTCTGGCGAATTGGCCGGCTTATCTCGCTACCGGTACACATGCACCTACCGGCGTTGCAAGCTCTGATTTCGGCGTCATTACGCGCACCGATGGCAGTAAACAATCTACGTATAAAGGCTACCCGCTCTATTATTTCGTCAAAGACTCGGCACATGGCAATGTCAACGGACAGGGCTTGAACAACGTTTGGTATGTGATTGATCCCGTTGCCTTCAAAGGCACAACGGCCAGCGCGGAAGTCAAAACCTATCACGTGGATATTAAAGAGTATTCCTTCGGCACCGGCCCACTGACCGTTGAAGTCGGCTCCAAAATCATTTTCACCAACTATGACGATATGAAACACAATGCCGTAGCGGTTGACGGCAGCTTCAGCACCCCGTTATTGGCAAAAGGAGAATCGTTCACGATTACGATGAGCAAGGCGGGTACGTACGATTATTTCTGCGAGCCCCACAAGAAGTTCATGACAGGCCAAATTATTGTGAAATGAGTGACTTCGCATGCAGAGGAAAACGAGGAGTAACCGAGTAGGAGCGACGTGGAACAAAGGATATCCGTTGGCCGCCTTAGGCTTGCTGCTTTGCCTGTTGGTGTCCGCTTGCAGCAGCAATAATAATTCCGCCGCTGCAGAGAATCACGGCAATCACAGCGAAATGGCGATGAATGACACGGCAGACTCGTCCGGCTCCGGCGAGGACAGCTCTGTTAACGCCTCAGCAGACGATAGCTCAGCCGAACAGCCTGCCACCGAACCTACCACTGACCCTGCCGCTGCGACTGACGATACGCAGGCAGACGATAAGGGAGACAGCACTTCAACAAACGATGATGGGAATGCTGCGGCGGGAACGGAGCCTAAGACAGACGATTCTAAGGCTGCGACAAAGCCGGATGACGACAAGGCAGACCCCAAGCCGGCAACCGATGATAAAGGCGGCACGAAGGGCGATTCCAACCATGATGCCCATCAAGATGATTCGAAGACCACAACGCCTGCTGCCAAACCGGCAACGAAACCCGCTGCGAAGCCTGCGACTAAACCGGCAACAAAGCCGGCAACCGAGACGAAGCCGGATGAACCGGCTGCGGGCGATTCGAAGGCCGAAGTAAAGAGTAAAACCTATACGGTCGAGATTAAGGAGTTCGCTTTCACCGTCAGCAGTCTGACCATCCGCCCGGGCGATACCGTGAAATTTATCAATCGGGATAAGGTCAAGCACACCGCTACGGCAGACGATGGCAGCTTCGATACAGGCCTCTTCGGCCTCGATGAAGAAAAGTCCGTTACCTTCGATACCGAAGGCGAATTTTCTTACTACTGCGCGCCTCATCCGGCTATGCAGGCAACGATTATCGTATCCGCCAAATAACCTTCCAATTGCGTAACGTTTACCAGGGTAGCCGCGGCTTATGCGGTTACCCTCTCTGTTGTGATTCTGCTACACTTGTCTTGATTATCGACGTCTGTTCTGGAGGCTTACCGGTATGCACAATCTTGCTGACCATGAATTGATGCTGCTCATCAAAGCCAAGCAGCACAAGGCGCTGTCCGTTCTATACGATCGTTACGCGGCACTTGTCTATTCGTTCGCATTGAAGTCGCTGAAGGATGAACAGTCCGCCCGAGATATCACGCAGTCGGTCTTCATGCGGTTGTGGACGACCGAGTCGGACTACAATCCGGACAAAGGCCGCTACACCAGCTGGCTGCTTACCGTAACGCGAAATATGACAACCGACTGGCTGCGCAAGCAGCGGCGCATCAACGCTCCGCTTCTTCCCTATGTACCGGAGGAGCTTGAGCGTATTCCCGATGCTGCCGTCACCTCTCCTGAGGAGAGCGCCGAGCGCCAATCGCTCAAAGCACAAATTCGCAGCGCCTACCGCCACCTGTCCTCGCAGCAAATCATGCTGCTGGAGCATTTCTACTGGCAGGGATACAGCTTAAGCGAGCTCGCTGCCGCCTATAATCAACCGCTCGGTACCGTGAAGAACCGCTTGCATCAAACGCTCAAAATATTACGCAGACATTTGCCGGCAGAAGAGGAGGGATTGTGATGGAGAAGAACGATACTTTGCCTGCATCCCCGTGCGAGCTGTGTCTGGAATACGTCTCCGGCGCATGCAACGAAGATGAATCGCTCGCTTTCGAGCTTCATCTCCCTCACTGCGACGCCTGTCAGAAGGAGCTGCTGGAATTGCGTACAGCCTGGGATGCACTCCCCGTTGATATTGAATGGATTGAGCCGCCTCGAGATCTGAAGCAGCAGGTGATGGATGCCGCGCTTGCCGTCCGTCCGGAGCACACGCTTCGCGACCCGGCAGTTCACCGCACTGCGGAATGGCGGCCACGAAAGTCCCGAGCTCGAGCTCGCTTGAGCAAAATGCTCCCCGGGCTGCTCGCCGCTTCAATTGCCGGAATCGTACTGCTGTCCGTATGGAACATCCAGCTTCGACATGAGCAACAACTGGCTCCGCTACCGGTAGAGCAGGCGCTTCACGTATCCGCCGCTCAAATCAGCGAGCTTGTTCCGCTGAAAGCACAAGGTCCGCTCGCCGGCAAATCCTCCGGCGTTGCCTGTATTGTAGATAACGGCCAGAGCCGGCAGTTCGTCGTCTATCTGTTCGGCGCTTCGGCAACTACAGGCGCGGAAGCCTACCAAGTCTGGCTCATCAAGGACGGCGTCCGTACGAGCGCCGGTACATTCCGTGTCGGCCAAGCGGATCGCGGAATCGGCCTGCTCGCGATGCCTATCAAATCGGAGAAGCTCGATTACGACAGCATCGGCATCACCATTGAGCCCGATGATCAAGGCAATCAACCCCGCGGCACGAAGGTGTTCGGGTCCATCTGATCCTCATTGGCACGAAGCACGCGATAGTTAAGCCACTCCGGCGGCAGAAGCCGGTTATAGTGAGGCTGCAGGTAGCGGTCGTCAATCAACAGCAAGCTTCCGCGATCATGCTCCGAGCGGATGAGACGCCCGCCCGCCTGCAGCACCTTATTCATACCGGGATATAAGAACGCATAATCAAATCCATTGCGGTCGGTCCGGTCGAAATAAGCCTTCATAATGTCACGCTCAAGCCCGACTTGCGGCAGGCCAACCCCGACGACAATTACGCCCGTAAGACGATCCCCGACAAGATCGATTCCTTCCGAGAAGATGCCGCCCATAACAGCAAAACCAACCAACGTATCCCCGGACCCTCCCTGAAAAGCAGCCAGAAAACCTTCCCGCTCTTCCTCCGTCATGCCCGGCCCCTGCACCATGGTCCTCACCGAGCTTGAACTTGAACCGGCAAGCAATTGATACTGCTCATATGCATCATTCATGTAGGCATAGGAAGGGAAGAAAACCAAATAGTTGCCCCGCTTCTCCTGCGTCACCTTCGCGATGAGCGCGGCAATCGGAAATTTCGTCCGTTCCCGATCCTGATACCGCGTAGATAATGGCGCAATCGTCACTTCCAGCTGGTCCGCCGAGAAAGGGGACGGAATCACTATGCTGTAGCTCCCTTCGCTCTCTCCGGCGCCCAGCATATCCATGAAGTAATTGAGCGGCGTCAGCGTAGCCGAGAAGAATACCATCGCATGGTATCCCTTGCTCATCACCCCGAGCAGATGGGAGGGATCCAGACAGAACAGCTTGGTGCGCATATCCCCACGCAAGCTCTCCGTATAGGTCACGAACCGCTCATCGAACAGCTCCGCGATGCGAACGAAGCTTTGACTTCGAAAATACAAGTCCAGCAGCTCCGGGTTCGCGCTGCCCCCGGCCGGCGCAAGCAGTTCCTTCTCTGCGGCAGCAGCAAACTGCTCCACCAAACTCACAAGCGGCTCCGGCAGCGACTCCGTCACCTCCTGCCGTTGTTCCCCGAGCGCTTTGCGCTGCGCGATGTAGTATTGATTGACCGCTTTGGCCGCTCCATGAACTTCGCTGTTCACGCCCTTGAATGCCCGCTGCATCTCCAGAAAGTCCGCTTTATTAAGATCGCTCGAATACATTTCCCGCGCCCGATCCACCAGATTATGCGCCTCGTCAATCAGCAGCGCCGTTTGCCGTTTCTGCTCCTCGAACATACGCTTCAAGCTGACGCGCGGATCAAAGACATAGTTATAGTCGCAAATCATCGCATCCGCCCCATACGCCGCATCCAGCGCGAATTCAAATGGGCAGACCGTGTGTTTACGTGCATATTCTTCAACCACTTCACGCGTAATAAGCGTTTCGTTCGATCGCAAATCCAGCAGCGCCTCATTAATCCGATCGTAATAACCGTCCGCATAGGGGCAATGCTCCTTCGAGCACCGGACTTCCTCTTGAAAACAAATCTTCTCCTTCGCCGTCATGGTGACCACCTGCATATGCAGCCCATTCGTCTGCAGCAGGGCGAACGCCTCTTCCGCAGCCGTACGCGTAATGGTCTTCGCCGTTAAGTAAACGAAACGCTGCAGCAGGCCTGCCCCGATCGCTTTAACGGAAGGAAAGATCGTAGAGATCGTTTTGCCGATGCCCGTCGGGGCTTTCGCAAACAATTTATGACCCTCGGAGATTGTCTGATAAACAGCGCCCGCCAGCTTCCGCTGTCCTTCCCGATAGGCTGCAAAAGGAAAAGCCAGTCCGTGGATACTGCGATTTCGAAGCTCCTTATGTCGCAGCTGCTGCGCCGCACACGGATAATAACTTCTTACCATCTCGTGAACGAACTGCGTGAGTTCATCATAGGTCACCCGTTGCCTGAATCGCCGCTCTTCCTCGCTCTCCACTTGCACATAGGTCAGCTGCACCGTCAACTCCTGAAGCCCGCGATCCTTGGCGATGCTATATGCGTAACACTTGGCCTGCGCCCAGTGAACGGGGTACGTATGGTCAATCTCCTCCGGCAGCCGCCCGGCAGTCGATTTAATTTCATCCACAATAAGGCTGCCGCCTTCTCCGTCGACGAGCAGCCCATCGCAGCGTCCATCTATGACAAAGAGAAGATCATCCATGACGATCTCCGCGCTTACATATACTTCTTTCTGATCTTGTTCGCCATATTGCTTCTGGATGCGTTGATGAGCCTTCGTGCCTTCTGTCATCGAGCTCATCACATGAAACCCGGATTCGATATCGCCGCTCCGATAGGCATACTCCACCAAAGCACGGACAGATAGCTGTATATGATCTCCCATGGCATCTCCTTCAAGCTTCCCAACTCGAACATTTGTTCCTCAATTGTACCATCTATCCCTCTATTCGCGCAAAAAAAAAAGCCGTCCTACAAGGGACGACTAGTTTTTTGAGCTTTTTAACGAGTTGTTGTTGTTCAATGCCGGCAGCATTTTCATGCTCTTGACCATAGGCGTATGATGCACATGGCAGGAAGGTGCAACATCGAAGGCGAAGTTGTCGCGCATCCAGCTTTTACAGCCTTCTGTCTCACAGCTCCAAATGGCTGTGTTCTCTTCAGGGATATCCTCCACGATTTTCTTACGATTATACAAGGCGCATCCCTCCCCGGAATTATAAAAAAACTGCCCTCAACTTTCGTTAAGGGCAGTTTGTTGTTGTTCGCTATAAAACTACAGTTTTACAACGTTTTCTGCTTGTGGTCCACGGTTGCCTTGAACAACGTTGAACTCAACGCGTTGGCCTTCGTCAAGGGACTTGAAGCCTTCGCCTACGATTGCGGAGAAGTGTACGAATACATCGTTGCCGCCTTCAACTTCGATGAAGCCGAAACCTTTCTCTGCGTTAAACCATTTAACTGTTCCTGTTTGCATTAGGAAAACCTCCAAAATTAAATTAACATGTACTTTTTATTCGTTTAGCAAATAAAAAAATCACACATTGAAAAAGGTACCATCTCGCGTTATGACAACCCTTTTCAATATGTGAATTCAGGTTCTTTTCCGACTAAGATCATATTAGCATATCTATATGTTAAAAGCAACGTGATTCCATTTCTTAACTGTTTCTTTAGGTTGCCTTCACCCGGGCCATCCGCAAAGTGCAAGCTATTTCGCTTGCCCTCTGCTATTATGACCTGCGCTTGCTTCTCCCATACGTAAATTTACAAAAAATTTACGAACCGATATAACGGTCGTAAAGCGACTGGGCACGATCGAGATCTTCCGTTCCCTGCACGAGCACACGCCCGTCCGGAAACAGGACAAGCCGCTCTCCTTCCGGCAGCAAAGCTTTGAGCAAATACGGATTTCGCTGCAGCTCGCAAGAACGCTCAAGCTTCGCAGCCATCTGTTCCAGATCAAGCGGCCGCGAGCCGCTAATTTGAACGGTCTCCCTGCCGCACAGCGTTACCGCCCCGCCGCCGGCCCTCGCCTGCAAGGATGGAAATTGCCGCGAACCGCAAGTTGGGCAATCGGTTCTTGCCGGCGGCAGCTTCAGATCCATCATCTGATGCTGCCAAATTTCCAGCGACAGCAACCCCTGCCGCTGCGCGCTTGTCGCGCCGACGATAAACTTGAGCGCCTCCACCGCTTGAAGGGAAGCGATGATATCGACGATCGGCGAAATGACGCCGACGGTATCACAAGTGTCCCCACCGCTGTCTCCTGCACCGAGCAGGCAGCGCAAACAAGAGGTTTGGCCGGGGATAAACACCGCCGTCATGCCATGCGAGCTGACCGCGCCGCCATAGATGAACGGGATTCCGCGCTTGAAGCACACATCGTTGAGCAGCAGCCTGGTTTGAAAATTATCCGTTCCGTCCAGCACGAGATCGGCACCGGCAAGCAGCTCCTCCGCATTCTCGGCCGTCACATGCGAGACGATTGCCTCGACCGCTACGTCAGCGTTTATGAGTCCCAGCTTCCGCTTGGCGGCGACCGCTTTCGGCCTGACCTGCTGCACGTCGTCCTCGTCATACAGCATCTGCCGCTGCAGATTGCTCCGCTCCACATAGTCGCGATCGATAATACGCAGATGGCCGACTCCGGCTCTTGCCATATGATTCGCGATGACGGTGCCGAGCGCGCCCATGCCCACGACGGCAACGGTTGCGGCCTCAATCTTCTGCTGCCCGCTGACCCCAATTGGAGGGAACAGCATTTGCCGGGAATAGCGCTCCCGGTTCGTAGAATGTTCTTCAAGACTCAATACCCCTCAACCCCTTTCCCTGCAAATCAAGCCGTCCGTTATGCTGGATTGCAGCAGAACTGGACGGCTCTCTATCAAGATCTATAACTTATCAAAACGCCTGCAAATTACCCGCCGGAAACAGCCTGCAGCACGCGCAGCTTATCGCCTGCCGCAAGCGGAATATCAAGCCGCTCCAGCCAGGCAATATTATCGGCATTATAGTAAAGCAGCACATGCTTGCGCACCTCGCCCTGCTCCGTATACAGATGCACTTTCAGCAGCGGATACTCCTCCACCAGCAGCTGCAGCGCTTCCTGAAGCGTCTCCGCCTCCAGCTCGAATGCCGATTTGCCCTTCGTGCAGTCGCTCAGCAGAAGCGGCACGGATACTTGAATACGCACGCGCATTACTCCTCTATGATCCAAGGTTTGACCGTCAGAATTCGGGAGAACTGCCCGGGCAGCCTGTCCCACGTTACGCCGCGATCAAGCGAGCAGAAGATTTCGCCGGATGTCGTGCCGAAATAAAGGCCGTACGGATCGAGCGGATCGACAGCCATGGCGTCACGAAGCACGCTGACGTGGCGCTCCTCATCAGGCATGACATCGCCGACCGGCTCCCAGCGGCTCTCGCCCGGAGCCATGCCGTAGACAAGCAGCTTGCCGCCCTTCATGGAACGCTGCTCGCTGCTCTCCAGCGGAACAAGGAACAGATCCCCTGTCGGCGAAACGCTGATCGGGAAACCGAACGGTGCATCGTCGCCTTTCAAGGTTAAGCCTTCTTCTATGGCGAACCAATTGTCGCCGCCATCCGTCGATTTGAACACGCCGCCGTGCTCCTGCATGTACAGCGTGTTCGAATCTTTCGGATCGATGACCATCTTATGGATGCAGTAGCCGACTTCATCTGAAGGCTGTCCCGTTGGGACTCGCGCAAGTCCATTGTTGCAAGCCTTCCATGTCTCGCCGCCATCCTCCGAACGGAAGACGCCGACCGCCGACATGGCAACCCACATCCAATGTTTATTCGACGGATCGATAATAATCGTGTGCAAGCACATGCCCCCCGCTCCCGGGAACCAGTTCGGTCTTGTCGGATGATCGGTCAACCCTTTCAGCTCGCGCCAATTCACGCCGCGGTCGTAGCTGACGAACAAACCCGCTTCCTCGGCCCCGGCATACAGCGTATCCGGCTCTGCCCCGGGAACGAGCTGCCATATTCGATTAAGAGCGAATCCGCTCTCTTGGGTGTAAGACGGGCCATTCTCAACTTGCGTCCAGCTTTCGCCGAAATCATCCGATACGCGGATCGAAGCACCGTAAGCCGCATGCGAAGTGCCTGCATAAATCCGGTTGCCGTGACGGCTGTCTCCAAGCACGCTGTACACTTCCCAGCCCGGAAGAAAAGGACCGCTCAGCTTCCATTCTTTCCGTTCCAGATCCGAGGTATATTGAAATACCCCTTTATTCGTCCCGATTAACAAAACAACCCGTTGTCCCATTGTAGCGAATTCCTCCTTGGCATATTGGCTGAATCCTTCTCCTTAATCTTCGATGAAGAAAGAAGAAAATCCTGCCAGCAACCGAACGAGTGATCGCATTATTTTATTCCGAGCTCCTGCAGCTCTTGGTCGATGCGCTGCTTCAGCGCCTTCTTCTCGGAGTCCTCCAAGAAGGCTGCATTCACGCCATTACGAATGATGGAGGCCAGCTCCGCATCCGTAAAATCAAACTTCTCCGAAACGATGCGGTATTCGCGCGTAATATCCGTACCCGAGACGCTTGGATTATCCGTATTCAGCGTGACGATTAATCCGCGTTCGAAATAATCGCGGATCGGATAGACATCCCAGTCCGCTACGGCCTTCGTCTGGATGTTGCTGACCGGGCACATTTCAAGCGGAATGCGCTGCTCGAGCATCATCTGGAGTATGGCCGGGTTCTCTCTCAAGCGGACACCGTGACCAATACGCGACGCGCCCAGATTCTTGACGGCTTCATATACATTCTCCGCCCCTGCCGCTTCGCCCGCATGGATCGTAACCGGCAATGAACGTTTATGGGCAAGCGCGAACACTTCGCGGAACAGCTCCGGCGGGTATGACGCCTCATCCCCCGCCAAATCAACGGCGACCAGACCGCGTCCGGCATATTGAGCCGCTGCTTCAATAACCTCCAGATTTTCCTCACGGCCATGGTGGCGCATGCAGATCGCGATCGCCCTGCCTTTGATATCGAACTGCCGCTCCGCCCGCTTCAACCCCTCAATGACGTGATGGATCGTTTCCTCCGGCCGAAGTCCGCGGAGTCTGTGCAGCTGCGGCGCAAATCTGACCTCGATATAGCGGCAATTGTGGGAGGCTGCTTGCGCCAGCGTCTCATATGCGACTCGTTCCAGCGCAGCACCGGTTTGCATGAACCGGGTCGTAAAATCGAACTTGCTTAAATACTCCGGCAAGCTGCGGCACTCATCGTCGACCTGCATGTAAGGAATCAGTCCTGCCGCATCGCCTGCAGGCAGCTCAATGCCTTCCGCCGCAGCGATATCAAGGACAGTGGCTGGCAAGAGACTTCCGTCCAGATGAACATGAAGATCTACCTTCGGCAATGGATGCCATCTATTCATACGCTTGTTCATCCCTTCTCTATGTAGTCATCATGAATTAACGTAAGGATCTGCCTTGTGTTTCTGCTAGTGTGACCCTGTGGCAGAGATTTGATAAGAAGACAGCATATTATACCGAAGAATGGAGGAATTTGTCGATTCGTGACGAATTGATAACGACTGGTTATTATTTCCCTTTATGCTCGAGAGGAGTTCTGCATCTTGTATAACTTAAATGACGACTCGCAATTGAGATACACGACTCCCCGGAAGACTTGGTTCATCCTGCTCGCCAGCGCGCTGCTTCTTGGCAGCTGCTTCTGGTGGATCACAAGCGCCTACAGCCGCTGGCTGCATAAAGAAGTCTACCATGACGCATCCGTAGAGCTGGCTGCGAATGCCTCCTCACTGACACTATCTCTGGAGCGCAGGCTCTTGCTCTCGGACGGGCTTAAAGCATTCGTGGATACCTCGCTGATGGACTCGCAGCATGGGCTTGATTCTAACCATTTTAACAGTTTCGCCAAAAGTTTCATCGGCCCTATCCAAGGCATTCGCAACTTGTCCGTCTATCCCGGCGGTATCGCTAAATTTGTTTATCCGCTTAAAGGGAATGAGAATGTCATCGGGCTCGATCTCTTTAATCATGCCAATTCCGATATTCGCGAGAATGCCCTGCGAACGCAGCATCTGAATGTCAAAACGATCTTCGGTCCGTTCGAGCTTACGCAAGGCGGTCTTGGGTTATTGTCCAGGCAATCCATCTTCGTTCAGCGTGAGTTCTGGGGTTTCGTCTCCATCGTACTCGATGTGCCGCCGATTCTGGAAGAGGCCGGTCTGACGAAGGTGAACAAGGGCATTGATCTGGCTGTAAAAGCGGGCAAAAACGTGATCTACGGGGATCCGAGCCTCTATGAACGGTCTCCGCTGCTGGAGAACGTCTATCTGGCCGAAGGAAGCTGGGAGATTGCCGCACTGCCGAATAAAGCGAAGTTGAACGCGATTGATACGAAGGTCCAGATTATTCAGCTGATTTTCCTATTGGCGCTGATCCTGCTTATCTACTTGATATATATTCAGATGACTCAGAAACATAAACTTCAAGTGATGGTGAACGAGCGGACGAATAACCTGACGCGCACCAATCAACAGCTGGAAGCTACCTACGAGGAGCTGATTGCTACCGAGGATGAGCTGCGTACCCAATATCGGCTGCTGGAAGGCACCGAGCGGACGCTCCGCCAGATGGCTTACCGCGATACGGTAACCGGACTCAACAACCGTACTTTCTTCCAAGAACGGCTCGAAGAAATCATCCTCACGGCCGGCAGCAAGAACCGTCGCTTCGCGCTGCTCTTCATCGATCTGGATCAGTTCAAGCTCATTAACGATACGCTCGGCCATTCCTATGGCGACTTGCTGCTGAAAGAAGTCGGCGAGCGGATGACGATGCTGCTGACCAAAGGCGAATCGTTCTCGCGCATCGGCGGCGACGAATTCACGATTATTTTGCCGTATTTGAAGGATCTGGCGCATTTGCACCATATGGCGCAGCAGGTTGTGAACTTGTTCCAGCAGCCTTTTGTCCTGCAAGGGATGGAGTATTACGTGACCGCAAGCATTGGGGTCACGGTCTTCCCTGAACACAGCGACGATGCGGAGCTGCTCATGAAGTATGCGGATGCCGCGATGTACCGCGCGAAGGAAGAGGGCAAGAACAACTACCGGATTTATGACGATACGCTGAATGCCGATGTGCAGGAGAAAATTTATATCAAGAACAGCCTGCGGCGCGCGCTGGAGAACAAAGAATTCGAGATTTACTATCAGCCGCAGCTGGAAATTAAGACGAAGAAGATTATCGGGCTTGAAGCCCTTATCCGTTGGAATCATCCGAAGCGCGGACAAATTCCGCCTTCTATCTTCATCCCGATCGCCGAAGAATGCGGCTTGATTGAACCGATCGGGGAATGGGTGCTGCGTACGGTATGCGCGCAAAGCAAGGTGTGGCAGGACGCCGGCGCCGAGCCCATCCGGGTCGCCGTCAATTTGTCCGCCCGCCAATTCAACCAGCGTAACAAACTTACCGAGCTAATTAAGTCGATACTGGCCGAAACCGGACTCGATCCCGCCTATCTGGAGCTGGAGATTACGGAGAATCTGGCCATGCAGGACGAGAACGCGGCCGCCTTGCAGGAGCTGCGCAATCTCAATATCACGATTTCCATCGATGATTTCGGCACCCATTATTCCTCCCTTAGCTACCTGAAGCGATTGCCAATCGACAAGATCAAGATCGATCGCTCTTTCGTAAACGGCATCTCCAAGGAACCTAAGGATGAGGCGATCATTCTGGCCATTATGCTGATGGCAAGCCATCTCGGCTTAACCATCATCGCAGAAGGCGTTGAAACGCCGGACCAGCTGTTCTTCCTGCAGCAGAACCACTGCCATGACATTCAAGGCTTCCTGTACTATCCGCCTCAGCAGGCAGATACGATTCTTCGCATCCTGAACAGCCACTCGCCGGATAGTATGATGACAGCGGAGAAGAAATAGGAGAAGTTGAGATGAAGTAGACGCTGGAATGTGGAGTTTGGGATGTAGAGTGTGGATGTAGTGTGTGGATGTAGAGCGTGGATGTAGAGCGTGGATGTAGAGCGTGGATGTAGAGCGTGGATGTAGAGCGTGGATGTAGAGCGTGGATGTAGAGCGTGGATGTAGAGCGTGGATGTAGAGCGTGGATGTAGAGCGTGGATGTAGAGCGTGGATGTAGAAAGAGCAGCTCTCGGCTGAGAGCTGCTCTTTTGGAGGCCGCCGAAGTAGTCTCGACTGCCACTTTGGTGTCTATGCGTTCATGAACAAAACTTTAACGGTTGTCAGCGTGGCTATTTTGTGAAAATAAGCCTTTTGGAAATTCTAACGGTTGTGACAGACGTTATTTGCAGCAAATAGGTCGATTTCCAGTGGAAATCGTATAAATAAGCTCGCTGGCAACCGTTAGCATATAAAAAGGATGAATTTAGCCCAAATAACCACTGTCACAACCGTTAGAGTTGGAATGCGTAAAGCATGCGCTCATCGCAGAAGTAGAGAACATAAAGCGTTTGCTCTCATGGCATCCGGGGGCGAACCAACCAACGTTAGATCATACTTTTGCTTCTCGATGCACTGGAAAAAGGAGCAGCTCTCGGCTGAGAGCTGCTCCTTTTTGTTTTGTATGGGCTCGATTGCACTGATGTGTTGCTCCACGAGCCACTCTTCCGCTCATTTCGCCAGCTTCGCGCTATTGTGTTGCTCCACGAGCAACTCTTCCGCTCTTTTCGCCAACTTCGCGCTATTGTGTCGCCCTACGAGCCACTCTTCCGCTCTTTTCGCCAACTTCGTTCTATCGTGTTGCTCCACGGACCACTCTTTCGCTCATTCCGTCAACTTCGCACTGGTGTGTCGTTCTACGAGCCACTCTTCCGCTCATTTCGCCAGCTTCGCGCTATTGTGTTGTTCCACGAGCCACTCTTCCGCTCATTTCGCCAGCTTCGCGCTATTGTGTTGTTCCACGAGCCACTCTTCCGCTCTTTTCGCTAACTTTGCGCTATTGTGTTGCTCCACGGACCACTCTTTCGCTCATTCCGTCAACTTCGCACTGGTGTGTTGCTCCACGAGCCACTCTTCCGCTCTTTTCGCCAACTTCGTTCTATCGTGTTGCTCCACGGACCACTCTTTCGCTCATTCCGTCAACTTCGCACTGGTGTGTCGTTCTACGAGCCACTCTTCCGCTCATTTCGCCAACTTCGCGCTATTGTGTTGCTCCACGAGCTACTCATTCGCTCATTCCACTAACTTCCGCACTGATGTGTTGCTCCACGAGCCACTCTTCCGCTCTTTTCGCCAACTTCGCGCTATTGAGTCGCCCTACGAGCCGCTCTTCCCACGGACGGCGCCCCTTTACGACGCGCAGCGGCTAGAGCATATGCGCCGAAGCGGCGGTGTTCGCCGTCTCCACGCGGTTGCGGCCCAGATGCTTGGCACGGTAGAGCGCCTCGTCCGCGTCGCGGAATAAGACGGCCGCATCCTGCGCCGTGTCCGGGTACCGCGCGATGCCCATCGATAGCGTGACCGGCCTTCCAACGGGGCTGTCCGTTTCTTCCATGATCGTGCGCAGATTTTGCGCGTAGATCAGCGCCGTCTCAAGCCCCGTTTCCGGCAGCAGCACGACGAATTCTTCCCCGCCATATCTGCAGCAAATATGGTTTGCCTCGAACTGCGCTTGCATGTTGGCAGCCAGAAACCGCAGCACTTCGTCGCCCATCTCGTGCCCATATGTATCATTGACCTGCTTAAAGTGATCCAAATCCAGCACCATAATGACAAAAGGAAGCTCCTCCGCAATCCATGTGCGGATATAGAGATCCATCGTCCGCCGATTGTACAGTCCGGTGAGCGGATCGGTCTGTGCCTCCAGCGATAAATGGTCGAATCTCCTTCGGATTTGGCCGACAGCCAGCACGAATGCCCGGTGCATCGCATTGGCCTCACTATTCCAGGAATGAATGCGAGGGACCTCATCGCGCACGGACTTGCTGGTTAACAGCACCGAGGCGAAATTAGAGAGCTTTGTCAGCGGCTCTGACATTTTACCGATCAACCAATAGATAACGAGCAGCAAGAGCACCAGAATCGGAGCCATATACAGCGCCACCCTCAGAATCGGACGCTTGGACGCCGTTAAGATGACGTCAGTCGGCGTTTGCGTGACTACGCCCCACCCGGTCTCCTTCATATAAGTGTAGCTGGCCAGCATATCGACTCCGCGCGAATTCACGATCCGTTTCACGCCACTATGCCCGGAAAGCATCTCTGCAAAAATCGGATTAACAATATCGCGCTCCCCAATGCGGCTCTTATCCGGATGATACAGCAACGCGCCGGAGGCACTGACCACATAGGCGTAAGTACCGTTACCGGACTGTGCAACATCCCCTAGAATGGTATTCAGCAAATTGGTCTCGTGCAGACGGATCGTACCGCCGATGTACCCCAAATATTCGCCGTCGGCGCCCCACAGCGGATGGCTGACCATAATAATCAACTGATTCGCCGCACTGATATAGGGCTCCGAAATAAGCGGCTTTCGTTCCTGCAGCGCCTGCTTGGCGCCGACCGTTTCAATGGTTTTGCCTTTAAGCCCCGTATCGGTTTCCGATGCAATGCTGATCACTTTGCCGGTCTTATCGACCACGACGACCGC
Source organism: Paenibacillus sp. BC26 (assembly GCF_900116125.1). Classification (NCBI taxonomy): domain Bacteria; kingdom Bacillati; phylum Bacillota; class Bacilli; order Caryophanales; family Paenibacillaceae; genus Paenibacillus; species Paenibacillus sp. BC26. The sequence goes on along the minus strand of NZ_FPAD01000005.1, from coordinate 257,757 downwards.
TTTGTACATGGGATTTGTTTGTTGAATTAGCTTCACCTGCTCGTCCAGGTCAGGACGGCTCAGACCGCCCTTCGCGATATGTTCGGCGTTGTACTTCAAGTTCTGCTTCATCGAAGCGAACAGCTCATTGACCGTATCGCTGATCTTTGTCGTATACATGTGGTTAAGCTGGAAATTCATCGTCATCAACGAATTCTTCTCGTTGCGATAGCTGATCAACAAGCTGATTCCCAGCGTAATCACGACGGTTGCAACGACAAGCGCACACACCATCGTGCGTATCGAAAATCCCTTCGTTCGGAGCATGCACATGCCCCCTTTCAAGCTGATGAGAGATTATTCGACAAAAACCGCCAAAGTTCCTGCATCTTTCACGCCCTCACAAAATAAAAACGCTCCCCTGCAAGGCAGGAGAGCGGCCGACATCTAACGTATGCGTTTTCAACTCCGGAGCTGAATCTTCTCCAGCAGCTCTTCCCGCTCCCAGCTTACGAACTGATCCTCCCAAGCTACGTGGTATAAGCCCTCCCCGGCTTCCATTACGGTACCTCTCGTGCCGTCCAGCAAGAACACAACGCAATCTCCGACCTCGAACATCGTTATCACCCCAGTCTGAAAACGATTCCGTGACCACCTTTCGGATATTCCCACTTGATGTTCTGATGCGGACAGCCGATGCGGCAGCTCCCGCACTCATGACAGCCTTCGTAGCCGACATGCATGCGGATCTCCTCCCATTTGTACACCTCTGCCGGGCAGAAAATAGTGCATATTTTGTCCGGACAGCTCGACATGCACACCTCGGCATCCAGCACAGTCAGATGCGACTTCGTATCGGCGTTAAACCTGAGGAGATACTGTTTCTCTTCGATGGACTGCCCTTTCGCCAGATCGCTCATTTACTTAATCACCTTCCAGGCGCGGTACAAATCCCGCGCGATTTTCACCTTCTCTTTCGCCGACCCGATGTCCCGCCAAATCTTCTTCTGCTTCTCCCGTTTCGAAGTGCCGTCTACGGTGAACATCTGGCTCGCCGCGCGGTTGATCATCGGAATGTATTCATCGAAGTATTGCGGGAATTTGTCAAAATGATGCGTGGAGTCTTTGTACTTCTTCAAATCCTTCCCGACAAAGCTGCCCATCAGCGCTGACTTGTACCGATCGAGAAACGCCTCCGAGAAATCCCCGGCTTGCTTCGCCAGCACGACCGTCTCCGCGGCCAGACGCCCGGACGTCATCGCCATATTGGAGCCCTCGCGGTGAATGGCGTTGACAAGCTGCGCCGCGTCGCCAACGACGAGCACGCCGTTGCCGACCACCTTCGGCATGGAGTAGTAGCCTCCCTCCGGAATCAGATGCGCGAGATATTCCTGCGGCTCCGCGCCTTGCACGAACGGACGGATCATCGGATGATTTTTGACATAATCGAGTAAGTGGTGAGGCTTTAGCTTATGCTTGATCATGCCCGAAAGTAACGTGCCCACACCCAGACTGAGCGTGTCCTTATTCGTATAAAGGAACCCGGTGCCGAGAATGCCTTTCGTGGCATCGCCAAACAGCTCGATCGTGCAGCCTTGCCCTTCTTCCAAGTTAAAGCGGTCCTCGATGACCTTCTTATCCAGCTTCAAAATCTCCATCGTCGCCAGCGCCACTTCATCCGGTTTAAACTCCTTGTGGAAGCCGAGCGACTTGGCGAGCAGCGAGTTCACGCCATCGGCAAGAACGACTACGTCGGCATAGAGCTGACCGTCCGGGCGATCGGTTTGAACGCCGACGACTTTGCCGTTCTCAACAATACAGGAGAGGACAACCGTCTCATTGATGAGCAGCGCCCCTTGCTCCACCGCTTTGCTCGCGAACCACTGGTCGAACTTGGCCCGCAGCACGGTGAAATTGTTATAGGGCTCGCGTGCCCACTCAAGCCCTTTATAACCGAATGTCGTAGCCGATTCTTTATCCATCATCATGAAGCGCTGCTCCACGATGGGCCGTTCAACCGGCGCTTCCTTATAGAATTCCGGGATGACATCCTCCATCATCTGCCGATAGAGCACGCCGCCCATCACATTCTTCGAGCCGGGATACTCCCCCCTCTCGAGCAGCAGCACTTTCACGCCCGCCTTCGCCAGCTCGTAAGCGCAGGCAATTCCGGCAGGCCCTGCGCCCACGACGATACAATCAAACTTCTCAGGCATAGTTACTCTCCTTCCCAAGCGCAAGCTTGAACTGCTCGATCAGCAGCGGCACAATTTCGAAGGCATCGCCTACGATGCCATAATGGCAGGATTGGAAGATCAGCGCGCCGGGATCTTTGTTAATCGCGATAATGAGTCCGGAATTCTGCATGCCCACAATATGTTGAATCGCCCCGGAGATTCCGATGGCAAAATAAATCTTAGGCGTCACGGTCACACCGGTTTGCCCGACCTGATGATGATGCCCTACCCAGCCGGCTTCGACCACATCCCGGCTTGCCCCCACTGCAGCACCGATGACATCGGCAAATTCGTGGATGAGCCGGAACCCGGCCGGACTCCCAAGCCCCTTGCCGCCGGCGACGATAATGTCCGCCTCGTCGATCCGAACCGTCTGCACGGTATTGCGCACGATTTCGAGCACTTTGGTCCGTACATCATCCTCGTGCAGCTCGATGGACTCTTCAATAACCGTACCCTCTCGGGCCGTGTCGCGCGGAAGCGCCCGCACGACCTTCGGTCTTACCGTGGCCATTTGCGGCCGGTATTTCTTGCATAGTATCGTCGCCATGATGTTGCCGCCGAAGGCGGGACGGCTTGCGAGAAGAAGACCTGTGTCCTCTTCCACGTCCAGCTGCGTAGTATCGGCGGTAAGGCCTGTCGGGAGGTCCGTGGCAACAGCGCTTGCCAAGTCCTTCCCCGTCGACGTTGCGCCGTAGAGGATAATCTCGGGCTTGTATTTCTCCGTACAGGCGAGGAGCGCCCGCATATACGTTTCGGTACGGTAATGCTTGAAAATCGGCGCGTCGTAGACATAAACTTGATCCGCGCCGTAATAGATGGCTTCCTGTGCAAGCGCGCTCACCCCATCGCCAATAATCACGCCGGCCAGCTCGGTTTTGCGTTTATCCGCCAGCTGTCTGCCCGCGCCAAGCAGCTCCCGCGCCACGGGTACGATTGCTCCGTCCTTGATCTCCATGAACACCCAGATGCCGCGGTAATCCTCGAAGCTCATGACGATTCCCCCTTCGCTTGGAACAGTTCCTTCTTCTCCAGCAATACGGTAAGCAGCTGGTTGACCTGCTCTCTTGCCGCGCCGTCCAGCATTTGTCCGCCCTGCGGTTTCTGCGGTGCCCACACCGACGATACGATCGTCGGCGAGCCTTTAAGACCGAGCTGTGCCTTATCCACATCCTCCAACTCATTCACGGACCAAATGTAGGGGTTATATCTGGCTGCTCGCAGCATGTTCGGCATCGTTGAATAAGGGACCTCGTTAATGTCCTTCTCGACGGAGAACAGACAAGGCAGCGTCGAGGAAATGACCTCGTAGCCGTCCTCCAGCTTCCGATGGAGAATCGCAATGCCCTTCTCCTTGTCGATCTCGACGATCTTCTTCACCGATGTCAGCGGCGGGATGTCGAGCCGCCGCGCGATGCCCGGTCCCACTTGGCCGGTATCTCCGTCAATCGTCATTTTCCCGCAGATAATAAGGTCGATCGGCTTTTCCTTGGCGATTTTGTTAAGCGCTTTCGTTAAGGCGTAGCTCGTAGCCAGCGTGTCCGCTCCGGCGAAGGCGCGGTCGGAAATCATATACCCCTCATCTGCGCCAATCTCGATGCACTTGCGAATCGCTTTGACAGCCGGCGGCGGGCCCATGGTGAGCACCGAAACCGTTCCCCCGTAACGCTGCTTCAGCCGAACCGCTTCTTCAACCGCATGCGCGTCATAGGGATTCAGAATCGCCGGCGCGCTGGCACGATCCATCGTGTTGGTTTTGGGGTTCATCTTGATGATTTTCGTATCCGGCACTTGCTTAATGCAGGCGACAATATGCAGCATCCCTTCAGCACCTCTCGTCTAAATACTAAAATATATAAGAGACAGCCCCAGAAAATGCCTGTACGCAGGAAAGGCTTGAACAATTATTGTTCAAGCCTTAGCGGAATCCATACCAACTACCCAAGCGCGCCAATGCAATTCCACATAAACTAAGATGTGCATGACCTCTATGCGGCCTTCTCCCGGAGGTCTTCTTTTTTTGTACATAATGCCATGAAACGAGGCTGAGCACCGCGACAGCACCTTGTAATCTAGTGGGAGGATTACTTCGGCGCATAGATGGATTTGATGTGCCGCATATTCAACATTGTGCTGTTTCCGCCCGCATCCATGAAGTCGATAAAGCCGCTGCCCACCTTCTTGATGACGCCTAATTTTGCGGATGGTCCGCCAAGATCAATAACGACCATATTGCCTTCTTCTTCCCTGCACCGTTCTTCGAAGCTTCTTGATAGAGCAGGCGGCAGCGGCTTCATCGAAGGTGTATCTGCACTTCGGGCGTACGGGAGATGAGAAGGCGGATAAGGAATAAGCCATTTCAAATGATGCAACGAAACGTAAAGCGCATTATAGATTGGCGAGCAAACGACAAGATAATCGTTCATAATGCCTTGCAAGAAACCATGCATCGGCTTGCTGCCGCTGATGCAGATTTCGACGAACATTCCTTTCGCTTCTTGAAGCACGGTCATTAGTGAAATGGAGTCGGGCTGCAACATCACACCCGGATCTCCTTGCCGGTCAGCCGCATTGTCGTTCGAAGCATCCGAATTCAATTTGTGCACGTGGATGGTAGGAATATACATATACCGCTCTTCATGGTAGAGAACCAGAATATCCGGACCCACATCGATTAATTTACCCGCTAACTTCTTTTTCCCCGTCACCTCCACATTCACTTTCTCCGCAAGATAAGGAATCAATTGATTCAAGCTAGTCCCTCCTTTACCTTCATATTTGGTTTGGCTTGTCTGGTCAAAAAATCCAACTCACCCAGTACGTTAACAGGACAAGCGTGAACAGCACCGTTACCGGAATAACGAGGACCGTTACCTTCATATACTCGGTCCACTTGAGTTTCACACCGCCTTTCCTGATGATATGCATCCACATGATGGTCGCCAGTGTACCAATCGGCAGCAAAAGCGAACCGATATCACTGCCAATAACACTTGCCAGATAAGAAACTTTGAGCGTAAGCGGGTCCAGACCCATATTCGTTAAAGTGAGCGTCCCGACCATTAATGCCGGATGGTTGTTAAACAAGTTGGACATGATGCTCAGCAGCACACCCATCAACACGCTTGCATGCAATAAGCTGCCGGAGACCAACGGCTGTAAATAATCAATTAACCACTCCGTCAATCCGATATTGCGCAGTCCATAGATGATAACGTACATCCCAAAAGCAAAGATCAAGATATACCACGGCGTTTTCTTCAACATATCGACAGGCGGTACTTTGAGATAAATCCAGCGCCATGTGAGCAGGAAAGCAGATCCGGCGACAGCCATTAACGCGACGGAAAAATGGAAATACGAAGCAACGAACAGACTGATCCGCACGCAGAAGACGAAGATAAGCACATTGCGCATAAACTTGCTGTTACGTTTAAAGTTCCCCTTAGTTGATTCCCCTTTGAGCGGATGGCCGCCCGGCGTTAATTTCCACGGCTCGATCTCAGGCAGCTTCTTCGGAAGCGTACGGTAGAAGATCGCAAACAAGAGAAGCGCCATAAACACAAGTCCAATAAATGCCGGCACGAACATCATCGCCGTATGCATATAGAGGTCCATATGAACGATTTTGAGTGCGATCAAATTGACGATGTTGCTTACGCCGATGGGAGCACTGGAGGCCGTTGCAATCAGAGCGCCTGAGAGGAGATAAGGGATCTTCTGATGGTTTTTGAGCCCCATGCTCTTAAGCAGCATAAGCAGAATTGGTGTTGTAATCAGAATACTGCCGTCATTATTGACGAAGAGCGTCATGAGAAAACAGAACAAGTTGGTGAGCCAGAATAGACGGATTCCCGAGCCCCGTGCCTTGCGGGTTAAGATTTCAGCGGCCCAATTGAAGAAACCGAAGCTCTCGAGCACAATCGCCATGACGATGGTGGCCATGATTGTAATCGCAGCGCCGCTGATCGTTTCCGTAATACTCCCTAAATCTCCAAGCGACACCGTACCGGTAAGCATAACGATAAAAGCACCGACCGTAGCCGGAATCGCTTCATTCACGTTCGGACGCCAGAACATAAAGCCGATGGTTAGGAAGAACGTACAAACTGTAATGATTGCCATTGCGTCGTGCATGTTTTTTACCTCTCTTCAAAGAATCGTTTCTCTAGTCTTTCATTCTCCTTTCAAGCCGAATAGGAACTCATTCTTCGCCCTGCTGTTTTCATAGATTCCTCCTCTGCATGCCCCTAACTGCAGCTATGTACTGTATATATATGTACAAGGCAGATGGCTCGTACTGGACAATACCCCCGAATCTATGAAAACCATCTCCTATCAACGCTTGATAGATATCTCTGAATGGCATATGCCGGGAGTAGATAGTTGCCCATCGCCTAGCGGATTAGTGCCTATCAATAAAAAAAGGCAGGCCCATAAGTCATCAGCGAATGACTTGAGGGCCTGCATTAAATTTCAACTGCTTTTGCTGCCATGTGGATCTCTGGGTGAGCTTCTTGTGTTGCTCTGAGAGCTACTCTTTACTCGATCCCTCCACTTTTCGGCCAATGTGTTGCTCTTGTTCTATACTCTGAAGGTACGCAGTTGAAAAACTACTCCTAATTAGCCGCTCTGCATATCTAGGGTTCTAACCTGCGAAACTTCGGAAAATGAATCGTCACCGCGGTATACGCGCCTTCCTCCGAAGCGACCGACACCCCATGCCCAAGCTTGGCAGCCAGCTGCTTGACCAAATAAAGCCCCATGCCTGTCGATTTCGTATGACTGCGCCCGTTGAAGCCGGTGAACCCTTTATCGAACACGCGATGAACTTCCCCGGGCCGGATGCCAATCCCGGTATCGCGGATGACAAGCCGTCTCTCGCTGCCGTCTTCCTCGCAGAAGGCCGTGACTTCCCCGCCTTCTGCCGTGTACTGCAGCGCGTTGGCCATAATCTGATCGATCATGAATGCCAGCCACTTGCTGTCGCTGGCCACGAACATTTCGTCGCTTGGCGCGAGCAGAAACCGGATGCGCTTCGTGATGAAGAGCTTCGCGTATTTCTTCACGCTTCCTTTTACGACTGCGGAAATGCCGATTTCATTAATAAAATAATCCTTGGAGAACGAGTCAATCCGCGAATAATACAGCGCCTGTTCGACGTAGCCGTCAATCTTGCTGATCTCATCCTCCAGCTTGTCGACTAACTCATCAACCGGCTTATCGTCGCTGCCCGACAGCAGCAGCTTGCTTGCGGTAATCGGCAGCTTCACCTCGTGAATCCAGGACATCACGAAATCCTGATGATCCTTCATCTCCAGCTGCACCTGCTGAAGACGCTTGACGTAGGTCTCCTGCTGGCTGCGAAGAAGCGCGAAATACAGCGATTGGGCCTCATTCTGCGGCTCCGGCAGCGCCTCGAATCGTTCCAACTCGTCGCTATGGAGCAGCTCCGCCAGTTCCTTATAGAAGGAACGACGATAGTAATAGCCGGACACCATATAGATCATAGCGAACGCAATGCAGCTTCCATCAATGTAAGCCACGTCACTCCAGCCGTTGCCGCTGACAATTAGCATGACGGTCACGAAGAGCAGCACGGCCGCAAACCAGCTTATGTAATAACGCTTGTCCTTCAAATAAGAGAGAAAGGTCATTCGATCATATATCCCTGCCCTTTCCGCGTCGATATGAAGTCTTCACGGCCGAGTTCAGCCAACTTCTTGCGCAGTCTCACGATATTGACGGTCAGCGTGTTGTCGTCCACGAAGCTTTCGTCCTCCCACAGACTTCGCATCAGCTTCGTCCTGCTGACAATGGACCCTTTCTGCCGCATGAGCAGGCTCATGATGACGAATTCCGTCTTCGTCAGTTCTGCCTTCCGCTCGCCTTGATACAGAGCTCCATCCTTCAAGTTCAAGAGAATGCCGTCATGCTCGATAGCGCTCGTTTGCGCGTCCATGTAGGTATAGGTTCGGCGCAGCAGCGCATTAATCTTAGCAATGAGCACATCGGAGTGAAACGGCTTCTGAATAAAATCATCCCCGCCCATATTCATGGACATAATCATATCCATAGGGGTATTGCGCGAGGAAATGAAGAGAATGGGCACCTTCGACACGGCGCGGATCTCGCTGCACCAATAGAAGCCGTCGAAAACCGGCAAATTAATATCGAGCAGCACGAGATGCGGTTCCTCACGGGCAAAGCGGCCCATGACGTCTTGGAAATCGACGATAGCCGCTGTCTCGAACCCCCACTTATTCAGCGACTCGCAAATCATCTCCCGTATAGTCGCGTCATCCTCGACAATCATGATTTTCAACGTAGCTTTCGCTCCCCGCCATGGTTTCTTCTTTCATGTTACCTTTGGCCCCAATAGGAAGCAACCAACCTGACAAATCTGTAAGGTTACCGACGGAAGATGTAAGCTTAAGCTAGGGTTGATTCCTGTACAATGGAGCTATAACCGGTGCGGTGAGCACCCAATGGAGAGGACAACTGACGATGAAGACCATATTGGAAGCAACCGCCGTGCGCAAAGTATACGGCGCTAAAGGCAATCTATATACCGCCCTGCAGGACATTGACCTTACTGTACGGGAAGGTGAGTTCGTCGGTATCATGGGCCCGTCCGGGTCAGGCAAGACGACGCTGCTGAACCTGCTGGCGACGATCGATCAGCCGACGGCCGGCGATATCGTCATTGACGGCCAGAGCATGCTGCGCATGAACGAGGAGCAGCTGTCGGCGTTTAGGCGCAGCAAGCTCGGCTTTATTTTTCAGGATTTCAATCTGCTCGATACGCTAACGGTGAAGGAGAATATTATATTGCCGCTTGCGCTGTCTAAGGCGAATGCCGCAGAGGTGGAGCGCCGTGCCGAGGAGGTTGCCGCCACCTTCGGGATCGGAGCGATCCTCGATAAATATCCGTATCACATCTCCGGCGGACAAAAGCAGCGTACAGCCGCCGCCCGCGCGATGATTACGCGGCCAAGCTTGCTGCTGGCGGATGAACCGACTGGCTCGCTCGATTCCAAGGCAGCCGCCGACCTGCTGGACAGCTTGAGGGGATTGAACGAGCAAGACCGCGCCACCATTCTCATGGTCACGCATGATGCGTTTGCCGCGAGCTACTGCAAACGAGTTATTTTTATTAAGGATGGGACGTTGTTTACCGAATTGGTGCGGGGGTCGATGACGCGCAGCCAATTCTTCAAGAAGGTGCTCGATGTGCTGGCCGTGCTTGGAGGTGGCTCCGGTGACCTTGTTTAGTTTGGTCAAGAAGAACCTGATTGGGAATGCGCGCAGCTATTTGCTCTATTTCATCTCTCTCGTGCTGAGCGTGATGATCTACTTCACCTTCGTTTCGTTAATGTATAGCCCTGAAATCGAGGCCACCATGGAGCTTGCGGACAGCATCCGTAACGTTTTCTTCGGCGCTTCCATCGTGCTCATTCTATTCGTCGCCGTGTTTATCTGGTATTCAAACGGCTTCTTCACAAGGCGGCGGAAAAAGGAAGTCGGTCTCTACGCGCTGCTTGGCATTCGCAAAAGAACCATCGGCCTGCTTCTGTTCTATGAGAATCTTCTGATGGGCGCAGCGGCGCTTGCGGCAGGGGTGCTGCTCGGCACGCTGCTTTCCAAAATGTTCGCGATGATCTTCCTGAAGCTGTTGGATTCCGCGGTAGAGGTCAGCTTCCGGTTCTCCGGCACTGCCATCGTCAACACGGTCATCGTGTTCATGGCGCTCATCTTGCTGGTGTCGGTACGGGCTTACCGCCTGGTGTACCGGTTCCAGCTCGCGCAGCTCTTCCAAGCGGACAAAGAAGGCGAGCATGCTCCGCGCACATCGCTGGTCGCAGCCCTTGCGGCCGCAGCGCTGCTTGCAGGCAGCTATTGGATCGTGTTTCAACCGATGACGACCAGTGAACAGATGGGCCGGAACGGCCTGCTGTTCTTGATCGGGCTGATTGCGGGCACGTATCTGCTGTTTCGCTCCGGCATTATGAAGCTGCTGCAGCTGGCGCAGCGGAACAAAGCCCGCTACTATTCAGGGATGAACCTCGTCGCCGTTTCTCAGCTCGCGTACCGCATGAAGGGCAATACCCGCACGCTATCCATGATCGCGCTGCTGAGTGCGATGGCGCTAAGCGCCGTCAGTACGGGATATATTATGTATACCGATAACGGACGGGCAGCCGAGGAGGCTGCGCCGTTTAGCTACAGCTGGGTGAGCCGCAGCGAGCTTGACGCGAAGGCTGCCGCTCTTATCGAAGCGGATAAATCGCACCCGGTTACGGCGAAGGCGCAAATTCCCGTCCTGCGCGTGGTAGGTGACGTATCGAAGCTTGTCTATATTCCGTCCGCCTTTCCCGCTGCCGAAATGCCGATGAAATTGATATCGGCGAGCGCATACACGGACGCCGTCAATGCACTCGGAGAACGCAGCCAGCTGAGTGAGCTGCAGCGCGATGAGGCCGCAATCATTCGGCCGCGTTATACGTCCGATCTCTCGTCTGCCGATTTCGTCGGCCGCACGATTGATTGGCGCGGCAAGGATGCGGCGGCTGCCGCTCCGCGGACAGAGGTCCGCGTGACGCAGCTCTTGGAAGAGCACGTGCTGCGCTGGGGTTATCCCGACCTTGCGCTGGTCGTAAGCGACGAGACGTTCGCCGCGATGTCGAAGGCTTCGCCTCCGCTTACGTATATGGTGTACAACATCGAGAATGAGCGCAAGACAGGGACGATGGCCAAGGCGCTGCTTGCGATGGCCGAAGAAGATGATGAAATGTCGCCGTTCTACACCCCCTACCGCGAAGGACTGGAGAATGGCGGTCTGAATTTGTTCATTCTCGGCTTCCTCGGGCTCGTGTTCCTTGCCGCGACCGGCAGCATCATCTACTTCAAGCAGCTGGCCGAAGCACATGCCGACCGTGAGCGCTATGCAGTACTGCGCAAGATCGGCGTCAGCAGGCAAGAAATCCGCCGGGCAATCGCGAAGCAAACGCGGTTCATCTTCGCGCTGCCGCTTCTTGTCGGCATCGCCCACAGCGCCATGTTCCTGAAGGTGCTCGACAATGTAAACCTGATTGCCGGCAGCTGGAGCATTGCTTTCGCCATGGCCGCTTATATGATGATTTACGCGGTGTACTACGGCATTACGGTCGCATCCGTGAATCGGATCGTCAATGGAACAGCGTCATAGAGACGCGCGCCGTATATGCGCATACAACAAAAAAAAGACGGAGCAGGGTCAGCCTGCTCCGTCTTTTTTTGTTTAGTTCATAAAACCTGCGTACTGCAGCCAACGTTTCAATACAACCGCCGCTTCTGCACGGGTTGCATGGGCTTTAGGTGCAAATGCGCCTTCATTATTGCCTTGCAGAATGCCTGCGCCTGCAGCTTGAGCTACAGCGTCCTTAGCCCAACCTGCAATGCTGCCTTTATCCGTGAAGGAGAGCGATGTCGCAGCGGATGATTTACCCGCGAATTTAAAGGCGCCTGCCAGCATGACCGCCATTTCTTCACGCGTTATCGTTGCGTTCGGGGCAAAGCTGTCCTTGCTGCGACCGGAAACGATGCCTGCTTCTACTACGGCGTGAACCGCGCTGGCGTACCATTTGTCTGCCAGCACATCAGCAAATGCAGTAGCTGTATCCACCATCTCAAGACCAAGCGCTCTTGCCAGCATCGCGGCAAACTCTGCCCGTGTTACGGTGCTGCTTGGCGAGAATGTGCTTGTGGAAGTGCCTTTAACAAGCAGCGCCGAAGCGAGCAGCTCGATTTCTTTCTTCGCCCAATGCGCGGTCACATCGGCGAATGTTTTTGGCGTAACTTGAACGATACCGTAGAGGCTTGCATGAGGAGCCTTAATAACGGCTTCTACTGTACCTTTGTCATTCTTTACAGTAGCCGGGATGAAGGACAGCTCGCCTGTAGCAGGATCAACGAGGACCGCCATAAATGGCTTGCCTTCACCTTGACCTTCAACCACGATTGTTCTTGTTACATAGGTGCTGCCGAAGCTTGTGATCTCTTCGGATTTACCGCCTGCGCTTGCAGTAACGGTAAAGTTAACGACACCGATAACATTCATGTTGTTCGCTTTCGCGCTGTCTGCGATTTGCTGCTCTTGCTCCGTTGTAGGGGCAGTCATCGAAATCGTGACAGTCATTCCGCTCAGCTCCGAACCAAGCGATTGCGCAAGCCCTTTAAAGTCAACCGAGTGAAGAGGTAAATTGAAGCTTCCGTTCTCGGTCTCGACAGCGATTACGGCATTTGAATTCGATTTGATTGCTTCAGCAAGCACATCTGCCGGCAATTTGAAATCGATGTTGTCTGCCGCTTGGTCGAGATGGATCACGATCGTTTGTTTCGATGCATCATTGCCTTTAAGCGATTCGAACGCTTTCGTTAGTTCGTCGGCTTTCGGCGTAACGGTTACATTGGCTTTGCCGTCCGTTGTTGTGCCTGATTGAATCTCGCCGGCACCCGGTGTTAGTACAACACCGTTGTCGCCTTCGGTCACCGTGTTATCCGGCGGTATAAATCCGCCACCACCAGAACCACCCGTAGATGCTGTCGTTACCGATACGATATTGGATTCGCCTGCGTTCGGTCCGCCTGTTACTACAATTCTGAATTGATACGCGGTACCCGCCGACAACTCCGTAACCTTCGCGGTCGCAGCGTCAGCCGCAAGCCCCTCTGACGTCTTGGATTTCGTCCAGGTTGTGCCATTATCGTTCGATTGTTCAATCGCAATCTCCCATGCTTCAACTGCAGCGCTCCACTCAAACTCGGCTTCCGTCTGAGTTACAGCTTTATTCGTGAAATCGCTGATCGGCGCTGCTTTGGTTGATACGTCCACAATATTGGATACGCCCGCATTAGGGCCACCGGTTACAACGATTCTGAACTTATACGCAGTACCGGCTTTCAAGCCCTGTACCTTAGCTGCTTCAGCGTCCAATGCGAGCGGTTCAACCGTCTCGGCCGCCTTCCACGTAACACCATCATCGCTGGACTGATCGATGGAGATCGCTGCCGCGCCTTCTACAGCAGTCCATTCGAATTCAGCTTCATGCTCGTTAATCGATTTATTCGAGAGGTCACTAATCGCTTCAGTAGCTGCCAGCTCATCGACGAAGTCCTGCAAGCCTTTGTCATCGATCGTCTCTTGAGGTGTACCCGTTGCTTCCGAATCCACTTCCAGGAAGTTCTTTTCGATAAACGCCATATCCTTCGCGTCAACGAGTCCATCCTGGTTCAAGTCTTCCGCAGGGAAGTTCGTGTCGGACCGCTTGTAAGCTTCTGCGGCTACCAGCTGCGCATCCAGAATATCGATCATATGGTCGCCGTTCACATCACCGGCCAGGTTGAGTGCATTTCTAAAGAGTGGATTTTCCCCAACCGGTTCATCAAACATCGTTTTTCCGAGTTTTATCGATACATGGCTTGTCAGATGCCCCGGAATTACAGTGGTAAATTCAGTCTCATTCTCGCTGAGCGGGAGTTTATCAAACGTTATTCTACCGCTCGGTTCGATCATTCCCTCATACTCAGTGCCGTCAACGTTCGCGGATACCTTGGCCCCGATTATGCTGTAATCCTTCGGATAATTCAAGTTGCCATCATCACCATAGAAGGTCATGAAGGCTTCAGGATATAATGATCCTTCTGCCTGTGAATGTTTAGCTAATACGTTGAAGCCGTCGATTTTATTGAAAACAGGAATTTCAGTAGCTGCTTCCTCGCCTGCTTTCGTGTAGTAAAATTTCTCGATATTTTGTTCGATATTCATTGTATCGTAACCTTGATACATCTCATCATTCGCTAATTTGAACGTCACATCAACGAATGGCATGTCTCCGTTAAATCCGACAAAGTTATTGCCAACTACGGAGGCACCAACGTTCACTACATTTTTGGATGACCAAATTGGGTCTTCGTGAATGGTCGGCTCATCCAGTTTGACAGTTACTCCTGCTGCATCCGCCTTTGCTTGGAACGCATCGTTTACTTTCACATCTACAAATTCAAGTTCTTTGTAATAGCTCACATCGTATTTGCCTGCAACGAGATCTTCGACATTGTTCAGGTTGAGCGTCATCGTGACTTCGTCACCTTGATACAATTTGTCCTTGTCATACTCTGGAACGACATAAGGCGAACCGGCTTTAATAAATCCATAGTGATGGAAATCGGCAAGCAAGTAACCGTTCGTCGCCATATCGATCGGGAATAACGTAAGCGTCATCGGCTTGTCCTTTTTCGTTTCCGGATCGATTAAATCGTCGCGCGTGACGCCGAACTTCACATTGCCATTCGCTTCGACCTTGAACTCGCCATTCGCTTCTATGTCCTGGTTCTGAAAGTAGAACAGACGGTTAGCGGATTGCGTGATGCCAAGCGGTGACAGCTTTGCAGTTCCCTCGTCGAACAGGTTGGCATGAATCCAAATCGCATTGTGGCTGGTACCTTGCAATTCTTCTGTCGTAAACATGGAGTCATCGACTTCATATACGCCCGGTGCATAGTCAAGGAACGTCAGCTCAGGGCGCTTATTATCGATAATAAACATGGACTCTTTCGTAAAGGTACGGCCCTCTGCATCCTTCGCAACCATGTGCAGCGTGTATTCGCCTTCCTTCAGAAGCTCAGGCTGCGTAGAAATCTGATTGTTGGCAGGATCCCCGATATAAGCGAAAAACCATTCGCCCACTTGAATCCAAAGCTCTTCATCGATCGGAGCATCTGTTGCATCACGAGGTTCTGGAGCAAAACTTCCGATTGGATTTCCGTCCTTGTCCGTCACAACGGTTTCCACGGAGACCATAGCACTATTCAGCTTGAACATCATATATTTCAGGCTGTCTTGGAACGGATGACCCACTGACGGGTACTCCGACATGAAAGCCGGATTGAACAGATACATGTAGTCAATGCCCGGTTCAACGACGCGAATCGCAAATGGAAGCTGATACTTCTCATCGACATTCTCCGCGTTGGCAATGTGGACATAACCTTCATATCTGCCGTTCGCCGCCGTCTGCGGAACGACAACGGTTACCGGCAGCGTGACCGATGCGCCGGCCGGAACTTTAACGGAATCGACGCCACCCACATCAACCGAAACGTTGTTGTCAGCCGCACTAACGCTTCCGCCTACGAAAAACTCAGCAGCAAACGTAAATATTTTATCGGTTGAGCTATGATTCGTGATGGTCATATTTCTGCTTTCGCCAATATCTTGGAACTTCGCATGGTTACCATAGGAAATCGAGCCAGTAGGGTTGTCGATCGTAACCGGCATTCCTTTCTGATCGAGCGTCTGGACTTTGTTCAGTACCGTGATGGATACATCCGCATTCACGGCTTCCTTCACATCAACTTCGCCTGCGCCGACTTGATAGACGGAGTAGTCACCGTTCAGGTCGTCCGCCGTATTCATTAGCGCTGCTCTGACATCGAAAGGTGTATACTCCGGATGCTGCTGCAAAATCAGAGCAATAATACCCGCTACATGCGGCGTTGCCATCGACGTACCGGAGATTCGTGCGTAAGCATGCGAGTAGTCAATGCCTTCTTCCTTGCTGTGAATATACTCCGGGTAAGTGGAATAGACATTCACGCCTGGTCCAACAACATCCGGTTTGATATCATAGCTGCCGTTAACCGGGCCCACTCCGCTAAAACCGGCTAGATGGCCGCCTTCTGTAACAGTGCTTCCCATGGAGCTGAACGATACTTTCGGAGCTGCCATTCCTTTCAAGGCCTCACCATTTGCTTGGGTGGTCCCGAAGGTTGGGATTAAGCCAGAGCCATCACCAACAAAAGGAATATCGCCTTCTACGTTATTCGACATGATCGCAGCAATAGCGCCAGCCTTCGCTGCATTCTCCACTTTGGTTTGAAGAGGAAGCGTTCCACGCTGAATGAAAGCAACTTTGCCCGTAAGGTCCTTGCCTTCGAAGTCAGCCGTATCCGCTAATCCTACATTAACGATCTCGAAAGGTTGTTCGGTGTTCAACAACCCTTCCATAGAGGAATAGTTGTATGCAATAACATGCATCTCATCCAGCGAAATCGAACCCGAAGCATCCGACACGCTGCCCGTCATGGTCTTCAGCGAAATCGCAAAATCGCTTGCACCAACTGTGATGCCGAGCGGCGACGTGCCTGGTGAGGTTACCGTTTTCTCATCCGGTCCCGCATTCCCTGCCGCTACCGCGCATACTACGCCAAGCAGCGTAGCGTTATTGATCGAGACGGCCTCAGCCATGAGCGGGTCATTAACCATAACTCCAAGAGAAAGATTGATGACATCCATGCCATCCTGAACGGCTTTATCAATCCCCGCCATGATCTGACTCTCCGTGCCGGAGCCGTACGGGCCCAAGACGCGGTACACGTACAAGTCCGCCTCAGGCGCTACGCCAAGTGTCGGAGCGTCGGTTGCGCTGTTTTCGGCGCGTCCAACGATCGTTCCCGATACGTGCGTGCCGTGAGACGTATAGTAGGTTCCGCCTCCCTGATCCTCCGTTTCGCCGGATGCTTGCCAATCCTTGTACGTGGTTTCCATCGGGTCAGCATCGTTATCGATGGCGTCCCAGCCTTTGACGGAAGACGGATCAATCGTCTTCGGATCCACGCCTTCTTGCGCGCGGTAGCCTTTGTAGGCATGCGTCAAATCCGGATGGTTATAATCGATGCCCGTGTCAAGTACGCCTACTTTAATCCCTTGGCCTTTAATGCCCTGCGCATGCAAGTCATTAATGCCATCCAGCGGAATCGAGTTATCCGTGGACGGAGCATCGGATTGCGGCGCGGCTTCTGCACCGGTTAGCAATTCCATCTCTTTCGGATCCAGCTGTACGACATTGTCCTTATAAATCGTTTTAACGACGCCTGAACGAAGAAGGCTTTCGATATCCTTGCCCGGTAAAGTCATGGCAACGCCGTTAAAAGCATGATGATATTCTCTAGTAATCGCTACTTCTTCAGCTTCAAAGGTAGTCGGGCCTTGCTCGGCCGTTTTCTTCTCTACCAGCTGTTGAACATAGCTTTTGAACGTCGCATGGTCGTCTTCGGCTTCCTCTAAAGCTTCGTTAGGGGAAATGTTCACGCCTTTGGACGATTGTTTGAGCACTTCAACCTGTGCAGGCGCTTGCTTAAATTCCACGATGACGGAGACGGAAGCTGAGCTATTCAAGTTTAGTTCAGGTGAAATGACGGGACGCTTGAAATCCAGCTGTTTCAATGCGCTCTTCTGCGCCGGTGAGAGATTGTAGTTGGAAGGACTGACGTCCTTGAGCGAATTCGCTGCAAACACATTATAGGGAAGGGCAAGCGATAATAGCATACTGCCGACGATAACTTTGGAAACTAGCTTGTTTCTGCTGTTCTTGTGCATACCGACTCTCCTTCAAGTAGAAAAAATAATAGAACTAGAACGACTCTATTATGTAAATCTACTTGCAATCCCACCAAGCCACAATGGGGGGAATTTCGGCATAAAAAAAACCCATCCTCAGATAGGACGGGGCTTTCAAATGTAAATATATTTCCATATTTGCCAGTTTGACTGTTATTTCTCCAGCAAAATCGATAAAAACCGCTTGGTTCGCTCTTGCCGAGGGCTTCCAAATATTTGCTCCGGTGGGCCTTCTTCGACGATTACGCCCTCGTCGATCATAATAATGCGGTCCGCCACTTCACGAGCAAACTTCATCTCGTGCGTCACGATCATCATCGTACGTCCTTCTTTGGCAAGCTCGCGGATGACTTTCAATACCTCCTGCACCAATTCGGGATCGAGCGCCGAGGTCGGTTCGTCGAAAAGCAGCAGCTTGGGATCGATGGATATGGCACGCGCAATACCGATACGCTGCTGTTGACCGCCGGATAGTTGATGCGGGTAAGCATCCGCTTTATCGGCAAGACCTACCTTTTCGAGCAGCTCCCGCGCCCTCGCTCTTGCTTGCGCCTTCGTTCGGCGCAATGCCGTAATCTGCCCCTCCATAACGTTCTGCAGCGCAGTCAAATGAGGAAACAGATGATACGCCTGAAATACCATTCCCGTTTGCCGCCGCAGCGACAGCACGTCGGCTAGCTTAGGCTTCACGCCAGGCTGAAAGTCGATGCTGGCATTGCCGATGGCAACCGAGCCCGAAGTCGGCACCTCCAGCACATTCAGGCAGCGCAGCAGCGTTGATTTGCCTGAGCCGGACGGGCCAATAACGACGAGCACGCTGCCCTGCTCGAGTCGCATATCGATGCCTTTCAGCACGGCCGAGGAGCCGAACGATTTCGTTAAATTTTGAACCTGAATCATCGCGCCTTCGTCACGCTCCTCTACCCGGCATCATATCGTTCGTAATATCGTTCCAATCGGCGCTGAAGCGTGGACAATACCGTGCATAGCAGCAAATAGATCAGCGCCACTTCGCAATAGATGAGCAGCGGCTCATAGACGACTGCCGTAATTTGCTGCCCTTTCTGAAACAGCTCCGTGAATGTTAACGTCGCTGCCAGCGAGGTGTCCTTCACCAAGCTGATAAACGAGTTCGACAGCGGCGGCACAGACACGCGCGCAGCCTGCGGCAATATAATCCTGCGCAGCGCCGTTAGACGCGTCTGCCCAAGCGAATAGGCCGCTTCCCACTGCCCGCGCGGAATGGAGATGATTGCGGCACGGATAATTTCCGAGCCGTATGCACCGACGCTGAGCGAGAACCCTATTATCGCCGCCGGAAAAGCATCAATCGTAATGCCGACACTCGGCAGCCCGTAGAAAATAATAAAGAGCTGCACCAGAAGCGGCGTCCCGCGGATAATCCACACATAGAAGCGCGCCAGCTGCGCCAGCGCGCGTAAATCCGACAGCCTTACAAGAGCCGTCACGACGGCCAGCAGCAGCCCGAGTACAAACGAAATCAGCGTTAGCGGGACTGTGAAAGCCAATCCTGCCTTCAGCAGGGGCATGAAATTTTCGAGAAAGATGTGCAGCAGCCGCTCTGCGCGATCGCTCATGATGATCAACCGCCCTCTTTATTGCGATACGTCCTCGCCAAAGTAGGTTTTGGAAATCGTCAAATAGGTACCGTCCGCTTTCATGTCGGCAAGCGCCTTATTAATGGCCGTGACCAGCTCCGGATTGCCCTTATGGAGCAGCAAGCCGCTTTGGGATGCGTTATTCGTCTCGTCGACCACTTTGATCGGAACATCCGGACGCTGCTTTTTCAGATCCAGAAAGCTCAGCTTATCGTTGATGGTGGCATCGATTCGGCCCGAGGTGAGCAGATCAATCGCTTGGTTAAAGCCGTCGATCTGCACGATCTCCGCACCGTTTGCTTTTGCAATGTCACCCAGGTCGCTCGTCAGCGACTGCCCCGACTTCTTGCCCTTGAGATCCGCCAGCTTCTTAATGTCGGTGTTGCCCTCCTGCACGATTAGCACGGCCTTAGAAACAATATAGGGATCGGAAAAATCATACTTCTCCTTCCGATCGTCCCGAATCGTGACTTCGTTCGCCACCATATCGAAGCGCTTCGCATCAAGGCCCGCAAGCATGCCGTCCCACTTCGTTTCGATGAATTTCGCTTTTACGCCGAGCCGTTTGGCCACTTCTTCCGCGATCTGCACGTCGAAGCCGGTAAGCTTTCCGTCCTTATCGTGAAAGGTAAATGGGGCATAGGTGCCCTCCGTGCCAATCGTAATCTCGCCGTTCGACTTGATGGTTTCCAGCAAATTGGTGCCCGGCGCATCGGCATGATTGTCTGATTCCTGCTTGCCGCATGCGGGCATAGTAAAGGTCAGCAGCGCCGCAGTCGCAAGCGTCATATAGAAGCGGTTTGATCTTGTTGGCATCGTTGTAATTCCCCCCATTGTTCTTTTGGGATAGTATGCTAACTTCTTCCTTGGTTCATTCCTCCTCTTGCCCCTGGGATTGCACCATTCACGGTACTAATCGGAGCCTTCGTTCGTTGACAGTCCGAAGAGCTGTACTATAATAAGTAGTGCTACTTACATGGCTAGCAGAAAGGAAGTCCCCATATGGATCAACTGACAGGCGCAACCGCCGTCATGCCGCGCTCCAGACGGCTCTGGACAGCGGCCGTCCTCGGCTCGCTGAGCGCATTCGGACCGCTGTCGCTCGATATGTATTTGCCCGCGCTGCCGAAGCTGGCAGACGATTTAAACACGAGCACCTCGCTCGCTCAGCTCAGCCTAACCGCGTGCTTGATCGGACTCGCGCTCGGACAGCTGTTCGCCGGCCCAATCAGCGATGTCCGCGGCCGTCGGCAGCCGCTTCTGATTGGCTTGCTGCTTTACACAGTATCATCTCTGTTATGTGCAATCGCACCATCGATCGGCACGTTCATCGTATTGCGGTTCGTACAGGGTTTAGCCGGCGCGGCCGGAATCGTTATCGCCCGCGCCATTGTGCGCGACTTGTACACGGGGCCGGAGCTGACGAAGTTCTTCTCGCTGCTCATGCTCGTCAACGGCATCGCGCCGATCGCCGCCCCCATATTCGGCGGACAGCTGCTTCACTTTACGACCTGGCATGGCGTGTTTGTCGTGCTTGGCGCAATCGGTCTTATGATGTTCATCGCCGTACTTCTGGGTCTGCCCGAAACACTCCCGATCGACCGACGTGCCAAAGGCGGCATACTCAATACCCTCTCGACGTTCCGCGGATTGCTGACGAACCGTTCGTTTATGGGCTATGCACTGGCACAAGGCTTCGTCATGGCCGCGATGTTCGCTTACATCTCCGGCTCGCCGTTCGTACTGCAGGATGTCTACGGTGTATCCCCGCAGATCTTCAGTCTCTGCTTCGCGATTAACGGGCTCGGCATTATCGTCGCAAGCCAAGTCGCGGGACGGTTGGCAGGTCGCGTGAACGAGGTGAAGCTGCTCGTGACCGGACTTTGTCTGGCTGCGCTCGGCGGCGTCACCCTGCTGCTTATGCTGCTGATCCACGCGCCGCTGCTGCTCGTATTGCTGCCGCTGTTCTTCGTCGTCGCAAGCGTCGGAATCGTGACCACGATGGGCTTCTCGCTCGCGATGCGCAGTCAAGGCCATGCCGCGGGCAGTGCTTCCGCGCTGCAAGGACTCATGTCGTTCATGTTCGGCTCCATCGTTGCACCGTTTGTCGGCATCGCCGGCAGCAATACGGCTATCCCGATGGGCATCATCATTGCCGCTCTCGATATTCTGGCGTTGCTGATCTTCTTTGTACTGGTTGGCTTCAAGTCTGCCAATCGGCAGTGACAGCAGCATCTGCAACAGCACAAAAATCCCCTTCATCCGGGAGGCAGCGCTAACTTGCGCTGCTTCCCCCGGTGAAGGGGATTTTTTCGAGTAACATATTCGTTTAGCCAAACACCCGCTTGATCGCTTCCAAATACGCCATTCCATTCTTCGTATCCGGCTCTAAGTAGCTGCCTTCCGTCCACTCGTTCCAAGCATTAACCGTAAACGCCGGGAAGTTGTTCTCCCCGCTCGCCAGAAACTGCTTCATCCTCACAAGCGCCAATTCAAATTGTGCCGGCGTGTTGCCGGACAGCATGCCCATATACGGATAGCCGAGATTATCATATGCGTCCGACTGCACTGTTCGCGGTGATGAGTCCCAGCCCATCGTCACATTCGGCAGATAAGGCAGACCGTACATGGACGAGAATTTGGACCAATCTTCAGCCGACTTCACGCTAATCTGAGCATACGGCGTCTCCGGAAATGTCGGCAGCTCCTGATGATGAATCCACACATACGAAGAGATACTGTCGACGCCCAGCGCTGCCAGCAGCTCATTGCCGTTCGTAATCTTCTGCTCGCCCGGGAGAATCTGTACGCCCCATACGACCGCATTCACATGCAGCTCTCCGAGTCCTGCCGCGCGAACCCGAGTACGGAAATCATCGAGCGCTTCTCTCGTCGCCTCGATGCTGCCAAGCCCTTTGACCAAGCTCATCAGCTCGTACACCGAGAAATACAGCTTCCCATCCACGCGCCAGTAGTTCGGCCGAGTGAAATACGTCCGAATCATGTGATCGGTCGCCTGCGTGAACGCTTCCCGACTGACCGTACCTTGCGCCAAAATATTATACGGCGTGCTCCGCTGAGCCGGATGAATATCCATCCAATCATGGTTCGCCCACATCAACGCAAATTTCAAGCGGCTATTGTTGTCCGCGCCAAGGAAACCTTCCTCGAGCGCTCGATCCAGATAAGGGCCATCCTCATACCAGTACCAGTCGAAAATAAACGTATCCACGCCGTGGTCGGCAGCGGCGTCGATTTTGCGCGCCATGACGGCAGGGTCCGCTTCATCCTCATAGCCCCACAGCGGCACTTTCGGCTGATCATGACCTGCAAAACGCGGCTCAGCGCACTTCGTCAGCTCCCACTCCGTCCACCCTTTGCCATGCCAGGCTTCATTGCGTTTATCCACGTGATAGTTCGGAAAATAATAGACGGCTACTTCAACAAGTTTGCTCATCGTCCCAATCGGCCTCCAAACGAATAAAAGGATCATCTGCTAGGTCCATCCTACCCCAGCTGCGATGATCCTGTATTTGGAGCGCAAGCGTTAGTTTTTGCACAAATAGCGAATGAGGTTACTGGCAGAGGTGTTGCTAAAAATAGCTAGTCGCGTCTAGGAAGTGCCGCGCAGGGAATCGCCGTATGCACGCGGCGGCATCCCTTCAAGTTTCTTGAAGAGGCGGCTAAAATAATGCAGGTCCTCATAGCCGCACAATACGGCAATTTCGCCGACGGACAGTTCGCCTTGGCGCAGCAGCTCTTTGGCCCGCTCCATCCGAAACCGCGCCAAGTAACGCGTCCATGAAAGGCCGGTCGCTTGCTTAAACAGCGTGCGGGCATACTTAGCCGTCATGCCATAGCTGCGCACGATGCCTTCTATGTCGAGTTCCGAGCGATAGCCTTGGCGCATCAGCTCAATCATTTCCGCGATCAACGCCTTGTGGGGACTGTCCTGTTTGATACCCTCGGAGGTGTGCGTGTCTGCAAGCAGCAGCCCGATCACATCGAGCAAACAGGCACGCATCCGCACCTGGTAGCCGAAGGGTTTGCGGGTGAACAAGTCCAGCAGCTCGGCGAACCGATCACCGAATCGATGCGATTGTGCACCCGAATGGTGAACGGCCGGCAGCTCGAAATCGGTAAACTGCAGCGTTTGCCGCTCCAGCAGTCCCTCCTGCACAGGCACCTCCGGTAGATTCGCGTAGTCTACTTTTACATACACGTCATCGGAGAAATCCTGCTCCTGCCCCAGATAGATCGGGTCAAAATGGCAGGCGTAATAAGCAAAAGAACCGCCTTCCGGCACCCTGCACGAATTAAGCGTGAGTGGCGGAATGATATGCAGATCGCCTGCACGCAGCACATATTCCACATCGCCAAGCGTATAGCATGCACTGCCTCTCGTTACATAAATAAACTCGTAGTCGTAAATCACTCTGCGCGGCACGCGGTAGCGCTCGTCGCCTTCATTGTAATGAACATACCGCACGTATGGGGCCAGCTGCAGCAGGCCGATCGGTATAGGTTGCGACATGCAGCGATGCCTCCCGGTACAATAGGATGATGTTATTATCGTTGATCTGTGGTGGTGCAGTCGCTACGTCTGATATTCGCTATGTCAAAATCATACGTATGGCAAACAGCGCAAGCGCCGCACACATAATGCGAATGAGCAGCTTGCTGCCGATTTTGCGCGAGATAATCGCGCCTGCGTAGCCGCCAATCAACGCCCCGGGCGCAAGCGGCAGCACAAGCTGCCAGTCCCACTCCCCGCGATACAGATGCATGCCGCTGCCGAAGAGTGCCGACACCAAGATGACGGACATCGACGTCGCAGTCGCGATATGCGGGGGAAACCGGAAGAGCAGCACCATCGCAGGGATGAGCAGTACACCGCCCCCGATGCCGAGCAAGCCGGAGATGAGTCCAACGATTCCCCCGATGATCAGTGCCGGCAGCATGCTGTAGCCATATTCGAGCTGTGCTCCGTTTCCGTCCACGTACAGCTTGGTGTACCGCCATGTTCCGCTGAATGGCTTGATGCGGCTCCGAAGCAGCAGCAATACGACCATGAACAACATGAAATAGCCGAACGCCCGGCGGAATACATCCGGCTCAAACAGCGAGGTCAAACCGGCACCGACCACCGACATGGGGCCGCTTGAGATGGAGAAGAAGAGCGCGCAGCGAAGATCGGTTTTGCCCTCTCTGTAGAACGTGATCGTCGACGTCAACGAAGTAAAGACGAGCACGCCCAGCGAAACGCCGACCGCCAGCGTTGTATCGATGTCCATGCCCAGCATGGAGGGGCCAAGCAGCAGCAGCGCCGGTATAATAATAACGCCGCCTCCGAGACCGACGACGGCGCCGAAGGTCGAAGCGACTAATCCAAGAGCGAACAGAAGGAGCAGTGTGGGCAAGTCCCACAGGAATGGATCCTGAGCCATCAGCTTGCGTAACCTCTTTTCCGGTTGTAGCCTCTGCCTCCTATTATACAAAAATAAGAGCTCCCCCGCGTCCATTAACAGACACTCGGGAAAGCCCTTATTGTTTATTAGAAATGATGGATATCATTATTCCGTTTCTCCATCTGCTGCTTGTTCTTCGGCAGCAGCTTCTTCCGCAGCTTCTTCGGATTCTTCAGCTTCTACAGCTGCTTCCTCTTCGGACGATGCTTCTTCTTCAGATGCTTCTTCCTCGGATTCTTCTGCCGCTTCCTCAGCTTCTTCAGCTGCTTCTTCGGCTTCCTCGGATGCTTCGGCTGCTTCTTCTGCAGCTTCTTCGCTAGCTGCAGCTACTTCTTCAGCCGCCTCCAGCTCGCTTGAAATTTCTTCTGAAATGACCTCTTCCTCATGGCTCATAGTAATCACCTCCTGGGTTGTTGTTACTATTATTGTAGCGCTTTCATAGAAGGTTACAAGAGTGTAAAATGTCGGAAAATAGCAGGTGCAAACTTTATTTTCCGATATTCATAGATTGTGACGAAAAGGCGCAAAAACTGCGCAAAATGGGCGTTTCTTGCATGTTTACGGAGCTGTCTGGTCATCCTAAAAGAGGCGAATTCCGAAGGAGGTAACCACATGGATCAAACGAGCGATTTCGTGAACAAAGTGCATGATACACAGGCCAAAGCCGAAGGCAATAAACAGCGCCAGGGCAAGGGCGCACCGGCAAAACAGCTGGGCAATAAACAGCACGCCACGAACAAGTAAACCTCGGGCGGACAGGGTAGAAAAAGGCGGTGCAGGTGAAATTCCTGCTCCGCCTTTTTTGACTGTTTGCCGCTACAGTGACATGTGGATCTGCGGGTGAGCTTCTTGCTCGAAATTTGCTGCTTTCCGCACCATGTAGATCTCTGGGAGTGCTTCTTGCGACGTATTCGCTAAGTTTGCTCCCATGTGGACCTCTGGGTGCGCTTCTTGCGCTGAAATTCGCTGATTGGCTCGCATGTAGACCTCTGGATGAGCTTCTTGCGCTGAAGCTCGCTGACTGGCTCGCATGTAGATCTCTGGGTGAGCTTCTTGTGTTGCTCTGAGAGCTACTCTTTACTCCAATCCACCGACTTTCGGTGGATGTGTTGCTCTGGGAGCTACTCTTCACTCCAATCCACCGACTTTCGGTGGATGTGTTGCTCTGGGAGCTACTCTTCACTCTAATCCACCGACTTTCGGCGAATGTGTTGCTCTGGGAGCTACTCTTCACTCTCCTCCGCCCACAGCGCCTCCATGATTTCTGCCGCGGCGCG
Source organism: Paenibacillus sp. BC26 (assembly GCF_900116125.1). Classification (NCBI taxonomy): domain Bacteria; kingdom Bacillati; phylum Bacillota; class Bacilli; order Caryophanales; family Paenibacillaceae; genus Paenibacillus; species Paenibacillus sp. BC26. The sequence goes on along the minus strand of NZ_FPAD01000005.1, from coordinate 231,738 downwards.
CTCGCCGGTTTCGACGGCGCCGTTCATGTAACCTTGGAAGACGACGGAGGTATGCTCGCCGGCAAAATGGCAGGCGCCTTTGCTCCCCTCGCGCTCCCCTTCGATGCCCGTAAACTTGGTATATTGCCCCACCTTACGATAGGCGTACGATCCGAGCGAGAATGGATTGCCCGGCCAATAATCGCGCGTTACTTTGCCGTTCCAGCGCGGGGTAATACCGGGTACCACCGGCTCCAGCTGATGCAGGAATTGCTGCGCTCGCTCCGGCAGCGAGCCGAGGTTCATCCCCTCTGCCACGTTGCCTCCCGAATATGCGACCAGAATGCCGGATTTACCGGATTGGCCGCGGGTGACATCGAATGTATTTTGATAACCGCCGTCCGTGATGGTGTCGCCGTTGCAGCCGGTCGAGGTCCAGTGGCGGTCGGTAAACTGCACATGAAGCTTGCTGTTTGCCCCCATGCCTAGCTCTTCGATTGCGGATGTTTTGAGCGGCCGAAAGCCCGCCTTGCTGTAATCCACGGAACTGCGCAAAATCGAGAACGGGATCGTGAGCACCACATGCTCCGCAGCCACCTCATGCGTGCCGCTCCGATCTTGCAGAGTCAGCCGATAGCTGCCATCCGCCGTCTCCGCAATCGCGATTAACCGGCAGCCGCGCTGCAAGGTGCCCGGCGCAAGCCTGTCCATCAGCCGATGCGCAATTTGATCGTTCCCCCCGCGCACATGGTACCGCTCATCCGACACGCCGAACACACTAAACTTCTCCCCATCCGGAATGTAATCGTGCAGATACAGGAAATTCAAAGCGCTTTGCTGCGAGGACTCCGCCCCGTACTCGATGTTGCAGGCAATATCGATCAGCTTCCCAAACTTCGAAAGCTTGCCGCCCGGCACACTTTCTTCAATCCAATCCACCACCGACATCCGGTCGAGCTCAAGCCCCCGCGGCGTATATTGGTTATACATGGTCGGGAATCCCGCCGCCTTCAAGTCCGCGTTCAGCTTCGGCACTACCCCCTGGAAGTCTCGCGTCGCGTCCGCCAGCGTGTATGGCGCGCCGTCAAAGTAATAACAAGGCTCCGTACCCCGCACCTCAGCAGCCAGCAAATCATTCAGCGTAAGCCCAAGCTCCTCAATCAGCCTGCGCAAAGCAACATGGCCGGTATCGATCAGCATCCCGCCGCGCTCGATCGACTGCCTATCGTCGAAAGCACCGCGCCGCGTGTCTACGCGGCCGGGAATCTTTTTATGATCAGCCTCAAACACAACGGGTGCGAATCCCGCCTGCTCCAGCCGATACGCACAAGTCAGACCCGCGAGACCGCCTCCAATAATGGCAATTCGGGATGCAGAGACATAGCGAGAAGCTTGCACCGGGGGATGAAAAGGCGAGGCAATCGGCTCGGCATGAGGCAGCGCCAGCGGGTGGGCGGCCTTTCTTTTCCATTCGTATACGACTTGTTCAAAAGGGATTTTTCTCTGGTTAGCCTCTTCGAGAACGACATACATGTCTTTAAATAAACGAGCCAGCGCGGTATGAGGCATACGATCCTCCTTCATGGACTGTTCCACTATCTTTCTATCAATCTAGTACTATGTATGTGCAGTCGATTGAGAAGTGGAAACGGCACTCTAACCGCAACATCGAGATTTTTTTGCGCATAACAAGGAGACCCACAACTCTTCAACAAGAGTCATGGGCCTCAGTCACATTTCCGTATAAAAGTCGTTTAGTCGATGTAGCCGGCAATGCCTTTATCCATCAAGTATTCCATCTCAACGTCCAAAATCGTTTCCACCGTCAGCTCGTCCAGTTTCAGCCCCGGCCGACTCAAAATATAATCCACCAGCTCGTCGCTGTCGATATTCACTTCGCCATTCTTGTCCTCTTGCGCGTTGTTGATGAACGTTTGCTCATGCTTCAGTACTTGCTCGATGCTGCCCGGTGTTGCTTTTGTTTTGCCGGCGATAAACTGGACCAGCTCTTGCATGTTGATTTCTTCACTCATGTAGGGTCAACTCCTAGTCGGTTAATTGTGGTAAAACCATTGTATCATCACAGTTAGGGGATCAGCAAAATTTTGCCCGTACTCGCGCGGCTCTCCAAGTAACGATGCGCCTCGGCGCCATCAGCCAACGAAAAAGTCCTCGGCTCTGACAGGCGAAGCCTGCCCTCCAGCATATCCGAAAACAGCGCGTTGCCACGCTTGCTGCGTTCCTCGGCTGATGTAATGTGGTTCCACAGGTCGCCGCCGGTGAGGGTCTTGCTCGTATCCATCAGCATCCTCGGATCGATCGGCGCCGGATCGCCTCCGGCCATTCCAAAGAAAACTACCGTCCCTTTGATTCGAACCGCGTTGAAGCTGTCCATCAACGTCGACCCTACGGAGTCGTAAGCCACATCCATCCCCGCACCTGCAGACCAATTCAACACGCCGCTCACCCAGTCCGTATTGTACAGGAACACCTCGTCGGCCCCTGCCGCGAGCGCCGCATCCCGTTTCTCAGGGCTGGATGTCAGGCCGACGACCTTAGCTCCTCTAGCCTTGCATAATTGAAGGAGCAGCTGGCCAACTCCGCCCGCCGCCGCGTGAACAAGCACCTCATCGCCCTGCTTCACGGCGTAGCTGTCGTTTACAAGATATTGCGCCGTGAGCCCCTGCAGCAGTACAGCTGCAGCGTCCTCATAGCGGATGCCTTCCGGAAGCTTGATGACCCGGTCAGCCGGCACAAGGACAAGCTCCGCATTCGCATGCGGCACATCCGCGAAACCGACGCGGTCCCCGGCTTGAATGCCCTCCACGTCCGGCGCAACCTCTTCGACCACGCCCGCTCCTTCATAACCGAGTATGTACGGCGGTTCACCGACCAGATGGTAGTTGCCGCGCCGCCGATAAATGTCCGCATAATTGAGTCCGATCGCCCGTGTGCGGACTTTTACCGTGCCTGCTTGAAGCACCGGCTCCGGGATCTCTTGAAGGGCAAGCACCTCCGGCCCCCCGAATGTATGGAAAACTAAAGCTTTCATCTTGTTGTCTGTCACCTCGCCATGGATTCAACTTCTAGCTTACCCTTAACGCGCGCTCGTCTCAAGTTCACCCGCCGCATCCTCCCCCCGCCGACTTAGGATATCCACTTAAAAAATGGTACAATACTCTCTACAGTAACGATCGGTCCATACCGTTTCAGCGTGAGTAAGGGAGATGTTCATGATGAGCAATGGGGAAAAGAAAGATACGCGTCGCATCTTGATTGTGACGGCCGTAGAAGCCGAGCGTGCCGCCGTGCTGCGCGGGCTCGGTGAAGAAGCGGCGCATTTTCATGTGATCGCCGCCGGAGTTGGCCCGGCAGCGGCAGCAGCGGTTACCGCGGCGACGCTTGCGGCGGGCTGCGCCGGGGGGACGAGCCCGGCGGCGAGTTCCGCCGAGGCGAGCGGCCAAGCGGCGAGCGCGGACGCTGCTGATGAGAGCACGCGTGGCGCTGAAGGCGGGAGCTCCGCCGGAGCGGCTGCCGCGGCGAGCTTCAGCGCAGCAGCGACCACGGCAACAAGCGTAGCTGCAGCCGCAGCCGCGACCGCGGGCGGGTACCGCCTGGTCGTCAGCGCAGGCATCGCCGGCGGCTTCGCCGGGCGGGCCGCGCTCGGCTCGCTCGTGGTCGCGAGCGAGATCATCGCCGCCGACCTCGGCGTAGAGACCCCGGGCGGCTTCGCCAGCGTGGATGAGCTCGGTTTCGGCTCATCCCGCTCCGGGGTCTGCGCGCGCAGCGCGAGCGCTTTGGCCGCGGCGCTTAGCGCGGCCGGTCTGCCGGTGGTCACGGGGCCGGTTCTCACCGTGACCACGGCAACGGGCACGGCCGCCACAGCAGCGGAGCATGTGCGGCGGGTGCCGGAAGCCGCAGCCGAAGCGATGGAAGGCTTCGGCGTGGCAAGCGCAGCCCAGCACTTCGGCGTGCCCGTGCTGGAGCTGCGCGCGATCTCGAACGCGGTCGGCCCGCGCGACCGCGAAGCGTGGCGCATCGGCGACGCGCTTCAAGCGCTTGAGCACGGCAGCGCAATTCTGAAGGAGGTGCTCCAATGACAATGAATATCGCATTCTCTCCATGTCCGAACGATACCTTTGTATTCCACGCTTTGGTGCACGGGTTGATTCCGGGCGCACCGGAGTTTGACGTGACCTACGCGGATATCGATATTACGAACAACTGGGCCGCGAAAGGCGCCGGCCCCGAAATTCTCAAAATCTCCTACGCCGCACTCCCATGGGTGCTGGACGATTACGCCCTGCTGCCTTGCGGCGGCGCACTGGGCCGCGGATGCGGTCCGCTTGTGCTGACGAAAGGCGAAGCAGGCGATCCGGCGGCGCTGTCAGGCAAACGAATTGCCGTGCCAAGCGATCGCTCTACCGCTTACCTGCTCTTCCGTCTCTGGGCCGCGCAGCTTGTCCCGGACGGCAACATGGAAATCGTCGTCATGCCATTCCATGAAATCATGCCTGCTGTCAGAGACGGCTCCATCGACGCGGGACTCGTTATCCATGAAGCCCGCTTCACGTACCAGAACTACGGTCTCAACATGATGGCTGACCTCGGCAGCTGGTGGGAATCCGATACCGGTCTGCCCATTCCGCTCGGCGCCATTATTGCTCGCCGTTCCCTTGATGCGGCATCGCTTACGTCATGGATCCGCGCTTCTGTCGAATACGCATGGGCACATCCCGAAGAGTCTGCCGCTTATGTGATGCAGCATGCGCAGGAGATGTCGCCGGACGTTGCCAAGCAGCACATCGCGCTGTATGTCAACGACTACTCGGCTAATCTCGGCGAGAGCGGCTATGCCGCCGTCGAAGCGCTGCTCGGACGAGCTGCGCAGGAAGGTCTCGTGCCTGCATTCGACCTGGCCAAGCTTCGCCTGTAAACCAGCTTCCTCACAAACAGAAGAGCTGCCCCAAAAGTGTACGACTTTTGAGGCAGCTCTTATTGGCATGAGCATTTCTACACAATGGCGAGCCGCGCTTAAACATGTTGCAGAGAATGCAACATCTCACTTCCCTGAGCGGTCCAAAACCCACTACTCCACTCCCTTAATTTTCAGCTCCCGCTCAAACAACTGCTGATTCCCCAAGTGGAACTTGCGCAAATTGCGCGGGAACGGACATCCTTCAATCAGCGCGTCAATAGCTGCCTGATCCCCAGCTGCAACGGCTTTCCGCATCGCCGCAATATAGGCGAAATCCGCCTTTTGGCGGCGTTTCATCTCGTCGCGCTCCACGGTCGAATTGCCGTGACCCGGAATCAGCCGCGTAATCGAATGGGCAGTCAAGATCGTATCCAGCTTGCTAATACTCGCTTCATACAACGTGCTGCTGAAATAAATATACGGGAACTCGATATCCGACCAATAATCACCGGCAAACAGCAGGCCAAGCGGCTCCACCACGGTGTACATGCCGTCATCGTTGTGCCCCGGCGACAGATAGAACGTCAGCTTCGTGCCGTTCCCTAATTGCAACGCCTGCCCATCATATTCCGCACGGTGCTGTACAACGGGATAAGCGATCTCATAGTCGCGCTCCAGATAGTAGCTGTCCTCGAAGCCGCCAATTTGCTCGAGAATCGCTTCCTTCTCAGTCTCGTTCTTATCCGCCAACGCTGCAGACGCAATCACTTCCGCATCCAAGAAAGCCCCGTAACCAATAATGTGGTCGTAATCCGAGTGCGTGAACAACACATACTTCGGCCTGCCAGACGCAACCTCTTCAGCATATTGCCGAATTTCTTCGACCTCATGGGGCAGCCAGCACGGATCGACGATTATAATGGCATCCTCGGTCTCAATGACTGCCGACATGGTTTTATAAAGCGCGCTCTCGAACAGGGTCAGCGCTCCGTCTTTAAGCTTAATCATAACAACTGCAGCCTCCAATATGGTATCAAGTTCACGCTAAGTATCGTCTTTGCTTTTGGCTTCATTCTTAATTATCCATTCGTTCCGTTTACCCTGTCCACCTCAAATGCGAGCTGATCGTTCAAAAATTATGACCGCTTCTTTTTCCGATGATTTTGGTGCAGTGAGTTCCTTGTTACCTGAATCGATCCGCTAGACGGATGGGACGTGGACTACAGCGTTATCGGTCCTATCAAGTGGTCAATCTTGACCATTAGAACGAAAATAACGTACATTCACTGTTTTTATGGTCACCAATGACCATTAGAATGAATACTTCACGGTTTTCACTGTCTTTTCCCTCGATTATGGACACTAATGACCGTAAGAAAACTAAAATTGCAATTAATCAATGTCAACGGTCACTTACTAAAATTTCAAGCCGAGAGCTCGCATCTGAGACGCTCGACTTCTTTTTCAGGTGGGTTTGATGCTGAGAGTTCGAGCAAAAAACAATCGCCCCCCAAGCTAAGCTTGGAGAGCGATTCATCTCTTATAATTCGGCGGCGGCAGCCGTCGTCTTCGCAACGCGCATCAGCCGCTTCATATCCCGGAACCCGATTAACCGCTTGCTGGGCTCATGCCATAAACGGAAATTAAGCGAGCTCAGGCTTGAAAGAATCGTAATCGTTCGAACTTCCTGCATGCGCGGGTTCGTCTCATGAACCGCTTCCAAGTTGTAGTTTGGAATCCGCGGGCTCAAATGGTGAATATGATGGAAGCCGATGTTGCCTGTGATCCAGTGCAGAATCCGCGGCAATTTATAATAAGAGCTGCCATGCATCGCAGCCTTCACGAAGTCCCATTCGGCATCCGCCTCATAATACGACTCCTCGAATTGATGCTGCACATAAAACAGCCAAATCCCCGCAATACTTGACATAAAGAAGATGGTTCCCTGTATCAGCAGAAATGCCTGCCAGCCAACCGCCCAGCAAAGCAGGACAGCTACAGCTGCAATTCCGGCATTCGTAATGTACGTGTTCATCCGTTCTTTCGCGTTCGCGCGTTTCCGGTTGAAGCGATAGTCGATCAAGAAGATGTAAATCGGGCCAATCGTAAACATGATAAAGGGGTTGCGGTACAACCGATACACGAGTCGGCGCAGCGGTGAAGCGCTCAAATATTCGTCTACCGTCAGCGTCCAAATATCGCCTGTGCCCCGACGATCGAGGTTGCCGCATGTCGCATGATGGACCGTGTGGCTGTGCTTCCATTGCATATAAGGTACATAAGTCATGATACCGGTAATGGTGCCGACGATATCATTGGCTTTGCGATTTTTGAAAAATGACTTGTGACAGCAATCATGGAAAATAATAAAAGTCCGAACTAAAAATCCGCCTGCAATTATCGAAACACCGACTGCCAACCATGGTGAGACGGATAAGCAGAGATAAGCAGCGAGCCATAGCAGCACTACAGGTCCGATCGTGTTAATGATTTGCCAAATACTGTTCTTGAGCTTCGGTCGTTCAAATGCTGCGATTTCCTTACGCCAATGGCCTTGCTCAGCTTCTATCATTAGGTTGTTTAGTCCTCTCTCCACGCTGCTTTTCTCACTTATATTGTATCAATAACGGTAGTACGAAAGATAGGCACAAGTCGTTCCATTATTTCTGACGAACTTTAGGAGGTGCCCATGATGGTTTATGACTGCATCATTATCGGCGGCGGAATCGCCGGACTGCAGGCGGCTATTCAGCTCGGGCGGTATGCGATGCACGACGTGCTCGTCATCGATTCCGGTGATGGGCGCTCCAAAATCTGCCGCAGCTATCGAAATCTCCTGGGATATCCTGGCGGTGTATCCGGCGATACGCTACGACAGGCAGGTCTTGCACAGGCAGCCGATTACGGCATCGAGGTCATAACCGACACCATCCTCGAAGCGCGCGGCATCGCCTCCGACTTGTTTGAGCTGCGCGGCAGCAAGCCCGGGAGCGAGCCCTACCAATCGCGGACGCTGCTTATCGCGACGGGCGTCATGGACCGGCTGCCGGATTATCCGGAGCTGCGGCCATGTCTGGGGCTCACCGTATTCGTCTGCCCGGATTGTGACGGCTACGAGATACGGAATCGCAGCACCCTCGTGCTCGGTGCAGGCGATGTCGGCGCCAACATGGCGCTCACGCTGCGGACCTGGACGGACAAGCTGCTATATCTCGACCAAGCACCGGAATCTCAGTCCGTAAGCGCCCCTCTGCAAGAGAAGCTGGCAGCCGCTTCGATCGTTTATCAAAGAGCAGAGCATCTACGCGTCCACGCCGATTGCGATGGCAATCTGCAGGGCATTACCTTGCAGGATGGCACCCGCATCGAGGCGGATCGCGCCTTTCTCGCTTATGGCGGCAACGAGGTGCGATCTTCTCTCGCCCGTCAGCTTGGCGCCAAGCTGCACGAGAACAGCCACATCTGGACCGATCCGCGTAGCAAAATGACCAGTGTCTCCGGCATCTGGGCAGCAGGTGACGTTGCCATCCATTCCGAACAGGTATCCATCGCGATGGGCGAAGGGGCGCAGGCCGCTATCTGGATTCATAAGACACTGTTGAAGATGAAGCAGGCGCGGCAACAATAGCCGCAAGCGGCGGACGTGACCGGCCAGGCGATCCATGCGGATTAAGCTATCCACACGCCTACTCTAACCATGCCTTCAACGGTCACGCCACATATCCGGAATAGCGAAGCTCTCATTTTCGGCGAGCCTCACTTGTTCGCAATATGTACTTTGAGCAGCTTCCCTTTCACGGTCGTGTTCTTCATCGCCCGCAGGACAAGGGAGCCTTTACCATTTAAAATTTCCACGAAGGTTGCGCTATCCTCAATCGTAATAATGCCGATATCCGCTGACGTCATACCCTCCAACTTCGCGATCGTCCCGACGAAATCCACCGTCCGCAGCTTCTTCTTCTTCCCGCCGCCAAAATACAGCTTCGTGATATCCTGGCTCAGCAGCTCGCGTTTATCGAGGCGCGGCGCATCCATGGCGCTCAGCTTCACATCGAAGGCTTCCCGCGCTTCGGCAACCTGTGCTGCGCTTGGCGGCTCTGCCCGCGGCAGCTCAAAGCCGATGTAGCCTTGAATATCGTCGAGATATCTGCCCTCGCTTGGCGTAGCGAACGTGATCGCGATACCGCTCTGTCCCGCGCGTCCGGTTCGGCCTGTACGGTGCACGAAGTTTTCTTTATCCATCGGCAGGTCGTAGTTGATGACATGCGTAATATTCTCGATGTCGATCCCGCGGGCCGCCAGATCGGTGGCCACCAGATAGCGGAACTCCCGCCTCCGGAAGGCATGCATGACGCTGAAACGATCATTTTGCTCCATACCGCCGTGAATCTTGTCGCAAGGGTAGCCGCTTTGCCGCAGCATACGACTTACTTGGTCAACTGCCTCCTGCGTACGGCAGAAAATCATGCAGCTGTCCGGATTTTGAATCGTGGTGACTGCCTTCAGCAGCTCCGGCTTTCGCTCATCCTTCACGATATAGAGCGTATGAGCAATCCGATCCGTCGTAATGCCTGCGGTTTCGATCTCGATATCCATAGGGTTCTTCATATGGCGATGGCACAGCTGCTCCACGTCCGGCGGCAGCGTTGCCGAGAACAACAGGGTTACGCGGTCCTTCGGCAGCTCCTTGATAATGGATTCCACTTGCTCGATAAATCCGCGGTTCAGCATCTCATCCGCTTCATCGATGACCAGATAACGCAGCCGATCCACATCCAGCGTCCCGCGTTTAATATGATCCAGCACGCGTCCAGGCGTACCCGCGACGATATGGACCTTCTGCTGCAGCTCCAGCTTCTGCTGGGCGAAAGGCTGCTTGCCGTAGATGGCAACCGCTTTGATGCGTTTGAATCTGCCGATATTGATCAGGTCCTCTTTGACCTGACCCGCCAGCTCCCGCGTTGGCGTCAGCACGAGCGCCTGCGGCCTGTTCTCCTCCCATTCCACGAGCTCGCAGATGGGAATGCCGAAGGCTGCCGTCTTGCCGCTTCCGGTCTGGGATCGCACGGTGAGGTCGCGCTGCGCGAGCACCTCCGGGATGACTTTGCTCTGAACCGGTGTCGGCTCCGTATAACCAAGATGATCTAGTGCACGAGCGATTTCTTCGCTTAATGGGTACGTATGAAAAAGGTTCACTTGCATATTTGCTCCTTCGCCGAATCATTGGGATGCTATTAGTATAGCCTAATTTTACCTTGCTGCCGTTGTTTTGCTACAATAGTCTTACCGTGAAATTGTGACAACCAGGGGGTTCATCCCAGTGCATGAAGGGAAAATCATTAAATTTTACCGCGAAAGAGCAGAATTGACGCAAGATCAATTGGGACTTGGCATCTGCTCGGACACCCATATCAGCAAAATCGAACGGGGCATTACCGATTACTCGCAAGAAGTGCTGGACTTGCTGTGCTTGCGGCTTGGCATTAGCATGGATCGCGAGCTGGCGAAGTTCAGCAGCATTAAGAAAAGGCTGTACGATTGGCACGATGCCATCGTGAAGCAACTATCCGCGGACATGGAATCGATTAAGGCGGAACTCGAGCAGGAAGCGCTTCTGCAGATCTCCGAGTATGAAACGTTTTATTTGCTGCTTCAAGCCAAGTATCTGCTGCTGAGGAATGAGGCGGAGATGGCGCTGCGCATCATCAATCGCGTCCGCAAAACGGCGGAGCGGCTGCCCGACTTCGAAAGCAACCTTCTGAAGCATGTAGAAGGCATTTATCATTTATCCAAACAAAATCATGTAGAAGCCATCGCGTCACTCAAAACGATTAACAATAAGGAATATAATAATCCGGAGTATTTTCACCATTTGGCTATGGCTTATCATACGATGAAGTCTGAGGTCATGGCCTACTTTTACGCGGAGAAGGCACGGAATTTCTTCAAGGAGATCAACTGTTTCCTTCGCGTCATCGACGCGGAGATGCTGATGCTCATTCAAGTGCAGGATGATCCGCAGCATGATTTTAAAGAAGTGATCGCGCGGTTCGAGAATTTGATTCAGAGCTGCGATATGTGTGGCGCGCCTGACCGAAAAGCCAAAGTCATCCATAATTTGGCCTATGAGTATTTGCGGCGGAAGGATTATCAGAAGGCGAGCAACTTCTATAAGCAATCCATGGAGCTTAAGAATCCCCGAACGCTGCCTTATTTGCTGTCATTAGAAGGTTATCTTCGGAGCTGTTTCATGGGCAATCTGCTGCAGGCGGAAGAGTTAGATCGGCTGGCCCAGACCGGCCTGACAGGCGCTAAGGCATTGAAGGACCAAGTCTTCATGCTGCTCTTTACGATGCTGCTCCTCTTGATCAATGGCAAAGAGGCGGAGTACTACCAGTATATGAACGACGAGGCGCTGCCGGTCTACCGCAAATTCGGCTACATGTACCTCATCAGGCGGTCAGAGCAGCAATTGTTTCATTACTACGCGAGAACAGGGAATACGGAAGCAGCGCTTCGAATGGGGCATTATCTCATTCAAGATCAAGACATCCTCTAACGGCTTCGTAAACAAATGACCCGCAGCAGGAACACTTCGTTTTAAAGTGTCCCTGCGCGGGTCATCGTTTGAAGAATGGGACTATTTTCTAGTGCGTTTTTTGGAGGATGTTTTTGTGCGTTTGCCGCGTTTTACGCTCGAAACCATGACATCTTTCTCGGAATACGTGTAGCAGTGTTGATATACTGGGCAGCAATGATGCTGTTTTACCACTTCTACGGCGTGAACGACGTTTACAAGCTGCGGATGGTAGACATTCTCGTATTGTGTAACCGGAGGATCATAGATAGTTTGTGTAGGGCAGTCTGGACAGAATTGGTCATTTGCACCTGCCACCATGTTAGGTCCCATATTCGGCCCCATATTAGGTCCCATGTTTGGGCCCATGTTTGCACCAGCAACTTGGCCCATGTGTGGATAATTACGTTTCAAGGTATTATCTCCTTCCTTGTTTTGGAATACATCACATTGTATTCACAGACGAGCAAGGCGGCCTGTACGCTTGCCATGGAAGGCGATGGCCTTCCGGGTTTGCGCGGGTTTCCGTTCGGGAGAGATGCCGGGGATCCTCGTGAAGACACGAAAAAAGCCGCTCAGCATCGCAGCAATGTCATGAAGTTAAGTAACTTAAGACATTGCTGCATCGCCCGCGGCTTTACGCAACAGACCCTATTAGAGCGCTCTGACCTCAAGCAACTCATACGCGATAACACCCATCGGCGCATTTACATTAATGCGGCTGCCCACTGTTTTGCCCAGCAGTTCTTTGCCAAGCGGACTTTCGTAGGAGATTTTGTTCGCTTGTACATCCGCTTCCGCCGGAGCTACAATTTGATATTCAATCCGTTCGTCGAACTCCACATCGTTTAAGATGACGCTCGAACCGATTTGCACCGAACCCGCGTTGCTCGGATCGGACTCGACGATACGTGCTGTATTGAGCATTTTCTCTAGAATGATGACGCGTGTTTCCAAGAAAGATTGATCATTCTTCGCAGAATGATACTCGCTGTTCTCTTTCAAATCCCCATAACTAATGGCAAGCTTAATCCGTTCGGCCAGCTCTTTGCGTTTCACGTATTTGAGGTCATCAAGCTCCTCCTGCAATTTAGCAAAGCCCTCTTTGGTTAAAATCATTTCTTCGTTAGACATCGTTACAGCTCCCGTTCCATGGAATTCCTCTATTCTACCCGATTTGGGACCGAATGTCGCCTCGATGCCCACCCCAATAATTGTTGACAAAAAAAAGGTTCCCTATAAGAGGGAAACCTTTGCAAATATTGTTAAGTTTTTTTCATTTTAAAGATCGATCGCCACATGCGGTTTGCTGTAATGACTCACGCCTCCGCCGCCTACCAATACCTTGCCTCCTCTAGGGAAAACAAGCAATTTGGAAGCGCCGGTACCCAGCAGCACCGTTACCTTCGCGTCATTGCGGGTTGCCGTATACATGACGTACCCGCTCCCGGTTAGAGAGGTTCGCCAATGGTTGCCAAATTCGGAGCGGACCACTCGGTTGGAATACACCTGGTTCTCGCGTTTGACCACCTTGGCTTGACCTTTGGCTTCGGCCATCACTCACATCCATCCTTCATCGCGTAGTAATCCTACGCTATCCTATTCGGATGAAGGCGTGTCGATTGGACATAAAGGCACATAGATACCGAGCTCTGAATCTGCGCGGCCTTCTTGGAAACGAGCGTCATAGTATTCGAAATCGAAGCCGCTATCGCCCAAGCTGCGCAGCAGCTCACCTGAAGCCGGGAGCCATTCGCCATAGATATAGCGGAATGTCTCCCCGAGCAGCTCGGTTGAACCCACATGCGTGAAGACCGCATATCTTCCGCCCGGGATTGTATATACCTGAGCATCGCTTGGCATCGCGGACGCCGGGTCTGCCACCTCGGTGCCTGCCAAATAATCGAACTGTCTCGCCCGGTCTCCGCTTGCTTGCGGATTATAAATCTCGAGCCCGAAGCTAATCCGTTCATTTACCTTGCCGGGAATACTTGCCCAGATGCGGCTAAGCGACTTCCAGGCCTGTGCAATGTTGCGATCCTTCGTCGTATCCGTCATGCATAACACGCCCGCGACATGAATCGTCTCGCGGTTAACCAACACCGGCTCTCTCATCGTACACGCTCTCCTTCGCAGGGATTGCGGAGGCTCCCCGAACCGTTTCATGAACGAGCGGATGAAGGATTCATGACTGCCATAGCCAATATCGAAGCCGATCTCCGTGCCGGATTGCGCCGACCCCCGCAGCCTTCTGGCTGCATAGGCTAAACGTCGCTCCCGAATATAATGGGACAACGTCTCGCCCGTGCAAGCATAGAACAGCCTGTGAAAATGAAAAGGCGAATACCCCGCCAGCTTCGCAAGCTCCTCCAATCGAAGCTCTTCCTGCAGATGCTGTTCCACATAGCCGGCAGCCCGCCATATTCCGGCATACCGTTCTTCCTCCTCCATTCGGATCACCTCCTTACCGTCAATGTTAGGTCATCGCTGCTCGGTGCACCTGATATTTCTTGCGATGATCGATAAAAAAAGGCGCATCGCCGAGTGTAACACGGGATACGCCTGCTTTGCTTCATCTGGTTGTTTATACGGTAGCTTTGATTTGCTTGCTGCGCAGTTGGCCGCAAGCGGCGTCGATATCCGTTCCGTGTTCCAGACGGACGCTGACGCTAACGGACTGCTTCTTCAATGTATCGTAGAAGATGCGGATCGATTCTTGCTCGCTGCGCTGATATTGGCTATGCTCGTCAACCGGATTATACGGAATCAGGTTCACGTTCACAAGCTGACGGCGGTCGCCGACAAGCTCTGCCAGCTGCAAGGCATGCTCCTTCTGATCATTAACATCCTTGAGCAAAATATATTCCAGCGTTACACGGCGCTTATTCTTGCTCAGGTAGTAATCGATCGCCTTCATCAGCGGCTCAATCGGAATCGCGCGATTGATCTTCATAATGCGCGTACGCAGCTCATTGTTCGGCGCATGCAGGGAAACAGCCAGGTTAACGCCAAGGTTGCGATCGGTGAACGCTACGATTTTGTCGGCCAGACCGCTTGTGGATACGGTAATATGTCTCGCCCCGATGGCAAGACCCTTATGGTCCTTGACGGTTTCGATGAAGTCGACCATATTCTCGAAGTTATCGAACGGCTCTCCGATGCCCATCACGACGATGTGGCTGACCAGATCGCCTTGCTGCGCGGCATCCAGATGCAATTGTACCTTCATGATTTGACCGACGATTTCGCCCGATGTCAGATCGCGGCTCTTGGCAAGCAAGCCGCTCGCACAGAAGCTGCAGCCAATATTGCAGCCGACCTGCGTGGTAACGCAGACGGACAGCCCGAATTTATGCCGCATGAGCACCGTTTCGATCAGATTCCCGTCCTGCAGCTTGAGCAGGAATTTAATCGTGCCGTCCGCCGATTCTTGTTTCGTATGTTCGCCGAGCGTCTGAATCTCGAAGTGCTCTGCCAATAAAGCCAGGCAAGCCCCGTTGACGTCCGTCATCGCCTCAAATGCCGTAACCCGCTTCCGGTACAGCCAATCCCAGACTTGCCGCGCGCGCGACGGTTTATGTCCATGCTCCCCAAGCCAGCCCGTCAGCTGGTCGAAAGTGAAGCCATATATGGATGGTTTATGCATATCCGTTATCCTCTTTTCAACACCTTGAATTTCGTCCCATGAACTCTCTGACTAGTATTGTCCCAAAATTCCGGGGCGAAAACAAGGGCGGATCACGGAGACGGCTATCCTAGCCTATGATTTCGGCAATTCGCTTGTTCACCGTTTCCCGTAGATTGAGCAGCCATTCGCTCTCTGCAGGGTAGCTGCTGAAGGTAATGTTACCAATAAGTGCTTGCAGCTCATCCTTGCCGCCCAACTCTTCCAGCAGGGCAAAAGCTCTCATATCTTGCAGCGCCTCATAGAACACTTCCATGCGGATCGATTCGATCGGACCCTCTTCTCCCGGGTAAACAAGGAAGGCATCCCCCGATGGGAACGCATGGCCGGCATCTGTCGTGATGTAAGGATTAATCGGCTTGATGGAATACTGGCTGTACCAGAAATTAAAGCCCCAATGCAGGAAACCGGTTATGCCGAACTTGTGCATTTGCACGCCGATGATCCGGTTCCGCGCCGAAGGGAACGTGAAGAATCGGTTCGATACGTCTTTATATTGGCCGCAGCAATAATACGTCCACAAATCCGGGACGCCGGCTTCAAGGAACGGCTCGATATGATTGGTTGCCGGTATTGGCCGCGGAACCAGTCCCGATTCATAGAACTCATAATCGGACAAAGCATCGATAACGGGATACCCTTGCAGCATCGGTCTGAGCCAATCGCTCGCTTGGCGATAATCCTCAAGCGCGCTCATGCTCGGCTCGTCGGAAATGTGGAAGTACACCTGCTTCTGCAGGCCGCGACCCTCTACCCACTTCAGCAGCTCCGGAATAAGCTGGCCCAGGAAGCTGCGATATTCCTCGCCGGAGGCTTCCGTTTCCCAGCCGAAGATCCGCTTGTACTCGCCGTTCTCATGGGCCATGATCTTAGGTGCATGCTTCGCGCCCCACTGCGTGTACAGATGGGAGAACTCGAAGTAACGAACGCCAGCTTCCAGACACATATCCGCCCAACGGTCCAGCTTCTCGAAACCGAACTTGTACTGATTGCCCGTTTTCTCGACATCCACCAGCTGTACGGTAGGGCGCTCTCCGCCGACAGCCGTATCGAGCGGCGGCGTGAACAGCGGCGTCAGCAGCAAATTGATGCCATGCCTCACGGCTGTTCCGATGAAAGCTTCCAGCAAGCGCCAGTGCTCTTCGCTGAACACCGGTACGTTGTACTGCGTCGCGATACAATCGGTATGGAACCACTCGGTGTGGATCAGCTTCTGCTCGGGCAGCTCGCGCGGAATAACGGTGAGCGAGAAGCTCTCTTGAGCGAGCGTTTCCCCTTCTGCCGTTTCAAACGCGATCGCGATGTCGAATGTGCCGCCTTGTTCGGCGCGATCTACATGTACAGTCACCCACACGGAGCTCCATACATTCGGGAGTGCCGTAATCCCCTGTGCTATCGGATAGAGCGGATCCGGGAATAGTCCCGGCGTCGCTTGAAAGATCCGCTCATCATGATCGGCATACATGGGCATTTCAGACGGAACAAGTCCGACCGAGCGGACGGTAATTGTACTGTTTTGCAGCTGGGATGTGACGGATAGGTTGATGTTCTTGCGCATCTGCGCACTGCGGTAAGCGATCTGAAAGGCATACACTTCACCCCGAAGAGCGCTGCCTTTCGGATAGACCGGCTCTTGGAGCTCGCCGTCTTGGGCGAAAACTTTGACAAGAGAGCTGACGCATCGTGTTTCCAACTGATTATGGGTTAGGTTCATCTTAACTTCCTCCTTGGATTAAATGAGTACAAGCGTGCCAAATCGCTGCGGCTTATGAAAATTAACCAATCCGGTCGGCTGCCAGGCTTGATACTCCCGGATGCCGTCCCGTCGTTCGTCGATCCGATAGAAATTCACCCGCCAGCGAATTCCGGCTTCAAGCGGCTGCTTGAACGTATTCGCGGGGATTCGGATGTCGTACCTCCATTGCCCAGATTGAACCTCGCTCACTGCCGTATGCAGTCCTTCGATGTCCCAGTCCTTATCGATCCCAACCGAACCGCTGCCGTCATTGGTAATCCGCGCATCGAATACGACGTTGCGGGGACTGACCTCCAGCTCTATGTAATGGGTGCCTCTGCCATCCTCATCGATAAATACTTCTACCACGTCCTGGTTATACAGCGGCTCATCGCGCTCGCTGTAGCCGGAAACGATATGCCCATCCTCGCAGAGGAACTGAATCAACAGCGCGTCTGCCGTCCACCCGCAGCGGACCTTCGTCCATTCTGTCGGCGCGTCCCCGCTTACCGTATCGCGTAATAGCATCCATTCGCTATCGATGCCGTTCGTCTCGCTGATTTGCTTGCATTCGTAGACTTGCCGCTCATTTGTGTCCATGTTACGGCCCACCTCTGCTCCCCTAGAATCTTCCACGCTCCTCTCCTCATCATAGCTAATCCCAGTGCCGATTGCTTTAGCATAAAGGGGTAAAATTTAGACGATTCCGAGATCGCGGATAGGCTGGCGGATAGGTCCGGTATAAAATAAAAACTCCCTGAGGGAGTTTTCGATTGCTGCTGCTATATCGTCCGTTTAGCTGAGCCGGCTTCGGGATGCTGCTTGTTGCTGCTTGCGGCGGATGCGGTGTAGAAACAGAACGTGCCTCTGCCTTTTGTTTTGGCCTCGTACATCGCTTGATCCGCGTATTGGAGCAGTTTAGTCCCGTCCATGGTGTCATCCGGATAGATCGCGATTCCGATACTCGCTGAAATTTGAATTCGTTTGCCGTCTACAATATCCAGCTGACGAATTGCGCGAATGAGATCAAGGGCCAGCTCTTCCGGCCGGATGTCGCCCACCGCTTCGTCCACCAGCACGACAAACTCATCGCCTGCCCAGCGGGCGCAGGTGCCGTAGCCGCCCATCCCATCCTTCAAAAGGATCGCTACCTCCTGCAGCAGTCGGTCGCCCATCTCATGACCGAGCGTATCGTTGACGCGCTTGAAGCCATCCAGATCCATGAAGAAGACGGCAAAAGAAGTCTCTGCCTCCGCCGCTCTTCGCATCGCGATCCGCAGCCGCTCATTGATGTATCTGCGATTCGGCAGGCCGGTCAGATCGTCGTAATGCGCTTTGCGTTCTTCGTCCGTGCGGTCGCCGAACGTGAAGAGATGGCCATGCAGCAGTCCGCCATCCTTGCTGATGATCGGGCTGACATAACATTCGTAATGCCGCATTTCGCCGCCTTCCTTATGGAAAGCCACCCGCTCCCGGAACGGCTGCAGCCGCTGCTCAAAATATTGCTTGATCTGATCGCCAAGGCTGCCGTAATCAGCCCGCATCTCTTTGCAATAAATCGCCAGCGACTGTCCGACGGAGAGCTCCCGTCCGAACATCGTTTTGAATCTGCGATTGACGAAGACGACACGCCCGTCGCTGTCGCACATCGCAATCGATTCGTGGCTGGATTCCAGCATCCGTTCGATGATTTTGTTCTGCTCGGCGATTTTCTGCTCCCCCTCGCGGCTCTTCGCGAAGAGGGTTTTGTAGCGGCTCTCGCTGTCCGTTACTTGGGTGTAGAGCTCTGTCATTTTGTAATACATTTTCGTAAACTCGTAGATCATCCCCGCCAATACGATGTTCGCGCAGATGAAGGTATCCAGCTTGGAGACGTACCAGCCTATACTGAATCGATTTCCGCCGCTCATGTTGATGCCGACATCCAGCACGGTTGCAAGCAGCGCGACGCACAGCCAGGAAGAGGTAACGGTGCTGCCTTTGGTCATGAAGTAGTAGAGAGCCAGCGCAAGCAAGCTAATCAACAGCGTAGGCAGGCCGAAGCCATACATGGCGAGCGGCGTGATGCGGCCATGATCCATGAGAATGGGAAGCTTGTCGTGCAAGGCAAGCGACACATACCCGATCACGGCTACCGCTGCAAGTACAGCTGTCCCCGTTATTATAGTCATCAACCGCGCGGTTTGATTGCTAAGGCGCACCTGCTTGTACTTGACCTCGGCAGCCATATGAAGCAGAATCGCGATGGGAAAACCCAGATGCCAGAGGGCATAAATATATTCGGCTGACTGATTGCCGCCGATCAAGAACATAGGCTCGGGGCCATGCTCCATTCCCGGCTGCGGACCGGGACCGATAGGGCCGGGGCCGAAACCATTAGGCGGCAGGATACCCGGAAAAGAAAACAAATAAAGAATCGTCATGCAAGCCGAGTAGAAGTAGCCTCCCGCCAAGATGAGAATGGACGGGAAACGGCTGACTTTAAACTGGCTGTACAGGACAAATACCGTAATGAGTTCGAAGCAGATCACGGATGAGCATAATGCGGATAAGAACGCGTTATTATTGGGTAACGTTATATGCGCAAACGGTAGGGAAGCAAGCGAGGCAAGCGCTATTATCGCACCAATGATGAAAGCAAATCTGCGCTGTGAAGGGTTGGATTCTAACGTAAATAACGTATAAGCCAGCGTGCCTGACGATGCTGTTCTCTTCATGTCGACCTCCACAATAAATCTGTGGTGACATCATTCGACATGATACCCAGAAAACCCTCTTTATGGCAGCTTGCGGCTGGGCGGGAGGTGGTGAATAAAGAGGGGCGGCGATGGCAGCTATAGCCCCGTAATGGGCTGTAACGCGCAATGTCGTGATTTCGCTCCATGTGCGGTAACTGGTACCTCTCTCGAGACGATTTCCCGCGGTTTCACTCACTGTGCGGTAACTGATTCCTCTCTTGAGACGATTTCCTGTGATTTCACTCACTGTACGGTAACTGATACCTCTCTTAGCCTCCCTTAGAAAAATACTGTTAGCGGCATAGCCGTTAATACCTCATAAACGAAAAACCCCCCGGCACCGACTCCTCGGAGTCGATAACGGGGTTTACTCCATTACTCATTGCACACAATAATATAACACTAACGTTAACGTTATATTTAGAGCCAAAAAAAAGGATATATGCTCTGCTATTAATGGGCTTCTGCCTCATCCACATGCTTCAAGTGTTTGCGGTTCAGCCAGATGACGATAACCGCCAGCACGACAAACCCGCCGCCGATGTAGAATGGCGCGTGGAAGTCAAACCACTCCGCGAATTTAACCGCGTAGTAAGGTGCAAGCGCACCGCCGATGAAACGCAGGAAGCTGTATGCGGCTGAAGCTGTCGGACGTTCAACCGGAGCAGCGTTCATAACCGCTGTAGTGATGAGCGTATTATTATTGCCCAAGAAGGCGCCGGCCAAGATTACCATCGCGATTACGACTGTTTTGTCCGTAGTCCAGTAACCCATTACGAACAACGTTATGGCGAAGAGAAGAAGCTGCACGCACATCGATTTCACTGTACCGTAACGCTTTTGCAATTTCGGAGCCGTAACGACGGACGTAAATGCGAGCAGCAGTCCCCATCCGAGGAAGACGTAACCAAGCCCGTGTACATCAACGTGATGCAGGTGGCCGAGCACAAGCGCCGCATAGACAAGCAACGTGAAGAATCCGAAGTTATAAAGTGCAGCTGAGATTCCAAAAATCAGCAGCGCGCGATGTTTGAGTGCGCGGAATGGATCCAGCAAGGAAGCTTTTTTCTTAATCGGTGTCACAACGGCAGACGTCTTCGCCTTCGGCATCATGAACAGGATAAGGCAGAACGCCAGAACCATCAAACCGGCAACGCCATAGAACGGGCTCCGCCACGAAATCGCGCCGAGCTCTCCTCCGAGCAACGGACCTACCGATATCCCCAGTCCGACTGCTACTTCGAACAAGATGATCGATTTACCAACGCCAACGCGGGATAACGAAACGATGGCGGACAACGCGGTTGCGACGAAGAAAGCATTACCCAGTCCCCATCCGGCGCGAAGCCATACGATTTCCATTACATTGTCCGCACTACCCGCTAGCGCAGAGAACACTGCGATTAGTACGATACCGGCAAGCAGCATTCGCTTAATGCCAAGCCGGGAAGAGATAACGCCGGTAATCAGCATGGCAACGGCCATAACCGCGTTATAGCTCGTAAACAGCAGGGTCAGCTGACTGTCGGAGGCATGCAGCTGATCCTTCATCATGGGTAGTATCGGATCAACCAGACCCAATCCCATAAAAGCGATGATACTTGCAAAAGCGATTGCCCACACGGCAATCGGCTGGTTGAACATGGAGTTGCTCTTCGGTGCACTAGGCTGCAAAGGGGCTTGCGGCGCGGCTTTACGTGCTGTATTTGGTGTTGACACTTATACTCCTTCTTTCTGCGTAGTCATTTGATCCAGCGCGACGTTTACGCGCTTCTTTAGTTGTTCTATTTCCTTGCGGAATTCCTTCATTTTCTCGAGCTTATAATCGATCATTTGCAATTGCCTATCGACCATCCGCCCCGCTTCCAGAAGCTGCTCCCGCTTCTGCTCCGCTTCCTCGGCTTTCCTGTAAGCATCGCCGTGCTGGATAAGCTCTTCGCGTATGGCGACAAAATCGATAATTTCCTGCAGGGAGAAGCCGAGTACATCTCTTGCATTGATGATCTGCTTCAACCGTTCGATGTGCATGCGCGCATACAAACGCGTCCCGCCCTCCGTCCGCTCCGGCGGCGGCAGCACGCCGATCTCCTCGTAATAGCGGATCGTACGTTTCGTCAGACCGCTCTCTTTGGCCACATCATCGATCTTATATCGTTCTCCCATCGTATTCCTCCTCCCTTTCGTCGATTTAAGCGGTTCATTTGATTTCATCTTACTCCTCCTATAACGTTAACGTCAACGTTAGATTTTGTCATCATCGCACGGACTCCTGCTCACTAGTGTGTCGTTAACCCTTATTCCGTATGTAAAAGGGCCCGTTCTCAGCATCAATCCGTCGCTGCAAACAAGCCTTACACAATAACTTATTGAACAAGCTTCCCGCTCCACGCGCCAAGTCCGCCCTGCAGATGAGCTAATTGCGAGTAGCCGCCGCGGGCTAACTGCCTTGCCGCCGTCTTGCTGCGCATGCCGCTTCGGCAGTACAGAAGAAGCTTCTTATCCTTCGGCAGTTCTTCAAGCCGCGACCCGAGCTGGGATAACGGAATGTTCCGCGCTCCCGGAATGTAGCCGCTCTTGAACTCTCCCGTTTCCCGCACGTCAATCAGCAGCATATCAGGCGCCCCCGCTTCAAGCTCCCGGCGGAAATCCGCGGCTTGCAGCGTGCGAAGTCCTTTTACTTTGCCGAATTTCGAATACCCGAACCACACCACAACGACAACGAATAAGACGTTAATCGCGATCTCCAATTCCTCTACCCCCTGCTATTCTCCTGTCAGCTCGCCTGTCCAGTTCAATAAACCGCCTGTCATATTCACAACGGAGAACCCTCTCTCGCCAAGCAGCTCGCAAGCTAATCCGCTTCTGCCGCCGCCTCTGCACATCACGATGATCTCACGCTTGGCATCCAGTTCATTCACTCGCTCGATCAGCTGCCCGAGCGGAATGTGGACGGCGCCTGCCAGATGGCCGGCTGCCCACTCCGCAGGCTCACGGACATCCAGCATATATAAACCCTCACCTGATCCGAGGCGCTCCTCCACCTCTTGCGGTGTCATTTCTTTGGCCGCTTGAAATCCCATTGTATCGTAATCCTCCCTTATGACTTCCGATATATACCCCTATGGGTATGTATTCTAGACGACTCTACCCTCACTGTCAACGCTCATCCCCTCCTATCCCGCTTCCAAAATTAGCGAGTCTGCCTGCACTTCAATCTGAATCAGGAACTACATGCTGGGCAACAATACCATTGAAGTTCACATTTACCTGCGAAAGGAGCCTGGCATTGGAGAAGGATACAGATCAAACGCTCACGACCCGGCAGGGCCATCCCGTGACGGACAATCAAAATATACGAACGGTTGGCAGCCGTGGACCGAGCACTTTGGAGAACTATCATTTTATCGAGAAAATCACCCACTTTGACCGGGAGCGCATTCCTGAGCGTGTCGTTCATGCTCGCGGCGCCGGCGCCCATGGCATCTTCGAAGCCTACGGCAAAGCCGGCAATGAGCCGGTCTCGAAGTATACGCGCGCCAAGCTGCTGCAGGAGGCCGGCAAACAGACGCCGGTATTCGTTCGATTCTCCACTGTCATTCATGGGAACCATTCACCGGAGACGCTTCGCGACCCACGCGGCTTCGCGGTTAAGTTCTATACCGAAGACGGCAATTGGGACATGGTCGGCAACAACCTGAAAATTTTCTTCATCCGCGATCCGCTGAAGTTCCCGGATATGGTGCATGCGTTTAAGCCGGATCCGCTCACGAATGTGCAGGATATGCAGCGCTTCTTCGACTTTGTATCGTTGTCGCCGGAAGCGACCCATATGATCACGTTCCTATTCTCCCCCTGGGGCATTCCCGCCAACTATAGGCAAATGCAGGGCTCGGGTGTTAATACATACAAATGGGTCAATCAAGACGGCGAAGCGATGCTCGTGAAATATCACTGGGAGCCGCTGGGGCAAGGGATTAAGAACCTGCTGCAGCGAGAAGCGAACGAGATTCAAGGGATGAATTTCAACCATGCCACGCTCGATTTGTATCAAGCTATCGAAGCCGGGGATTATCCCGAATGGGAGCTGTGCGTGCAGCTGATGACGGATGACGAGCATCCGGAGCTGGATTTTGACCCGCTTGATCCGACCAAGCTGTGGCCGCCGGAGCAGTTCCCTTTTCTACCCGTTGGCAAAATGACGCTGAACCGCAATCCCGACGACTATTTCACCGAAGTGGAGCAAGCGGCCTTCGGGACAGGCGTACTTGTGGACGGCTTGGATTTCTCCGACGACAAACTGCTGCAGGGCCGCACATTCTCCTACTCCGATACGCAGCGTCACCGTGTGGGAACCAACTACTTACAGCTGCCTGTCAATGCACCTCAGACGCATGTGGCAACCAATCAGAGCGGCGGCCAAATGCAGTATCGTCCCGACCGCTCGGCCGGGCAAAATCCGCATGTGAACTACGAGCCATCCTCCATGGGCGGATTGCAGGAGGCGGCGCGCAGCGGCAAAGACCATGAACCGCATTACGATGCGAAGCTGACCCGGCAGAAGCTCGAGCGGACCAACGATTTCAAACAAGCCGGCGATACGTTCCGCGCCTTCGAGAGCTGGGAGCAGGATGAGCTGATCGATAATCTGGTCGGCGCGCTGTCGGTGTGCAAGGAGGATATCCGCTCGCGCATGGTCGGATATTTCACGGAGGCGGATGCCGGCTACGGGCAGCGCGTTGCGGAAGGGCTGCAGCAATCAGATGGCCGAAACATCGCAAGCGGACAATCGCGGCCGGAGAAGGCCGTCGATCAGGCGAAGCAAACGGGGCACGAAGCAGATCCTTATTAAAGGATAAAAAGCCGCAAGCATCATGCTTGCGGCTTTATTGTAGATAAGTGCATTATTCATCTTTGTTCGGAAGTTGGCTGACATAGCTGTCAGACAAACTCAGCAGTTTCAACGTTCGATTGTATTGATCCTCCGTAGCGCCTTCACCATGCTCGGTCTCGCTGTTATCGCGAAGCGAATAGTTCGTACCATCCGTATAATCAATGCCCGGCAGGAACATATCATCGTCCGTAATTACGGAGCCCGACGGCAAGAAATGGCGCATCGGCAGCATGTTGGAGCTCTGATTCAACAAATCTTGGCCAAAATAAATCTGATTGCTTAACGATACCCCCAGCAAATTCGCAGCCGTCGGCAGAATATCGATCTGACCGCCGGTTTGTTCGCGAACGGAAGGCGTCGTCACGCCGGGTGCGTGAAGAATGAGCGGAATACGGAACATATCGGTATACCCGTATTCATGGCCAATCATGCCGGCCACCAAACTCTTCTCGTCGCGGTCAAGCGAGTACAAGGACAAGCCTTGATGGTCTCCGTAGAACAAAATGACACTGTCATCCCATATCCCGCGCTGTTTCAAATCGTCGATGAATTGTCCGAGCGCGTAATCGGCATAGTTCTGGGCATGAATATAGTTACCGACGATGGTGTCGTCGAACTCTTCCGGCAAATCCATTTTGTACTTCTCTTCCGGCAGGTTGAACGGATGGTGGGCGCTCATCGAAATGATCTGAGCGTAGAAAGGCTGTTCGCCTTGATCCAGCTTCACCAGCTCATCAATCGTCTTCTTATAAAGCACTTCATCCGACGAACCGAAGGCAATATGATCCTCGTCGCCGTAGAAGGATTTGTCATAATAACGATCCCAGCCGATCGCCTTGTACAGCTCCGTCCGATTCCAGAACGAGACATCGTTCGTATGGAACGTCGCAGTCGTGTAGCCATTCGCATGCAGAAGCTTCGGCAAGCTTGGCAGCGCCTTATCCACGTTGTGATCGGTTGCTGCTTCATGCTGAGGCACGTAAAGCGACGTATTTACCACATACTCGGCATCCGAAGTGGTTCCTTGACCGACCATCGTGTAGAAATGATTAAAGTGCATGTTCTCCTGCGCCAGCTTGTTGATGTTCGGCGTTACTTCTTGACCGTTAACCTTGAGGCCAATCAAGAAATCCTGGAAGGACTCCATCTGCACGATGATCAGGTTCTTTCCTTTATTCGCGCCAAAATATTGCGGCTGTGGCTGCGGCTGCACCGTGCCTTTCAGCTCATCGATCGCGCTCTGCGTAATGTCCGCCATCGGCACGGTTTCGTCGTCTTTGCGGCTATCGGCGAAGATGGTGTAGATCTCGTAATTGAGCAGCCCCATCTCTTCAGCCTGCTTGTTCTCATTCATGCTGGCGCGGTTCGGCCAAATATTCAGCAAACAGAGCAGCGAAGACACGATGAACATGATGGTTATGCCTGTTTTCCTCACAGGTCTCATGCTGACGCGCTGCTGAATATGTTTATGCTTCGGTCTCCATAAGATAAAGGCCAACACGGCGATATCGAGGAAAATAAATAAGTAGTACGGATCAAGCAGCGAGTACGTACTTTCTCCAACCTGCGCGACTTTACCAGCCTGGGCAAGCGCGTGATACGTAACAATAATGCCATAATATTTGTAGTACATGAGTACAGTAAAGTAGAGCAGCGTTAGCAATAAATTGACGATCATATAGTACAGCATCTTCCGTTTGCCCGCTAACCATTCGATTAGACAGAATACCACCCAGAAGAACGGAATTTCCGTTACGAGCGTCATCCAGGAAGGCCCTTCGTCAAACACGACCGACCAGGCCAGAATACCCTTCACCAAGAGTATGATTGTAAAGTAAAAAAATCTGCGATTAAGCAGTCTCATCAATGGAGACACCTTCAACAACTCCTTCCCCGGCAGCAAGCCCTTGCTCTTGCACCGGACGTTCCTTGTAGTTATATCACTGTTAGTTGAGCAAATTGTGTTCCGTTGATCCGACCACATGGGCGAGTTCAAACAAATGCAAACTGGGCGGCTTGGGAAGCACGCCGCAAATCGTCGCCATCATGCCCGGCGCAAGCCCTCGGCCAAAGGCGCGAAGCACCTCTTGCTTGCGAAAAATCGCTTGAAAATGACGCCTGCTCTCGAATTGGCCGACATGAATAGCCAGCCGATTATCGCGGCTGACCAATAAATTCGTCGAGATATATCCAGGCTGCTTGCGTACATACGGCATCGTGCGTTCGAAATTCCTGATCATGACTTCTCGTTTGCCCGGCGCAAGCTGTACGATATTTAAGAAATACAAACGTGCGGTTCCTTGACCTTGCTTTGACTTAGAGGATGGCTGCGCTGCGATATGATCGCTGTACTCTACCGTATACCGATTCGGACCCGAAGCTTCCTCCGCCTGTGCATCGACAAGCGCAAGCGAAACGACATGTTTCCCCCGAGTACCTCGCAGAACAGCGCCGCTCTGAACAGCTCCGTCTTGCCATACCCGATCCATCGCCGATATGGCATGATTCACTTGTTTCAGCTGCTTGTGCCGGCCTGCAACTTGAAATACCTTAAGTCGAACCAGTGTGCCGACGGCCGATGGCGAATGTCCTATATGGTTTAACGCAACAAACTCCGACTGAGTTTCATTTTCCATGATTACAGCGTTCCTTTCACGTAATTGCATGTGAAATTTATTACGTACTGGTGTATAGTTGTATCATGCAACTATGTCTATTCGTAATTATACAAGGTATTTAATAGCTGTCAATCGGTCTATCTCTTCCACTTGCACGGTGCAAATTGAAGCGATATGCTGAGATAAACACGATTCACAAACCACAGAAACGGTGATTCCAACATGAACATAGATCCAGACAATCTGCATCGCATCGAGCACCAAATGGCTATTTTTGTGCGCCGGGCCGAAGCTGCCCGTATCGCTTATTTTACCAATACCGGGCTCGATCGCTCTACTTATTTATTGCTAAGACGGCTGTTCGACCATGGACCGCTTGGTATTAAGGCGCTTGCCGACACCTTTCAATTGGATATTTCGACAGCCAGCCGGCAGACCGCTTCGCTTGAAGCGAAGGGGTATGTGGAGCGAACCGTGGATCCGAAGGATGCCCGGGTCAGCCTGCTCCAAGTCACGTCTGCCGGCAGTGAGATGCTGCTTAAAGTGAGGCAGCTGCGCCAGACCTTCTTTACCGATGTGCTGAAAGATTGGACAGAGGAAGAATCCACCCAGTTCGGTGAACTGCTGGAACGGTTTAATCGAACGGTGGAGGATCATTTGAACATTAGCAAATGCATGTAAGAGGAGAGAGGGATTCGTCTATGAAGGATAATACGAAACGGTTCTCAGATCGCGTGGAGCAATACGTGAAGTATCGACCCAGTTATCCGGCTGCTGCTTTGGACTTCATCTATGAGGAGGCGGCTCTGGCGCCGTCCGCTTGTATCGTCGCTGATATCGGCTCAGGTACGGGGATTTTCTCCCGGTTGCTGCTTGAGCGGGGCAGTACCGTGGTGGCCGTGGAGCCCAATACCGAAATGCGGCTTGCGGCAGAGGATCAGCTTGGCGGCCATGATCGCTATCGGTCCGTCGAGGGTTCGGCGGAAGCAACCAAACTGGGGGACGGCTCGGTGGATTGCATTGTATCCGCGCAGGCATTCCATTGGTTCGAGCCGGAATCGACCAGGCTTGAATTTCGGCGCATCCTGCGCGCTGACGGCAGCGTAGCGCTGATCTGGAACACGCGTCTGGTCGACGATCCTTTTGGTGCGGATTACGATCAACTTCTCTTACATTACGCACCGGATTACAAAGAGGTGAACCATAGGCTTCTTCATCACGAGGACTTTGCCTCCTTCTTCCGGGATGGAAGCTATAAGAAAGCGGAATTTGCGAACAAGCAATTGTTTGATCTGGAAGGGCTTATCGGCCGGACTCTCTCCTCCTCTTATGTCCCGCTTCCGGGTTCGCCTAGCTATAAGCCTTACATGGAGGAGCTGGAAGCGTTATTTAACAAGCATCAACAGGATGGCATCGTTAGCTTCCAGTATAGAACGGAGATTTATATCGGATTGGTATAAACGCCGGCTTGTCATAGGGTAGGCATCCAGGAGCCGCTGCTGCGGCTCTTTGTTATTGTAGATAGGAAGTATGCTATAATCCCTATATCATTTTCTTACAGAGGAGTTACGTCACCATGAGAACACTTGTGATTGTCGCACATCCTAAAATGCAAGAATCCCGCGTTAACCGGGCGTGGAAAGAACGTCTCGAGCAAGAGCCCGGAATTACTGTCCATGACTTATACCAAACGTATCCGAATGAAATGATCGATGTCGAGAAAGAACAACAGCTTCTGCTGCAGCATGACCGTATCGTGTTCCAATTTCCGTTCCATTGGTACAGCACCCCGTCGCTGCTTAAGAAATGGCAGGATGAAGTATACACCTACGGCTTCGGCTATGGGACAGGCAATCAACTCAAGGGCAAAGAATATGTGCTGGCTATTTCCGTCGGCCGGGCTGAAGATTCCTATCGTCCGGATGGCGAAAGCCTCTACACGATGGAGCAGCTTCTGCTTCCCCTGCAAGCTACGGTTCTGCTGACCGAGATGAAGTATGTTCCGCCGTTTATGGTGTTCCACGCACCTCGTTTGACCGATGAAGAGCTCACGCAAAGCGCGGACAAGCTGGCCGCCTATTTGACGGCACCTGTTGGCTCTTATGTAACTCGCTAGGGTAAACCAAACCTGGCTACCGCCATTATAAACCAATCACAAAAAAGGCCAACCAATTAACGGGTTGACCTTTTTTTGTGTAATTAAACATGCCCATCGGTATTCAGTCGAATAGGAGATTCATTTTCCAGTATTTGCTCGATTGCCGACATTTTGAAGGATATGAAATAATGGTCGAAACTTTGTACGGGTTCGTCTTCTTCTCTCTCCAATGAGGAAACCGATAAATTTGTACTCCAGATTCCGATCATATGAAATTCAAAGCGCTTTCATGTTCGTGATAAGGTAAAGCCATCATTAAATAGACTTCAGTGGGGTGAAGGTGCATGAACAGTAGAATAAAGAAAACATTGCTTGGCTGTTTTGCGGTATTAATCGTATCCGGATCGGCATTTCCGGGTACAGGCGCGGGTATTGCCCATGCCAGCGTACCTGCAACCGAAGTAACGCCCGGATCTTTCTCGGATTCGCCGCAACCGGGACAAATCCGGATCTATGCGGGAGCGGATGCGGGTAATTCCGATACGTCGGGCAGTCGAATGGTCGGCTCCGTCGTAAAAGAACTATACTTAGATCAAAATAGCGGCTCGGAAGCTAAGATCGAAAGCCAAGGCAACGGAGTAGCCGACTTCGCCCGTTACGGCTGGCATAAGAAGGCGACAAAGCGGGTTGCAAATGGAAGCGCTTATTTTTCCTATAAGATTCCCGTAGATCCGGCGCAGTCGGCTCCTCTCTATCTGGTGATGGAAGGGATCGGCGAAATTAAGCTGACGGCCGAGGGCCAGACGCTGCTTGACACCGGCAACAGTGGACTCGGCGTGCAGACGCCTTGGGAATTCACGCTATCGGATCCGTCCCTCTGGGCCGATGGTTACGTGGAATTGAAATTCGAAGACGCCGATCCAACGGACGGAGAAGGAGTCAATCTTCACTGGCTGGAGCTCGGCCCCTCCTCCGTATGGCGGGATCGCATTAGCCACATCGTATGGGACACCTCCAAAGTGTTGTGGCAAGCAGGGTACTACGAGGGAACAAGCAGCGAATTCAAAGGGAGTTCGACCAGTCTCTCCCTGCCGGCTTCCGGGACGGCTATTACTTCGCTAAGTCCATCGGGAACGGTCGTTCTGAACTGGAATCAACCGGCCCCTGCTCCCGGAAAGAAATATTACTTACTGGCTGGACTCATCGGCGGGACAGGCAACCATACCTTCGACTTCGGCGCGAACGGTTCGATCGAAGCCACGAGAGAAGCGAGTAAAGAAAGAATTACGGATCTGGATGTTACCGCGTATATCGCGGATGGAGCGAATTCCTTAAGAATCGCTACGGCAACCGGGTCCGCTATTGATTTCGTGAGCCTCGTGGAAGTGTCGGAAGGCGCAACCTCCGATGACTCGCTGAAAGTCGTATTCAAGGGTAACGAGATGGCAGAGGATTGGACTCGCCTCGTCAACAACACGATGTACTTCCATATGGACATGATGACGGAGAAAAGCACCGGCTTCATCGATTCCTCGCTGCCTAACGGAATCTTCCCTCTCTTGTACTGGGTAGCCGACTCGGCTCCGGCGATGCTGGAGATGGCCAGATGGGGATATGTCGATGAAGCGAAGCAGGCCTCGTTATTCCGCAGTGCCTCGAATCATTACACCGGGGATAACGGCGCTGCCGGACTCGTATTCTCGACCATTGCTTATTTAATCAAAGGCGATAACTATGTCGGGGATTACGTGGACAAGGCTTGGCCGGTCATGAAGGATGGACTGGATTATTACAAGGATCAAATCAGCAATAATAGCTATCATTTAATCAAAGGTACCGGCCTCGAAACGACCAACAAAGGCTACGGTATCTACAACAACTCCATTGCTTACTTCACTTTGTTAGCCGGTGCTGAGGTGGCTAGCAAAACAGGTCATGCCAGCGAAGCGGCGGACTGGTTAGCTTCCGCTGATCTGCTTGCTCAGGGAATGAGCGATAATCTGGTTGCGCATACGGATCTTACATGGCTTGGCCATACGATAAAGAAAGACACCTGGCGCTATTCGCTAGATGGTACCAAAACGGATGGCAGTGATGCTCCATGGATCAATGCGGGCTGGTTCGGCGTTGGCAGCCAAGAGGAATTGTACTATGGCTACAAGTCGCCAACGGATACGCGCAACAGCGCGGTCGAAGATTGGCGTCAAATTACAAACAATACTTTAGATTACCACTCAGAAAATTTCTGGGCGGATTGGAAGCTATACGGTCATAACCGCGGCTTCGGTACCGATTACGGGGTGCTGTCTGAACGCGGAGGCTGGCCTCTCCTATCGATGCTGATGAGCGATCGGATGGATATGGCGAAGAAGAATTTGCAGCACGTGATATGGAACAGCACGGATTTGAACTTCGCTCACGACAACGAAGGCGTTCAGGAGACTTCTCCTTGGCTGCTCGTTCGTGAAGTAAACAAGTCGGATCACGGAATTGCTGAGCAGAACGAGATCGGCAACGGCGGCGCCAATGAAGACATGAACTTGGTTGAGTATATCGTCGCCTTGAAGAACGTCCGCGTTATGGCGGGCTTGGACGACGCACTGGAAGGCACCTCTAATTTGAACATCGTGCCGCGTATTCCAAGCAGCTGGGACGGCGTAAAAGTCAACAACTGGCTGGCGCATTATCGCGACGGCGCCGGGAACATTGGCCAGACCGACGTTTCCTACGATTATTCCGTTCAACCGGAACAGGCTACTCTTCGAGTCTCTGCAGCGAATGCGATAGAAGGATCTCAGTTCCGCTTCGGTCCGTTCGCCAAGGACGCTGCTTTCACGGCGGTTACCGTGAATGGAAGCGCGATTGATCCGAGCGACTACAGTGAGGAAATTTCCGGGGATTCCAAGTGGGTGTGGGTGAAAGGCAGCATGGGTATGACCAGCTCCACTTACGCGGTTCAAGTGGACATCCCGCATCTGAGCTTCGAGAATAACTTCGATTCCGCTAATCTGTCCGACTGGAGCTCGCTAAACGGCGATTCATGGACGGCAGACAACGGCAAGCTGGAAGCCCAAAGCGCGGATGGCGATCTCTTGCTTAACGATGCCACGCAAGAAGATCTAATCTACAGCACGGACATCAAGCTGAATGAGGAAGGCGCAGCGGGGCTGAGCTTCAGGACGAACGAATCCGGCGAGAATGGCTACGACTTCGTACTGGATTCCAAAGCAGGCGCCGAAGGCGAACTGAAACTGGCTACACGCCAAGGTAAAGTGCTTTACTCCCAGCCGATGAACGTGAACATGAACAGAACCTATACTTTAAAGGTCATTGCGGCTGGTCCGATTCTCATGGGTTATCTGGACGGCACGAAAGTATTCCATATTGTCGATTCCACTTACGAAGAAGGACATGCAGGCTTGTATGCGCAAGGCCGAGTTAGCTTCGATAATGGGTTGGCTAACGACAGCGCCAGCTCTGTGGCGATTCCTTCATTGGTCAGCGTCAAGATCTCCAGTTACAAGACGAATACGATGCTATTGACGCAGGAGAAAGAAATACCGGTCATTGCGACGTTCGACAACGGCGAAACGCTGGATGTCACGCATGTTCCGGCGCTGCGCCAATACATCATCAGTGATCCGACGGTGTTTACGGAGGATCATGAGCTACTGAAGGCAATAAAAGTTGGCACGGCCAACGTGTCCGCTTCGGTAACGATTAACGGCGTTACCAAGCAATCCAACTCGCTGGCCATGAAAGCCGAAGATCTGAGCTATGCGGAAATCTATTACAAAGACGATAAAGAAAGCATGAACCTTATGGTGAACGAAACGGTACAAGTATGGCCGTGGGCGAAGCTAAAGGATGGCATATGGTGGTTCCTCGGCTATATGCCGGCAAGTACGCAAATTCATTACATCAGCTCGAATCCCGGCGTAGCTACCGTAACCCATGATCCGGCCAATGCCGATCCGGAAAGCCGCAGCATGCTGAAGGCTATCGGTGCAGGAACGGCCACGATAACGATGGAAGTTACCGTTAACGGTGTAACCGTAACTTCTCCGAATTCCATCAGCATTACGGTTATCGATCCAAGCCAATTCACGGGCTTTGCGGATAACTTCGACGATGGAGATCTTGTCGGTTGGGCAAAGAGCGGTCCCGGTGTCTGGAGTGTTCAGGACGGCCAGGCCAAGGTGAGTAATCCGCAGCCAACAGGCTGGGATTCCTGGAATATTATGAATGCCCAAGGCAAGGACTTC
Organism: Paenibacillus sp. BC26; assembly: GCF_900116125.1. Lineage (NCBI taxonomy): Bacteria > Bacillati > Bacillota > Bacilli > Caryophanales > Paenibacillaceae > Paenibacillus > Paenibacillus sp. BC26. Next base: position 198,234 of record NZ_FPAD01000005.1, on the reverse strand, counting down.
GTATACAGCGGAGACGTTACGTTCAAGAACGGTCAAGCGGCCGGTCTCAGCTTCCGAACGAACGATACGGGATCGACGGGCTACGATCTCATCCTCGACAAGAACGAAGGCTTGAAACTTGCAGGCCGGCCATATCGCGCCTTCAAGACCGTACAGACTCCTTTTGCGGACAATCAGACGTATCATGTCAAGATTGTAGCTAAGGATGACAACATTAAAGTGTACTTGAACGGCGCTTTGAAAATGGATTATAACGAAACCGTATACGGCTATACATTCGGCAAATTCGGCATGTTCTCGTTCCAGAGCGAAGCTTCGTTCGATAACCTGAAGGCAGAAACAACGATTAAGTTGGATCAAGCAACAGCAACGCTTGCGGATTCCTCCCTGCTTGTCGGCCAGTCAACGCAGCTTCGAACAACAGGTAAGCTGAACAATGAAGAAGAAGCTGACTTGTCTGCAGCAACTTATGTCTACGCAAGCAGCGACGAATCGGTCGCGACCGTGGATGCTAACGGTGAAGTAACGGCAACTGGAGCTGGCACCGCAACAATCTACGCGGATATTACGCTTAACGGTACAACCGTGCGTTCCACTAGCGCAGATCTTGTCGTCACCATTGACGATTCTGTTGCTCTATTAGACAGCGTTTCGGCTTCGGTCTCCACTCCGCAGATGAATATCGCCGCAATAACGACAATTGCGGTAAGCGGAACAATGACGAACGGGACCGCTGCGGATCTTACAGACGCAACAATTACCTATGCAAGCGATCATGCAGCGGTAGCGACTGTAGATGAGAGCGGTACTGTAACCGCGAAGAGCTTCGGAACGGCGAACCTTACGGTGACCGTGAAGCTTAACGGGGTCACGAAATTCTCGAATTCCGTAACGATTACGGTAGCGGGAACAGAGACATTCACGGAAAACTTCGATGATGGGGACACGTCCGGCTGGGCTCCGAATGGCGGAGTATGGAGCAATGCAGGCGATCGTATGAGAGTCGACTATTTGACGGCCAACAGCTGGTTCGACGCTTGGAATATCTTCGACAAGCAAGGACAGGATTTCATCTATAGCGCGGACGTGAAGTTGATTAACGGAAACTCCACGGGCATTAGCTTCAGAACGAACGCCAATGGAACACAGGGCTATGATGTCATCCTGAGCGTATATGACGGACTTAAGCTGGCGAAGAGACCTTATGCGGAGATCATTCGGTACACCTCCTTTACCAAAGCGTTGAATCAGACCTATCACCTCAAGGTCGTCGTCAAGGGTTCCAACATCAAAGTCTATCTAGACGGCGTACTTGCCATTGACAAAAACGATTCGACGTATGCTTCCGGTAAATTCGGATTGTTCGCTTTCCAGGGAACTGCCGAGTACGATAATCTTCAAGTCCATGTCTGGGATGTCGACGCTCCGGCTTGGTCAGATGCAAGCCTAACCGCTTCGAACGCGACAAGCACCGGCATGACGTTGAATTGGAACAGTGCAGTTGATACGACAGGCGTTACACAGTACCGCGTCTATCAGAATGGTCTTCCTATAGCAAACGTTGCAGGAAACGTTCAAAGTTATTCGGTAGAAGGATTAACACCTGAAACTGAATATAGCTTCAAAGTCGAAGCCGTCGACGCGGCGGAAAATTGGAGCACGAACGGACCATCGGTGACAGCAAGCACTCTAAGCGCAACCGAGCCTGGCGACCCGGATGTCTTGGCACCGGTATGGACGCCGGAAGCTTCCTTAAGTGCAGCTAACATTACGAAGACCGGGCTGCAATTGGCTTGGAGTACTGCAAGCGATAATATCGGTGTCACGCAATATCAAATCTATCAAGACGGAACGTCAATCGCGACGGTAGCCGGTTCGATAAACGAATATACGTTAGATGGGTTGTCGAGCGGCACGGCATATCACTTCAAGGTAGAAGCGGCGGACGCGGCAGGCAACTGGAGTACTGACGGCCCATCGGCAACGGCTACGACGCTGAATGAAGATGAAGAACCGGGTAATTCCGACATTCTCGCACCGGTATGGAGCAAAGGAGCAACTTTTGAAGCGACCAACATTTCTCAAACCGGCTTGCAATTAGCTTGGAGCCCGGCTGACGACGAGGTAGGCGTTACGCAATACCGGGTCTATCAGAATAATGTCCTGCTCGCAACGGTGTTGGATTCCGTCCATAGTTATACGGTAACCGGCTTAACTAGCGGCACGGTATACGACTTCAAGGTCAAAGCAGCGGATGCGGCAGGCAACTGGAATGACGGCTTGTCCGTTAGCGCAAGAACGCTGGATATTCCATATATCTCGATTCCTGTTCCACCTACGCCTCCCTTGCCTGACACGGTAGCCGTTATTCCAGCGGAGCAATGGCAATCTCCTCCGAAGGACGGCATTCACGTTAATTTGCCGCAGGGTAAAGAGCAAGTCCTGCTTCCTGAGGGTGCTGCAAGCAAACTAGGAAACAGCTCGCTTATTGTTGCGGGAGGAACAAGCGCGATTACGCTTAACGCGGCAACGCTGCAAGCAGCTGAGAAACTAATGGCAGCCACAGTCGGTCCAAATGCACAGCTAGTTGTAGGAATCCGGACATTGACCGGCGAACAAGCCCAAGTCCTTTCGCAAGCACCAACGCCTCCCGGTGTTCGGATGCAGCTGGCAGGCGGTATCGCGAGCTTGCAGTTCTCGGCGATTGACAGTAAAGGCAATCTGGTTGCCCTAGACGGAACTCAGCTTCCGGGACAACTGACACTTCACTATAAAGGAAGCTCGGACAATGAGTTGCTGCTCGGCGCATACCGATTAAACGAAACGACCGGCGTATGGGAGTACCTGCCTGGCGCGATCGATAGGCATAACGACCAAGCTGTCGTAAGCGGCAGTAACTTGAACAACATTGCGCTGATGGTGTACGACAGATCGTTCGACGATGTCGCAAACACGAATTGGGCATATGAAGCCCTGAAGGTGATGTCGGCTCAGCATCTCGTGAATGGAACGTCGGAGACACTATTCTCGCCAAACGCGAAGACAACGCGCGCGGAATTCGCAGCCATGCTCGTTCGATTGCTCGGCATTGAAACAACCGCTCGATCCGCATTCACGGACGTCGATCAAGACGCATGGTACGCGCAAAGCGTAGCGGCGGCAAGCGAAGCCGGCCTTGTTCTCGGAGACGGCAGCCATTTCAATCCCGACGCAACGATCACCCGTGAAGAGATCGCCGTCATGATTGTCCGTGCATTCCATTACAAGAACAAGGATAATGACAGCACTCAATCGGGAGCAAGCTCGACTGGCGATTTCAAAGATCAGGCGAAGCTGTCCGATTGGTCTTCCGAGTTCGTGAAGCAGGCCGCAAGCTTAGGCTTGATGCAAGGTAACGGGGACGGAACCTTCGCCCCGAAATCCAATGCGGTCCGCGCAGAGACGATGCAAGCTGTATACAATCTTTTCAAACTGCTGGACCAATAAATGAAATCGAATTTATAGACTACGCGCCTACTCCCTTCAGACTCGATCTGGAGGGAGTCGTGCGCATTTCGGAGGGGATCTACGTTGATGTATTCATTGCGGGGACGTCTTACCGTCACCTTCATCGTGCTATTAATTATTCCTTTCGTGACCATGGTCGTCATCTTGACCGGAATGTCGAACTCGGAGATCGGCCATTCCATCGAGGAGTCCACCTCTCAGACAATGGATCAGTACGCCTCCTTCGTCAATACGCTGACTAACCAAGTGGAAGATGTCGCGAATCAGGTGCTTAGCAACGAGGTGACCCAGCAATGGATCAGCGGACAGATGAATCCGAATCTTCGCGAGGATCGCAAGGTTCTTCTCGATGCGGAGCTGCGGAAATTCTTATCTTCGATCTCCCTTAATCATACTTACATCTCCTCTATTACGGTGTTCGATCAGAAAGGAATGGCCGTAGGCATTAACGACCAAGCGTTCCACGACGACTCGTACCTGAAAAGCGAGTGGTACACCGCTTTTAAATCCGAGGAACGGCGATGGGCACCGGCCCACCTGGACAAATATCAACCGAGCTATCTGCAGAAGGAAAGCACCAATAGTTTGCTATTCAATTTAGTTCACTTAAGCACTTTTCAGAATATCGGGGTACTGAAAGTCAACGTGCTGTCCAAGGAAATTCAGAAGCCGATCGAAAAAATCAAGTTCGGCGAAACGGGACGGGTCTATTTGCTCGACATGGAGGGTCTGCCTGTACTTGACCAGCATGTACCCGAGGAAATGTCCGGCTACAAGCACGTATGGCAAAACATTCTGAAAGACAACCATTCCGGCGGTAAAATAACGGTGAACTCCCAAGGCAAGCAGCACCTCGTACTGTTTCGAAAGCTTAAGGGTTCGGACTGGACGGTCATTGGCGAAGTTCCGGAGTCGGAGCTCTTCGAGAAAATGAACCGGGTGCAGCAGACGATACTGGGAGCTGCCGGAGTGCTGCTCCTGCTTACAATCGGGGCTGTGTTCGGCTTGTCAGGCAGCATTGCCCGGCCGCTATCCAATCTCGTGAAAGCGATGAAGCTGGCGGAGCGCGGGGAACTATCCGAGGCTGAACGTTATGCATCGGATAACGCCCCTCGGGGGAGAACCGAGGTTGGCTATGCAACCCAAGTGTTCCAAACGATGGCCCGGCGGCTGCGATTCCTAATCGAGACTGAGTTCCAAGCGAATATGCGACGCAAGGATGCGGAATATAAAGCGCTGCTCATGCAAATCAATCCGCATTTTCTTTACAATACGCTGGAGGCTATCGGAAGCTTGTCCGCGCAAGGCAGGTCGGAGGAAGTCGTGGACGTGACGGAATCGCTCGGGCAGATGCTCCGCTTCTCCCTCAAGACGGATACGGATCTCGTCAAGCTCCAAGAAGAAATGAGATACATTCGGCATTATATTTCCATTTTGCGAATCCGATTCGGCAGCCGCCTGGATATCGAGCTTAACGTGGATCCCACGCTTGAGCATCTTTCCATCGTCAAATTTATTTTTCAGCCATTGGTCGAAAATGCCGTCAAGTTCAGCTTGGAAAATTCGCATACGGCCATTGTCCGGGTATCCGTCCGCCAAGAAGGAAACCGGATGGTCATTCGAATTGCGGATAACGGGGTCGGGATGTCTCCGGAGCTTATTGAAGAGCTGTACGAACAAATCGCCAACGGTAAGATTTCGGACGTGCTGGGGGCGTCGGGACGAAGAATCGGCCTTCGGAACGTCCTTGCTCGCTGCCAGCTTTATTACGGTCCAGGGCTTAGCATGAACATACAATCTTCACCCGAACAAGGAACGCTGATAACGATCGGCCTTCCAAGAAATGAGGTTTGAGTTATGTATAACGTATTGATCGTCGACGACGAACAAGAAATCCGCACGGGATTAAAACTGAAGATAGATTGGGCAGGAATGGGCTTCTTCGTTGCCGGCGAAGCGAAAGACGGCCAGGAAGCGCTGGATAAGCTGGAAGATACCGCCTACGACCTTATGATTACGGATATTAAGATGCCCGTCATGAGCGGACTTGAGCTGCTGAAGCGATGCTCGGTGAAGTATCCGTTCTTGAAGGTTATCGTGCTGTCCGGCTTTGACGACTTTCATTTCGTAAAGGCGGCACTACAGTGCGGAGCCAGGGACTACATGCTCAAACCCGTTGTTCGGAGCGAGATGAAGGAAATTATCTTGAAGGTTCGTGACGAAATCGACGAAGACCGCAAGAAACAAACCGAGCATAGCGATACGCAATGGAGACTAAGCCAATCACTGTCCGCCGTTCGGGAACAGCTTATGCTGGCTTTGATTAGCGACGAAGGTGAAGAGCATCTGCTGCCGCTTCGGAGCGATATCGCGATGCTGCAGCTTACACCGCTCATGAACGAAGAGGCTCTCATCCGTTTCCTGTGCGTCGAGATCCGGTCTACAGCAAACCGTTTCGAAACCGGAGAAGGACAGAGCGGTTTGTTCCGTTTAGCCTTCCAGATGCTCAGTCGGGAGATCGTGGAGAACAGCAGGCTCGAGCAAGCGGTATTTGCCTTCCCCCACCCTAGCTATCCAAACATCATGCATTACCTGATTTCCTCCGATACCGCCGAAGAAAGCGAAGATCGGATAAAGCAATTGGCGGAACAGGTGCATGAAACGTTAAGACTGCATCTTAAAGTGGAAACCGTTATTGCCGTAGGCGAGCTTCATGCCGGACTTTCTTCTGTGCGGCAAGCATTCTTGTCAGCGCTGACAGCTTGGAGCAGAAGCCAGGCCGGTGCAATCACCCAGACGATTTATGCCGATAACGTCGCCTACCCCGCGGAGAAACTGCTGCCCGAAGTGGAGAAGAGACTGCTTATTCTGCTGGAGGATGCGGAGCTGGATCGGTTCGTCCATACAATCGAGAATATGCTTCAGTCGAGGAAGGTATCGCTGCAGGACATTTATTCCTTCATGCTGCGCGTCGTACTTCTCTTGGATCAAGCGGTCACGAAGAACGGACTGCCTATCGGACAGACGCAGGATTGGATTTTTCCGATCACCCAATGGAGCTTTACGACCCATCAATCAGCTGTCGCTTATTTAAAGGAGCTTGCCATGATTGTAACAGAAGGTATCAAGCGTTCGAGAGCAAGCGGCGGTACGGCTGTAGCCGAAGCGGTGCGCCAATATATAGACGCGCACTACATGAACGAGATCAGCTTATCCATGCTGGCGGATCGGTTCCACATCAACACGACCTACCTCTCCGAGCTGTTTAAGAAGCAATTCGGTTCTACCTTTAGCGAGTATCTCGTGCAAGCACGCATACGCAAAGCCTCGGAGTTGTTGGCCGATCCGAATCTGCGACTAGCGGACATCGCGGAGCTGGTCGGATTCGCTAACGCCAGTTATTTAAGCAGCGTGTTCAAAAAGATGTACGGAGTAAGCCCGAACGAGTATCGTACGCAACGAAGCGAAGATCAAATCCGATAATTTTGCATGCTACAAACCCATACGATTGGATTCAAGGCGTCTTGCCGCGATGGTAACATGAACTTGTAAATACATCAGCCAACCATTGAAAGGTAGGGTCATATGAATAAGAAAATTGCAGGCCTGTTATTAACTTCGGCACTGACAGTCAGCTTGGTGGGTTGCGGCTCCAACGATAAGGCCAACAACGCGAGTTCCAGCGAGCCGGCAAACGTCGCCAGCGACAACGCGAGCAACGCTGCAGCAGAGCCGGTCGAGTTGACGTTCTGGCGCCATGACTTCGCTCCGGAAGCTGATTCCTTGAACAAAATGATTAAAACGTTCGAAGAGAAATACCCCAACATCACCGTCAAAATGGAATTGATTCCGAACGACCAGTACGAGACCAAGATCCGTACGGCGCTCGCAGGCGGCAACCCGCCGGACATCATGGCGCTAGATGGCCCGACGCTCGCTTCCTACGCTCACCAAGGCGCGCTGCTCCCATTAGACGATTACATGAACAAAGACGGCAACAAAGACGATATCGCCAAACCGGTACTGGAGAGCTTGACTTACGACGGCAAGATCTATGCGGCTCCGAACAACGATGCCAGCTTGGCCATGTTCTATAACAAGAAGATGTTCGAAGCTAAAGGAATTCCGCTTCCTTCGAAGAATCCAGACGAGGCTTGGACTTGGGATCAGATGCTCGATGCGGCTAAGAAATTGAACGATCCAACAAACGGTGTTTACGGCTGGAACCCAACTCCATGGGGCTTTGCCGGCCATGAAGGCGCTCCGTTCTCCGAGATGGTGTTCCTCTGGCAGTCCGGCGGTGAAATTCTGAACCCGGAGATGACGACCGCGAAGGGCTTCCTGGATTCCCCGGAGAACAAGAAGGCGCTCGAGTTCTGGGGTTCCTTGTACAACACCGATAAAGTTGCTCCTAAAGAGCTTCCGCAAGATGCGTTCGCAAACGGCAAAGTGGCAATCAACATTGATGGCCCTTGGGCATTCGGCGCTCTTGAAGCGAACTTCCCGAACTTCAAGCTCGGCGTCGATTACGACGTAGCTCCTCTCTGGAAAGACGCGAAGCAAGTGACGCCTAACGGCAGCTGGAACATGGCGATTACCGCCAAAACAAAGCATCCTGCAGAAGCATGGGCATTCTTGAACTGGGTAACCGGCGTAGAGGGCTCCAAGCAATGGTACCAGGATACGAAGAACTTGCCGGCACGCCTGTCGACGGCAGAAGCGTTCCAAGAACTTAAAGAGTATCCGATGAACATCTTTGTTCAGCAATCCGCAAAGTACGCGCATCCTCGTCCGGTAACTCCGGCCTATCCTGCAGTCAGCGAAGCGGTTCGCCTTCTGTTTGAAGACGTTGGCCTCGGCGGCATGAATGTGGACGACGCGCTCAAAAAAGCGGTTGATAAAATCGACAGCGGAATCGCGCAAGTGAAGTAACTACGATCGTAACGACAAAGGGAGAGAGAGTACTACGCTCCTCTCCCTTTGTGTTATCCAACAAGGTGAAACGGATATCGCCGTCCACTAGAGGCGCGGCGCGTTTCATTCCGGAGAATTTAAAGCCCATTCTTAAAATGGAACAATGAAAGTCAGGAGGAAACCACCGTGAAAGGATACAAATCGGGCCTGTATGACAAGCAGGAGACGAGAGCCGCATTCTTGTTCATCCTACCCGCACTGGCGCTGCTCTTATTGTTCATCTTCTATCCGATGACGCGGGCGCTTCTGATTAGCTTCGAGAATTATAATTTAATCTCAGCTCATTCAACCCCGGCTGGTCTGGATAATTATAGAGATCTGTTAAGTGACAGTACCTTCTTGGCCAGTCTGGGCCATTCTTTCTACTTCGCGGCCGTCGTCATTCCGCTCCAGACGGTCATTGCACTGGGACTCGCCCTGCTCGTTCGGAAATCATTCCGCGGGGTTGGGATCTTCCGTACAATCTATTTTTTACCGGTGGTCGTATCCTTCGCCATCGCATCCACGATCTTCAAGCTGATTTATAACAAGGACTACGGGATGCTCAATATCATTCTCAAGGGGATTGGACTGCCGACGCTGGATTTTCTATCTAATCCCGATATCTCCATGATCGGCATCATCATTCTGTGCATCTGGAAGGCAATGGGCTTCTTCATGATCGTATTCCTCGCCGGACTAAATAATATTCCGGATTCGCTCTACGAGGCAGCGCACATGGATGGTGCAGGACCGTTCCAACAATTCGTAACGGTGACGCTGCCTCTTCTGAAGCGTACGATGGGCTTCGTCGTCGTGATTACAACAATGGACGCGCTCAAAATCTTCGTACCTGTCTACATCACAACCAGCGGCGGCCCGGCACAATCGACGAGCACCGTCGTGCACTACATCTACGAAACGGCATTCAAGCAAATGAACATGGGTTACGCTTCGGCGGCAGCCTTCATTTTATTCGCGATCGTGCTCGTTATCTCTGTTATTCAATTGCGAGTATTCCGGACAGATGTCGAGTATTAGTCCGATTCGTACCTAAGGAGGCCTTCACATGGACAAGAGCCGGACCGGCATCGTCGTCATTCGAACCATTATCATGAGTATTATCGCCATTCTCGTCATTTTCCCCGTCTATTGGATGATCATGAGCTCATTCCGAACCCATGAAGAGATTTTCAGGTACAGCAAGCTCGGATGGCATCTATTCTTCCCGGTCCATTGGACTATTAATAACTATAGGGACATCTTTATGGACGCCTCCAAGCCCTTCGGAAGGTACATGGCGAATACGTTGTTCGTTGCGGTTATCGTAACGGCAGCCGGCTTGCTCGTGAACTCGTTGGCGGCTTTCGCGTTTGCCAAGCTGCGTTTTCCGTTCAAGAAAATCTTGCTCGTTATCTTCTTGTCTTCGCTTGTTATTCCTTACGAAGTCATCATGATCCCTCAGTATTTGCTGATTAGCGAAATGCATTGGATGAATTCATACAAAGCGTTGATCGTGCCCCAGATTGTATGGGTGTTCGGGATATTCATGCTTATTCAGTTTTTTGCCGACATTCCGCGCGACATTCTTGACGCAGCCCGAATGGATGGCGCCGCCTGGACGCGGATTTATTACAAAATCGTTCTGCCTACCGCGGTTCCTGCTCTTATTACGCTAGGCTTAATGACGTTCCTGAACCAGTGGGATTCCTTCTTATGGCCGTTAGTCATCATCAACGAAGAGAAGAAACAGGTCATTCAAGTCGCGATCTCCTCGTTCCAATCCCTTAGGAATATATCGTGGGGGAAAGTGCTGGCGGCAACGACCATCAGCTCTGTGCCGATTCTTGGCGTGTTCCTCCTACTGCAAAAATATTATGTCCAAGGCATTACGATGTCCGGAGTGAAAGGATGAGTGTTCCCATGGCTGCTTGGCTTCAAGAAGGTATGATCATCAAATGGTTTGCTCAGAACGAATGGCATAGTTACAAACTTAACGCAATGACCGCTGCATCCATCAACGATTCGGCGGAAGAAGCAGCCTGTTATTCTGTTGATTTGCCGGATGCGCGAGTACGGCTAAGCATTCGAAATAACCATGGTTTGACTGCGGCGGAACGTCAAGTATTCGAGGCAGAAGTCACGCTTACTCCGGTAAACGCAGGCCTTGTGATCAGCGGCGTTCAACTCGTCATGCCGGTGGAGAATGGCCTTTCATGTATCTGGAAGCCTCATTTGTCTCCGCAAGAGGATATGGTTGTCGGGGATAAAATGTTCCGTTCGCCTGCGATCGTCTTCGAAGACGCAAAGCGTATGACAGCCCTAGTTCCCGACTTGGCGCACATGGAGCGCGAGCGCACGATTCCCCACATCATGGATTACGTACAGGCCGATCATAGTTTAATGTACGGATTGAGCTCCTACGAAGAAACGGGTCATGTCTATCATCGTTTAACCCCGTCTGTACAGGATTTCTCCCAATCCATCACGTACCGATTCTACTTGGTTGAGCTGACGAAGTCGCCAGGCCAACGGGAAAAAGATTACCGCGGCATCGAGCGGTTCCTTTGGGAGCAATTCGCAGCCGATCGCATGCCTCTTGAAGAGGAAGCCCCGGTTGTCGCAGCGTTAACGCCATATGCGGAATACGCGTATGGCTGGGCGCTAGACAGATGGCAGGACGTAACCTGGCAGCAATTCTCACTAAACGGTGAAGAGGTCGGAGGTGTCGTGTTCATCGTCTGCGCAAGGCAGAAGCCGGGACATGGCCAAGAGCAAGAGTGGCGTGAGCCTAAGAGTCTATGGAACCAAGCATGGTTCTGCGGCTTGCGTACCGCCTATGGCTATGCGCAATGGGGCAGACGCCAAGGGCGACAGGATTGGGTGGATAAGTCCGAGCTGGCGCTTAACTTTGCCTTAAGCGCTCCGCAAGTAGATGGATTATTCCCCGGCTATTATCAAGCGGGTGACGATAACCGCTGGGAATCCGGACGCTGGTACATGTCCGGTCCGAGACGTCCAGCGGGACATGAGGATTATGTGCATTTACTCGATTCTTCCTGGACCTGCTATTGGCTGTTAAAGTGGCACAGGGACGTACGCGCCGATGAACGAATCTTACCCTTCGTTCGCAGCTATGCGAATCGCCTGTTAAGCCTTCAACTCAAGAACGGAGGATTTCCCGCTTGGGTTCAGCCGGTTACCTCACAAATCTCGCCTTATTTGTTGGAGAGTCCGGAAGCTTCGATGCATGTCATGCTGCTGTGCCTGCTGAACGAAATCGAGCCGGACGCCCGTTATGTCGCATCTGCCGAGCTCGCGGCTCGCATGGTCGCCGAGAAGGTCGTGGAGACTGGGCGCTGGGAGGATTTCGAAACGTATTGGTCTTGCTCCAAACAGTGGGAAGACAAGCAGTACGGCATGCTCGATCCGCGAAGCGGCCTCTACAATCAATGCAACTTCGGCATGTATTGGACGGCGGAAGCTTTCAAGGATCTCTACCGGGCGACCGGCAAGGCAGAATGGCTGGACGCAGGCGAGCAAGTGTTGGCCGAAGCGTCGCTATATCAGCAAATCTGGCAGCCCTCCTACTTCCCGGTCCCAACCGTCGGCGGATTCGGTGTCATGAACAGCGACGACGAATGGAACGATGCCAGACAGAGCTTATTTGCTTTGACGTATCTCGATTATTATCGCCTAACCGGAAATGTAAGCTATCGAGCACGCGCACTGTGGGCGATGAAATCTTCCTTCTATATGATGTATTGTCCTCTTAATCCCACTGTTAAGGCGATTTATGAGCGCGTACATCCGCACTTCGACGAGAACGACTACGGCTTCCATATGGAGAACTTCAACCATCATGACGGCACTCCCGTAGATGGGCTCGGCGAGTTTACTATCTTTGATTGGGGCTGCGGGGCGGCTTCCTCGTCTCTGGCAGAGTTCGAGCGTTCGCTTGCCGCCATCGCCGTCCCCGTTGCAAATGACTACTAACATTCAGGAGTGAATCCATTATGAGCACAACAAGCAAAGGTACAAATCGGCTGCAAGGAAGCATGCCACTGATCGGTATTCGTCCGATTGTCGATGGGCGCCGTGGAGGCATTCGCGAATCACTGGAAGAAGTGACGATGGAGATGGCTCGCACAACGGCGCAATTCCTAAGCGACCATTTAAGACATAGCAACGGATTACCGGTTGAGTGCGTTATCGCCGATACATGCATTGGCGGCGTCGTGGAAGCCGCGCAAGCGGAAGAAAAGTTCTCCCGTGCAGGCGTCGGGCTGACAATCTCCGTTACGCCTTCCTGGTGCTACCCAACGGAAACCATCGATACGCACCCTACTCGTCCCAAAGCGATTTGGGGCTTCAACGGCACTGAGCGTCCCGGCGCGGTATATTTGGCTGCGGCCCTGTCCGCGCATAACCAGAAGGGATTGCCGGCCTTTAGCATTTACGGCCGCGACGTTCAGGATATTGGAGATACGACGATTACACCTGATGTACAAGAGAAGCTGCTGCAATTCGCCAGAGCGGGTCTTGCGGTCGCCACTATGCAAGGCAAATCGTATTTGTCGATGGGCAACGTCTCGATGGGCATCGCGGGTTGTATTGCGGACGAGTCCTTCTTCCAGAAGTACCTCGGTATTCGCAACGAATACGTGGACATGACGGAGTTCGTCAGACGTATGGAACTGGGCATCTATGATCGGGAAGAATACGAGATAGCACTAGAGTGGACCCGCATTAACTGCATCGAAGGCAACGAAGTGAATCCTCCGCATTTGCAGCGGACGGCCGAGCAGAAGCAAGGCGATTGGGAAACGGTCGTCAAGATGACGCTTATCGCGCGCGACATGATGGTCGGCAATCCAAAGCTGGCGGTTATCGGATTCGGCGAAGAAGCGCTCGGACGCAATGCGATCGCGGCAGGCTTCCAAGGTCAGCGCGCATGGACGGACTTCTATCCGAACGGCGACTTTATGGAAGCGATTCTTACCTCTTCGTTCGACTGGAACGGCATTCGCGAACCATTCATGCTGGCAACGGAGAACGATACGTTGAACGGCGTGACTATGTTGTTCGGCCACCTGCTCACGAACGCAGCGCAAATCTTCGCGGACGTTCGAACCTTTTGGAGTCCTGCCGCGGTGAAGCGCGTAACGGGCTACGAGCTAAGCGGAGCGGCCAAGGATGGCGTGATCCATCTCATCAACTCCGGTCCCGCGGCACTTGACGCGACCGGCCAAATGGAAGTGAACGGCAAGCCGGCCATGAAACCGTTCTGGGACATCACGCAAGAGGATGTCGACAATTGCCTGAAAGCCACCCAATGGTGCCCTGCGGTCGACTTCTTCCGCGGTGGCGGCTATTCGACCGACTTCACGACACGTGAAGGCATGCCGGTAACAATGGCCCGCATCAATATCATCGATGGTATCGGACCCGTGCTTCAGCTGGCGGAAGGCTATACAGTCGAGCTTCCGGACGAAGTGCATGACAAGCTGGATCAGCGGAGCAACAGCACATGGCCGACCACATGGTTCGTCCCGAATACGACTGGAGAAGGATTATTCAAGGACGTATATACGGTCATGAACAATTGGGGCTCCAACCATGCGGCAGTTAGCTACGGCCATATCGGCGGCGACTTGATCACGCTGGCTTCCATGCTGCGCATTCCGGTCAGCATGCACAATGTTCCGGATGAGCGGACGTTCAGGCCGTCGGCATGGACTTCGTTCGGCGGAATGGATCCGGTTGGCGCCGATTATCGGGCTTGCCAAACGTTAGGACCTCTATATAAGTAAAGGGAGAGACAGCAGATGACGAGCAAGTATGCAATCGGAGTCGATTACGGCACGGAATCGGGCAGAGCACTTCTCGTTGACATAAGCAACGGCCAAGAGGTCGCCTCGCACGTGACTTCTTACGGCCACGGTGTCATCGATGAAGTGCTTCCGGGAAGCGGACGAAAGCTGGAGCCGGACTGGGCGCTCCAGCATCCTGACGATTACCTGGAGGTGCTCAGAAGATCCGTGCCTGAGGTACTTCGCCTCTCCGGCGTTAAAGCCGAAGACGTTATCGGGATCGGGATCGACTTTACGGCCTGTACGATGATGCCATTGAATGCGGAAGGAATTCCTCTATGCATGACGCCGGAGTGGTCAGCCAATCCGCATGCATGGGTGAAGCTATGGAAGCATCATGCGGCGCAGGAAGAAGCAGATCGCATCAATGAGCTAGCTGAGCAGCGGGGAGAAAGCTTCCCGGCTCGTTATGGAGGCAAACAGTCGTCCGAATGGATGATTGCGAAGATTTGGCAAATCGCGAATGAGGCGAGCGACATCTACGAAGCGACAGACCTGTTCATGGAGGCTGCCGATTGGATTGTCTTGCAAATGACGGGTAACCCTGTTCGGAATAGCTGCACGGCAGGATACAAAGCGATCTGGCACAAAGAGGCGGGCTATCCTTCCGATGCCTTCTTCACGGCGTTGGACCCGCGCTTGAGCGGGCTGACCGAGACGAAGCTTCGCGGAGAGATCCTCCCGCTCGGCTCGAAAGCGGGAAGTCTGTCCGGAGATATGGCCGCGATGATGGGCTTGCTTCCGGGTACGGCAGTCGCCGTAGGCAACGTGGACGCGCATGCGGCAGTACCTGCTGTGGGCGCTGTTACGCCGGGCAAGCTCGTCATGGCGATGGGCACCTCGACGTGCCACCTGCTGCTAAGCGATCAAGAAATGATCGTCGAAGGCATGTGCGGAGTCGTTGCTGACGGCATTGTTCCGGGGTATTACGGCTACGAGGCCGGGCAGTCGGCTGTCGGCGATATTTTCGCATGGTACATCGATGAAGCGGTACCGGAATACGTGGTACAGGCCGCGAAGATCGAAGGCATGAGCGTTCATGCTTGGCTTGAGCAGAGAGCGGCGGCGTATGAGCCGGGCGAGACAGGCTTGCTCGCCCTGGATTGGTGGAACGGGAACCGTTCGGTGCTCGTGGATGCGGACTTGTCGGGCGTGGTTCTCGGTTTGACGCTGCTCACCAAGCCGGAGGAAATTTATCGGACCTTGCTGGAGGCTACCGCTTTCGGTACCCGGAAAATCATCGACTCGTTCGTCCAACAAGGCATTCGCGTCGATGAGTTATACGCATGCGGCGGCTTGCCGCAGCGCAACCGGCTGCTGATGCAAATCTATGCCGATGTTACCGGCAGGGAGATCAAGATCGCAGCGTCCACCCAGACCGCAGCGCTCGGCGCGGCGATGTTCGCAAGCGTGGCAGCGGGCAGCGCGGCAGGCGGCTATGATAGCGTCGTGGAAGCAGCCGATCGCATGGCACATATCCGCGAAGAAACATTCGTACCGATTCCGGCAAATACGGCGTCTTACGAGAAGCTCTATCGGGAGTACGAGGCGCTTCACGATTATTTCGGCCGCGGCGGCAACACGGTACTGAAGACCTTAAAGGAAATGAAGACGGCGGCAAAGTCCGCTAAAGCGAACGAAACCCATGAAGTCCGGGTTTAGAGAGCTCCAACAATAAATAAAAGCCCCTATAGCGGACATTTGAGTAAACACGTAAGTGTTTAAATCAATGCATGCTATTAGGGGCTTTTATTCTAATTAGCTATACCGCTGCGAGAAGTGGACGCCGCCGAACAGATCCTGGAGCAGCCATGTCGCCGCGCCGGCGAGAATTTGATGCTGCTCGACGCTTTTGAATACAAAGCGGTCGCTTCCCGTTTCCGTTGGGAACGGGAAGGCAGCGAGGCGCCGCTTCACTTCCTGCATGAAGGCGTCCGAGCGGCTTGGCCAGCCGCCGATGATCAGCATTTCCGGACTCATGAAATTATATATTGTCGCCATGAGCTGGCTCATAACCTGTGCCGCCTGCTGCATGATCGGCTGCAGCCACTCCGCGCCTTGCTCATACTGCGCCAGCACATCCTCGAAATGCTGCGGGACATCGACAGCTACGTTAGCACCTGCACCTGCACCTTTACCGGCGCCTTTACCGACACCCGCTGCCTCCCTCGCCGCTATCTGCGCGCGCTTCAGCAAATACGGCACCGTCAGCACCGTTTCAATGCAGCCCCGATTGCCGCATTGGCACAGCATGCCGCCGCCCGCATCTACAATCGTATGGCCGATCTCGCCGGCGGCGCCATTAGATCCGGCATAGATCTGCTCATTAATGATGATGCCGGCGCCGATCCCTTCCTCCACGGATACGTAGATGACATTGCGGTACGCAGCATTCAGGCCATAATAATACTCCGCGAAGACCGCTGCGTTCATGTCATTGACCACTTCTATCACGCAATCATAAGCGGCGGCCAGATGGGCCTTCACTCCAAAACCGCTTAACTGCAAACCGCGTGAGAGCTTAATGGTCCCGCTCTGCTCATCAATAATGCCGGGCGACACGATGCTGATGCCTTTAATCCGCTCCAGCTCGGTAATGCCGGCCTGCTTCATCAAGCGCGGGATCGCCTCGCTCAAATAGTGCCCCACAGCGTCATTACCTTGAACGCTCGGCACCTCATTCACATGAATGATCTCACCATGGAAATTCACGAGCGCACATGTAAAGGTCTGACCGCCAAGGCCGATCACGATGACATATCCTTTGCTCCGCGTAATTTCGAGCTGCACCGCTTTTCGCCCGACGGTGGTCGTATCCGTTTTTCCCAGCTCGTCAATGAATCCTTCTCGAATCAATTCATCGACCTGTGAAGATACGGTTGTCGGTGTCAAATGGGCGAGTTTCGCGATCTCCACGCGAGTTAACGTTCCTTTTCGATGAAATAAACGAAGAATCGCGGCGCGATTCATCTCCTTCATCGTCTGGAGGTCTCCTTTGATCGGCTTCATGACGGCTCTCCTTCTGTTCCTAAGATAATGCTCAAGCGCCCAGCATAATGGCCGGATCCTGATAGAATGGGATGCGAATCGTTACCGATGTTCCGATCCCCGGGCGACTGTAGAGCGAAACGCCATACGCATCACCGAATTGCAGCTTTATTCGCGAATCGACATTGCGGATGCCGTAACCTACCTGCACGCCGCGCGGGTTCATGATCTGCTCCAGCAGATCCGGCCGGATGCCAACCCCATCGTCAATGATCCGAAACGCAATATGCTGCTCTTCCTTCTGCGCCGTAATGCGAATGTTAATCTGATCGCCATACCAGGCATGCTTCAGCGTATTCTCGATAAAAGGCTGCAGGATGAGTTTAACGGTCGTATACGACAACACTTCCTTGTCAATTTCGTAACAGACGCGCAATCGATTCTCGTATTTGGCCTGCTGCAGCTCGGTATACACCTTGCAGTGCTCGACCTCATTCGTAATAGAGGTAAGAATACGCCCGTCGTTCAGCGACAAGCGATAAAACTTCGCAAGTCCAAACACCGTCTTCTGCAGCTTATCGTTTTGTCCGAATTTAGCCAAGCGGCTGATCGATGACAACGTGTTATATAAGAAATGCGGATTGATCTGAGCCTGGAGAAACTCCAGCTCCGCTTCCTTCTTCTGCAGATTCGCCACATACAGGTTCTGAATCATCTCTTCCATATTCCGACCCATGTTGTTAAACGCATCGCCTATCTGGGCGAATTCGTCGCGGCTCTTGAAATGAATGCGTTTGGAGAAATCCCCTTCGCGGAACGAGTCGATGGCCGCGATGATTTTCGTCATTTTGCGGATAAAATATCTTGAGAATAGCGCGCTGATGAGGATGAGCACGGCCACCACCATAATGCACATCATAATATACACATTCCGGACGGAGACCGCATTCTCCTTTAGATAACTGCGGGGAATATAAGCCGACAACTTCCAGTTCAGTCCCGCAACCGGCTTTGTGATGACAAAGTATTCGTCTCCCGCAGCCTTGCTGTCCCAAGTCGCGTCAAGTGAGGACGGCGCAGAGGTAAACAGTGTGTTCCCGTCCCAGTCGGACACGACCAGCACGCTCTTATCCGTAATTTTGCGATAATCGACAGCCTGGAGCAGATCGCTAATCTTCGTGACAATCCGCATAAACCCGAACGGCTTGCTGCCCTCATCGAAATTGATCAAACGGCGCATGAGCGAGATGTTGCCGAAACGAGCATCGTTATCCACCTGCTGCCAGACGAAGGTCTGCCCATAAATCTCTTGCGGAAAATCAAGCTGTTTGTACCATTCCAGCATTCTTAAACGATCCATATGCATGATTTCAAAATCGCGCCCCGCAGACAGCGGATCAACTTCGCTTCCTCTGGCGAAGAATACCTCGGGCACGGTTGGATTATCGGTATAAATATCGAGCCACACGTTGCTGACCATGGAGCTGAGCATATTCGTCAGCTTCGGCTGCAAATAGCGCGACATGTTTTCATAGCTATAGTACCCTTCTTCGTACTTACTCAAATTATTTTGCATCGTCTGGTCGAGATACAGCTCGTCGGAGATATGCTTAATATCCTCCATCCGATAGGCGATATTGTCATGAATCTGGCTCAGCGTACCGCTTACGGCAGCACTCGTCTGTTCCTCCCCCGAACGAACGGAGGACGTATACGCATAGTATCCGATAGCGAGAACAGGGATAAGGAGCAGAATCAAATAAGAAAGAAACAGCTTCTTCCCGACGGAAAGGTATTTCGAATGCTGCGCGGCCGGCTTCATGGGAGTCACTCATCCTTGTTTTCGATAGTCGCTAGGCGTCAATCCGAATTGATCCTTAAACTGGCGGTTAAAGCTGCTCAGCTTCTTATAACCCAGGCGGTTGGCCACCTCGTACACCTTCGTGCTGGGTACTTGAAGCAGCACGCTTGCCCGCTCCATCCGCTTCGCAATAACATAATCGCTGAAGTTCAAACCCGCTTCCTCTTTGAACATGTACCCCAAGTAATTCGGCGAGAAGGAAAAATAATTCGCCACATCCTTGAGCGTCAGCTCTTCCTCGACATGGTCCATAATGTACTTCTCCACTTCCTCGATCAGCTTGCGGTTCTTCTTCTGTTTGCGCTGATAGAGCGTCTCGGAGAGTTGGAACAGCCGACTTCTAAGCCACCACTGAATATCCTCCACCGTCTCGAATTGAAAGACGATATCGAGCTTATCGAAGCTGAGGCCGAGTATCTGGTACAAATCCTCATTGACCGTGCGCAGCCGAAAATCAAGCTGGGAAATGACATGAAGCAAATACACGTATACCGCATGCTTATCGTCGAAGGTCTTGATCAAGGCGCATAAATCCTCGACGCATTCGTCTACTCGCACCAGCTGATATTGAACCAAGGCGGTAAAGAGCGCATCCAGCACTTCGCTGAGCTGCTTCGCCTTTAAGCCGGTTTGGGGTTTAATGTCGGTGAATGGAATAACCTTGCCTTTGCCGTAAAACATTTTGTTCGCGATGGCGTCCCTCGCGCACTGATACGATTCCGGAAGCTGATGGAGCTCGTATACCAACGTGCCGACGCCTGCGGTCACCGACCAAGTCAGCTTCGAGCTGACTGCCTGCATGACAAGCTTTAGCTGCTCCTGAGGCTGCGCTCCTTCCAAGATGACGACCATTCGTTTCTCATCGGTTTTGCAGAAGTAGGGCAGATTCATTTCCATCAGCAGCTCTGCAATCTGCTGCAGCTGCTTATCGAATGCGGTGGTTTGCTTCTCCAGGCCGGCTGCGCGCAGCTTCCAGTGCATATCATCCATCTCGATGATTCCTATTGAAAGTCCGGCTGAAGGCGTTAGTTCTGTACGCGCATAATTGCCGCTCAGCAGCTGACTAACCGCCTCGCTCTTGTGCCACTCGGAACGCGTGGTCTCGCTGTCGAGCTCTGCTTTGACCCCTTCCAGCACCTCGAACAATTCATCATCGTTAACCGGCTTCAGCACATACCCGGCCGCGCTAAGCGAGATCGCCTGCTTCGCATAATGGAATTCGGAATACCCGCTTACAAAGACGACGCGAAGCTGCGGTCTCTGCTCCAAGATCTGCCTAACCATTTCGAGCCCTGACATAATGGGCATATTGATGTCCGTGACGAGAATATCAACCTTGTTGTTCTTCATATACTCAAGGGCGCTAAAGCTGTTATTGATTGCGGCGACGACGTTCATGCCAAGCTTGTCCCAGTCGATATGCTGCTGCAGTCCGATCAAATCCATCGTTTCATCATCTACAACCAGAACACTGTACACGTCATCACCTCCAAATAATGCCAAGAAAAGGTATACTTAGTATACCTTTTCTTGGCATAGAACCCTATCATTAATTATTGAGCATTAATCCGTTTCAGGTTGTCCTGCCACTTCGCTGTTTTGAAGGTAAGCAGCTTGTCGTACCCCGCCGAATTCGCCTCTTCACTCGCCGTATTCAACATCGCTTCCACTTCTGCATCATCCTTAGCGAAGATCGCTTTCGCGAATACTCGTGTGAAGATATCGCTGATCCGTTGCGCAATGACGCCTTCTTCGGAAGTCGGAGCCGGATCCATGTTTGCAAATTGCGTGATGTTGTAGGCCGTTTTCCAAGCTACTGCATTTTGCGCGATCGTTGCCCACTCTTGCTGATCAGCCGGCAGCGACAATTCATGCTTCGACTTCGCTTGATCGATGAACGTTGTGTTCCCTGCCCAGTTGAAGGAATCCATCGTGGACATCATTTTGCTCAAGCCTTCTTTATCCGACGCGTATTTATCCGTAAATTTCGGAGCATCGGTGTCATCAGCGCCATCCCAGTACAGACCTGGAGGACCCCAGAAGCCGACGCGTTGTCCTTCAGGACCTGTCAGCCAATCCAGGTAAGCGAAGATGCCTTCCGGATCTTTAGCCGATGTAGTAATCATGTTGACGTTCCAGCCAAGCGAATCATACTGCGTTGCGAAAATCTTGTTCTTGTCGAGTCCGCCCTTCTGCAGCGGCCAAATCATCGTGTATCCGGCGCTCGGGTCAGCAGCCTTCAGGGCAACCGTACCTCTTGCGCCCAGGTCCGTTACGTTATAAGCAGCGGCTACAGCTACTTTGCCGGTCGTTACTTTCTCGCGTACTTGCTCGATTTTCTGAGTCAATGCATCTTGTGTAACCAGCTTCTCACGGAAGAGTTTGCTTGCATATTGCAGCGTTTCTTTGAAGGTTGGATCGGTGAAGATGGACTCCAGCTTGTCGCCGTTAGGCACTGCCATTTGGCTGACGAATTGCACCGGGTGATCTTCCGCAAAACCGGAGTACAGCTCATAGATCCCTTGCGCGCCGATACTCGTTTCAAACGGGATGACCTTCGGATATTTCTCTTTCACGAGTTTCAAGTATGCGTACAGATCATCGAAAGTTTCAAGCTTCGGCGAACCCAGCTCCGTGTAGATCTTCGTATTCACGATGTAGCCGCCGTTACCGCGTGCGGAGTTGGCATACCAGTTCGGGAATACATACAGGTGGCCGTCCTCTGCCTTCAGCATGTTCAGCGTGGCATCGCCCGCCCATTTCTTCAAGTTCGGGTATTTATCCACGTATTGATCCAGTGCAACCAGCTTGCCTGCCGCTCTTAGTTTCTCGACATTCGCATCGCGTTCACCCCAGATGACGTCCGGCAGCTCGTCGGATGCGATCATGGCATTAAGCTTTACTTCCGGCGAGCTGCCCGCTTGCACAGCCGTTACCGTTACTTTCTTATTATCTTGAATCCACTTCGTGCCGGGATCGGCTCCCCACGGATTCTGTGTGTACCAGTCATAGTTGCCATAGAAGCTGAAGGAAACAGGTGTTACGCCAAACTCAAAAGCAGGTGCGGCTTCAGGTGTATTCGTCGTTGCTTCCGCCTGATTATTCGTGTTTGTTGTGGCCGTAGCGGAATCGTTGTTGTTGTTCGTTTCTGACTTCGATGCGCATCCTGCCATTAACATGGATGTACTAAGCAGCATAACTCCAAGCGATGTGGCGATTCTTTTTCTCTTCATCGATAACCCTCCATGTACTTGTTATATTAAGCTATTTCGCGTAAAACCGCTGTAACAAATCTCATTTCCCAGCCTGCCTAGCCGGTCCGGCTGCCGATTCATTAGCCTTTCAACGAACCGACAAGCACGCCTTTTACAAAATACTTCTGTACGAACGGATAGGTAAACATGATCGGCAGCACGGCTACAATCATGGTAGCCATGGATAACGACTTCGTTGTAATCGACTGCATCGCGGTTATGCGATCCTGCGCGGCGGAATTCAAGTTGAGCAGCTCGGTCGTCATAATGTTGGAATTGAGAATTTGCTGGAGCAGCGCCTGAACGGGCAACAGCTCTGTCTTCGTGATATACAAACCGGCATAGAACCAGTCGTTCCAGAGCGAGACGGCCGTGAACAAGGAGAGTGTCGCGATGATGGGGCCGGATAAGGGAAGCACGATTTTGAATAACACGCCGAAGTTGCTGCATCCGTCGATACGAGCGGATTCTTCCAAGCCATCCGGCAGATCCTTGAAGAAAGAGATGAACACAATCATATTCCAAACGTTTATAATGCCCGGGATCACGAGCACCCAGAAGGAATCCAGCAGGTGCATATTGCGGATGAGCATGTAAGTCGGAATCAGTCCGCCGCTGAAGTACATCGTGAATACGCAGAACAGCATGTAGGATTTGCGGCCGATCAAGTTCTTCCGCGACATGCCGAAGGAGAAGATCGCTGTGCACAGAATCGCGACAGAGGTACCGATCAAGGTCCGCATGACGGAAATGTAGAAGGCATCCAGCAAGCGTCCGTCTTGAAAGACGATGGAATAGTTCTGAAGCGTAAAGCTCCGCGGCCAAAAGGTGATGCCTCCAAGCTCCGTGTCGGAGCCGAGATTAAACGAGATGACAATCGAGTTCCAGAAGGGATAGAAGCATACGAAGGCCAGCAAGACCAACAGGGCATAGACGAGTGTGTGAAAGATTTTATCTCCGGTACTGCGTTTCATCGTCTGCTGCCTCCTCTCGGTTGTGTGATGATTACCATAGGCTTGAACCCTTCCTTCTGGCGATTGCATTGGCTGCGATGAGCAAGCCAAGGTTGATGACGGACTTGAGCAGGCCGACCGCCGTTGCGTAAGAGTATCTGGAATTCTTGAACCCGACGCGGTAGACGTAAGTATCGATGACGTTCGCTACTTCCGCCAATGTAGGGCTGATGGCAAGCAGCAATATATCTTCGAAGCCGGCATTAAGGATATTCCCGACTGCCAGGATCATGAAAATAATGATGATGGGCCGAATGCTCGGCAGCGTGACCAGAAACACTTGCTTGAACCGGCTTGCGCCGTCCATAGCGGCTGCTTCGTAGAGCGTCGGATCTACGCCGGCGATTGCGGCCAAGTAGACGATGGAAGCAAACCCGATTTCTTTCCACACGTTTGCGCTGATCAAGATGGTCCAGAAGTATTCCGGCAGCGAGAGGAAATTAATCGGCTCATCGATAAGGTTCAGCTTCTCGAGTGCCATATTCAAGCTTCCGTTATCCACTGCCAGCATCGAGCTGACAAAGCCCGCTACGATAACCCAGGAGAAGAAATGCGGCAGATAGCTGATCGTTTGCACGATTCGCTTGAAGTACATGTTCTTCACTTCATTCAGCATGAGGGCCAGTATGATCGGAGCCGGGAAGCAGACGAGCAGCTTCAGCACGCTGATCCAGATCGTATTGGAGAGCACCTCGCCGAACTCAGGGGATTCGAAGAAAATGCGGAAATGCTTGAAGCCAACCCACGGACTGGCGAAGAACCCTTTGAACATGTCGTAATCCTGGAATGCCGTTAACAAGCCGTAGAGCGGAATGTAGCTGAATACGAACAGGAACAGCAGCCCCGGGATGACCATAAGCTGCAAATCCCACTGGCGGCCGAACAGAACCAGCTTGCTCTTGCGCGGCCGCTCTGCGCGTGCACTCGGTTGTGCAGCGAAGCGGCTGATACTCGGATTCTCTGTTGACGATTTACCCTGCACCGGAATCACCTTCTATCTCGTTTCTCTTATATCTTCATGATAAAGTGATTCGATGCAACGAAATACTCCCTCGATCAACGAAAAGAGTCTGCGATTCAACGCGCTTTTGCAATTCATTATTCCAGTGGATTTATAAATTGGATGACGTGTGAAGCTCGATAAACGCCCGCATGCTGATCTCCGAAGTCGAGCAAATCGAGACCACGCTGCTGCTTGCCGGAAGCTCGCTTGCATCGTACGGATTTCGAAGCACGAGACACAGATGAGGCTTGGATTCGGCGCAAAGCTCAGCTAACTTCAACTGTTCCCGGAACATATGGGCGTTAATGGTGCACTGGATGACGACATCCACGGTGGGCAGTAACTCCAGAATTCCGGCTATCTCGTCTGGTGTCGGCTGCTGCGAGATGTAGGCCGTTACCATGTTGTAATGTTGTTCGGCCAAGTAACCTGCAAGCGCAATTTCCTTGCCCTCCGTGCTGTCAGCCTGAGTCAGCTTGCGCTGCCTTGGCATAATCAGCAAATACGTAGGATCATGTGACAGCGGGAGCAGCCCTGCCGGATCTCTCGTGGTGACAATGGAAGAGGTCGCGATATGAAGTGCGGTCATTTCGGCTTCGTGCATGGTTAGCGGAGCCGCGTGTCGTCTGTAGGATGCCATGCGCAGCTTGAGTGCAAGAATTCGGCTTACTGACGCATCGATTTGGCGCTCCGGTATACCGCCCTGCTCGACAGCCGCTATAATGCCTGTCATTACGCGATCTTGAAACTCCGGTGTATGGCACATCAGAACCTGATCATTGCCTGCTTTCACCGCAAGTACCCCTGCTTGCTCAGGAGTGAAGTACAGTCCGATAGCATGCATTTCTATATCATCCGTACAAATAACGCCTTGATAACCAAGCTCACCCCTAAGCAGTTCCGTGACAAAATATCGCGATAGCGACGCCGGCAGCCCGCCCGCTTCCGTAATTTGATCGAACACCACATGCGCCACCATAATCGCGTCTACATCGGCTTCAATAGCCGCCTTGAACGGCACCAGCGCCTCGCGGTGCAGCTGCTCCAGCGTGAGGCTGCAAGTCGGCAGCGCCTTATGCGAATCGACCGCAACATCGCCGTGCCCGGGAAAGTGCTTGGCCGTAGCCGCGACGCCCGAGCGATGCATGCCCAATATAAATGCCTGCCCATAGGCTGCCGAAATGGCGGCATCTTCATGGAATGAACGGACACCAATGACCGGATTAAGCGGATTGGTGTTGACATCAAGAACCGGCGCCCAGTCCATGCCAATTCCGAGGTGGAACAGCTGACTGCCGATTACTTTACCCGTCAAATAAGCAAGGCCCGCATCCTCCGCCAGCCCAATCGCCCGATTGCCCGGCACCGAAACGTAGAAGTCGGTCAGGTTGGACAAGCTTCCGCCTTCTTCGTCGATTGACAGCAATGCCGGATAAGGCAGACCGTTTCTCGCCGATGCGGCTTCAATATCCGTCACCAGCTGCTTAAGCTGCTGCTCAGAGCTGATGTTATGTGGAAACAGGCCTAATCCCCCTACCTCGGTTTCGCCGATTCTGCCTCGATCCTGTTCGGTTACTTGTTGTCCCGGCACGCCTGTTACGCACATCAGTGCAACCTTTTGCTTCAAACTGAGTTTCTCCAGCATCGTTTGCACTTTCTCTTCGTTGAATGCGATCATTGGGTCTGCCCCCTCATTGTTATATAGAAAAATCCCGACCCATGTCAGACATGGATCGGGATTTGACTTTATCCCTTGCCTTTAGGAATGATTGACCCACAAGTTCATCCAGTTCGTCTGATCCGGTGTATAGAACGAGGAGCCGTACACGCCGGCATTGCGTCCGATAAAGTTGCTCCACCAGAAAATGCCCGCTCCGTACACATTCGCGCCGCCCGCAATAGCCGCATTTAGACCTTCGGCTGCTTTCTGCAGGCTCTCCACGGCAGGGTCATGATACACCGTGCCATCCGCTGATTTCAGCTCATACGAAGGCAGCGTCGGTACCAGCTGGCTGCGAACGCCGCCCGGTCCGGTATTGCCGATGGCATTGCTGTATCTTGTAATCTCGTTCGTCCATAGTGTCTTAAACGAATTGGCGGTCGTAATATCCGAGCCCCAGCCCATCGCGTCGTAGATCATCGGGTTCATCATGTTGACGATGGCAGCGACTTGACCGATATAAGCGTTGCTCCACTGGTAGCTGCTCACGCCGCTGTATGGCGGATCTGCCGGTGTGGAGATCGAAAAATTAGTATTCGAAGCCAGTGCGTTATTGCGCAAATATTGCAGCGTATTCAGCAATGTGGTGTCATTCGTCATGAAGCCTTCAATATCCAAATGAACGCCGTCCGCCTTGTAGAACGGACCAGTTCCGCCGACTTGGACGCCAACGTTAACGAGCGTATTGATAATGGCATTGACGTTCGTATTAAACGTCGCATTGCCGAAGTTTGGATTGCCGACCTTCGTTCCGCTAACTCTTGTAAAACGGCTGCCGTAGTTGAGGTCGATAATAATCAATTGGTTCGGATCCGTCAGTCTGGAGTTCTTAATCCATGTGGCCAGACCTGCGTAACCCGCTGCAGGCAAGGTGCCGTTAGTTGAAGTGGCGGAATCGACCAGCACGCCGATATCGGCAAATTGGTACTTGATCTTCTTGGCCGCGAGCTCGTTCACGTAGGTCGCGATGTTTGCCGCGCTCTGCGCCGAAGCGAACCAAGCCGAGTTTAGGAAGGTAGCGTTGTTCACATGACAGTTGGAAGAGCATCCGCCGCCTGAAGCAGTGGTTGTAACCGACAGCGGCGAGCTCGCAGCTGAGGCGTTGCCTGCGGCATCCTTCGCTTTCACCGTAAACGTGTAGGACGTGCTGGCTGTTAATCCGCTGATGACAGCGGTTGTACCTGTTACGTTAACCGGGTTTGCGCCGTTCTTGTAAACGTCGTAGCTGGTTACGGCGACGTTATCGGTTGAAGCGGTCCACGAGAGGTTTACGCTGGTTGAGGTTTGTGAAGGAGAAGTCAGTCCTGTAGGTGCGGTTGGTGCCGTTGTATCTCCGCCGCTGCCACCGCCGTTATTGTAAACTTCCAGCTCAAAGATTTCGTAGTAGATATCGGCTTTGCCCGTCAAATACACCCGAACATACTGCGCACTGGTTGACGTGAAATTTGCAGTCGTCGTCCCTCCTGCTCCGCTTGTTGTCGTGTATTTATCCACCCAGTTCGAAGCATCTGTGGAGGTTTGGATCTTGAAAGCCGACGCATACGTGTATTGCGGCCATTTAACCACAACGCTGTCAATCGTTTGCAGCGAACCTAAGTTGACGTAAATCCATGAGGTGGCTTCGGATTCCGCGCTTGCCCAACTGGTGGCTGTGCTGTTGCCATCTACGGCCTTGGCGCCTCCATAGCCGGTTGCCCAAACGGATGATGTGGTGGTGGTTTTGTTCAGTGCGAGATTGGTTGCGGCGAAGCTGATGGCGGGAAAAAAGGTAGCGAGAAGCGAAATGAGGATGAGGAGAATAGCCGGCTTGCGTTGCCTGAGAATCTTGGACATAATTGAACCCCCCTAACGAATTAGTGAAGCAGCTAGTATCACAAAGATGGCTATATATAATTATTCCATTGGATTTATTAATTATAAGTTACGATTGGATGCTGCGTCAATCTAGATTTCATAGCATCCAAAAAGCGGATTTCTTGGATCGAAAGTCGCCTAAATTTACAATATTTATGAGATTTATACTCGTTTATCCACACGGTTGAATCCCTATTGAATACTACTATGATAGAGCCAAAAAAGTTGTCCATTACTTCAGGTTCCTCGTCTAGCAGCTTCTGCTTATACGAACTAGTTTACAACGAGTTTAACGAAATCTAATTCGAGAGGGGGAGAACCAATGCCCTTCCTGTCAACCGGCCCCGTTGCTAATCATGCCGTCGGCGCAATCGACCGTGTTCAGCAATTGGCGGTGCGGATGGTTAATCGGGATTTGCAAAGCATGTCCACCGTCCTTGTTCAAGGATTTTACTTGAACGGGGGTCGCACCATGTATGTTAATGAGCTGGTTAGCTTATTACCCAATCAAACGTTTTCAAAAGTGTATTACGCCGACTTTGACGCTTACGAGTATCAATTTACGATCGAAGGTGCTGGCGCCAATCAATCCGAGGTATCTGCTTGGGGTAAAACCGGCACTGGCCGTTTAGTTGACACCCATCGCTTT
This sequence comes from Paenibacillus sp. BC26, assembly GCF_900116125.1. Lineage (NCBI taxonomy): Bacteria > Bacillati > Bacillota > Bacilli > Caryophanales > Paenibacillaceae > Paenibacillus > Paenibacillus sp. BC26. The sequence continues at coordinate 169,559 of NZ_FPAD01000005.1, read as the reverse complement.
ATCGCGGCGGAATCTTAATCCAATCAATAAGGAGGAATTAATAAATTGCCTATTTTCTCAACTGGACCGATTGAAAATAGTATTGCCGCAGAAACCGGAACTAGACCTACACAAACCGTAACGATCAAAATCGATAACAGTCATTCTACTGACTCGTATATCCTTTATCTTACGGGCTATTATGTGGGCACTGTGCGATCACTATATGTCGAAGAATTGTTTGTGGTCTTTGCCAATCAGGTCGTTACCAAAACCTATTTCGCTGATATAGATGCATTTGAATTTATCTTCGACGCCTCAGGTGACGGAGCATCGTCTGCTCAAATTTCGGTTTGGGGCAAAGATGCCGGCGGTGAACTGGTTGCCTCCCATCGTCTGGTTACCAACGAATTGTTGAGTGACGCCGGCGGAGTGATCGGCGCCACTGGCGCGACCGGTGCTACCGGTGCTCCTGGTACGCCTGGTGCTGCCGGAGCCACTGGTGCCCCTGGTGCTGCCGGGGCGACTGGCGCGACCGGTGATCCTGGTACGCCTGGCGCTGCCGGAGCCACTGGTGCCCCTGGTGCTGCCGGGGCGACTGGCGCGACCGGTGATCCTGGTACGCCTGGCGCTGCCGGAGCCACTGGCGCGACTGGTGCGACCGGTGATCCTGGTACGCCGGGCGCTGCTGGGGCGACGGGTGCGACCGGTGCGACCGGTGATCCTGGTACGCCGGGCGCTGCTGGCGCTACTGGCGCTACCGGAGCCACCGGTGACCCTGGTGCGACTGGGGCAACTGGTACGCCTGGTGAACCCGGTGGTCCTACAGGTCCAACCGGGGCGACTGGTGAACCTGGAGCGCCTGGTGCTACCGGCGCGACTGGTGCGACCGGTGATCCTGGTACGCCTGGCGCTGCCGGTGCTACTGGTGCGACCGGTGACCCTGGTACGCCTGGCGCCGCCGGAGCTACCGGTGCGACTGGCGCAACCGGTGATCCTGGTACACCTGGCGCCGCTGGAGCTACCGGTGCGACTGGTGCGACCGGCGATCCTGGTACACCTGGCGCCGCTGGAGCTACTGGTGCGACTGGTGCGACCGGTGACCCTGGTACACCTGGCGCCGCTGGAGCTACCGGTGCTACTGGTGCGACCGGTGACCCTGGTACGCCTGGCGCCGCTGGAGCTACCGGTGCTACTGGTGCGACTGGTGCTACCGGTGATCCTGGTACGCCTGGGGCCGCTGGAGCTACTGGTGCTACTGGTGCGACCGGTGACCCTGGTACACCTGGCGCCGCTGGAGCTACTGGTGCTACTGGTGCGACCGGTGACCCTGGTACACCTGGCGCCGCTGGAGCTACCGGTGCTACTGGTGCGACTGGTGCTACCGGTGATCCTGGTACGCCTGGGGCCGCCGGCGCAACCGGTGCTACTGGAGCTACTGGTGCGACCGGCGATCCTGGTACGCCTGGAGCTGCCGGCGCGACTGGTGCTACTGGTGCGACCGGTACACCTGGTACTGTCGGCGCGACTGGAGCTACAGGCGCAACCGGCGATCCTGGTACGCCTGGGGCTGCCGGAGCTACTGGTGCTACCGGTACACCTGGTACTGTCGGCGCGACTGGCGCTACTGGAACGACCGGTGCTACTGGCGCGACTGGCGTTGGCGCTACAGGGGCTACTGGTGCTACCGGAGACACCGGCGCTCCCGGAAGCGGTGCTATCATTCCATTTGCTTCAGGGTTGCCTTCCACTTTAACAACAGTACTTCTCGGGCTTCTCAACACTTCAAGTGTGATTGGCTTTGGAACCAATGCATCGAATATCACCATTACAGGCGGAACCATAGATCTTACCGGGGGAGCCGGTATCTTACTCAACGAAGCATTCTCGGTTCCGCGCGCAGCAACCCTGACATCCATGGCTGCATACTTCAGTACTACAGCAGCATTAACTCTAGTAGGTTCTACTGTAACCATAACAGCCCGGTTGTTCCAATCTACTACGCCTAATAATGCCTTCACTGCGGTTCCTGGAGCAGTTGTAACATTAGCCCCTGCTCTCACCGGAACACTGAGCATTGGTGATACCAGCAGCGGAATTACAACAGGACTCAGCATTCCCGTAGTAGCAGGTACCCGACTATTAATGGTGTTCACCGCAACGGTTACTGCCGGCATCGATGTTGCAACAGTTATTGCCGGTTATGCAAGCGCCGGAATCTCCCTCGTCTAATACAGACATGAAACTAATAGTCATCTATTCAAAGGCCCTCCTTCATGGAGGGCCTTCTGTCTGTCGAGAATCTCGCTCCCCCGAAGTCTAACGGTTGCCAGTGCGCCTAATCTCCACTTTTTTAAGCATTCTGAATTTCTAACGGTTGCCAGAGAGGCTATTTCACGATTTAGGCATGGTTTCCGCCCTAAAATGGACAAATAAGCTCCAAAATAACCGTTAGAGAAAATTCAAAGCCAAAAAGGACCAAATAAGCACTGTGGCAACCGTTAGAACACAGCCCCTCCACTCTGGCAGGGGGATCATCTATCGAGCAGAAGACAAATCAAATTAGTAAGTTTCTCTTGAGGCCCTTCTATGCAGAGGACCTCTTTTCTATGTACAAAGCCTCTAACTGAAGATTAACGCACCATGACAAAGTTTTTACTCTACAATCTTGCTATCATCGACATGAAATCCCAATAACCTTAGCATTTGCACCAATGTTATATAATAAGGTTAGTTCTTCATTAGGGAGGAAAATAACGGTGAACGATTGGATCGAAATCAAGGATGCGTATGAGAACAATTTAAAGCATGTTTCCCTTCGCATTCCGAAGTACAGGCTTGTTGTGCTGACAGGGCCATCCGGCTCCGGCAAATCAACGCTTGCAATGGATACGCTGCAGCGAGAATGCCAACGTCAATACATGGAATCGATGGGCATGGTCTCCGACTCCATCAATAAACCCAAGGTCGGCGCCATCATTGGCCTTTCCCCTTCAATCAGCGTCGGTCAGCATGTCACGAACCGCAATCCACGCTCGACAGTAGGAACCGTTACAGACATTTACACTTATTTACGGGCGATTTTCTCCCGGGCAGGGCACCGTGCTTGTCCTTCCTGCGGCGAAAGCATCCCTCCCGGGCCCGCGACCACTGCCCATATAGGAGCAGTTGAAGAAGACGACCGCCAAGAATGGGTGAATTGTCCAAAATGTCATACCGCTGTCGAACGGCTGACCATGTCGCATTTCTCGTTCAACCAGCCGCAAGGCGCATGTGCAAGCTGCTCCGGCCTTGGCATGGTCTCCACACTGCGAATGGAAGCTGTGTTCGATCAAGAGAAAAGCCTGCGAGGGGGCGGCGTGCCGTCCCTATTCGAGATGATGATCGACTATTATACCGTCATCTTGAAGGCAGCGGGCGAATATTACGGCTTCCGCTTCGATCCGGACCTTCCGCTCAAGGACTATAACGAAGTACAGCGCGACCTGCTCTATTATGGTGTGGAGAGCGAGCAGTTTATGCGCCATTATCCGGATATGAAACCGCCGAAGAAAGTGAACAGCGGCAAATTCGAGGGCATTCTTACCGGAATATGGCGGCGCTTCAAAGAGAAAGGGCCGGATGCGGAGGGCGGCATGAACACAGCCTCCGTCTTCCATCAACAGCTATGCCCGGACTGCCATGGGGCGAAGCTGAATGAACTTGCCCGCTCCGTGAAAGTAGGCGGCGCGGCCATTCACGAAATATCCGATTGGCCGCTTGGTCATGTATATGACTGGGTAGGTCGCCTCCATAATGAACTGTCCCCTGACAGCCTCGAAATGCTGGAGACGATCGTATCCGACGAAATCCCCTCCCGTTTGAAACGGATTCTGGATGTCGGACTCGGCTATCTGTCGCTCAATCGGCAATCCATTACGTTGTCGGGCGGTGAAGCACAGCGGCTGCGGCTCGCATCCCTGCTCGGTTCGGGTCTGACAGGCGTCCTCTATATTCTCGATGAACCGACCGCCGGCCTCCATCCGCGGGATACGGACGGCCTCATTCAAGTGCTGAAGCAGCTTCGGGATCTCGGCAACACCGTGCTGGTCATCGAGCATGATGTGGAGATGATGCGAGCGGCCGATCATGTCATCGACATGGGGCCGGGCGCCGGCAGCACCGGCGGGCGGGTCGTGGGCGAGGGCTCGCTGGACGATCTAATGGCCGCTGAGGAATCGGTAACCGGGGCTTATCTGCGCGACGAAGCGCATTACAAGCTTACCCGCAAAAGTCGCCGCCAAGGCAATGGTCACAAGCTCACCGTGCGCAATGCACATGCCCGCAATTTGAAGAACGTGACCGTCTCGTTCCCGCTTGGCTGCCTCGTAGCGGTAACCGGCGTATCCGGATCAGGCAAATCCACCTTGCTCTTCGACTTGCTGGCCGAAGGGGCCAACAATAACTTACAGCCGGAAGGCTGCGGCGGCATCGAAGGGACCGAGGAAGTCGGCAACTGGATAACCGTAGATCAGTCCCCCGTAGGACGGATGCAGCGCTCTAACGTGGCGACTTACACCGATATGTTTACGGCGATGCGCAATTTATACGCAGGGCTGCTGGAGGCGAAGAAGCTGAAGCTGACGTCGAAGCACTTCTCCTTTAACACACCGGGCGGACGCTGCGAGAACTGCCAAGGGCTTGGTGTCATTACCGTGGATATGCACTTCCTGCCGGACATCGAGGTTCGCTGCCCGGCTTGCAAAGGCCGCCGCTTCCAAGAAGAAGTGCTGCGCGTTACCTATGAGGGTTACTCCATCTCGGATCTGCTGGATCTGACCGTTCAAGAAAGTCTCGCCGTCTTCGAAGGCGCGGCGAAGATGGCCGACACCATCAGCCTGCTCTGCGAAGTCGGTCTCGGCTATCTGCACTGGGGCCAATCGGTGCGGACGTTATCCGGCGGCGAAGGCCAGCGGCTGCGACTTGCCAAGGAGCTCGGCAAACGCACGAAGAAACACACGTTATATCTGCTCGATGAGCCAACAACCGGTCTGCATCCGGCCGACGTCAGACAGCTGACCGTGCTGCTCGACAAACTGGTCGATGCAGGCAATACGGTTATCGTCGTCGAGCACAACATGGAGCTGATTCGCGAATCCGACTGGATCGTCGATATCGGTCCCGAAGGCGGCGAGCTTGGCGGTACCGTTATGGCGGAAGGCACGCCCGAACAAGTCGCGCAGGTACGCCAATCGTACACAGGCAGATACTTGCGGGAAGCACTGTAAGCAGCACCAAAAAAGCCGCTTCACCCCCACAGCTGAGGAGGAGAAGCGGCTTTATTTTTCTAATCGGCTACTGGCCTTTAACGGACGCGATCGCCCCTTGCAGCGCATCGATCACCTTATCGCACCAAATATCGAATTCGGGATCTTCCGTTTGGCATTCCGGATGAGCGAGTACATGGGCCACGGTCTGTTTAACCCCTTGATCGAAGCGAGTGGAAGCGACAAAGTCGGGAACAAGCCGTTTGAGCTTCGCATTATCGAACACGACGGAATTGGCTTTATCCCCGATCAAACCGCCCGTATAATCCTCTTTGCTGCATGCCGCCAAGAACTCCGATGACACATGAACCGCTTGAAGTTTAACGCCCAGCGCATCCGCGATGGCCGCGTAAATTTGGTTCCAGGTCACCGTTTCGTCGGATGTAATTTGAACGGCTTCTCCGATTGCGTGAATGTTGCCCATTAAACCGATGAACCCTTTTGCAAAATCGCGATTATGCGTCATCGTCCACAAGGAAGTGCCGTCGCCGTGTATAATAACCGGTTTGTTCGCCAGCATCCGCCGGGCAACCTGCCAACTCCCCTTGCTGCCATGTACGCCAAGCGGAATGGAACGCTCATCATACGTGTGACTAGGTCGTACAATCGTAATCGGGAAACCTTGTTCCCGGTATTGCTTGATCAAATATTCTTCGCACGCGATCTTATTGCGGGAGTATTCCCAATAAGGATTGGCAAGCGGCGTGCTCTCCGTGACACGGTAATCCGACAGCGGCTTCTGATAGGCAGAAGCGGAGCTGATGAAGATGAACTGTTTGGTTTTCCCATGAAACAACCGATAATCCCGCTCGAGCTGCTCCGGACGAAACGCAATAAAGTCTGCCACGACATCGAAGCTCAAGTCTTCAATCAGCTTGGCTACTTGACTTTCATCGTTAATATCCGCTTGAAGCACCTTTACATTAGCAGGCAAACTCTCGTTGCGATTGCCTCGGTTCAACAGATACAGCTCACATCCGTCAGTTTCCGATAACTGCTTCGTAATCGCGGAACTGATGATGCCTGTTCCCCCGATGAATAATGCTTTCATAAGCCACCTCCGAGAAAGAAGAATTAGAAAGATACTTTACTTATTCTCTTCTTGTCCGCGTACTCCTCTTGACTGACTACTTAAACGCCATGGAGCGCATCCAGGGCAGCCTGCTGATCCTTTAGGAAAAACACCTGCTTGCCGTGATTGCTCTCATAGATGAAGTCCTTCAAGCTCTTGCTGTCATAGCCTTCGTAGTCCCCTACGATCGCCAGCTTCAGTTGGTAATTCGTAAATTTCTGCAGAATGTCCCCGGCAATTCGGGTTTTGAGGTCGAAGAAATCTTCCGTTACATTGGATTTGCTAAGCAGTATTTTGTCGCAGTCCTCGTTATATCGAACGGTTGCCATTAAATCCAGCGCACTTTGCACGTCTTCGATGAGGATATCCGAACTTTCAATAATCGCGACTTTCGAGTTTCCTTGCTGATGAACGGTAATATTCACAGGTACACACCTTCCTTATTTGCCTTGCCACACGGCACTCGAATGCCCGCAGCTGCAGTACAATTCTATATTCCTTACTATACACTTCCATTTGCAGAAAATCCTCGTCTTTATTCGACCTCTTGTTTTCTTCCGTTTACCAATATTTTCAATGACAATCTCACATAGTATGATAGGATAAAAGAAATTCGCTTCATATCCTATATCCCGTATTGGAGGCGCTTTCAAGATGAGTGATACGCATGTGCAAGAAGGATACTTCGGTGAGTTCGGAGGCAGCTTTGTACCGCCTGAATTGCAAGAGGTGCTCGATTATTTGAGCGCGCAGTTCTATGCCTATAAAGATGATCCCGAGTTCAACGAGGAATTGCGCTATTATTTGAAAGAGTACGTCGGCCGTGAAAATCCGCTGACCTTCGCCAAGCAGCTGTCTGAAGCATGGGGCGGTCCCAAGATTTACTTGAAGCGCGAAGACCTGAACCATACCGGCGCCCACAAAATCAACAATGTGGTTGGCCAAATTCTGCTCGCCAAACGGATGGGTGCCAAACGAATCATTGCCGAGACGGGCGCCGGCCAGCATGGCGTGGCAACCGCAACGGCATGTGCCATGTTCAACATGGACTGCGTCATTTATATGGGAGCGGAGGATACGCGTCGCCAATCGCTCAATGTATTCCGCATGGAGCTGCTTGGTGCAACCGTCGTTCCGGTTCATAAAGGACAAGGCCGGTTGAAGGATGCCGTAGACGAAGCGCTGAACGATCTCATCAAAAACTACAAAAATACATTCTATCTGCTCGGTTCCGCAGTTGGTCCGCATCCTTTCCCGACGATGGTGAAGCATTTCCAATCCGTCATCAGTGAAGAGTCGAAGCGCCAAATCCTGGAGAAAGAAGGCCGACTTCCCGATGCGGTGCTGGCTTGTGTCGGCGGAGGCAGTAATGCGATCGGCGCTTTCGCCCACTACTTGGGCGAGCCTTCCGTAAGGCTTATCGGTGTGGAGCCCGACCAGGCGCCAACCTTGACCGAAGGCGTGCCAAGCATCATCCACGGGTTCAAGTGTCTGGTGCTGCTTGACGAGGAAGGCAATCCGAAGAAGACATATTCGATTGCCGCGGGTCTCGATTACCCGGGGATCGGTCCGGAGCACAGCCATTTGAAGGTAACGGAGCGAGCTGAATACGTAACCGTCAGCAACGAAGAAGTATTAGCTGCCTTCCAAGAGCTGTCTCGTACAGAAGGCATTATCCCGGCGCTTGAAAGCGCGCACGCGATCGCGTATGCGAAGAAGCTCGCCCCAACCATGAGCAAGGACCAAATTATTATCGTGAACTTGTCCGGACGCGGCGACAAAGATGTGGAGCAAGTGTTCCATATGCTGAAGAAATAAAGGCATGGGAACCGGAGGTACGCGATGAAAATCTATATTATTCGTCATGCAGAGCCTGATTACCCGAATAACACCATCACATCGCCCGGTCATCTGGAAGCAAAAGCACTCGCGGAACGGCTGTCCGGCACCAAGCTTGACCGCATTTACAGCTCGCCGCTGGGACGAGCCCTTCATACGATGCAGTATACCGCCGATAAAATCGGGATGCAGGCGACCGTTCTGCCGTGGCTCCAGGAGCTGGGCGGCTGGCAAATGACGAATCGGAACGGCCATCCCATAGTCGCATGGAATGCCGATCACACGTGGGTCCGCGAGCATCGGCCGTTCCCTTCCAGCGACGATTGGCATGAGCGGGCGCCCTACAATGATCTTTCCTTCGCAGAACGATTCCAAGAGATTAAGGATCACTCGGATCGCTTCTTCTTGGAGAACGGCTACCGCCGCGAAGGCGGGCGCTATAAGATTGAGCAATCGAACCGAGATACGATCGCAATCTTCTGCCACCTTGGCTTCGGCCTTGCCTGGCTGTCCCATCTGCTCGAGCTGCCGTTGCCAATGGTCTGGTCCGGCTTCTGGATTGCGCCAAGCTCCGTCACTACCGTGGTCATGGAAGAGTACGACCACGGCTGGGCAGCTCCGCGCTGCTACGGCATCGGAGATGTCGGACATCTCTACCATGCCGGACTGCCGCTCAGCAGCGCGGGCTTGATCGCGAACAATATTAATTAACAAAGAAGCCTGCGGAGACTACTGCTCCGCAGGCTTCTTTGTGTCCTATCAGGCTGCGCCGTAGGTGACTTTGCGCACCAGGTGTTCGATTCGTTCCACCATCGACGAATCATCGATCTGCACATAAACGTCAGGCTTGAATAGCTGCAGCTTCTTGAGTTGATAATAATCGCTTATCGCGTTTCGCAGCGTCAGATTCTGCTTCATCAGGCAATGCGGGTCCAGCAAATTCCGGAACATCAGCTCGTCTTGCAGGATAAGCAGCGTCGCATTGAGCTCCTGCATGTAGCCCTCTTTCATGCCGCGTTCATAGAACTTGCGCAGCCTTTCATTACGCTCGCTAATGGCCACATTCAGAGAAGCCATCAACTGCGGATATACCTCGCGCAAATCGTTGAAGAACACTTCCGTACTATAGTTGGCAATAAGCAGCGACTGAGCGAATGCGGACTGAAAGCCATCAATATAAGCCTTACTGTCGCCTTCGGCAAGCTTCGCTTCAGCGCAAACAATATATTTGATAAAGAGTGCCGTTAATCGTTCAATAATCTCGTCGCGAGAAGTGAAATACTTGTATAACGTTGCTTTGGACAAATCCATGGCTTTCGCGATGTCATCCATACGAAGTCCCTGAAACCCGTTCGATTTGATGGGATGCAGCAGCTTGGTTACGTATTTATCCTTCGTGGATTCATCGGTGTATCGGCAGCTTTGCGTTTCGCCTGTCGGTTCCATAAAGCGCTCACACTCACTTTCTTCCTTTCTAGTATACACAAACCTGACATTAAAATAAACTTAATATACAAAGTAAACTAAAATCGATAAAAGTAGTTTACTTTGTATGAGTATTGCAGTATGATCAACTCTACAATAGGCCAACGGCCTTTATTACGATTGGAGTTGAGTTTACTCATGGATCATTCAGGTGTACCGAATGTTCGGTTCTGGCCCATTATGATTGCGATCTTCTTTGGCGCCTTTCTCAGTATTCTGGGTATCAGCACGATTAACGTCGCGCTGTCGATTTTTATGCAAGACTTTCATGCTAGCTTGAGTACGGTACAGTGGACGCTGACCGGCTTTATGCTTTCGCTTGGTACCGTCGCTCCGCTGACCGGTTATCTCGGGAATCGATTCGGCTACAAGAACGTGTACTTGTATGCCATGGTCGGATTCGTCATATTCTCCTTGCTGTGCGGCTTCTCTTGGGGGATCGGCTCGCTGATCACCTTCCGCATTATCCAAGGTATCTTTACGGGTTTGGTCCTGCCTGCAACGATGACGATCATCTTCCAAGTCATTCCGAAGGAGCGGCAGCCTTTCGCCGTTAGTATCTGGGGACTTTCGGCGATGCTTGCGCCGGCATTCGGACCGACGATCAGCGGCTGGCTCATCCAGCAGTTCAGCTGGCGCTGGCTCTTCTTCATCAATGTGCCGATCGGATTGATTGCCATCGTGTTTATTGTCGCGATGATTCCGAACTATCGCATCGGCAAATCCACCGGCTTGGACAAAATCGGGCTGGCAACGGTCGTTCTCAGCAGCGTATCGCTTCTGGTTGCGCTAAGCCAAGGGCGTCAATGGGGCTGGGATTCCGGCAAAACAGTGGGGCTCTTCGTCTTCGGGGCCGTGATGCTTATCTTGTTCATCTGGCGCGAGCTGCGCACAGACAATCCGCTGCTTGACCTGCGGGTATTCGGCAATTATCGTTTCTCCGTCACGTTGCTGGCCAATACGATCATCACGATCAGCCTTTATTCCGGCACGCTGCTCGTTCCGCTCTTCTTGCAGAACGTTCAGCAAATCACACCGATGGACACGGGCTTGATCCTGCTTCCATCCTCCCTGATCATGGCGCTCTCCATGCCACTTGCGGGTAAAATCTATCCCCGCTTCGGTGCCAAATGGTTAACGGTCGGCGGACTCGTGCTCATCATATGGGGCAGCTATGAAATGACGCATATGCACAATGATACCTCGCATCTGTACATCATTTTCTGGATGGCGGTGCGTAACCTCGGCGTATCATTCGCCGCGGCCGCAACAAGTACGGCGGGTATGGAAGAAATTCAACCGCAGATGGTTGGGCATGCTTCCTCGGTGACGAACTGGATTCGTAACGTAGGCGGTTCCTTCGCCATCGCGCTATTCACTTCACTGCTCGCTTCGCATACGATCACGCATGTGACGGAGCTGACAACTGCCGGTACGGAAACCGCAAATCTCATTCCGCTGTTTGGGTTTACAATGAGCGTGAATGACGTCTTCATGGTTGCAACGTATATTGCAGTGGCTGCGTTGCCGTTCACCTTCTTAATTCGTAAACAAGCTCGTCGCACGCAGCCTGCTGCGGTAGCGGCTTAATCATAGCGGCGCAGAGGGTTCCAGCCCTCTGCGCCGCTTTTTTTATGTTAAGGATTGCCAACTTTACATACATAAATGTATTATAAGTGTATAAAGGGAGGCGGATAGTTATGGTGACCCATTTCTCTCGTTTGCAGCTGCACACCTTCTCGATACAAGGCGTGAAGCAGTTTTACCACGAACAGCTTGCTTTTCCCATTTCCCATGAGTCGGACACCGAGATCCACTTTCAGCCGCTACCTTCGATTACGCTCTGCTTCACGGAAGGGTTAGAGCCTAACGCTCCGGCCCATATCGCTTTCGAAGTGGCGGCTTCCGGCTTCGATGCCGCAGTAAGCTGGCTGCGCAATCAGCATGTAACGCTCCTCAAGTGGCCGGACGGCCGCATTATGGATGCGTTCGATTCGGCAGGAAGGAACGTCTACTTCCGCGATGGCGACGGCAACTTGCTCGAAATCATCTGCCACTCCTATGTACAGGAAGGCATCCTTCCGCCGATCGGAGAGATGAGCCTCCTCTATCTCCGGGAAGTTGGCATGCCGGTGGAGGCTGACGCCGTCATTTCGTTTCGGGAACAGCTCGTGCGGCTGATGGACTTTGGGCTTGATAAAGTATTCGATAATTTCACGTTTGCCATTGGGGGAACGGCCCATGCGATCATTGTATCCAAAGCGCGAAAATGGATTCCCATCGCAATGACTGCTCTGCCGCCCGCAATAAGCATAAGCTTCGGCGTGAGCAGCATCGATTTTCTTGAGGGAGTTAAGACGCGGCTTGCTGCCGAAGGTATCCCGTTCGAATCGGACGCTCCGGAGTGCGTTAGCTTCCGGCTGTATTCGTATCCGGTTTGCCTTGAGCTCACTGACTTTGGAGCAGATGTGCCTGCCTGTCTGCAACTGCCGCTCGCTCGCCTGAAGACCTGACAAAAAAGCCCCTGCTCGTAATGAGCAGGGGCTTTATCATTTGTAGCCGGGCTAAATTTTCTTCACAAATTCGGATTTTAGCTTCATCGCGCCGAACCCGTCGATTTTGCAGTCGATATCGTGATCGCCATCCATTAACCGGATATTCTTCACCTTCGTGCCAATCTTAACGACAAGAGAAGTCCCTTTCACCTTCAAATCCTTGATGACCGATACGGAATCACCGTCGTTTAGAACGTTGCCATTGGCGTCTTTGATCACCCGGCCAGCATCTTCCGCTTGCTCGGCTTCCGATGCGGTATTCCACTCATGCGCGCATTCCGGGCAGACGAACTGAATTCCGTCCTCGTACGTGTATTCGGAGTTGCATTGCGGACAATTAGGTAAAGTAGACAAAGTTAGAAGCTCCATTCATCTTGTGATTGTCCGTTTATTTTGTCACAGCGCGTCTGAAATGGCAACCGATCTTACAGCCCCGCGCGCAGCAAGTGGCGTTCCTTATTTCCTCGCTTCTTGCTCCACAAGCGCCATAAACTCATGTACGACTTTCAAATTCGCCTTCTGACTGCCAAGCTTAAGCATAGCCCGTCCGACGAAGTTGACTCCTTTGTTTTCCCCTTCATAGATGAAGGCTGTGCGGGCATCGTCAACCCTTGCTAATGTGAACGTGAGCGTAATCTCAAAAGCTTTGCCTAATACGAAGTGGATCGTTTTTCGCTTGGTATGGGGCTTGTCCTCGTACGCCAAGGTGTCGACGACATACGTTTCGACGCGCTTACCCTCCCGATATTTCTGACGATGCTTGGCTCCCGCTTCCTTCTCGGACTTCTCGATTAGCGTATGCTCCTCAACCTTCGGCATAATCCGTTTGATATTCCGATCCGCGAATAGCTCCCACACCTTCTCGATTGGCGCATGAATCGTCGTTTCTTCTTTCCATGTCAGCATAGTTGTCCGTTACTCCCTTCCCGATGCCAGAAATTCGTCAATCTCCTCCGCTTGCAGCAGAAGATCCCTTATTTGCGACTGTATCTTGTCCCGCTTCTGTTCCAGCAACCCTTCCAGATGGGCAAAGGACTCGTCGTTCATGACCGCGCTCATCTCCTGAATCGTACAGCCGAACCGTCTTAATTTGGTAAGCAGCACCGCTATAAAATAACTGCCGTCGTCGTAGTACCGATAATTGTTCGAGGGATCAATATACACGGGCTCCAGCAGCTTCACTTCCGCGTAATAACGCAGCGTTTCCTTGCTAAGCCCGGTCATTTCCGAGAACGCGCTGATCTTGTACATGTATCTCCTCCCTCTCCCAGCATAAACCGTGTGGTGCACCACAGTGTCAATGGATGTCCGTATTTCCGTATTGATCATAATTTGCGCCAAAAAAAAGCGACCAAACCGGAATATTGGAATCCGATTCAGTCACTTTAATGGAGAACCTTACTTACATAGAACTATCCAACGTCGGCGCTGCCTTCTTGGGTTTGAGTACAGATGCGGCCGCCACCACCATGCAAATGCCGGATAACCAGCCAAGCACCTGATACGTGCCGTTCATGTTCGTACCGTCGAAGTACATGACCGATCGCAGACCGGTTGCAACGAAGCGCAGCGGTGTCCAGCTGTACAGCCAATCCTTCGCAAGAGCCGGCAGCATCTCAGGCGCCATATTGATGACCGGCATCGAGAAGAAGAATAACAGCACCATGAGCGGAACCGCCGGCATGCCAATCCAACGCAGCAATGTCGTTTGGAACAGGAAGAATGCCGATCCGGCTAATAAGAGGAATAACCATAGCTGCGTCCGGTCCGAAAGCTCCATGCCGTACCAGGAGCCCGACATCCATACGAGAAAAGCCGTTGCCCCCGTGACGATAACAAGGCCCGCTACAAGCTTAGTCAGAACGATACGCATATGTCCGCCGCCGGCTTTCACCGCTTGCTGCGACGCTAAGAACAGCGTTATGCTGACTGCCAGGCAGCTGAGCCACATCATCTGGGTCAGCAGCAGCGGCGCGTTGCCGCTGGCATTGTTAGCGCCTACGGGATGCACAATCTGCGAGCTGACCGTGAACGGCTCAATAAGTGCGCCGGCGGCCGTTACCGGGATGGCATCGGTGTGTTTCCCGATCTCTGCCAACAGCTGCGTCGACAGCTGAATGCCGACTTTATCCATCGCTACCTGCAGCAGCATGTTCACTGTACCCGCTACTTGCGCGTTCTTCCCTTCGCTGACATAGATCTGCAGCTGCGCGGGCTGCGGCGCAGCGGTTTGCAGCGAGAGCAGACCCGCGCTAAGATCCGCCGGCAGGATGAGCGCACCGTAGTATTTCTGCTCATCGATTCCTGCCAGCGCCTCCTCCTTCGAGCCCACAATCTCCCACTTAATTGGCAGCTGCGTCTGCTGGGTCATCTTCTCCTTTAACGTCTCGCCAACGGCCAGCTTGTTGCCGTCCGGCTGATCGACCGGCTGATCCAAGACGACCAGCGCAACCGGCAGCTCCTTCGGAGCCGCTCCCGCAGCCGGCCCGATCATCGCCACCCCAAATACCATAAGCACGGCCAGCACAGCTACCGCGCCGATCCATACTAATTTCTGCTTCAGTAAATTTGTATGCAAATTTGCCACTCCTTTTTAATGGACATCGTGTTGAATAATGGTCACCGTGTTTATTATAATGATTTGAAGTGAGAACTCAATAATCAACATCCGACGTTTCTGTCGCTTATTGAACACATGCCAACGCCGCTGTTCATTTGGAGCGAAAATTCATCTAAAACAACTATTTTATTGCAGAAAGGGTTGCTTGTACGCATGTCTCAGAAAACCGATCCCCGCATCGAGCGGACCAAAGATATGCTGCGCAGCGCACTGATTGAGCTTATTGAAGAGAAAGGCTTCGAATCGATTACCGTGCGGGATTTGACGCTTAAAGCCGGGCTCAATCGGGGAACCTTCTACTTGCACTACCACGATAAGTTCGATCTGCTGGAGCAGTGCAAATCGGAGATCTGGAGAGGCTTCGAAGAACGGATTCAGCACGCCAATCCGGAGCTGCTGCTCCAATATGTGGAGCGCGATGAGGCGTATCCGTTTATGGTCGATGTATTCCGTTTCTTGCGGGAGAATGGCGATTTCTTCAGGGTCATGATGGGCCCGAAAGGTGATCCATCGTTTAATCTCCGCTACAAAGAACTCATGCTTAAGCATCTCTATAACAAGCTGATGCTGCTGCAGCCAGAGGATCATAAGCTGCTCGTGCCGCGCGATTTTCTCACGGCCTATATTATCTCTGCCAACTTTGGCGTCATGCAGCACTGGCTGGAAACCGGGATGGTTCATACCCCGCACGAAATGGCCTTAATCATCTCTCGCATCATGCGCCGCGGCCCGCTGCGCATGACCGGCGTTCTGGACGGGTAGTGCTGACTCCCTCCGCAAAAAAGCTGTCCCATTAGAGTCACAAGACACTCTTCTGGGACAGCTTCTTTGTATGCATGCAATCGCAGGCAACCGAACACTATTTCTGCGCAGCAATCAGCAGAAAAATCGGACGGCGGGTCTCATCCCGCATGTCCGGATAGGCAGCGATCGCTTCCTTCGTCGGCTGCGGCTCCGACAGCTGCCTGATGGTGAAGCCGGCCTCGATCAGCTGGTTGATGATCGTCGCGACCGTGCGGTGGTACTTCACGACGTCATTGTCCAGAAACCTCGTTTGCCGCATGCCTTCCTGCTGGTAATCATCAACCGGCCAGTGCATCCGCTCCCCTGCGGGACCGTAATGCCAATCCTGCGCAGCGCGTGCCGTGAACACCGGATGCTCCACCGAAAGAATAAAGCTGCCTCCCGGCGCAAGGTACTCGTGGATTTTGCGGCAGACGATATCGAAACGTTCGACGTAATGCAGAGCAAGCGAGCTGATGACGACATCGAACTGCTCCGCGGCGAACGCGATATCCTCAATCGCAAGCTGAAGATACTCAATCCCCGGATCATGCTCGAACGCCTTGGCGCGCGCAAGCATCATCTCGGACAGATCCACGCCGATTACGGAGCTTGCCTGCATCTCGCGCGCATACCGGCAATGCCATCCGAAGCCGCAGCCAAGGTCCAGCACCCGCTTTCCTTGCAGGTCAGGCATAAGAGCCCGCAGTGCCGGCCACTCCCCGGCCGCTTCAAGCCCGCCGATGGAACGAGGCATTTGATTGTACTTGGCGAAGAAGTCCGGATCATCGTATTTGTTCTGTTTCATCAGAGGTTCCCCCTTGCAGCAAATTACTTCAAGTATAGAGAGTGGGAACGTGAGGGTACAAGTATTTTTGTTGCCACATAATGCGGGCTATGCTGCAGGCCCCCTCCTATGAATCCTTGTACTTGCTTACGCCCATGAAGTCAGGCCCGCATCAGATCGGTTATACTAAAATAAAAAAATGCCGGCAAGCGCCGGCATTCACTGAGGTAATGATGATTATACACAAAGGCGAAACCTTATTCCGTCAGGGGGAATCCGGCCCCCTCTACCACCTGAAGAGCGGCTTGCTCAAGATTGTTCGCGTCCATCAGGATGGCTCGCAAATTTTGGTCAATATTATCGTACCGGACGAAATCATTCCGCATCATTCCTTAATCAGCCCTAATCCTTATTACGGCACTGCGATTGCGCTCGTCACTTGCGAAATCGATTGTTTGCCAGCCGAGACTTGGTACGCCGAGCTTGAACAAAATCCGGGGCAATGCCGCGACATCGCCCTTAAGCTGCAGGACAAGCTGCGCATGATGCAGCAGCGAATTGACCAACTCACCGAGGTTGCTCCGGCAGAGAAGCTGCGTAAGCTGCAGGCTTGGTTTCAAGCTTACATCTCTCCCTACTCCTTATCCGATGTGCTGACACAGGATGAGATCGGGCAGTTTCTCGGGCTGCGCCGGGAAACCATTAATCGGCTGCTGCGCAGCCAATCCGAAGGAGAAACCAAGTAGGCAGGCGACCCGTTATCCTTGCGCAGCAGCCGTTTCCTGCGGCTGCGCCGTCGTTTCCGGTGCAGCCTCTAAGCTGCCGCTAGGTCCGAAGAACTCATAATGAATATCCTCCGGGGCGACTCCCCACTCCTTCAAGAGGCCAAACACCATTCTCATAAACGGCTCCGGACCGCAGAAGTAGAAGCTCGCATCCTTCGTCGGCACGACGTCTTGGAGCCACGGCAGGTCGATATAACCTTCTTTATGAAAAGCTTGCGCGGCCCGGTCGTCTTCGGTTGGTTTGTCGTAACACCAGTACAACGATACCTGCGATGCGCGTGAAGCCAGCTCTTCTACTTCGGTTCGCAACGCATGCACAGAGGCATTTTGCGCGGCATGGATGAACGTAACCGGACGATCCGAATGGCTTTCTGTCAAGGTGGATAGCATACTCACTAGAGGCGTTAAACCGACGCCGCCGCTTATCAAGACAACCGGCCTTGTATCCATGCGATCTAACGTGAAGTGGCCCGCAGGTGCCGACAGCCACAGTACGTCCGCTTGGTTGATCTGCTCATGCAAGTATCTCGATACCTTCCCTCCGGGTCTGTTCGGGAATTCGTCTTCGCGTTTGACCGAAATGCGGTAATACGATTTACCCGGACCACCGGATAAGCTGTACTGTCGAATATGCGTGTAAGTCTCCCCGGGAATATGCACCTTAACGCTCACATACTGCCCCGGCTCGAAAGCAGGAAGTGCGCCTCCATCCTCCGGTACCAGATAGAAGGATGTAATGACCTCACTCTCTTGCACCTTCCTCGCCACGCGAAATGCCCTATAGTCCGCCCAACCGCCATTTTGCTGCTCCGCCTGTTTGTACATTTCGGCTTCCGTTTCGATAAAGACATTCGCGATGATCCCATAGGCTTCCGCCCAGGCGCCTAATATCTCTTCCGTTGCCGCATCACCCAGCACTTCCTTGATCGCTGTCAGCAGCATTTGGCCGACAATGGGATAATGCTCTGCTTTGACGCCAAGGCTGCGATGTTTGTGGGCGATTTGCTTCACTGCCGGCAGAATCATCTCCAGCTTATCGATGTGAAGCGCAGCCGCATACACCGCATTGGCCAGTGCCGTCTGCTGCCTGCCCTTGGTTTGATTGGCATGATTGAACATATGAAGCAGCTCGGGATGAGCGGTAAACAGCAGCTGATAGAATCGCTTTGTAATCGTCGTGCCATGGACCTCTAATACCGGTACGGTTGATTTGATAATATCGATTGTTTGCTTGCTTAGCATGGTCAGTTCCTCGCTTTCGTCACTTGGAATAATCCAAGTATACAAGGCCGCCTCCCGAAGTCGATGTGATTACAATCACAGCAATTCGCAACGATCTGTGAAGATGCGGACAGCAAAAAAGCCACCTATACGGCGGCTCTCTCTCTGCTCTACATTCTCTCTACACCAAGACAGTCCGGTTCGCAACACGCACCGTATTCCGCCCCGCATGCTTGGCCTCATACAAGGCACGATCCGCAGCCTTCAGCAGCTGCTTCATATCATGCCAGTCGTCCGTTCCAGCTTCACCGCTCACCACAGCAACGCCAAAACTCGCCGTTACCGCTAAGAATCCCTTCGGCGCTGCCGATAACGCCATTGGCTGACTGACAAGCTCATTCCGAATCCGGTGCGCCTCAGCTTCCGCTTCCTCAAGCGATAAACCCGGCATCATCACAACGAATTCCTCGCCGCCATAACGAGCAAGCACATCTTCCGCGCGCAGCACATTGCGGCATACACCGACTACGTGAAGGAGTGCACGGTCACCGACATCATGTCCATAAGTGTCATTAATCCGTTTAAAGTGGTCGATATCGAATAACAGCAGCGCAAGCGGCTCTCCGTTCAATAACGATTCCGCCAGCAGCTTCTCGCTCAGCTGCAAGAAATGCGTCCGATTATAGATCCCCGTAAGGCCATCGTGAAAAGCCAGCTCATGCAATCGCTGCTGCAGCCGCACGCGTTCGGAAACATCGATGAGCACAATCAGCTTGCCCGTTTCCTGACCGCCCTTCTTCCTGACGACGGATGCCCGAATATCGTAGTAGTAGGATTGGCCATCCTTCTCCCACAACGTTTCTTGCGTGCTCTGCGAGTCCGTTTCCTCAATGAGGGTACTGTCCGTATGCTGGCGCCATAATGGCTCGATCGATCGCCCAAGCGAATACGTCGATAACTCCGGCATCACCTGCGCGGCGGCCGGGTTGTAATCGACCAGCCGATTGTTCATATCCAGCACGAGTACGCCATCGCTCATGCTCTCGAACAGATTATCCCGCGCAATCGGCGCCACGTTCATCAATCCGCGCGAAGCGAGTGCCCACATATACAGCGCAGAGGTGCCGGCCATAATAACCGGAATCGGGTCAATCCCCTGCGGCGTCAAATTACCGAGGTATGCAAAATCACCCGCAAGCGGCAGCAGCAGCCCGACCAGCATCGTAATGTGCTGAAGCCTGTAAGCCGACTTCATGCGGCCCCAATACAGCAGCAGCAGCGCAACGCCGCCGAACATGCAGCCAAACGTATATGCGCCTTGGATGATGTACCAAGGTCCCGCGTTCAGATCGACCTTCAAGAAACCTAGTTCCGGCCTAATCGTGATGGACCGATAATACAGATGATGCATTTCGTTCGACATCACGAGCGCAACGGTCACAAGCGGCATGATGAACAATCCCGCGCGCAAAGTGGGCTTCAAATAACGCTCCATGCCGAGAAAATACATAATGAGCAGCAGATTGATGGGAGGCAGAAACGGCATCCCGATGTATTCCACCTTAATCCAGAATGTGATCTCTTCCAGTGATCCGGCAGACAGCTCCAGCGCGGAGCCGAATATATAAACGGCAGACAGCAAGCAGTGCGCGACAAAGGTCTTCGACATCGACTGCTTCGCACGATTCGTTAAGATGTAAATCCCCATAATGACATTAATGACGCCGGCCGTAACCATCAACGTTAGAATAGCCGAATAAGGCGTTCCCATTCCCTATGCACTCCACTCGGAATCTGAACGATTCCTTAATATCATCTTACGCCGTTGCGATTTGGAAGGTCGACACAACCGCCGCATGATCGGACGGCCATTCATTATCCTCATGGCTGCCGAACCCCTTCGGCTCGCCAACGACAAACACTTCGGCGTTCACAACCGTCACGCGGGAACCATGATAGTAGATAAAATCAATGCGGTCCTGCGGCTCAAACGGGTTATCTCCCCAGGGATGCTCCGGCGTATGGACCGTCGACCATGTAAGACCGGGCATCGCTGCCGGATCGGGGTGCACCATGCGGTAAGAATCCAGAAGCCCCGCCTCTTCCGCCATTGCGCTTACCGGCCATCGTACGACATACCCTTCATGCAGCGACTTCGTATCATCGCCCCAATCGAGATGGGATGGCGCGTTGAAATCGCCCATGAGGAACAGCGGCATATCCGATGCCAGATGAGGGGCAAGGTCACGCAGAACCAGCTCAAGCTCTCTACCGCGGGCCTCTTGCTCCATGGCCACAATCTCGTCTACGGGTTTATGATCGAACAAAGCCCAATACGGACCGTAAGGATCATAATATAAATGGGCATCGGCAATGAGAACGACTTGTCCGGAGGGCAGCTGAATGTGAGTAAGGACCGCGCTCATGCCATCGACATGGACGGCTTCGATGATGGGATATTTACTAATAACGCTGCAGTTTGCCCGGCCTTCTTGGTTCTGGTAATAATGCCAGCCCAGCTTCTCCGCCACTGCTTTGCCGGGATCCGGCGTTTCCTGAAACCCTACGATATCCGCACCGGACAGCTCTACGGCCCGGGCGATTTTGTTTACGCCGTCATGAACGGCCTCGCCGCCCAGCCATGTGTTGAATGTCATGATTTTTATTGTATCTGTCGTCGTTTGTGTCACGCTTACATCTCCCCTTTTCGACTATTTTAACGAATCGCGTCGGATTTGGAAATACAGGAGAACGTCCTGCCGGTTTTTCTGCTAAAATGACACTTAGTAGAGCACATGCTGGAGGTGTCTTAGATGTCCTTAATCGGCGAAGAACGCAAACAGAAAATACTGGATCTGCTTGAGCTGAACGGTAATGTATCTTCAACTGAATTGGTGCAGCTATTCGACGTGTCGAAGGAAACGGTGCGCAGATATTTGGATGAACTCGAAGGACAAGCTAAGCTGAAGAAGGTCTACGGCGGCGCTGTTAAGCCTTCCGTCATCTTTGAGGAATCGCCTTATTTGGAGCGAATCACGCTCAAGCGCGAGGAGAAAAATCAAATAGGCCGGCAAGCGGCCGGCCTCATTCGTGATGGTGAAGTGATCTTTCTCGATGAAGGAACGACGCTGCTGACCGTCATTCCGCATTTGACGCAAACCGGCTTAACGGTGCTGACCCATTCGTTTCCCGCTGCTACCCTATTGATGGAACAGCAGAATCAAGGTCGCTTCGATGGCCGAATCTTGTTTCTCGGCGGGGAGATCAGCGCTTTGCATGCCCGCTGCGCAGGCTCCATGACTGAAACGGCTCTTGGCCATTATTATATCGATAAAGCATTCATTTCCGTTGATGGCATCCACGCCGAAGCCGGTCTTACCAGCTTGGACGACAGCAAGTCCGCCGTATCCCGCAAGGCGATCTCCCATGCTACTGAGGTCATTGTAGCCGCGGATTATACGAAACTCGGGCATCGCTTTCCCTATAAGCTCGGCGATCTGGAGGATGTAACGTTTATCCTATGCAACCAAGCGCCGCCGACGGATTGGGACGAGGCACTCGCCAAACATCCCCTGCGTTGGATCACGCCTTAGCCTAACCGAATAGGCTGATGACCACAATCGCGGTCGCAATCGTAGCGGAGGATGCAATTCGTTTCATCCCCTGCTGCTCTTTCAGCACCATGATGCCAAGCAAGGTTGCGAAGACCGTACCAATCTCCCGAACCGGAGAAATGTGAGCCATTGGCGCCAGATTCATCGCAAATAAGAATAACAAGTACGAACCCGGCGAAAGCACGGCGCCCATAAGGATGACTCTCCAATTCGCCTTCAGCTCGACCTTCCACTTTCCTGAACGCAGCACAGCCGGTGTCAAGGCCAGCAGGAAACCCAGATTGCCCAGACAAAGCAGTTCAGGCGGCGATAAATAGTCGAGCGTCAATTTGTCCACGAATACATAGCAGGTTGTACATAACCCCACCCCAAACGCAACGAGAATGGGCTTAGATGACCGCGCTCTCTTGCTCCTTCGAAACGACCAATCACTGATGATGAAGAAACTGACGATCATGCAGAGGATGCCAAACCAACCCCATACAGACAACGATTCGCCAAGAAAAGCAACGCCGATCGTCGGTACGAGCAGTGTTGACGTCCCTCTCATGATGGGATACATTTGCGACAAATCCCCAAGATCATAGGCTTTGGTCAGCATAAAGGCGTAGCAGCCTTGGATCAGCATCGTGATGAGAATAAGCACATATGCCTGCCATGGCAGCGCTTTGCTTATCAGCTTGCTTACAACGAGCGGAATCAGGAAGATTGTCGTTGGAATAAGGATAATCCATAAGAAAGCCGCCTTGTTCAAGCTTCGTTTGGCAAACAAATTCCATACGGCGTGTGTAAGTCCGGAGAACAGCACTAGGAAAACAGCGAATACCAGCATGCTATTCTACCCCAGCCGTGCCGAATAGATGCCGCGGCAGCTTCGCTTCCCATGATACAGGTGCTGCAAGTCCCAGTGCATGGGCGACAACCGCAGCCGTGTCCGTAATGACAATCGGCTCCGAAATGGTTGTTCCAGGCTCAATGCCCGGGCCGGCCGCTACCCAGAAAATCGTTTTGTCCAGCGGATGGTCGCTGCCGTGGTCGGTATCGACTTCCCCGCCGCCGCCATGATCGGATACGACGATGATGAGACTGTCGTTCAGCGCATTCGCTTGCTCAAGCGCATCCAGGATGACGCCTGTATTGGTATCCGTTTCTTCGATGCTGCGCAGCTGTTCGGGCGTATTGTAGCCATGCTTATGACCGGCTATATCCGGTAAATCCAAGTGAACGTACAGCAGCTGGAAATCAGAATGGTTACTAATATAGTCAGCCGTTGCCAAGGCAATCTCTCGATCGGGCATTGATACCTTGTGTACGCCGATATTCGGTTCAATAATGCCATAGTTGATAGGCTCCCATGCGCTGAACGAGGCAAGCTTGACACTCGTGTCTGCTTCGCGGGCGATTCGGAAAATGGAAGGATAAGGCGAATCTTCAGGGAATAGCTGCTTCTCGGCCTTCGAGTTCGTTAATCCATGTTTATCGGGGCTCACGCCATGCATCAGCGCCCCCCAGCATTCTGCGCTGATCGTAGGCGAAGCCGTTTGCGCATCGAATGAAACAGCTCCCCTGCTGATCAAGCGATCTAAATGAGGTGTTGAAGCAGCTTGCACGAAATTCCCGGCTCCATCCCAACCGATAATGACGACCCGCTTAATGACTCCCATAGTTCATTAATCCCCCTGTATAAATATGCTATGTAGTTCTCTTTAAGCATACTCATTCCGCCAAGTAAATTCAATACAAAACAACCAAATTCAACTAAAGGCACATCTATATTTTTATCGGCCAGCCTTCACTCGCAAAAAAGAGTCCGCCTATGAAACCTCCGTTGTCCTCTCGTCGTATCAGATCATTGAATACGTACAATTATAAGGAGGCGTTCTATCACAATGTCTATGTTTAAACGCATGCTGGCAAGCGTCGGAATCGGTGCAGCGCAAGTCGATCTCATGCTTCACGAGGATGAGGTGCAGGCAGGGGATACTCTTAGCGGCGTTGTCCGGATTCAAGGCGGCCGTGTAGCTCAGCAGGTCGATGACGTCTACGCCTTCGTTATGACACGATATGTTAAGGAACATAATGATACGAAGATAGAGGAAGAAGCTCCCATAGCCAAATTTCTACTCGCCGGCAAGTTTACGGTTGAAGCTGAGCAAGTCTATGAGTTTCCCGTATCCTTCCAGCTGCCGGTAAATACGCCGGTTACGATGGGCAGAACGCCGGTATGGATTCAAACGGGGCTGGAAATCAAGGAAGCCATTGACCCCAAGGATCGGGATCAGCTTCAAGTGAATCCTCACCCGTATTCCGCGGTTGTACTGGATGCCGTTCGCCAGCTCGGCTTCCGCATTCGCGAAGTCACCTGCCAATACGCGCCACAATACGGCAGAATTGCGGGACTGTCCTTCGTGCAAGAATTCGAATTCATTCCCACCTCGGAGTTCCGAGGCCAGCTTGATGAGCTGGAAATCGTGTTTTATCCCGATGCGGACGGGGTTGATTTGCTGCTGCAGATCGATCGCAAGGCGCGCGGCCTATCCGGCTTGTTCTCCGAAGCCTTTGACACCGACGAGCGTTACGTCAAGCTTCGCTTCGACCGCAATCACCTGGCTTCCGGCGCAAGCTATGTTGCCGACCAGCTTGCGGATACGATTCGCCGATATATCTAGCTCAGCCCTAATGAAAAAGGCGGCAGCAAGGCCTCCCTTGCGCCGCCTTTCCTATTATTTGCGAAGCCATTTGTCCAGCGCGGCCAGCAATTGCGCCTTGATAAAGGGCTTCGTCGTAATATCATCAATGCCTGCCTGATAGTACAGCTCATGATTATCCGAGAACACGTCCGCCGTTAAAGCGATAATCGGTAAATGCCTGAATCGTGGATTGGCCCGGATATGCCTGGTGGCCTCGCAGCCATCCATCTCCGGCATATGGATGTCCATAAGAATGGCATCCCACTGACCGGGTTCGGATTGCTCCAGCACCCGGAGAGCCTCGTAGCCATTGCTCGCTACTTCAATATCATAATGGCTCCCTGTCAGTATTTCTCTCGCTATGATTTGATTGATTTCATTATCCTCAACGAGCAGAATACGCCCTTTAAGCTGCCTATCCGGCTGATCCCCTTGTTCCTCAACATTCTCGGCAGCCATCGCCGCAGCAATACCGGATAGCGCTGTAAGATCATCTCTGTCCGGCGCAAGCTCCTCCAGCGGTACCACGAACGAGAACGTGCTCCCCTTCCCTTGCTCGCTGATCACTTCAAGCTGACCGCCCATCGTCTCCACCAGCAGCTTGCAGATGGCAAGACCAAGTCCGGTACCGCCGTATTTGCGGCTGGTCGAGCTGTCGGCCTGCGTGAAGGATCGGAATAGCAGCGGGAGCTGCGCTTCGGAAATGCCAATTCCCGTATCTTGAACAGAGAACCGCAGCATCTTATTCGATTTGGACGCCGTCGTCTCGACTTCGACCGCAACGCGAATGAAGCCGCGATCCGTAAATTTACTCGCATTGCCGCATAGATTGAGCATGACCTGCTCTAATCGGAGCGGATCTCCCATGATGCGGTCCGGGCAATCCTCAGAGACATCGAATATACGCGTAATCGGCTTGCCTTCGACCATTAATGACGTCATGTGCATCAATTTATCCAGGAAGCCGTGAAGGGAAATCGGAATGCGCTCCAGTTCGATTTTGCCTGCTTCGATTTTGGAAAAGTCCAAGATATCGTTAATAATGACCATCAGCGCATCGGAGGCAGAGCCCATTCTGGATACATAATTTTGCTGAATCGGGGTAAGGTCCGTCTTCATCAGTAAGCCGTTTAACCCAATAATGCCGCTAAGCGGCGTACGAATTTCATGGCTCATCGTGGCTAGAAAATGGCTCTTGGCTTGATTCGATTCATCGGCCGCTTTCCGTTGGTAGAGCTCCGTATTATCGTGAATGGTCACGGTAACCCCTTTAACCTCTTGAAAATAATCATAATACGGCGAAAGCGTAAGGCTGTATATCTTGTTCTGCTTCAGCTGTACCTGCCGCACCTCAAGCTCTTGCGTCTTCCGCTCCTCAATTGCTTGTTGGAAGCTCCGCTCCCATTCTTCCAGATACCCGTCCAACAAGATATCCGTCAGTTTGTGCCCGACGATCTGATCCCGCTGCAGCTGCAGCTCCTCGCACATCTTCTGATTCACCGAAGCAATGGTACCGTCCGGACGAAAGCTCAGAATAAAATCCTGCGAGTTCTCTACGAGCGTACGATACCGCTCTTCCTTCTCCGTAACCTGCTGCTCCGCTCGTTTACGCTCCGTGATATCTATAACCGAACCGATCCATTCCCTTACGGTCCCCTCTTCCATAACAGGACAAACGGTAATTAAGAGATGGAATGCCGACACCACTGCTTCGCAGGTCAATTTCTCGGTGATCGCCACAGCCGTAAGATTACGCTGCAAGAAAGCAAATAGGGACACCTCTTGAAGCGGTTTTCCAACAAAGTCCTCCGGGGTCATTCCCATCTCTTCAAGCAGCTGACCCTCAGCCAAAGTAAACCTATAAGTACCGGATTCATTGGTGATTTTGAACGTAAATCCGGATTGCAGCCTTAGAATACCATGCAGCTCTTGCTGCATTTCTTTGATTCTATGGTTCAAGCTGCGATTGCGCCGGAAGTAATGAAGCAGATACGCGGCCAATATGCCGCTAAGCAAGTTAATCAGCAGGTAAGGAGCCACTCTTGGCAGGAACGGAAGGTCAAACACGACATAGAAGTCGATAAAAAAGAAGACTTCCAAATAAATCAGGAAGACGGTCCATTTGAGCACGTAAGAGCGCACCTTGGCGGCGATGATCGCACTTCCGACGGATATACATGCGGCCACCGTGAACACCACCATGAACGCGGAAGGGTCTTCTATCGTTCGGAACAGTACCGTAATCGCGCTGGTGACGGTTACTGCAATGGGGCCCCCATAGAGTGCGGACATAAATATAGCGATATTACGCACATCAAGCACGACATTGGATTGCAAATGAATGCCTGAGAAGATCAGAATGATGCCAAATGCACCATGTAATACGCCAACATGCACCTGATACCGCCATGAAGGCTTTCGCACTTTTCCTAACCTGGTAAACAGCTGTCCGGACACAAAAGTAAATACAAAAAGAATCGAGGTGTTTACGATCAAATCACGAATAAACGGGGTCATTGGTTGTCACTGGCTCCTAGTTGTCCCATAATTCTATCTCCGATATCACGCTGATCATGAATAGAATAAACACATTCGACAAAAACAGACAAATCCCTCTTCAACATTCAATGTAAAAGTGATTTTAACAAAAAACGGTCGCACATGGCGACCGTCAGGCACTATTAATGAATCAATGGTATTAAGCGTGGAAATCCAGACCCGAAACCACTTCTTTTACATATTCGCCGCGAATACAGAAGTCGCCGAAATGCTCGCCTTCATTCCGTTCTTTCGCATAATGGAGCAATATCGGTTTCAGCTCATTCAGAATTTCCGTTTCGCCGATATTCTCGCGATATAGCTTGTTAAGTCGGTTACCGGAATGCCCGCCGCCCAAGTACATGTTGTACTTGCCCGGTGCTTTACCGATGAACGAGATTTCTGCCAATGCAGGGCGCGCGCAGCCGTTCGGACAACCGGTCATGCGAATGACGATTTCCTCTTCGCGCAGTCCCGCTTCATCCAGTATCAATTCAAGCTTATCCAGCAGGGAAGGCATATAACGCTCCGACTCCGCCATAGCCAGACCACAGGTTGGCAGCGCTACGCAGGCCATCGCGTTTCGGCGCAGTGCAGAATACTCAGCCCCATCCGTAAGCCCGTAGGTTTCAATAAGCTGCTCCAGTTTCTTCTTCTTCTGACTCGATACGTTGCCGATAATCAAATTCTGGTTAGGCGTAAGGCGGAAATCCCCTGTATGAATCTTGGCGATCTCGCGCAGGCAAGTCATCAGCTGATAGCCGTCCTCGTCCTTCACGCGGCCATTCTGAATGAACAACGTATAATGCCACTTGTTGTTGCTTCCCTTGACCCAGCCGTAACGATCCCCATTATGGTCAAAATGATACGAGCGCGCTTCTTCCAGCTTCCAGCCCAGTCGTTGCTGCAGCTCATCGACGAACCACTCAATGCCGCGGTCATCGATCGTATACTTGAAGCGAGCATGCTTACGCACTGCACGGTCGCCGTAGTCCCGCTGGATCATAACCGTTTTCTCCGCGAGATCGACCGCTTGCTCCGGTTTAATAAAGCCGATTACCCGTGCCACCTGCGGATATGTCTTCGGATCGCCGTGCGACATTCCCATACCGCCGCCAACCGCTACGTTGAAGCCCAATAAGCGGCCATTTTCGTGAATGGCGATATAGCCCAGATCTTGCGAGAAGACGTCCACTTCGTTAGCCGGCGGGACGGCTATACCGATCTTGAACTTCCGCGGCAAGTAAACCGGTCCGTAAATCGGCTCCTGCTCCACGCCGTCACGGCTGTCGACCACTTTCTCTTCATTCAGCCAAAGCTCATGATAAGCGCGAGTATGCGGATCCAGATGACTGCTCACCTTCTGCGCCCATTCTTGTACTTGCTCATGAACCTCGGATTGATACGGATTCGGGTTGCACATGACATTACGGTTTACATCGCCGCATGCAGCCAGTGTGCTTAGCAGCTCTTCATTTACTTCCTGGATGACGGATTTCATATTCCACTTAATAACACCGTGAAGTTGGAAGGACTGCCGCGTCGTTAAACGAATCGTGCCATTGGCATGACGCTGTGCAATTCGGTCCATCATGAGCCATTGCTCCGGGGTTACGATACCGCCTGCAGCCCGTACGCGAACCATAAACTGATAGGCAGGTTCAAGCTTCTGCTTGTTCCGCTCATTGCGCACATCACGGTCATCCTGCATGTAGCTGCCGTGAAACTTCATTAATCGGTTATCATCCTCGGAAATAGAACCTGTAATCCGATCCTGCAGCGTATCCTCTAACGTTCCCCGCAGATAATCGCTTCTGCGTTTAATATCTTCCACGTCGCTATGCGGCGCACTGTTTGCTGATAGTAGATTATTATCCGACATGTCTCTGCCTCCCTCGCTCTCTTGGATCTCCCTGATTAGTAGACGTCCCGTTGATAACGTTTATCCTGCTGCATCTTCATCAGGTACGCTTCCGCTTCTTCTTGGCTGAGGGAGCCTTCCTGCTTCAGGATGGTGATTAATGCCGCTTGCACGTCATGCGCCATCTTCTTCTCGTCTCCGCAGATGTAGACGGCAGCCCCTTCTTCCAACCACTGATACAGCTCTTTGCTTTTCTCCAGCATGCGGTGCTGCACGTAGACCTTCTCTGCAGTATCCCGTGAGAATGCAACGTCCATGCGCGTTAGCACGCCTTCCTTCAGCCAACGCTGCCATTCCACTTGATAGAGGAAGTCCGATGCGAAATGCTGATCCCCATAGAACAACCAAGTCTTGCCCGCTGCGCCATTCTCCTCGCGTTCACCTAGGAATGCACGGAAAGGCGCGACGCCTGTGCCCGGTCCAATCATAATAATCGGGGTTTCCGAATTGGATGGCAGCTTGAAGTTCGGATTGTCCTGAACAAATACCGATACGGACTGCCCCGGCTCAAGGCGCTCTGACACATAGGTCGAGCACACGCCATACCGCACTCGGCCGGAAGCGGTGTAATGTACCTTGCGGATGGTCAAATGCACTTCATCCGGATAAGCCTTCGAGCTGCTGGCGATAGAGTAAAGTCTCGGCGGGATGCGTCTTAGCAGCGCCAGGAAGCTAACCGCCGGCACGCCTTCCAGATCATAATCCTGTACCAGGTCGAGCAGATCGCGTCCTTTCATGTATGCTTTCAGCTCTTGTTCCTGACCGGCGGCCAGAAGCTCTTCCAGGCCGGTTCCGGGCGTAAGTGCAACGATTTGTTCGAGCAGCGGCTTCGTCAGCACGGTAATTTCATAATAGCTAGTCAGAGCCTCTCTTATTGAGCGCTCCTCATTAATCTTAGGAAGTGTAATAAGATCATCCGGTGACCATCCCATAGCAGCAATCAGTTCATCGACAAGTCTCGGATGATTGTGCGGATATACGCCTAAGCTGTCGCCCGGTTCGTAGTGGATGCCGGAATCTTCAAGAGAGATCTCCAGATGGCGGGTCTCCCGGTCCGATCCGCGTCCGTTTAAGTTTAAATTCTCCAGCACGGCAGCTTGAAACGGGTTCGACCTTGAATAGTCCGAAACCGCTCCTTCCAAGGCAGCGGAAGCGGCCGCAGGCACCTGAACAGTTGCTGAAGCCTGCCCCAGCGAAGCGAGAACGCTCTCAATCCATTGGTTCGCCGCTTCGTCGAAATCAACGTCACAGTCCACGCGTGGCGCAATTCTCTTGCCGCCTAGCTCCTCCAGCCGCTGATCGAAGTCTCTGCCTGTTTTGCAGAAGAATTCATAGGACGTGTCGCCCAGAGCAAGCACCGAGAACGGCAATCCTTCTAATTGAGGCGCTCGCTTGCTGTGCAGAAACTCATAGAACGAAATCGCATTGTCCGGCGGATCTCCTTCTCCGTGCGTGCTAACGAGGATGAAGAGATTTTGCACCTTCTTAAGCGTGTTCGCTTTAAAATCAATCATGGAAGCTTGCGTCACCTGAAAGCCTTGATCCTGCAGTTTGCCGGACAATTTCTTGGCCAGCTTGTGGCTGTTCCCTGTTTGTGATCCGTAGAGCACGGTTACCTCTTTGGAAATCGCCGGTGCACTCGCAGCCTGGGCCGGAGCTTGCAATGTCGTCGTCGACGCCGATACCGCAGTGACCGATATCGCCGATAGATAACCGCTCAGCCAAATCTTCTGCCCCTCTGTCAGTGTAGGCATTAATCGATTAAGCAAATCCACTTGATCCTGTTGAAAAGGACTGTTTGTTACTTGAAACATGTTCCCTACACACCTCGCTCTCGTATGAGTGATGAATTATTCCGTTCATTCGGGTACGATTTCTTACCTTGATTCCTTTAACGTATCATGTGCGGCCAATAGTAACAAGACAGATGATTTTATAGCATTCATAAGCTTTTGCAATAAACGCATATTAAGGCTCCCTAGGGTCCCTAAATTTTTTTCGAATTTCATCAAAAAACGCTAATAAAAAATAAAATGCTGTCGATATATTGGGTAAAGCATCTCATATTACACTCATGGACGAGTGAATAAGCATGGTAGTTATTCCGGAGAAGATCCGAATAGCTGCCCGCCTATTTACTCGTCCTTTTGCTGTCTGATCATGTTTGCCCAGTCTTCGCTAGGTTTAATGCAGAACATCATAAGACTTATGGATGAGCAAATAAGTCGATTGTCAGTCTTCAGGATGAAGATGGGCATCGACGTATTTGCTCATCTTTTTTTTCTACTAACTTCTAAGGAGAGAAGTGCATGCTCGTACTAGGGAGAAAACCAGGGGAATACATCATGATCGACAACAACATTATGGTGAAAGTAGTCAAGAGCGATGAGGGGCACTTGCGTTTAGCCATTGATGCACCTAAACATATTTCAATCGTTCGCGGAGAACTGGTTGACGAGAAACTTGCGAAACAACAGAAACAGTAAGTAATGCATGACCTTCCACTTAAGGACGAGTGGTTCAAATCAGGGAGGATAGGGAAGAGGCAGACAATTCATTGGCAGGATCAGCGCGCGACCCGGCAGCGAATTGGAAGCACATCTTTATTGTCTCACAAGAATGCAAATGGATGGCATTCTTAACACAACCACATGGAGGTAATGAACAATGAGAATTAATCACAACCTTGCGGCACTTAACACTTCCCGTCAATTGGGAGCTAACGGTGTGAACTCGTCCAAGAACCTGGAGAAGCTTTCGTCCGGCCTACGTATTAACCGTGCAGGCGATGACGCAGCCGGTCTTGCGATCTCCGAGAAAATGCGCGGTCAAATCCGTGGTTTGGATCAAGCGACTCGCAATGCTCAAGATGGTATTTCCTTGATTCAAACAGCTGAAGGCGCGCTAAGCGAAACTCATGCAATCCTTCAACGTATGCGTGAATTGGCAACGCAATCTGCCAATGACACGAACTCGGGAACGGACCGCGATGCGATCCAAGAGGAAGTTAACCAACTTTCTTCCGAGATCAACCGTATCGGTAACACAACGGAGTTCAATACAAGAAAAATCTTGAACGGCGATGTTGCGATTACCGGTGATGGCAGAAAACTTACCGGTGGAGCTACAACTACACTCGGAACAGGTATTACTTCAATTACAGTTGATCCTAAATCAACCGCTCCTACAGGTGTATTCGATGTCAAGGTTACTTCCGACACAGTAGCGCAAATCGAATCAACCATTCTCTCCAACGTTACAGATGCTTCCGTAACAGCCGGCGACACCGTTGATCTGGCAGGCGGCGCATACAAAATCGCGATTACTGCTGAGAGCACGAAACAACTGGATGGCGCAGCTACAGATACTGGTGCAATCCTGAACACGGCTAGCGGCAACACAGCAATCACGCTGGAGAGCAATTCTTCGTTGAATGATGTGAACCACACGCTTACTGTTGCTAAGAGCCAAATCTACTCTTCCATCGGAAGCGGATTGGATATTAAATCCGGTACGGCTAATGCTACGGATTCCGGTACGTACACAATCGAAACCTCGAGAACAATCGATGCTACGAAAGTTACGGATAACGGTGCTGGTACGCTTAAATCCGCTGGCGTAATCTCCAACTTCACGATGGCTTCCAATGCAACTTCTGCACAAGCAGCACTTATTAACAACGGTACTGCTAATACGTTGACAATCGGCGTAGTCGATGGTGGTGACGCCACTGCAGATATTACATTTACGTTTAGCGACGGCACTAACACTAGCACAGTTACGATTTCCGGAGCAGCTGGCGATGGTGCAAAAACACTTCAAGTTGCCGGCGTTCAATTCGATGTTGATGTTGATGCCATTATTGGTGGTTTGAACCTTGCTGATGCTGTTAATGATAACGGTACTTATAACGGTCAAGTAATCGGCCTTGCTTCCGGCGCTGCATTGGATCAAGTTAAAGTTACTCAAGGCGCTAACAGCGCAACAGCAACAATCGCTTCCAACACGACAGGTGATCTTACATTTGATCTCGATGGCGGCGGTACAGACCTTACGCTGACTTCGACAGGCGCTTCCTTCGTATCGGGCAACACATTGTCCACTACGGTTCAAAGCCAATACACCGTTAGCCTGAAAGAAACGGTTTCCGGCAACCAAATCGGTACAAGCTCTGTTGTTAATGAGCTTCAACTGGCTAGCTCGCCAAATGCACTGACGAACCTCTCCTTCGGCGGATCAGGCGCGCTGATTGACCTCAGCACTACTGCTCTTCAAGGTAAAGCTTCCGGTGCAAGCTATACGGTATCCTTCGATGTTGAAACAGCATCGGGCTACACTGCTGAGCTTCAAAAAGCTGACGGTACTGCAGTTGATGGCGCGAAATACTCCTTGAGCGCTGCAGCAGCTAACAACACGGTTATTGACCTGGGCCGCGATGTTAAATTGGAGTATGACGGCGCGGATCTTTCCGGTAACGGAAGCATCTTCTTCGGTGTTAATGCCAACGTTACAGAATATACATTCGAATTGACTAACGATGGCGGAACAACAACGTACGACACTCAAAAAGGTAAAGCCGGCGATACGATTGCGTTCGATAACGGCGTTTCACTGACTACGAATGCTGCTACATTGGCGAACTCCACCAATACTACATTCAAGCTTGAGGATGATGTAGTGGATAACTCGTTGTCCATGCAAATCGGTTCGAACAGCGGTCAAACATTGGCTGTTGAAATTGCCGACATGCGTTCCAAAGCTCTGAAAGTAACAGGAACTGCCGCTAACTCGACGATTACTGCTTCTAACGGTAAAGTAGCTGCATTCACGGCTAAAGCTTCCGTTACAAACGAATCCAGCACGGAGTATTCGCTTGATCTGAGCACAGCTTCCAAAGCTTCCGCAGCGATTTCCGTTCTTGACGATGCAATCAGCTCTGTATCCACAGCCCGCTCCAAGCTGGGTGCTTACCAAAACAGACTTGAGCACACAATCAACAACCTCGGTACTTCTTCCGAGAACCTGACGGCTGCTGAATCCCGTATCCGCGATGTAGATATGGCGAAAGAAATGATGGAGTTCACAAAGAACAACATCCTTTCCCAAGCTGCTCAAGCGATGCTGGCACAGGCTAACCAACAACCACAAGGCGTACTGCAATTGCTCCGTTAATCTTCACTAGAAAGAAGGGAACTCTAGCACAGCTAGAGTTCCCTTCTTTCTTTGTTTTATCGGCCACTATAACTTTGGTTATATCGCTATTTCCCTAAACTTATGGCCGCTATAACTTTCGTCAGATCACATTCCGGCCAGCTCGGTTTATGATCATCCTATAACCAATTCCATCTACATAAAGGGGCGAGTTTTATGCTGGTCGTCGGAAGAAAACCCGGACAATCCATTGTCATCAATGAAAATATTATTGTTTCTGTTATTAAGAGTGATGATGGGTTGTTACGTTTAACCATTGATGCGCCCAAAGAAATCCCGATTATTCGCGGAGAGCTGCTTGAGCAGCAATAAGTTGGAGTGGATGGGTTACCGTTTAGCCCAATAGCTGCAGCTCTCTCGCTTTGGAAATGGCTTGTACTCTCCGATTAACCTGCAGCTTGCCATAAATATTGAAGGCATGAATTTTGACCGTGCCTTCTGTAATGGCAAGTCCTGCGGCAATCTCTTTGTTCGATAAACCATCTGCCATGAGACGCAGCACATCCAGCTCGCGAATTGAAAGCGACTCAATCAGCGAGGCTGCCAGTTTCACTTCGACCGCTTTGGTTGCTTCACCGGCAGGCTCTCGTAATTGCCAGAGCTGCATATAAGCCATCTGCGAGAATGCCATTTCCAATACTTCGAAGCGTTCGATCGTAAATACATCTGCCATTAAATTGTTTTCCAGGTACAGGATACCTTCTCGATGATCCGGATAGCGAATAGGCATGCACAAGATGGATTTCGGTCGTTTCCGATGGATATAGGGATCACTTGCGAAAATACTTTGGCACGCATCTGCGAGTACGATGGATTCCTTCGTTCTCATGACATATTGCACCACTGCAGCGGAATAAGAGGCAGCAGGCTCTGTGCATCGATCACCGCATCGGTTCATATCGCTCTCCGCAACGATATCCTGTTTACCGAGACCGCCTAATAAGATGATGCCCTTCTCGGCGCCTGCATTATGAATGGCTAGCCGGAGGAAACCCTCCAGCAATTTCGTTTCTGCCGCGCCTTTGGATACGATTCTGGAAGCCTGCCGAATCGTATCCATATCCATCACCTTATCCAAGCCCTGTGCGAGCTTGCTGTCGGGTTCTGTTTTTCCCAACTCGGCGATGTGATCGCAATCTTCGCTATCCTCTTCTTCGAAGAAAGTGAGCGACTTTAGCGCAGGATACCGTTCCTGCATGAAGGCAACCTTACCTCTGGCCCCCCATTTGCAATACGCTTTGCACGCATTCCGAAGGTAGGTTTCTGCGGTATGGGGATGATTCAACGAGAGGTGAAATTGGCCGGCCAAATCAAGAGCAATCGCTTCATCCTGCGAACAACCGGTTACATGCGCCAGTTCTATGGCTTGGTCATACAACTTTGCCGCCTTTGTATGCTTGCCGTTTAATCGAGCTGACTCGGCCAATATGATCCAATACTTGCTTAGTGTGTTTTCCGGAGCGATCCTTGTCCACTTTTTCATCTGAGCCAGATACCGATTTAGTCGTTTGCGATAGCTTCGTCTTAAAGCATCGGAAGCATTCGGGTAGAGCGCGGTTAAGGTCAGCGCATGGTAGAAGCAGTTCCTTTGATCGAACGACAATGTCTTGCTTCCCTCATATTCCCTCGTTTCTTCGGCAGCTGCCAAAGCCTCTGCATAATAGCCATACAGGTAATACACTTCAAGCTTGCATGTCGCGTTATAAACTATATAGGATTTGTACGCATTGTTCATTTCTGTTTCCTGTAAGAGCCGGCTATTATCGAAATACTCAAATTGAATTTTCACATTCGGAGCATCTGTCACAGATTGCAGAAGGCGTACATATTGATTGGTTAAATCAATCACCCTCACGGACATCGCATCAAGCATTCGATTCGCGGTTAGCTCATATTGTTTGCACATTCGGCTCAAACGGCGCAAATTGCCGGTATCCGTAATAATCCTCGAAGATATGGCGTAGCCTGCGTAATTGAGATCCCCTACCTCCAAGCTGAATTGAGCCGCATGCTCAAAGTGACGATCCGACAATTGAGGCCGCAGGAATTGTAGAATCATCCCCACCATGAAATGAATTTTCCCTTTTAAGACAACACTGTCCATTTTCTCGGAGTAGCGGAGCGCAATTTCAACCAGGCGCAAGGAAGCTTTAAAGCTTTTCAAGCCGAAGCATAACGTAATCGCATAAGAGCCGAGCGCTATCGCCAGCGCTTCTGAGTTTCTCTGATCCAATGCCATTCTTACATACTTGGCGAACAGAATAACCGCTAATTGTTCATTCGTAATAAACAAGATCGGCGATGAAGCCATGACGATATCAGCTAAAGCTTTGTGCAAAGGATCTTTGCTCTTCGACAGCTGTTTTATATTGTCGCCTTCCCTAGCCAGACTTAGCTGGGTGAGCGCAATTTCGGAAATAATCGCCAGCTTCGAGGCTTTGGACGGTACAACTAACCCGAATTCCGCCATTGCCCTCAAGGCAATTTCGGCCGATTTCCTTTCCCGCTTCAGGAAAGCGTACATCGTAATCTGGATAATATAGATTTTGGCCCGATCCGCCAAATTCACGACATGAATGAGAAGCTGCTCCAGCCTACACTCGGCCTGGTCGAAATAACCGCAGAAATACTGGCACTCTGAGCTCTCAAGCAACAAATTGGAATAGAGGTCAAAGTGTGTAGACCAACCCTTGCTCCCAATCAATTGAACGCCTATCTCCAACAGCTCCAACGCCTGCTCATACGCAGCAGAAGCTTTGGCTCTCTTACCCGCTTGTAAATTCAGACTAGCCAACAACTCAATCTCCGACGGTTCTGTTATGAGCTCGCTGCCCCGATTCAGATGATGCACCATCTCGAAGAGAAGATCATCCATCGCTATCGCTTCCAATTGAAAGCAACTCAGCATGAAATGCCCGATTTTCAAATGAACCTGCTTCTTCTCCTCTTCCAGCATAAGTTCATAGGCTGCACTCCGCAGCTGATCATGCAAGAAAATATAGCGATCTCCTTCACACCATACGAAACCTTCACTTAATGCAGCCTGCAATACTTGTTCCGTCTCTTCAACCTCTTGTTCGCATAACATGGATAATCGTTTGATGTCGAAAGCGTTGCCGATACAGCTTGCTAAATGCAACAACTTACGGGTATCCGGGGGCAGCGCATTGAAGCGACTCATAATCAAACTAATGACATCTTCGAAGCCTTTCCGTTCTTTAATGAGCTCGATATCCCAGTCCCAGCAAGCTTGGTCCGCATTAAAATATAACAACTTGTCCTCATAACCGCGATGCAGCATTTGCTTTATATAAAAGGGATTCCCTCCCGTCTTCTGATAAAGCGCTTCCGCCAGCGGCTTAACTCGCACCGGATCCGTATGCAACGTATCCGCAACATAGTCAATGACACTCGAATATCCGAGCGACTTCAGATTCATGCAGTGTATAGAGGGATCCTTCTTAGGCGACTGCCCGAATAATATTTCCAAAACCGGGTGTCCCTCATGAATTTCATTGTTTCGATAAGTGCCAATAATGAGCAAATGTTTATTAGTTGGGTCGTTCAACAAAACGCGAAGTAAATGAAGTGAGGCAGCATAGGCCCATTGCAAGTTATCCAGCCAGATTACCAGCGGGTGATGTTGATCTGCGAATAGTTGAATAAAGTTGCAAAATAACGTTTGAAAGCGAATCGTTGATTCGGCCGGCGGTAAATCTTCGACGGGGGGTTGTTCGCCAATAATGAGGGCCAGCTCGGAAATCACTTCAATGAGCACACTTCCGCTTTGCCCTAAGGCAGTTAAAATCTTCGTTTTCCATAAAGAGAACCGTTCTTCACTTTCCGCTATAATCTGGCCAATGAGATCGCGAAAGGCAACAATAAGAGAGGAATAGGGGAGTGAGTGATTGAGCTGATCAAATTTCCCAGAGATAAAGTGCCCCTTGTTCTGCATAATAGGCGTTTGAATGGCTTTCACTAACGAAGTTTTGCCGCTGCCTGCATGGCCGCCAATTAAGAGAAATTCCATAGATCCCGCGGAGACACGCTCATAGGATTGAAGCAGTCCCTGCAGATCCTCTTCTCTGCCGTATAGCTGAGTCGGCAATTGAAATCGACTTCGTTCGTCTATTACTCCTAAAGCAAATGGCGCAATGCTGCCACTCTCTCTATACTGATTCGCGCATTTCTGCAGGTCATAACGGAGACCGTAGACACTGAAATACCGATCATCTGCCGCTTTGGATAATAGCTTCATTACGAGATCGCTCAGCATACGCGGCACTTCGGACTTCAAGGAGTGCGGGGGAATTGGCAGCAGGGCCATGTGGGCATGAATCCACTCATTCACGGATTTGGCCTTTAACGGCGTTTCTTCGACTAACAGCTCATAGAAGAGAATGCCTAGGGTATACAAGTTGCTGCGTTCATCAATCTTCCGCTTCATGCGACCCGTTTGCTCCGGTGATATGTAGGCAAATGCTCGATTGAGCTCTTCTTGCTCGTTATCATTTCCCTCCTTTTCGGTCTGATTGCATGAGGGCGAGCTGACAAGCCTTAGCATCGGCCGCTCACCTTGATAGTGAATAAATAAATGGTCGGGGCTGAGAGGCTCGTAAAGGATCCCATTACGATGATGCTGACTAACCAACTCTACTAATTCCAATGCAATAGAGAAAAAAGAATGAAGCGGAATGGGCCCTATTCTCATTAACGTCCGTAAAGTCGTCTCTTTGTTATCGACATCCAAAACGCTATACCCCCCACTCAGTAAGGAATAATCTATGATGCTAAGCCAAAATACCCATTTCAACTAATGTCTATTTCGATAGGACTATAATCCTATTAGATTAGGTCTTTAATCTGAAATTTACACTTAATTTGTCGAAATAACAATCTTTTTCTCCATTTTATTGTCAGAACGCACATAAAGGCCATCCTCATCAAGGATGGCCTGCTCGATATCGCTCATTTGGTTCTTCCATACTTCCTGCCATAACGGATAACCGTTCGGTAAAACCGCTTGTCGGCAAGCGATTTTAATGCACTAAAGCCCGGCCTCGTGTTGACCTCCAGAATCCATAACCGCCCCTTGCGATCAAGAGCCACGTCAAGACCGAGCTCCTTGAACCGTGTACTGTGACGATCGAAGCAGCGCGCGGTTTGCATGCCGAGCGTCTTCAGCCTCTGCTTATATTGAGTAACCTGAGCACTGCTGTACCCCGAACGACGCAATGTCGGCTCAACCTTAGCAAGCTTGCCGCCTTGATGGTAGTTCGTGACGATTTTGTTCTTCTTGCCAAGCTTGACGAACATGACGGTTGGCACCCATTTGCTGCCGTCCTTCTGCACCATCATCCGCAGATCGAATGGTCTGC
Source organism: Paenibacillus sp. BC26 (assembly GCF_900116125.1). Lineage (NCBI taxonomy): Bacteria > Bacillati > Bacillota > Bacilli > Caryophanales > Paenibacillaceae > Paenibacillus > Paenibacillus sp. BC26. The sequence goes on along the minus strand of NZ_FPAD01000005.1, from coordinate 129,775 downwards.
CTCGAGCAGCTTTTAAGTAAATGCCTTTCTGGAGAAGGTAGCTCCTGCCGCGAGCGATTCCGGTTAACTGGCGATAAAGTGAGCTTATAGAAGAAATTGAGGTCGTTCGCGTATCTTTTTTCACCTGATATTTCCGAGCAGATAACCGCGCAATACGTGCAATGCCGCTGCCGCCCGTCCCGGTTGTCGGTTTGAAATAAACCGTCTTATAACGCCCAATCATCGCATGCAGTGATGAGCGGGTAAAGCGCTTCGTTTCGGGAACGAATCGTCTTAATGTACGGTCTGCCAGCAACCACTTTGTCTTCGTCCATTTGCTTTTAATCGAAATGCTGCTTCCGCCTTTTCTAGGCACACCATCATCTCCTTAACATCACTCGGGATAGATTACTACCTATCGTCGAGAAACGTCACGGCGGATACCCTAGTATTGCAATAACAGTACATGATTCCGTTAAGCAATTCCCCTGCAGCCTCATCTATCCTAAACCTCTACAGATATGGTAAATTAATAAATACACATAAAGCTCACTACTAGCCATCGTTTCCTGACCGTATTCGAACTAATACGACGGAAAGGTATGACCACCATGCGGCTTTTGAAAATCTATCAATCGAAGAAGTACTTACTCCGCATTCTACTATCTATATCCGTTTTAACCGTTATTTTCCTTATTGGTTCCTCTGCCACACTGTTTTATACCTCCAGAAATTCCGTCGTCGAGATGCAAAAAGAGTACAACGAAGCAACCTTGGCACAAATCAACTACAATATTAACTCCATGGAAGAAATCGCCAAAAACATGGTGTCCGCCCTGTTTTGGGATGTTCAGCTCAAGCCTCTGATGTCCAACCAAGAAGTTTTTGTTTTCGATTTGACCCATAAACTCCGTAGAATGGAAACAATCGTTAACTCTACTTCTTTCCTGGATTCCATTATCATTTATAACGGCTACAGCGACCAGATTTTCGCAGGAGGGAACTCAGCACTCAAAAGCCAAAGCAGCGAATCCACGCAGCATATGCTCCAATTCCTCCGTAACAGCGATGCTGTACAGAAAATGAAGTTCATTCCAATGAAACTGAAGGAGAAGAGCACGGGAATCGATGTATTCTCTTATGTCATGTACGACTCGCTCGGAAAGTACAAGCCGGATGAAGGCGCACTGGTGTTGAATATTAAGCCGGAATGGCTATTTAACAATATCAAGCTGATCAATGGACTGGGGCTGAAGAAGGAAGGCTCCATCATGCTGGTGAACAGCGAAGGCCAGATACTATATACGAATGAGAGGTCCGATCTGAATAGGGCCGGATTCCAAGATTTGTTCTCCGGTTCCGTCCGTGAAAACAAATCAAACGGGTACATGATCCAGCGAGTTGGGGACCAAAAACAAATTATCTCCTACTCCAAGCTGGTTATACCCAATTGGTATATCGTAAGCGCGCAGCCTTACGACGCCGTCATTCATAACATCGATCAAATCCGCAAAACAACCATTGGCTTGACGGTCTTATTCTTAGTGCTGTCGATTATTGCCGCTGTGTTCGTATCCCGAAGGCTGTACAGGCCAATCGACAGGCTCATGAGTCAAATCCAAAACAATCAGTTTGGCATCGGAGATCAAGCGGCCAAAGATGAGCTTGCTTACTTATCCGAAGTATATTCCACCGTCGTAGATAATCTGCATGATATGAGAAAAATGCAAAGAGATAACCGCGACATTATCGATTCCTATCATATCCGTCAATTGCTTACGGGCAGCATGGCGCTCAGTCACGAACAATTCATCGGCATCATCCGATCAAACCAAATGAACATTCAGGAAAACGGTTCTTATATCGTGGTCGTTATCGCAATAGATAACCTCCGAAAAATTAGTCAACTGCTGCAGCCCAGCCAAATGAAGCTGTTTCATTTTGCAATCTTGAACATTGCAGAGGAACTCATCGGAAATCGCTATTGCTGTGTCGGAGCCGAATTAAGATCCGATCATCTGGCATTCTTGGTCAGTGCGGAGCATGATCTCGAGGATACAATCGAGCTGTTGAAGGAAAAAGTGTTGCTGGTTCAGGAAACCGTACAGCGCTACTACAAAATAACGATCAGTGCCGCCATAAGCGAAAGCATCTTTCATTTCTCGGATATATTCAAGCAGTACCATCAAGCCCAACAGATCATGATGTACAAGCTCATTTATGGAAGAAACGCACTGCTTACCCTCGAATCAGTTGAGGAAAACATGCGAAATATGAGTGAACCTCTGCTTCCGGAGCTGGAAAAAAGACTCGTCGAAGGAATCAAATCGGACGATGCCATGCTTCTTGAAGATACGCTGGACAAGCTCATACGCCATATTGCCGCATGCAACTATGATCAAATTATGACGGGCATTACGCAGATACCGGTGATTATTAGGCAAACACTGAAGGAAATCAATCAAAACCGCGTACAGCCCATTGACATCGATATCAATAAAGTTAGCTTAAGTATGCTGGAGATGGATACGCTTGAAGATATTCATCGGCAGCTATGGCAGTCGCTGCATGACATTACGCAGCAGAAACGCAGCGGCTTGGTGGATCGCAACGACATCCTCGTTGAGACGATCAAGGAGATTGTCAAACAAAACTACGGCGACATTAACCTCAGCCTCCAATCGATAGCCGGTATGATGAAATTGTCCGCGGACTACGTAGGCCGATTATTCCGCAAGAACGAGCTCATTTCCGTTGCAGACTATATAAGCGAGGTCCGGCTGGGTGTCGCCAGAGAACTCCTGGAACACAAAAATCACAGTGTCTATGAAATTATGGATCAAGCCGGATTCGCAAATCAAAGCTACTTCTTTAAGCTGTTTAAGAAGAAGATCGGTTGTACACCCGGCGAGTATCGGTTGAAAAAATCGATTGGGCGATAGCTTTATGTTTAAAGGCCAACCTCTTTGGTTGGCTTTTTATCGTGTCATTCACGAATTGTAGTAGTAAAACACAAAAAACACAGTTCAAAACGCCAATAATACCTTGATTGTGCACTAGATACGATAGGGTCAAAACAGCAATAATGAGGGCAACAACCAAGAACCAATTACGCAGGAAAGGGGTAAAGCAATTTGGATAACGGATTGTGGAAACGAATCGCGAACGAATGGCGCCACTTCAAAAAAAATCACGAATTGTTTACGCTTGGCATCCCCGGAGTCGTGTACATTCTCATTTTTGCTTATTTACCTATGATCGGCATTATCATGGCATTTAAAAATTTCCACTACGACAAAGGGATGTTCGGCAGCGAATGGATCGGCTTTAAGAATTTCGAGTTTTTTTTCGTATCTGAGTATGCCATTCGCATTACGCGTAATACGGTGCTGTATGAGATCGGCTACATCTTCTTTACAACGGTGTTCGCGCTTCTCTTCGCGGTATTACTGAATGAAATATCCCGTAAAGCGGTGAAGATCTACCAAACCGCGTTGTTCCTTCCTCACTTTCTGTCTTGGGTCGTGGTGTATTATATCGTGTTCACCCTGCTCGATATCAACAACGGCATACTGAACAAACTGCTCGAAATGGTGGGCTTGCAGACACATGATTGGTATATGGAAGCTGGCCCTTGGCCGTACATATTGAACATCGTTGCGCTGTGGAAACGTATCGGCTTCAGCGCGCTGGTCTATTACGCCGGTATTATTGCCATCAATCCCGAATATTACGAAGCAGCCAAAATCGATGGGGCCACACGGTTTCAAATCGCCCGCAAAGTCACCATCCCGATGATCATGCCGTTAATTATGATTTTGCTCATCTTGGCGATCGGCGGGCTCATCTCCGGAGACTTCGGCTTGCATTATTTTGTGCCAAATGGCGGCTTGGCCGGCATGACCTACCCGACGACGGACATCATTGATACTTACGTTTACCGGGCGCTGACCAAAATCGGAGATGTCGGCATGGCTACAGCAGTCGGCTTGTTCCAGTCCGTAGTTGGACTGATCCTCGTTCTAAGCGCTAATTTATGGGTCAAAAAAATAAATCCGGAAAATTCATTGTGGTAGGTGGATCATGATCAGAACAGGGCCTAAAGTATCCTACGTCGAAATTGGGATCAATCTCTTGTTTGTTCTCGTCACGCTGTCGATGGTTGTACCTTTTTTGCTCGTTATCGCCATCTCGTTAACGAGTGAAGAGTCGATTATTACCCAAGGCTATCATTTGATTCCTCACCAATTCAGCACGGACGCTTACCATTATATTTTTAGATCGCCTATGATCTTGATCCAAGCTTACTGGGTCACCATTATGACGACGGTTATCGGTACGTTGGCTAGTTTAGCTCTCACATCCATGACGGCTTACGTCGTGTCCCGTAAAGACTACCGTTACGTAAAGCCGATGACGTTCTATATTTTCTTCACCATGCTGTTCAGCGGAGGACTTGTTCCTTCCTATATCTTAATGACACAATACCTGCATCTTAAGGATACGATGTGGGCGCTTATTCTCCCAGGGATGCTTTCCCCCTTCTACATTCTGATCATGAAAGGCTTTATCGGTGAGATCCCCAAGGAGCTTATCGAATCTTCGAAGGTGGATGGAGCCAGCGAATGGCGGATTTATTTCCAGATGATCTTGCCGCTTTCCAAGCCCGCGCTTGCTACACTGGGCCTGTTCATCTCGTTTAACTACTGGAATTCCTGGTTTCCGGCGATGCTCTACATTAACAGCGAGAAGCTCGTTCCGATTCAGCTGCTGCTTACGCGAATGATGAGTACGATCAATTTCTTGACCACTAGCTCGCAGTTTATGAGTGGTCTGCATATTGATACCAGCAAATTTCCTAACTTATCCGCAAGGATGGCAATGACGGTGCTGGCAGCGGGTCCGATGATGTTCATCTTCCCGTTTTTTCAAAAATATTTTGTCAAAGGCTTAACGGTGGGTTCCTTGAAAGGATAACGGTAGTGATCGATTCATCGTAAGTTGAGTCCACGAGAGGGGGTACAAGAATCACTTGGTTTGAAGGTGCTGGGGCAGGGTCAATTCAAAGTGCGAAAACATTACTTAGGAGGGTAAGCTTACTATGAAAAAGACAGCCTTTCTGAAATTGCTATTGGCAAGCATGTTAATCGTTTTGCTTGTAAGCGCTTGCGGCGGTAACAATAAGAACAATGAAACTAACACGTCAACGAATGAGCCGGCAACGACCACGAACACAGAGTCCACTACATCGAAAACAGAGACTGCCAATGAGCCAGCAGAGCCTGAGAAAGAAGAACTGCCGCCTGTAGAATTGACCTATTATATTCCTCAACCTGAATTGCAGCCGGATCTTGCCTCGGTTGAAGCTGCCATAAATGAGTACATCAAGCCGAAAATCAATGCGACCGTGAAACTACTGCCGATTACTTTCGGTGACTATGATCAGAAAATGAACACAATCGTCTCTGCAGGTGAAACGTTCGACATGATGTGGACGTCAAACTGGTCATTCAACTATGAGAATAATTCCCTCAAAGGTGCGTTCAAGGACCTAGAGTCGCTAGTTACCACTTACGCACCCGATTTCATCAACAGCCTGCCGAAAGCCGCAATTGAAGGGGCAAGAAACTCGCAAGGCAAATTATACGCCATTCCTAACTATCAAATTATTGCACAAGGCGGCGGCTTCGTTATTCAGAAGGAAATGGTCGACAAGTACGGCTTGGATATTAGCACAATCAAGACGTATAAAGATTTGGAGCCATTCCTGGAGAAGGTCAAAGCCGGTGAACCGGACAAAATTGCTTTCGGTTCCAGATCTAACTCATTTGTTCCTTATATGCATGGCTTTGACGGACTTGCCGGAGTTGAGTACAGAACCGGCGACCCGAATTACAAACTCGAATATGTGCTGGAAGCACCGGAATATTTAGCTTTTCATCAATTGCTGCATGATTGGTTTAAGAAAGGTTATGTCAATAAAGACGTAGCCACAGCTACGTTCGCTGATTATCAGAAAGCAGGGAAAATCGTTTCTTTCTACGAGTGGACGCTCAAACCGGGCGGAGAAATCGAGATGAAACAAAACCTGGGCGGCAAAGATGTCGTCTTCATCCCGCTCTATGAACCACGTTTCTCCGGCGTTCAGCCGACTATGACTGCAATCAGCAATACTTCAAAAAACCCGGAGAGAGCGATGATGTTCCTCAATCTGGCGAATACGGATCCGGCGTTGTTTAATCTCCTAGCCTTCGGCGTTGAAGGCAAACATTATGATAAACTCGATGCCACTCATATCAAGGTGAAGACAGACGGTGGCTATGCTCCGAACGTAGCATGGGCAATGGGTAACGTTACAATCGGTTACTTGTTGGAAGGCCAATCGGACGATACATGGCCGAAAACAATCGAGCTTAACAACTCGGCTATGGTACCGGAAATTTGGGGCTTCCAATTCAACCAAGAGCCGGTCAAGACGGAGTTGGCCAACATGGATGCTGTTTACAAAGAGTACGAAGCCGCAGTCACTACAGGCGCAGTTGATCCAAACGAATATATGCCTAAGCTGGTTGATGCCATGAAGAAGGCCGGCTCCGCGAAAGTAATCGAAGAGAAGCAGAAACAACTGGACGAATGGTTGAAAGCGAAAGGCAAGAAGTAAGCGATTAGCGTGCTCGTTGTGGAGAAGAAGCCTGGGATCTTGGTATCCCAGGCTTTTCGTTATTGTGCGCTTCCTATTGTGTCGTGGTCGGATACGGCCGACACCATCCCGTACTTCTCTTTGATCCGGTCTAATTTCTCAAGCAAAGGCCGCGATAGCACGAATAAGAACAGCACCGTTGCCCCCGCATGTATTAAATCGAACGGAATTCCCTGTATGCAAGCTATGACTAACATGGCGATTGTAGGATTCGTTTGCGTCATCCATACCGAAGAGAAATTCATAATACAACCATAGATAATAAAGGTCGCCAGGCCGCCAAACATGCATAAAACGAGCCGATTTCTGCGTAGAATGCCTTTCTTGAAGAGCAGGCCCGCAAGAAAACCGATGATGCCAAAGGCAAACATCTGCCAAGGCGTCCAAGGCCCTTGGCCGAAAAAGTAATTGGATACAAACCCCGTAATCGCACCTACCAGAAACCCGGCCTCTGCCCCGAATGCGATCCCCGATATAATCACAATGGCGACAACCGGCTTGAATTGGGGCACCATGAAGAACGCCATTCTGCCCACGACGCCAATGGTACACAGCACGGATAAGGTCACGATCTCTCTAGCCTGCGGCTTCCTTCCCTCATAGATCATCATGAACGGAAGCATCGTTTCCAGAATCACCAGCATGGAAATAAAATAGTACTTCCGATCATTCAAATAATAGATGCCGCACCAAATCGTCAACGGAATGAACAGCAATACGAGAAGTGCGGCGGCGAGTGTTCGTTTGGAGAGATTCCGATGTTCAATGGGCATTTGTTCGTGTGCCATTGGAGTGGTTTTGCTTACTGGCGGCGGCTTGGGCTTTGCACGGTCCGCTTTGGTTAACGACACGGGTTTCTTCATCTTCGGCTTGATCGGATAGTCGTTTATTTCCGGTTCGCCGTGAAAAGCGCTTATAACATCATTCGTTGTAATGGCCTTCGGAATTAAGTCCCGCGCCATCCGGTTCGCTGCTGTCGTATAGAAGCTGTTGCCTGCGAAGAAATCCCGCGGGCTTCCTTCCGATACGATCCCCCCGTCGAAGAACATGGCACAACGGTCGGCGAAGTTTGCACAGAACTCGATATCGTGGCTGACCATTACAATCGCCGTTCCCTGCTGCTTTAGATGGAGCAAGATAGCTGCTAATTGCAGTTTATACTGGGCATCGAGCCCCTTGGTCGGTTCATCCAACAGAAGGATAGCCGGCTCAAGGAGCAGCACCTTGGCAAGAGCAGCTTTCTGCTGTTCACCTCCGGATAGATCATAAGGATGTCGATGCAGCAAGTCTTGCAAACCGCATAAATCCGCCATGTAATTAACGCTCTCTTGGACCGCTTCTTTATGGAATCCTCGTCCGGATAGCACTTCCTTAAGGTCTGCCTCAACGGTTTGGCGAACGAACAGCGCCTGCGGGTTTTGAGGTAACACACCCAGCAGCCCCTGATATTTCTCGCCGCCTGGAATCTCGTCGATCGGCCGTCCTTGAATCAGCACACGTCCACGGTAGGGTTTGCGCAGCCCGGCGATTAGAGATAGTGTCGTCGTTTTGCCGGTACCGTTACCGCCTACGATGGCATAGAGTTCTCCCGGGTATACTTTTGCTTGCAATCCCTTAATAATGTCGGAATCGTTTTTGTCATATTTAAACCAAGCCTCATCTACCTCGACAATAGGCTCCCGTTGCCTGTTCGCCATAACGAACTCTGCAATATCCCTCTTGTATTTCCTTGTTTTCGCAAGTTCTCTCAGAAACTGTCGACCTTCGCGGACCGTGGTCGGACAAGGTAAGTTATTGTCGATTTTTGCACATATTCGCACAGGAGCAGGCATGGCATGGAACATAGAATGGCCCAATTCACGAAGCCTTAAGCCGACCTCTGTTGGCGCACCCGTTGCGAGGATAGAGGCACGGTCCATAACGACGACCGTATCTGAGAGCGGAAGCACGTCTTCAAGCCGATGCTCCGATAGGATGATGGTGACACCAAGCTCGCGGTTGATTTTGGCGATGGTGGCCAGAAATTCCGCGGCAGCAATGGGATCGAGCTGGCTTGTGGGCTCATCCAAAATGAGGGCCTGAGGCTGCATGGCCATAATGGAGGCCAGATTGAGCAGCTGTTTCTGCCCGCCGGAGAGCTCGTTTACCTTCTTGTGAAACCAGTCCTGGATACCGAAGAAGCTGGCCATTTCCGCGACGCGACGCCGGATCTCAGAGGTGCTGAAGCCCAAGCTTTCCAGTCCGAAAGCCAGCTCATGCCATACCTTGTCCGTAACAATCTGATTGTCGGGGGATTGCAGGACGTAGCCGATCTGAGCGACTTGCTGCCGCCTGTCTAAAAGAGGGAGAGGCGTCCCTTGAAATCGAACTTCTCCGCTTCGGGCGCCATGAGGGGTAAGATCGGTTTTCAAATGGCGGAGCAGCGTTGATTTGCCGCAGCCGGATTGTCCGCAGATCAGCATAAACTCCCCTTCGCGAATGGATAAAGAAATATCGTCTAACGCTTTCTTCTCCGAGCCGGGGTAAGTGAACGTCAAATGTCGGATTGCGAAAGCTTCCATTTCCTGTCCTCCCAACTATTAATCATCAGCGGCGCTGCGCATAATACGGCGTAGGCCAGAAACAAGCTGAAGCTGAATACCGATAGATCAACGCCGCGCATGGAAGGAAAATACCTGAAGAACAGCCCCTTAGCCATTGCGCCTGCGATGAGATATATACCGATTATCGCCATACTGATCGTCGCGATGCGGTCACGGCGGCCGAACTTAAAGAGGGAGAAGGCCGTTCTCCCCTTTAATCCGTAGCCTCTGCTCTTCATGGAGTCCGCCGTTTCGATGGCGTTCTCCAGCATCCAGGTCACCATGATCGATAGAATTCGAATGCCGTGCTTGATTCTAACGAAGACGCCGCCACTCGACAGATCCCTGCCGATGCATTTCTGCGCATAGGATACTACGGCAAGCTGCGCCTTAAACTTCGGAACAAAACGCAGCACCATCGAGAAAAAGAGGGAGAGGACCGGGATGACGGTACCGAAGAGGTAAATGAACTTATCCGAGGTCATGACTGCGTTGTAACACGTGAACCAGCTAATAACCGTTACAAACATCGCAGCCGCTGCGATGCCGTAGGCAATGGATTCCAGCGTCAAGGGATTGCCGCTGTGCAAATACGTTAGGATCGTAACTCCCTCATGATTGAATGCGGGATTAATGATGGCTGTTAGCAAAAGCATAGGCAGCATATAGAAGAGCTGAAAGCCGATCGCTTTCCGACCGCTCAGGTTAATCGAATAGGCGATTGCGAAGATCATCGATATCGCTAAGCAGACCGGATGCATGAACACCATAGCGAACAGGATCACTAGGACGAAATACAGGAAGTTGACGAAGGGGTGATAGCCGGAGAAGGCGTCTTTCATGATTTTCCGCCGTCGGTAGAAGCATAAGTGTCCCCTACATCTCGGCCCAAATCGCAGGTGTATACCCACTCGATTACATCGCCTTGTTTCAGTTGATACCGGCTTGCGCCGTAGTTCGGAAACCAGCCGTTCACCTTATACATCCACCCGGATAACTCCCCGCAGTCGAATTCGTACAAATTATTGATTCCCTCGATATACGCGGAGTTGTACATAGGCATATTCTCAAATTCCATCGGAATCTTGTTCTTCTTCATTTCACGCTGCAGCACGTTAAACACGGACTCGCCTTCATAGAAGGTCACTTTCTGCGACTTGAAAATGACGCCATCCTTAGGGACGAGCTCGACCTTCTCGGCATCCAATTGATCCATACGATCAAGGATTGTGGCACAGCTCACGGAGAGATACGCTGTCATGACCTTATTGGAGATTTCTGCCTTCTGCGGTTCGACGGGAGTCGGCTTTCCTTCCGGAACGGGTTCGGTCTGATAGGGATCCTTTCCGGCATCCGGCTTGGCTGGAGGCTTCGCGTCCGTTGAAGGAGGCTTCGTTGCTCCCTTCGGCGGCGTGGAAGGCTTGGTTTGTGCTGATGTGTTTGAGTTTGAGCCTGAGTTTGAGCCTGAGTCTGAGTTTGAATTTGAGTTTGAGTTTGAGTTTGAACCTGAGTCCGGCTTAGGCTTCACCGACTGATCAGGCTTAGGAGAGGCGATCACTCCATCATCAGGACTTGCCGGCTCCTGTGCTTGTTCGGCAGCCTCATCAGTTAGTGCCGGTGATTTATCCTCTGTAGAGCCCGGCTCCGACTGCTCGGTTGAAGGATCGGCCGTTGACTCCGACTCGGATTCAGCGGCAGGTGTTGGCGAAGTCGAAGCCGACTCTTCTCCCGCCGGATTCGTCATTTCCGTCGCCGTTTGTACGGTCGTCCGTTCACTCTTCTTCGTCGTCGAAGGACTGCTGCTATAGAAAGCAATAATGAGGACAACGACGACAATCGCCGCCGCAATAAATCTTGTTCCGTTTGGTTTCATGCACCTATGTCTCCTTCGTTGTTCAGAAAAACAAGAAAAACCCCTGATTCTTATCGAATCAAGGGCAGCCGGCGTCGTCAATTACACGAATAGACAACAAAAAAAGCACCGCCTCCATCATCCGTAGAGTCCGTGAAAATCCAATCAAGGCAGGTCTCCTGGCTATGCGTCAACGCTTCTCTATGCCTTCCCGGCTTATGGGCCAGTGGCGTCTTCTAGATCAGCTCTTCATTTACAGTGGCGGGACCGCGCCGGATTTGCACCGGACTTCCCTATTAAGCAGCGCTTATCGACTAAGCGTGCACCTTGATCGCGCTATTCAATTGCTATTCATACTATAGAAGAACAATGCTTTTGTCTATCCATTGCTGCAGTAATTGCAAAGCCTATCCTGAAGCAGCCGCCCTATTCTTCTGCGGTCAGCGCATGCAGCAGCGCCAAGGCATCCTCATGCTCCGGCTCCAGGACGAGCGCATCGCGCAAGTAAACCATTGCCGCTTCCTTGTCCCCCTGCTCGTAGCTGCATATCGCCAGACAGAATAAGACGGTCGGCACAGACTCGTCTTCGTCGGTTTCAATCGATAAGCTCAGGAATTCCTTCGCGTCATCGTAGAATTCCATCTCAAACAGCAGCAGCCCGGCATCGAGTGCCAAATCGTAACGCTGCTCCATCACATAGAAGGATGACCACATGATGTGAATGCCATTTTGAATATCCATTAATTCCTCTTCGCCCGCTTCAGGCAGCAGAGCCGAGATGCGTTTCGTGCTCTGGATAAAGAACTCCGCGTCGTACCCGCCAAGCCGCCAAAAGGCCAGGATTTGCTGCAGCCCCATCGTGCCGGAATGCTGGTCGACCCACTCCTTCAAACTGAAGAACTCGTCCGGCCCAAACCGGTCGACAAAGCGTCGAAAAGCAAGCCGCGTGTTGGCATACCGCATAGGCGATTCCAGCATGAGGATACAGCCGACATTAATCGCGTGATAATGATGCTCCTTCGTAAAGAGCGACAGTCCGCCTCGCTGCTCCAGCACATGCTGAATCGCATGATAGTTGGCCGTTAACGAGAAGCTGCCGTGATGGAAGAACTCCGGCGGGTCCGCAAGGTCCCAATGCTCCAGCCGGTGATCGCCTTTATCCGCCGTGATCAGCAGAAACCCTGCCTGTGACAGCCGATGAAGCCGATCCAAGCAGGTCAATCCGGCAACCGGAAACAGGATATAAGAATCATCCAGCTCCGTCACATACATGTCGATCAGGTCGTGATACGGATAGGTTTTCTCTGTGTATTCAGGTGCCGGGCGATTCACGTAATTCAGCTTCATTTGCTTCAATTTCTCTGAAGTCGTAAGCTCCTTGAGATTATCCGGAAATTCGACGCTGATGTCGCACTCATAAACCTTGCCGTCATGGACATAGATCAACTCTTGCGGAATCACATCGAAGAAATAATTCGCGACGATCAGCAGCGGCTGCTTCAAATCGCCCGGACGTATCGTAGTTTGCGCTACTGCCAGATGCACCTCAGTATCCTGTACCGCATCAAACCTTGCAAAGTCCAGCAGTCCCTCCCGAATGAACGGCTGCAAGGCGGGATGCTGCTGCCACGCCAATACGTTCTTAGAGGCCAGGTCGGTCATCACGTACCGGAAAGGCGGCAGCTCGATACCCGCGTAATCGCGCAGCTCGCACAATCGATGCAAGGTGTGAAATGCAAGTCGCCCTGCGCCTGCACCCAGTTCCATAATCGTAACCGGCTCGCTTAAATCCCCCATACCGGCCCGGTCTTGCAGAAATCCGAAAATCATCTCCGCGTAGGAGGTAGCCATCATCGGATTACTCGATATATATTGCGGGACTTGGTCATTATTCCAAGCCTTCATGCCTTCTTCTTCATAATAGTTGCGCTGCAACTCCCAAATCGGAGCTTCGCTGAAACGAAACTGCTGTCGTTGATTTTCTGCCATACCGTGTAAACCTGCTTTCTGTGTCACCACTCTAGAATGATTATGGACGAATGTATAGCTTCAATTTACCTTGTCTCATCATAAGGCTTACGAAGGAGGAGTACCAACAAATGTCGGATTTTTCCCGTATAGTACGCAATTTGCTCCCATTACAATGCCCATCCGGGTACGGAATATGTAGCTATACCTGACGAAAATAACCAAAAGGACGCCACGACGGGCGCCCTCTTCACTGTAATTATGATACCGACTAGGCGTGCAGCTTGTCATCCTTCGGCAGGAATATCGCGAGGATGCCGAGCAGCGGCAAGTACGCGCACAGCTTCATCATATATTCAATACTGGTCGCATCGGCGATCCAGCCAAGAACGGCCGAGCCCAAACCGCCGATACCAAATGCGAGCCCGAAGAACAGCCCCGATACGAGACCGACCTTGCCTGGCATTAGCTCCTGCGCGAATACGACAATGATCGAGAATGCCGAAGACAGCACGAACCCTGCACAGATACACATCACGCATGTCCAAAACAGATCGCAATACGGCAGCAGCAGCGAGAACGGCGCCGTACCGAGAATCGAGAACCAAATGATATTTTTCCGCCCGTAGCGATCCGCGAGCGGTCCGCCGAAGAAGGTTCCTGCCGCGGCTGCCGCCAGGAACGCAAACAGAAACAACTGCGCATGCTGCACGGAAACCCCGAACGTATCCATGAGATAGAAACTATAATAGCTGCTCAAGCTGGACATATAAATATGCTTCGATACCACCAGAAACACCAGAATAACGATGGCCCATGTAATTTGTTTGCTGGATAATCCGATTCGCGCGACGGCAGCAGAAGCAGCAGATTCATGCTTCACGCTCGAAGCCGCCTTCTTCTGGACTACGTTAGGACGCAGCTGCAGTCCATGATCCCGATACCAGCGCGCGACATAGCTCTGAATCAGAATGGCTGCGATTGCCGCAATGGAGAACCACAGGACGCTGATTTGTCCGAGCGGCACGAAGATCGCAGCGCTCATGATCGGCCCAAGCGCGCCGCCGATATTCCCGCCCACTTGGAAGATCGACTGCGCCAGCCCTCTTTGGCCCCCTGCAGCCAAATAGGCTACGCGCGAGGATTCGGGATGAAAGATCGCCGACCCGATACCGATCATCATGACCGCAATCACGATATAGGCGTACTCGGGAGCCAGCGCGAGCGCAACAACGCCGATCAGCGTAAAGCACACCCCGATCGGCAATATATAAGGCCGCGGGCGTTTGTCCGCATACATGCCGACCATCGGCTGGATCACCGCTGCCGTAATGTTCATCGCGAAGGCAATAAACCCGATCTGTTTATAGCTTAATTGCAGCGAATCGCGCAAGATCGGAAACAGCGCCGTTACGGTGGATTGCATCGTATCATTAAGTAAATGAACGATGCTGATTGCGAATATGATCGGAAATACGGTAGCGCCTACCGGAATTCCTTTGGTTAATGCTTTTGCCACGTTGAGGTCCCTCCCCTAAAGCAAGTTGAAACAACCTTGCCGCTTATAATAAATGCATCTTTGCTTCTGCCTCATCCCAAGCGACCGTATACCCATGTCCCTTCGCGCAAAAAATCGACGACGAGCTGTACAGCGGATCCGCATCCTTCCGGTAACCCTTCCGCTCGATCACCGCTTGTTCGTTATGACAACGATCATAACCCCCGAAGACGAAGCGCGCAATCCCTCTGCCATGTGTAAAAGAAGCCAGTTCCGTGCTGTAATCCATGAAGGTAGCGACAGGAACTTTACCCGTAATGACCGCGTGCGTAGGGGTCGTTACAGGCGGCTCGAACACGCCGGAGGCCCGCTGAATATCCGATAACACGCGGCCCATATCGTCGATTTCCACTTTGATCTTATACTCGTAATAGGGCTCAAGCAGGATATTCTCCGCTTTCTCCAAGCCTTGTCTGAGCGCGCGGAACGCAGCCTCGCGAAAATCGCCGCCGTGCGTATGTTCATTATGGCCGGCGCCCGTCAGCAGCGTCACCACAATGTCGGTGAGCGGCATGCCTGTTAACAGTCCATGATGGTCTCGCTCATAGAGATGCGTTTTGACGAGATTCTGATTGCCGATGCTTAGATCATTCGCATGACATTCATTCCTAAACGTCAATCCGCTGCCCCGCTCCCCCGGCTCCAGGCGCAGATGCACCTCGGCATAATGCTTGAGCGGCTCGAAGTGGCCGTATCCGTTCACGGTCGTCGTTATCGTTTCTTTATACAGAATTTCCGGGCTGCCGAAGGTGACGGCGAACCGGAATCGTTCTCTGACAAGCTGCTCCAGCACCTCCAGCTGGATGAGGCCCATCACGTGAATATGGATCTCCTGCAAGCTTTCCTCCCAGATGACATTCAAGGACGGATCCTCGGCATTCAGCACTTGGAAAGCTTTGAGCACATCCTTCACATTCAGCTCAGCTGCAAAAATCACCTTCGCCGTCAGCGTCGGTACCATATCGTAAACCAGCTTATCCGAATACACGCCTAAGCCCTGGCCCGCCTCAGCGCTTGAAAGTCCGGTCACGGCAAACAGATCGCCTGCCGAAACCTGATCGATTGCTTGCGACTTGTTCCCGTTAACGAGGAGGAGCCGCGTCACTTTCTCGCAAATCTGATCGTCCCCGCTCCCATAACACAGTTCATCGCGCACCTTCAGCGTGCCGCTCAAAGCCTTGATATAGGTTAGGCGTACGCCGTTTTGGTCATGGCGGATTTTATAGACGCGCCCTCCGAATGGGGCCAGCTCATCATAATCTACCGTTGTCAGCTCATGCAGCTGATCCAGAAATTCGATCACGCCTATATCCTGCAACGCCGATCCGCTTGCGCACGGGAAGAGCTTATGTTCGCGAATCTGATGCTGCAGCGTTCGCAGCCAGAATGCATTGTCTTCCTCACCCGCCAGGAACATGTCCAATAACGTTTCATCCCGCTCCGCCATACTTTCCAGCAATGCCTCTCCGACTTGGCCGTCTGCCGCGAAATGCCCCGTGATCATACAAGCATCTGCGGTCAGATGCATGCGAATCTCCTCGAGCACGCGGGCAACATCGGCACCGACCCGATCCGTTTTGTTAATAAACAAGAACGTCGGTATCCTGTGCTTATGAAGCAGCTGCCACACCGTTTCGGTATGCCCCTGAATGCCTTCAACCGCACTGATGACAAGGATTGCGGCATCCATCACCTGGACCGCCCGCTCCATCTCCGGCGAGAAATCGACATGCCCCGGCGTATCGATTAGGTAATAGGCAGTCCCTCTATAAGCCATAACGGCTTGGTCGGCGAATACCGTGATGCCTCTTGCCCGTTCGATCTCGTGACTGTCGAGATAGGCATCCTTATGATCAACTCTGCCGCGCTCCCGAATGCTATGCGTATGGTACAGCAGCTGCTCGGCCAGTGTGGTTTTGCCTGCATCCACATGAGCAAACATGCCAATCGTTTTTCGATTCATCTTTATGGATCACCTTGATTTCACTGTGGGATTACTTCTTCCTGTCTTCGGTCACACCTGCCCATTATCATATCACACCGCGCACATGGGCGAGCTGAATTTCGGATTACTTTGCCGCAAAAGAAAAACCTCCAAGACCCTTGGTCTTAGAGGTACACCGCTACTAACGCGCTCCCGCTTGCAGCAGCATCTGTTCAATTTCCTTGAACCGGCGATCACGCTTGGCATGCTGGAGCGGCGTAACGCCGTCTCGATCGGCGATATTTACGTCGGCTCCGTGATCGAGAAGCAGTCTCGCGATCTGTTGGTACTTCGGCCCGCCGTTTGTGAGAACGACCACTTCCAGCAGCGCCGTCCAGCCGAGATTGTTGATGTGGTTGACGTTCACATCCGTCGTCGTAAGCAGTACTCTTACATTCTCCACATGGCCTTTCTCCGAAGCAGGAATGAGTGCATTGCCGCCATATCGATTGGTTAGCTTCATATCCGCGCCGGCTTCAATAAGGAGCTTGAGAATATCGAGCCGCCCTTCGGCACCCGCATAGAGGAAAGGATTATCGCGCATATTGTCTTGCACATTGATATCGGCTCCGGCTTCGATTAACAAACGGACCACATCCGGCTTGTTCGCATGCGTGGCGGCCATGATCGCTGTTCTGCCCCTGGCGTCCTGCTCATTGATGTTCGCCCCTTCGTTCAGAAAGCGGGCTACCTTCTCCACATCGCCTCGTTCAGCAGCAGCAATCAGCTCTTTGCTCATATGCTCTCTCCGCCTTTCTTGCTTTTGGTGTACTTCTTGCCCCACTCGCCCATGCTCTCCAGAATGGGAATGAAGCTTTCCCCCGCTTCCGTCAGCGAATATTCCACTTTGGGAGGAACCTCCTGATACACTTTTCTGTGAATCATTTGATCCTTCTCCAGCTCCCTCAGCTGGCTGGTCAGAATGCCTTTGGAAATGCCGGGTACTAATCGCTGCAGCTCCCCGAACCGTCTTGTCTCTCTCAGATGCCACAAAATGATGATTTTCCACTTCCCTGCAATGACGTTCTGCGTTTCCGTAACCGGGCAAACCTCGATTTGTTCCTCGGGGATGCTTCCTTCGAATTGGGTCCGAGCCATCGTAAATCCTCCTCAATTCTTATGGTCTTATTTTTGTGACTATGTTATAAAAATGTGCCTACTACCGAAAATCCAATTATCCCTATACTATTGGACTATACAGCAAAACACAACTACTGCAAGATAGAACCGGGAGGAATTATCCATGAAAATCGCCATTATCGGCGCTACAGGCAAAGCCGGAAGTCTTATTGCGAAAGAAGCTTCCGATCGCGGCCATGAAGTAACGGCCATCGTAAGAAACGCTGCAAGAATCACCGATACCGCCATCCACGTGCTTGAGAAAGACATTTTCGCTCTCACCGGATCGGATCTGGCATCCTTCGACGTCGTAGTGAATACGTATAAAGCGCCCGATGGCGAGGAACATCTATACATCGATGCCGGCAGAGCTTTGGTTCAAGCCCTCGAAGAAACGCCAAGCACCAAATTGATCGTCGTGGGCGGTGCCGGAAGCCTCTTCGTTGACGAAACGAATACAACCAAGCTCATGGATACCCCGGGCTTCCCGGCTTTCGTGTATCCGACCGCTTCCAATGCGGGGAAACAGCTTGATGAATTGAGAAACACGACCTCGATTACATGGACGTATATTAGCCCCGCTGCCTTCTTCAATCCCGATGGCAAACGAACAGGGTCTTATACAGTAGGGAAAGATCATGTTATCTTGAATAGTCAGGGTCAGAGCTATATCAGCTACGCCGACTACGCCATCGCCGTACTCGATGAAATCGAACAGCCGAAGCATGTGAATGAGCGCATCACGCTGGTGGGCGAAGCCGAATAACTCATTCCCTAAATTTGAATTCCGATTGGAGGCATTTGAGATGCAAGTAGAGATTTGGTCGGACTTTGCGTGTCCGTTCTGTTATATCGGCAAGCGCCGCTTCGAGAAAGCGCTGGCCGCGTTTGAACATCGCGATCAGGTTCAGGTAATTTACCGCAGCTTCGAATTAGACCCTCATTCGCCGAAGCATGTGCCTCATGACGTGTATGACATGTTATCCGGCAAATACGGCATGAGCCGGCAAGAAGCAATCAAGATGAATCAAAATCTTGCTCAGCAAGCAGCTGCAGACGGGCTGGACTTTCGTTTCGCCGGCTTGGCGCTGACGAATACATTCGATGCGCATCGTCTGAGACATTTCGCCGAGAAAGCCGGCAAAGGTGCCGAGGTATCCGAACTGTTATTCCGCGCTTATTTCACTGAAAATAAAAATGTGAGCGATCACGAGACGCTCGCCGATATAGCGGTGGCGGTCGGACTCGATCGCAACGAAACGCTATCCCTGCTGGCCGGAGAGCAGTTCTCCGACCGCGTCCGCGCTGAAGAAGCCGATGGGCGCTCGCTCGGCATACGCGGCGTTCCGTACTATATCATCGACCGGAAGCAGACCTTGTCCGGCGCCCAGCAGGAGACCATGTTCCTGAAAGCCCTGCAGCAAGCATGGGGCGACCGGCAGCCTCTCGAGAGCTCGGACGTAGACGGCGACAGTTGTATCGATGGGATTTGTGCCGTTCCGGAGAAGAAGTAACCCTCGCTCGTGACAATGCAAAGCCCCTTCCTCGGATGATGGAAGGGGCTTTATTCGTCACACCTTATGGTGCTTGGTAACACCGAGTATTACGCGGTATTACTTCATGTTACCGTGTAACGCCAGGTAACACCGGGTAATACTTCGCGTCACTCCGTATTAGCTCCACGCCTCAATATCGCCATCATCGATTTCTTCCGCTTCTTCTTCCGCTGCTTCCTCTTCTTCTTCCTCCTCGATTGTCGCCGCCAGCTGCTGCCTGTCTGTCGTAATCTGACGATATGCCGCTCCCAATGCATCCGGAGAGTCCTGCAAGTTCGTCCTCTCCATAGGAATATAGGCCTGTAAATTCCGAACCCCATTCAGCGTGATTTCCTTCTCCACCAAATAACGAAAGGAATCCATCAGATTCGACTGCGCATTCAGCCAAGCCATAACAAGCGGGTCCTCTGTCTTCTTCGTTTTGAGGCTGATATTGCCGCCGGGAAGCTTTGTCTTTTTCATCCAAATCACCTCAACCTACCAGGCTCGCTATGCCGGTTGCTCCGCTTTATTTTTCAGCGCTTCATAGATCTTGCCCCGTACGAAAGCATCCAGCCCCGTCGCATTTAGCTCAACCGCGTAGTCCGAAGGCATATAGAGCAGCTTGATCTCCCGCTCATCGCAGGCCTCCTTCAAATACGGATATAAGACAGTACGCATCAGAATACTCCCGCCGCCATAGACGCAGATGAGATCGATCTCATTGCGCGCTTTGGTCAGCTGCTTCTTCACATGCTGCACGATTTGCTTCACTTGGCTTTCCAGCGGCCTGCGCAACGTTTTGAGCGCCCGTGCATGGTATTTATGCTTCGGATTCTTGAGCACATCGCTGAAGAACTGCCTCGGACTATCCGGCAAATGAATGAGTCGGTTAAACTCCTGCAGCGCTTCCTCTATCGCATATCCCGCACCATGATGACTGCCGTGAATGAACTGCCGCAGGAACTTATTGCCCTCCGTAATCGGGTATTCCGTCGAGCCGTCGCCAATATCGACATGAAGGATCCGTTTATCCTTGAAATAGCTGCCGTTGAATTTCTTCTCGAGTCCGTAGGTCGCGGCAAAATCGGCAAAAATATCCCCTTCTCTCCAGTTCCCCGCCGCATCCTTCTGCAGCGTGAAGATAACCGGCGTCGCTTCGGGCACAACCTTCACGAACGGGAAGCTGACTTTGACGGCTACGCGCTGCACGCCTAAATGCACCGTCACATGATGCACATCGGAAGTGAACCGCTTCTCAAACCTGGCAGAGCTCTCGTCGGTATGCTGTGTAACCGGCAGTGCGGTCGCCATATCCACCTCGACATCAATCTGCGATGGGATCTTCTTCTCGTCCTCGAATGCCTTCTGCACGGCTAGCGCTGCGATCTGAGCCAGCGTATTAATGACCGGCAGATCCATCTCGCTTTTCGAATCGATGCCAATCTGAATCGTATCAATAATCTCGCCGCTCTCCAGCGCAAACTTTCCGACATAGTACATCCCCGGCCTCGCGGCAGGCGAATCCACCGTGACTACCAGCTGATCCTGCAGGTTTCGCACAAAACTCTCCGGCGCTTGCTCCTCGCTCCATGGAAGCTCGTCCACTCTGCAATTCACATTGGGCTGCTGAATCAATTTGCCGTCAATGATCAGATCATGCTCACTGTTTCCGTTATCGTTGCCTACAAAGAAATGATAGTTCATTATCGATTTCCTCCTTAGGTGAAATGCTGAAATGCATCCCCTCGGTATTACTTTGACATACCAAGTATTAGTTAGCATCTACCCAGAGTCCCATCGATCATTAGTCTTCTCTCATTTGAATTTGTCGGAAAATGGGGCCAGTCCCTAAAAAAGACCACCTCAACGGTGGCCTTAAATCTTAAGCTTGCTGATACATATGGGAATAGAATCCATTCCTCTTCATGAGCTCTTCATGCGAACCTTGTTCGATGACTTCACCGCCGTTAATGACAAGAATGGCATCCGCCTCCCTGATCGTGCTGAGCCTATGGGCGATAACGAAGCTGGTTTTCCCCTTCATTAACGTCTTCATCGCCTCTTGGATGTGCAGCTCCGTCCTCGTATCCACACTGCTTGTCGCCTCGTCCAGAATCAAGATGGCGGGATTAGCCAGCACGGCACGGGCTATCGTGAGCAGCTGCCTTTGCCCTTGGCTCAAATTACTGCCTTCCGCATTCAAATGCGTATCGTAGCCCTGCGGCAGTTTTCGAATAAACGTATCCGCATTCGCGAGCGAAGCCGCCTCTTCCACCTCTAGATCGGTAGCATCCAACCGGCCGTAGCGGATATTGTCTCGAATCGTGCCCGAGAATACATACGCATCCTGCAGCACCAATCCAATTTGACTGCGTAACTCCTGTTTATCGAGCTCCTGAATATCCCGGCCGTCAATTAGAATCCGTCCGGATTGAATATCGTAGAATCGCGTAAGAAGGTTAATAACCGTCGTTTTCCCCGCGCCCGTCGGACCCACTAAGGCAATCATCTGACCGGGAGATGCTTGCAGCGATAGGTTCTTCAGAACAGCTGCGTCCGGCTTATAGCCGAAGTTAACCTGATCGAACACCACCTCTCCTTTGATGGGCTGACTAGGCTTACTTGGGGCTCCTTCCGTATGCTCGGGCTTTATATCCAGTACTTCAAACACGCGCTCCGCTCCGGCAATGGCGGATTGAAACAAATTATATTGATTGGCAAGCTGATTGATCGGCTGGCTGAATTGATTCGAATAGTTGAGGAAGCTGACGATGATGCCGATCGTGATCACTTCATGGTAGGCAAAGACGCCGCCGAACACCGCAATCACGACGAAGGTCAAATTACGCATGGTGTTCATCATCGGTCCCATCGAACCGGAGAGGCTTTGCGCTTTCACGCCAACGACTCGCAATCGTTCATTGATTTCGCGGAACTGCTCAATCGACTTGGTCTCCCTGCCGAACACCTTGACGACCTTCAAGCCGGAGATATTCTCCTGAACGAAACCGTTCACTTCGCCAAGATATTTCTGCTGCTGCGAGAAATACTGGCGGGTAATTTTCGTGATTTTCTTAGTGATATACGCGATGAGCGGAACCGTTAGAATCGTAATCAGCGTCATCCATGCGCTCAGGCTAAGCATCATCACTACGCTGCCAACAAGCATCAAAACACTGGAAATCAGTTGAACGACCGTTTGGTTCAGCGTATTGGAAACGTTAGCGATATCATTGGTCGCTCTGCTCATCAGCTCGCCATGTGTGCGCCCATCGAAGAACTGCACAGGCAGTCCATGATAATGGTCGAATAAATCCTGACGCATATCCCGAACCGTATGCTGGGATAAGCTCGAAGCCATGTATTGCTGGATCCAAGTGAACACCGCCCCTGCCAAATACACGCCTAATAAAATCAAACCCATCTGAACAAAACCCTCATATTGACGGGGGACAATGTAGTCGTCGATCATTTGACCGATTAAATAAGGGCCCAGCAGCGCGAGAACGGATGTTACTATCGTACAGATGATTACGAACCACAATGAGCGGCGTTGAAGCAGCAAGTAACGGCCTATTCTTCGCAGCGTCCCTTTCGTATCCTTCGACCTGACTTTAGAAGCTCCCAAGTGTGGGCCTTGGCCCGGGCGGAAGCCCATCTGATCGAAATTCGCCTTACCCGACATGGAACACCTCCTGACTGCCGTATTGCGACCGATAAATATCCTGATACACTTCGCACTGCTGCAATAACTCGGCATGAGTCCCGCTTCCTACGATGGAGCCCTCGTCGAGCACCAGAATCTTCTGCGCCTCGAGCGCTGAGGATATCCGCTGCGTGATGAGGAAAGTGATGCTATCTGCCGATAAGTCTGCCAAAGCCATTCGGAGCCGTCTTTCCGTTCCGAGATCCAGGGCGCTCGTGCTGTCATCCATGATAATAATAGGCGGCTTGATGAGCAGCGCTCTCGCAATGGAAATCCGCTGCTTCTGTCCCCCGGATAGATTGACGCCTTTCTGACCAAGGAGCGTGTCATACCCTTCAGGCATTGCCGAAATAAAATCATGCGCTTGAGCAAGCCTAGCCGCCTGTTCAATGTCCTCCTGCGTTGCATCCGATTTGCCGAATCCGATGTTATCTCGAATCGTTCCCGTGAACAGAAACGATTCCTGAAGGATCATGCCGATATGGCGCCGAAGCTCAGCAAGCGGGAGGTTCCGAATATCCTTCCCATCGATCTCGATGGCACCCGATGAGACCTCATACAGCCTCGGGATCAATTGGACGAGCGTCGATTTCCCGGCCCCCGTCGCACCGATAATAGCGACTGTTTCGCCGCGGCGGGCTTCCAGTGTAATATTTCGCAAGGCCAAACTATTGGATTCAGCCGTTCGATTGTAGGAGAAAGCCACATCTTGAAGCTTTACATGCTGCGCTGTTATAGAAGTCGATGTTACATGATCCGCATCCTTGATATAGGGCTGCGTCGATAACACTTCTTGAATGCGTCTCGCGGATACGCTAGCCTGCGAAACGTTGATCAGCAACCCGCTCACCATTAACAAAGAAGACAGCACCTGCACGACATAGTTTACGAAAGCGACCAAATCCCCAACCCGCACCGATCCGAATGACACCAGGTCGCCGCCGTACAACAGGATGGCAACCAAGCAAGCATTCATAATGAAGGTCACAACCGGAGAATTCAGCGCGATGACTCGGGCTGCTTTAATGGAGACCTCCGTGTATTCACGGTTCACCTCTTGGAATTGCTTCGTTTCGTAGTCGGATCTGACGAAGGCCTTAATGACCCGAATGCCAGCCAAGTTCTCCTGTATCCGTATATTCACGGCATCCAGTTTAGCCTGAACAGTTGCGAACAACGGTGACGAGAATCGAATGAGCACAACAAGCGCGATGACTAAAAGGATCAAGGTACCCAGAAGGATAAGCCCTAGCCGAAGATTAATAATCAAAGCCATAACCACGCTGCCAATCAGCAGACTTGGTGCACGAACCAAACCTTGAAGCGCGATTTGCAGTAAATTCTGAACTTGAACAACATCGCTGGTCATTCGAGTTATTAACGAACCTGACTTAAACGTATCCATATTCTCAAACGAGAACGATTGCACCTTGGTGAACAGCGCTTCTCGAATGTCGGCCCCGAAGTTCTGGGAGGCGCGGCTTGCGAAGAGATTGCAGCCCACTCCCGTTACTAAGGAGAGCAGTGCTACCAATGCCATCAAGAGCCCCGTATGCTGGATCACGCTAAAATCGCGTTCCACGACGCCGAAATTAACGATATGAGCGGCCAGCGTCGGCTGCAGCAAATCAAAAAAGACCTCGAAGATCATAAAGAGCGGCCCGAGTATCATGAATTTCCAGTACGGCCTCAGGTATGCTTTAAGTCCCCACATCGTTTATTGGCTCCCTTCTCCTTCCTCAGCCTGTTGGTCCTCGCCTTCTGCTTCGCGAATTTCAAAATGCTCCGTATATTCGTTTATGATCTGTTCAATCGCTTTGAGTTCCCCAAGTATGACCGGCCTGATTTCTTGGAATTCCGGTGCATCCAGCTGTTGTTTCAACGTCGAGCGTTTGACGTTGAGCCTTGCCAAGAACTCAAGCGCCCGCCCGCGTCGGAAGGTCTGAGCGCCATGATGGTGATGATGTCTCCCCCTATGCCGCCCGCCTCCGTGCTTCTCGTGTTTCTCGCCTTTACCGTCCATATCTCTCAAATACGCCAACTCCTTTTGCATACAATTGTATACAAATAACTGTATACAATTGTATGCAGGTTGTCAAAGTGAAATGTAATGGAGCATAAAAAAAAGCGCCTCTCCATTTCTGGAGAGGCGAAATATCGAATGGATGGTAATGCCGGATCGCTTACTTCTGTGGAACCATGTTGTTGTAGATACGTGTAGCGTTCACTTTGCCTGTGCTTACATCTCCGGATGTAAATCCGGATACGATATTGCCTACAGTGAATTCTTTGGCCAGCAGCTCTTCAGACGGTGCTGCAGCAGTCGGGCCATCGATACCCAGTTGCGTTTCCGGTGTTACCGTAACCCAAAGGTCGCCAACTTTGAAGCTTTTGCCGTCTGCGCTTACTTCTGTAATCACGCCATCGATGTTAGCCATCATTTTGCCTGTTGTAGCCGGTTTTGTTGACTGACCTGCCTCACCAGTCTGTGGAGCCATGTTGTTGTAGATCACAGTTGCTTTCACTTTACCTGTGCTTACATCGTCCGACGTGAAGCCCGATACGATGTTGCCGACTTTAAATTCTTTCGACAGCAGATCTTCGGACGGCGCGGTTGCCGTTGGTTCGTTGCTGCCCCATTGCGTTTGATCCGTTACTTCGACCCACAGATCGCCTACTTTGAAGCTTTTGCCGTCTGCGCTCACTTCAGAGATCACGCCATCAATATTAACTCTTACTTTACCCATGATTGGCGGCTTCTGTGTATCAACAACTGCAGTCTGAGGAGGATTGGCAGGTGTCGTATCATTGTTCAATGTGAAGATACTAACCGCCAACACCGCACATGCTGCAATTCCAACTGTCCAACCTGTTAGTTTTTTTGTCATTACTTTTTCCATTTTCACTCGCCCCTTTGGGTTAATTGTATTGGTTTGTTCCTTGTCCATTTGCTGCATTTCCTGCATCAACTTCTTATATGTTGCTTCTTTGAAATCCTCGCTTGTTTTCACGTGGGACATCGCAGACTTATAAACAGATTTCTTCACGCTCGAGACCTCCAATCTTCTCTTTTAAGATTAAGCGTCCTCTTGCAAGCCAGGTTCCGACCGTCGCCGGCTTAGCCTGCATAATTTCTGCGATTTCCTGAATGGAATATCCCTCGTAATAGTGCAGATGAATCGGAATCCGGTACTTCTTGTCCAAAGCCAGAACAGCCTGTAGAACGTCGTTTTCTTCCTTCGGGAGGTAGCTTAGGTCTTCTGGGACGGGGTTCCTGTTTCTAAACCACCCGGCTTTAAGCATGTTCTTGCTTTTATTAATGGTTGTTCGAATCAGCCACGCCTTCTCATGTTCACTGGATTGAAATACAGGGCGCTTTTGCAAATAGGTGAGAAACACCTCCTGCGTCACTTCTTCTGCATCCGCTATATTTTTCAAGTAGGCAAAAGCAATTTTGATCATGCTTTGCGAATATAGATCCAAGGCCTGTCGCACAGATTCATTGAGCTCATATGAATCGTACACCTCAGCACCTCCTTTCACTTGTAATACAATTGAGCAGGCTCATATTTTTCATTGGGGCGAATATTTTTTTTAGCATGCGGTTATTTCGATAAAATCATGTCTGATGCGCAAACAAAAAAGGGCACCCTAACGGGTACCCTCAGGCTGCCCGAGAAAGTCCCGGCAGCTACTTTATTGTCTATATTTCATGGACAAAACTATAACGGTTGTCAGCGTGGCTATTTGATAAATATACGCCATTTTGAAATCCTTACGGTTGTGACAGACGTTATTTGCAGCAAATTGGCCGATACCCCGTGGAAAACGTTGAAATAAGCTCTTTGGCAACCGTTAGCCGCTAAACAGGGGCTATTTAGGCCTAATAACCGCTGTCACAACCGTTAGCGTTGGAATGCGACAATGTATGCACCCGTGCCGTGCCGGAATCTAAAAAACCGATGTTATATCAAATCCCCCTACTAACAGCAAAAAAGGCACCCTGATGGGTACCCTCCCTTTGCTTGTAAATCTTATAGCAGCACGAGCTGCGGAACACGATTGCGGAACTGCACGACTTCGTGAACATCATACGATTTCAATAACGTGATCGCCTCGCCGAAGCCTTGCTCTATACTGCCGAGCCGGTGTGCGTCAGAACCGAGCGAGAACAATTTGCCGCCTAGATCCAGGTACATCTCAATTAGGTACGTATGCGGATGAATCCATCCTTGCCGGAACAGCCCGGTCGTATTCAGCTCGAGTACCTTCTCCTTGCGAATGATCGTTTTCAATAGATCGTATAGAATCGGGCTGCAGCGCTCGTAATCCGCATGGCTTACCATCGACTTCGTATAACGAGCCACGTAATCGAGATGGGCGACCACGTCGTAATTGTCCATCCGATCGACGGCATCGCGTACATGCGTGAAATAATCCGCCAGGAGCACATCCATCGGCTGATTGTGGAAGGCCTCCTCGGCAAAATCAAGGACTCCGTTATTGTGGGCGGAAAGCAGCACCAAATCAAACGAGTAGCTCTCCAGATAACGATTGATCTCTTCATGGAAGTCTTTCCGATATCCGACCTCGATGCCCTTTCGGATCTCGATCTCATACCGCTGACGTAATGCGTCAACCTCTCGTTCATAGCTGTCCATATCGATGAGGACGTCTTTCTTGAAATACTTGCAGTCATAATCAAAATGATCGGTTGTCACAACGGCCGACTTGCCCAGCTTCGCCGCATGGGCAACAATGTGCTCCAACTTTTCTTCCGAATCAGGGGAATAATTAGAATGCACGTGCTGATCCACGATCGATTGGGGTACTTGCATCAACATTAACCTTCTTTCGTAATGATAGCCTAGAATTACACTATTATAAGCATGCAGTGTTAAATTCAGATCAAATACGAATGAATATATTGTTAGTTTGGTATCTGTACCCTTCTGACCGGCAGCTTAATCTCAATTAACGTCCCTTCATTCCCCTTGCTCTGGTACGCAATATCGCCAAAGTGCTGTTTAATAATGCGATGGCTGATCATAAGTCCGAGCCCTGTTCCCTTTTCCTTCAAGCTGTAGAAGGGTTGTCCCAACTGGGGCAGCAGTTCCTCGGGAATCCCGCAGCCATGGTCTTTGATCGAAATGACGTACTCTTCTTCGTCCTCGACTCTTAAATTGATGTGGATCTCTCCGCCACCCGGCATGGATTCCATGGCGTTCTTCAATATATTGAGGAATACCTGCTTCAGCTGATTTTTCTCGCATGTAATAGGAAATTGGGTTCCCGCAAATCCGCGAATAAACTCAATATTGTTCAGCAGAGCCTGCGGCGACAGAAACTCGACAGTTTCCTCGATCAGCTCTTTGAGATCGGTATCGGAAAGTTGAATGGATTGCGGCTTGGCAAGCGAAAGGAACTCATTCGTAATCATTTCAATCCGCTCAAGCTCGCTAAGGAGCAAGTCGCTGTTGCGCATCGAAGGATTTTCCCTCTTGTACAGCTGAAGGAACCCTTTCATCGTTGTCAGCGGATTGCGAATTTCATGCGCCACGCCGGCTGCCAACTTCCCGACAACGGACAGCTTCTCCGATTGCAGCAGAAACTCCTCCGCTTTCTTCCGTTCCGAAATATCGCGGCTAATAATAACGACGTGATCGATACTCCCCGTCTCTCCCACCACGGGTCTGCAACGGGACTCAAATTCGATCCATCGCCCATCCTTATGTCTCAGCCGGAATTCCATGGCATGTGATTCACTATGGGCAAACATTTTTTTGATCGCGCCCCGGAACATGGCCACATCGTCCTCATGTACGAACTTGCACAATTCAACCCCATCTAATTCAGAACGAATATACCCCAATACGTGCTCATGAGAAGGCGAGAAATAACTAACCGAATAATCCTTATCCATCAGAACAATAAGATCGGATGTGTTCTCCGCAATTAGTCGGTATTGGGATTCACTGACTTCCAGCGTCTTCTCCACGTAGTTCTTCTCTGCGATAATTCTACGGAGTCTCTCATTGGATTCAATAAGAAACCCGCCAATAACTACGCCTAACAGGACAAAGACCAAATACTGCACGTGAAAGAACGGCAATGCAATGAGAATTTGAAAAGTAAACACGGTGCACAAATAGCCAACGATGTAGCCACCGAATAATACCGCACTTTTTTGAAGTGGCGTAAGGCGAGGGATGTACTTGTATAGGCCGGTGAGAATCGCGATGTTTATGACCCAGCCTATGATGGCCGGCAGCCAGTTGCCGCCGGAGAGCAGTCTTGTAATTAAGGAAAATGAGCCTGCAATAATGCCCGGCACCGGCCCAAGATAGGCATATACCAGGATTACAGGCGCATATCGGATGTCGTAGGAATACCCTTGCTGCTTGACGGAGAGGATGACGAGAATAACGGAAACTAGCCCTGCATACACGCCGATCCACAGACGCATCTGCTTCAGTGAGCGGCGAATAATGAACGAACGGATGACCAAGGGAGTACTGACCAGGAGTGAGAATATAGAGAGATTAACAAAGTAATCAAATACGATCAATTCGCACCACCCTTATGAACTCATTGATGTCCATGACATGAAGGCTGATCTCTCTGGAACTCTCGTAGTTGTGATCACCTAATATTTGGTATAGGTGCCTCTTCGAAGTATAAACAATCTCAAAAACAGAATCAACACTTGAAATCAGGCTAGGAATGAGCAGCTCGCCAAGCATCGAGCTGCTTCTGTACTTCCATTCGAACCTCATTAATTCCTGCTTGCTGAAGCTCCTGATTAAACTTCGGCAGCACCGCATCCACGTTTACGCTGCCGGTCATCAGACTTGGGAAATACTTCTCCCAGACCATCTGAATGTTCTGCACTTGGATCGGTACGCGGGATAAGTCGGGCGTAAAGCCGAGCGTACTGGAATTGACCGCCTCCCGATTGCTGGCACGGAACTGATTCCATTTGTCCGGCGGATCCGGATATTCGCCGCCCATCGTTTTCAAAATAAACCAATTGCCTTGGGTATACTGCACGCCCCCATAGCTTGGCTGCGCACCCGGGATCGGTTTGCCGTCGCTGTCCTCCGGAGCCTTAGGCACCACCTGACCGTTACGATCCAGCGTGTAGTGCACGCCTTCAATGCCGAAGTTAAAGAGGTTGCGCACCTCGGGATCTGTGTTCAGCAGATTGAGGAACTTCACGCTCTCGATTGGATGTTTCGTATCGACGCTGACAGCCATAACCCCGCCGCGCATGGATTCTGTTGTGATCAGCGCCGGTGTTACCGGGTAAGCCACAAGCTTATATCCGCGATCTTTACTCCAGCTGTTCTCCGAGAGAGGCCCGCCTCCGGCTGCTTTCCAGAACACCTTCACGCCCCGCTTCAGCCCTTGGCTCTCGCGCATGCCGGCATCTTCATTGATATACCCTTTCACATAGTAGCGCCGAAGAATATCGAGCACCTGCCGGGCTTCTTTCGTTTCGAATATATTTACGACCGGCGAGCTCGGATCCAGCACGCGCACCATCAGCGGAAGCGTCTTCTCCGATACATACTCGAAACCGTCCAAAGCGAAGAAGTTCTGAGAATCCTTGTCGAGCTCCATCGGCTGATAGTCAGGTTCCTTCTCCTTGATCATCTGGAACAACGGTTCAAGGGAAGCGAGCGTGGTATATTTGGAAATATCGATCTTGTACTTCTTCACCAGCTCATCCGGGTACATCCACTGGTCACGTACCGCTAACTCCTTATTAGTCGGCACACCATAGATGCTCCCATCATCCATCCGCACGCCTTGCCAGAATTTCGGATCGATGGCATCATACATATCCTTACCCACATTCGATAAATAATCATTCAGCTTCAGCCATGCGCCGCGCTGTGCATAGGTGGTATATTCCGGCGCAAAAGCGATATCAAACGGCGTGCCCGCAGACACGAGCGTGTTCAGCCGATCTTCATACTCCTGCCAGCCCACCTTAATATAAGTGATCGTCACGCCGATTTTCTTCGCCAGCACCTCGTTGATCTTGTCGTTGACCATTTGCAGGTCCGCGTCGGGGTCTCCGATGGTGTAATAGATCAAATTCACCGTATTGCCGGGAATTGCGTTATTCTTGCCATTACCGGATGAGGAGAAACAGCCGGATACAAGCAGCATCAGCATCAGGACGAGCACGAAGGTGGCAACGAGGCGACTTGGATTCCGTTGTTGTCGTCGCATCACGGTTCTATTCCTTTCTCCGCAAATCCGAGGGCGATTTGTCGAAATAAGCGTGAAAATGAGAGTAAAAATAGTTCAGGTTCGGGTATCCGACAGAAAGCGCGATGCTGACGATCTTCTCGTCCGTATTCTGGATGCGCTCCTGGGCTTTGAGCATTCGATAAGCCATGAGATACTCCGAAAACTTCTTATGGGTCTCCTTAAGAAACAACTGCCCAAGATACGTCCCATTCATGCGAAAACGTTCTGCAACCGATTTCAAATTCAGGTTCTGTGCATACTCCGCTTTCACAATCAACAGAATGCGATTCGTCAGCTTGGACAAACTATCGTAACGCACGCCGAGCACCGGATCGATGTC
Organism: Paenibacillus sp. BC26; assembly: GCF_900116125.1. Taxonomy (NCBI): domain Bacteria; kingdom Bacillati; phylum Bacillota; class Bacilli; order Caryophanales; family Paenibacillaceae; genus Paenibacillus; species Paenibacillus sp. BC26. Next base: position 98,187 of record NZ_FPAD01000005.1, on the reverse strand, counting down.
CAGGTCATCGCGATCCGAACCTTCGATCGTGCCGTGCAGATCCTCTACAATAATCTTCTCCACCAATTGCTGCAGCTTCGTCCGGTCGACAGGCTTGAGCAGATAATCCTTGGCGCCGCAGCGGATGGCCTCCAGTGCGTACTGAAATTCGCCATAGCCGCTCATCATGATATATTTTGAAGGAAGACGCAGTTCATTCAGCTTGTGGATGGCATCATACCCGCGCTGTTTGCCGATGCACACATCGAATATAGCCAGGTCAGGCAAGAATTCCACCGCCTTCGAGATTGCGCCTTCATACGTTTCGCTTGTCTCTATTTGGCCAAAGCCGTATTTCTCCCAATCCAGCGTTCGTTTCACGCCCTCCAGAATTTGCGGCTCGTCATCTACGATCAGTAGCTTGTACATCGAATGTAGCCTCCTTGGATAGGAATACACCTATTTTAACGCCTGCTTCTTCATTGTTGTCGATGGTCATCGAAAACCCGGCCCCATAGAAGAAGTGCAGTCTTGTATACACGTTACGTAACCCAATGTGATCCGTCTCGGCATCGTCGCCTCTGGCAAGCTTGTTTCTGATTTCGGCCAAACGCTCCTCAGGGATCTTGTTGCCGTTGTCCATAATCTCCAGCACGAAGCGGTCTTCTTCCTCCCAACCGTTCACGATCAGCAGGTTGAACTCGCTCTCGGGGTTGAAGCCATGGATGAAGAAATTTTCCGCCAGCGGCTGCAGCCAGAATTTCACGGTTGGCAAAGCTAACAGCGGCGGTTCTACATTAAGCTGATAATAAAAGCGTTCCGGATATTTAAATTCCATGATTTTCAGATACTTCTGAAGCAAGTTTAGCTCGCTGCCGAGCGGAATGATATTCTCGTTCTTCACGATATCCCGGTACAAAGCCCCCAAAGTGGCAATCGCATCGGATGTGTAGTCCGCACGGTTCATCAGTGCAGAGGAACGAATAACCTCGAGCGTATTATATAGAAAATGCGGATTGATTTGATGCTGAAGCGCTTTCATTTCGGTTTCTTGCTGCTTAAGCTTGAGCAAATAATTCGTTTGAATATGGCGGTCGAGCTGTTGGATCATATCGTCCAGCTCGCGCGCAATCATGCCGTATTCGTTTCTACGATAGCGCGCCGGGTTAACCAGTGTAAAATCAGCCGTTTTCGCGCGTCCGATCGACAGAATAATCCGCCGCAGGAAGTTTGCGTCCTCGCGCAGGTTATACATAATGAGCAGCAATACGCTGATCATCGCAACCAGCACGATTAGGAATACGATGAGCAGTACACTCGCTTTCTGACGTATAAGCGGAGCCATATCTACCATGCTGACGAACCGGTAATCAAACTCCGCGGAGTTGAATGACACGAAGTATACCGCATCCGCAAAGCCCGTCTTCAGAAACCCATGGCTGCGTCCGTCCGCCACGATTCTGCGAACCAGCTCTTCTGTGTTTCGGCCGTTGCCGGCGACTTGGTACACCTCTCCGGAAGCGCTGATTGCTGCTGCTTCGCTCAGGTGGTAGTTCTGCACCGTCTTGAATATGCGGTCGCTGCTGACCAAGAATCGGAATTCGCCCAGCTGACGGGCGATCTGGTTCGGATCGGAAAGCTTCTTATGGTAGACGAAACCGCGCTGAATGGTCTCGCGGAACTTGGGATCCGTATTCGGCAGACGGAATTGAAAGCTCGTATTTCCGTTGCTGTCGAAGCTCACCACATTACCCTCAAGCGAGGTATGCAGGCTGATTTGAGTAATGTCTCCCTTTCCCCCGTTGCTCAGAAAGGATTTAATGTCCTCGGGAAAAGAGACAAGCGGTCGATTATAATGGCTGTTCTGCAGTCGGCTCGTCAGATATCCTTCCGCGGTATTCCCCAAAAAGCTGCGCACATCGGATACAAGCCCGCTGTTGGAATAGACCCGCTGCATGAAAGCCTCGATTCGGTCGGCATCATATTGAAGGGTATTCTCCACGCGAGTGAACGCGCCGTCCGCTTCATTTCGCGAATTTCCCACCCATTGATCCAGCAGTACTGCGCAAGTGAGTGCGCCGATCGTCAAGCCGATGAACACCACAAATACCGCATATGCAATGAATTTGCCGCGATAGATCTTAATTTGCATAAATGAAAGCATGCGGCGTCTCCTTTGCAGTAAGGCTTCTGTCGTACCCACTCTCAACCTTATAACGTAGTTGTCGTATAAAGCAATCAGGTATTTCGTGGCAGAAAACCCGAACGGCTATCTCCGTTCGGGTTCTCTGTATGACTTTTACAGTAGATTACTTGCCGTGGCTTATTTGAAATAGCTGTTGATTTGCTCTTGTGCGGCAGCAGTAATGGCATCCATGCCGGCTGCTTTCAATTCAGCAACGATCTTCGGTACCATCACTTCCGGATCGGAAGCACCTGTCATCAGCTCATAACGATATTTATCCCATACCGCTTTCGTGTTGGACACTTCCGTGCCGAGCTTGCTGATGTCCAGAGCGAAGCCCAAGTTTGTGGACGACGTTGCTTGATCGTTCAGCTTGCGCACTTGATCCCATTGATCTACAGGAGCGCCTTTCGTTACAGCCAGGTCGAAGAACGTACCTTGCGTATAAGCTGCCAGCGGCCATGTATCTGTTTTGCGCTCAACCACTTTCTCGCCGTCTACGTTATCGTAGTCGACACCCAGCTCGCCGAATGCCAGCATGTTGCGCAGCTTGGGATCAGTATTGACCAATTGCAGGTATTTCAAAGCTTCTGTTTTATATTTCGAGTTCGCGGAGATTGCATTCAGAGAGCCTTGGATTGTGCTCGTTGTATAAATTGGGCCGAAGATTTGGAACATGTCGTACTTCGCAACGCCCTCCGTGATCTGCCAGCCTGCTTCCGCACCCGGGAATGCCTGTGCCGCGAAGAATGGGCGCGCCTTGTCCGCTTCCGTCTTCGTCGGTGCATCCGGATTGATGATGCCGTCTTTGTACCATTGGTGCAGCGTCTTCAGATCTGCCATGACTTCCGGTTGCTCCAGCACGGATACGACTTTACGGGAAGCGTCGTCGACTTTCACGCCGATTGGCGGAAGACCAAGCGTCATATCATCGTAGCCGTTGAAGAATCCGTTAAATCCGTCGCCTTGCGTGAGTGACAGCGGGTAGAAGCTCTTGCCTTCGCCGGCCTTCATGTCATGGAAAGGCTTGTCGAGATCTTTCAACGTCTTGATGCTGGCACCGTCGATTTTATATTTCTGCACATACTTATCGTCGAACACCCAGTATTGAGTCAAAGAAGAGTCCTTGTACGTCGGCACGGCATAAATTTTGCCGCCGATCTTCGTTCCATCCCAAACCTTCTCAGGGATGAGCTTGTAGAGATCAGCCGAATCGCTTTGTACGGAATCGGTCAGATCGGCAAATGCACCTAAGTTAACTTGCTGACTGTACTTGCTGTTGTTCGTGAACATGATGTCGAAAGGTTCTCCGGTGTTTACGATGGTGTTGATCTTCGTATCCCAGTCTCCCCAGCTGGCTACCTTAATGTCAATTTTAACGCCGATTTTCTCGGCCGTGTATTCGTTCATCGCCGCGATGGCTTTGTCGAAGTTGGCTGGCGTTTGGCCGCCAATCGTCCACCATACCAGCGTAGGCACTTCACCCGACTCAGCCGGCTTGTTCGCTTCTGTCTGTGTGTTAGAAGGCGTGTTGTTGCTTGTTTCGGAATTGGAGTTCGAATTACCGCAGCCCGCAAGAGCGGTTGTCGTCAGGAGTGCCGCAGCACCGATGGCAAGCAGTTGCTTCTTTGTTTTTTTCATAAAACATTTCCTCCCTTTGTGTACGATCTTTGTTTCCGCCGACTGTATTCAGGCGGCAGCTATCATAAACCGGACGAATCCAGGTTTATTTCGGGTTAACCTTTAACAGCGCCGACCGTCAGACCGGAAATAAAATATTTCTGGAAGAACGGGTAAGCTACGGCAACGGGAACCACGATGACGATGGCCACGGCCATACGCGCGGATTCCTTAGGCATGGTGGCGACAAGCTCCGCATAGCTGATCCCCATGCTGGAAGCATTCTTCGCCAGGGCATCTACGTTACTCATCAAGCTGTTCAGCAGCGCTTGCAGCGAGTACAAGTTCTGATTGTTGATGTACAGCATGGATTGGAACCAATCGTTCCAATAAGAGAAGCACAGGAACAATCCGATGGTGGCCAGAACCGGCAGCGAAATCGGCAGCACGATGGAGAAGAAGATGCGCAGCTGGCTCGAGCCGTCGATCTCGGCGGATTCAATCAGAGCGTCCGGAATGGTGCTTCTGAAGAACGTTTTGCAAATGATGACGTTGAAGGAGGACACAGCCAGGGGCAGAATGAGCGCCCACACCGTATCTTTCAACCCCAGCAAATTCGAGTTGATATAGTAACTGGATACCAAACCCCCGTTGAACACCATCGGGATAAATACGATCCAAGTCAACAGCCCGTTAAGCTTGTAATTCGGCCTCGAAAGAACATACCCCATCGAAGTCGTAAGCATCACGCCAAGCACCGTACCGACGACGGTAACGAGCACGGAGATGCCGAGCGCCTGGCCAATCATCTTCCCTTGCTTCACGATATAGTGATAAGCCTCACCGGAAAAAGCGGTCGGAATGAGATGATAACCATCGTTGCGGATGGAATCCTCGCTGGCCAGCGATACGGACAGCACCACCAGGACAGGCACGAGGCAAAGCAGCGCCAATACGATAAAAATCAAATTGAAACTTATGTTAGTGGCGGTCCCGATTCGGTTAAACTTATCGAGACCGCTTTCATATTTCACTCTTGTTGTTTTCATTTCCCGCTCCTCCTCTACATCATTGCGCTCTCTCGGTCTACGCGACGAACGACCCAGTTGGCAATCAGAATGGTCACACAACCCATCACGGATTGTACGAAAGCGGAAGCAGAAGCCATACCTACCGTAGCGGTCTTAAGCTGCTTATAGACGAGAACGTCGATGGTAGTCGCTACATTGAAGAGCGAGTTGGAATCCCGCGGCACCTGGAAGAACAATCCGAAATCCGTATAGAAGATTCGCCCTACAGCCAGAATGAACATCATCACGATAACAAGCTTCATAAGCGGCAAAGTAATAAATCGCGCTTGCTGCCATTTGGATGCGCCATCGATTACGGCGGCTTCGTAATACGTGCTGTCGATGCCGGTGATCGTCGCCAAGTAGACAACCATACCGTAGCCCAAACCCTTCCATACATTCATGAAAACCAGAAAGTACGGCCAATATTTAGGCTCCATATACCAGTTCACGGGATCCTTGCCGAGTTCCGCCAGGAATTGATTGGCGATCCCTTTATCGAAGCTTAGAAACGCCCAAACAATGGCGGATACAACGACCCAAGATAAGAAATAAGGCAGGAACATCATCGTTTGATAGATTTTGCCGGCCTTGCTGCTGTGCAGCTGACCGATCATGAGCGCCAAAGTGACGGGTACCGCAATGCTCAGGATGATGAATATCAAATTGTATCCCAGCGTATTGCGCATCACGACCCAAGCATCGTTCGACTTGAACAGAAACTCAAAGTTTTTGAAACCGGACCACTCACTGTTTATGACGTTGCTGAGAAAGCCACCGTGTATCTTGAAATCTTTAAAGGCAATAATGAGACCGAACATCGGTAAGAAACAAAACAAGATATACCAAATGGTCGTCGGCAGGGCCAGAAACGTCAGTTCCGTATCCTGCGTGCGCCAGCGTGTTCGTAAGCGTTTACACCCGCTCTTCATGTCCATGTCAGCCACTCCTTCCGTTTGTTCATGTTCAGCGTGTACGCGCTTTCAAACTAACTGATGTCATTGTATAGAATATTGGAGACCCCATTCCAGACAACAAACATAAGACCGCAGTCAACAAACGTTAGGTTTTGGGGGTGAATGTGCAAAATAAAAAGCTTTCAACCGCCAGCATTTGGCGGATTGAAAGCTTTTTACAAATTGAGCTAAATTGTGGTGCCGGTTATGAAGCGATTTATGCCGCTACGTCCCGGCGCGTAAACGCCAGCCACGAAACAAGATTGAACACGATAAAGTAAATGACCAGCATGATGATGGAGAAGGAAAGCGTCATCCCATCCTGATACGGCCGCCCCTCCAGATACTGTGCAAGATTGAGGTTCGGAAACAGCACATACTTCGCCCAATCATAACGTTGAATAAGCTCCATCAATATAGCTCCCGCGAACAAGGCGAAGATCGAGAACCCGATTGCCATCGCGCTGCTGCGGAATGCTGATGAGATCATGAACGCGATCGTGACGTACATCACGGTGGATACGCCGTTCAGCAAATAGGTTTTCCACAGGTTAAGAACCATGTTCCGCTCGAAGATGTCGCCGTTCGAATCCAGGCCGACCATCGGCAAGCTCATATCGCCGAACTTATACAGCAGTCCGTTAATCAACACGGATACAACGAACAGCACGATTAACAACAAGATGCCGAACAGAATCATGGACACGTACTTGGAGATGAGAATTTTCAACCTACTGGCGGGACGGATGAGAAGCAGCTTGATCGTCCCTGTCGAGAATTCGCCGGCCAAGCTGTCTCCGGCAATAATGACGGTGAACAGCGTAATCAAGATCACTAATGTAGCGGAACCGTTAATGCCGCTCCACATCGTGCCGTCTTCCGGTCTGATATTATGTTCCAGCCGATAATCGATAAGTGCAATGTGATTCTCATAATATTTCTTCGTTTCTTCGCCTGTTTTCGGATCGTCCAATTCCTTCTCCATGGCGTCCTTCTGCTGCTCGACTTGTTTCTGCCACGTATCGGAAGTGATGTCGTTGTCGTAATACCACTCCACGAGACTTGCGGTAAACACGACCGCTATCATGAATCCGACCATGATCCAAGTTCGCCAGCGGCGGTAGACTTTCATGTTTTCGTTCTGAATTAAGTTAACCAACCTGCTCGCCCCCCGTCATTTCCAAGAACCGATCTTCCAGCGACACCTTGATTGGATGCGCGCCGTAGACATCGATCCCGCTCCCCATTAAGTAAGACAGAATGCGTGGAATCCGTTCCCGACCGGTCACGATTTCTGCGCCTCCCTCAACCAGCTTCACTTCTTTGACGCCTTCTATCTGCTTAATTGCCTCCACTGCTGCATCGGTAAAGTCCGCTTCGATGAGGTAGGACTTGCTCTGCTCATCGGAGCCGATAAATTCATGGATCGGTTTGATATCCACCAGTCTGCCTTTCTGCAAAATCGCCACGCGATCGCACATCAGCTCCATCTCGGAGAGCAAGTGGCTGGATACAATGACCGTAATGCCTTCGGTCCGGGTCAAATACCGCAAGTAGTCGCGCAGCTCGCGAATCCCCGCCGGATCGAGTCCGTTCGTCGGTTCATCCAGGATGAGCAAGGACGGATTGTGCAGCATCGCTTGAGCGACGCCCAGCCGTTGGCGCATCCCGAGGGAATACTTCTTCACCTTATCGTGAATCCGGTCTTCCAGCTTCACCAGCTTGACCACTTCGTCAATGCGTTCCTTTGTCACTCCCGGAACCATGCGCGCGTAATGAACCAAATTACGATAGCCGCTCAGGAATTTGTACATTTCCGGGTTCTCGACGATCGCGCCGACATGGCGGATCGCTTGCTCGAATTCGTTCTTAACGTTATGCCCTTGAATGAATATTTCGCCTTTGGTGATCGACATCAAACCAACCATCATCCGGATTGTGGTCGTTTTGCCGGCTCCGTTGGGACCGAGAAAACCGAATATTTCGCCTTTCGGCACGTCAAACGTCAAATTATCAATAATCGTTGTCTTGCCGACCTTCTTGGTCACGTTGCGCAAGCTTACGACTGGCATGTTGCTCATGGTCGTGCCTCCTCTATTGGGGAATGAATGATGACATCTCCGAAACTTGCCGTAATGTCGACTTTCCATTTACCTGTACCGGTTGTGCCTTTTAAACTCGTCATGTTTTCGTTGTCCGGGTTGTCGCTTATGAACGGCAGCTTGGTCAGAAGGTTGCCTTCGTTAACCTCAACGTTATAGCTAAATCCGCCGTCCTTTGGCAGCACCACATCCGTCGTGCCGGATCGGGTGACGACTTTGATGTCGCCGCGAATGCCGTCCATCCCAATATCGCCATCATGTCCGCTCAGATTGACACTGCCTATGATGTCGCTGACGTACACGGGGCCGCCTTCGGTGACTCCTCTTACGGCTCCTTGCACGCGGCGGATAAACTGCTTCCCGGACCTGCTGTCCAGGACTACATCGCCTTGAACATCCTCAATCGTCGCAGTCCCCGACTGATTATTCAGCGTGATAGTCCCGTTAATCCCGGACGCATACACATTGCCGTATGAGCCGTTAACGATTACGTTGCCGGTAATGCCTGCGAGCTCCACCAATCCGCCTCTTGAGGTCACTTCCGCATCTCCGCGAAGGCCTTCAAGCCGAATGGATTCTTCTTCCGCATGAAGTCGAAGCTTAATGCCGGCTGGCACGAGCAGCGTATAGGCGATGTCGTAATCGTCATGATCAATCGTTTTTCCGCCGGCCATTGCAGCCAGCGTAACCTTACCCTCTTCGTTATGCTGCTCGATGTTTACCGCACTGTTCTTACGAGCAGCTGCCTCTGCGTCCGATGCGGACACGGTAACCGCATAGTGCAGGCTGACGTTGTCGCCGGTGGCCCGCTGCACCGTAATCGGGCCATTCGTGCCGGAGAGTTGAAGCTCCCGCAGCCCTGCCCCCGTACCGGCAATTTCAAGCTCCCTCTCGTACGTCTTGGTCACGCCATGATTAGCTTGCTGATGGGCCTGCGTTCGCTCCACGTCAGCGAACTGTTCACTAAAGCGTTCCAAGGGCTCCACTTTGCGAATCCCGAAATCCAGGATCATGACAACAAATAAAACAAAAACCACGGAGAGTAGAAGGGTTTTCTTGGAGCGCAGCGTCATCTTCATACCTCCACTTCCCGTTCAAAAATATAGCCGTTCAACCACGTTAATCCCACAATAATAAGCGCCAGCACGATAAACGGTCCGGATTGCAGGAACGCTGCGTCCTGCCCAGCGCCGCCAATCCTTATATCGGGCGTCCAGCTTAGCAGCACCGACAAGAACGGACTTACCCGAAGCGTAACCCAGAGCGCCGTGACGAAGGCGATCAGTACAACAAGCCACTTCAATCGAGCTACGAGCTGTCCGCATAAGAAGGCGAATTGCACCACAACGACCGCGAATATCGTAATGGATACGTAGAGCCAGAAGCTGTGCAGCAGCAGATTCGCCAGCTCCGGCGAAAAGCGCAATATATCGTAGTCCGTGCGCCACTTGTCCCACTCGGCGATAAGCAGCGTCAACGAGAAGCTTGCTCCAATCCACAGCATAACCCCGATCAACAGCGTAATCATAGCTGCAAGCTTCGCCGCCAGCACTTTCCATCCACGCACCGGCAAGGAAAGCAGCAAGTAGATGGAATTCGATCTCCACTCCGCATGCAGCTGATAGTACCCTACGCCGATCGTAATCGTCGCAATAAAGATATAAGGGAGCAGCAACGACAACATCGTCAGAATACTGGGATCCCATTGGTTTCTCTTGAATAAGAGGAAGAAATCCATCAGCAGGACCGCCGCGGAGAAGACGCCGTACAATGGCCAGACGCTCTTCAGCTCTTTGCGGAATAAATTGCGAAATGCCATTACACGTACACCTTCTCCCATATGTTCTCGAGTGAGCAGCCAAACTCGCCACGCAGATTCTCCGCCGAGTCGTACAGCTTGATTCGGCCGCCTTGCAAGAAGATGACGTCATCGAACAACGGCTCGGACTCTTTCACGGAATGAGTCGACAAGATGATCGTCTGCTCGCCGGATTCAAATTCGCTGGCGATCGAGCGGATGATCTTCGCGCGTGAGGAAGGATCGATGCCTGAGAATGGTTCATCCAGCAGGATAAGCGGTACGTCGCGGGATAACGCCGCAATCAGCTTCAACCTTGCACGCAGTCCTTTGGACAAGTTGCGCACCTTCTGGTTAGCATCCAACTCCATCTTCTCGAGCATATCCGCCGCTTTGTCCGCCTTCCAATCGGCATAAAAGCCGGAAATGAACCGCAGCGTTTCCTTCACCGTCATCCAGCCATACAAATTGTCGATCTCCGGCAAATAGGCGATTTGCGCTTTGTTCTTAACATCCGGTTGTCTGCCGTTCACGAGAATGCGGCCTGACGTCGGGTAGATCATGCCCGCCATCATCTTGAGCAGCGTCGATTTACCGCTGCCGTTCGGGCCGAGCAATCCGACGATTGTTCCTTTGCGGATTTGGAGGTCGATTCCGTTAATCGCATGTTTCAGCAAGTATCGTTTATGAACGCCCTGCAGCTCGGCAATATTCCGTTGTTCCATAGGTTCATTCATGCGCTAAGCCTCCTCGCCCTCGTATAATTGCTTGCGAAGCAAGTGCTCCGTCTCACCGGGATCCACGCCAAGCCCCCGCATCTCTTCAATGAATTGGCGTACCGCCGCGTTCGCCATCTCCGCTCGTATATGTAGCAGCAAAGCCGGGTCGTTCTTGATGAACGTACCTTGGCCGCGCAACGTTTCCGTCAGTCCTTCCCGCTCCATCTCTTGATACGCCCTTTGCACCGTATTCGGGTTAACCTGCGACATCTGAGCCCTTTCCTTCAGGGAAGGGATCTTGTCTCCCGGCACCAGCTCACCCCTGACTAACGCCTTCTTGACCTCGTCCACCATTTGCAAATATATCGGTTTCGGGTTGTCAAAATTAAGTTGCATGTCCGACCCTCCTATAGACCGCGAACCAGTGCACTACTGAACTAGTGTACTGTTAATATAGTTGGAATTCGAGGTGGTTGTCAATGGCTATGTTTTTATTTGCGTCAAAAAGCCGCTTCCTATGCGGGAAGCGGCTTTTAAACACTTTCGATATGATGGTCATCCGTATTGGGGCAAGGTCAGCTGACTTAAGTCAGCAACACAAACGCCAGTGCAACGAGTGCAGGCAAACCCTGCACCATTAAGATGGATTTCTTCGCCGTTACGCCTCCATAGATGGCGGCAACGAGCACGCAGCAGAGGAAGAACAGTTGTATCTGATGTCCGACCGCGGCATCGGGATAGAACAATCCCCAGAACAAACCCGCCGCCAAGAAACCGTTGTACAACCCCTGGTTGGCGGCGAGCGACTTCGACTCTTCCGCAAACGCCTTCGTGGTACCGAATGCCTTTAATGCTCTGGGCGTCGTCCACATAAACATCTCCAGGATTAAAATATAAATGTGCTCCACTGCGACAAGCGCAACCAATATAGCAGCTATAATCGTCATTTGCTTCTTCTCCCCTGTCCTAATGGCGGTAATACCTTATATATACCTCTTCCTGCATGCCGGAACAAGCTCTAAATGGCATATAAACAGGAAAAAGAGCGCCACCTAAACGGTGTGCGCTCTGCACCATCTTCAACTATGAAATGTTGTTCCAGTAGAACGTAATCGAAACTGGGCTGGAATTGCCGGCTGCGTCTGCCAATGTGCCCGATACAACCAGTTGATTATTATTGTTGCCAAGGAGCTTCAAGTAGCTAACGGATACACCGTCACCTTGAGAATCCAACTCGCCTAATTTAGTGATTAGATTCAAGGATGATGCAGTTCCTCCGACAAGCTGCTGTTCAAAGGACAGTGAAGGATAAGAGGACAAGTTCACGTTCTGAATGGACGTAATCGTCAATTTGGCGTCTTCATTCGCTGTGATCGTTCCTGCAGTCAGGTAACCGCTTGTGATTGTAATTTCGCCGTCGTTGCCATCCAGATCAACTGCAAGATTGTTGACAGTCGCCGCAGTCAGGTTCGGCGCGATATCGTCCGCTTTAATTGTTAATGTCACTGTGCGGGAGTTGCTGGAACCGTCTCGAAGCGTACCTGTAATGACCAGGCCGTCGTGGTTTGTATCAAACTGATTAAGCAGCGCCATGGATACGCCGTCATCTTGTGGATCAAGCGCTGCAAGCTTGCTGATCAGGTCGAGCGTGTTCGAACCGGAAGCCAGGGATTGAGAGAACGATAACGACGGATAGTCCGTCAGGTTGATGCCTTCGATTGCAGTAATAGTCAACGTCGAAGCTTCGCTCACGCTAAGCGTTCCCGCTGTCAGATACGCACTGCTCTTAAAGCTAATCGTACCTGTTGTGCCACCGGAAACCGTTACGTCTCTGCCGTTAACGGTAGCTGCTGTGATACTCGGAGCCGTTGTATCTCCGGCGTATAATGGCGGATTAGGTTTATTCGCTTCTTCTTGTGCTTTCTTAATCACTTCATAGGCTTGCTGTCCGCTATACGCACCAACAACCAGGTCAGCGCGAGTGGCGATTTTTGAACCGTCGACTCCTGCATCGATGAGTTTCAAATCAATGGCTTGTTTGAGGGCATCGCTGTACCATGGGGTTTTGGTGACGTCTACTTTACCGCCTAAGCCTCTGACGAATACAGTTGCAAGCTGACCCATGTTGGTCGTGCCATTAGGAGCAAACTTGTCGTCCCCAACTCCATTCATTAACCCAGCCTTCTTCGCAGCTTCAATATAAGGAATCGCCCAGCCGTTCGTGCCATCGGTGCCACCCACGTCACTAAACGAGGAACTCTTTAAGCTGGTATCCACTTTAAGGCCAAAAATCAAAGCGGCCACTTTCGCGAATTGCGCGCGGTTCATCGCATCTGTAATTCCAAAATTATCGCTGCCTGTGCCTTCAAAAATGCCTTTGGCCAACAGGGCATCGAGCTTGGCTTTGGTTGCAGCATCCAAATCCTTCAAGTCCGTAAAATCAGCCGACGTCTTGGTAGCTGCTTGTGCAACTAAGCTTGGTACGAGCAAGCTTACTGCCAGCGGCAGAATAACCCATTTTGAAACTTTCTTCTTCATCAACAAACGCTCCTTTTAATAATAATTAGTAAATTATTCTAGAATTTATTTCGGCATATCCATCCATTTTGTTTAGCTTATTTCGACAAAAAAAGACACGGCACCCAAGTCGGGTACCGTGTCTGCCATGTTGAAAACTCATTTACATCTCATAGTATAAGGAATCCACTGCCTGAATATAAGGCGTCCATTCTTCCGTCGTATACACCAGAAGTCGATGCATGGCACGCGTACATGCCGTATAGAAGAGCTTGCGCTCGCTTTCCCGTCGGTACACCGACGATGAAGCGTCGTAAATCATGACGGCGTCGAATTCCACCCCTTTCGCGAGGTAAGAAGGGATCACCATAATCCCCTTCTCGAAGATAGGCGTCTCCTTCGTAACAAGCCGCAGCCCCTGACAGCCATAAGAAGAAAGGCGTTCATAGGCTTCTCTGCTCTCGGCAGCTGTCTTCGTAATAATAGCGATGGAGCCGAACTCCTCGGCCTGAAGTGCCGCCAGGTCCGCCGCGATTCGAGCCGTCCGCTTGTCGTCACTGTCCAGTTGAATAAGGAGAGGTTTTCTCCCGCTCCTCTCGAAGGGCACGATCTCCTCGCCGCCCGGCAGCAGCAACCTGGTGAACTCCACGATCTCGCGCGTTGAACGGTAACTGCGGGATAGCACGATTCGGCTCGTTTCCGCATCGCCGTAAAGCTTGCGCAGCGGCGACTCGGCTTCGTGCAAATTCGTTGCCTGCGTGAAGATCGCCTGCCCGAAATCGCCCAGCACGGTCATACGCGCGCGCGGGAACAGATTCTTGAGATACTGATATTGGAACATCGAGTAGTCCTGGCCCTCGTCTATGAAGATATATCGAACCATCGTATTCACCCGAGAACCCTCAATGAGTTCTTTCAGATACAAATAAGGAGTCGCATCCTCATAATACAGCTCGCGTCGACTCAACTTCTCGTTCGTCTGCTCACAGATTTGCGGCCAATGCCCGGGCAGCTCGGCAGCATTCGTCATGGCAAGGAAAACGGCGGCATGCTCGTTGAATAATTGCGTGTATATGCCCTGCATATCGATAAACGACATATTTTTCACGCTTCGTCTTAGCGGCTTGAAGGCTTCTTTCACGACCATGCGGCTGAGCAGCTCTTCCTCTTGTTCGGCGAAGCTGAAATCAGCTTCATCCCCGCGGCGTTTCTTCGTAACAAACTCCTGCACCTTCGCATATTCCTCGGCAAAATCAAACACGCCGCGATCCTTGTGCAGCTCACTAAACGCCTCCGCATACTGCTCGTTGTCCAGATATTGCAGTTCCTCCTGAACCCATGGCGCGGATCGCTCCAGCTTCTCCAGCACGTTCAGTTCCTTCATTAACCATTCCTGCAGCAACGTTATCCGGTTGGTCAGGCGAATCGAGGTGTCGTAACTATAAAATTGGGACTTTATCCGATCTCCGGTAATTAAAACCCGATCGCGGAATCGAATTCCGTTAAACAGCATCCCTTCCTGCCCCAGCCATGACGCATAGCCGTGAAGAGCCTGAAGGAACGCTTCTGACGACTTATGTCGAATGCCGCTCATACGAGGCGCAAACCCCGGCGTCGAATCTTCGGTTAGCACATATTCAAGCTGGTCGAAGGGATCCTCCAGTTTATAGTTCGAGCCCAGCCAATAGTCCAGATATTCTTGAAAAGTCGTCTGCTGCATGTTCTCCTCGCCCAGCTCCGGAAGAACCGTAGACACATAACTATTGAACATCGGATTAGGAGAGAAGAGGACAATCTGATCGGCCGTCAGCTTATCGCGATGTTTGTACAGTAAGTACGCCACCCGCTGCAGCGCCGCAGAGGTTTTTCCGCTGCCGGCTACCCCTTGCACAATAAGCATGCGGCTTTTATCATCGCGAATGATGGCGTTTTGCTCCTTCTGAATCGTCGCCACGATACTCTTCATCTGATTATCTGCACCCTTGCCGAGCACCTGCTGCAGCAATTCGTCGCCGATCGTAATGCTGGAGTCAAACACATTTTGAATCCGTCCATCGCGAATTTGATATTGCCGCTTCTTCGTCATGGTCCCCGCAATTGCGCCGCCGGGTGTTTCAAAGGAAACCTCTCCGGGAGAGTAGTCATAATACAAACTCGCAATTGGCGTACGCCAGTCATACACGAAGAAGCTCATGCCATCCGGTTCGACGAAGGAGGACACGCCTATATAAACCTGTTCAATCAGATCCTGGCCCGTCTCTTGAAAATCGATTCGCCCGAAATAAGGGGATTGCAGCAGTCGTTTCACGCTGTTCCATTTCTGCTGCAGCTGCCGGTGGCTGCGCTCCCGTTCCGATAACACGGCTGCCTGCTGTTGAATCGTGAAGAACGTCTCTTCGAAATCCTCATGGGTACTCGTATTCACCGTAACTTCTTCCCAGAATCGCTTACGGATATCGGCCGCTTGATGACCCAGTTGATCCACTTTAGGCTCAAGCTCCACGATTGCCTCGCTGAGTTTGCTCATCGTCAGTTCCAGCCGCTCTTGTTCATTCTCCCAATCCTTTGCGTGTATCATCCTACTCAACACACTCCTTTAAACAATAATTTGGAGAAGCAAAAGAACATTTGACAGAACGTAATTCCCTGTGATAAAATTAAGGTATAAGTAAGATGCAACAACTATGACCTAATACATAAATTTGCAGAGAATTCTTTCATTATAGCATGTTGCTTTTGGGAGCACAATCGGTGATTACGATAAACACCCCGGGAAATTTTCCCGGGGTGTTTTTATTTACAGAGTGGGTAAACAAAAGCCACAACGACTCACGCCGGTGAGTCCGTTATGGCTTCTTAAACGATTCGAAAGCCGGGACCGACTCCACATACGACTCTCCGGATCTTCCGCTTGTATAGTTGATTGTACGATCGATCATATTCACTTCGTAATACTGCACACCTGCGGCTGCCATATCCCTAAGAAATTCTGAGAAGGGAGTCCTATGCTGCTGATGATGCGCTAATCCTCTCTTTACGGCATCCGCTTGATACTGCTCCGCTACCTCGAGGGTTGATGCTGACGCCGAATTGGTCTCCTCGTACAGACTGTCTGCCCCCATACACTTCTTCAATATTCGTAAATAACCTCTCCTTATCCCAGCTTACTGCGCGCCGACGTCTTGTCCGGCCACGAACGTTTTGTAATCCATTAATGGAATGGAAACTTTGATTTCTGTTCCTGTCGCATCGCTTTTCAGTATTTCAATATATCCACCATGCGAATTTAAGATACGCTGCGAGATGGATAATCCGAGCCCCATGCCCGTTTCCTTCGTTGTATGGAATGGCTTAAAAATACGATCCCATTCCTCGCGGGCGATCCCCGTGCCTGTGTCCGAGAAAATGATCGTGCTTTCATTGTTTTTACTGGAGATTGTAATTTTAATAATCTTCCGTTCTTTTCCTTCCATGGCCTCGATACTATTGTTGATTAGATTCGTAAACACTTGCCTCATTTTATCTTTATCGATGCTCACGGCCATCCGTCTCTGCTCGCTCAAATCCATGATGACGTTCTTCTCTCTGATTCGGATTGAAGTTAACACTAACGCTTCTTGTATTACATCCGCAATATCGGTGTCTACCCTGTTGATTTTGCCGCTTTTAATAAATTGATCGTAATTGGTAATAATGCTGCTCATATGAGAACCGGCAACCGTAATTTGGTTCACCATGCCTTTGGCTCTGGGGTCGAGCTGCTCGTTTTGGGTTAACAGTGCCGAATAGCCATTCACAACCGTCAGAGGATTGCCGATTTCATGAATTAATCCGGACGTGTTGATTTCAATTTGCTCTTCCTTGGCTTTGCGTTTCAAGATTTGCGTTGTTTCTCTTATGATCTTTGTGCTTAGCCGAACAAAAATAAAGAAAATGAAGATGGAGAAAAACATGACGGCAATTTGACTCGAATAAATGAAAGTCCCCGCCTTCAGGTTGAGCACGCCAATCATATAGGTAAATAAGAACGTCAGACTAAACGAAGTCAGAAAGCTTCTTAAATAGTTATCCGATATTTTTCGGCTTGAAAGGAGCGTTAATACAATACTGACAATTAATAGTTTGATATGGTTTACAAACATGGCCCCCCATTCCCCGTATACGGGATAGAGGATGGCTGTCGTACCGCCGGGAATGGTTTTCAAGCCCGTTACGCCATAGGTAGTCCAATTGACTGCGTAAATGAACAAGGACCACGCACCGTAGATGCCTAACGTGTACTTATTGATGATCCAGTTCATCCACTTGACGTTCTCGTTGATTTGATACTTTAGCGTGACATAGCCCACATATAGGAAGGCCACCGGAAGCATAATGGAGCCGATCCGCAGCAGCTTAAAGAGAACCAATATAACGGCCTGGTCCAGTATATCGAGGCTGTATAACACGCTGACGTCCAATTGCCACAAACACATAAAAACCATAAACACTAACATCGCGTTCGTTAGTTTGGTTTTAAACAACATTTTACAGGCGATTCCTAAAAATAACGGCACTAAAGACATCGCTGCCATGACGAGCCTACTTTCGAAGCCTGAAGCTGATGATGGAATTGCGATCTAAGTTATTGACATAATATCATATTAATCGAACAACCGAACAAAAAATAAGAGCGCCCCCTAAATAGGGACGCGCTCTTTACTTTCTATGAATGAAAATCAATAAGTGCATGGTCTGCTGCTGTATCGATTAGGCAAGGTCATAACGATCTGCATTCATTACTTTCACCCATGCCGCGATGAAGTCACGCACAAATTTCTCTTGGTTATCGTCTTGTGCATAGACCTCTGCAACGGCACGCAGCACGGAGTTCGAGCCGAACACGAGGTCAACGACGGTCGCGGTACGTACGACTTCTCCCGTCTTCCGGTCACGTCCTTCGTATACGACGGAATTAATGGGCTTCCATTGCAAGCCCATATCCAGCAGGTTAACAAAGAAATCATTCGTGAGTATACCTTCGCGATCGGTGAATACGCCATGTTTGGTTTGACCGAAGTTAGTGCCCAGCACGCGCATGCCGCCTACAAGCACCGTCAATTCCGGTGCAGAGAGGTTCAGCAGATGTGCCTTATCCACGAGAAGCTCAGCCGGGCTGACGCTGTACTGCTTCTTCTGATAGTTGCGGAACCCGTCGGCTGCCGGCTCCAGCACGGCGAAGCTCTCTACATCCGTTTGCTCTTGCGTGGCATCGCCGCGTCCGGAGGCGAAAGGCACCGTAACCTCGAAGCCTGCATCGCGGGCAGCTTTCTCTACTGCAGCGCTGCCGCCAAGTACGATCAAGTCGGCCAGGCTTACATGCTTATCCAAGCCGTTCTGAATGGCTTCGAGTGTAGAAATCACCTTCGCGAGCTGCTCCGGCTGATTCACTTCCCAATCCTTCTGCGGAGCAAGACGGACTCGGGAACCATTCGCGCCGCCGCGCATATCGGAGCCGCGGAATGTACTAGCCGAAGCCCAAGCGGTTGTAACCAGCTCGCCGACTGTCAGTCCGGCGCTTAGAATCTTCGACTTCAGATCTTCTACTTCCGCGTCAGTTAGCTCGGATTCGGCTGCTGCCGGTATAGGATCTTGCCAGATCAGCACTTCTTCCGGCACTTCCGGCCCCAGATATCTTGCACGTGGGCCCATGTCACGATGCGTAAGTTTAAACCATGCACGAGCAAAGGCATCCGCGAACTCTTCCGAATTCTCATAGTAACGGCGAGAAATTTTCTCGTAAGCCGGGTCCGCACGAAGTGCCATGTCCGCTGTGGTCATAATCGTCGGAACACGAACGGACGGATCTTCCGCGTCCGGTGCCAGATGCTCCTCCGCAGGATCAATAGGCGTCCACTGGTTCGCGCCTGCCGGGCTCTTCGTGAGCTTCCATTCATAGCCGAGCAGCAGCTCGAAGAAGCCATTGTCCCACTGCGTAGGGTTCGCAGTCCATGCCCCTTCAATTCCGCTCGTGATGGTGTCGCGCCCTTTGCCGGAGCCATGCGTGCTCAGCCAGCCCAAGCCTTGCGCTTCGATCGAAGCGCCTTCCGGCTCCGCTCCGACAAGCGCGGCATCTCCCGCGCCGTGGGCTTTGCCGAACGTATGCCCGCCCGCCACGAGCGCTACCGTTTCTTCATCGTTCATGCCCATCCGCTTGAACGTTTCGCGAATGTCGCGGGCGCTTGCCAATGGGTCCGGGCTGCCGTTCGGACCTTCCGGATTGACATAAATAAGGCCCATCTGAACAGCGGCCAGCGGATTATCCAGCTCGCGATCGCCTTTATAGCGATTGTCCCCCAGCCATTCCGTTTCAGCACCCCAGTAGATATCCTCTTCCGGATGCCACACGTCCTCGCGGCCGCCGCCGAAACCAAATGTTTTGCCGCCCATGGACTCAATCGCGACATTGCCCGTTAGAATGAACAAGTCCGCCCAAGAAATCTTGTTGCCATACTTCTGTTTAATCGGCCACAGCAGTCGGCGTGCTTTATCCAGGTTGCCATTATCAGGCCAGCTGTTGAGAGGTGCAAAACGCTGCGTACCGGTTCCCGCCCCGCCGCGTCCGTCCCCCGTACGATACGTGCCTGCCGAGTGCCACGCCATACGGATAAAGAATGGACCATAATGACCGTAGTCGGCCGGCCACCACTCTTGACTGGTCGTCATCAGATCACGTAGATCCTGTTTGAGCGCCGGATAGTCGAGCTTGGCGAATTCTTCTGCATAGTTAAACGCTTCGCCCATCGGATTCGTTTTCCGGTCGTGCTGATGAAGAATGTTCAAATTCAGTTGGTTCGGCCACCAGTTTCTATTCGACGTACCACTGGATGCAGGAGTCGTAGCGCTTCCATGATTGAACGGACACTTTCCTGCGTTAGCATTTTCCATATTCAATGTATCACCCCTACAACTAAAATGAGTACTACATAATAATTATTCTAATTATAGTTATAAAACTAATTCCGGCAGAAATCAATTGTTTTTTTAGGCATTTCTTCGCGATAGGACTCTACCTAATTTATATGTCCCATCCCACGACCCTATGTCCACTGCATAAAATACGGACAATCCCGCTTCCCCCCATTACCCGCTTAAGGTAACTTTTAAATAACCAGGTTTACTAAAAGTGCCTACTTCCTCAGTTGCGACACTAGGGGCTATCCTATCTAGTAGTGACTTATGAATTAGGGGGTGGAATCCAGCATGAATATCGCTCTATGGATTATTCAAGGCGCAGCAGCATTGGGGTTTGTTTATTCCGGCTGGTTGAAGGCCGTTCAGTATGAGCAAGCCAAAGCAGCTTGGGGCTGGGTAAAAGATGTCCCGCGATCATTCGTATTCTTGATCGGGATAGCCGAATTAATTGGGGCTGTTGGACTTATACTGCCTCAAGCGACAGACATCGCGCCTGTGTTGACGCCGATTGCCGCCGCCGCGCTGGCCGTGATCGTCCTCTGTGGTGCCCTGTTCCATATCGGAAGGAAGGAATATCGGGAAATCGGCGTAAATGTCGTCTTTATTGCACTGGCTCTGCTTGTAGCGATCGGTCGTTTTTAGCTCCCCCTTCGGGGAGTTTTTTAATTTTCGGAAAACCTGTAAAAGTGATAAGTATCTAGTGGTTTTGGATAACAGCGAATGGATGAACATGCTATATAATTGAGCTGTAAGCGATAACAACCAGATCATGTTCTTATACATAAGTGATTATTATCTAAACATTAGGAGGATGGCATATGCCTAAACAATTGATCGCAGCAGCCCCGCGAAAAGCGGCGATTACGACTTATGAGGACCGTACTGTACTGCCGCATGAAGTGAAAGTGCGCATCGATCACGCTTCGCCGAAGCATGGTACCGATCTTGCGGGCTTCCGCGGAGAAAGCCCGCATACGGCCGATTATTTCGATGATAAAGAAGGCTGGAATCTGTTCTTGCCCAGGGATCCGAAAGACATGGAAACGGACGGCGGATTCGGAAGGTGGAACCTCGGTAACATCTGGGTAGGCGTCATTACGGAAGCAGGCTCCGACGTCACGGAATATAAAGTCGGCGACCGCGTATCTTGCTATGGCGGCATTCGAGAGACGCATATCGTGAACGCGGTTAACAACTATTATTTGAAAAAGCTGCCCGAGGGCATGTCGTGGCAAAATGCGGTGTGCTTCGATCCCGCCCAGTTTGCGCTTGGCGGCATTCGCGACGCCCATGTCAGAGCGGGCGACCGGGTAGCGGTGTTCGGACTCGGCGCGATCGGCCAACTCGCCGCGCAGCTGGCCAAGCTTGCCGGCGCCAGCTGGGTGGCCGTTATTGACCCGATCGCGGGGCGTCGCGAAGTCGCGCTTAAGAACGGCGCGGATGCGGCATTCGATCCCCTTACGGATGACGTGGGCCTCGAGCTCAAGAAAGCGACAGGCAAACTCGGCGTCGATGTGGTCTTGGAGACGAGTGCCAACGAATTCGCGCTTCAGCAAGCGCTCAGAGGGCTTGCTTACGGCGGCACGATCGCTTTCCTCGGCTGGGCGAGAGCGTTCAAGGGCGGGCTCGATTTGGGACGCGAAGCCCATTTCAACAATGCCAAGATCATCTTCTCCCGGGCGTGCAGTGAACCGAATCCGGACTACCCGCGGTGGAGCTGGCGCAGAATCGAAGATGTCTGCTGGGAGATCCTCTCGAGCAGCCGCATCCATTGCGAGAATATCATCTATCCGGTCATACCTTTCGAGGCATCGGCCGATGGCTACGAGAAGTACGTCGATCAGAGTCCGGAGCAAAGCATCAAGCTCGGTGTCACGTTCTAATTCAAACACGAAGGGGGAAGCAGTATGAGTGACCGCTTGAGCCATCTCTTAAGGCATGCCGAGCTGCGAATCGAACAATTCGACGTGCACAGCCGGAACGAGATGAAGACGCTGAACCGTACGCTCCCCTTCTACGTCATGTCTTATTTGAAGTCGGGCAGCGCCAAGCTCAGAATCGATGGCGAAGAGATGGCGCTTGAACCGGGGACAGTCACCCTCATTCCCCCTAACGTGATGCATGATCATTATAAGGACACCGCCGACCAAACCGAGTTTCTTTGGTGGCATTTCACTTTTGAGATCGAAGGCGTTATGGACGTCATGAAGATGTTTCGCATCCCGTTCGTGTTTCAGCTGCAAGATCATGCGTACTTCGAGGATGTGTTCATGGCATTCATGGATTCCGCGGATGCCCGAATTCCCTCCTTGCCGCGCTCCATCTTAACGAGAGCAAAGTCGCTCGAGCTCTTGTACATCATTCTCAACAGCGCACTCAGTCAACAAGATGCCCAGAAGGATGTCGCCAAATCGGATGGTTTCCTTGCTATGCTGACGCGAGTCGTACAATCGCCTGAGGCGCCGATGACGCTGCAGCAGATGGCCGATGAGCTGCATATGCATCCAACGTACGTAAGCAACCGGTTCAAGGAGTTATTCGGCAAGTCCCCGCTCCAGGTTCAACGCGAAATGCGGATCCAGAAGGCGAAGACGCTGCTGGAGACATCCGATCTATCCGTGACGGAAATTTCGCAACGGCTGGGCTATAGCGAATTACAGAACTTTACGAGATTATTCAAGTCTTATGTCGGCATATCGCCTACCCAATTTCGCGTGCTCAATCGCAAATGGCGGGTGTCGAAGTGAAGTAAGGTTACGAATCATGAATGTTCAAGGGGAGCGGATTAGTCAGTCATGAAATATTCATTATGTATCGGAGCTTATCCAGGCAAAGACGCGGTCTACCATCTGGAGAAAATCAAGGAGCATGGCTTTCACGGCCTCGAATATTACGCTTGGTGGGATTTGAAAGACCTGCGTTCTTTCGCCGCGGAGCAAGAGCGGATCGGCGTCGGCATCAGCGCGACTTGCACGAAGTTTATCAGCTTGGTCGACGAATTGCTGCGGGACGCTTATATCGAAGGGGTTAGGCAGACGATCGAAGCCTGCCGGATTTTGAATGTGAAATCGATCATTTCACAAACAGGCAACGAAATGGACGGCATCCCTCGCGAGGTTCAGCGTGCGACGATGGTTGAGACGCTGAAGCGCTGCGCGCCTATGCTTGAGGAGGCCGGAATCGTGCTGGAGCTGGAGCCGCTTAATGGACTCGTCGATCATAAAGGCCATTTCCTGCAGCGTTCGGATGAATCCGTAGATGTCGTCGACCAAGTGGGCAGCCCGAACGTGAAGCTCGTGTTCGATGTCTACCATCAGCAGATTACCGAAGGCAACGTCATCCGCAACGCAACCGGCTACCTCGAGCGGATCAACCACTATCATATCGCGGACAATCCCGGTCGTAAGCAGCCGGGCACGGGCGAGCTGAATTACGTGAACATCCTGAAGGCTATCAAAGATACCGGCTTCTCCGGGTTCGTCGGCCTGGAATGCGGCTACACGATCGATACGGATGCGGCTATTCAACAGTTTAAGGATGAGATTTTGTCGCGGGTAGAAGTGTAAGACAAAAAGGACGGAGCTCATAGAGCTCCGTCCTTTTTAGGCTGCCTAGGATGGATTAATTCTCTTGTTATCCCTTCCGTCCAAATGTAAGATGGACAAGACATCATTATTGCTGCCTTATAGGAGGATAAATTCATGATTCAACGTACGGTGCTTTTGAAATTTGCTGAAACAACAACACATGAACAGCTTCAAGAGGTCGCGAAACGCTTCAAGGCGCTTCAAGACTCCATCTCAGGAATCGTCGAAATTCAGTCGGGACTCAACATAGCTGAGAAAAGCAAAGAGTACCAAGTTGTGCTTATGGTGAAGTTCGAAAATCAAGACGCATTGGATGCGTACGCGATTAACGCCGAGCATCAGGCCGTCGTGTCCTATATTCGGGAAGTCGGCAGATTAGACAGTATCGGTGTGGACATCGTCATTTAAGCAGTAGTGTAATCATTGAGGCCATCCTTTGCCGGATGGCCTTTCTTCATGAACCCCTCGCCCACCGATTGCCAATGTGGAATTAACGATCCGCTAACAATCCGCCTTTATACTGGACCTACGATGGCAGCAAGCCAAACCTTCATCAAAGAAAGGAAGCTGATCGTATGGGGATTCATGCGTATTTCCAATCCTTGACCGACTTGGAGAGAATCATTCGTTGTCCCGGCAAATTCAAATTCCAAGAACATAGCGTTGCTGAGCATTCATGGAAAGTCGTCCAATATGCCAAAACTCTGGCCGATATCGAAGAAAGCCATGGCGTCGCCGTCGATTGGAAGAAGCTCTATGAGATCACAAGCAGCCACGATTATGGTGAAATTTTTATCGGCGATATCAAGACGCCTGTTAAGCACTACTCCATGGAGCTGCGCTCTATGCTGCAGCAAGTTGAAGAAGGTATGGTCGCCCATTTCATCGATGAGCATATTCCCGAAGAGTTTAAGTCGATCTTCCGCAGACAGCTGCGTGAAGGGAAAGATGATTCCGTGGAAGGTCAAATCCTCGAAGTGGCCGATAAAATGGATCAGATCTACGAGGCGTTCGCCGAGCTGCAGAAGGGAAACTCCGAGCAAGAATTCGTCGTCATGTACCGGCATGCGCTCATTAAAATCAAAGGCATTCGGCTGCACTGCGTCGATTACTTCCTGCAGCACATTTTGCCCGACCTCGTAAGTGAAGGAGCTCGCTCACAAATCGACATCGAGCAGATCACGAAGGAAGCCTTGGCTGCTTGATGCCGTTCTCATTCCCGTTAGCATTGCCAGTGGAGCCGTTAATAAATCCGGAAAATTCATAAGGCCATCCCTCCACGGGATGGCCTTATGAGTGTCGAGAAAGCCACGGTTGATACAAAGTCGATTCATGGGTTCCAGCATGACACGAGAGCAAACTTTGTCGCATTCCATCTCTAACGGTTGTGACAGTGGTTATTGCATCAATGTACCCTTTTTATATTCTAACGGTTGCCAGAACGCTTATTTGATCGTTTTCCACTAGAAAATGACCTATATGCTGCAAATAACGTCTGTGGCAACCGTTAGGATTTCACAGAGGCTTATTTTCATCAAATCGCCACGCTGGCAACCGTTAAAAGTTTTGTTCATGAAGTACAAACAAAAAGCGGCCGTCGAGAGTTTCTCGGGCAGCCTGAAGGCCACCCCTTACGGGATGGCCTTCATTGTTGTGTAGACTCAGCTCTCCATGTCGTAGGCTACAGGATGCAGCGGCTGGTAAATCGGAAGATCTGCCCCGCTCGGAAGCTTTATGGAGGCCAGCTTGCCCCAACCTTGATCGCTGATTGGCGCCGAGATCTCCACGCCTTTGGCCGTTAAATCATTTAACGTCTTCTCGATGTCCTCGCACATAAAGTAAAACTCTTGCTTGCTTGGTCCATCTGTCGGATGCACGGCAATTTCAGCAGGGGGAAGTTTAAAAATAAGCCACCCGCCGCCGGCATCAACGCCTGCTAACCCGAGCACGTCTCGAATGAAAACCCGGTCCGCATCCGCGTCCGTGCTATATAGAATAATATGTGCTGCATTGATCATAGGGATAGCTTCACTCTCCTTTCCGTTGAATGGTTCTATTCCGTTAGTATCTACACGTTGCTACACGGCGTATTCGCCTTTAATAACGAAGAACGAGCCCCGAATGGTTCCGGCTAATTTAGACTTCTGCCTGGCAAACTTGAACTTCGGTTCCAGCTCCTTTGGAATTTCCATCCCTTCAGAGAGCTTAAAGCCAACCGCCCGCTTCTTAGGATCATCGACCGTGTACATCACATTGATCGAAAGGCCATCCTCGTAGAACACATAGGTAAATTGAATATTCTCCACTTGAAAACGCGACGTTTCCAACGGCTTGGCAGCAAATTCGATACCCCGTTCTTCCTTCAAAATGCGATGAGCATATTCAAGGCTCTCCTGACTTTCGCTAGCGGGGACAGTCGTAAATACATGCTCGTATTTGTTCATAAAATAACGGGCTTCATTCGCGCGCAAGCCGGCAAGCGTTTCTGCTACCGGCGAGGACTCTAAACCAACGGTAGACACATTTTTAAAATCAACGATGTACGACATTGTCATCCCTCATTCTCTTATTTAATGATCCGTGATCCGCCAAATACGCCTATCCTCCGACTACAACTCTATTATCTCCCAATAGTATAGCAAAAATAATGCTAGAATTAGCCGGTCTCCTTTTTCAACCTTTCTCACCCGGCACTCCGTGCCGAATGAGAACGTCTTTGACCTTCTCGCTGCCCATGGCTTGGTCGGGAAGCTTAACCCCCGCTCCGATAAGGATCTCCGCAGCTAAGGCATAGTCGCCCTCGGGATTTTGAATATGAAGCGAACCCCAGATGCAGCTATTCAATGGCGTCCCGCCGAATTCATTGAGAATGTCGACAGACGCACCTTGGTCGATTAACAGTCGGACAATTTCATCGTTTCCTTGTACCGCAGCTCCATGAAGAGCTGTCATGGAACGGTCATTGCGGCGCGCATCTACGTTAAAGCCGATCTCCAGCATAAGACGTACCGCATCTGTTTTGTCATCCCATGCCGCATCCGCAATGACGCTCCGATCTTCCGGCTTCAGCGTTTGGACGATGTCGGTATGTTCTCTTAACATATCATGGACCGTTTCTGTATCCGCCCGCATACAAGCAAGCAGGAATTTCTGCTCGACTGGACTATACGATAACATCAAATCCGTGATGGCCTCAAGACCCAGACGATCCGCAAGAAAAAGCGGCTTCGCGCCCGAGCCGATCGTGTACTCATAAATATGCCCACCGGCGGCGGTAAGGTCCCCTTTCCCCACCTGGGCTTGCAGCGTATGGGGATCGTCGTTCAAAATTTCGCGGACAAGCTCGGCATCCCCCAGCTTACAGGCCATGAAGAGATCCGCCTTGGCACCGCGCTCGATTAAGTGTCTGCATTTGTCCGGGTTGTTAACCGCATATTGCGCCGGTGTCCCGTTGTGATCCAGATCCCGCTTATCGATTTCCGCCCCGTGATTCAGCAGAAAATCCATGACCTCCGATGAAACGGCGAAATGCAGCGGAACCTGTCCATCCGGCCCGCGCTGATTAACAAGTTCCGGCTCCTTCTCGACCATCGTCTTCAAGTGGTCGAGCATCCCCAAAGCAGCCGCAGCATGCGGATCGACATGAGCTCCCCGCTCAATAAGATAGCGGGACAAGTCGTGATGATCATGATGCAGGACGCCAAATCCTCCCGCCCACCAGCTGCTTTTGACATTGATATCGGCCCCGTACTGCAGCAGCACGTCCACCATTTCACGTCTTCCCCTGCCGGCACTGATCACAATCGCAGGTGCATCAAAAGAAAACCATGGTTCGTCGATCCGCCTCACAAGCGATGGATGGTCGTTCAGCAGCTGCCTTACCGTTTCCGAATTATTGCCCTCTACGGCCTGTTTGAATTGCAAGATGGCCACACTGTCCGGCTCACCCGCCGACCTATTGGAGTTAGGGTTCAATTCCGTCATCGTTGAATCGTTCCTCCTTATTCTGGATCCTGTTTTCACTCATGATCTTCTATTTCGCTTCCTGCTTCTCCTGCTCCTTTATTACCTGTTCAATGCCGAGCAGTATTAGCCTAAGACCGAACTCAAACGCCCCATCGGTTCCCATCACCTGGAACAGCCCGGTCGTGAACATTCTCCGAAACAGCCCCGCTTCCGTTTCGCTCATCGAATCCAGCAGGCGAAGCATCTCTTCACCCGGTTGCGGCGCTCCCTCTTCTTTAAGCATCGCAGTGACATTGCGCTCATGCTGGTAGTTGTCCAGAACGAAGTAGAAGACATAGTTCACAAGCGTATTCACTACTTGCAGTTTCTGCTCTTGATCAAGAGGCGTCGATTCCACGCAAAGCAGCATACGGTTCGTGAACCGGATAATGTCCGGCTCGTGAGGGAGCGTCATCATCATGAGCTGCGTGGAGCAGGGATATCGGCTGAGCACGCTGCGCTGCGTGACCGCAAGTCCTGTCAGCTGCTCCTTCCAGTCCCCCTCCGAGTGGAATTCCTCCAGAATGACTTTAGATACCTGGTTGGCGAGACGCTGATAGAGATTCTGCTTACTCTTGAAGTACCAGTACAGAGAAGGAGCCTGTATCCCCAGCCGATCAGCCAATCGCCTCAGACTGAATTTCTCAATGCCCTCCTCCCCCAGAAGCTCCCATGAGGCTTCCAAAATCTTATCTTCCGAAATCTGCGGCTGCTGCTTTTTCATCGCTATCCGTCCTTTTATCTAACAGTGTAAGTTTATGCTTTACAGGTGTATAGGATCATGATATCATCTAACACTGTAAGGTTCAAACTAACACCGTTAGATTGGCGTCGTCATAAATAATTATAGAAAGAAGTGACTTCTATGGATGCAGAAAACCTCCATTACTTTGAAAAAGCACCGGTCGCCAAAGCCGTCGCCCATTTCGCTGTACCGATGATGCTTGGCATGTCAATGAGCGTCATCTATTCCATCCTGAATGCTCTTTTCCTTGGTACGCTGGACAATACGGCCATGTTAACCGCACTCGCGCTAACGCTGCCGTTATTTGCGGCTATTATGGCGCTAGGTAACTTAATCGGCATCGGCAGCAGTGCATTCATCTCCCGTTTGCTGGGGGACAAACGATATGACGTTGTCAAACATGTGTCCTCATTCGCTTTTTACAGCAGTATAGTGCTCGGTCTGATCATGATGGCCGCTGGTCTACCATTAATCGATACCATTGTTAATGGCCTGGGAGCGACGCCGGACTCCTTTGGCTTCACGAAGGACTATGTCACGGTAATGATTGCCGGTTCCCCGTTCATCGTATTATTCTTCGCGCTGGAGAATATCGTGCGTTCGGAGGGGGCGGCCATCACGTCGATGATCGGTATGATTCTCAGTGTCGCGGTGAATATTATTCTCGATGCGCTGGTTATCTTCGTCTTCCATTGGGATGTGCTCGGTGTTGCTTCTGCGACGGTCATTTCCAACTTGATTGCGAGTGCATTCTATGCCTTCCATATTGGATATAAGAGCCCGTTCCTAACCGTCTCTCTAAAATGGTTCAAAGCGAACAAGGAAATTCTCGGCAATGTATTCAAAATCGGAGTTCCCGTTTTTGTTATGAGTCTCTTCTTGGGTGCGATGTCGCTCATCTTTAACCGTTATCTGGTCGAATACGGGGAGCAAGCCGTCGCGGCGTTCGGGATTTCATCACGCTTATTGCAATTTCCAGAGGTTATTCTGATGGGGTTATGCGAGGGAGTCGTACCGCTCATTGCTTTTTCTTTTACGGCTAATAAATTACGGATGAAGCATACCATCGCCTTCACCATCAAAGCGATTGTAGCGTTGGCAGCCGTATTCGGTGTCATCGTCTATCTGATTTCCGATCACTTGATTGGTTTATTTACGAATGACCCGCAATTAATTGAAATGGGCAGCTACATTTTGCATGTGACGTTCTTATCCTTGTTCATTACGGGAATGACCGCGCTGTTTACGGGGATCTTCCAAGCAACGGCGCAAGGAACCGCGGCCTTTATTATGTCCATCATTCAAGGGATCACGCTGATTCCCGTGTTGTATATCGCTAATCAGATGAACGGCTTCCACGGCGTGGTCTGGTCGCTCGTCATTGCCGACGCGGTCACCTTCCTTGTCGGTGCCACCATGCTGTATATGCTGAGGAACAAATTGCAGCCGGATTTAGAAAGTTTGGTGCAGTAGAACAATGAAAGGCAGGATACGGGAACGTTTGCTCCTGGATCCTGCCTTCTTTCCATGGCCCAAGCCATTGTCCGTCAATACTCCCCTTTGATTACAAAGAACGAACCCCGAATCGTGCCCGCCAGCTTGGATTTCTGTCTGGCAAATTTGAATTTCCCCAGCTCTGCCGGGACCTCCATCCCCTCGGAAAGCTTAAACCCGACGGCCCGCTTCTTAGGATCATCGACCGTGTACAGGACGTTAATGCCAAGTCCATCTTCGTAAAAGACAAAAGCCCACCGAATGTTCTCCACTTGAAAGTACGAGGTTTCCAGTGGTTTCGCGGCAAACACGATATTACGTTCTTCTTTCAATACGCGGTTAACATAATCCAGCGTTTCTTGGCTCTCGCTCGCCGGTACGACCGTAAAATCATGCTTGTATTTGTTCATAAAATAACGGGCTTCATTTGCACGCAGACCGGCAAGCGCTCCCGCTACCGGCGAAGTTTCTAAACCGGCGGTAGACACGTTTTTGAAATCAACAAGATTGGACATTTCCATCTCTCCTCTTCACATTTAAAGTTTACGGCTGTTCGGTCGCAGCGCCCACGAAGCAATATTCAGTGCGGCGTAGGTCAGCGGAAGTATGATGTTAAATCCGTAATCGCCATAATCGTCGGCTAGTGCATGCGAGAATGCCGCACCCGTCATCAGAAAGAATATGCCGGCGTGAGCCCATTCTTTGAGCCGAGGTACGCCCGGAACGACGATCGCCAGGACGCCAAGCAATTTCCAAGTGCCGAGAATGCTCGTAATATATAGCGGAAAATCGATATGGGTAATCAACTCGACATTGCCCCCATATCGCATGAGCTGCCCAATGCCGCTTAATGTAATCGAAAATGCGAGAAGCAAGGTGGCCACCCAATAGGCAATCATTTTCACTCGAGGCTGAGTTCCTGATCTAAAGGCTTCTACTGTTACGGGAATCGCACGCATATCGTTTCCTCCTCCGGGCTCACTGTTTTTATTAATGGCTGTATGACTCGTTCGTAATTAGACACCTTTTAGTGTCATGTTTATTATAGGACACCAAATGGTGTCTAGTCAAGTGATTTTCTCTGCGACAGCCTGAAAAGGCCATCCTTCGCAGGATGGCCTTTGTTAAGAATGTATTACCGTACCTCTTGATCTTGAAGAAATCGCAATGCTTTGCGAAGGTAGAACGGCGGTCCGTCGTCCAGCTCGGCTCGGGACCTAACTTCAGTGTGGTGCAGGATAGACTGGTAGCTGATTGCGTGATGGATGGCATGCATGACCTCGCATAACGACCACAGCTCCTGTAGACGATGCATCGGCTCGAAGCCGCTCCACATTTCCAAATAAACGTCCCTCAGTTGAGCCTGCAGCGTTAAATCGGTTTCGTCATAGATGAGGAACATATCCATGAAGGGATGACCTACGGATGCGTCCGTCCAATCAATGAAACTCAGCCTGCCGTTTGAGCTTGTGACATTCCCCAGGTTAAGGTCGCCGTGCAGCAGCGTCGATGGCACTGCATACTCCGAGAGCTTCTTGTTCATTTCCGCTACCTTGGGCATTTGCTTTCGAAGCTCGCTAATTTCTTCCGGCGTTAACTGGGCTGTCATTAGTTCATCATCCAGAAGCGGAGCAATCAACGGAAGATGTCGATCCGCTCTACGGTCGGCACAACCTATTTCAAGCAACTCATCTACATGGTTAATGGCATCTAGCTGGATCCCCGCGAATATTCGCAGTAACTCGATCTTCTGTCCCATGGATACGCTGTTTCTTATACTGACTCCGCTGTCACTGGATAACATCCATCCGTAATGGGGTTCGGCTGCAAGGACGTCCGGTACGCGTTCCGGGTAAAGCTTGCCCATGAATTGGAGAAATTTAGCTTCATCCACGAACAACGGCTGTTCTGCGTTTACCTTGAAGTAGACATTCCCTTGATTGGTAGGTACCCGGAGGACGCAAGACAGACTCCACCATTTCATGGGCTCGAGCTGCGCAATAACCTCGAGGCCCAACGGGCGGAGAGCTTCTTCGATCCAAGCCGTCGCTTGCGCAAACCATCCGCTGCTCTCCCATGGTCGGCGGAACTTGGGTTGATCCGCTGCCTCCGATTCGGAACAATGATTGTAAATGACCTCGAGATGGTCTAATCGTTTGAATGGCAAATTAGGCAAGTCATCGCTGCTTACCCATCTTCCCGCTTGTGTTAGTTGGTCACTGCCAAGATTGTCTACTAAGAAGATGCCTTCTTTTCGCCCCACTTGCAGATTATCTGAGATCGATATGTATCGATACGCGACCACGGGCTGACCGAACAACCGCGACATCTCTCGTGTAGCCACAGTCGGGGAGATTGGTTCTTCCACTTGCGTACCAGGGAGACACCATTCCTCATTTTCTTTCTGTACAAACACCTTACCCTTGAGGGTCGGATGCGGCAATATGCCATAGATTACCTGTTCATTGTCCATAGAAATCGTAACTCCTTTGGTCTCCCGAGTTCAGATGCTTATAATCTGATCCTTATCCCCGTTATATGTAAATACAATGTGATAAAAACCGGCACCAGGATAATGGCCATAATCGAAATGATATGAACTACTTTCGCAGCTCTTGATTTCAGTATCTTATGCAGAACCCAATATACAATAATGCCCAGCATCCCTCCAAGTGTATTATTGAATAGGTCTGTAATATCTGTCCTGCCAATCGCGAGAATAAACTGTACAATTTCAAAAGCCAATGAAGTGCCCAGGATCGGAAGAACCTTTGCCCAAAAAGGCCGATTAAATTTGAGTATGCCAATATAGATGCCAAATGGGATAAACACATGTATATTCACAAAAATCTCAATGGATCTCAGACCGCTAACCGTAACCGAATCCTGAAAGGGAATAAGATTAATCGCTCTGCCTGCATGTACTTCCGAAAGTGAAAAATGAAATTTCAGCAAAATACTCCAAACCAAAACCAACAAATAAATAGAAAACAATGCTAAAGTGAGTCTGTTTTTCTTTTCATGCTCCATGCCTCTTCCCCCTATCTTGCTGTACAGTCAACGCGCTAAGAGCGCCCACAATTTGTGAGCGCTCTGTTTTGCTATTAAGCGTGGCGGCTTCTCTTTATTATTCGCCTTTAGTAAGCTCCGCCGCTTTGAATCGGATCGTAACGATGGTGCCGATGCCAAGCTTGGAGGAGATGCTTAACCCATACCTGTCGTCTCCGGAATAGAGCTTGATGCGCTCATTGACATTGTACAGCCCGTAGGAGCTGCCCGAACCGTCGGACTTTTCGCCGGAAGGCGCCACCGACAGCAGCTGCAGCGCCCTCGGTTCCTCCATGCCGATTCCGTTATCGGACACCGTAAAGAGGAGCTCTCCGTCGTCCTCGCGAACGGTGATGACGATGGAGCCGCGCCTCCCTTTCGCTTTGCGGATTCCGTGCAACAGCGCATTTTCTACAATCGGCTGCAATATCAGCTTTGGCATTTGATAAGCCTCGAGCCCGGGCTGCATATCCACCTGGAAATCGAACGTATTGGGGAAACGGCTCTGCTGGATTTCTAAATAGACTTGAGCCAAACACAACTCGTCCTCTACGCTGACGATACTTCTGCCCTTATTAAGACTCAACCGGAAGTATTTTGCCAAGGCGTCGATCATCTGGCTGATGTCGGTCGCTCCCTTGCCGATCGCAATCCAATTGATCGTATCCAGCGTATTGTACAAGAAATGCGGATTGATCTGGGCTTGCAACGCTTGAAGCTGAGCCTCGCGCTCATGAATTTGGGCCAAGTACTTCTCTCCGACCAACGTGCGCACCCGCAATAGCATATGTTCAACGCTCCGTTCGAGCAGCAAGAAATCGCTTGTCTCTGCAGGAAAATCCACCGGAGTGTCCGTGCCTTCTTTGCGTATCGTGGTAATGACGCTTTTGACCCTGCGATTCATCCCTCGCACGATGATTGCCAGCAGTACGACCGGTAGCAGAAGAAACAACGCGATGTATTCCAAGAGCGTGGTTAATCCCGTCATTTGCGTCAGCTTCACCGCGCGATGAGAAAGCTGTGACTCCGTGCCCTGTGCGACCAATTTCCACCCGGTCGGATTGACGGTCGCATACAGGACATCATTCACTTCCTCATCCAGCTTGATCGAGAGCGTTCCTTCGCTCCCGCTCGAGAGCGCCTCTTGCATTTCGGGGCTGACTGTCGAACCGACGAGCGCCTTGTTCGGATGATAAGCGATGGTCCCATATGGATCCACGAGGTAGACGTTTGTTCCCGGCGAGAATTGAAGCGTCGATAAAATATCCGTCACCATTTGCTCCTTCACGTCAATCATCAGCACGCCCGACACCTTCGCGTATTGATTAGGATCTCTCAGCATCCGGGCAGCCGAGAAAATGCGGGCATTCCCTGCATCCAAATACCGTTGCTCGTAACTGCCCGACCATACGATTCCGCCGTTTTGCGTGATAATTTTCTCGTACCACGAGCCTGTCTTTAAACTTTCCAGCGAGAAGAAATTAATTCGTTCACCCGCGTAGAGCTTGGATTTATCGACGAAAAGCCGTACATGGAACACATCCGAGTTGGACTGAACGGATTCGACTATATTCCGCAAATCTTTGATCACCTGAAATTGAATGCCGATCAACTGATCGTTCTCCCCGACCGAGAGGTACTCGTGAAGATTGGCGTTCATGATTACGGAGTTGCTGATATCCTCGATATGCTCCAAGCGGTAAGCCAGATTGCTTCCCGCCTGCTTAAGCGCTTGCTGCATCGTTCGAGAGACTTCATCTTTGAGAATCGTGGCGGAACGCTCATAAAACCCGTACAAAATAACTCCCGCGGGTACCACGATCAAGAACAGGTAGGCCAACAGCCACTGCCTCGGAATCGAGAAGCGGCGAACGAACCGACCGAACGCGCTGGCCTTAAACATGGCTATCCCGGTAAACGCTCGGCGTTACGCCGGTCGCTTTTTTGAACAGCTTCGTAAAATAACTCGGATCCGTGTACCCGATTGCATAGCAAATATCGTAAAACTTATATCGATGATCGCGGAGCATTTCCTTGGCTCGCTCTACGCGCACTTGAGTCAAATATTCATTGATCGTTTGTCCCGTTTCCTGTTTAAACAGCAGGCTGACATAGGTCGACGTTAAATAAACCTCTTTGCCTATAGCATCGACGGTCAAATTGCCGTCTGCATATTTCTGCTCGATAATGGTGCGAACCCGCTCCGCCAAATTCGCAACCTTGCCGATTCGCTTCTCGCGGATCCGCTCGCAAACCGATAGGAGGTGGATTTCGACCAAATGACGCATCTCGCCTATCGTTTCTTGCTCGAACAATGCTTCCCACAATGCCGATTCCGCAGACTCCAGCTCCGTGGACTGCACATTCAGCTCCATTAATAGCTGCCCGACCACGAGGGCGATCTGCAAGCATACGTTGCGTCCGTATTTTAGTCCGGCCGGCCGATTGCGGTTCAAGTCCGCGAACAGCAGATCGAGGGTCTCGCGAACCTTGTCCGGATCTGCCGCTTTCAGCGCCGAAGCCAGCTGCTCCTGATGCTCGGAATCGAACTTCCCCGTGCCCCCGCCGCCTTCCGCTTCGGGGTTTTCAAGGCTATTCATCGTAATAATTCGGTTTTTTCCCAGATACCATTTGTGATCGACCGCTTCCCGAGCCTGTTTGTACCCGTGAGCCAGCTCGGCCAAGGAATCCGCCCGATCGCCGATTCCGATCGTTACGCCTATCTTAAGCCAGCGCTCCAAATTTTCTCGAATGTCGTCAGCCAGCGTGAGCAAAGCGTTCGCGACATCCTGAAGCCCGCCATCCTCAGACTCCGCCCGTAAGATACCGACAAATTCCCCGCTCCGATGCTCGAAAGCATAGCCGCTCATATGAACGTCTATCAGTTCTCTGCAAATGTTTAACACCGAATACCACAGGAGCTGCCGATCCACCTCGGAACGCTTCGCCGTCACTTCCCCCAGATCGTCGACGGAAATCGCCATCACCCAATAGGAAGCTTCAACGGGTAAATCCAACCCCAGAAAAACAAGGCGGTCTTGAAGATTGTGCTTCGGCGTGACATTGCCGATCAAAGCGAGCAGGAATTTCTCCCTCAGAAGCGGCATGCCTTCCTTCAGCTTAATCCGCATTTCCTCTTTGCGGCGCTGCTCATACCGTTTGGCATCCAAATCGATGACGACCTTCTTGATGACCTCCGTCAGCTCTTGCAGGTTCACGGGCTTGAAGATGTAGTCGACCGCGCTGACCTTCATGGCGGATTTCAAATATTCGGCGTCGTCGTGACCGCTTACGAAAATAATCTGAACATCGGGATACCTCGCTGAAATTTGCTGCGCCATCGTAATCCCATCCATGTTCGGCATCCGGACATCGGACAAGATCAGGTCCGGCAGCTCTTTCTCGACAAACTCAAGCGCCACGTCTCCGTCGTCCGCTTCGCCGATCACCTCGATACCGTAGGAGGACCAATTGAAATAGGTAC
Organism: Paenibacillus sp. BC26; assembly: GCF_900116125.1. NCBI lineage: Bacteria > Bacillati > Bacillota > Bacilli > Caryophanales > Paenibacillaceae > Paenibacillus > Paenibacillus sp. BC26. Next base: position 61,924 of record NZ_FPAD01000005.1, on the reverse strand, counting down.
GTAAGCCGGTTCTAACCGTCGGCTCGTCATCCACGATTAATAATTTATACATGTCTAAGTCGTCCTCCCCGGCTGGCTCTCGTTGTCGAATCCGGCGAAGCATATCGCATCTCCGCTTCCTTGCTTATTTCACGAAAAACTTGACGCCTTGCTTCTTCAATTGTTCATGCAGCTCGGTCATTGGTACGTCTCTCATCGCGGTCTCGCGATCCATCGAGATGGCTGCGGCCGCGCCTGCTGCTTGCCCCAGCGCGTAACACGTTGCCTGCACGCGCATCGACGACATTGCCACGTGCGTCGCGGAGATGGACCGTCCCGCCACGAGGAGATTATCGATCGCCTCCGGAACCATACAGCGGTAAGGGATATCGTACCCGTCGATTTTACGCTCGTCTGTCGTTTTGGCCGCATCCGGGCTATGAATGTCGATCTCGTAGTTCGTTTGCGCGACCACGTCCGGGAAGCGTGCACCGGTCACTAAATCCTGCTCAGTCAGCCGATAGAGCGCTTCGATTTGGTTCGTTTCGCGAACGCCGGTCTGCGATGCGATATGAGAAAGCGAATAGTTGCCATACCCTGTCTTTTGCAGGTAATACGCGATGGAAAATACTTGTTTCAGCGCTTCGGCCTCCGCGTAGTTCACTTCTTCAATCTTCGCGCCATTTGCTTTGACGCGAGACATGTTGACGAGCAGCGTGCCGTTGTTGTTCTGCTCCCAGTATAACCTGCGCCCTTGCGGGAGATCAGACACTTCCTTATATTCGTAGCATCCTTCCGGCAAGAAAGGGGTGACGGGGCTGCCGGTATTCGTCATCTGGAACATCAGAGTCATCGGCTGCGTTAAGCCGTCCTCTTCGCGCCCCGTCGTATAAGGAACGCCGGCATCGATGGCGACGCGGGCATCACCGGTGCAATCGATGAACCGTTCTCCTTCGAAAGCCTTCAAGCCTTCGCGAGTAGACATAATAACGGCTTTGATCTTATTGCCTTCGCGGATCGTACCCACGAATTCGGAATGGAAGTACACGTGAACGTTTTCCTTTTTCATCTTCTCGTTCAAATAATGCCGCAGCAGAAACGGGGAGTATTGCGGCGCGATCGACTCGTCATGTCCCTCCGGCAAGTACTCAGCCAGCATTTCCGCGATCATTTCCCGATAGATGCCGGTTACGTTTCCGATCGGCATGAAGATGCTGACGTTGCCGAGCGTGCCCATGCCTCCGAGCTGCGCCGATTTTTCGAGCAGCGCGACTTTTTTGCCGGAACGCGCCGCGCCGATCGCAGCCGCTGTACCCGCCGGCCCTCCTCCGATTACAACGACATCCGCGTATGCGTAAGTGTCGATTTGACGTTCGAATGTATAGGAATTAAGGTTCATAAGGGCTTCTCCTCCAATGGAAGGAAGCGGTAGATTCCATGAATCTCACCGCTGCCTCCGTTTATGATTATTATTTTGTAGTCGCGTACCAGTCGTTAATTTCTTTCGCGCTGACGTCTTCCCCGGAAGCTTTATACTTCTCTTGGAATTTCGCCAGATCGTTCAGCGACTCGGCGCCGGCAAACAGTTTCACCGTATATTCGCCGACCATTACTTCCAGGCGCATATTGTTCTTCGCATGCTCCGGCAAATACGGAGCCCATCCGAGCGTATTGCGAACTTTCACTTCCGCGGGCTGCTTGTTGTTCAAGAAGTCGAAGCCTTCGAACATAATCGGGTTTTTGCGGACGCGCGCTTGCCAGTATTGCGGATAGTTCGCCTCGTCTACGCCGGCCATGTAGTTGTTCGCTTGGTTGCGCTCATCGGAGAAAATCGGCAAAATCGGAATATAAGCGTCATTCTCAAACTTGTAATGCTTGCCTTCTTGGCCGATCGCCAATTCTTTGAACGTGGCCGGCTCCAGCAATTCGTTGATGTACTTAATGGCTTCAACCGGATGCTCCGCGGATTTCGGAATAAAGGTCAGACGGTCAAAGCCCGACATTGCGCCGAAGCCTGCTTGCCCTTTCGGACCTTTCAGAGCACCTACGTAAGCGAACTTCGCATCCGGAACGACTTTGGTCAGCGCGTCGTTCAGACCGGGGATATCCGCCCAGTGAACGATGATGGCGCCGGCTTTGCCGCTCGCGAACTTCTCTTTGGCGGTAGCGTCTTTATTGATGATAAACTCTTTGTCCAGCAAGCCTTGTTTGTACAGATCGGCTACGTAGTTCACATAATCCGGATAGTTCGGATCGAGCACACGCGGAGTCAATTGGCCGTTCACGTCGTTCCATGGATTCGGCATGCCGAAAGCGCCAACGATGTTTTCCAGCATGGCTTGATCGCCTTTGATCGTCAGCGGAACGTTTTGATCGCCATTGCCGCCCGGATCCTTCTCTTTAAACGCTTTCAAAACATTCACCAGCTCATCGGTCGTCGTCGGCATTGCCAGGCCAACCTTCTCCAGCCAGTCGGTACGGATCAGGATGCTAAAGCCGACCTCATGCGTAACCGGAGCCGGTATTGCGTACAGCTTGCCGTCGATTTTGAGCGCGTCCATCGATTGCTGAGAAACCGCGTACTTGATGTTCGGTCCATATTGGTCAATCAGCGGGGTCAAATCCGTCAATGCTCCCTTCTGAGCATAGTCGGAGTAGAGCGCCAAATCATTGTAGAACGTAATAAAGTCATAAGGCTCGCCTGAAGCGAAAATCAAGTTGAGTTTCTCGGCTGTTTTGTCTTGCGGGAGGACGTCGTACTGGACTTTATAGCCCGTTTTCTCTTCCAGAAATTTGGCTACGGGATAGGTTGCATAATCTTCCGCTTGAAAGACGTTCAGTCGTTTCAAGGTCGGCTTCTCCGTTTCCGGAGCCGCGTTGCTTTCCGAGGCTGTTGGATTCCCCTTTGAGTCTTCGGAAGCGTTGTTTCCGTTGTTTCCGTTGTTTCCGTTGTTTTTCGATCCGCATGCTGTCAACGATCCGGCAAGCATTACGGTCATAGCGGCAAGCGTGAGCAATTTCGGTAGTTTCCTCAATGCATGACCCTCCTAAGAATAATGTAATTATATCATTAACATCAGGTGCACCTGAAAAAGTTAATGCAACGTTGAATTTGCCTCGCGCAGCCGACCTACCCTTTAACGGAACCGATCAGCACGCCTTTAATAAAGTACCTCTGCAGGAACGGATACACGAGCAAAATCGGAATCGTCGACGCGATCACGGTTGCCGCACGGATGCCCTCTGCCGGCACGTTCATCATGTCGTCGGCACTCATGCTCAATGCCGTAGACGTGTCGGCGTTCATCACGATATCCTGCAAATACAGCTGAAGCGGCTTTAAGGATGTGCTGTTGATGTACAGCATCGGGTTAAAGTAGTCGTTCCAATAATAGACGGCGTAGAACAATCCGACTGTCGCCAGGACCGGACCGCTCAGCGGCAGAAGGATGCGGAACAGAATGCCGATGTTCTTGGCCCCGTCGAGCTTGGCCGACTCCTCCAGGCTTGGCGGTAAGCTTTCGAAATAGCTTTTCACCACGAGCAGATTGAACACGCTGATCAAAGCAGGCAAGATGAGCGAGCTAAGATGGTTGAGCATGCCCAATTCGCGCAAGAGCAAGTAATTCGGAATAATGCCTCCGCTGAACATCATCGTGAAGATGAACAGGACGATCAGAACGCCCATCCCCGGAAGCTCCCTCTTCGAGAGCGGGTAAGCCGTCATGGCCGTGAACAGAATAGAGGCGAGCGTCCCGACGATTGTAACGAACGCGGAGATCAGAAAGGAATGGATGAATTGGTCCGATGTAACGACGAATCGCATCGTATCCAGCTGAAAACCTCGCGGGAATACGCCGACCTTCCCCGCGACGATCGCCCACTCTTCGCTCACCGACTTGGACAGAACGTTGGCGAAGGGAAGCAGAGTGATCAGGCCCATAAAAGTCAAGATGCAATAAATTCCGATATCGAGCACATAATCGCCGGCTTTTTTGTGACGCAAGCGGCTCACCCCCTACCAAATACTTCGTTTAAGAAATTTTCTGCTAAGCATGTTTCCAATGACGATTAAGAGGAAACCCACCACGGAGTTGAACAATCCGACCGCCGTACTGAAGCTGTAATCCTGCTGCCCGAGGCCCATGCGGTACACGAATGTTCCAATGACGTCGCCGGTTTCGTATACGAGCGGGTTGTACATCGTCAATATTTGTTCGGTCCCCGCTTCCAGCAGGCTGCCGATGCGCAGAATGAACATGAGGACGATCGTCGGCAGCATGCCCGGCAGCGATACCGAGATCATTTGCCGAATCCGGCCCGCACCGTCAATGGCGGCCGCCTCGTATTGCTCTTGCTCGATGCTTGCGATTGCGGCGATGAAGATGATCGCGTTCCATCCGATTTCCTTCCAGCCTGCCGTGAATACGAGGATGCTGCGGAAGAAGTCATTGTCGGAAAGGAAGGAGACCGGCTCGCCGCCCAACCACTTGATGAGCCCGTTGACGATTCCGCTCGTAGGCGAAAGGATATTAATGAACAACCCCGAGATAATGACCCACGATAGAAAGTGAGGCAAGTAAATAATCGTCTGAATGGCGCGCTTGAAGAACATGCGGCGTACTTCGTTTAGAAGCAGCGCGAGGACGATCGGAATGGGAAACAAGATGACGATTTTGTATAAACTGATCAATAGCGTATTGGTCAAAACCTGATAAAACTCTTCCGAACGAATCAGCTTCTCGAACTGATTCAGCCCCACCCATTCGCTGCCGCCAATACCGCTGAAAATGTTGAAATCCTGAAATGCGATCAGAATGCCATACATCGGCGTGTATTTGAATATCAGCAAAAAGGCCAGCCCCGGCAGCACCAAAGCATACATATCCAAGTTGCTTCGGATGACTTTCCATTGGCGTCCCGCCTTGCCCAAATCCATCACCTTCTTCCTTCTGTGTGTCTTTATTGTACGGAACAACTCGAAATCGCTGTAGAAGCTAATCCATCGATTTCTGGTGCTTTCCTATAGTCTTCCGTCTTGCCTGCCATAAAAAAGAGCACCTCCGTTAAGGTCCTCTAATTCGCGTGCTTATCTGTAGCTTAGAGGCTCAACCTTTAATGAATGTGAAATCGATTCAGGCATGCTTCTTACAAAGAAATCTGTTCAATGATTTATTAACAAACAATACGCTGTCTAGACTTTCTCGGGCAGCCAAAAAAGCACCAATCCTTAAGTGGATTGGTGCTTTTGTACTTTCTTCTTTTTCTCCCACTCTTCTGGGTTTCAGATTCATTAAAGGTTCGGTCTTTAGGCTAAGGTTATTCCCCACCATTATTCGAATGAAGGAGTGACTCCTAATGTTCCGCCGACGCAAGAAAATCATTGTATCCATCATCGTTTCGCTAACGATCATCGGATCGACCCTATACGCGCTTGCCGATCGCTATTTAATTGAGCATGTCGAGATCCGCATCGACTCCGGCTCCGCAGCCGCAAGTAAGGAGACTTCCATCCCGTCTTCGGCATCTCCTGCGCAATGGGACGACTGGAATTACAAAGATGACAACCAGACGGTCAGCATCAAGAAAGTACAAACCGGCTCCGGAGCCGATACGATCACCTACTACGTCGCCGATGTGGAATTCAACAACCAGACGAATCTGCTCACCGCTTTTGCCAAAAACGCCTTCGGCACCAACATCACCGAGAACACTTCGGAGATCGCGGCAACTAACAACGCCGTACTCGCAATCAATGGCGACTACTATGGCTTCCGCAACGACGGTGTCATCATCCGTAACGGCACGATATACCGCAATGAGCCTGCACGCGACGGCTTTGCCCTGTTCAAGAACGGCTCGCTGCAAGGCTACAGCGAGGAGCAAACCTCCGCGGACGATCTGCTGGCTGAAGGGGCCACGAACACCTTCTCCTTCGGCCCTATCCTCGTCGACGATGGAAAGATCGCGGGGGACTTCAGCAGCGTTCGCATCGACAAAAACTTCGGCAACCGCTCGATTCAAGAGGCGAATCCGCGCACCGGCATAGGGATGATTACCCCCAATCATTTCGTGTTTGTCGTCGTTGACGGGCGCAACACCGGATACAGCCGCGGCATGACCTTGACCGAGTTCGCCGATCTGTTCAAGGAGCTCGGCGCGACCGAAGCTTACAATCTCGATGGCGGCGGCTCGTCCACGATGGTTTTTATGGACAGAGTCGTGAATACACCGAGCAGCCACGGCAGCGAACGCGGTGTCAGTGACATCATCTATATTCCCAAATCCTAACGAGGAGGACTGTTTCGATGACAATACTTATTCCATCCTACGAACCAGACGACCGGCTCATTGCCCTCATTCATGATTTGAGGGAAGCAACGGACGATTCAATATTAGTTGTGGACGACGGAAGCGGCGAGGACTATCGCGATATATTCGATACGGTGAAAGATGCCGGCTGCACCGTACTTACGCATCCGACCAACCAAGGCAAAGGGCTGGCGTTGAAGACAGGCTTCGACTATGTCCGGCGGCAAGGCCATGAAGACGAAGTCATCTGTGCCGATAGCGACGGCCAGCATCTTCCTGATGATATATTGAAGATTAAAAAGGCACTTCATGAGTATCCTAACCATATCGTGCTAGGCTGCAGACGGTTCACCGGCAAGGTTCCGCTACGCAGTCGCCTCGGGAATTCCGCTACGCGAATGGTATACTCTCTTACGACAGGCACGCCTCTAACGGACACGCAAACCGGTCTTCGGGGCTACTCTTCTAACATGCTGGACTGGTTATGCCAACTGCCCGGAGACCGCTTCGAATATGAAATGAATATGCTGCTTGAAGCGCCGAATGCAGGCTATTGTTTCAAAGAAGTGCCGATCGACACCGTCTATCTGGACGATAACAAATCTTCGCATTTCCGTCCGATCATCGATTCCGCTAAGGTGTATTTTCCGTTCATGAAATTCTGCGCGTCCTCGGGGTTCGCCGCGATCATGGATTTTGTACTGCTTCTTCTGTTCCTGCATTGGACAAACGCGAATTTGCTCGTATCCGTTATAGGCGCGCGCTTCTTCAGCTCTGTGATGAATTTTATGGTTAATCGCGGGCTCATTTTCGGCAAAAGAAAAGAAGTCTCATTGCGCAAAGCGTTGCCCCTGTATTACGCTCTTGTCCTCATCGTCGTTCTTTTGAATTATGGACTGATGCATCTTTTGAATGAAATTATGGGTGTACATCTCGTCGCGGCGAAGTTCATAACCGAAGCTTCCTTATTTCTGTTCAGCTATTGGGCGCAGCGGAAGTTTATTTATTGAGACAGATCAAGCCACTCTCGGAGCCGGGCTGACAAACCTATTTAAAAGTGCTAGCATGTTATCTGATAATGTCCGACAGATTACTATGCGCGCTTGGAGGGGAATAGGGTCGATGATTGAGAACCGTCGCCTGAAAGTCATTATGGAAGTCCAGCAGCAAATGCTGTTATCTAACTTTGATTTAAAGCTGTTTATGCAGACGATCTGCGATCGGATGTGCCTATTAACCGATGCCGACGGTTCTACGATCGAAATGCTGGCGGGCGATGAAATGGTTTATGCCGCCGTCAGCGGTACGCTGCAGCCTCATCTGGGCATCCGACTCCATAAGAACGGCAGTTTGTCGGGCTTGTGCGTGACCGAAGAGAACATCTTGTATTCGCCGGATACGCAGCAGGACGATCGCGTCAACAAGGAAGCGACTATGAGAGTCGGCGCGCGGAGCATGGTCTGCGTTCCTCTGTTCGAAACTAGCAACGCTGTCGGCGTATTGAAAGTCATCTCCGGCCGTCCTAATGCTTTCTCCAGCCGAGATATCGAGACGTTGCAGCTGTTATCGCTTGCTCTGGGGTCAGAGCTGGGCAAGCAAATCAACTACGACGATAAAGTACGGATTCTAAACGATTACGAGCAATTATTGATTCAATTAAGAGCCGAAATTGAAAGGCGCGAGAAACTTGAGCGTGAGCTTATTCAACTGACGGAGTGCGACATTCTGACGGGATTACTGAATCGTAGAGGCTTTAGCGTTCGAATCCAAGGCTGGATGAATCGCGCCGGCCGAGAAGAAGGCTTATTCGGGGTGTTCTACCTCGATTTGAATAAATTCAAGCAATGCAACGATACTCACGGACATGAAGTCGGCGATCTCGTGCTTGTCGAATTCGCGAACCGCATCAAGAAGGCGACTCGCGCGTTCGATCTGGTCGCGCGCGTAGGGGGCGATGAGTTCGTGGTGGCGGCATGGCTGCAGAACGACGACGACAGCTTAATGCAGGTAGCCAAGAGGTTGATTGAGCAACTGGAATCGCCAATGTCGATTAAGGGGCTTCATCTTCCGATGACCGCCAGCGTCGGCTGTACGGTATGGGCACCGGGCAAGACGGAGCTCGATCTCATACGTGCGGCGGACCAAGCGATGTATCTCGCCAAGTCGAGCGGCACTAATCGGATTGCGGTTAATGGGGAGCTCGTCGGGTAATATCCCGATATAATATCCCGATATGCTCCTCGCAGGCTAAATATAGACGAATACTCGCTTATGCTGATCACTATTTTGACTTAGAATTACCGTAAAAGATGGAAAAAGGCTGTGATCCCAATGTCAATCCAAAGAGACAAATGGTTGCAATATCGCCTCCTTCGCAACGGTGCCTCTCTCGCCGGACGGTTGCCAGATACACAGTTGCTTAAGAAGAAATCGTTATCGAAAATGCTGCTTCACTATCGAAGCGTCGTACTGAAACCTCGCGACGGGAGTTACGGAAGGGATATCGTGTTCATTCAACGAAACGGTGCGAACGCCTATCGCATTCAAAACGAAAAGAACGCAGTGACCATCAGACGCACCGAGAAGTTACTCCAATGGCTCCGTAGTAGAAACAGAGGTCGTGGATATATCGTCCAAAGGCGTCTGCAGCTTGCTCAAATTCAACAAAAGCCGTTTGACATACGGATCATGGCTCAGCGAAAAAGAGGCTCCTCCTCCGTTTGGAATGTGACAGGCTCATACGCGAAAGTGGCGGCGCGAGGCTATCTGGTTACCAATGTGGCCAGCCGTACCATTCCGGTGCTTGAAGCGCTAAAGTTAGCCCGAATCGGAGATCGGAGCCTGCTTGTCAAAGCGGAACGAATCGCATTATTGGCTGCCAAACGTCTGGGAGAGCGTTACCCCAAGCTTAGACAAGTCGGGTTCGATATAGGGATCGACAAGAACCGCCGGATCTGGATCATTGAAGGCAATTACCAACCGGACTTGCGTCCTTTCCGGCTCTTGAAGGACCCCTCGATGCTTCGCAGAATATTATGGTATAGGAAGCATTAATGCGAAAAAGACGACAGCCTTGGTACCTTTGGCCTGTCGTCTTTTCATTTTAGGTGCCTATTGTTGATCTTGCCTTGCCTGAGATGTTACTTGCGTCTTCTCGCACTTACAACGCGCGTCACTTGGAATCTATTTTCCCCAACCTGAATAATGGCAAACTGGCTGAAAGAAGTGCCGGAAGAATTATAAGGTTCCGCTTGAATATTTCCACTTGGCGTTTGAACCACAGCCGTGATTCTGGTCACCAAACAAATTCCACGGCTGGAAGCTGTCCAAGTCGAGTTACGCGCAACTCTATAATTGTCGTCACTACAAAAGATGGATGCATATTCAACTGTCCCAAACGCATTATACGAAGTGGAGTTAAAGATCTGAACGGGGGCATAACCGCTAGTTCCTCTATTTCCCATCCTCAAAACCTCCCTTTTTTAGATATAGTTTATTAAATGCAATAGAATCGTTTTGGTAAGGTATACATGTGGACAAGATTAAAAAAGTGTGTTTGTCCGGTAATCTTGAGAATACAGCAGCTTATAATACAAACATAAAAAGCCCAAGCGTTGTTAGCGCTTGGGCTTGGCTTGATTGAGCGGGTCATCCGCTCCGCTATGATTACCGCAGTAAGGCCCATGTCCGCGTGCTGTCCGGCCATGTAAGGACCGATGTGCCTGTATTTCCCGTCACAAGGCTGACTCCGGAACTGTGGGATAAATCCAAGAGCTGGATCCTCAAAGGCGCAAAGGAGTTGGCTCTGCGCACCTATCGTTATCGTTTGTTTTCCTCGATATGCTTTAAACTAAAGTAACTTAATCAGCCCTTCCAGCTCATCAAGCAATCCTTTTGCAAGTTCAAAATTAGTATCCTTTAAAGCCAGTTCTATTTTCATCTCAATTGATTTTTTCTTTTGTTCCGTTTCTAAATAGTCTCGATCAAAATGACTGGCATAAATCATCTCTCTAAATGCGGGCATGTTCATTTTTGTAATCGTCTTATCGTCTATAATCAAAACATAATCCATACCATTCACAACACAATAGAAATCATGAGAAATCATGAGAATGGCACCTTTAAATTCTTTAATGGCATTCTCCAGTGCTAGTTGTGTATAGGTATCTAAATGGCTTGTCGGTTCATCAAGAAGCAGCACGTTTGCTTTACTGGCAGAAACTTTAGCCAATTGAAGTATATTTTTTTCGCCGCCGGATAAAGATTCTATCTTTTGACTAACGATTTCTCCTTCAAAGCCATAGTTTGAAAGATACAATCTGATCTCATCATACGTTTTAAATCCCGCATCGAAGAATTCTTCCATTATTGTATTGGAATCCTTCAGCATTTCACCTTGAAGCTGAGATAAATAAGCCACTTTCACATCAGCAGATATTTCAATTGAATCATGATTATTTTTATAAATTTCTCGGAGTAAGGTCGTTTTCCCGGTACCGTTTGAACCGATAATAGCTACTTTATCCGTAGATTTTATCTCAAAATCAACATTTTCCAAAAGCATTTCATCAAAGGCAACACTATAATTATTGACATTTACAACAATCGTGTCTTCCGTTTCATTAACAAGACCAAAATTGATATTGGGTTGCTTAATGTCAACAAACGGCGCTTTAATTCTGCGCGCTTCCAGTCTTTCTTGAAATCTGACTCTGGCTTTTAACGCTCTCCCTCTCGATGCTTCTGAATTATAAGTTGCGATCACTCTAAGATTATTGATGATGTTCTCGTTTCTCTCAATCTCTTCATGTTCAGCTACCGCGATTTCTTGCAGCTCGATTTTTGTCTGAAGCAAGGAGAAGCTATACTCTATATATCGCCCATCAAACTCTTGGATCTCCATGTTTTCAAGGTGTATGATTTTGTTGAAACAATGATTCAATAGATACCGGTTGTGCGTAACAACCAGCAGCATTCCTTTGTAAGAATTAATCAGTTTTTTAAGCGCATTTAGGTTTTCGAAGTCTAGAAATACATCCGGTTCATCCATAATCATGAAGTCGGGGCGATTAAGCATTTCCTTCATCACTTGAATAAGCTTGAATTCGCCGCCACTCAGGTCGGATACGTTAATATCTCTCCGCTTCATGAGGTTGGCTAGATTTAGCTGCTTATGAATGTTACTTTCAAAATCATCCCCACCCATTGCATCGAATGCGTCTAAAGCTAATTGATACTTTTCCAGTAACGGCTCTATATCGGGTGAAGTTTCCATTTCCGTGCAAATCGATTGAATTTCATTTTGAATCTGTATAAATTGTTCTCCTATATATTCAAAAACGGTTGTTTCCTTCGTGTTGTCTAGTTCTGAGAACTGACTTACATAGCCGATTGTGCAATCGGGGTCCATCTCTAATTTGCCGTCGAAAAGATATTTTTCCGGGTCCTTCAGTATATCGATCAATGTACTTTTCCCACTGCCGCTTGTACCTATAAAGGCGCAATGTTGTGCTTCTTCTAACGTAAATGAAATGTTGTTATATAGTTCTTTTTGGGGAAACGAGAAGGATAGGTGTTCAACTTTTATCATAAGGACTACCTTTCTTTATATCTGAAGCGTGATTATCAGATGTTTTGCAGAAATAGGTTTTGAGTTTACCGTAGTTAGAGTAACACTGTTTACAACCAACATCAATTCATTTGTATCCCCTCTGATTCCGGATTTTCCCTGCAACGCTTCTATATAGAACGAAGACCTACCCCTCTGGGATAGGTCTTCGTTTCTCTATAGATGTAGTTTGTTAGTTTTAAAAAGCACCAAAGGTCGGGTAGTAGTAGATTGTATCGTCATATTCATCGTTTTTGTATTCCCTGCCACCCCAGGCGATGACCAGAATTTTGTCTTCATCCATCTCTCTTTCGAGATGCTCGGCATATTGCTTTGAAATCCCAAGAGACCTCATCTTGGCGCGAAGCTCATCGCCGGTCGAGCGGAACACATTAGCAATCGCCGTGCCGACTCCCTCATCGGATACGCCAATCGTCTCGGCATCCGTGTTCTCCGCGATTCTGGCCGTCCTTTCCTTGTCATGGGTCAGTACGAAGATGTTGTTCGCATCATAGCCTTCGCCGCGGAAGCGATTAACCTCTCGCTGAACCTCGTTCAAGTGGCCAACCGTGTGTACCTTCGTCGTCATCGTTTGAATTGTCATTGTAATTCCTCCTCGTCGTCTTCAGATTAGCTTGTTTCGCTTGCTTGATACTGCATTAACCTAATTGATTAGGGTTGAAGCAACTGCATTGCAATTATTCGAGCGCTATTCGGCGCTTATATGAAAGGATTATTTCGACGAATTTCACGACGAAAGCAGCCTGTTTCAGATCTGCCCAAGCTGTGTAAAAATGCTCAAACTAGCGTTTTACCATAATGAATACATTCATAAATAAAGCCAAAACCACTCCTTGATATGGAGTGGTTTCGTTATCAATCCGGTTCATTTCTGCCTGAACGTAACTCTGAATCTTGCCAATGGGTGAGGGGATGAGAGACAATGGACAAGAATTGAAAAAGGGAGTGAGCGCCACCATGAGCATGCTGGATTTCCCAAGGAACCCGTTAGAAAAACCAAACTACACGCTTATTTTCCACGATGACTTCGAGACAACCGAGTTGGATCGCACCAAATGGCTGCCTTATTATTTACCTCAGTGGAGCAGCCGACGGAATGCTGCTGCAAACTATCATTTCGAAAATAGTCAGCTCCTCTTGCGCATTACCAAGGACCAACAGCCGTGGAGTCCGGAATTCAATGGCAGCGTGAAAGTTAGCAACTTACAAACAGGAGTATTTTCTGGACCGCTGGACAGCGCGCTTGGTCAGCATCGGTTTTCGCCTGATTGTCTCGTTCGGGAGGAACAAGCTGAGGAGCGTTTATTTGTCCCGCAATACGGCTTTTTCGAAATTCGGGCTAGAGGTCTTGGCACGCCGCGAAATGTCTGCGCGTTCTGGATGATAGGCTTTGAAGATTCACCCGAGCGATCCGCGGAAATTTGTCCGTTTGAGCTGAAAGGATGGAACGTAAGGAACGGATCATGCACGCTCGGGTTTGGCATCCATGCATTCGGTGACCCGACGATTAAAGAGGAGTTTTTCGAACGGGATTTTGCCATTGATCCAACCCACTACCATGTATACGCGGCAGACTGGACTCCTGAAGGCGTCGCCTTCTATGTGGACAACGAACTAGTCCATCGCTCTACACAATCTCCCAGCTATCCCATGCAGCTTATGCTAAACATCTATGAGGTCCCTACGCAAGAGAGCGGAAACACGGGACAACCTGTGTATCCAAGTGATTTCGTAATAGATTACGTGCGGTGCTATAAACATATTGGAGATTAATAAGGCGGAGTATGCAAGTTTTGTAACCAGAGGAGCAGGTGTTGACCGATCTCATGCGGATTTTCTTCCATCAGATAATGGAAGCCTTCGCCGATGGAATGAGCGCTATAATTTTTGAGCTTGCTGCGACACCAAGCCAGTTCGGGATCGCGTACATTGCAACCCGGCACAGCATAAAACATCAGCTTTTGAATCGAGGTTTCCATCAACCACCGGTTGCGTTCAATAATTGCCTGAACAACCTCGGCCGGATAACCACCAATCGGAAGTTGATTCGGGAATACCCACATCGGCTTGCGCGCCTGGACATCGTGAAACGGTTCGCGAAAGAACTCGAGTTCCTCCGGTGTAATGGATCGGCTGATGATCGAATGGGTCATGCCTTCTATAAATACGCTATTGTCTCGCATGAATGGCCAACCCTTTTCAGGATTGCGCAGCATTTGAAACAGTTCGACCGCTTCAGACGGCGAAAAATCTGCCCAGTCGGTGAAGGGCTTCAACGACTGCGGTTCAATCATGACAGCGGCCTTCACGTTATCAGAATGTGAAGCGGCATATTGCAGACCGATCGGCGTTCCCCAGTCATGACCGACCAATACGATATTTCGCAGCCCTAACTGCTCGATAAATCTTGTGATGTAATCGACATGTTCCAAAAACGTATAGCCGATATCCGGCTTGTCCGAGCGGCCCATTCCGATCAAATCGACAGCAATGCAGCGGTAGGATTCCGTCAGGTATGGAATGATATTTCGCCAGTCGTAAGACCAAGTCGGATTGCCGTGCAGGAACACTACAGCATCTCCGCTGCCTTCATCTATATAATGCATCCTGTGTCCATTGACCAGCAAATAACGGCCTTCAAATGGAAAGTCGGTTAAAATCGGCAATTCGCGCGGATTTGTCATAAGAATTCTCTCCTTTTGGAATTTAGTGATGTCTCGCTTTGTCTTTATACTAACAGGCTTCCGACGCGGCTCATTGAACAAATGCGACAAAACAAAAAAAGCATTCTCCCGTGGAAGGCGGGAAATGCTTTATTGGTACATGATCGGTTTATAGAACGTCTTAGCCTTGTATTCGTTGAAATGCCGAGCCAATTCGGGCTGTATTTCGGTGCCAAAAAATTGCTCAGGCGTGCAGCCGGCCAAAGACTTGAATTCGCGGATGAAATGCGCGTGATCGCTGAAGCCGCAAGCCTCGACAATATCAAGGTAGCCAAATCCCGCTTTCCTGAGCCGGATGGCATGTTGGAATCGGAGAATGCCGGCAAACTTTTTGGGCGATATGCCGATCCGCTGATTGAACTGACGTTCCAGGGTCCGTTTGTTGACAAAAAATTGCTTGGCAAGTTGATCGACAGATATGCTGCCGTTCTGTTTGCTGATTTGTACAGCGAGGTCCAGGAGCAACTTGTCCTCCCGTTTATCTTTAAACATCGCAAGCAAAAAGTTGTTCACCGCGGCGATTCGTGCGGCGGCGCTTTCAGCTTCTTGAATGCGTTGCTCCATTTCCTCGACGGCCTGTGGCGGGAATATCAGCTTCAAGTCCGTGTTGGAATCCAGAAATTCATGGATTGGATAGTCGACAAATTGCAGCAAGCCGCCTGGCTTAAAACGGACGATAATCGTGCCGATGGCTCCCGTGCTGACATATTCCCGGAACGTCGTTTGCATACCGGTAATGCCGCTTGTACTTAGTTGCTTGGTTGTACCGGCTTCCACGACGGACATCGTTTTACCATATTGAATACCGATGACCGTCATTGCAGTAGGCAGTACCTTGACTGGGCTACGGTTGGCGTAGTTATTCCGGCTTAAATCTTCCTGGATGAGCAGGCTATCGACATAGGCGCTCAAGATGGGAGATGGCGGAAATTCCAAAAACATAGCGCAGACCCCCTTTAATGCTGAAGATTTCACCCTACTTATGGTACGGTTCCCCCCGGTTAATCTTCACCGCCCGGTACACCTGCTCCAGCAGCACCAACCGCATGAGCTGGTGCGGCAAGGTCATGCGCCCGAAGCTCAGCTTCTGCTGGGCGCGCTTCAGCACGGCGGGTGCGAGGCCGTTGCTCCCGCCAATAACAAAAGCCACGTGGCTCCGCCCATACGTGGCTAAATGATCGAGCTGGCCGGCGAGATCCTCGCTCGACCAGAGCTCCCCATCCAGCGCCAGCGCGATCACATGCGCGTCCGGCTTAATAACCGCGAGCAAGCGCTCACCCTCGCGCTCGCGAACAATGGCTTCCTCGGCGGCGCTCATCGTCTCGGGCGCCCGCTCGTCCGGCACTTCCGTGAGCGTGAGCTTCACGTACGGGCCAAGACGCTTCGCGTATTCGGCGATGCCGAGCACGAGATATTTTTCCTTCAGCTTTCCGACAGCAGCAATTTGAATATGCACCGGCTACACCACCAAATACTCGGCAATGTGATCGCACAGCTCGCAAGTGGCCGGCGCTTCCCATTCCGTGAACTTCGTCGTCACCAAATCCACGATATCCGGTGCATCCTCGTATTCATCCACAAATTTATCAATCGCCAGCTCCACATGCTCTTTACATACACAATACATCTGCCAGATCCCCCAATTGTAGTCTGTTTCCTAGTATGCCTTGCCCCATCCCTACAACCCCAAATCCACGCAAAGAGATCAGCTCGTCGTAACGCAGGCCCGCACCTTCCGAGCCTGCACGAGCTGATCCGCTTCGCGACTATACCGTTATTCTTCCGTCTTCTCCGCCAGCTTAAACGTTGTCGTTTGCTTCTTGCCGTCACGGTAGAAGGTCACTTCAATCTCGTCGCCGATCGTCTTCTTGCCGTACAAATATTTGCGCAGCTCCATCGTGCTGCTAATGGATTCGTTGTCGAGCTTCACGATGACATCGTTAAACGCCAGACCCGCTTCCTCCGCCGGACCGACCGCTTGCAGCACGATTACGCCCTGCTTCACATCATCCGGCAGCTTCAGATCGCCTTGCGGCATCATCATGCCTTCGTCTTCTCCGCCAACGGCACCATCGCCGGACTTCGAGCCTTCCTCCGTGGACGGCTCCTGATCCGCGTCGCCTGCGCTGCCATCATCATCGCCATGACCTTGAGCTGCAGCCGATTGCTGCGCCATATACAACCCTAGATCCATCGTATACACGCCCAGATAAGGACGCTTCACTTTGCCATACTCCAGTAAGCTTTGCACAATTGGCATCGCAATATGCGAAGGAATCGCAAAACCGACGCCCTCCACGCCATACTCCGCAATCTTCATGCTATTGATACCGACCACGTTGCCGTCCAGATCGATCAGCGGACCGCCGCTGTTCCCTTGGTTAATGGACGCGTCGATTTGAATAACTTCCTGTTCCCAGTCGTAGTTGCCGTCTTGGCTGAGCGACACCGGAATGATCCGTTTCGTCTTGCTCACAATCCCCATCGTAAGCGAATCGCTAAGTCCAAGCGGATTTCCGATCGCCATCACCCATTGACCGGCGCGCAAGCCTTCGGATTCCCCGAATTCGGCTACCGCATCAATGCCGTCCGCATCGATCTCCAGCACAGCCAGATCCGTAATCGCATCAGTTCCGACAACCTTCGCATTCCGCGTTTCGCCATTGCTGAGCACGGCTTTTACCGCAACGGCATCCTGGATAACGTGATTGTTCGTAATGATATGCGCCTTGCCTTTGACCTTTTCGAAAATAAACCCGGAGCCCAGAGCCGCTTGCTGCAGCTCAGGAGAGACGTCTCCACCATCAGTACCTGCCGCATCATTACCCTCGGTTGCATCATTTTCAGGCTGAGCCTGCTCATTGATAATACTGACGACAGCCGGACGCATCTTCGCCGCGGCCGAGATCGTTTTCTCAAGCGGATCATTGCTCAAGCCCACATTAGTCACGCCTGCAACAGCGGATACAGAACCTTCACTGCGGTCAAAACCCGTAAATAAACCAAACACCAGCACAGCAGCCAGTGCGCTAACCATCGAAGAAGCTACAGCTACGCGTACAGGCGTCCAGCGGATGCCGCTCCCGCGCTTGCTAAACGAAGCGTCACGGCCCGTAGACCGAATACGACGCGATACACGTGTTGAATAGAAATCATCATCAAACAAGCTCATCTATAATCGCTCCTCTCGATGTCACGCTGACATCAAGACCATTATTTTACGAATCTAGGAATGATATCGGTAGAACGGTCTACAATAATAATAGAATAATAAACAAATAGATGAAGGAGCGAATCTCATGAAATCCAGAAGTTCCTCGGCCCTTGACCATCTTAATCTCGTAGCCAAGCTTGCCGACCTCAAAGAGGATCATTACCGCACCCTGCTAACTCTCAGCGCGATGACTGAGCTGCTCATGGATAAAGGCATTCTCACCCCGGACGAACTTGAACGCAAAATCGCTTCGCTTGATTCCGAGCTGGACGAGCTTATCGTCGGCGCACTTCATCCCATGCCGTAGGCCGGTCATGGAACGTTTCGCGCAGCGGATGCTCATCGCGCTTGAAGAAGAAACCGTTGTTCTCCAAGATGCCGTTCACCGTCAGCTTAGCCAGATCCATCAAATTGTGATCCAAGCTAAGATGCGCCAGATAAACCCGCTTCGTTCGATCCGTCATCAGCTGGCATAACGCTTCTCCGGCTGCTTCATTGGACAAATGCCCGATATCGCTGAGAATGCGCCGCTTAATGTTCCACGGGTAACGCCCCATCCGCAGCATGTTGACATCATGGTTCGACTCCAGCACCAGCACATCGGAATCTTCTATCATGCGCCTTACTTTGTCGCTAACATAGCCAAGGTCTGTGGCCAGACTCAGCTTGACATCATCATCTTCAAAAACATACCCGACCGGCTCGGCCGCATCATGCGAAATCGCATACGATGTCGTCCGCATAGCGCCGAACTTCGCGGTTTCGCCTGTCTCCATAATGACACGCTGCTCGCTTGTTATGGTGCCGACATGGCGCTCAAGTGCGCCCCATGTCGCTTCATTCGCATAGATCGGCACATTGTGCTTCCTGGCAAACGCACCAAGCCCTTTTATATGATCGGAATGCTCATGCGTCACGAGAATCGCATCGATTTCATGACCGGCGACGCCCCGCTCCCGCATGAGCTCCTCGAGCTTCTTCGCACTTAAACCCGCATCAATAAGCACGGTCGAATCTTCGCACTGCACGATCGTGGCATTACCTGTCGAACCGCTCCCAAGTACCGTAAATCGAAGTCCCATACTTCTTCTAAACCTGCCCTTTCCCCTGCTCCCCAAACCCGCCGATCGTTCGGCGGGACACTGCGAAACCCCACTTATTCCGTCACAACTTCTCCGCTGATTGCATTCATGTAGTACTGTCCGCCATCTTCCAGCAGCACGCGCCATGTCGGCGCCGAAACCTGTGTATTGGAGTCGAAAATCTGGCCGTGATAGCCCAGCTTGATCTCCCCTATGACTGCCCCGTTCTGCAGTTGATTCTCAATTAAGCTTGTCACCACTTTAGTGGCCGACAGAACCGACTGCGAGGTCGAATTCTGTGGCGGCAGCAGCTCGACAAGGTCCTGCCTGTACGCCGTAATCTTCTGATTGCGGTAATCATAATAAAGCTCAAGCTTGGCATCGAACATCGGGCGCCCTTCAACCATCCGGTACAAAATAAACTCATCTTCATGTACCGTACCCAGCGCATAATTCTCAAGCTCCGGGATAATGCCGCCGAGACTCGCCTGCAGCTCTTTCTCCTCGAACACCACTTTACTGTCTACCGGTTTCTTCAGTTCGTGGCGCTCACCTTTGCCGAGCTTGGTTTGGATGCGGTAGGTCAAATCCCGCAGCTCGGGAGTTTCCGAAGGGATGCTTGTTCCGAGCTTAATCTTCTTCTCTTCCATAAGCGCCTGCGTTTCCGGCCGCAAATCGCTCACATCCGCGCTCGTTCGCAGCCCCTCCCGGATATTGGACCAGAGCTGATACCCAAGCACGAGATTCAGCAGCAAAAATGCAAAAATCAACACACTTTTCGCCCTGCCCCAATCCATCCCTTCATCTCCTTCGACTGTAGCCCCGCTTACGGCTGCTCCGCTGCAGCGTCGCCGTCTCCACTACCCACATGGGTCGCTTCTCCGCTCACAGCAGCGGTAATATCCGCAGCGGCAGGCGCGCCTGCCATATCGCTATCCGCGGGAACGGCATTTCCGGTTCCTTCACTTGAGCCCGTGCCTTCACTGGCATTCGCTCCCGCATCGATTCCATTTTTCTTTTCACTTACATTCGTGCCATTAAGGCTGATTAAGCTGCTGATATGTCCGGATAATGGTCCGCCGCTCAGCTGTGCAATACCGCTGGAAGCCGCATTATCGCTCGGTTCATCGTTCATGTTTCCGGTGCCGCCGGTATTGCTCGTCTTCTGAAGCGGCGCACCGCCCGGCTCACCGGGCATCGGCTTGTAACCGCCCGGAATCGCTTGAAGCAGGTTCTCCTGGGTGCCGTCTACGAGACGGACAGCCCAGATTGGCTCCAGCTTCATTACATTCTTCTCGGTTGATATCGCCAGCAGCGCAGGATAGATCGCAGTCACTTCCAGTCTGCGATTGTAGTTCTTAAAGGCGTTCTCCAGCATATCGCCGCCGGGCAGCCAACGGATGTCCCGTTGCTGTGCCTTCTTCTGCAGCGTGAGCAGCGAACGTTCATACTCCGAAACAACGCCTTGCTGCAAACGCAGCCTCATGCTGCCGAACATGAACGGCTCCTGAGGTATAATCGGATACGAGCCGTAATACTGCTGGAATCGCAGTACCTGTACACTCTCGAACGTACCCGCATGCGTGAAGCGGTGCAACCCATCCCAGCCGCCGTGCTTGTTAATGAACTGAATGGCTGCATATACGTTCTGACTCTCGTTATCGTCTTGGCCTTGCACCGATACGGGATCGGTATAGCTGATCCATCGTCCGTTCTGTTCCACCTGGAGACCGCGCTTGCCATCCGTATAGATCTGCGAGCCGCCTTGGTCGCTGATTACCCGCGTAACGCCGGGATCAAAGAACAAATACTGCTGCATTTGTTCCGGTGAATACGTATCGTAACCCACGGTCAGCTGCATCGACTCCACAGGTCCATCCGGCGTATAAAGATCATCGCCGATTTTCCGATAGTTCGTCTGATATTCCCCGTAACCGACATACATCTGAACGTCTTGCGCCGTTAAATCCGCTTTCACCGATTCATACACGGTCAAGCCGTCGCTGCTGAAGAAATACGTTCGGATTTCATCCCGATCGCTGCTTTTATAAATCCAGATCCGGTTGACGACGTCATCCATAAACGTCGCATCGCCTTCCAGCTTCAATACTTTACTTAACAGCTCAACCGGAACGCCGCGCCCGAACCGCAGTTCAAGCCCTTCATCGCGATTGCGGATTTCATCCCAATCGACGACGACTGCCGCGCTCCGCTGGAAACCTTTAAACTCACGGCTCTTAATCTTGCCGAAGATCAAGTTATAGAAATTCGAGGCCGGGTACAGGAGCGTATGTTTTCCTTTGCCCAGATGCAGAACCATGTCTTCCGGAAAAATAACGTTCTCGATCTTCTCCTCTTGCCCCATGGGCTCGGCCGGCACATAATCCTGCTGCGGTGTCGTTGTTACGCCGAGGCCGGGCATGCTGTATGCGAGCATATAGCTTTGAATCAGACTGAGAATAACGAGCGCTGTGAGCACCGCGGTCTTCAGCTTGTCCATCATGCGCTCTCACCTCCGCCGACCTGCACAGGCAGAATGACCGTTACCGTCGTTCCTTCATTCAGCTCGGAATCAAGCGCAATGGAGCCGCCATGTGCCTTCACAATTTCCCGGGCAATGGACAAGCCCAAGCCGGTACCGCCCATATTGCGCGAGCGGGCTTTATCGACCCGATAGAATCGGTCGAAGATACGGCCAAGGTCCCGCTTCGGAATACCGATTCCCGTATCCTTCACGCTAATGGCGACCGAAGCCGGCTCAAGTCGGCGTGCCGCAATTTCAATGCGCCCGCCGTCGAGCGTGTATTTAATCGCGTTCGAGACGAGATTATCAAGCACCTGATCGATCTGGTCTCGATCGAGCCAGATGGATGTAATCGAATCTTCTACCCGAACCGACGCCTTAATCGCTTTCTTCCGCAGCTGGAAGGAGAAGCGGTCAGCCACTTCCTCCAGCATGTCCGGCACATTCGTCTGCTGCCGACGCAGCGGAGCTTGATTGGAATCCAGCCGCGATAGATGCAGCAGATCCGTAACGAGACGAATCATCCGCTCGGTCTCGTTCCGAATAACGCCGACGAATCGCTGACCCAGTTCCCGCTCATCCATTGCGCCGTCATCGAGCGCTTCCGCATAACTCTTGATCGTCGTGAGCGGCGTGCGCAGCTCATGCGATACATTCGCAACGAACTCGCGCCGCGATTGCTCAAGCCGCTCCTGCTCGGTGACGTCCTGCAGCACCGCAATCGTACCGCTGATGCCTTGATCCCGGCGATGAATCGGCGTCAGCGTTACACGCATCAGCTCTTCCTCATCGCCATCGGCCTCCAGATGATAGAGAATAGCCGAAGGCTCATTCCCTTTCTGCAATCCCGTCAGCTGCGCTTCATCCATGCCGAACAAGTCGGTTAGTCGAATGCCCTGGCAATCTTCCCGGCGCAGCATTTCCTGCGCCCGTCGATTCGTAATGATAACGACGCCGCGCTCGTCGGCGGCTACGACCCCGTCGCTCATATTGGCCAGAATCGAAGAAATCTTCTCTTTCTCTTCTTCCGTGGCGGACAGAGCATCGCGCAAGCGCATCGTCATATCGTTAAACACTTCGCTTAATCGGCCGATCTCGTCATTGCCGAGAACCGGTACCTGCTGGTCAAACCGACCTTCCGCAACGGCCGCGGCCTGGCGGGTCAGTGCTTTTATCGGGTTCGTAATCGTATGGGCGAGCAGAATGCCGAGCACGCCCGTCAGACCAAGGGCGAAGAGCATCCCGGACATGAAGATCCGGTTAATCCGATCAACGGTCGAATAGAGCTCCTTCATCGATGCGACCAGGTAGATCGCACCTACCGTTTTCTCCCCATCCACAATCGGCTTGGCAATGATCTTCTTGCGCAAACCGTCCTCATCGATAATTTCCTCTTCGTTATCGCGAATCCCCTGCAGCGCCCGGCTGACAGCCAGCGAGGTATTCTTCTTGCCGATATAGGACTGATGCGCCTGCATGGAGGTGGCTAACACCTTCCCGCTTGCATCCAGAATTTGAATTTCAGCCTCGCTGATGCTGAACAAACTGCTAACAAGCACCCTGAGATACTCCTCAGTCGAGTTCTCATCCGTGGTGCCTGTCTTGTCCAACCGATTGGACAGCGTTTGCGCCGATAATTTAGAGAGCAGATTAGCCTGCTCGTTCATGTTATTCGTAAACGTCGATGTCAGTGAGGTCTTCATCGTACTGATGAAATAGACACCGATCAGCTGCATCGCAATAAGAATCAGCAGCACATAAATAATAATCAGTTTAACTTGAATGGTTCGGAAAAACCGTATCCCGTTCATCCGTACCCGAACCCTCCGGATTTCGGATTACGCATCAAGTAACCCAGCCCGCGGCGTGTCAAAATATATTCCGGCCGGCTCGGATCATCCTCGATCTTCTCCCGAAGTCTCCGGATCGTAACATCCACCGTACGGACATCACCGAAATACTCAAACCCCCATACCGCCTGCAGCAAATGCTCGCGCGTCATTACCTTCCCGCAGTTGCGGGCCAAATAATAAACGAGCTCGTATTCACGGTGCGTCAGGTCGAGCGGCTCATTGTCTTTATAGACGACATACATATCCGTATCGATAAACAGGTTGAAAATCCCAAGCCCCTGCTTGTCCTCGGCAGCCGGCAATGTGCCGTTGCCTGCTGCAGCGGCCGCAGACGAAGAAGCATCGTTCTTCTGGCGACGCAAATGCGCTTTCACTCGGGCAAGCAGTTCGCGGGTACTGAACGGCTTCGTGACGTAATCGTCGGCCCCAAGCTCCAATCCAAGTACTTTATCCAGCTCGGTATCTTTGGCTGTCAGCATAATGATCGGCGTTTGCAAACGCGCGCGCACTTCGCGGCACACATCCATGCCATCCTTCACCGGCAGCATCAAATCAAGCAAAATTAAATCCGGCAGCTCCTCAAACGCGAGTCTTACCGCTTCACCACCGTCGAAGGCGCAAATGACTTGATAGCCTTCCTTCTCGAGGTTGAATTTTATAATGTCCGCAATCGGTTGTTCGTCATCAACGACTAATATTTTTCCGTGCATCGCTACACCGCCTGTCGCTTAGCAATCTTCCTCTATTCTACCATAGGAAGTGTCTGAGTTCCCAATGAAAGTTCCCTCATATGAGGGGAGAATTGGTCGAATTCCCGCGTATTTTGTGACTTTCCTCTGAACGCAAAAACACTGCCGGGCCATGAAGGCCGAGCAGTGTTTCGCAGCGTCTGCGCTTGCTTCGCTTACAGGTACTTAAGCGGGTTTTGCAAAGCGCCGTTCTTATGAACTTCAAAGTGCAAATGCGTGCCGAAGGAGTGACCGGTATTACCCATAATGCCGATCCGTTGACCCTTCTCAACCGTCTGACCACGCTTGACGGAAATTTTGCTAAGATGGCCGTAAACTGTTTCATAGCCGTTATGGTGATTGATGATGATACAATTGCCAAGCCCCGGACGTTGACCGGTGAAGCTGACTGTACCGTTATCTGCTGCCATAATGTTTTTGTTACCCACCATATCAACGCCGCGATGCAATGTTCCCCAACGTTGACCGAAGCTGCTGGTGAGACGCGCGCCGGTTACCGGCCAGCTGAAGCGGCCGCTGCCTTCGCTCAGTGTAACCTTCGTTCCTTTCATCACAATCGCCGGAACGGATGGCTTCAGAACGACTTCGCTGATCAGCTCTTCGCTCATCAAGTAACCATTCTGCTTCACCAATCGATATACCAATTGCTTCTTGCCGCTTTGGCCTTGGCGAATCACCTTCGACTGGCCGGCTTTCATATTACTGTTCTTCTGAACGACCGTAGCCGGTTCTATGGATTCGGTTTCCGTCACATTCTCGACCGTTTCAACCGTCACTTGCGGCTGAAGCACCGTCAGATCCAGCACGTCTCCGACTTTAATCATATCCTCTTTAATCCATTTGTTGCGTTCATAGATGACCTGAGGCGAGATATCGAACTTGTGTGCGATACAGCCGACGCAGTCTCCTTCTTGAACCGTATACGAAGTCGGTTTCACAGTCCCTTTAATTAGCTGCAAATAGAGCTGCTCGGGATCCGCGATGTCCGTAGGTTGAACTTCTGCTTCTTTAGTCGCAACCTTCTCGACAAATTTCACGGATTTCAAGGCCGATTTGGATTTCAAGCTGCCGTCAGCGGAGTAAGACAATGCCGTAACTTCCGCTTTGCCTGCTTTCACCTTCGGCGAATATTTACCTTCTACCCGCTTAAGCAGCGCTGTCGCCGTCGCCTTGTCCTTCACAACACCGACCCGCTTGCCGTCTACGATTAGCTCTACACCTGTAGCATGTGATGCAAGCAGCCCTTCAAGCTTCTGCAAAGTCGCTGCTGAATCCGGTTTGGCATTGTAAGCGCTTTTATCGCTGTATGTGATCGTACCTGCGTCAAGCACCATATGTATGCCTGCGTTTTTCTCCTGCATCTGCTTCTCTTTGCTGCTAATCAACTCTTTAACCTGGGTCTCTGAGCCTACTTCTCCGATTAGCTTGCCATTATGATAAACTTCGACATAATCTACGGTGTGTGCTTGTACATAATGACTGCCGCTAAAACCTGCAATCGTCAATAAAGCTACTGCGCCTACTGCAAGAAATAACGGCTTCTTGCTCAGTAATCGGTGCTTCGTATTGCCTTGCGTGCTATTTGGGTTGACGGTCCGAAAAGTCTGTCGGAACGAGTTCCATACCTTCCGGATTCGACCCCTCTCATTAAAAAAGGCCATGATCGTCTCCTTTTCGCGTTATGGTTCATAACTTTGTTGGGATTCGACAATGTAAACCTACATTGTCAGGCTACGATTTCTACTTTATCATAACGCTGCATTCCGATTCAACCAAACGACCTTGGGCTTGACATTAATATTTGCTCAGAATTGCCAGCATTGCGTCGTATTCTGTCCGATCTAGGTATTGCGCCATGAGCTGTTGGACCTGGGTCAATTCCGCGTCTGTCAGCCCTTCTTCCATCAGATTCGATATGTTCTGCCATGCGTCCTGAGGAAGCTTCGTCATCATCGTATTGAACAGCTTTTCTTTGTCGGCGTCGCTGATTTGCGATTTCGCTGCATTGATTTCTTCTGTCGTCATGGCAACCTCGTCATCCGTTGAAGAAACAGCGCCGCTGCCCGCCTTCGTTCCGGTCCCGCCTCCGATATCGCTTAATTCGCCGCTCGGAGTCTGCTCAAAAGCATCCACCGACGCAGGAGAATCGCCGTCCGTTTTCGTATCATCCTTCGTACTCGATGTTTGCCCGTCGCCACTGCCTGTTTTGACGTCCGCATCTTTGTCCTTCGGGTCCGATTCCGCCGAATTGCCTTTTTGCTTCACAACCGGGTCCGCTCCCCATAACCCGCCCCAAACTCCATTCAGCGCAAAAGGTTTCTGCTCAAGCGGCACATTAAACTGCTTCAGCAGCGTCTCGACGTAACTGTTCACGATATAACCTGTCGTCCAGATGGATAGAAAACTGATCAGCAGTCCCGCCGCGATTGTTTTCGCCAGCCACCCTGTCATTTTCCACATGATAATCACCCTCCTATGCAAGGGCATTTTCGCCCATACTTCTTAGTATGGGCACGCAGCTGCGGAACCATTCATAATCGCATCCCCTAAATTGGCAGAAAAAAAAAGAGGACCGCGATTTCTCGCAGCCCTCTGGATCGATATGGATTAACCGTAGATCGGTACAACCGGATTCGTTTGCTCGCGGTTGCGTCCAACGGAGAAGATCGCAATTGGAATGCCCGTAAGCTCGGATACCCGCTCCACATAGCGACGCGTGTTCTCCGGCAGATCCGCCAGCGTCTTCGCGTTCGAGATATCTTCGCTCCAGCCCGGCAGTTCCTCGTAAACCGCTTCGCACTCGGAGATCAGCTTCAAGCTGGCCGGATAATGCGTAATGATTTCGCCGCGCAGTTTGTAGCCCGTGCAAATTTTAACCGTTTCAAGACCGGAAAGCACGTCAAGCGAGTTCAAGGACAGGCCTGTAATCCCGCTAACGCGGCGCGCATGGCGGACAACAACCGTATCGAACCAGCCTACGCGGCGTGGACGGCCGGTAACTGTACCGTACTCATGACCTTTCTCGCGGATCCAATCCCCGATCTCATTATTGAGCTCAGTTGGGAATGGACCGTCACCAACACGCGTAGTGTACGCTTTGGCAACGCCGATAACTTGTTGGATCTTAGAAGGTCCAACGCCGGAACCGATACAAACGCCGCCGGCTGTCGGGTTCGAGGAAGTCACGTACGGATAAGTGCCTTGGTCGATATCAAGCATTACGCCTTGTGCGCCTTCGAACAGAATGCGTTTGCCTTCATCGATCGCATCGTTCAGCACAACGGAAGTGTCCGTTACGTAAGGACGCAGCGTTTCGGCATAACCCAGGTACTCGGCAAGAATAGCGTCAGCGTCAAGCTTCTCACCGTTGTAAACTTGCTCGATCACTTGGTTCTTCTCAACGATCATGCGGCGAAGCTTCGCTTCGAACTCTTCCGCATCGAGCAGGTCAGCGACGCGAATCCCGTTACGCGCTGCTTTGTCCATGTAGCAAGGGCCGATGCCTTTGCGAGTCGTACCAATCTTGTTATCGCCTTTACGCTCTTCTTCAAGACCGTCAAGCACGAGGTGATACGGCATGATCAGATGAGCACGATCACTGATTTTCAGATTCTCGGAAGAGAATCCATTGTCATGTATATAGTTAATTTCATCAATCAGTGCGGACGGATTGATAACCATACCGTTACCGATGACGCACACTTTATTTTCGTTGAAAATGCCCGATGGAATCATCGTGAGCTTATATTTCTTGTTGCCGATCATAATCGTATGACCTGCGTTGTTTCCCCCCTGGTACCGGGCTACAACATCAGCACCGTCCGCCAGAAAGTCGGTGATTTTTCCTTTGCCTTCGTCTCCCCACTGGGTTCCGACTACAACTACCGTTGACATGGATATACCCCCATTACAAGTTTTGCGCGCGTTGCAAATAAACAACATAATAGCTACCAGCTTTAGACAGCATGATTAGTTTAGCAGTCTGCAGTGGTAAAGTCAACGAAAAGCGAACAATTGTAAGGTCGTATATCGCATTGTTCGGAATTTCGATAAATGTGGGACAGAACCCTCCTTTATTAGGAAGCGTGGCCCGGTTCTTGGTGCGATCGATCTAAACCAACGAATTTATTGAAGTTTTTCAAGAAGGCAAGCTCAACGGTTCCAACGGGACCGTTACGCTGTTTGGCTATGATGATCTCGATAATATTCTTCTTCTCGGATTCCTTATCATAGTAGTCATCCCGGTATAGGAACGCTACAATATCGGCATCTTGCTCGATCGATCCGGATTCCCGAAGGTCAGACATCATGGGACGCTTGTCCTGCCGCTGCTCAACGCCCCGGCTGAGCTGTGACAGTGCAATAACCGGCACTTCGAGCTCACGGGCGATCTGTTTCAGTGTACGGGAGATCTCGGATACTTCCTGTTGACGATTCTCGCCGGCTTTGCCGCGTCCTTGAATCAGCTGCAAATAATCGATCAGAATCATTCCAAGTCCGCGTTCTTTCTTCAGACGGCGGCACTTAGCGCGAATATCCGATACGGTAATACCCGGCGTATCATCGATGTAAATTTGCGCTTCAGACAACGAACCGATCGCCATCGTTAGCTTTTCCCAATCGTCGCCTTCCAAATACCCGGTACGCAATCGGCCCGCATCCACGTTTGATTCCGCGCAAATCATACGCTGTACCAGCTGGGCAGCCGACATCTCAAGACTGAAGATGGCGACTGTTTCCCGTGCCCGCACACCGACGTTCTGTGCGATATTAAGTGCGAAAGCCGTTTTTCCTACGGATGGCCGTGCAGCTACAATGATCAGGTCATTTCGCTGGAAGCCCGCGGTCATCTTGTCCAAGTCGGTAAACCCGGATGGAATGCCGGTGGAGCCGCCTTTATTCGAATATAGATGCTCCACTTTCTCGAATACTTCCATGAGCACGTCGCGAATGGATATGAATCCGCTGCTTGAACGACGGTTAGACAGCTCCATGATGCGGGCTTCCGCTTCGCTAAGCATGGCTCCCACATCTTCGGCTGCGGCATAGCCGTCCGAAACGATGTTCGTCGCTGTCCGAATGAGACGGCGGAGCATCGATTTCTCTTCCACGATTTGCGCGTAATAATCCACGTTAGCTGCTGTTGGAACCGCGTTTCCCAGCTTGGCCAGGTAACTGACGCCGCCGATCTCCTCCAGCTGCTGTCGATCCTGTAAATAAGCAGTCAAGGTTACCAAGTCAATCGGCTGGCTCGCTTCACCAAGCTCCACCATCGCATCAAACAGCAGCTGATGCGACGGCAAGTAGAAGTCCTCACTGCGCAGCCGCTCCATTGCCGTTATTAACGCTTCCGTTTGCAATAAGACAGCACCAAGTACCGCTTGCTCTGCTTCCATATTCTGCGGCGGTATTCGGTCGAAATTCATCTCATTACTCATTGGTCCGCATGACTCCCCTTTTGATTGCTTCTATTCCTCTGTAGCATGTACACTCAGCTTCGCTTTCACTTCCGGATGCAGCTTTACCAATACTTGCGTAACGCCAAGCGTACGGATCGGCTCTTCCAGCTCGATTTTGCGTTTGTCGATTTTGACGCCTTGCGCCTCAAGCGACTCCGCAATTTGCTTGCTTGTGATGGCTCCGAACAAACGACCGCCTTCGCCGGCTTTCGTTTTCACAACTATTTTCATCGCTTCCAGACGTTCTGCAAGCGCCTTTGCGTCTTCTTTTTCTTTTTCCTTCTTCTTCTGCTCGGACGCCTTCTGAATATCAAGCGTCTTCAGGTTGCCATCGGAAGCCGGCTTTGCCAAGTTCTTCGGAAACAGGAAGTTGCGCACGTACCCTTCCGACACCTCTTTAACCTCACCCTTCTTACCTTGCCCCTTCACGTCTTGCAAAAAGATTACCTTCATTCGAATAACCCCTCTTCCTTATCGAGTTCTTGCAGCACCTGCTTGAGGCGCTGCGCTACTTCCACCACGGTTCCTTCTTGCTGTGCGGCGGCATTGGTTAAATGTCCGCCTCCGCCCATACGCTCCATGACCACCTGTACGTTCATATGGCCCAGTGAGCGGGCGCTGATGCCAATCAGACCGTCCGGCCGCTCTCCGATGACGAAGGATGCCAGCACGTCGGTCATATTAAGCAGCGTATCCGCCGTCTGCGCAATGAGCAGCTGCGAATACTGCCGGCCTTGCTCGGTCATCGCGATGGCAATATGCTCATAGACGATCTCGGCCTGCTTAATAATCTCTGCCTTCTTAATGTATTCGGCCAAGTCCTCTTTCAGCATCCGCTGAATCAAGGTCGAATCCGCCCCATTGCGGCGCAAGAACGATGCCGCTTCAAAGGTCCGCGAGCCGGTGCGAAGCGAGAAACTCTTCGTGTCCACGGTAATTCCCGCGAGCAGGGCCGTCGCTTCTCTGACATCCAGCAACACGCGGTCGTTAATATATTGCAGAAGCTCTGTTATAAGTTCACAAGTCGAGGATGCGTACGGCTCCATGTAGACCAGAATCGCGTTCGAGATAAACTCTTCCCCGCGTCTGTGATGATCGACGACCACGATTTTTTCCGTTTGCGTCAGCAGCTTCGGCTCTTTCACCATCGATGCTTTATGCGTATCGACGACAACGACAAGCGTATTGCCGTTAATCAGCTCTTTAGCTTGCTCAGGCGTAATAAATCGCTTGGCAATCCGCTCTTCTTCCCGCAGCATCTCCATCATTTTCTGGATTGAAGGGTTAACGCCTTCCAGCACGATGTACGCTTCTTTATTAAAAAGCATAGCAGCCTTCAGCACGCCAATGGAAGCGCCGATCGCATCCATATCCGGCATTTTATGCCCCATAATGACGACGCGGTCGCTATCCTTGATCAGATCGCGCAGTGCATGCGCGACAACCCTCGCCCGAACACGGGTCCGCTTCTCAACGGCGTTGGACTTCCCGCCATAGAATGACTGGCGCTGTCCGACCTTCACCGCTGCCTGATCGCCGCCGCGTCCAAGTGCATAATCAAGACTAATTTGCGCCCAGTGGCCGAGCTCCACGACGCTTTCGGCACCTGCGGCGAAGCCGATGCTGAGCGTCATCGGAATCTTATTCTCCGCGGTAATCTCCCGCACCTCATCGAGGAGGACAAACCGCGACAGCTCCAGCTGCTTGAGCGTGCGCATGTCGGTAATAACCAAGTAACGGTCAGAGGTGAGCCGTTTCAAATACACGTGAAACTTATTCGCCCAGTCCGTAATCTCCGCAGTTGCCTTCGAAAGCAGCGTACTCCGCTGTTGATCGTCCATGCCTTGCGTAACTTCATCGAGGTTATCCATCATGACAATGCCGAGCGCCAGCTTCTCTTCCTCATACCGCTTAGCCAGCTGCCAGCGCTGCGTCATATCACGGATATAGAGCAGCCTCTCATCGAAACGGAACTGCAGCTCATACACCGAGTTTCCGACATGCGCTTCTACTGTACCTTCGCGTTCTTTGGCCTGCGAGAGCGTAGGAAACAAATCTTCCAGCGAATCGCCGACAACAGACTCCCGCTCCAGCATGTGCGTGACAAACGCATTGTGCCATTCTACTGTTTTGTCTTCGTTATAGAGAATGATTCCGAATGGGAGATCGCTGATCACCTCATTACCGGCTTTCTTCACCCGATACGACAGCGTCCCCAGATAGACCTTCAAATCGCGGCGGAAGGCGCGCTCGGCCATAACCGAGTAGAAACCTACCGCACCGCAGAGCAGCAGTCCCAGCATGCCGAGCTTCCATTCATAGAAAGCGAGTGTGACCGTCAACAGAATCATAAGCACGAATGCCCACAAATGGTGCATGCCGTGCCAGCGGTTAATTAAAAACTTTGGCATCGTTTCATTCGCCTCCGTATCACGATTTCTTAAACGCTTTACGGATTGGGAAAGCTGCGTCAATGACCCCAATCAAGCTAAACGGTTGGAAAATCGCGACAACTACCGACAGAAGCACCGGAATCGCTTTGTTCCATTTGCGTTCATGCGCCAGGAAGAAGAAGAAACCCATCGCCTGAATGGAGAAAGCCATTTGCATGAGCGGCACTAAATTATGAAGCGTCACCGTCATGAACGATGAGCCCGTGTTCGGCGTAGCCATATCCGCTATGAGTACGACCAAGTAGTAAAACACAAAAATCCGCGGCAATCTCCACTCGCGCGCCGCTTGCAAATGCGAAATCGTTAAACCGCTTGAACGCAGAGCGGGCGCTGCAATTGCATGCGTGATAACCGCAAGCAGGAATGAAACGGTAATAAGCGCCATTGGTATGGAATGAATCAAGCTTTGTACATACGATTCCGTTACGGTTGCCGTCCACACGCTCGGCATAATGCCTTGTTCCCGTAAATTGTCGACCGTTTTCGTGATCATTTCGCGAATTTCATTCATTAGGGAAAAATCGAATACGAGGTCAAACACAACCAGCTCCAGCAGAAGCTGGGCAAGCACCGTTAATACGGTAGCGGTTAAGACCTTCCGGGCAGGAGCCCCTTTTCGGTAATAATGCCCCATAACAAGCGATGGAACTAAGAAAAACAGTCCAACGATTAAGGCAGGCAGTCCCATAATGAGAACGCCAATTCCATATACGGCTGCCATGTGCAGCGTAAATGCGCGCTTGGACAACGTCGTATACAGGATTACCGTTGGTACCATTAATACTGCCGCAGCCAGCGCATTCAGAACGGGGACTGCTACCATGAGCAGCAGAATTAACGCTGAGAAGCTCCAAAGAATTGACTTTAAGCCGGTTTTCAAACCGTTCACCTCTTGCTGATTTACTAGTACAGAACTAATGATTTACTCCCCATTATATCATAAAACAATTCCGGCAACACAGGGGACCTTGTCCAGCAGGAGCAGCGCAATCCCGTGGTGCATGAACGATAAAACGCCGTCCTCTGGGATCGAGGACGGCGTCTGATTTAGCCGGCAGCCATTTCTTTGCTGGCTTGTTTATTTTGATTTAAGATAATGGCTTCACAGTAGTCAATGATGTCGCTTCGGCGCACTATGCCGATAAACCGGTTCATGTCATCCACGACAGGCACAAAGTTCTGCACCTTCGCCAGTGAAATCAAATCCTCCATATTGGCATCAATCTGTACGGCTTTATTTGCCATGCGCATTTGCACATCCGACAGCTTCACCTTGTTCGTCTGATCGAAGCTCACTTGCGGGTTGTTCTTCATATACCACAGCAGATCGCCCTCAGTTAATGTGCCTGCATATCCGCCCTGATTGTCGAGTATCGGTACCGCCGTGTAGCGGTGATGCTCCATCTTCTCGAGTGTTTGACGCAGTGTTGCATCGAGCGTCAACCATACCACCTCTTGCTTAGGCAGTAGAAAAAAAGCAATATTCATGTTGATGTTCCCATTCCCTTCTACTTTGTCTTTCTTGTTCGTGAAGAGCTCCGGGCCTAGCTGCAGCTTGACGAGCTTGACGTGCGCCTTTGATGTCATCTCAGCGCCGCATTGCCGTTAATGCTTCTCTGATGCTGCTTTCGTTTGGGACGACAACGACTGCACAGGCTTCTGATCTTTAACCTGGTATTCCTCCGGAAGCGGCAGCTCTGCTTTCGTTTTCGCTGGATCCAGCCATGCCTTAATCAACTGTTGCGTTGCAGCTAAATCTTCTTCATCCGCAAAATAGTACCAAGCGCCGTGATTCACTTTACGATGTCCGTTGCCTTTCAACGTATGGCTGTAAATCGTGCGGTTGTCGCTTTGCAGCATGCTCTTCGCCAAATCAATCATATGCTGCGGAGTTAAATCGGTTGTGAAATTGTCGCCCATAATTGAAATAAGTTCAGGAATCTTCGTCCACTGCTGGACATGCGAAGCTTTAGTCATGATTGCGTTTAAGAACTGCTGGTGACGTCCTGCACGGCTCGTATCGCCGCCTGCATCTTCACGGTACCGAACAAAGTTGAGCGCTTCAGTGCCATTGTAGAGCTCTTTACCGGCCTTAACAACGAACTTCTCGTGATCCGGGTCATCATTAACCAGATCTTCCGTAATCGGAAGCGCGATTCCGCCCATAGCGTCGATGACTTCACGGAAGCCGGTAAAGTTAATTGTAGCATAATGATCGATGGTGTTGTTGAATAACCTTTCGACGGTTTCTACCGACATTTTCGCTCCGCCAAAAGCATAGGCATGCGTGATTTTATCTTCCCATTGATTACCTGATTTCGTTGTTTTGCCGACGATGTCGACATACGTGTCACGGGGAATGGAAACCATCAGAATGGCGCCATCTTTAGGTCTGATAACGGTGTAGATCATCGTATCAGAGCGGCCTACCTCTTTATCCCGCTGATCGACGCCGAGCAGCAGCATGGAGAATGGCTCCTCCGGCTTATACGTTGTCTTCACCGGCTCGTGGCCTTCCAGCGGCTGATACGAATTTTCGAGCCTGTCCTTAACCGATCCGGATAAGAACACATCAAACCCCCACATCGCAAGCGCATTTCGATTAAAATAGCCGACTGTCCCCGCCAGCACTACGATAACGAGGATAGCTGCAAGCCACTTATACGATCGTCGTGATTTTCTCGGTTGCATATTCGTTGTAACGCTCCATTCTCTACAAATCTATTTACACGTGGTTTCCTAATTCTAAACGATTATGTGGAGTCGAAAGTTACAAATGGTTAACGATTTTCCTTTGTCAATTCTGGTCATTTCAACCAAGCATAGTTTAGCCCAAGCTTGAATACATACCTACAAAGGGAGGGAGCGTCATTATGCAAGCACCGTTATTTGGACCTGATCCATCATCGACCGGCATTGACCCTAAGATTGTCGGGTTGCTCTGTTATCTGGGCAGCTTTGTAACCGGCATCTTGTTTCTTGTTCTGGAGAAGCGAAGCAATTTCGTGAAATTTCATGCCATGCAATCGATCTTAATATCTGTCGTACTGGTTGTCATTAATATTGTGCTCGGCTTTATCCCGTTTATCGGCTGGCTGCTTGGCTTTTTACTTGCTCCGCTGTCATTTATATTATGGATTGCATTAATGCTCCTCGCCTTGCAGGGCAAAAGGTTTAAGCTTCCGGTTATCGGTGATTATGCGGAGCAGCAAGCAAGTAAGTTTTAACGGGGACGATATTTAACAAGCACAAAAAAAGGCAGCCGATTGGCTGCCTCCTCGTTACGTCCTATTCCGTTGTGTAAGGCAACAACGCTACTTGACGGGAGCGTTTGATCGCTACAGTCAGAAGACGTTGATACTTTGCACTTGTTCCAGTTACACGACGTGGCAAAATTTTGCCGCGCTCGCTGATAAATTTACGAAGCAGGTCCGTATCTTTATAGTCAATGTGCGTAATTTTGTTAGCTGTGAAGAAACATACTTTACGGCGTTTGTTACGGCCTTTACGACCGCCGAATTTGCGTTCTGGACGCTCGTCGCCACCATCTCTTTGCTTAAAGCTCATGTTCATCCGTCCTTTCAGTTAGAATGGCAAATCATCTTCCGATATATCGATCGGGCGTCCGTCGTCTGAGAACGGATCACGACTATTGTTGTTCCTTGGTGTGCCTCCCGAACGGCCTCCACCCTGTGGATTACCACCGCTGGTGCCACCTTGTGAGTTGCCTCCACCGTAGTTGCCGTTTCCGCTGCCATAGCTTGCCGCACCCTCATCACGCGGACCATTCTCACGGTTGCCGGATTCCAAGAAACGAACGTTATCGGCAATAATTTCAGTCACGTAGACCCGCTTGCCTTCGTTGTTCTCGTAATTCCGTACCTGGATACGGCCTTCAACCGCTGTTAGGCGGCCTTTGCGCAAGTAGTTCGCACAAGTTTCAGCGAGCTGACGCCAAGTAACGATTGGAATAAAATCCGCTTCCCTTTCGTTCTGACCACCGCTCGTAAACGGACGATCCACCGCAAGTGTAAATTGCGTTACCGCAACACCTGCCGGCGTATAGCGCATTTCAGGATCCTTTGTTAATCTACCGATGAGAATAACACGGTTCAACATCGTTTATCGCCTCCAATCGAAACATCCTTGCGTTGATGAGACTAAGCTACATCTTTAACAACTAAGAAACGGATAACTTCATCCGTAATTTTCATGACGCGGTCAAGTTCAGCAACAACTTCTGGAGTTGCGTTGAAATGTACCAGTACGTAGATACCGTCACGAATCTTGTTGATTTCATACGCAAGGCGGCGTTTACCGATCACGTCATGCTTTGTGACCTCTCCACCGTTTCCGATGATTCCTTGGAACTTGTCAGTCAAAGCTTGTACCGACTCTTGTTCCACATCCGGACGAATGATGTACATCACTTCGTATTTGCGCATATGTTTCACCTCCTCTTGGACTATGCGGCCCCCTTAAAAAGGGAGCAAGGAGCGAGTTAATTTCTCGCATACCTGAATACTATACCAAACTTAGTCCCCTCTTGACAAGTATTGATTCAAGCCGTTCGCCTACCTCTTTCTTCCGTTCATGTTCCATCCTCATTTGTTGCACACTAATGATCAGGACGGAATCTCTGCGTCGTCCTCATTTGTGCAACCGCACTGGAGGTGTAATTCATTAATGGGTGAATGGACAGAATTTCGAGAAGGCGACCGTGCGCCAAACGACGGGTTGTATATTGAAATCGGCGAAGCGTCTTTCCATATGGGCGTCAACAATCCGCAGAAGGTAAGATTGGCGAAAGGCGACAAGTTTCCGGCCCTTTCGAATAAGGATCGCAAGTGGAAACGAATGTACTGATTTTTTCGCGATTTCTTGTATAGAAGAAAAACAACCTGCGCATTATAGTTGTGACGGTGTAAAGAGAGGTGTGGTTCCGTTGAACCCATGCATGTACGAACCTCAAGGAGATTTTGTCCACTCAGCATAGAAGCGGAGGGATGTGCCAAAGACCAGTGTCTGTAACACACGCACA
The DNA here is from genome assembly GCF_900116125.1 of Paenibacillus sp. BC26. Classification (NCBI taxonomy): domain Bacteria; kingdom Bacillati; phylum Bacillota; class Bacilli; order Caryophanales; family Paenibacillaceae; genus Paenibacillus; species Paenibacillus sp. BC26. Next base: position 24,906 of record NZ_FPAD01000005.1, on the reverse strand, counting down.
CCGACTAAAGACCGGTGAACCGAGGTTTCTTACGAAAAGCTTGTAGTGATGACTGTTTTCTAAATCAAACACCGTCGGAGAAGGGCTCGCGAGAGCCCTTTTTTCCATTGTGTCTGCAAACACGGAAACACTGCGCTCGTGAGGGTTTTTCTATCTTGTCTGTAACAGAGGAAATAAACGCTTGTGTGAACCCTTTTCCCCATCGTGCCTGTGACACAAGAAATAGGTGCTCGTGAGAACCTCTTTCCCTTCTTGCTGCGACGCACGAAATAAGCGTTCCTGAAGTACCCTTTCTCTCAGCAGATGGCTAAGAACGTCCGGTTAACGAACGAACGGCCACAATATCAGCGTCCCGCGCTCTTTCCGCTTTGGAGAACTTGCAACTGTTGGTAATGCATATGTCCAATCTCGCCTTACAAATAACCTTAGCATGAAAACAAAAAAACGACCCTTTCGGGTCGTTGATTGATTAAATATGGCGGAGAGGGTGGGATTCGAACCCACGCACGCTTTGACACGCCTAACTGATTTCGAGTCAGCCCCCTTGGGCCTCTTGGGTACCTCTCCATAAAGGTGAATCAGCAGAACAGAATTTATCTTACCACGGGGCTCGTCCAAATGCAAGCATTAATTGCTTGATATTCCATTGGCGCTTTCGCCCTCATTTAAGCCCTCGTCTGCTTTCGAACGGAGTACTTTTTTCAAGTTTTTCTCGAACTTCGCGCGTGGTATGAGAACGCTGTGTTTGCAGCCTACGCATTTGATTCGGATATCCATCCCCATGCGAATGATCTCCATCTCATTTGTTCCACATGGATGCTGCTTCTTCATTTGGACAACATCGCCCAGTTCAAACTGTTTCCTCTCCATAACAGTCCGCTCCCTTTCCCCTAAAGCTGTTTCTATTTCTATCTCTATCGTATCCCTTTATTCCTCATAACTCAATGGGCTCGTACCGATCCTCAACCTGTTTAAATATTCCCCTAATCTCAACATTCTCTTGGTTGATGACATCCTTCACGACTAGCAGATCACTCTCCGGAAAATGAATGGATAGTGCGCAGCCCGCGGTAATTTGCTTCGGCGTTGGACAGATGTCAATTTCAATATCCGCATATTCTAGTAGCATTTCCGCCCGCAGAGCCTGCTGGGTGGAGTCAAAGGCAATAAGCATGGGTCTGCGCCTCCTGATTGTTTTATTGCAGGTTCCTCGGTTAAACAAGTATAAAATGGTTGTCCTATCCATATACTAGTAACCAAGTGATAACAACTGTTTCTCTATCGATAGGTTGTTGGAATTCATAGAGTTGGCGGGAGGAGAATCTATGAAATTGCCGGGAATGAAAGAAACACCGCTTAAAGTACCGTACACAGAACCCAACATTACAGGACTTCTGATGAACCGCATCACGTACCTTTTGGACAACGTCCCTGCTGATCGTAGGCTTGTTGTTGTATGTGTAGGTACTGATCGTTCCACAGGCGATTCGCTCGGCCCTCTTGTCGGCACTTCTCTAAGCAAATATCGGAGTCCCTTCTTCGATCTTTATGGCACCCTGGAGGAACCTGTTCATGCGATGAACTTGGACGAAACACTGATCGACATCAACAAGTATGTCCGTAAGCCTTTTGTCATTGGTATTGATGCCTGCTTAGGTCAAGCCGCAAGTGTCGGCTGTATTCAAGTCGGCTCTGGTCCTGTCCGTCCGGGTGCCGGTGTTAATAAAGATCTGCCGCCTGTTGGTGACATCCACATTACAGGTATCGTAAATGTCGGTGGATTTATGGAGTATTTTGTTTTGCAAAACACTCGGCTTCATCTTGTTATGCGTATGTCTGATATTATTGCGCACAGCCTGTTCTTATCCATCATGAAATGCGTACGCCCTACTTCGATTCCCGCTGCAACGCAAGACTGATGGCTTCTTTCTCTTCCGGGGTCAGCGGATACTTCGATTGCCCTTCTTGCACGGGCTTGGCGTAGACGAAGGTATTCTCTCGGCCGTGAATGCCGCTTAGTACCATTCCGTCCTCAGTATCATCAATCACTGCTATTGAGAAACTCAGATCATTCCCTCGTTCAGCAAAAGCATTGTAACGATGGATACCGATGTTGCCTTTCTTCTTCTTCAGTGTATCATTCAGCGTATGGACGCTTTGCTTCAGCTTGTTCTGTCCTTCTTCCTGCGTACTAAGTCGCTGCTTCAGCTCTACGATGACGCTTTCCAGTTCTTCGACCCCTGCACCGCTCATAAACTGCGTGTAACTTTTACGCAGTCGCTTCAGCTTGCTTCCGATAACAAAACTGCGCACCAACAAAATTAATACAACAACAAGCAGTCCAATCGTTATCCAATCAGACGGACTTTCAATCAGTTCATTCATGATGTCTTACTCTCCCCCGTTTAAAGCACATTAACTGTAGTGCTGCTTAATTTCCTTCACAGCCGCTATAAGCGCATCAACCTCTTGTTTTGTTGTGAAGCATCCCACGCTTGCGCGTATTGCCCCTGTATCCTTCGTCCCTGCAATTTCATGTGCGAGTGGAGTGCAATGGAACCCTGTGCGAACAGCGATTTGATAATGCTGATCCAGAATAAATCCAATCTCGGATGGATCTGCTCCCGGCAAAACGAAGGACACGATTCCGGTCCGGGGTTTACCGAGCTCCGGGCCAAGGATGCGAACTCCGTTCAACTCATGAAGCCCCTCCATCAATTGCTGTGTCAGCATCCATTCTCTAGTATGGATGTTTTGCACCGTCTCATGCAGAATATGCTGCACCCCGGCCTTCAGCCCATTTATTCCAGCTGCATTTTGAGTGCCCGCTTCATACCTGTCAGGACGAACCGTTGGCTGCTCTATCGCCTCCGACTGACTGCCCGTACCACCGTGCAGGAGAGGCTCCAGCTCCACGTTGGGGTGAATATACAACCCGCCTGTCCCTTGCGGCCCCAGCAACCCTTTATGGCCCGGAAACGCGAGCATATCAATCCCCATCTGCTCCACGTTTATTTCCAACAACCCCGCTGTTTGCGCAGCATCGACAAGCAGCTTTAGTCCGTGTTTACGTGTAACCTCTCCAATATCAGCAACAGGCAGAATGGATCCCAATAAATTCGAACTATGATTCACGATAACAAGCTTTGTGTTAGGCTGTATGGCAGCCTCAATTTGCTTCGCATCCAATTCCCCTGCTTCATTGGGCTCAACGTAACTAACCTCAATACCGATTACTCGCTTGAGGTATTCTAAAGGTCTGCGTACGGAATTATGTTCGACTGCAGTGGCTATTACATGATCATTTTGATTCAGCATTCCTTTTATTGCAGTGTTGAGTGCCATGGTTGTGTTTAATGCAAATGCGATATCATTGGGATTGGATACCGCGAACAGCTTTGCCAACGCTTTTCTCGTGTTGAACAAAATCCGGCTTGCCCGAACAGCCATCGCATGACTGCCTCTCCCGGGATTCGCACCATCACGTTCCATTGCTTCCACCACAGCTTCAATTACACTGGCCGGTTTAGGCCATGATGTTGCCGCATGATCGAGATAAATCAATCCCTTATCCGTTGTCTGCTGCATCCTTATTCCTCCTCTTGCCAACAAAGCGAAATACCTTATAATGCTAACAATAGCATACTCGATTGGCACCCCTACTTCAAACGGGGATTCCCAATCGAGTATGCTATTTGAGTTTTAGTATTAAGATAACTGTTGCAGCAATTCCAATAACCGTTCTAAATCCTGTTTATTGTAATAGAGGAGTTCGATGCGTCCCTTATCCTTCTGCTGTTTAATCTTCACCGTTGTCTTAAATTGCTCACGCAGCGTTTCTTCCAGCTGATCAATATAGGGGTCGCGTTTCTTGGAAGATTGCGATTTTGTTTTCTCAGCCGCTGGCTGATCCAAGTTTTTAATCGCTTCTTCTAATTGACGAACGCTCCACTCATTAGTAATGGTCAACTCAGCAAGTTCCTTTTTGCGTGCATCTTCCTTCACACCCACAATTGCCCTTGCATGCCCCATTGAAATTGTTCCACGTGAAACATTATCTTTGATTTGCTCTGGTAATGATAACAAACGCAGGAAGTTTGCGATGTGAGATCTCGATTTACCAACCTTCATGGAAAGCTCTTCTTGTGTTAAATCAAATTTATCCATGAGTGCTTGGTAAGCAATTGCGAGTTCCATAGCATTGAGATCTTCACGTTGTAGATTCTCAATTAAAGCAATCTCCATTACTTGCTGGTCGGAGAAATTGCGAATTACTGCTGGTATAGTTGTGTTGCCACATAACTGCGATGCACGGAACCGTCGTTCACCGGCGATGATTTCATACCCTTTGAGCACAGTACGAACAATGATCGGTTGGATGACGCCATGCTGTTTGATCGATTCAGCGAGTTCTTTAATCGCATCGTCATCAAACGTTTTACGCGGTTGGTACGGATTCGGACGAAGCTGTGTTAACGAAACTTCTACAACTTTATCATCTTCGCTTACAGATAGCGATGGGATAAGCGCATCAAGTCCTCTACCTAGCCGCTTGCTCATACATAATCACTTCCTTCGCGAGTTCAAGATACACCTCTGCCCCTTTGGATCTTGGATCGTAAGTTATGATAGATTGTCCGTGTGAAGGAGCTTCGCTTAAACGGACGTTTCTTGGAATAATCGTTTGGTACACTTTTTGTTGGAAGTATTTCTTCACTTCTTCAATTACTTGAATGCCTAGGTTAGTCCTAGCATCAAACATCGTAAGTAAAACACCTTCAATTTGAAGCGTAGTGTTCAGATGCTTCTGAACCAGACGTACTGTATTTAAGAGCTGGCTCAAGCCCTCCAGCGCGTAATATTCACATTGAATAGGGATAATAACAGAATCAGAAGCAGTTAAAGAGTTAATCGTTAGAATACCCAATGATGGCGGGCAATCAATAAGGATGTAATCATACTGGTTCTTAACCAGGGCAAGTGACTTCTTCAAGCGCTGCTCGCGAGAAATCGTTGGAACAAGCTCGATCTCCGCACCGGCCAACTGAATCGTAGCTGGTATTATATTAAGTCCTTCAATATTAGTAGAACAAGTAGCATCTTTAGGGTGAACATCATTAATAAGCACATCGTAAATACAATGTGCGACGTCTGCTTTATTAATTCCAATTCCGCTCGTTGTATTGCCTTGCGGGTCAATGTCTACGAGCAATACTTTCTTGCCAAGCGACGCCAGACATGCACCCAGATTAACGGACGTGGTCGTTTTTCCGACACCGCCCTTCTGGTTCGTTATTGCTATCGTTTTAGACAAACCGTTCACCTCTATGCTGATTACTTTATTGATGCCATATGAAACGATTAAATGACGATGCCGTCCCTAGTTCGGACGGCTGTTTGAATCGCTATTATCGTTTCGGAATTTTGATTACGATTTCGTAATGATCCTCGTAATCTTGTTCGTTGGTCTTAATTTGCAAGCCCGATCCCGAAACCATATCAATAGATTGTCTTATTGTATTAAGCGCCAGACGTACATCCTTCGTAAAGGAAACCCGCTTCGGCTTTTTCGTTTTAGTAGCCTCTTTATAGAACGCCACTCGAGCTTCCGTTTGTTTCACGTTCAGCTCTTTCGTAACAATGTCATCCAGCACTTTCAGCTGCAGCTCTTCCGTATCAAGTGACAACAAGGCTCTTGCATGTCGTTCCGTAATTTTACGTTCCATCAGTGCATTCTTAATTGTATCACCGAGACCAAGAAGCCTGATCTTGTTGGCTATCGTGGATTGGCTCTTACCCAAACGCTGAGCTAAGCTTTCTTGCGTAAGATTGTGTAGATCAATAAGCTTCTGGTACGCGACTGCTTCCTCGATGGAAGTGAGACCTTCACGTTGAAGGTTCTCAATCAGAGCAATTGATGCGGCTTGAGAATCGTTAAATTCACGAATGATAGCCGGAATTGTCTCAAGACCGAGTTTTTTAACTGCACGATAGCGCCGTTCACCCGCGATGATTTCATATCTGCCACCACGCACCCTTACTACGATCGGCTGAATTACGCCGTGCGTGCGGATGGTTTGACTGAGCTCATCAATTCGATCATCGTCGAAAACAGTCCGCGGTTGATAAGGACTTGTGTCTACATCCTCAATCGGGAGCTGCTTCACTTCATCTTGACTTACACTTTTGGAGTCACTCAATCCAAATAAACGAGAGAACTGTTCTTTCATATCGTCAACTACCACCCGATTTCAAAGTGCCGAGTATTGTCGTTCCTACTATAATTCGCCGGCTGTAAGTTGATTTCCTGCTTGACAGACATTTATTATCGAAACAATTGTGTCCGCCAACAATATGTTCCACGTGAAACAATATCAATCAATCCATTATCACTATATAATAGGTTGTTTCAATGGTAAACCTGCTTTTCTCGGATACTTCGCTGGTGTAGCGCTAAATTTCTCCATCAGGAGAATGTGACGATCCGATTGTTCGAAAGGCAGCTTCAAATGTTCGACAGAAGTAAGCTTCGCTTTGAGTTCAGTCATACTGCGTTTGGATTCATTCAATTCCTCAGCAGGATCAGATCCCTTCATTGCAGCGAACACCCCACCCTTGCGTGCAAATGGAAGACATAATTCATTTAAGCCGCTAAGCCGCGCAACCGCTCTTGCGGTGACAACATCATAAGCGTCACGATGATTAGCTTGGCGCGCGATATCCTCGGCACGACCATGAACGCATTGCACGTTCTGAAGCTGAAGTGTTTGCACAACATGCTGTAAAAATTGAATTCGTTTGTTTAACGAATCTACAATCGTAATTTTAAGATGAGGGAAACAAATTTTCAATGGTAGGCTTGGAAATCCGGCACCTGACCCAATATCGGCCAATGATGATACTTTGTCCATTTTTACAAACAAAGAGAGAGTCACGGAATCGTAGAAATGTTTCTCATACACCGCTTCTCTCTCCGTAATGCCTGTTAAATTCATTTTTTCGTTCCATTCCACAAGCAGTTCATAATACGTTTGGAACTGCTCCAGCTGGAGCGGCGAAAGCGCCACTCCATGCTTTTGCAATAATTCAGTGAACCAAGTTTCGGTAGCGTTCATGGTTACCCCCGTGCTGCAACAACCTTATTGTAGTGTTCTAAATAAACGAGAAGAATAGAGATATCCGCCGGCGTTACACCGCCAATGCGTGATGCTTGCCCTATCGACAACGGACGAATGTTGGACAAGTTTGTTTTCGCTTCCTTGGAGAGATTGTTGACAGCCATATAATCTATATCGTCAGGAATGCGTTTCTTCTCCATCTTAGCAAGACGCTCAACTTGTTGCTGCTGTTTCTCAATATATCCTGCGTACTTAATTTGAATTTCAACTTGCTCTTTCATATCCTCTGTAAGCACTTCAGGGGATGGAGACAGTTGATCAATGATGTCATAAGAAACTTCCGGACGTCTTAATAAGGAAAGTCCGTCAGTTGTCTGTTGAATCGGAGTCGATTGTGCTTCCTCCAGCAATTGCAGCGTTAGTTCATCAGGACGAATCTTAACGGTTTTCAGACGCTCAATTTCCTGTTCCACCAACAGCTTCTTCTGTGTAAACTTCTGATAACGCGCTTCCGAAATCAAGCCAATCTCATACCCCGTTGGCGTCAAACGCATATCCGCATTGTCATGTCTCAACAACAACCGATATTCGGCGCGCGAAGTTAGAAGGCGATACGGCTCTGTGGTTCCCTTGGTCACTAAATCATCAATGAGCACGCCGATATACCCTTGCGAACGGTCGATGATTACAGGCGATTTCCCTTGTGCCTTACGCGCCGCGTTAATCCCAGCCATAACACCTTGTCCTGCTGCTTCCTCATAACCGGATGTTCCGTTAATTTGTCCAGCTGTGAACAACCCCGGAACAACCTTCGTTTCGAGAGATGGCCACAGCTGTGTTGGAACAACGGCGTCATACTCAATCGCGTAACCCGTGCGCATCATCTCAACTTTTTCCAAACCTGGAATAGAACGGAGAATGCTTAGTTGTACATCCTCAGGCATACTTGTAGAGAGTCCTTGCACATAGTACTCCGACGTATTCTTCCCTTCCGGCTCCAGGAAGATCTGGTGCTTCGGTTTATCGGCGAAGCGTACAATTTTATCTTCAATAGATGGGCAATATCTCGGACCTGTTCCCTCAATGGCACCGGAGAACATAGGAGCACGATGAAGATTATCGTTAATAATCTTATGTGTTTCCTCCGAGGTATACGTCAGCCAGCAAGGCAGTTGCTCATTATCGGAGTACTCCGTTTCGTACGAGAAAAATTTCGGTTTCTCGTCACCGGGTTGAATTTCGGTTTTGGAGAAATCAATCGTGTCCTTATGCACGCGAGGCGGCGTTCCCGTTTTGAAACGTACAAGCTGCAGCCCAAGTGAACGCAAGCTTTCGGACAGTTTAACGGAAGGCTGCTGATTGTTCGGCCCGCTCTCGTACATCAGCTCACCCATAATCACTTTCCCGCGCAGATAAGTGCCCGTAGTCACAACAACCGTTTTTGAGCGATACTCTGCACCGGTCTTCGTAATAATACCTACACAAGCGCCATCCTCAATAATGAGTTCCTCCGCCATGCCTTGGCGAAGCGTCAGATGATCGGTTTCTTCTATCGTTTGTTTCATGAAGTGCTGATAAAGGAATTTATCCGCTTGCGCGCGCAGCGCGTGAACAGCCGGTCCTTTACCCGTATTAAGCATCCTCATTTGAATAAATGTTTTATCAATGTTGCGTCCCATTTCTCCGCCAAGCGCATCAATTTCACGCACGACATGTCCCTTTGCCGGTCCGCCGATCGATGGATTACATGGCATGAAAGCCACCATATCCAGGTTAATCGTAAGCAACAGCGTCTCGCAGCCCATTCGCGCGGCAGCAAGTGCAGCTTCTACACCTGCATGACCGGCACCGACCACAATGACATCAAAATCCCCTGCATGATATCCCATTACTTTATCCCTCCTTGCCTTTACAACTAAGATTATTTACCTTATTTACCTAAACAGAACTGTGAGAAAATTTGGTCGATAAGCGAATCCGATACCGAATCACCTATTAATTCGCCCAATTGCTCCCAAGCGGTACGCACATCAATTTGCACAATATCAATCGGTATCCCGATATCTGTCGCTTCCATGGCATCCACAAGCGACTGGCGGGCATGGCCGAGCAGCGTAATATGTCGAACATTGCTGACATACGTCAAATCCGCAGACTCCAGCTCACCGCCGAAGAACATACGTTTAATGACATCCTCCAGCGTTTCAAGCCCCTGTTCGTGAAGAACCGACAAACGAACAATTTGCTCGGAGGAGAATATCGCTTCAACCTCAGAGGTGTCCATCACGACAGGTAAATCCGTCTTATTCAATAATACGACAACCGGCCGATTTCGAAACTGCTCCATCAGCAACCGGTCATCCGGATGCAGCTCTTCATTCACGTTCAGCACGAACAAGATCAGATCCGCTTCCTCAAGCGCTGAGCGCGAGCGTTCCACTCCGATCCGTTCCACCACATCCGCAGTTTCGCGGATACCGGCCGTATCGAGCAATCGCAGCGGAATGCCGCCAAGTGTCACGTACTCTTCAATAACATCACGCGTTGTGCCCGGTATGTCCGTGACAATCGCTTTGTTTTCCTGTACCAGCGCATTAAGCAGCGAAGATTTGCCGACATTGGGCCGGCCCACAATTGCCGTCATAATGCCTTCTCTTAATATCTTGCCTTCGCTTGCCGTTTTTAACAATCGATCGATTTCGGCGCATGCCTCACCGCAGCGTTCACGGATATAATCGCTTGTCATGGAAGCCACATCATGCTCCGGATAGTCGATATTCACTTCGATATGCGCAAGCAGCTCGATCAGATTGTGACGAAGCGCTTTAACCTTCTTCGACAGCATCCCTTCGGCCTGCTTCATCGCAACCGAGAATGCGCGGTCCGACTTCGAGCGGATCAGATCAATGACCGCCTCCGCCTGCGTTAAATCGATTCTCCCATTCAGGAACGCACGCTTCGTAAATTCACCGGGCTCTGCAATCCGAACGTCCCCGGAACGAAGCAGCAGCTCCAGGACGCGTTTAACCGCGACAACACCGCCGTGCGTGCTAAGTTCAACGACATCTTCTGCCGTAAACGAACGCGGACCCCTCATAATCGTCAGCAAAATCTCTTCTACGACTTCGCCGCTGATGGGATCCACGATATGCCCATAATGGACGGTATGCGAATCAACCGTGACAATATTCGATTTGGATCGGAAACATTTTGCACTTTCAGCAACCGCCTCAGGTCCACTTACCCGTATAACGGCAATGCCGCCCTCTCCGACAGCAGTCGAAATGGCGGCAATCGTGTCTTGAATCATCATGTTATTTTCCCTCATATTTAAAAAAATGAGCAATGACCATTAAAGAGCCATTGCTGAAAAAGAGCTGTATGCTTCTACTTGAGCGTTATTACGACACGGCGATTTGGTTCATCGCCTTTGCTAAATGTTTTAACCTTGGCGTGGTTCTGTAATTGCGAATGAATGATCTTCCGCTCGTGAGGGGACATCGGCTCCAGTACAACTTCCTTGCGTGTACGGATAACATGTCCCGCCAGCCGATCGGATAAATCCTCAAGCGTCTTCCGGCGACGCTCGCGAAAATCTTCCGCATCAAGCACAATGCGAAGATGGCTGTTGGAATAACGGTTGGCCACAATGTTGACCAGGTATTGCAAAGCGTCAAGCGTTTGGCCTCTACGTCCGATCAGCATGCCAAGATCGCCGCTTCCCGATAACGCGAGGGTTAAACCGTCTTTCGAATCGTTACGAGCAATCGTAATGTCAAGCCCCATCGTTCTTGCCACTTCGGTGATGAATCGTTCCGTTTCAAGGAGCGGATCTTTGGCTGCCGCCGCAGTAACCGATGGCGTCTTCACTTGCTCGACCACTGGTACAAGCACGAGTTCCACTTTCGCAGCTCGCGCACCGATCAAGCCGAATAAACCTTTGGACGGTTTCTCGAGAACAGTTACATTAACGCGATCCGCTGACACTTGCAATTCCGTTAAACCATTTTGTACAGCATCTTCGATCGTTTTGCCCGATGCTACGATTTTCTTCATTTCGCAGGTACACTCTCCTTGCCCTTAGGTGAGTTGCGTACATATAGGAAATAGTTTTGCACAATGGTGTAGATATTGCTGAATACCCAGTAAAGCGGCAATGCAGCCGGGAAAGACAACGCCATAACGAAGATCAATACCGGGAAAATCATCATAATCCCTTGCATCGCCGGCATTGTTTTCTGTTGCGACGACATCATCTTAGATTGAATGAACGTAGTGATGGCAGCCAAGATTGGCAGCACATAAGTATGGTCCTTCTCTCCAAGCTCCAGCCACAGGAATGTATGCTCACGAATGTTTTCATTCATATAAATCGCATTGTAAAGCGCAATGAAAATCGGCATTTGCACGAGCAACGGCAGACAGCCGGCCAGCGGGTTAACTTTATGCTGTTGGAACAGCTTCATCGTTTCTTCCTGCTGCTTTTGCGGGTTGTCCTTGTGCTTCTCTTTCAATTTCGCAAGCTCCGGCTGCAATGCCTGCATGGCCTTCGAGCTGCGGTATTGTTTAATCGTAAGCGGTAGAATCAACGTTCTGACGATGATAACCATCAGCAAGATCGCAATGCCATACTCGCCGCCAAACCATTTGGCAAAAGTTTCGAGTACTAGTGAGAAATAATACACTACGTTTCTCTGCCAGAAGTTACCGTGTTCCAGGTCAGTCATTGATACCGTGTGAGTAGCCGATGAACAGCCGCTCAGGAAAAGCATGACCGCAATTAATGCAATTGCCGTCAGCCATGTTCGTTTCGAAATACGGGACAACATGTAAATCTCCTCTCTGCATACCGATAGCGTAAGGTCCGGAAAACAAGGACCAGTTGCATTTTCATATTCACGTAAACTATATCACATTTTATGGCACAAAGAAACAAGCCTCCTGCTCACATAAAAGCGATTACACACCTTAACGTGAAGTCTTCAGAAGACCTGCTCGTTTCAATACGTGAAGCATGCTTTTTTCGAGTTCCTTCAGCTCCAGACCAACCGCCGGCTTCCTCACAATAACGATCAGATCCAGCTGCCCGGTTATACGGTCCTTCTGCCCTCGGACAATTTCCTTCACAAGACGCCGCATTCGATTGCGAACGACGGCATTCCCGATCTTCTTGCTCGCCGATACACCAAGCCGTAATGGATCCGCCTGCAGCTGGCGCGACCAATAAACGACAAATTGGCTGTTTGCGAATGATTTGCCGTTCCGATAAATCCGGCTGAAATCTTCGCGGTTACGCAATCGCAATTTTCTTTGCACGGGTACACCTTCACCGGACCTTTATTTATATATCTGTAGGAAAAAGGGCTCTCACCCACATAACTCTCCTAAGATCATCATGTGACTAATCGTCTCTCCCTCATTATAAGGAAGCGCACAATTCGTTCTTCTTCCTCTATTCTTGCCGTAAAAAAGAAAAAAAGACCACGTAATGTGGTCTTAAGGTTTACGCGCTCAATACTTTTCTTCCACGTTGACGGCGGGCGCTTAGCACTTTACGTCCGTTTGCGGAAGCCATGCGTTTACGGAAACCATGAACTTTCTTGCGTTTGCTAACGTTCGGTCTGAATGTCGGTCTCATTATCAATGCACCTCCTATACCTTACTCAAATCACCATTACTATTTCTATCGTCTGGCGCGATTAGCGATCATCAGTTTTTTCTAAGCGTGAACAGCTGCGCAGCCGAGATAGTCAAACCACGAGCGTCCATCGGTGAAAAAACGCCTTTTTCAATTAAACCATGCAGATGCCCAAAAGTCAACCAGAAACAGCTGTGGGAAGAGTCTCCAACGCCAGGCTGTGGATAAAAATATAAACAGGGCCTTTAGGTTGATAATTTAATAACATGTGGATGAATTTATCGGAGATTCCCGCATTATGTCGAATTGGTAACAAGATATAAACAATATCTAGTGTTGTCGATAACTATTATACACAACCTATAGAATTTGTGGATAAAATCAGCGGAATCGTTGAATATCAAGGGTTATTTTGCTATGATGAATATGTTTTCCGTGTGGATGACTCCAACTCCCCCTCAACATTATCAACACCCTGTGGATAACAATGTGAACAACATTCATCCCCTTTTGATAATTTTTATGCACCCATCCTTAATAATGTGGATGAAATTGATCAGAATGCCCGATGTTTCGACATCGATAGCACGACCGCGCCGTTTTCGGTGAATTGGATAAGGAGTGACAATCTGTGGATAGCCATACGCACGAAATGTGGCAACAGGTGCTGTCGATCATTCAAACGAAGCTCAGCAAGCCAAGTTTCGACACTTGGTTCAAAGCGACTAAGGCTTCGTTTAGTGGTGATTCTACTGTCATTGTGACAGCGCCGACGACTTTTGCGGCCGAATGGCTCGAGAGCCGGTATACAAAGCTTGTGCGGACCACACTGCAGGAATTTATGGGGCGCCAATATGACATTAAATTTGTCATTGAAGAGAATAAGCCGCCTGAGCCCGCAGAAATCCAACCAATCATTATGCCAACCGTGCATGTCGGGCCGGAAGAGCCCTATACGCACATGCTTAACCCTAAATATATGTTCGACACATTCGTCATCGGCGCCAATAACCGCTTTGCCCATGCCGCTTCTTTAGCTGTGGCCGAAGCACCGGCGAAGGCTTATAATCCGCTGTTCCTATACGGCGGCGTCGGACTGGGCAAGACGCATTTAATGCATGCGATCGGGCATTATATTTTGGAACATAACCCGAATACGCGGGTTCTATATTTATCCTCCGAGAAATTTACGAATGAGTTCATCAATGCCATTCGGGACAACAAAGGCGAGAGCTTCCGCAACAAATACCGAAACATTGACGTGCTGCTCATTGATGACATACAGTTCCTGGCCGGCAAAGAACAAACGCAAGAAGAGTTCTTCCACACCTTTAATGCGCTGCATGAAGAACGTAAGCAAATCGTCATTTCCAGTGACCGGCCGCCTAAAGAAATTCCAACCCTGGAGGAACGGCTTCGTTCCCGGTTTGAATGGGGCTTAATAACGGATATTCAGCCGCCGGACCTTGAGACGCGGATCGCAATTCTGCGGAAGAAAGCGAAAGCGGAGAATCTGGACATCCCGAACGAAGCAATGGTCTACATCGCCAGCCAAATCGATACGAATATTCGCGAGCTGGAAGGCGCATTAATCCGCGTCGTAGCGTATTCATCGCTCATTAATGAAGATATCTCGTCCCATTTGGCGGCCGAAGCGCTTAAAGATATTATTCCATCAAGCCGGCCAAAAATGATTACGATGCAGGATATCCAGCAAAAAGTTGGGGAGCTGTACGGACTCAAGCTAGAGGAGTTTAAAGCGCGTAAGCGTACGAAGGCAGTTGCGTTCCCAAGACAAATTGCGATGTATCTGTCCCGAGAATTAACGGACTACTCGCTGCCTAAGATCGGGGAAGCGTTCGGCGGACGCGACCATACAACCGTCATCCACGCGCACGAGAAAATTACGCAGCAGCTGAAAGTGGATTCGGAGCTCTACAAAATCGTTCAAACGTTAACGGATAAAATTAAAAATCACACGTAAATACGAAGACTGTGGATATAGCCCCAAAAGTTATACACTTCTTCAACATTTCATCAGCAAGCCTATGCACACGCTATACACATGTGGATAGGCTTGCTTTATCCGTGTTTGAACCACTTATCCACATATTCAGCGCCCCTACTACGACTTCTACTAATATTTATTAATAAACATCATCAAATATAGGTGACAACGCAGCCTCCTCAATCGCCGCCTTGATCCCTGCAATATAGGAGTGACTTTCATGAAATTAACCATTCGAAAAGATCAATTGAACGACGCGATCCAACAAGTTTCCAAAGCAACTTCCAGCAGACCGGCTATTCCCATTCTCGGCGGTATCAAAATCGACGTTACTCACCAAGGTGTAACACTTACCGCCAGCGATACCGATATTTCGATTCAAAGCTTTATTCCCGTTGAGAACGGTGAATTTGTCATTGCTAAAGTACAGAAACCGGGCAGCGTCGTACTGCCGGCTAAGTTCTTTGTTGAAATCGTGAAGAAGCTGCCGTCCGAAGATCTCGAAATTGAAGTAAAAGAACATCACCAAACGATGATTCGATCCGGTTCGACGGATATCCAAATGGTTGGCCTTGATCCCGAAGAATTCCCGATTCTTCCGACAATCGAACAAAGCGAGAACATCTCCGTTCCGGGAGACCTGCTGAAATCGATGATCCGCCAGACGGTTTTCGCGGCTTCTACCAGCGAACAAACGCCGATTTTGACCGGAGCGCTCTGGAATTTACAAGAAGGCCAGCTGAAATTCGTGGCAACGGACCGCCATCGTCTGGCCAGCCGAACAGCTGTTGTCGAAACGCCTGAAAACTACCGTTTTTCCAATATTGTTATTTCCGGAAAGACATTAAACGAGTTATCCAAGCTCGTTCCGGACGATCATACACATGTGGATATCGTTGTGGCGGATAACCAAGTGCTGTTCAAAGTGGGCAACGTATTGTTCTACTCGCGTATTTTGGACGGGACTTACCCGGACACTTCTAAAATTATTCCGCAGCAGTTCAAAACAGAACTCGTTCTTCACACAAAAAAATTGACGGATGCGATCGATCGTGCATATTTGATGTCACGTGAAGAGAAAACCAACATTGTTCGCCTCATTTCGGACGAGGACGGCACAATTGAAATTTCATCGAGCTCCACGGAACTCGGCCGCGTAACGGAGAAACTCGATGCCAAAGAAATGAACGGTGAGCAGCTTCGCATCGCCTTTAACTCCAAATATATGCTTGATGCCCTGAAAGTTATCGATAGCGAGTATTTGTTTATCGGATTTAACGGCGCGATGAGCCCGATCATCATTAAGCCGACTGACCATCCGCACAGCCTGCACCTCATCTTGCCATACCGGACGACAGGCTAAAGAAGGAGAATGAAACGATGAAAGAAATAGGAATTTCGACAGAATATATTGCACTCGGACAGTTTCTTAAGCTGTCTGACTGCATTGACTCCGGCGGTGCAGCCAAATTCTTCTTGCAGGAGAACGAGGTACTGATCAACGGGGAGCCGGACGACCGCCGCGGCCGCAAATTGTACACCGGCGATAAGATTGACGTGAAAGGGTTCGGCAGCTTTACGATCGTGAAACGGTAATGCAGCGAGCAACACGGCTTGTCAGCAGTAACCGGGGGGCATCCAAGTGCGATTAACATCCATTCAATTGCAGCATTATCGCAATTACGAGCAAATTGAGCTTGCGACGGACAGTCAGGTTAACTTGTTTGTCGGTCGCAATGCGCAAGGTAAAACCAACCTGCTGGAAGCGATTTTCGTTCTGGCTTTGACGAAGTCTCACCGAACGAGCAAGGACAAAGAGCTAATTGGCTGGCAATCCTCTGAAGCGCGGATCCGGGGTGTAGTGGAGAAACGATATGGTCCGCTCACGCTGGATCTTTCTTTGTCTCCCCAGGGGAAGAAAGCGAAGATAAACGGCCTGGAGCAGCGCAAACTTAGCGAGTTTGTCGGATCGCTTAATGTCGTCATGTTCGCTCCCGAGGATTTGGAAATCGTAAAAGGCACGCCGGGCATCCGAAGACGATTTCTGGATATGGAAATCGGCCAGGTTCAGCCCGGTTATTTGCATGCACTGGGTCAGTACAGCAAAGTGCTCGTACAGCGCAATAATTACTTGAAAACAGCATCGCCCGGCAATGCCAATCAGGCCATGATGGATGTCTGGAATATGCAGCTTGCAGAGTACGGTGTTAAAATTGTGAAAAAAAGGCAAAACTTCATAGAGAAGCTTCAGAAGTGGGCACAGCAGATTCATGCAGGCATAACAGCCGGCGCAGAAGAGCTGACAATCGTTTATCGCCCCTCGTTCGAAAGTGACCCGACCGAAGATGAATCTATATTATTTGAGCAATTTATGATAAAGTTAACACAAGTAAAGGATCAGGAGCTTCGTCGCGGTATGACGCTCGTTGGTCCTCATCGTGATGACATGGCCTTTTTTATAAACGGCAAAGAAGCCTCTGTATATGGGTCACAGGGCCAACAGCGAACGACAGCTTTATCGCTGAAATTAGCTGAGATTGAACTTATCCATGAAGAAATCGGCGAGTACCCTTTGCTGCTGCTCGATGATGTTTTATCCGAGCTGGACCAGCACCGGCAAACGCAGCTTATAGAAACTTTTCAAAGTAAAGTGCAGACCTTTATTACGACGACCGGGCTTGAAAGCGTCAATATCAGCAAGCTCCATGATTCCCGCGTGTACCAGGTGAAGGACGGTCATGTCGAACAGTAAGCCTTAAGGCGTTGCCTATGAGAGGTGGAGGCTATGTACATTCATTTGGGCGGAGAAAAAATTATTCGTGCTACGGAGCTCGTAGCTATATTTGATATCTCAATCGAGCAGTCCTCCAAGCTGTCCAAGCAATTCGTCGCACAGGCTCGGAAGCGCAAAGACGTTGAAGTTATAGGAGAAGAAGAAGCGAAATCCATTGTAGTGACCGAGCATAAGATCTACTATTCGCCGATTTCATCCTCAACGCTGAAGAAACGATCGCACCATTTTGCGACTAACTAGGGTCGTACAACGGGAATTGATATTGCAGCATTAGATGCGGCAAGAGTAGTTGAGAGGAGCAGTGAAATTGAGCATGTCGTCGAATCAGCATACGTATGATGAAAGTCAGATTCAGGTACTTGAAGGATTAGAGGCGGTACGTAAACGCCCGGGTATGTATATCGGCTCCACCAGCGGCAAAGGGCTTCACCATCTCGTATGGGAAGTTGTTGACAATAGTATTGACGAAGCGCTGGCAGGTTTCTGTACGCGCATTGAAGTTATCATTCACGAGGATAACAGCATTACCGTCATCGATAACGGCCGGGGGATTCCGGTTGGCGAGAACGTGAAACTGAAGAAATCGACACTTGAAGTGGTTATGACTGTTCTCCATGCAGGCGGTAAGTTTGGCGGCGAGGGCTACAAGGTTTCCGGCGGTTTGCATGGCGTTGGTATTTCCGTCGTGAATGCGTTGTCCGAGCATGTAGAGGTAACCGTTAAGCGGGAAGGCCATATTCACAGACAAGAATATCGTCGCGGCGTACCGCAGTACGATCTCAAAGTAATCGGCGATACCGATGAAACCGGTACAACGACTCGTTTCAAACCGGATTCTCAGATTTTCACAGAGACGTTAGTTTATGAGTATGAGATATTGCAATCTCGTATTCGCGAGCTTGCATTTTTGAATAAAGGAATTGAGATTGCGCTGCTTGATGAGCGAACAGGTGCAACCAACACGTACAAATACGAAGGCGGGATTAACGAATTCGTCAAGTATTTGAACCGTAATCGTGAAGCATTGCATGAGCAGCCGATCTACGTGGAGGGCAACAAGGACAACATCCATGTGGAAGTAGCCTTGCAGTATAACGATAGCTATACAGAGAACATTTACTCGTTCGCTAACAATATCAACACGCATGAGGGCGGAACGCATGAGTCCGGCTTCAAGAGCGCGCTGACACGTATTATTAACGAGTATTCCCGCAAAATGAACGCGATCAAAGAAAGCGACTCCAATCTGTCAGGTGACGATGTTCGTGAAGGTTTGACGGCGATTATTTCCGTCAAGATTCCGGAGCCACAGTTTGAAGGGCAAACGAAAACCAAGCTTGGTAACAGTGAAGTGCGGGGGATTGTCGAATCCTTCTTCGCGGAGAAGTTCCAAGAGTTCTTGAATGAGAATCCGGCTGTTTCGAAGAAAATCATCGAGAAGGGCCTTCAAGCTGCACGTGCGCGTGAAGCTGCTCGTAAAGCCCGTGAGTTAACCCGTCGTAAGAGCGCTCTGGAAGTGAGTGCATTACCGGGTAAATTGGCGGATTGCTCTTCGAAGGATGCTTCGATCAGTGAAATCTATATCGTAGAGGGTGACTCTGCGGGCGGATCGGCTAAACAAGGCCGTGATCGTCATTACCAAGCCATTTTGCCGCTGCGGGGTAAAATTTTGAACGTTGAGCGCGCGCGCCTGGACCGTATTTTATCCAATACGGAAATTCGGGCAATCATTACGGCGCTGGGTACGAGCATAGCCGATGATTTCGATATCTCCAAAGCTCGTTACCACAAAGTCATCATTATGACCGATGCCGACGTCGACGGCGCACATATTCGTACGCTGCTGCTCACCTTCTTCTTCCGCTACATGCGCAAAATTATCGAGGCCGGCTTTATTTACATCGCACAGCCGCCGCTCTTTAAGATCGAACGCAATAAAGTCATTCGTTATGCGCAAAGCGAGAAAGAACGGGATGCCATCATCAGCGAATTCGGTGAAGGCGCTAAAGTCAATGTACAGCGTTATAAAGGTCTCGGAGAGATGAACGCATCGCAGCTGTGGGAGACAACTATGGATCCGGAAAGCCGCACGATGCTTCAAGTTACAATCGAGGATGCCATTGAGGCTGACAACATTTTCGAAACCCTTATGGGGGATAACGTCGAGCCGCGCCGTGAATTCATTCAAGAATTTGCGAAGTACGTGAAGAATCTCGATGTATAGAGCGTAAACCCAACAAACAACAAGCCGTCCGGAGATTCGGGCGGCTTGTGTTATTTCTTTTTGCGAATATTTGCTACGTGGTAGCGGTAAATGCGGCGGAAGATATCTTTATCCGGTAGTTTTCGGAAGATATAAGGATCAGGCATCGTGTTGACCTCAAGGATCCACGGCCTGAAGGATTGATCAATTGCCAGATCGAGACCGATCTCTTTGATTCCCTTATACTTGGTCTGCATTTGATGGGCAGTGGCTACGCCGAGCTCAGCTAACCATTCTTGATAGCTGGCGATTTGCGCGCTGGATAGATGCGATCCCATGAGCTTCTCGAAGGACATCGCAGTGCCGCCATTATGACAGTTGGTTACGACTTTGGAGGGGTGGCTGACTCTGCCGATGACACCGGTCGTTACCCATTGCTGTTTCAGGTTGCGCTGAACCATGACGCGAACATCGAATCTTCTTTTGTCATAAGTAAGTAAATGAATGCCCTGTTGAATCAAATATTTGCGTCCTTGAATGGCTTGCCCGAGAGATTGAGCCATCGACTCAAACGAAGAAAATCGCTGAAGCTTGGTCCCAAGCTGATAGGTGTACGTATTATCGGCTGTTTTCTCCACCCGGATGACGCCGTTGCCGAATGTGCCGTGATCGGGTTTTACATAAAGCATTTCAAACTCATTAAGCATCTGCTCAAGATCAGACGTGCTCCACACTTGTGTCACCGGAATACGCTGACGCAATTCGTCCGAATGCAGCAGTACGATTGTTTTCTCCCATTTGCTTCTAACGCGTTGAATGGCCAACAATGTCCCGCCTTCCAGAGGGATAGTAGGTGGTGCAGGAATGCCCAGCCTGCAGGAGACAGGGGTTGAAAACGATGTTATAATAGGGATAATGCCTATTTTTGCTTTTACGCAAAATTGCCCGATTAAAGGACGTCTACAGCCGTTTCACCCTTGCTTGTTAGATTATGGCGGAGAACGGTGCATGGAGTGGGCGAATACCTACGTTTGGCGAAAGTTTGTTGGATGGTGGGTGCCTGAAACAACTTTATTGCCGGCAAACGTTTAAGGTTGGCTGGATTGAGAAAAAACTATAATGGATTCTAGTATTCTGTTATACGAATTATCCCTGCTTTCATGATGCGAATAACACTGTAATCGCATTCGAAGGCTCATGTTGATGTTATAAGCAACCCTAGGAGGTCAACGATGGCGGAAGAGAACAATCTGCAAGTAAGGGATCGCGATATCGGTACTGAGATGCGCGAATCGTTTATGGATTATGCAATGAGTATCATCGTTAGCCGCGCACTTCCGGATGTACGAGACGGACTGAAACCGGTTCACCGTCGGATTCTCTTTGCCATGTCCGAGCTTGGCATGTCTCCGGACAAGCCATACAAGAAGTCGGCCAGAATCGTAGGCGAAGTTATCGGTAAGTACCATCCGCATGGTGACTCTGCCGTTTACGAGACCATGGTCCGGATGGCGCAAGATTTCTCGCTGCGGTATATGCTTATCGACGGTCATGGTAACTTCGGTTCCATTGACGGTGATATGGCGGCAGCTATGCGTTACACAGAGGCGCGTTTGTCCAAGATCGCGATGGAAATGCTTCGCGATATCAATAAAGAAACGGTCGATTACATTCCAAACTATGACGGCGAAGAGCATGAGCCGAAAGTACTTCCTGCCCGTTTCCCGAATCTCTTGGTAAACGGTTTGACAGGGATTGCGGTAGGTATGGCTACCAATATTCCGCCGCATAACTTGACCGAAGTTATCAATGGCGTACAAGCGCTTATCCAGAACCCTGATATCACTCCAATCGAGTTGATGGATTATATCAAAGGACCGGACTTCCCAACTGCCGGCTTCGTAATGGGACGCGAAGGGATGCGCCAAGCCTATACAACAGGCCGCGGATCCGTCACCATGCGTGCGCGTGCAACAATTGAGGAGAACGGCGGCAAAGCGCGGATTATCGTGCATGAGCTTCCTTACCAGGTTGTCAAAGCAAGACTTGTCGAGAAAATCGCAGAGCTTGTCCGCGAGAAGAAAATCGAGGGCATTACCGATCTTCGCGATGAGTCTGACCGTAACGGGATGCGCGTCGTCATTGAGCTTCGCCGCGATGTGACGCCTACAGTTGTATTGAACAATTTATACAAACAAACGCAGATGCAGATGAACTTCGGCTTCAACATGCTTGCCCTTGTTAAAGGAGAGCCGCGTACACTCAACCTGCGTGATATTTTGTATTACTATTTAGAGCATCAAATCGAAGTCATTCGCCGTCGTACGGAGTTTGACCTGAAGAAAGCGGAAGCTCGCGCTCACATTCTGGAAGGCTTGCGTATTGCGCTTGATAACCTTGATGAAGTCATCAAATTGATTCGTGCATCGCAAACAACGGAAGAAGCAAGAGAAGGCTTGATTTCGCGCTTTAGTCTAAGCCTCGATCAAGCACAAGCCATTCTCGACATGCGTTTGCAGCGTCTGACAGGACTCGAGCGCGACAAGATCGAAGCTGAGTATGCTGAACTGCTTCGCAAAATTGCGGAATTCAAAGCGATTCTTGCTGATGAGCAGCTTGTTCTGCAAATCATCAACGAGGAACTTGAAGAAGTGAAAGAAAAGTTCGGGGATGAGCGTCGTACGGAGCTGATGGCAAGTGAAGATGAGATCTTGGATGAAGATCTGATTCCGCGCGAGGATGTCATTATCTCGGTTACGCACTCCGGTTATGTGAAGCGTCTGCCGGTTACAACTTACCGCAGCCAGAAACGCGGCGGCAAAGGCGTTATCGGAATGGATACGAAGGATACCGACTTTGTCGAGCATCTGTTTGTTTCCAACACCCATCACTTCCTTCTCTTCTTTACGAATAAGGGAAAAGTGTACCGCCTGAAGGCTTATGAGATTCCGGATCTCAGCCGTACAGCTCGTGGGACACCGATCATAAACCTGATTCAAATCGAGCAAGGAGAAACCGTTAATGCGGTTATCCCGGTTGAATCGTTCGAGCCGGATCGTTTCTTGTTCTTTGCAACGAAACAAGGCATCGTGAAGAAAACACCTCTTGATGACTATTCGAACATCCGTAAAGTTGGACTTATCGCGATTAACCTGCGCGATGACGATGATCTGATTGGCGTGAAGCTGACGGACGGAACGAAAGAAATCATTATGGGTACGAGCCAAGGGATGTCCATCCGATTCCCAGAGACGGATGTTCGTCCGATGGGACGTTCGGCGACAGGGGTTAAGGGGATTAACTCTGATGACGACGATCAGGTAATCGGTATGGATGTTGTAGAGCCGGAGAATGAGGTATTGATCGTTACAGCTAATGGTTATGGTAAACGTACTCCGGTAAGTGAGTACCGCAGCCAAAGCCGTGGCGGTAAAGGGATCAAGACGCTCAATGTAACGGAGAGAAACGGATCGATCGTCAGCTTGAAAGTCGTTCAGAACGATGAGGATCTGATGATCATGACATCCGGAGGCACGCTCATTCGTATGAGCATGGCCGGCATCTCTACAATGGGCCGTAACACGCAAGGGGTTAGACTCATCAACATTCGCGAAGATGATGCTGTTGCGACGGTTACCCGTGTGGCGCGCAATGACGAGTCGGACAACAATGATGAAGAGTTAGAGGGCGAGGAAACAGAAGGAACGTCCTCCACTGAAGAATAGACATAGACGAGAAAGATAATCGCAGGCATCGTGGAGGAGAGCTATGGGGACAGTAGCGATTTCGCAAGTAAAGCTTGGGGACAAAATTGCACAAGACGTTCTCACCCCGCTTGGCAGTGTGCTTTTGCATAAAGGTAAAGTGGTAACTCCACGTGAGTATGATATCTTGCATGCATTCCTTGTACCTACTGTCTGCATCGATGCGCCAGGGGACAAGAAGGAAGCAGAGGAAGCAGCACAAGACAAAAATCTAGAATCAGGCAAAGAGAGCTCGGTTAAATCGGGATTGATGGAGCAGTATGACCTAACGGTTGTGCTGCTCAAGAAAGTGTTCAATCAGATGATGAGCGGAATGGCTTTGCCGATTCTTGATTTGCGTAATCAGCTGGAAGCGCTGCTGTCTTATAGTCACGACTATAAGATGATGACCTTCTCTCCGCAGAATGTCCCGAATGAGGATTACCTGTTTCACAAAAGCGTCATGTCAGCATTAAGCTGCTACATGCTCGCTCAGTGGAATAACCTCCCCAAGAAGGACTGGATGCAGTCGGCGTTCGCAGGGCTGCTTCATGATATCGGCAACGCTAAGATAGACCGCAACATCCTCAATAAACCTACGAAGCTGACGGCTGAGGAAGTAGAGGATATGAAACGGCATACTGTTCTTGGCTATCAGTTGCTCAAGAACGCTGCAGCGATCAATGAAGGCGTGAAGCTGGCAGCACTGCAGCATCATGAACGGTATGACGGGAGCGGTTATCCTCTTGGTATCGGGTCGGAAAAAATCCATCCTTATGCAAAGTTTGTAGCGATCTCGGATATCTTCAATGCCATGACGATGAAACGCGCTTACCGTAAAGCAACATCGCCTTACTTAGTGCTTGAACAGCTGCTGCAGGACTCATTTGGCAAGCTGGATCCTGCCTACGTACGGATCTTTATTGATAAGGCAACTCAGTTTAACAATGGAACAGTCGTACGATTAAATGATGATCGGGTCGGTGAGATTGTATTCTCAGACAGGAACCATCCGACAAGGCCTTGGGTATCTGTATCCGGAACGATCGTCAACCTTATTACCGAACGACAGCTATATATAGAAGAAGTAATGTCGAGAAACAATCAATAAGAAGATTTTCAAAATAAAGGTTGACCTGATTTGTCGAACTGTGTTATATTACTCCTTGCCGCTTTTGAGGCAAAGAAATATAACACAGTTTTTTATTTGAAAGAATAAAAAAAGCTTGCAATGAAGTAAGCGAATGTGATATATTAATCAAGTCGCCGCTGAGACATGGGCGCACAAAACAAGAAGTATTTGTTCCTTGAAAACTGAACAATGAGCGACCAGTCAAATGGTTATAAATCGCGAAACATAACGTTTCGCAAAGCTAGTT
The DNA here is from genome assembly GCF_900116125.1 of Paenibacillus sp. BC26. Classification (NCBI taxonomy): domain Bacteria; kingdom Bacillati; phylum Bacillota; class Bacilli; order Caryophanales; family Paenibacillaceae; genus Paenibacillus; species Paenibacillus sp. BC26. The sequence continues at coordinate 23 of NZ_FPAD01000005.1, read as the reverse complement.
TTTTGAATGAGCTACCAAGCGAA
>NZ_FPAD01000007.1:0-189698 GCF_900116125.1 Paenibacillus sp. BC26 | reverse complement strand
ACCAATTTTACTGCGGAGCCGTGGTGTAGTGGCCCAACATGCCTGCCTGTCACGCAGGAGACCGCGGGTTCGAATCCCGTCGGCTCCGCCATTTTAACCAAAGCAATACAATTCAACACTTGCCGGTGTAGCTCAGTTGGTAGAGCAACTGACTTGTAATCAGTAGGTCGTGGGTTCGACTCCTATCGCCGGCACCATCTTTACTCGAGTCATTAGCTCAGTTGGTAGAGCACCTGACTTTTAATCAGGGTGTCGTAGGTTCGAATCCTACATGACTCACCATTTTTTATGGTAAATGATTTTCACTCATGCGCGTATGGCGGAATTGGCAGACGCACCAGACTTAGGATCTGGCGGGCGACCGTGGGGGTTCAAGTCCCTCTACGCGCACCATATTTACTTGCGGAAGTGGCTCAGCGGTAGAGCATCGCCTTGCCAAGGCGAGGGTCGCGGGTTCGATTCCCGTCTTCCGCTCCATTAGTGCCCTTAGCTCAGCTGGATAGAGCATTTGACTACGAATCAAAAGGTCGGGAGTTCGAATCTCTCAGGGCACGCCATTTTTTCTTCATAACGGGATGTAGCTCAGCTTGGTAGAGCACCTGGTTTGGGACCAGGGGGTCGCATGTTCAAATCGTGTCATCCCGACCATCTTTTAAACGAACGCTCCTTGCGAAAGCAAGGGGCTTTTTTTTGCATTCTGGCGAGTTGTGAAGTACGTGGAGAAGTGAGTAGTATGGTGAACGATGGAGTGCATAGTGAGGGTGTGCATATCGGAAGCGTCATGTGGTGAGTGGACAAACATGCTGGGGCAGCTCCTTTTGCCGACATAAAAACGTTTTATACAAATATCGACGGGCTTGTACGTTTTTTTGTTATTTTTATAACGGGACATAGAGAAAACCCAGTGTTATCAAGGGTTTCAGCGCTGTAAAAATGCCGTTTGTTTTAATGTTGAAGGGATCGCCCAGTCGATGGTAAGATGGCAGTATTATGAACTGAAAGTGCTTGCAAAGACTTGATTCTCCATCATAAGGCGGTGTCTAGCCGCTTTAGGTGTACATTAAAAACGTTTTATGGGATTATCACGTTTTCCGTTTTCTCTAGAATGAAGGCTTCGGTTATTTTGCAAGACATCCGTTTCCGCCAATGTTGAACTGTTTATATAGGAACAGCGGGAATCGTATTAGTAATTTATATGTCTTTCGTATGCCTGATCCGGAGCAGTTAAATCGTTGGCAAAGTGAGGAGCTTACTATGGAGACGACAACAATTAGAACTGAGGATAAACTGCCGGTTTGGATTTGGCATCAGGAGCGTGAGCAGCGGCCCAAATGCGTGCTGACTCGTACATTTACGGCAGAACAAGAAATTCGCCAAGTCTCCTTACACGCATCGTTTACGGGTGGAGCGCGAGTCGTGCTTGACGGTCAAGTAGTTGCAGAGATTGAGGAACGTGCCGGGAATGCCGGTGCTTTTATGAAAATTGTAGACTTTCCGGATGTATTGCAGCCGGGGGAGCATGAGCTCAGGTTTGAAATGGACTGTACGGCGTTCATCCCGCTGGTAGAAGTGAACTATTATCTGTGGAATCGCCGAGTGGGAGCGATCGCGTTCCTTCGGGGAGAAGGATTGTGGGTAACGACGGAGGCAGAGAACTGGCAGGCGGATGAATCGGCTGCTGCGCAAATCTGCTTACTGGGCGAGGAGCCGTTCGGCGATTTAGAGAACAGCCCGCCGGCGTTCGTAGCAGGCGGCTTCGGAGATATTGCGGCCTATGACCTGAATGAAGTCATTGTGCAGGACCTATTCGCCATTGAAGCGGAGGTATCGGGCGATGGCAAGGTAAGGCTCAGCGGAGCACATGGACAGGACGGCCTAGCGGTTAAACCAGAGCAGGAGCAGTTAGAGCTGTTCTACCATCTGAGGAAGCAGAATGAATGGAAAGCGATGAGACAGCAGCAAATGGAGATGGATCTTAGCAGCGCTTCGAGCGTGACAGTCGATCTGCTGGCGGAGCATAACTGCCGGTTTACTGTCTCCAATCATGGCGCCGAGCCGGTCAAGCTGTTATGGAATGGCGCCGAGTCGCTCATGGAGCTGGAACATTATGAGGGATGTATAACGGAGTGGCTCGTAGTAGCTCCCGGGGAAACGGTGTGCACGCTCCCGCAGGGCTGCCGCTACATTCGGCTGTATGTGCTTGGTGAGCAGGGGCAGTCTTTTGAGCTGGAGCTGATGTTCCAGACGGTGCATGTGGCGCTGCGCCAGGCTGGGAAACTGCAAAGCGATAATGCGGAGCTGAATCAAATCTTCGAGGTTTCGGCGCATACGAGCCGGATCTGTCATCAGATTGGTCTGTGGGACGGGATTAAGCGGGATCGGCTGAACTGGACCTTTGATTTCTACCTGGCGGCGAAATCCTGTTATTTCTTATGGGACGATACGAAGGTCACTCGCCGCGCGGTGCGCGAGCTGGGAGAAGGTACGCCGAGCGGGCATTGGATGAACAGCATTTGTGAATATACGCTATGGTGGATGAAGACGGTAACGGAGTATTATTTTCAAACGGGCGATAAAGAGTTCGTGCTGGAGCTGAAGGAGCCGTTACAGCGTCATATCAAATGGGTGCTCGCCAATACGAGACCCGGCGAAGGGCTTCTCATCCAAGACGGCATTCTGATTGAATGGGTGCCGCTCACCAATGAAGAGAAGGTTATAGCGCTTCAGGCCATCTATGCGCTGACGCATGCCGACTTGGTGAAGCTGGCTGCCGAGCTGCCTGAGCTGGAGCTGACGCCTCTGCTGGATTGGCCGATGCGGAAACTTACTTCCGAGGATTATATGAAGGAGTCTTATGCACTGGCAGTTAAAGTGCTTGGCATTGCGAGCGGTTATGTAAGTGCCGAAGCTGCGGAAGCCTTCTTGGATGAATATGAACTGATGGATCCGATCACACCGTTGTCGGCGTTCCAGCTGGCTGAGTGTTACTCCCGGTATGGGAAACATGAGCGGGCGTATGAAGTGATCTCGATCGTATGGGGCGGGATGCTCGATCACGGGGCTACGACTTTCTGGGAAGCCTATTCGCACGGGGAAGGTGGAGGGCGCGATTTTCACGATGCCCTTACGACATATACAGCTTACGGTTCGTATCGAATGAGCTTGTGCCATGCCTGGTCCAGCACGCCTGTGAAATGGATCGGCGAAGTTGTTCTCGGCGTTCAGTCGCTTGAGCCCGGTTACAAAACGGTGATGGTCACACCGAATCCGGTTGGCGGTATTCGCTCATGCAGCGGCACGGTTAACACTCCGCACGGTGACCTCCATGTGAAGTGGTATGTAGACGATAATGGCAAGGTGTGTACGAGTGTTATCGCGCCACCCGGCGTGCAGGTCGTGGAATTGAGCGAAAATAAGGTCATATAAACAGACCGGCAGAATAGTAGTTGATTTATAGGAATGGATTCGGTATGGTGAAAGTAATTTAGCAGAGAGGTAAGGGGAGCTACGAGTTCTCCTTACCTCTATTTGTATTCGGAGAGGAGCGGATGCGCGTGAAGTCCTATCAACAGGAATTGTTTGAGAAGCCTTATCCGGGGAGAACCTTGATTGCAGGCATGACACCTTCCGGGACGCATTATGTGCAGGTGTATTGGATAATGGGCCGCAGTGTGAACAGCCGCAATCGGATTTTTGAACAGGATGGCCTGTATGTGAGGAACAAAGCATTCGATCCGGCGTTGATGGAAGACCCTTCACTTATTATTTATTATCCGATCCGCCACTGGGGGGATGCGCACATTGTCTCTAACGGCGATCAGACAGACACTATCTATGAAGGGCTGCAGCTTAGGCAGACGTTCGAGCAAGCGCTTATGAACCGAGAGTTCGAGCCGGATTCGCCGCATTTTACGCCGAGGATCTCGGCGGTTATCTATGCGGATGTGCAGCAGTATGAATTGTCGATTCTCAAAACCTATGACAATGATCCGTCGGTTTGCTTGCGTAATCGATACCATTTCAGCCGCTTCAAGCTGGGAACCGGACATTGCATACATACTTATGAAGCGGAGCGTGACGGTGTATTGAAGCCGTTCAAAGGCGATCCGTTCGAAGTGCCGTTATTCGATTCGATCGAAGAAACCGCCGATTTCTATTGGGAGGGAATCAACCCGGATAATCGCATCTCGCTGCTGGTCAAATCGATTAGCGTGGAGGATCAAACGATTCAGTACGCTTTTCGCAATAAGCATGTATGAGAGGATGGCGGGATTAGGGAAGATAATCGGGGCATACTGAAGTTTTAGATTATGGCATTAGGTGGAAAAGGAGGCATGAGTGCAGTGGAGCTTCTGAAGCAGAAAATTATGCAAGAGGGCATCGTGCTGGACGGCGGCGTGTTAAAAGTAGATACGTTCCTGAATCATCAAGTGGATGCGGAGCTGATGCTTGCGATCGGAAAAGCTTTTGCCGAGCTGTTCCGCGAAAGCGGTGTGACGAAGATCATGACGATCGAGTCTTCGGGTATAGCGCCGGCCGTATTGACCGCGCTTCCGCTTGCCGTGCCGATGGTGTTCGGGCGTAAACGCAAATCGCTGACGCTGCGGGATGATCTGTACACGGAGAAGGTTTATTCGTTCACGAAGCAAGAGGAGAGCGAGGTCACGATATCGAGAAAGTTCCTCGCGCCGAATGATCGCGTGCTGATCATTGATGATTTTCTCGCTCATGGCGAGGCTGCGCTTGGGATGGCTCGCATCGTTCGGCAAGCCGGGGCAGAGGTGGCCGGAATAGGGATTGTAATCGAGAAGTCCTTCCAAACCGGAAGAGGCAAACTGCTGGAGCAGGGATTCCGCGTGGAGTCGCTTGCCCGCATTGCTTCGCTGGAAGGCGGCAAGGTGGAGTTCGTATAATGCAAATGGTGAGCGAGCGCTAACGAATCGGAGGAGCCTTATTTGCACGAAATTAGCCCATATTCAGATCTAACGAATCGTACGGGCCTTATTAAGAGGAAGAGGAGTCGAAATCGGCAGCCGGACACGAAATAAGCTCTGTAGGATTCGTTAGAACTTCAAAACCGGTTAATAGGTCGAAATAAGGCCTCTGGGATTCGTTAGAGTGAAGCTCTATGATGGGGAACGATGGGTAGAAGCTTGCCACAGGGTGATTCCAGAGACTAGATCCAGGTCTTCTTCAGCATGTGCAAGTAGCGATTCAGTGCCTCGATGAAGCTGTCGGTGTCGGAGGTCAATCGGCTCAGCAGAGTGTTAAGCGTATCACCCATTTCGAGTCGGTAGGGAGCGACCCACCGTTTCTTGTTTCCCGTCCATAATAAGCGGGATGCGCTGTTCGCCAAAGTCTGCTGCATCTCTTGATTGTGGCTGAGCGCGATGACACGGCTCACGAAGTTATATTCGAACTGGCATAGCGCAAGCTCGCCGCCGACCTCAGGAGCGGGCTCGTCGCCGGCTGCCAGCAGCGATTCCAGCTCGCTAACCAGCCGGCGGGACAACTCGCCGAGCGCTTCTTCGTCGCGGAGGCGCACGCTAGTCACGGCAAACAGCAGCAGCGCGGTCAGCAGCTCCAGCAGATCGCCGATTCGCTGAGCGGATGAATCGAGCACGAGCACGCCGTGCTTGGGAATAATGCGCAGGAAGCCTTCGTTCTCAAGCTGCTGCAGCGCGGCGCGGACCGGCGTGCGGCTCATATCGAGCTGACGGCTGAGCTGTACCTCGGAGGTGACGGTTCCTTTGGGCAGTTCACCGCCTATGATTTGTTCATAGATGATGTGATAGGCTTCATCGCGCAGCGATCGACAGGGGATGGGCAAGTCCATGCTGAGAAACCTCCTAATATTATTGTGCAGCCGAGCGTTGTTAAAAAGTAGTATAACATAAGAGAGAGGATGCGAAGGAGGGACGGCCGTTGGAGAAGCTTCAGAACGCTGTGACGCTGCGTGATCAGGCTTTCGAAGCGATTAAGAATCGAATTGTAACCGGTGAGTGGCAGGGCGGGATGTTTCTATCCGAGAAGCTGCTCAGTGAACTGCTGGGGATGAGTAAAACGCCGATTCGCTCCGCGCTCGATCGCCTGGAGATGATGGGCCTTGTGAAGCTGTCCCCGAAGCAAGGGGTCATCGTGCAGGAGGTATCGCTTAAGAAGATTCTGGAAATCTACGAGCTGCGCTTATCGCTGGAGACCTACGCGGTTCGGCGGCTGACGGGCAAGATGGATGCGGCGTTTTTCGCTGGGCTGGATGATAATTTGGCGCATCAAGCAGAAGCGATAGCCGAGGAAGATATTATTCGTTATGTGGAGCTGGATCGCCGGTTCCATGCACTGATTATCGCGGGACTCGATAATGAGGAGTATACCGAGGTGATGTCGCGCATCCAGGATAAATTCCTGCTCGTCGTGCGGACGACCTTCAATCGCAATCAGAAGCGGCTCGCGGGCAGCATTGAGGAGCATTGGCAGATTCGTCATGCGCTGGCAGGCACAGACCCTGAGCATACCGTTCTATTAACCCAGCGGCATATCGAATACGTGAAGAAGATTATGCTTTAATGGTTTGATTTTTTGAAATTATGATGTATACAAGTTAGACATCTTGTCGCTTCCCAAACCGCTGTGCTACGCTGGGCTCAATCAACGACTATCAATTGGGAGGCATAGCGGCAATGAAAATAACAAATATTCGCACCTACATTCTCGGCAACCCGTGGAAGAATTGGCTTTTTGTTTTAGTAGATACGGATGAAGGCGTCACGGGGCTTGGCGAAGGGACGCTGAACGGCTTTGCCAAAACCGTAGAGGCTGCGATTCATGAGCTGAAGCATCTTGTCATCGGACGCGATCCGTTCGATGTGGAAACGATCAGTCTGAAGCTGTTCCGCGACGTCTATTCCGACGGCGGACAGATTCAAGGTTCAGCGCTGGCTGCTATTGAAACCGCTTGCTGGGACATCATGGGCAAGGTGACGAATCAGCCGCTCTATAAGCTGCTTGGCGGCAGCTGTCATGATAAGCTGCGCTGCTATGCAAACGGCTGGTACCGTGGGCCGAATACGCCGGAGAATTTCTTCGAGAAAGCGAAGATCGTTGTCGATAAAGGCTACACCGCTTTGAAGTTTGATCCGTTCGGTGCTGCGTGGCGGACTGTCAGTCGGCAGGATTTCTCGGCAGCGATCGAGAATATTGCAGCCGTGCGGGAAGCAGTCGGCAAGGATGTCGACATTCTCATCGAAGGTCATAACCGCTTCAGCGTGAGCACGGCACTGCAATTCGCGGACGCGATGCTGAAATACGAGCCGACCTGGTTCGAAGCACCCGTACCGCCGCAGCTCATCTCGAGCATGGTCGAAGTGGCGCGCCGCAGTCCGGTGCCGGTTGCCTGCGGGGAGGACTACTACTCGCGCGAGCAATTTGCGGAGCTGCTCCGTCATGATGCGGTGCATATTATTCAGCTGGAGCCTCAGTATCTGGGCATATCGGCTTCGAAGCAAATTTGCGGCATGGTGCATGCCCATAACGGCGTGACGGCGCCTCACAGTGCGCAAGGGCCGGTATGCTCGGTCGTATGCAGCCACTTGAACATGGCGACGCCGAATTTCCTCATTCATGAAATTTTCGATGAATTCAATGAGCCATGGGAAGAGCAGGTGCTGCTTCCGCCTTTGAAGGTTCAGAACGGTTATTTGCTGCCGCCGGAAGGACCGGGCCTTGGAGTGGAGCTGAATCTGGAAGAAATCGATAAGCATCCGTACCAGGTGGGGAACTGGCTGCCGCTCTTCAAACAAGGCTGGGAGAAGCGTGAAACCGTAAAGTAAGAGCAACCGAGAGGCGTCCATTCCAAGGACGTCTCTTTCGATAATAGCGTTAGTCTGACAATGGGGGCGGCATATGAGCTGGATCGGGAAAGTGGTCATCGTTACAGGTGGAGGAAGCGGGATTGGAAGAGCGGTCTGCCACCGTTTTGCCAAGGAAGGCGCGTCGGTCGTCGTGGTGAATCGCACCGCATCGAAGGGCGAGGCGGTTGCGGAGGAGATTACGGAAGCGGGATGGATCGCTACCGCGATGCAGGCCGATGTGTCGTCGGAAGCGGATGTGAAACGGGTTGTGGAGGATACGCTCGCCAAATACGGCCGCATTGACGTCATGGTGAACAATGCCGCGGTATGCCCGCAAATTCGGATTACGGAGATGAGCTTGCAGGGTTGGAACGAAGTCATCACGAATAATTTGACATCGGTCTTTTTGTTCTGCCGCGAGGTGCTTCCTGCGATGGTCAGTAATGGCGGCGGTGCCATAGTGAACGTCAGCTCCGTGCACGCGCTGGCGACACTGGATGGTTACTCGGCTTACGCGGCATCCAAGGGCGGCATCGTGTCGTTGACGCGGGCCATTGCGCTTGATTTTGCCAAACAAAATATTCGGGTCAACACGGTACTGCCCGGGGCCGTACATACGCCGATGCTGGAGAGCAGCATTAAGAACCTCGACACGCCGCGCGAGGAAACGATGAAGCAGTGGAACGAAGCGCAGCCGATGGGCCGTGTCGGCACAGCAGATGAGATCGCATCGGTCGTCATGTTCGCGGCAAGCGCGGACAACTCGTTCATGACGGGGGCCGTGTTAGTGGCGGATGGCGGGATGACTATTGATTTGTAGGAGGACGAACGATTCATGCAGCAATCGAATGCACAGCTGCGAGAGCAGCAACATTTGCGGAAAGCCGAGCTGGTGCTTGATGCCAAAGCGATACTGGCCGAAGGACCAAGCTGGAACGCGCAGCAACGGAAGCTCTATTGGGTGGATATAACAGGCGGTTCATTCAGCCGTTTCGATCCGGCTACGGGTCACAACGAGCAATTTACGATCGGCAAAACGGTCGGGGCCGTCGTATGTGATGCTTCGGATGGCGATGCCGTCATTCTGACGACGCGGGATGGATTCGAGCATTACCACTGCGGGACCGGCAAGCTGACCCCGATTGCAGATCCGGAGGCACATCTGCCCGAGAACCGATTTAACGACGGAAAATGTGACTCTGCCGGCCGTTATTGGGCAGGGACAATGCAGGACGCCGAAGTGGATGTGAAAGGGTCTTTCTATGTATTGGATCATGATTTAAGCTGGCGCAAAATGGTCGATGACGTTGGCGTATCCAACGGTATCGCTTGGAGTCTCGATGAGACGCAGCTGTACTATATCGATTCCATGAAGCAGACGGTGACAGGGTTCGACTACGACGTGTCCGTAGGGACGATCAGTAATCCGCGGCTGGTGATTGATTTTCGGCCGGAAGAAGGGTTCCCGGATGGGATGACGATCGATAGCGAAGGCATGCTGTGGATTGCGCATTGGGACGGCTGGCAGGTGTCGAGATGGAATCCGCTGACCGGACAAAAGCTGGAGTCCATCTACGTTCCGGTGGCCAAAGCAAGCTCCTGCATCTTCGGCGGCGACAACCTGGATACGCTCTATATCACGACGGCGAGTATCGGTCTAACGGAAGAGACGAAAGGCGATCAGCCGCATGCAGGCGGCATCTTCACCTGCAAACCGGGTGTAGTCGGTACGCCGTCGCATGCTTTCCGAACCGACAAAAGATTTACGTAAAATTTAGCAAATTCGAGCTTGCGGAATCTATCAATTTTGCCCAAAACGGGTATAGTAGAGATAGAGGCAAGCCTTACTCAAAGGGCAAGTCTCGCTAACGCTTGCGAGCGAGGAGATGGCATTTATGAACCGACATGCACTAGGCATCACGCTAACAATCATCGGATTGGTAGCTTGCATCTCAACAGCATCGGCAGTCGATAATAAGGGCTACGCGCCTGTAACCCAAACTCCGGAGACGATCACCGTGTACATCAATGGCATGGACAAGCAAGGCGGGAAGCTGCTTCTGCAGACAGACGAGATTCAGTGGTTCGAAGGTGAAGCGGCGGATGAGGCGTTCGTCAAGGAAGAGCCGGATTCCGGTCTCGACAAAGCGCCGGACGGCTATTACATCGTGAACGATGATGAAACGCCGAAGACGCTTGAGGTTGATCCTCACGCAGCCGTCATCATGCAAATCTACGACCGTACCGGCAGTCTCGTGAATGCTTCCACCGAGTGGAATCAAGCGATTTCGCTAGATAAATTCGAAACGATTTATCATGCGGACGGCCTTGTTACAGTCAGCGATTATCCGTATCATCTCACCATTAAGAATGGTAAAGTTACGCGCATCGTACAGCAATTCATACCTTAATCTATTGGGCCATTCGCCATTAAAAAGCCGCTATCCATGATGCATCATGGATAGCGGCTTTATTTGTCTGTAACAGATGTATGTTATTCGAAACGTGCGAGGAAATAGTTCTTCTTCCCGCGGCGCAGAACAATGTACTTGCCGCACAGCTTCTGCTCTTGGCCAAGTACGGTTTCACCGTTCGTTAGCTTCTGTCCGTTGACGGAGACCGCACCGCTCTCGATGTCCTGTCTGGCTTGACGACGTGACGGAGCTGCTCCGACTTCAATCATCAGGTTGATCAAGCTGCGCTCTTCTTCACCCGTGCAAACGGTAGTCGGCATATCCTGCAGGGCTTCTACAAGCTCGGCTTCGCTCAGCGACATGAATTCGCCGGAGAATAGGGCTTGCGTGATTTTCTCTGCGGTGACGACTGCTTCTTCGCCATGTACGATCTTCGTTACTTCGCGAGCGAGCTCGCGCTGCGCAACGCGGCGTTCAGGCTGCTGCTTCAGTTCGTTCTCCAGCGCTTCGATTTCCGCTTGGGAGAGGAACGTGAAGTATTTCAAGAATTTCACGACATCGTTATCGTCGGTATTGATCCAGAACTGATAGAACTGGTACACCGATGTTTTGTTCCGATCGAGCCAGATGGCGCCGGTCTCGGATTTGCCGAACTTCTTGCCGTCGCTCTTCGTAACAAGCGGCATCGTCATGCCGTAAGCGTCGCCGCCGCCCATTTTGCCGATCAATTCAAGACCTGCGGTAATGTTACCCCATTGGTCGCTGCCGCCCACTTGCAGGGAGCAATTATGTTCTTGGTTGAGCTTATAGAAATCGTAAGCTTGCAAGATCATATAACTGAATTCCGTAAACGATATGCCGTTCGACAACCGCGAGTCTACGGAGTCCTTTGCCAGCATGTAATTCACTGTGAAGTTCTTCCCGATGTCCCGCAGGAACGTAATGACATCAAGCGGAGCAATCCAGTCGTAGTTGCTGACCAGCTTAGCGGGATTGCCTTCTAGATTGAAGTCGAGGAAGGCAGAAAGCTGAGCTTTCAAGCTGTTCGTCCACGAAGCAACCGTATCCGCCGTATTAAGCGAGCGTTCGCTGGAACGACCGCTTGGATCGCCGATCAAGCCCGTGCCTCCGCCTACGAGTGCAAGCGGAATATGACCTGCAAGCTGAAAGCGACGAAGGCATAGAATAGGTAACAGGCTGCCGATATGAAGGCTGTCGGCCGTAGGATCGAAACCGCAGTACAGCGTAACGCGCTCGCTTTCCAGCTTCTTACGCAAATTCTCGGTATCGGTTAGTTGATGAATCAGACCGCGGTACTCCAGATCATTAACCAGGTCTTTACTGCTTTGTACGGTTCCGCTTAACATTAGAAATCCCTCCAGTAGATAGTTGAAAACAAAGAAAGACCCGCCCCTGTCATAGACAGGGACGAGTCATCGCGTTACCACCCTAATTGAAAACGCAGCGCGCTGCATTCTCCACTCTTGTCATGTAACGGCTGACAACCGTCTGCTCCTTCTGCAAACTGCAGTTTCAGAGGCGAGAAGCTCGGGAAATGTAATTGACGTTCAACCTGTACCGGCTTGCACCACCCGCCGACTCTCTGGAAGCAAGATTTGAACGCTGCTGTTTTCCTTCATGGCTTTATCCATTTGCTTATTGCAATAACTTTATACGATAGTGGCTCAGCATGTCAACTTTGAAGGGAGCTGAAGAAGAACTTGGCAGGTTTTTCGCTACGTTATAAGATAAGTCCATACCAGTGAAGGGAGCTCGATCACGCATGTTCGATCCGACTGTATTTGATAACTTAAAGGTAGCGATTGAGAACCAAGTCTATGATCTGGACAATATTGCCGGGCAAATCCTGATTACGCACCGAGTCGATCGGCTGGAGATGGCCGTGATGGCACGGGTATTCGCGCTGCAATTCACGCTGGTGAACGGAGGCGGCATTACGGCAGAGATCCGGCTCGAAGCATCGCTGAAGGATCTTGCGGCAGAGCTGCTGGAGCAGAAAGGCGAGAACCCGGGATGTGCGCTGCGACTTCGCTTCTATATGCCGGTTCAAGATATCGAAGCAGAGTGCAAAGCCATCGAACAGAAGCTGTTAGAGCTGTGGCAGCCGGAGCTGCCGCCTACACAAACGTTGAGCTTTTTATTCGGCGAAAAGACGGTCGGTTATTTTAATGAAATCGAGCTGCACTTCAATCGAAAAATCAACGAGGAACAAATGGAGGATTTGCCGGATCTCATTGATCATGTCATGCAGACGCTTGAGGCGCTGGATGGCCTGAATTCGGCGGATTGACGGGTTATTTTGGGGTATGAATTTTAATTCCGACAAAAACGATAGGAAAAGTCTTGACTTTGGATTCTATTGCCAATAAGATAGAAACAAGTAAAGCAAACGACAGCAATTCATTTGTCGGATGACATAGGATGATCAGTCTACTGGACCACCAGAGATTCAATGTGAGCGTGATTATACACGCCATCGTTGGGTCTTCTTTTTTTATCCGGAATTCATCATTAAGGGGGAGGAACGACGAAGTAAGCTGTCGTTCTTTACAGGCAAGACAAATTAGAATCCCATTACACTATGCTCGGAGAGCGAAGAAGGAGATGTTCTTTCCATGAAAAAACCAAACGTATCTAAACTTACTTATTCCTTAGTGATCGCAAGCGCTGTGTTCCTGGTGTTGACTTATACCGCTGTATTCGCCAATAAAGATTCGCAAGAAAGCACTAATCCTACTACTCCTGCCGTTGAACAAGCTGCAGCACCGGCGTCTGCGCCTGCCGAAACGAAAGAAACTGCTCCTGCGGCAGTAGTAACAACAGAAGTACAACAACCAGAGTCAACGGTCGCACCTGCTGAAGAAACGCCGGCAGCTGAACCAACTGTTGAAACGGCCGCTGCTCCAGCGCCTGTCGAAGAAACACAAACCGCCGCTGTGGAAAATAAGGATACTTCAGCGAAACAAGCAAAAACAGAGCCGGCAGCATCCACTAAAGCTGCAGCAGTGAAACAAGTGAAAGCTCCGGCAACAAGCACGAAAGCTGCTTCCCCGGTAACAACAAGCTCTGCTGCGTCTAAAACAGCTGCAGCATCCGTGAAACAAGAAACACCGGCAGAACCGGTTGTATCCGCACCGGTAGTTGAAGAGCAACCAAGCACGCCGGCTCCTGCAGCAGCACCTGTTGACAAAGGACCGAAGAAAGTGGGCTCCTTGGTAGCTAAGAAAGAAACTACGCAAGCAGCAGCTTCGACATCGTCTTCTTCATCATCGTCGTCATCAAGCTCCAACTCTTCGTCTTCGGATTCCTCGAACTCTTCAGGCGGAGAAAACAGTGGTGCGGTGGAAGAAGAGGTTTGCCCATAACCGCAGCTCTATACACTCATCCCACTAATTAGGAGCGTAACTATATGCGAAAACATAAGCCAATTGTCAGACTAGGGGCATTACTACTAGCCATCTTCCTAACGATTCCGTTCTTCCAAGCTTCGACCGCTGCCGCGGATCCGGCAACTCCAAGCCCAAGCGCAATCAGCCATTACGATTATTTTAGCGATGTGTACCCGAATTTGAAGGATGCCAATCATGTGTTCCGAACGGCTACGTATGAGGATATCGCTCACATATTCGAGAGCGAAGGTACATACGCGGTTCTGTTCGGCGGCGCATCCGTTGCCAGCACACAGGCGAATATCGGCTTCATTAATCAAGTTGCCAAAGAATACAACATCTCGACCATCTACAACTTTGACACGAAGCTTGACGGTGTCAGCTTAGATCTTGCGGACAGCACCAACCAGTTTGCCGGTGTGTACACGGATCTGGTGAACAAATATTTGACGGCGAAGGATGCAAGCGGCACAGCGTTGGGCACAAGTCCGGCAGCGGACGTGAAGGATCAAACGTTCCTCTTCATCTACAACAAGGACAATAAAGACGGCGCGAACAGCCAGCCGATCGTGGCTTCGCTGAAGAGCAGCAACACCTCGGCTGATTTCCTGACAGACGGAGTTGAGGATGCGGCGAAGGTAACGGCGTATAAGGACCAAGTCAAAGCGGTCTTTGGCGCAGCGCAATTCTTCGACACGATCAATCCCAACGATTTCATTGAATTGGCTTTCAATAAGAACGTGAAATTCAATTCGACGAATGGTCGGGATATCTTCGACGGTACGGACGGTAACGTCGTATTGGAGCATGTGACGTATCATGAGCTTACGAAATTGCTTGCTTCGCAAGGCAACTACGCGATTCTCTTCGGCGGATCGTGGTGCCCGAATACGCAAGCGGCGATTAAGTTTATCAATGAATACGCGAAGAAATACAACGTCGATAAAGTGTACATGTGGGACCCAAGACTGGATGCGGGCGTTGATGTAACGCAGACAGATTCGCCTACGTTCGATTCCCACGATATCGACCGTCTGATGGTTCGCGGAACCGGTCATCCGTATGCCAATCTGTATGTTGACCTGGTGAAAACGTACCTGACCAACATTCAGACGCAATACGTGAAAGGAACTACGGATGTTCGTTACACCGATGCGAATAACAATGAAGTCATCGTGAACAAGCTTCAAGTTCCTTACTTATTCACGTACAACAAAGATAATAAAGATGCGGCAGGCAACAGCGCTCCGATCCTTGGACATGTGGAGCTGATGTACTCGTGGACGAATATCCAGCCGGATTACGTATCGAATGGCGTATTGCCAAACACGGTCTACAAGGCAGCACTCGACAAACTGTTCTCGAGACTAGAAGCTGTACCGACAGGACTTACGGGAGTTGCGCCAACTTCGGCATCCGCAAGTGACGGTAGCATTACAGGCACGAAAGCGGGCTTGGAATACAAGCTGGCCGGTGCTGCAAACTATACGGCTGTAACGGGCAATTCCATTACGGGCTTGGCGGCAGGTACTTACAATGTCCGTTATGCGGCGAAACCGGGCTACAATGGCCCAGTCAGCAAACGAGTAAATAATGTTAGTACGCTTATTGCCCCAACTGAAGTGTTGTACAATCCGGGGGAATCGGTGGATGTGGTTGTTCCGGCTGGTACGGGCAGCCCAAGCGCAATCAGCCATTATAATTATTTTAGCGACGTATACCCGAATTTGAAGGATGCCAATCATGTGTTCAGAACGGCTACGTATGAGGATATCGCTCACATATTCGAGAGTGAAGGAACATACGCGGTTCTGTTCGGCGGCGCATCCGTTGCCAGCACACAGGCGAATATCGGCTTCATTAATCAAGTTGCCAAAGAATACAACATCTCGACCATCTACAACTTTGACACGAAGCTTGACGGTGTCAGCTTAGATCTTGCGGACAGCACCAACCAGTTTGCCGGAGTGTACACGGATCTGGTGAACAAATATTTGACGGCGAAGGATGCAAGCGGCACAGCGTTGGGCACAAGTCCGGCAGCGGACGTGAAGGATCAAACGTTCCTCTTCATCTACAACAAGGACAATAAAGACGGCACGAACAGCCAGCCAATCGTGGCTTCGCTGAAGAGCAGCAACACCTCGGCTGATTTCCTGACCGACGGCGCGGAGGATGCGGCGAAGGTAACGGCGTATAAGGACCAAGTCAAAACGGTCTTTGGCGCAGCGCAATCCTTCGACACGATCAATCCGAACGATTTCATTGAATTGGCTTTCAATAAAAACGTGAAATTCAATTCGACGAATGGTCGCGATATCTTCGACGGTACGGACGGTAACGTCGTACTGGAGCATGTGACGTATCACGAGCTTACGAAGTTGCTTGCTTCGCAAGGCAACTACGCGATTCTCTTCGGCGGATCGTGGTGCCCGAATACGCAAGCGGCAATTAAGTTCATCAATGAATACGCGAAGAAATACAACGTCGATAAAGTGTACATGTGGGACCCAAGACTGGATGCGGGCGTTGATGTAACGCAGACAGACTCGCCTGCGTTCGATTCCCACGATATCGACCGTCTGATGGTTCGCGACACCAAACACCCGTATGCCAAACTGTACGTGGACCTGGTAAAAACGTACCTGACCAACATTAAAACGCAATACGTGAAAGGAACTACGGATGTTCGTTACACCGATGCGAATAACAATGAAATCATTGTGAACAAATTGCAAGTTCCTTACTTGTACGTTTACAACAAGGACAACAAGGATGCAGCCGGCAACAGCGCTCCGATCCTTGGACATGTGGAGCTGATGTACTCGTGGACGAATGTCCAGCCGGATTACGTATCGAATGGCGTATTGCCAAACACGGTTTACAAGGCTGCTCTCGACAAACTGTTCTCGAGACTGGAAGCTGTACCGACAGGTCTTACGGGGGTAGCTCCAACTTCGTCAGGCGCAAGTGACGGTCGCATTACAGGCACGAAAGCGGGCTTGGAATACAAGCTGGCCGGTGCTGCAAGCTACACGGCAGTAACGGGCAATTCCATTACAGGCTTAGCGCCGGGCACTTACAATGTCCGTTATGCGGCGAAACCGGGCTACAATGGTCCTGTCAGCCAGCGTGTGAACAATGTTTCGACGCTAATTGCTCCAACTGAAGTACTGTACAACCCGGGAGCATCCGTGGATGTTGTCGTTCCGGGAGATCCAATCATTAGTCCACCAACGCCGCCTTACGCAGTAGTCACGACTCCTACTGTAGAGGTAACGAATACAACTTCAGGTAATACAGCTACATCAAGCTTTACTGTACCTTCCAAAACCGATGCGGCTACAGGTACAACATCAGCTGTCGTCACGAAGGAAGTTGTTACAGCTCTTGTAGCTGATGCAAAGAAAGCAGAAACGGCCGGAAAATCAGCTGTAGTCGAGTTTAAGGTAGAAGCAAGCGCAGCTACCGAAACCGGCCAGCTAAGCATTCCGCGCAGTGCTTTCAACGAAGTTGCGGATGGCACTGGAGCACAGGTTAAAGTGAACTACACCACAGTCGGATCGATTGCGTTCGACACGAAAGCAGTAGAGAACATTCGCGCAGTCTCCGGCGACGGCGATATCACGATTGAAATTGCTAAGCGCGAGCTTACCGAAGAAGGCAAGGAAGTATTAGGCGACCGACCTGTATATGAACTTACCGTGAAAGCCGGAGACCAAACGGTTTCTACTTTTGGCGGAGGCAGCGTCAAAGTCAGCGTGCCTTATACGCTGAAAGCGGACGAGGATCCAAATGCAGTCGTGGTCTACTATTTGACCGATGACGGTTACTTGGAAACGGTAAACGGCGTATTCAACGCTGCAACCGGAACGGTAGACTTCGTGACGACTCACTTCTCGCAATATATCGTGGGCTACAACAAGGTTGCATTCTCCGATGTTGCACCGGCTTCTTGGTACAGCAAAGCGGTAACCTTCCTGTCGGCAAGAGATATTGCTACGGGTACGGATGATACTCACTTCAGCCCGCTCGCGAATGTAACGCGCGGCCAGTTCCTGGTGCTGTTATTGAAAGCATACGGCATCGTGCCGAACGAAACCGAAGCGGCTAATTTCGCGGATGCAGGCAATACCTATTACACGAATTATCTGGGTGCAGCGAAACGTCTTGGCATTACCAACGGCCTTGGCGACAATCTGTTCGCACCGGATAAAGCCATTACCCGCCAGGATCTGTTTACACTTCTGTATCGCTCGCTTGATGCACTTGGCAAGCTTCCTGAGGCCAAATCAGGCGTAAGCGTAAGCAGCTTCAAGGATGCTGATCAAATTGCAGCCTATGCGCAAGAGGCAGCTGCAGCGCTCGTAGAAAGCGGAATCGTATCCGGCAATAACGGCAAGCTAAGCCCGCAAGGGGTTACGACAAGAGCTGAGGTCGCTCAGGTATTGTATAACTTGCTTTCGAGCAAATAAAAGTCTCGTTCAAAATGGGCATCCAATCGGCTGCCCATTTTGTCCATTTTGAAATAAGTGTAGGAGGAGAAAGCATGGATGTCATCGTTGCCTTCTCAGCAGGACTGCTTTCTTTTCTGTCTCCGTGTGTGCTGCCGCTTATTCCGATCTACCTCAGTCATCTTGTTGGGACGTCGGTTGCTGAACATCAATCCCATCAAGCAAGCATGAAATTACTGCTGAAAGCGGGTTTCTTCATTGCCGGATTCACGGCAGTCTTTATGCTGCTTGGGGTTTCAGTGAGCTCTGTCAGCAAGCTGCTGACGATGAATTTGGAGGCGGTGAAGCAAATCGGCGGCGTGCTGATTATCCTCTTGGGCCTGCATACGACAGGTCTCTTGAAGATAAAAGCCTTGTATGCCGAGAAGAGGCTGCTGTCGTTTGGCAAAGTAGGGGAGAAGACGGCCTTCGGCTCGCTTCTGCTGGGGATGGCTTTCGCAGCAGGCTGGACGCCGTGTGTCGGGCCGATTCTATCTTCCATTCTCATTTATGCAGGCAGCATGGACACGATCGGGAAAGGCGTATGGCTTCTGGCAGCCTATGCAATGGGACTGGCCCTGCCTCTTATACTGGCAGCGCTCCTGGTGGGGAATTTATCGGGGTATATGAAGCGGTTTGCGGTTTATTATCCGATCGTATCCATTGTTAGCGGAGTTATTATGGTGATCATCGGTGTCCTCGTCTTTACGGATAATCTGGAGCTGATTAGCGGAGGAGAAGGCCTGTTCGATCTTTAGAAGGAGCTTGAAGAATGAAGAGAAGCGTACTGCTATGGGGGACACTGCTTGTTGTCATGATGATTGCGGCTGCCGTGTATGTCACCGGTCATTACAGTCTAAGCGATGCGGAAGCCGGCGTTGCACCCCCAACCGCCAAGGCAACCGAGGATCGGGCCAGCGAGTTTACGTTAGAGGATTTGAACGGGAATCATGTTTCCCTGCGGGAGCTGCGAGGACGTAACGTCTACATCAACTTCTGGGCCAGCTGGTGCAAATACTGCAAGAAGGAAATGCCGGATATGAAGAATATCTACGAGCAATATCAGGAAAAAGATCTTATTATTCTGACGGTCAATGTCGGTGAGAATCGAGAGAAGGCTGCCTCGTACCTACAGGACAACGGCTATCCGTTCCGCGCTGTGCTCGATCCCGATAAGAAGATCGCGATGAAGTACGGCATTACGTCCATTCCGGTATCTGTTTTCGTTGATCGTAAGGGTAATATTGTGAAAAAACGAGTCGGTGCGATGAAGGAAGCGGAGATGCGGGCTATCCTGGATCCGATGATTAATTCGTAACAAAAAGCCCTCCGGCGTCCAATTGAGTTGGACGGGAGGGCTATTCTACTGCTTATTAAATTGCAGTTTGCAAGGAAATCTCGTCGTCCTTGTCATTGTTGAAGGCTTCGCGGTCAAACTCGCCTTCCGAATTCGCAACGAGCAAGGAAGTAACGGTTGTTCCTGTTGCGTTAACCGTTGTGCGGCCCATATCGATCAGTGCCTCAACGCCGGCAACAATGGCAATTCCTTCGAGCGGAAGACCCAGAGCAGTCAATACGACGGTTGTCGAGATAACGGCAGGTCCCGGAACGCCGGCAACGCCGATCGATGAAACAATGCTGACAAGCACAAGCACGATATAATCCGTAAACGATAGGTCAATGCTGTACACCTGAGCGGTGAAGACGACGACAATGGCCGGCCAGATGCCGCCGCATGCGTTAAAGTTAACGGAAGCACCAAGCGGTGCGACAAAGCTCGCGATACGCGGCGATACATGCAGACGCTTCGTAATGACATCCAGATTAACGGGAAGCGTTGCGTAGCTGCTTCGGGTTGTAAACGCGACAGCGATTGTCGGATAGATTTTGCGGAAGAACCGGATTGGATTGACTTTAGCCACGAAGAAGACCAGACCGCCGAATACGAGAACGAAATGTACGATCAGCGCAACATAAGAGGTAATGATTACACTTCCGAGCTCCTGCAGCGTCTCCCAGCCATAGTGGGATGTAACGCCGGCAATCAGAGCGAATACACCGTAAGGCGTCAGACGGATGATGAACTTCACGACTTGATGAAGCACTTGAGCGAGTGACTGGATCAGATCACGTACGGGTTTCACCGTTTCCGCATTTCTGGATCCAAGCTTGATAATCGCTACGGCAAGGAAGATTGCAAAGATAAGTACGGGTACTACTTTGCCGTTAGCCGCTTCATTAATCGGATTGGATGGAACAAGGTCAAGGATTACTTGGGAGAAGGTCGGAATTTCGCGAGCTTCAAAATCCGCCGGAGCCGCTTGTTGAATGCCGCTGCCCGGATTGAACGCAAGTGCGATCAGAAGGCCGATTATGGAGCCGACTCCGGTCGTTCCCAGGAACCAAGCGAAGGTTTTAAGACCGATTTTGCGCAAATACTCCAGGTTGGTTAAGGAAGAAATACTGTTCAGTACTAGGATGAAGACCAGCGGAACAACGAGCATACGAATTAAGCTTATGTACATGCTGCCGAACGTTGTAATGCCTTTGGTGTCATAGTCCAAATTCTGAAAGAGTATGCCGACGAGAAGTCCGATGCCAAGGCCGATCAGAACCCGAGCGCCGAAATTCACCCGCTTACGTGCAAGAAAGAATAATACCCAGAATACAAAGATGGAAGTAACAAAGCTGTACCAGTTCGTTTCAATGGCTGACAAAAAGTTGTTGTCTATATGTCCCATCGTTTAATCCCCCTAATCCAAGTTGTTTTGTCGGAAATATAGTTTTACTCTAATCGCATAGGTGAATATTGTCAATAGGGAAGAAAGTACGGAGCGGATAAATATCAGCGCTTGTGATTTCTTCCAGGGAAGAAAGTACGGAGTGGATAAATATCACCGAATTAATATAGGCGAAAGTGATGGAGCTCATAGATTCTAAATATTTCACGGATTGGCTTCCCTGCATTATGATGAAGGCAATCCCTGGAGGTGTTCGGAATGGAGAAACATCAGCATGTTCGCCGTACATTCGATGATACGGCAGCCGTGTACGATCAGCAGCGGCGTAAATTAATACCTTGCTTTGACGACTTCTATGGTGTTGCCTCGGCACTCGCTGAGGTGGAGACGGAGACGCCTTCGATATTGGATTTGGGTGCGGGAACGGGGCTGCTATCTTCCTATCTCTTGGCGCGTTATCCGAAAGCGAAGCTTACGCTCATCGATCTGTCCGATAAAATGCTCGCCGTCGCGAAGTTGAGGTTGGAGGAAATGGAATCGTCCGGTGTTACGTACCTCTGTGAAGACTACACGGCCTATGTTCCGGGAGAGGCGTTCGATATCATCGTTTCCGGGCTGTCGATCCACCATCTGTCCGATGCGGATAAGCTCACTTTGTATCGCAACAGCTTCGCGAATCTTAAGCCCGGCGGCGTGTTTATCAATGCGGATCAAGTGTTGGGACATACGCCTTTCGTAGATACGCTCTATAAAGAGAATTGGAGAGGGAAGGTAGAAGCAAGCGGATTGTCAGAGCCGGAAATCGCAGCCGCTTACGAGCGGACGAAGCTTGATCGGATGACGGATTTGCAAACCCAGCTTGGCTGGTTGAACGATGCCGGGTTCTCTGATGTGGACTGCGTATACAAGTATTATAATTTTGCAGTGATGTACGGAAGAAAGCTATAATGGTCAGCTAAGCGAGTCCGGTGAGTAAAGTGCGCATGATGCGCCTTGCTTGCCGGACTTTATATTTTACCCGGCCATAAGCTATTGTGCTTATTTTACGGGTATAATGAAGAACAACACCAAGATGAAGAAGGAGGACGATAGGATGAGTCAAATGCTGAACAAGCTATGCGTGAAAACGTTCAATAATACGAATGTCATTACCGAAATCGGCGTCGTGAAGAAGGTGAACAGCCGCACGATTCACGTGGATTGGGGCAAGAAGGTGTGGGTTTACCAGAATCGCGAGTTTCGGTGGGTGCCGGTGACGGAAGAAGAATTCCTTCAGAAGTATGGCAAGAATAAGTTTTCCCCTGAGGCACTTGTCAGAGCGGAAGAGCTCGGTCTGAATATCCAGAAGGGATAGGGACATAGGTATAGAATTTGGAATCGACTTTATTCGACAACCTTCGCAATACCTAATTTTTTTGTAAAATAGGATGCCTTAATCGGCAAACTGCTGATATAATAAGAGTCTACCTTTTTTATCCACTGGAAGGAGACTCTATGCGTAGATATATCAGCCTAGTATTAATGGTTACGCTTCTGGTCGGCAGTCTTGGCATTTCCATGGTTTCTGCCACATCGGCATTCCCTTATCAAGCTAAAGTGAACAGCAGCGCGCTCAATGTACGCAGCGAACCGTCCCTGCAAGCATCTGTCGTAGGCAAGCTGAATAAAGGCGATATCGTTTCGGTTACGGATGAAGACAGCGACGGCTGGGTTCAGATTAAACACAACAAGTTGACCGGTTGGGCAGCCGGATATCTGCTCGGCAAGCTGGATGGCTCCGGCCAGGAATCCAGCCCGGCAGCTGATGAGCCGCCTACGAGCGGTACGGTAAGTACAAGCCCGGGTTCTACGGCTACAGTGCTTGCGGACTCGCTTCGGATTCGCTCCGGCCCGGGTGTGGGCTATAAGGTAGTCGGCTCCTTGACGCAAGGCGAGCAGATTACGATTACGGGCAGTCAGAGCGAATGGATCAAAATCCGTACGGCAGGCAGTACAACGGGCTGGGTGGCCAAGGCATACGTCGGCAAAGGCGCTGTCCCGCCGAAGCGTTCCGGCAAGGGACTCAGAGGCAAGGTCATCGTCGTTGACGCCGGGCATGGCGGCAATGATCCGGGCATGATCGGAACAACGTACGAAACAAAGGAGAAAGACCTCACGCTTAGCACAGCGGGTTATCTCAAGCAGGAACTGCAAAGCTTAGGAGCTACGGTCATCATGACGCGGACGACGGATAAGAAGCCCGAGCTCTCGGAGCGTGTACGGATAAGCGAAAGAGCGGACGCGGATGCGTTCGTCAGCATTCATTATAATTCTTCCGAGAAACAAACGTCCGGCATCCTTACTTTCTTCTATTCCGAGAAGAAAGACAGACCGCTGGCGCAAGCTATTGAGGACGAATTGACTGAAGTCGGCGGACTTCGCAGCCATGGTTTATCCTTCGGCGATCTGTACGTACTGCGGGAGAATGACACGGTAGCGACGCTGGTTGAACTCGGATTTCTGTCGAACCGCAAGGATGAATCGATTGTTCGCGGATCCGCTTATCAGAAGAAGGCAGCTGCGGCTATCGCAAGAGGATTAGCGAATTATTTCGGATAAGTACAGCTGCTTAACAGCATCAGTGAGAAGGAGACTGCCCTTTGTGAGGGCGGTCTCCTTTTGCTTTTGGGGGAGGAATAGAAGTCTTCCAGAGGGGCTGAAGAGCTGCTTAAAAAGAATTGCCGGATTTGGCAAACTGGTAGTGTTAAATGCGGCGGAAATCCTTTAAAATAACGATGACACCCCAGATTTCAACCCTATTTATTCCATGTGAAGAAAAGGGGAATCGCCATGCTGACCGTACTGCAACGCATGCAGACAAGGCTGAGTATTTGGCAAGTTATCACAGGGTTGTTCATCGTATTGTTGATTATCGAAGCGGTTGTGCTGCCTTACGGATCATCCAAGCTGAATGATTATTCCGGCAGTGCAGGCATTCTGGATTTGCGTCTCTCTTATTCCGTAGACAAAGCGTATGCCATTATCGGGGCATACAGCGACGCTGGAAGAGCCTTTTACGTCACCTTTACGCTCACAGCGGACTTTATCTATCCCATTGTATATAGCCTATTCTTCGCGCTGCTGACGACTGTTATTTATCGGCGTGCGTTCGCACCTAAATCATGGGCGCATCAACTACCTCTTCTTATTTACATCACGCTTCTTCTGGATTACTTAGAAAATGCATGCATCGTGACGATGCTGACCCAATACCCGGATCAAATCACGTTCATCGCAAAGGCGAGCAGCCTCTTTACTACCCTCAAATGGATGATGGCGGCGATCAGCGTTCTCCTGCTGCTGCTTGGCGTAGTGATGTTGATCGTCAAACGGTTGCGCAAAACCCATTAGAAAAGAGGAGTCCCAGTGTCGCACGAGCATCAGTCCCCGTCTGCCAAGTTCAAACGTCCTACCGTTTATCAAGCTGAAGCTCGGAGCACCGCAAGTTTAACCTCAACGTCAGCTCAAGCCCAAGCTCCAGCATTAGGCAGTGAACACATGCTCTCTCCCCGGCAGGTGTTGCAGCTGCAGAAAGCTGCAGGCAATCGCGCGGTTGTGCAGATGATGCATAACAGCCGCCCGTCTGTCGTTCAGCGCAGCGCAGAGGGAGATGACGAACAGCGGCAGCAAGGGAAACTTCCTGCAAGCTTGCAGCAGAAGATGGAAGCTGCCCTTCAAACGAATATGTCGGATGTGCGCGTTCATGAGAACTCCTCTTCTGCAAGAGAAGTAGGCGCGCTTGCTTACACGCAGGGCAGCGACGTTCATTTTGCGCCGGGTCAATATCAACCGGACACTCAAGAAGGGCAAGAGCTGATCGGTCATGAGCTGCAGCATGTCGTACAGCAGCGCAAAGGGCGCATCGAGCCGACTCTGTCGGTGGCCGGTATGCCCGTGAACGATGACCCTGCGCTTGAGCAGGAAGCTGACGAAATGGGCAAGAAAGCCGCTTCGCAGAAGGTTCATTAATCGGAACGGAAATCCGCTCTCCTCCCACACGGGAGAAGGGCATTTTTTCTATCAAGAGAGGGGATGGGAAGATGGGGATGCGGGATGGACAAGCTTTTCTGGCAGGAGCAATTAGGTGGGATGCTTGGTTTCCGACGAATGCATCTTATGCGGGATTCGTAGATTCATCGCTGTATACGGCTTACACCAGCAGGGAACCTATCGATGGCTGGTTCGATTCAGAGGTGCCGGATCACGCGGAGCGGGTTGACCGCCAAATTCAAGCTGCCGCTGACGGCCAGCTCGATTTCTGGGCTTTCGTCTGGTATCCCGACGACGATCCTCATGAAGGGATTAGACGTTTGAACAATCCATTGAAGGATTACATGGCTTCATCCAAGCATGATCTCCTGCAGTTTGCGCTTATCCTGCAGACCGGTTGGGTAAGCGGTGCTGCCCAAGAGGAGCGGCGGGGTTGGCGGAGACGCAATGTACCTGAGTTTGTCGAGCTGATGAAGGACAAGCAGTATGTGCTTGTAGACGGCAACCGGCCGCTGCTGTTCTGGATGGACACGGCCTTCCTCGATGATGCGGAGCGCGGATTCGGCAGCCGCTGGGCCGAAGAGCTGGCCTACTTGGCGGAGGCTTGCGCCGAAGCCGGTCTGGGAGCGCCATACTTGGTGGATATGCGTAACGATTACGCGTCTGCCGCGCGGTTTGGTTTCGACGGCGTTTCCGATTACGGTCCTGCTTCGCACAGCGGCGAGGGGCATTATGCTTATGAGGAGCTGGCTCGCCATGATCGTAACAAACGCGACATCGAGAAGGGACTTAAGGTGATCCCCGGCGTCAGCGCGGTTATCGATCCGAGTCCGCGCCATAATGATGCTTGGACGGCTGCGGTTGGGGCCAGTTATTACGGGTACTCGTTTGAATATCCGACGTATACGGAATGGTTCGAGCATCTTAGCGAAATGCGCGACTGGCTGTTCCATCATGCGCAGCATACGAGCACGCCGCCGGTGATGGCAATCTATGCATGGAATGAGCTGGATGAAGGCGGTCCAGGCATTATGCCGACGAAGCAGGAAGGCACGATGTTTCTGGATGCGCTCCGCGCCGTGAAGACCGGCATTCACCCGGAACGTATCGAGAATCGGATCAATGATTCGAATCCCGGCATCGCATATGAAGGGAACTGGCAACGGGAGCGCGGAGTTGCGGGCAGTTATAACGATGATTATACGTGGAGCGACACGGCAGGCGATAGTTTTAGCTTTTCCTTCCATGGCACATGGGTAAAGCTCTGCGGAGAGCGCCATATGGCCGGGGGGAAGGCATCGGTAGCGATCGATGGTACTGAGGCGGGTACCGCTGCTGATCAGGCAGCGGAGCAGACCGGCGTTTGGTTTGAGACGGGAGGCTTGGCACCGGGGTCTCACACGGTACGTGTAACGTTGACTGACGGAAGTAAACTTGCGCTGGATGTGATTCGGTTCGGCTAAGGCGGGTTATTGAACCAAGTTACAGGATGGAGCGGGGCAGTTCCATTTGAAACCGACCGAAATGTAACTCTTCTGTAACGCAAAACCGGCCATCTCGTTTTATAATCAAACATGCAGCCTAGAGACAGGTTAGTCAGTCAGCAAGTAGGGGGAAACGGTCCCCTGCCGGAAGGAGAATGTTAATATGCCAAAACCATTAGGAAACAGCGGTCGCTACATGCCCGGAATCGATGGTTTGCGTGCAATTGCCGTAGCTGCGGTAATCGCTTATCATCTGAATCTATCGTGGGTACCGGGCGGATTGCTTGGCGTAGGCATTTTCTTCGTCCTCTCCGGCTACTTGATTACCGATATTTTGTTAAAACAACAGAGTCAAACAAGGCGGCTGGATCTCGGCGATTTCTGGATTCGCCGGGCGAGAAGGCTGTTGCCGGCCATGTTTATCATGCTCCTGCTCGTAGCAGCTTGGCTGCTTTATATAGACCCGGCGAGACTCTCCTCTTTAAAAGGGGAGATTGGCTCAGCGCTGCTTTATACGAGCAACTGGCGATTGATTTTCCATCAGGTCTCGTATTTCGAGTCGTTTGGGCCGCCTTCGCCGTTTGGCCATTTGTGGTCGCTCGCCGTCGAGGAGCAGTTCTATCTCGTATGGCCGGTGCTGCTGATGCTGCTCGTGCGATTGGTGCCGCAGCGGGGGAAGCTGGCGCTTGTCATCTTGGCAGGGGCGGCGGCTTCGGCGGGGCTGATGGCTGCGCTCTATGTGCCGGGGCTTGATCCGAGCCGGGTCTATTACGGTACGGATACAAGGGCTTTTGCGTTGTTGATCGGGGCTGCTTTGGCCGTGGTTTGGCCAAGCTGGAAGCTGTCCGACCATGCCAGAAGCAAGACGAAAATGGTGCTGGATATCGCCGGTTTCAGCGGACTGGCCGTCGTGCTGGCGATGATCGCGACTGTTGGCGAATACGATGAGCTGCTGTATCGCGGAGGCATGGTGATATTGGCTGTTGCCACTGCGGCCGTGGTCGCTTCATTGGCACATCCATCAAGCAGGTTTGGCCGCATTATTGGCTGCAAGCCGCTGCGCTGGATAGGCGTGCGCTCCTATGGCATTTATCTCTATCATTATCCAATTATTGCTTTGACTACGCCTGCGGCGCAAGTAGACGAGTTTCATGCGACGCGAGCCTTGCTTCAGGTGGCGGCAGCCATTGCCGCGGCCGAGCTCTCTTGGCGTTTTGTCGAGGAGCCGATCCGGCGAGGTGCGCTTGGCAGAATTCGCAGCAAGCTATCGCAGCTAGTGGAAAGGCAACGGCAGCCGCTTCGCGCAAGTCGAATCGTGATGGTCATGTCGCTCTGCACGCTGATGGCTGTCAGCGTATCATGCTCGACCCAATTGTACGCGATAGATGGCGGTTTATCGGTGGGTGTTCCGATTTTGAAGCCGGGTATCTCGAATGAAAGGCCGGGTGAAGATCAAGCCGGACAGGCTGTATCGGAAGGGCACAAGGAATCCGAAGATCATCCGGTTGTGACGAACCCGGAGGATACGAACCCGGATGATACGACTCCGGGCGATACTAAGCCAGGGGACGGGAGTGCAAGTGAACCGGGCGATGGGGATGCGGATTCAGGCCATTCGACAGATGCTAAACCGGAAGGTCAAGGGACAAGCCCTGATCAGTCGACTATAAGGAAGTCCGGTGAAACGGGTTCAGCGGAGGATAAACCGGGCAAGGATGCGAGTGTTCCTGACAGCTCGAAAGACAGCGGGGCAACCACAACGCCAACGCCTCCACCTGCAAAATTACCCAAGCCACACACACCGATTAAACCACCAGCGGCAGGCAGCGTCACGGTGATCGGCGACTCGATCCTTCTGGATGCCAAACCCTATCTGGAAGAGCTTGTGAAAGGAATTGTCGTGGACGGGAAAATCGGACGACAGATGTCTGAAGCTGATGAGGCGGTCTTGGAGCTGAAGGCAAACAACCAGTTGGGCCAAACCGTCATCATCGAGCTTGGCACGAACGGCTCATTTACGGAGAAGCAGTTAAACACGCTGCTAACGGCCATTGGCAGTGAACACAAAGTCATTCTCGTCAATACGCGCGTTCCTCGCAAATGGCAGGATGTCGTCAACGGCATGCTGGCAGAGAAGGTCGCGAAGACACCGGGACTCTCGCTCATTGACTGGTATTCGGCAAGCAAAGGTCAAGACGACTTCTTCGGCAACGACGGTGTTCATCTGAGGAAGAACGGCGCGCAGTTTTTCGCGCAATTGCTGGTAGACGCCTTGGCCAAATCATAAACAAGAAGCCCCCGCGGTTCTGTGTAAACAAACACAGAACCGCGGGGGCTTCTTTTGCTAGCTTAGTGAGTCGCCAGAAGCGCCTCAAGCGCCTCAACCTCGCTTTCATTCGCCGTATTCCCATTTGCCGCATGCTGTTCCTGATCGCCGAGAAGCTTCCGCCCCTTACCATATGGAATACACAGCGGTGTCCCGAATATAGGATCCTGCACGACTTGGCTTTCCATGTTAAAGACCTCATGGATAAACGAGGCATCCACAATTTGTTCCGGCTTCCCTTGCGCCAAGATGCGTCCTTCCTTAACCGCTACAATATGATGCGCGTACCGGCAAGCAAGATTGATATCATGGAGCACCATCACGATGGTGCGGTTTTCTTGCGCATTCAGATCAAATAGGAGATCCAATATTTCGATTTGATGCGTCATATCCAGATAGGTGGTCGGCTCGTCGAGCAGGATCGTTTGCGTGTTCTGCGCTAACGTCATGGCAATCCAAGCACGCTGGCGTTGTCCGCCTGAGAGGGAGTCGACCGTACGTCCGGACAGTTCCTCCATATGTGTCGCTTGCAGCGCTTTCTTCACCATTTTCTCGTCCTCTGCGGACCACTGCTGAAGGAAGCTCTGATACGGGTAGCGTCCTTGCTTCACAAGCTGCTGCACGGTCAGTCCTTCCGGCGCTGTCGGACCTTGCGGAAGAATGGCCAGGCGCTTTGCTACTTCTTTGCTGGACAGCTTGGCGATGTCGGAGCCATCGAGCACGATAGAGCCCTCCTGCGGCTTCATTAACCGGGCAAGCGAGCGCAGCAGGGTTGATTTGCCGCAGCCGTTGCTCCCGATAAACACGGTGATTTGCCCTTTAGGAATCTCCAGCTCCAGGTTTGCGAAGATCGGTTTCTTTCCATACGATAACGTGAGGTTATTAGCTGCAATAACGGACACAAGATTCACTCCTTCTACGAGTTGCGATGGCGATACAGCAAGAAGATAAAGAACGGCGCTCCGATTGCGGCTGTAAATACGCCTGCAGGGATATCGAGCGGAATAAACGCGACTCTGGCGACCAAATCAGACAGCAGCAGGACGAGCGAGCCGATCAGAGCAGACACCGGGATGACGCCTCCATACGAGGGACCGACAAGCTTGCGCGCAATATGCGGAGCCATAAGTCCGATGAAATTGATGGCGCCGCCGATGGCGACCGCCGTGCCTGCGAGCGCGACGCTGATGATGAGCAGGATCGTTCTTTTGGCATTGACGGAACTGCCCACGCCTGTAGCGACTTCATCGCCGAGCTCTTGTACGTTCAGATGCCGGGCATAGATGAGCGCGATGGGCATGAATACGATCATCCAAGGCAGCAGTGTCATCACATCACGTTTCCAGGAAACGCCGTAGATGCTTCCCGTCATAAACGTGAAGGCTTTCACCGCTACCGCAGTTGGTGTAAACGATGCGGTTAGAATGAGCATGTAGGTTGCCGCCGTTAACGCGGTTGCCATGCCGATCCCGATCAGTACGAGCCGAAGCGGGGTAATGCCGCGCCGATAGGCAAAGAGATAGATCAGGAATGCCGCGGCAAAAGCGCCTGCAATCGAGCTGAGCGGCATGAAGCGTATGCTGACATGCGAGAAATAAATGATAAAGAACACGGTGCCGAGCGAGGCACCTCCGGAAATGCCGATAACGTCCGGTGATGTCAGCGGATTGCGCACGACACCTTGCAGCAGAGCTCCGGATACGGCCAGCATCGAGCCCACCATGATGGCAATGACGACACGCGGCATTCGCAGCGAGAAAATAATCATGGAGTCCGCAGAATCACCGATACCGAGCAGCGAGCGAATGACCGCGATCGGGCTTATGAACGTGCTGCCGAGACCTACGCAGACGATAACGCCAACCAAGTTGGCAGCGATTAAGAGCAGAATAACCGATAAGGTTCTGCGTTCGATTAGAAACGAGAGCCGATTGTTTCGCAGTGTCAGCGATTTGCTCATCTTAACGCTCCCCCCTTCTGGCGATATACACGAAGAATGGAACGCCAATGATTGCGGTCATGATGCCGACGGGCACTTCTCCGGGATACGCGATAAAACGCGAACCCACATCAGCGACGAGCAGCAATATAGCACCCAGGAAGGCGCAGTAAGGGAGAACCCAGCGAAAATCAATGCCTACCACGTAACGCGTAATATGCGGAATAATAATGCCGACGAATGCAATCGGGCCTGCAATGGAAACCGATCCGCCGGCGAGCAGGACAATAATGACGGCAGCTGCGAGCTTCACGTAGACTGTCGTTTGCCCAAGTCCCGTAGCGACATCGTCCCCCAATACGAGCAAATTCATATGACGGGAGAGGGCCAAGGTGCCTAGAAGCGCAATTCCCATATATGGGGCTGCGGTCGTGAAGATGTGCATGTCTCGTCCGGCTACAGAACCTACGAACCAGTACAAGACTTGATCGAAGGTCTGTCCTCCGGTAAGCAGCACGCCCATGGAAAGGGAAGAGAAGAACGCCGTCATCGCCGCTCCGGCGAGCGTCACCTTCAGCGGCGTGAGCCCATCGTTGCCGATTGAACCCAGAATATAGACAAGCAATGCCGTGAAGGCAGCGCCAACGAATGCCAGCGTCGCGAACGTTCCCAGACTGGTTGCCCCGAAGAATGCGGAGCTTACGACAATGAAGAAAGCCGCCCCGGCGTTGATGCCAAAGAGGCTTGGTGAAGCAAGCGGGTTGCGCGTAATGCCCTGCATCAATGCACCTGCAACCGCCAGACTTGCACCGGCGAATGCTGCGATTAAAGCTCTGGGCATCCTTGCCGTTTGGATGATGAGGTGCTCTTGCGAACCATTATAGGCGGTGTAAGATTCCATAATGGTATGTAGGCTTATATTGGAAGTTCCAAAAATAATGCTGCCTGACATCCCGAGCACGAGAAGGACGAAACAGGCGATTAGACCTAGTACCTTCTGAAAGCGTGTTGTAAGTAAGGTGTTCATAATTGCCCCATTCCCAGCTTGAGAGATTATGTGTAGAAAAGAATAAATGCACTTCGTCATTCTAGGTGATGAGCACCTAGATGTCAATGAGAGTGATTCTCAAAATCATTGACATCCGAATTTATCCCTGCTATAGTTGCTATCTGTAAAAGCATTGATAATCATTTTCAAATACGAAGGGAAGTTATTTACGTAATGGTATCTGTTTTGAAGAAGAAGTACATGTGGTCCGTCTCAGTCCTGTTGCTCACTTTCGCACTCATTTTGTCCGCTTGCGGGCAGTCCGAT
This sequence comes from Paenibacillus sp. BC26, assembly GCF_900116125.1. Classification (NCBI taxonomy): domain Bacteria; kingdom Bacillati; phylum Bacillota; class Bacilli; order Caryophanales; family Paenibacillaceae; genus Paenibacillus; species Paenibacillus sp. BC26. The sequence continues at coordinate 157,697 of NZ_FPAD01000007.1, read as the reverse complement.
TCCGGCAATAATGCTGGCAATAACACTGGTAATGCATCGGATTCGCCGGCAGCGAATTCGGAAGAACATAAGATCACGCATGCAATGGGAGAGGCCACGATTAAAGGGACTCCGCAGCGTATCGTGGTATTGACGAACGAAGGTACAGAAGCTTTGCTGGCACTTGGCGTGAAGCCCGTTGGCGCTGTTAAATCATGGACAGGCGATCCGTGGTACGAGCATATCAAAGCAGACATGGAAGGTGTCACGGTAGTTGGCGAAGAGAGCCAGCCGAACGTGGAGCTGATTGCCAGCCTTAAACCGGATCTGATCATCGGCAACAAGCTGCGCCAAGAGAAAGTATTCGATCAGCTGAATGCAATCGCACCGACGATCTTCTCGGAAACGCTCCGCGGAGCATGGCAGTCGAACTTCATGCTGTATGCGGATGCACTGGGCAAAAAAGCCGAGGGCGAGAAAATCATCCAAGCCTACGATGACCGCGCTGCTGGTTTCAAAGCGAAGGCAGGCGACAAGCTGAACGAGAAAGTCTCTGTCGTGCGCTTCATGGCAGGCAAAACGCGTATTTATCTGGACGATACCTTTACGGGAATCGCGTTCTCCAAGCTTGGCATTACCCGTCCTGATAATCAGAAGAACTACAAGGATACATTCGTAGAAGAAATCACCAAGGAACGTCTTCCGGAGGTAGATGCGGATCGGTTGTTCTACTTCACTTACGAGACCGGCGATGGCAAAGGTACGGCGATGGAAGAGGAAATGCTGAAGGATCCGCTGTGGCAGAGCTTGAACGTTGTGAAGAACAAGAAGGCGACTCGCGTAAGCGATGCGATCTGGAATACAGCGGGCGGTGTCATTGCAGCAAACCTGATGCTCGATGAGCTGTTCAAAATCTACGAAATCAACTAATCATAGAAGTCAAAAAGAGGCTGAGACGTCCTGAGTAACAGGGCGCTTTTAGCCTCTTTTTTCTATGTCTATTTGGTAAGCTTGTTGATCTTGCTGCCCATCTTCAGGTAACCGACTAGGAGCAAGGCGAAGAGGAAGATATAGATGGCCGCTAGGGGGAACACTACGCCCCAGAATTGATGGCCGCGAGGCAGCAGGTTCGCCATATTGATCGCACATAGCCCGATGTTCAAGAGCAGCATCACGCCCATCATGCTTTGGATTTTCTTATAATGCGCGGCAAGCGAATCGCGGTCGGAGTATAGGCGAGGCACCTCTCCGGGCTCCCACTCTTTGCGAAAATAGTGCCAGATCCCTCCATAGGAGGTCACATACTCCCAGCCCGCATCCCGGTAAAGCTCAATATATTCCTGCAGCTTGCCGTTCTTCTTCGTCAGACCTGCCTGATAGTCCAGGCAATAGGTATATCTTACAGCCTCATCTCGAACGAAGGTACTGCTCAAGAAACCGGGTTTCCGGAGATGCAGACCGCGAGCGGATTGCTCGTTCATCCACTTTTCCTCATTCTCGTAATCCCAGCTCAGGTTCAACCGGTACTTTTTCTCCGTATTTGGTTTCATCTCTGATCACTCCTTGTATGAAATGTGAGCCAGCTGTCCGGCTCTCAGAAGCTCTTCTAATCGAAGCATCTCGGCGGCTGCGGCTGTCTTGCCGTCCTCTGTGATGGCATACATCTTCCGCCTTGGATCGAAGCCATCCGGTGCGGGAAACGGCGTAATGAGCCCTTTGTTCAGCAAGGTGTTCAGTGCCGTATAGAGCGTGCCCGCCCCGATCTTCACTCGGCCGCCGCTCATCTTCTCGACGTCCTGCATAATTCCGTAACCATGGGAAGGCGCTACGTGCAGCGCCACAAGAATGTAATAAAAGGCTTCTGTAAGGGGCAAGGAATCTTTGACCATAGGGTTCACTCCTTTTTTATTTATATCGTCAGTCGATATATCTTATACCGATATAATACTCCTGGATATATCGGGTGTCAATATAGTTTCCGCTCAAAAATTGGAAAATGGGCGGATATCTCGCGAACATTGAACGTTTTACCAAAATTTAACCGATTCTGAGCTATCATAGCTGTAGATGAATGGCATAGGGAGGAAGTATGAATAAACGAATATCGATGGTACTTATGCTTATCGTAGTTATCGCGGGGCTCTGGTTTGGTTTTCTGCAAATGCGGCCGCCGTCACCGCCATCGGAATCCGGTGCGGATTATCCGGCTTTTCAACGGATGCTTGCCAATTTGACTGCCATGACCGTTGCGCCGCATCCATCCGGTTCCAAGGAGCTGGAAGCCGTACGAGCCCATCTACTGGGAGAAATTCGAGACATGGGCTTGGAACCGACCGTTGACCGGGAAGTGTACACGGCCGCCGACTTGGAAGCCGAGCATCTGGCCCAGGATGGACCGCCGAGAGAGGTTCGAATTGAAAAGGAGAAGTCTTCGTCGGGAGACAAGAAGGCCGCTCCGGGAAGTAAAACGGTTGAAGTTATTCACAGAGAAGGTCCGCCATTGAAAGACCTGGCCTTGAGCAATATTTGGGTGAAACTGGACGCGCCTGACACGGACCGCGGTATCCTCATGCTGGCCCATTACGACAGTGAGGACGAGGCCCTTGGTGCGGCAGATGATATGGTTTCCGTAAGTTCTCTGTTAGAAGTCATGCGCGAACAAGGGAGCCATCCCGAGCTGCTGAAGAATGATCTCTACTTCCTGTTTACGGATGGGGAGGAGGAGAGCGCGTTGGGTGCAAAAGCTTTCGTGAAGTCGCATCCGGAGCTTACGAGTAAGATTGGTCTTGTCCTTAATTTCGATGCGCGCGGGGATCGCGGCGGCCTGCTCATGTTTGAGACTTCTGCGCCGAACTATGAGCTGTTGCGGCATTTTCAAGCGGCAAGCTCTCACCCGATTGCGTTCTCATTCACCACGGGGCTGTATCGCAAAATGCCAAACGGCACGGATTTGACTTTCTTTATGGAAGCGGGTTATCCCGGGCTTAATTTCGCAGTGGCAGAAGGCGTGGAGCATTATCATAGAATGACGGATAACGTTGAAAATCTGGATCGCGGCACAGCTTATAACTTCTTGCAGACTGCCATGGAACTGGCTGAGTATGCCGCAGGGCATGAGCAGATTGGAGGGGGAAGCAGCGGTTCAACGAGGGATAGTGTTTTCTTTACATTCCTACCTGGCCATCTTGTAGTCATGACTGATATAGTCGCTTATATCTTAGCTGCATTGGCAGTATTTGCTTCTTTATTCTGGTTGTTGATGCAGCTTCGGCAGGGAAAGGTTCTGCTTCGTCAAATCTTGATTGGCACGGGTTGGTTTGCTGGGATGATCGGGGCCGCGGGACTGTTGAGCTGGGGAATCGTCGTAGTAGTGACACAGATGATGGGGATAAGCAAACGGACGAATAATGACTATGTATTTCTTTGTCTGTTCGTCGCGCTTAGCTTAATCATCCTTGCTGTCATGTACCTCCGGATGCGCAGACAGTCACTTGCCGTAGCGCTGGCAGGCTTACTGCCGATTCAATTGCTGCTCACAATCGGAACCCTATTCTTATTCGTTGAGCTCAGTTACGTATTTGCCTTATCGACACTGGGCATGTTGATTGTCGCCCTGATGGATTGGCATCGTATCGGACGGATGATTGCATCGTCCGTGCTCGGTTTCGGCATCTTGCTGCTATATGTACCGGTAGGCTGGCTGATCTTCGTCATGTTTATGATGCCCATCACTCCGTTTGTTATTGCTTTGAGTGTGCTGCCGTTTACGATGCTTACCGCATTCTTTGCAACAACCTATAAGCCGGACTACTTCAAAGCAGCTGCCGAGCCGCAATAATCAAGGCCTTCTATTGGTCATACCCGTGGCAAGCAACAAATAAAAAACAACGCGCATCGATATTCAATCGATGCGCGTTGTTGCAGTTTGGTTTGAAATGATCGAACTCCGGAGCACATCTACGAGCTAATGACGGCTTTGAAAATTCTAACGAATCGTACAGGTCTTATTTGCTCCAAAATACTCGTTTTGGAATTCTAACGAATCGTACAGGTCTTAGTTGTTCCAAAACCCCAGCATCTCTGCTTAACTCTGCTCAATAAGACCTCTGTGATTCGTTAGAATTTTGAAGTTGCCATTTTATACGAAATAAGGCTTCTACAAGTCGTTAGAGCGGCGAGGACTCCGGGAAGCTGGTAAAGTTGGATGGGCTAGTTGGCGATTGGCAGGTGTACTCCAAGAACTTGATTTGGAATTCTGACTACCCGAGGGGGCTTTCTATGTGAACGTCTTTATTATTCAGAATGCTATCCTCCAGCACAGCGGATCGATCGCCGTATTCTTTAATAATATGCGTATCTCCCCAATTGCACAGCGCATTTAAGATGGCTTCCAAGCTCCAGCCATAGTCGCTGAGCTGGTACTCCACTTTAGGCGGAACCTGGTTGTAGCTGATCCGATTCACGATGCCGTCATGCTCTAATTCCCTGAGCTGCTGCGTTAACATTTTCTGCGTGATGCCCGGCATGAGGCGTCTAAAATCACTCGTTCGTTTCTTCCCGTGCGTCAGATGACAAAGGATGACGCATTTCCATTTTCCGCCGATCACCTCCAGTGTTGCTTCCACCGAGATGTTGTATTTCTTCTTGAGCAATGGCCGTTCCTCCCCGAACCCGATAGGCACTTTTTAGTGCGTATAGCACTTAGAAGTGCCTATATCACTTTAAAGTACGTACTGTTCATACAAACTTATTTCACCTATAGTAGCACTTACCGGCCGGGAATATCAAACGAAAGAAGGCATCTCACTTGCCACTCGATAAGAAAAGAAGTACATTAGCCCTGCTTGCGCTCGCCATAAGCGCCTTCGCAATCGGGACGACGGAGTTTATCAGCGTGGGGCTGCTGCCTCTGGTCTCGAAAGACTTGAACATATCTGTGACTACATCCGCTTTAACGGTAACTATATATGCGCTTGGGGTAACGCTGGGAGCTCCAATATTGACTACCTTAACGACTGGTATCCCGCGAAAAACATTGCTGATCTGGATCATGCTTGTCTTCATTGTGGGGAACAGTCTTGCGGCAGGGGCGAGCGGGATCGGCATTCTGCTTGCGGCACGCGTAATCTCTGCTTTCGCGCACGGCATCTTCATGTCGATTGGCTCTACAATTGCGGCTGATCTCGTACCTGAGAACCGCAGAGCTAGCGCTATTGCGATTATGTTCTCCGGCCTTACCGTGGCGACCGTTACAGGCGTGCCGCTGGGAACTTTGATCGGTCAAGAATGGGGCTGGCGGGCTGCCTTTATCGGGATCGTCGCGATCGGCATCATTGCCCTGATCGCCAACTTGATATTGATTCCCGCGACTATGCGCAAAGGGAGCCGAACGCCGCTTCGCGAGCAGCTTAAGATTGTTACGAATGGACGGCTGCTGCTAGCATTCTCGATCACCGCTATTGGATACGGGGGCACCTTTGTCGTCTTCACTTATTTATCCCCGTTGCTTCACAATATAACCGGATTTAAAGATACGACGATCGCGGTTATTCTACTCGTATATGGCATAGCCATTGCAATCGGCAACGTAATTGGCGGTAAAGCGGCCAACCGCAAGCCTCTCACTGCATTGTTCTATATGTTTATTTTGCAATCCATCGTGCTGCTCGTCTTAACGTTCACCGTCCCGTTTAAAATTGCGGCGCTGATTACGATTTTCTTCATGGGGCTGCTGGCTTTCATGAACGTGCCGGGCCTGCAAGTGTATGTCGTGCTTCTGGCTGAACGTTATGCGCCTAAAGCGGTTGATGTCGCGTCTGCTGTTAATATTGCCGCGTTTAATGCGGGCATTGCGATTGGCGCCTATATGGGCGGCGTCGTGACGGATTCCATCGGGCTTATTCATACCGCATGGGTTGGAGCATTGATGGTCTTCGGAGCGGTTATCTTAACGGGGAGAGCACGCGTCTTGGAGCGGAGAGCTGAAGCAAGTGCTGCATCGGGATCTGTTACTTCGTCTATAACTACAACTACATCTTCATCATACTAAACATAAATACAGGAGGTTTTTCTTATGATTTCGAAACATGTACAGGATACAACAACATTACACAACGGTGTGAAGATGCCTTGGCTGGGGCTCGGCGTATTTCAAGTGGCAGAAGGCGATGAGCTTGTCCAGGCTGTCAAAACAGCGATTAAACAGGGCTATCGCAGTGTAGATACAGCAGCCATTTACGGAAATGAGCAAAGTGTGGGGCGGGGGATTCAAGAAGCGATTTCGGAGTCCGGGATCGCCAGAGAGGAGCTGTTCGTGACGTCGAAGGTGTGGAATGCCGACTTGGGCTATGAGGCAACGCTGGCTGCTTATGAGACTAGCTTAGCAAAACTAGGCCTCGAGTATCTCGATCTGTATCTTATCCATTGGCCGGTGAAAGGCAAATACAAAGAGGCTTGGCGGGCACTCGAAACGCTCTACAAAGAGGGCCGAGTACGAGCGATTGGCGTGAGCAATTTCCAAATCCATCATCTTGAAGACGTGATGAAAGATGCGACTGTGAAACCTATGGTGAATCAGGTGGAGCTCCACCCGCAATTATCGCAGCAGGAGCTAAGACGATTCTGCGCGGAGCATGGCATTCAAATCGAAGCGTGGTCTCCGTTAATGCAAGGTCAACTGCTGGAGCATCCTGTGTTAAAAGAAATCGCGGGCGCTCATAACAAATCGATTGCTCAAGTCATCCTGCGCTGGGATCTGCAGCATGGCATTGTGACGATTCCGAAGTCAACGAAGGAACATCGCATCATCGAGAATGCATCGCTGTTTGATTTTGAGCTCTCGAGCGATGAGGTGGCCCGCATTGACCAGTTAAACCAGAACCTTCGCGTCGGCCCGGACCCGGACAACTTCGATTTCTAAGATGGGGTGGGTTCGCCCAGCGGAAATATCCGACAAAGAAATGTTGCCTCCTGGGCAACATTTCTTTGTCGTTTGGAGCTCTCCCAGAGAGTGATTAGCAGCTGTCCGCAAGAGAGGTACCAGTTACCGCACATAGGTGGGAAAGCGTGAAAGTAGCTGAAAGAGAGGTACTGGTTACCGCACTTGGCGGGAAAGCGAGCGAGCAGGCATGAAGAGAGGTACTGGTTACCGCACATTGGCGGGGAAGCGAACGAGAAGGCGTGAAGAGAGGTACTGGTTACCGCACTTGGCGGGAAAGCGAGCGAGTATGCATAAAGAGAGGTACTGGTTACCGCACATTGGTGGGAAAGCGAGCGAGCAGCCATCAAGAGAGGTACCAATTATCGCATATTCGTCAAGCGTTCGTCCAAGCCTCGTAGTAGTCAGCGATGGTCGGATAGCGATCGTCTTTCTCTGCACTAACCGCGCGCAGAGCTGCGAGGTACTGCTTCTCGGAAGCTTGCCATTTATCGATAGAACGGTCCATGCCGCCGCCCATCAGCTGGAATGCGGTGGCCCCCATTACGAAAACATTGGAGCGTTCATCAATCTCGGCGCCTAGCTGGAATTCTTCCGGAGACATATACCGACTGGAGCCCCACATACGTCCCATTGTATTGATTACGGGTCTCTTGCTGTACACTTCAATGTCGCAAACCATGGTCCGTTGCGTGCGGAAGTCATACATGATACTGCCATCGTAGAAATCTAAGGCGATATAACCGCAGTTGTTGGTATGAATGTGAAATAGCAAGAGGTCTCTGTATATCGCCAGCTTCTCTTCGATCGGCAGAGCTAAGAATTTATCATGAGACTGATATTGTCTGCCCATACATTCGCCATCGAACCATTCATAGACGGTCAGATAGCCCTCGGGAATTTCCTTGTGCGCGATCATAGCTATGAGCACCGGATGACGCAAATCCTCATAAACAACTACGGTGGATCGAAGTCTAGCGATGGCTGCTTCCGGACTGACATTACTCTCTAATGTGGCTGCACCGGCCATTTTCAAGAACAGCTTCCTGTTCTCGTTTTTACTCTCGTTATCGTTCTCACTCCTGCACTCGTTCTCGCTCTGAACGCCAAAGCACAGGTATCCCGAATCCTGCTTATCGAATACGGCAAAGACCTCGCCGTATTCACCAAGAAAATCAAAGTCAAAATCTTCTTTCAACCCGAAGGAAACGCCATCGATGGTTCGTGTTATCATCTCTGCCTCCTTGAATTTGTCGCTTCGCCACTATCCATTTATTACAAGTATAACGGAATCCGGCCAGCGAATGCGAAAAAAAGGGCTGTCCCACAAGTCATTCAAGACGACGATGGGACAGCCCTTATTCTTATTTAACGGCGCCAGCGGTTATGCCGCTCGCGATTCGACGTTGGAAGATGATGTACATGAACAGAACAGGTACGATCGTGATGAGCAAAGCAGCGAATAGAGGACCCCACTCTGTCCGATATTGCATTTCTGCTCGCATAACGCCGATCTCAACAGGCAGCGTATACTGCAGCGGATCATTAACGAGGATCGTACCTACGATATACTCGTTCCAGATGTTCAAGACATTAATGATCGCAAGGGTAATCAACCCCGGCTGCGACAACGGCAGCATGACCCGGAAGAACGTGCCGAAATAAGAAGTACCGTCGACGATAGCCGCTTCCTCAAGTTCCTTCGGCAATGATTTAAAGAAACCGACGAGCACGAAGATTCCGAAAGCCAGCAAGCTTGAGGCATAGACGACGATTAATCCGAACTTCGTGTTAATCAAATGCATCGAATTCATTAGGAAGAACAATGGAATAAGAGCCAGCACGAACGGAATCATCATCGACGAAATGTAGAGCAGATACAGCATGTTGCTGCCTCTGAACTTGTATCTTGCCAGCACGTAAGCCGTCATAGCCGATAAGATAAGGCCGAGCCCCGTAGAACCGGCCGTGACCACAATCGAGTTAATGAAATAGGTGCCGAAGTTGTAGTTGCTCCATACATAGGAGAAATTGGACCACAGAAGCGGGAATTCCGGTAAGGACCACGGCGCGTTGCGGAAGAATTGCTCGTTATTTTTCAAAGCGTCCAGGAGTGTCCAAAGCAGTGGGTATAAGACGGATATGCCCCATACGACAAGGATTCCATAGAAGAATAGTTTAGCGACTGGATTTCTTAAACCTACAATCATCTCGAAGTCCTCCTTAACTCATCTCGACGGTTTCGTGGCGCATTAACCGTTGAAGTACGATAGTCGTAATTAACGACAAGATCAAGATGATAAATCCGATCGAAGCACCATAGCCGAAATGATATTGGCGGAATGCCATTTGGTATAAATAGGAGCCCATAACCTGCGTGCTGTTATCCGGACCGCCCTCTGTCATAATCCACACAATGACGAACGAGCCGTTAAGCGTCGTCATCATGATATTGAGCGTCGAAACTTTAATTTGCTCCCAAACGAGCGGAAGGGTAATGTTGCGGAATTGCCCCCATTGTCCCGCTCCTTCTAAGCTGGCAGCTTCGTAATAGGAGTCCGGAATGCTCTGGATCGCGGCGATCAGGAGGATCATATAAAATCCGATACCGGCCCAAATGGCCGGAGGCAGCAGCATCCAAATCGTGTGATTCGTAAATCCAAGCCAAGTAATCGTGACCTGTTCTTTGGTGAATAACGACAGAAACGCGTTCAAGAAACCGATTTGCGGATTATATATGAAGTTCCACAATACGCCGATAACGACGACGGAAATAACATTCGGAATGAAGAAAATCGAACGGAAGAACCCTGAGAGCCTAAAGCCAAACCGGGTAAGCGCTACAGCGAAAAAGGTGGCGATCGTCATAATGCCGATAACCTTGCCCACTACCAGAAAATAATCGTTGCCAATCGCTCTCCATACAATGGGATCGTGAAACAATTCCTTGAAATTATCCAAGCCGATAAACGTTTTATGCTGCGACATGCCGGACCAGTCGAAGAACGAGAAATACAATCCTTGCGCAACCGGATAAATCGTAAATACCCCAAAGAACAATAGAGTAGGGATAATGAAGGTTGCGATAAACACATTACGCTGCCACTTAGTGGTTCTATGAGTCATAGTGCCTGCCATCCCTCCGAGTAAATTCGCAGAGAAGGATCGAGGCGTCTGCCCCGATCACCCTCCGCGTTAAGCCTCTGAAGGCTTATTATTTACTTACTTTTTTTACTGCGTCAGTTACACGTTTGACCCACTCTTCAGGGGTGATTTTGCTAATTGTAAGGGCATCTGTTGCATCCATCATCGCTTTATCCACGTCCGCGTTGTAAGTGATCGTCGGGATAACAACTGTATTTGGATCTGTCAGATATTTCGCAGCATCTTTAACGAAGTTCGGCGCATTGGAAGCGCTGATATCGCCTTTGATGTTGGAAGGTGCACCGCTAAGCTCTGCCCACTGGGAAGCTTGCGCTTTAGAGAAGATGAATTGCAGGAATGCTTTCGCTGCATCTTTGTTCTTCGCATCTTTAGCGATTGCTACTGTCGATGTAGAAGTATTCGCTACGACTTTGCCGCCAGCATCTTGCGTTACGGAAGGAATGAAGCCGAAGTCGAAGCCATCCGGAATGTCTTTGGACATTTCGTTAGGCAGCCATAGGCCGTTCGGGATAAACGCATCCTTGTTTTGCAGGAAGAGCATTTGCGAATCGGTGTGGTTGATTTGAATCGACGCCGGATCGATGAAGCCTTTGTCGCGCAGCTCTACGATTTTGTTCAAAGCCGTAAGTACGGCAGGACTTTCGAAAGCTTCTACTTTGTTAGCTGCCATGTCTTGAAGGATGGTGAAATCATTGTTGTTTGCCGAAACGATGGCCGGATACAGAATCGATCCGTTGATGTAGTACGGATATTTACCTGTGTGGATAAATGGATTGATGCCGGCCGCTTTGATTTTGTCGCTTGTATCCAGGAAGGATTGGAAATCTGTTGGCTCCGTCCAACCTTTTTCTTTGAACAAGGCTTTGTTCCAGAACACGCCCCACGAGTTAAGTACGAGTGGAATGTTGTATACTTTGCCGTCGAATTGCTGTGCAGGCTGTGCCAGAATATCGGTGATGAGATCGCCGTCGATGTTCTTGGCATCCTTCAGCCAGTCGGTCAAATCTTCAAGTTGGCCATCTTCAACCATTTGGCGGTCATTCAAGCCGGCGCCGTCGATGTACACGAAATCAGGGGGGTTGCCTCCGATCCAACGCGGTTTCATTTGCTCATTGATTTGCGGACCGCCGGATTGTTTGATTTTCAGATCCGGGTTAGCGGCTTGGAAATCACTGATAACTTGTTTCCACCATTTGTCGCCGTATCCGCCAACGAAATATTGAATTTCGAAGTCGCCGGTTAATTTAGCGGTTGTATCCGTGGAGGTGTTAGTGGTATTGGTTGCTGTTGTGTTCTCCGAGGTATTGGCCGTCGTATTTTCGGTAGTCGTGCTTGCAGCCTCGTTGTTATTCTTGGAACCGCATCCTGTTAGCGATACGGCAGCCAGAATGCCGGCAAGACCGATTGCAGCCATTTTTTTGTTCATGGTCATAAAAACAAACCCTCCCAGTAATGATGATTTACGCTTCCTTTGGTAGCTCACAAGTGAACTCCAGCGCTTGTTCTCATCATAAGGTGGGAGGGCTTAAGTCTCTATCGAATATCTTCCACGAATTCTTTGTTTTCTTCTTTTCTTATTTTGCCGCGTTACCGGCCGCTCTTCGTTTCGGCGAATTGCTGCAGCTTGTCCAAGGCGTCCTTGGGAGTAAGATGCTCGTAGAGGACGGCATCTCCCATCTTGCGGGCATAATCGAGAACAGCTTGCCAAGCGGGTTCTCCAACCGGATAAAACATCGCTTTGCTCAGCGCATCGAGATTGCCTTTCATGACATTGTCTTGCATGGACATCCGGCTGCCTACCGTACTCGTGACGGGGAGGAGACCTTCGCGCTTGATCATATCGCCATAGGCCGAATCGTCGTATAGGAAATCCAGAAACTTGGACAACGCTTCTTTGTTCGTATGATCCGTCTTAAAGGAGATGAGCACGTCCTGCACGGCGAACGTAATCGGAGGCTGCCCGTCTTTCACGGGGATGGGGCCCTTGTCCCACTTGAGCGCGGGAAATTCCTTCGGCACAACGGAAGTGAAGTAGTTGCCCGAGATAAGCATGGCAAGTCCGCCTCCGCCCAGAATCCGCTGCTTCTCGTCGCGCGTCGTAACGGTCGGCTCGGGATCGGTTAACCCTTTATCGAACAACTGCTTCAGGTATGTCAATCCCGCGATATTCTCCGGAGAATTGATTGTCCATTTACCATCCTTGGTCCATGAACCTCCGGCTCCATAGAAGAAATAGGAGAGATACGCTTGGGTCTCATTGTCAGTCAGATCAACGCCGAAACCATCTGCAGCGCCTGCAGCTTTGATCTGCTGTGCCGCTTTCTCGAGCTCTGACCAAGTGGTTGGCGGAGACTTGATACCGGCCTTCTCCAGCAGCTCTTTGTTGTAGTACAAATTCCGCGTCGAGGCAACGTACGGCAAGGCGAACTGCGTACCGTTCATCCGATCCATCGCGACTAAATTCGGGTAGAGTCTAGCGGCGAGCTCCTTCGAAATAATCGTACCCATATCATTGAGCAGGCCGTCCTGGGCAAAATGAGCGTATACATTCGTATTTAAAAGATCGGGCGGTTGGTTTTTGCTAATCATCGTCGTGTAGATGCCATCAAGAATGTCCCAGTTCGCGACCTGCAGCTCGACGTCGATCAGCGGGTTTTTGATTTCGAAATCTTTCACGAGCTTCTCCAGGAACGGCTTCGTTTCCGTACTGTATTCAGCGGCAACAAACCGAATAAGGGCTCTATCCTCCTTGGCGGGAGGAGTCGGCTCTTCGCCCGATGACATGCAGGAGGACAGGATAACGGATAGGAAGATTGCAGAAAATGCTGCCTTCGAATAATGCGCGGGACGGAAGAAGACGTTCATATGCGGCTCACACCCTTCTCTATTTGTTCTCAATGAATGGAAACAGCAGCTTCTGATTCTCCGGCAAATACATATTTTTGCGATTGATGACATTGGATTCGATGTATGTAACGGGAGCCGTATTCGTGCCTTCGATCAGGCTTAAGGCTCTCTTCACGCCGAGATAGCCCATATTAAACGGCTTCTGCACGATGACCGCATTCAAGACGCCTTCCTCCAGCAGCTGGATTTCGTAGAAGGAGCTGTCGAAGCCGATCAGCTTGATCGCACCTGCTTTGTTCTGTTCCTTTAACAATTTGGCAACGCCGATGGTCGCGGATTCGTTCATCGTAATGAAGGTATTGAAGGACCGACCTTCGTCCAGCAGCTTCTTGGCCATGTCGTAGGCTTTATCTTCGGATTGCTCGCCATAATAAACGCCGACAATGCTGTTCTTATAGCGCTCAAGGGCATGCTTCAAACCCTCCAGCCGCTCCTTCGAGATGGTGGCATCCGCATGATCGCTTATAATCGCGATGACGGGATTTCTCTTCGTCACATTAATTGCCGTTTCTCCCGCTAACCGCCCGGCCTCTACATGATTGTTAGACACGACAACGGGGGCGGATTTCATCTCAAGCGGAGTATCGATCACGACCAATTTAATGCCCTCTTCACGAATTTGTTTGAATAAGGCAGGCATGCGGTCATCCGCATAAGGTGCCACCACAATCGCTTGCGGCTTCTGACTGATGGCCTCTTCCAGCACATGAATTTGCTCCTCCGCGTCTCCTTCTTGCAGCGGGCCTTGGACGTTAAGAGTGAGCCCGTTCTCTTTGGCCGCCGCCGCCGATCCCGCACTGACCGCCTGCCAGAAATCCGAACGAACGTTTAAGGACTTCAGGACGACCGTAATGCTCTTCTCATGATGGTTCGTCACGCTAAACAGCTTAAAGTAGAAAATCGAATAAACCGCTGCAATGAATAATACAAGGGCCAGCCCTATCGTAAATCTCTGCCTAAACATAACATTCTCCCTTTAACCGAGTTTCGGGATCGAAATCGAAACGCAAGTGCCGACTTCGATTTCACTGCGAATTTGGATGCCGTATTCATAGCCGAAATACAGCTTAATCCGCTCGTTGACGTTCCTGATCCCAATGCCTTGATTGCGGGTTTCCCCTTCGACAGGGATCAGCAGGCGTTCGGCCTGCTCCGGCGTCATGCCGAAGCCGTTATCCTCGACCTCGAAGATGATCTTATCCTCCGTCTGCCAGCCGCGAATGGTAATGATGCCGTCATTAATGCCGTATTTATTGCGTATGCCATGATAGATCGCATTCTCGATTAAAGGCTGAAGCAAGATCTTCAACGTTTTGAAGCCCAGAATCGATTCATCCATCTGAATATCATATTCGAGCTCCTCGTACCGCATCTTCTGAATGAGCAGGTAGTTCGTGATATGCTCGATCTCCACGCGAATCGGTACCAGCTCCTGATCCTTCGTAATACTGGCACGAAATAGCTTCGCTAATGCCGATGTCATCAGAACGACCTCTTCATGCTGCTTCTGCTCCGCCATCCATACGATGGAATCCAAGGTGTTGTATAAGAAATGGGGATTGATCTGCGATTGCAGCAGCAGCAGCTCGCTCTTCCTCTTGCTCTCTTGATTATGAATCGTCTCTTCCATGAGAGACTTGGTTCGACTGACCATCATATTAAAGGAACGGCCGAGCTGCCCGATCTCGTTCATTTGCCCGATTTCCGTCTGAATGTCGAAGTTGCCTTTCTCCACTTGCTTCATATCGGATTGCAGCACTTTGATCGGCTTCGATAAACGGTGCGAGAGCCAAACCGAGATAAGCAGGGAGATAGCCAGTCCGCACAAGGAATAGAGGAGGATCGAGTTTCTTAAGTCGTCCTTGCTCGCAATAAGATCGTCCGTGTAGGCAACGCCGGCGATTTTCCAGCCGAAATTCGTATCCTGCACGGAATAAATCCGCTTGCCTTCGCCGTCATTCACGACGAAGGAGCTGCCGCTTGATGCCTTGATGACATCGGCGATTCTCTCCGTCCGCAATTTACTGTCAATTAACTGTTGCTGAGGATGATAGACAATGTTGCCGCTATTATCGACGATGAAGAGGTAGCCTTTCTTGCCTAAGTCGATATTTTTGCAAATATCATTGATGATGCTGAGGTTCAGATCGACCAGGAAGACGCCTTCCGCCGTAATGCCGTCCGTGCTTTTGAGCTCCCGGCTCAAAGAAACGACCCAGCGGTATTCGTTCTGGATAATGTTCTGCACATGGGGCGAGGAGATGACGGATTTGCCGCCCTCGCTTTTGGCCATCTGGAACCAGCTTTGATCGGACAGCTTCATATTGGGATTCAAGTTCGTAATGCGCCTGTCGGAAACGAAACGCCCATTGTAGCCAAAAACCATAATCGAAGCGATGTCATTGCGCGTGTATAAGATCGCTTGGAAGAGGTCGGATATACGTTTCTCGTAGATCCGACGATCCTCGGCGCTGATGTACGAATTGTCGGATATGTAGTACTTCACGTCCTTGTTCGTCAACGCGAGCAAGGAAATGTTCTCCATGTTATCCACGTAGGACTGAATATTCATGTTCACTTGTTTGATGATTTCTTCGATATAACCCTTGGAATTACGTTCAACCGCATCGACCGACAGCTGATAGCTGATTAAGCTCGTCAGCACGATTGCCGCAAGGATGAGAAGAGAGAACGCCAAGGAGATATTCGATTGAATGCTTTTTAACGGAAAAAGGGGTATTCTTCGCGCGCGTTCGCTTGGCATCGTTAGTTTCCGCTCTCCTTAAGCTGCTTCTCTCTGAAGTCCTTTGGGGTGATACCGGTATGCTTCTTGAACAGGATGCTGAAATAATTCGGATCCTTGTAGCCGACCTGTTCGGCAATTTCATAGAATTTCATCGTCGTGTTATGAAGGAGCTCCTTCGCCCGCGCAATGCGTACCCCGGTCAAATATTCGATATACGTTTCGCCGGTATGCTGCTTGAAGACGAGGCTGAAGTAGCTGGTGCTCATCAAGACGTGACGGCAGATATCCTGTAGCGACATTTTATCGTTGGCGTAGTTCGTTTCGATATACTCGACTGCCCTGTGAATTTGCATGTTCGTCAAATGGCTGCGGTTATCGGCAATCGTGGACATCACCGAGCGCACGACATCCTTGAGCCAAATCTCGACTTCATCCAGCGTCTTGAGTCCATAGACATCCATGAGCCGCATCTGCCGGTCGAAGGACGCTTCCGGATCATGGGCAACGAGCTCTTGAATCGAGTTCATCAAGGACAGCACGACCTTCTGCATCTGCAGGAAGCAGGCTTCGATCGGAGCAAGGGAGGATTTCAGCTCCGCGACACCGTCCTCGATAAGCTGAAAAGCTTCCTGGGCAGCGCCCCTCTTGACGGCGGAAGCCAGCTTGCGGTCCCAATCGAGCTGAGGAGGCAGCGGAATGGAAGGTTTGCCTTCCATATCCAAAATGCTGAGCACGCGGTTCTTGCCGAGCAAGAAGCGGTAGTCCAAGACGGATAGCGCGCTTTTATACGATTCCGGCAGCTGTTCAAGATGAGCGCAGGCTCGTCCGATGCCGATCGTGACCGTAAACTTTAAATACTTCTCGATATGGTGCCGCACTTGCTCCGCCAGGGAATAGACCTGCTCGTAGAGCAAGCTTTCGTCATCCTGACCCGATATAATGGCAACCATGCGCTCCTCCCTCGTACGGAAGAGCATAACGCCCTCGCGTTCGAGCGTTTCTTTGAAGATATCAAAAGCCGCAAACCGCAGAAACTCCACATCATGCTCATAAGAATGAAGCTCCCGGTCTCCGAAATCATCAATGTCGACGATGAGCACAACATGCAGGGGAAGCGGCGCCGGAATGCCGAAATAGGAGAACCGTTCGGTGATTTCCTCATGATTGAGTCCTACTGCGACCAGGCGTTCGAGGAAGCGTTCTTTCAATAGAGGAAGGCTCTGGTTCAATTGGCTCTTCAGCCGCCCGAGATCCTCGCGGTGCTTGGTTTCTTCGTCCATTTCTTTCTTGACGCGATTGAGCAAGGCGCGGATTTCATTGGCCGTGATCGGCTTTAAGATGAAATCGGACACTTTCAATCGTATCGCTTGCTGCGCATATTCGAACTCATCAAAGCCCGTTAATATAATGATTTTGATATAAGGATATTGAGTAGAGATCAATCCGGCCAGCTCAAGGCCATCCATGAATGGCATGCTGATGTCCGAGATAACGAGGTCCGGCTTGTGCTGCTCGACTGCATCCCAAGCTTCGCGACCGTTCGCATAATCGCCGATCAATTCGAAGCCATGCTCGTTCCAGTTAATCGTATTTTTCAATCCGACCCGGACAACCGCTTCATCATCCACAATAATCACTTTGTACATCGGCGTTCCTCCAGCCCACCCGCAGTAAGTATAAGCGCTATAACCATTTCAATTATGCCTTATCTATAGACCGCTTATAAAGTCTTATTATTTGAAGTTGGTTTAGGGAGTTTATTTTTCCGCCTATTTATGTATAGTAAACTTGACATTATGTATGGTTTTCATTACATTATGTATAAGGTAATTTACTTCATTTATGGGAAATGATAAATAGGAGGCAAATCCATGACTTACCAAGAGAAGAAGAGCATCGTTTCTTTAATCAGCACTATCGTTATTTTCGGCTCTTATTGCTTGTACATGTATTCACAGTACCCCGAAGGCGGGCTTGAAGCGGAGGAAGTCTTTCATTATTGGGGCTCGTTCGTCCTCATTCTCATGGTGGTCTCTATCGTTGCGCATATCTTGGTCAGCGTTATTTTTAACATCATCTTCAGAATCACCACGCAAGAAAAAGAGCCGACCTTCGCAGATGAGCTGGATAAACTTATCGAGCTTAAAGCGAATCGGATTTCGTTCTTCGTGTTTATCCTCGGTTTTCTGCTTGCTATGGGATCGCTGGTTATGGATCAGCCTTCACAGGTCATGTTCGTTATTCTGATCGCCGGCGGATTCATATCCGATGTGACCGGCTCCTTCACTAAACTTTATCACTATAGGAGAGGAGTTTAAGTCTAAGATGAGTAAGCATCTTGTCGGCAATCACATCCGCAAATTACGCTTCACCCATGATGAAATCACACAGCAGCAATTGGCTGACAAGGTGGGCGTAACCAGACAAACCATCGTGGCTTTGGAGAAGGGCAATTACTCCCCGTCTTTGGAGCTTGCTTTTCGCATCGCGCACGCGTTTAATTTGCCTTTGGAAGAAATTTTCTTTTATGGGGAATAGAAGAGGAGATGGGGAACATGATGCCACCTAAATTAGCTGCGAAGATTGTGGGAGTACTGTTTATCCTTGCTGCCGTTACGTCGATAATCGCTGCTTTTATTTTGTACAAACCGATCCTAAATAATCCTGATTATCTGGTTGAAGGTGCTAAGCAAGCAAACCAAGTCATATTGGGAACGGTGATGGAGTTAACGCTTGTCGTTTCTGCGATTGGTACGGCAACCACCATGTTCCCCATTCTCAGAAAATACAATGAAACGATTGCGCTGTGGCATGTATGCTTTCGATTTCTTGAAGCGATTATGATTGCGGTTGGCATAATCAGCGTGCTGTCCTTGGTGACGCTAAGTCGAGCATTTGTTGCGGGAGGAGCGACGGATACGGCCGCGTTTCAAGCTTCCGGCACTCTATTAACAGCGATACATGACTGGACCTTTCTGCTTGGGCCGTTATTCTTGCTGGGGATCAATACAATGATGTACAGTTATATCTTCTATAGATCGAGGCTTGTACCGAGGTTTATTCCGATCTTGGGCATGACAGGGGCGATTCTCGTTTTCACTTGCGCGCTGCTGGTCATGTTCGGCGTAATCGAACAGGTTTCATTCTGGGGTGGGATTCTGGCGCTGCCCGTAGCAGCGAACGAAATGATCCTCGCGGTGTGGCTTCTTATTAAAGGTTTCAATGATTCGGCACTTGCTTCTCTATCTGTAAATAATACTAAACCGACTACAATTACTGCCTATATGTAACGGAAACGTGCCGACTGAAATGAAGCAAATGGTTGGTGCGAAGTTAAGTGTTGTGTCTCCTCTTACTTTGTTGAATGTGTGTAGAGTACTGCTCCAAAATGAATAAAGCCACCTTTCCTGAGTTCAGAAAAGGTGGCTTTCCGTTATGCGAGATTCAGTCGATCCGGCACAAGTTACGATTTTAACGATAATCAGTAAATTTAAACTTCTTTAATTGGTTTGAATCCAGCCTCTTCTCTACTGACAAGCCGGATACGGCATAATATCATTAATTTGATTGAACGGATAATGGAATGTCGCGAATTGACTCGCGTACAAATATTGCATGACATATACCTCGCCGCCTTGAACGCCGCAGATGACGCCGGATACGCCTTGGCCGTTTCGCAGGGAGATCCCGACTAGGCGCCCAGTAAGATACATTGCTTTCTGCTGCACCGACATGTTAATCTGTGCCTGACCGGGATTTTGCATTTGACCCGGACTTTGCATGAACATACGGAATCACTCCTTACGAAGAATGAAAAGCTGGGCATGCGGAAACGTTTATTGCATTTAGTGTATGCCCTGCCGAGGGCAGACGCCTTCCGCCGATACCCAGTATACTAATAGGCAGCATTAATTTTGAACGGTAGTGTTTCAAACAAGCGGTTTCGAGGTAATAACAATCTTGAACCTGCAACCAGAGGAGGGGCGAATGTAATGGAAATTAGTTACTTTTTGCTGCCGAAGGATAAAGTGTCATATCTGACGACCTCAGCAACAATGAAAGATGCAATTGAGAAGCTGGAAGCTTGCCACTATACAGCAATACCAATTATTGATGAGGAAGGAAAGTATATCGGCACATTGTCCGAAGGCGATTTGCTATGGAAGCTTAAGGATACGGCCGGCTTAACCTTTGATAATATGAACGAAGTTCCTGTGAGCCGACTTAAGAAGAGGATTTATAATGAGTGCGTTGCTATTGGAGCGATGATGGACGACATGCTGACTCTGGCGGCCGATCAAAACTTCGTTCCGGTGGTCGATGATAATCGCATCTTCCTCGGCATTATAAGGCGTAAAGATATTATTGCATATTACACGCGCAATATTACGGACTGATGCAGCTTATTGTGCTTCATTACTGACAAGAACCTATCCGACTGCTCGGGTAGGTTCTTTTGCGTTCTCGTGTATGCACTCATCCTCGAGACGGATTACAGTGCAGCGGCGTCATGCTATATTGTTTCCTAGGAAACGATTATAGAGGAGCCGTGAAATCATGGGGCTGGTAGAAAGTCTGGTTAAGAAAATGTCGCGCAAGGCGGTCGTTGTACATAAACAACTAATTGCCGATCATACGTATCGCATTTCAATGGAGCTGCAGGAGTCGGAAAAGATGCCGTATTCACCGGGGGAATTTCTTCGCGTATTCGTGGGGGAGGATCAACCGGTCAAAATGTCGGAGATGATCCGGACATATTCGGTCTGGAATTATGACGCTCAGAGCCGGATTGTAGACATAGCTGCTTGTACGTTCTCTTCCGGTTCAGGGGCACGTTGGGCGAAGCAAGTAAAGGTTGGCGACCCGGTTCACTTCGCAGGGCCGAAGGGGAAATTCGTATCAGACGATTCCGGGGACTATTGCATCCTGATTGGCGATATTTCGGCCTTGGCCCATCTTTATGAGCTTAACCGGCATATCCCTGCCTCTAAGAAAGTGTTCAGCATCGTGTACGCGGAGAAGGAGCAATCGTTCTTCCCGGACCTGGATGGCGTAACGAAGCTTTCCTTCCGAGCTTTACCGTCGAATCCGGTACAAGCTTTGATTGAACAAATCGAGGACATCACTAAGCAGATGCCAGGAAGAGGAATGGTGTATGTTGGCGGCGATGGGAGAGTATGCGTGGAGCTTCATAACTATTTCAAGAAAACGTTACAATGGGATCGCGGGCAAATTAAAGTGAAGCCATTTTGGATGCCCGGCAAAACCGGACTCGAATAATCGATGAACGATCAGGAGAAGAAGCGATTATTTTGTCAGCTGCAGCAGTTGTTTCATCGGTATGAAGCGTTTGAGAAGAAGGAGAAAAGGCTGGTTCTGCCTTTTGCCAAGCAATGGGGAATTGCCAAGGCGACGCGCGATCTGACGTTGTCAGAGGTACATGTTGTTGAGCAGATTGGTCTCCATGCATCCATCAATGTGACCGGTATTGCGGATAAGATGGGCATGACCAAAGGGGCCATTTCCAAAATCAGCGTCAAATTGCTGAACAGAGGCTGGATCGAGAAAGTGGCTGCCGCAGGAAACCTGAAGGAAGTGTATTATCGATTGACGGCCGAGGGGAAGAAAGTACAACTCGCGCATAATCATTACCACGAGAAAGCGGAGCGTCAATTTAACGACTTTATACAGAACTATTCCGAGCAGCAATTGCAATTTATCGGCGTCTTGCTTGCTGATTTATCCCGGGAAATGGATAATGCCATGGCACAAATGGATAAAATGATAACGAAGTAGCAGACTGCTCTGACCAAGCATCGTAAGACAAGAAAAGAACCTATCCGACTTCTCGGATAGGTTCTTTCGCGTTCTCGCGGACATTGAGATACAGGAAGGCTGAGGCAATCAGCACGCCGCCTGCTACGCACCAGGTGATGGAAATCGAAGCATACTGGGCGATGTAGCCGTGGAGAAAGGAGCCGATCAGGCCGCCGAGCTGCAGGAATAACGAATTGAGCGACTGCATCGTCGAACGGTTGTTTTCGTTAAGCTGCTGATTGAACAGGGCGGTGTCCGGCGAGCTGGCAATGCCGTTGCACATGAACAAGATAAAGTAAAAGGCGGTGAAGCCTGCTACGCCATGTTGTGCAGCGAGAATAAGGAACAGGATGCCGAGCGCTGAACGCGATCCGAACAGCATGACCGTTACCGGTACTCGCAGCAGCCTGGAGAGCGGCGTGAAGAGCAGGTTCCCTGCGGAGGCAGAGAGGAAATAGCCGGCTGTCAGCAATCCGAATTGCCAATTCGCGGAATCGGGGCCGAGCATGTTCTTCACCTGCGGCTGCCAGTAGGTCTCGAGGCCGGAGAATCCGAACCCCCAAGCGAAGCTGGTTAGCAGAAGCAGGAACACGGCAATCTGTTTGAAGCCGTATTGCACGGAATCAGCGACCAGTTGAGGCAGCTGGCGGAAGCCGCTCAGCATGCTCTTCGATCTGCTTACATGGATTTGCTCCACCACAAGCTTGAACGTGAGCAAGAACTGGACCAAGATCATGACGGCCATGGCAATGAAATTAATGGAGTAGATGCCTGCGCCGAAATCCGAAGTGAGCGGACCGAGCAGATCGGGAAGCCAGCCCCCGGCAAGTGCGCTGATTCCCATCGCAAGCGGGATGAAGATCCCTGCTTTTGCAAGTTTGCTGCTTAAGTCGCCTTCGGGCTCAAGCCGATTGTGTTCATCTACGAACCAAGCATCAATGGATCCGGAGGAAAGTGCCCGGGCTGCTCCGAACAGGATGTAGCCGATCATAAGCGTAATCAGATTCCAAGAAATCATGACGAGCAGCACCGCGCCCAGCATGAAGAGCAAGGAGATCAGATACACGCGTTTACGGCCGAGCGCATCCGATAATCCGCCTGTCGGCAATTCGAGCAGCAGCACAGCCGCCGAGGATACGGCGAAGACAAGTCCGATCTCTTGCAGATTTAGTCCCTTATCCAACATGAACAAACTGGAGACGGGGAGGATCAAGCCGATAATGAACCAGTGCAGCGATTGATTCAGGATATAAACGAATAATAAGGATCGGGCGGATTTCATGCGAGTAGAACCTCCTGAAGAAGATAGGTTAAAGTGTAACGGTAAATGAATAAACGAACAAGACAATGTTACATGGACAAGGTTGCGTAAACGCGTTAAACTAATAAAGAAAAAGTGGTATTTTCTGCTAATTTGTCGAAACAAAGGTGAAGTAGCCGCATCTTTATGGGCTGTCCGCCCGTCATTTATGGTTGATCGGATGCGGAAACGGCATCATTGAACGAAGTGGGCCGAAAAAAATGATTTTTGAGCCAAAAAATATGGAAGAATTTATTCGTTATGGGAATGCTATACGTGAAACGTTTGAGATGTGACATAAGTGTGAGAAAACGTTACATAAGAAGGTAGAGACACTGGATTTAATCCGCAAAACTAGTTTACAAAAACCTCAAATCACCGTATATTTGATACAGGTCAAACAAATGCTAAAACAGGTTTTTTACAAATGTTCAGACTGGGGTTAGCAGTAAACTAAATATGGAAATGAGGAGTAGAATACCATGAAGAAAAGTTTAGTAACAATCGTGATCTGTATGCTTGCATTTGCAATGGTCGTAGGTTGCGGAAGCAAGAACAACAACACCAACAACGCAGGTGGGAATGCAGGTACAAACGAAGGCACCAAAGCTTCCTTTAAAGCGGGTATGGTTACAGACTCCGGCACAATTGATGACAAATCCTTTAACCAAGGCACTTGGGAAGGCTTGCAGCGCGCTACGAAAGATCTTGGCGTAGAAACAAAATACTTGAAACCGGCTGGTACGACGGAAGCTGACTACCTGAAAGAAATCGGCAACCTGTACGATGCAGGCTTCAAAGTAATCGTTGCACCGGGCTTCAAATTCGAAACGGCGATCTTTGCGGCACAAGATAAATATAAAGACGCAAAATTCGTTCTGATCGACGGCGCTCCTCATACTGCTGACGACTTCACACCGGTTGTGAAAGAGAATACGGTTTCGATCTTCTTCGCTGAGCATGAATCCGGCTTCATCGCGGGCGTAGCAACTGCGGTTCAATTGAAAGAAGGCGAAGCAGGCTTCATCGGCGGTATGGAAATTCCTGCCGTACAGAAGTTCAACTGGGGCTTCCAGCAAGGCGTGAAATACGCGAACGACAACCTGGGAACTAAAATTTCGATCAAAAAAGAAAACGTAGTTTACCAAGGCAGCTTCGACAACGTAGCGGCAGGCGGCCAACTGGCAGCTCAAATGTATGACCGCGGCGTTAAAGTCATCTTCACTGCAGCAGGCGGCGTAGGCGTTGGTGCAATCAACGAAGCTAAGACTCGCGCTAAAGCAGGCAAAGAAGTATGGATCGTTGGCGTTGACGGCGACCAATTCAAAGACGGCGTGTATGAGGGCGACAAATCCATCATCATCACTTCCGCAATGAAGAAAGTTAACTCCGCGTCCTTTGACATGATGAAAGCTGAGCAAGACGGTACATTCCCTGGCGGCAAAACATTGACGTTCGACATCAAGAACGATGGCGTAGGCTTGCCGGAAGAGAATCCGAACCTTAGCGAAGATACAATGACTAAAGTCAATGATGTTGAAGCTAAAATGAAAAGCGGCGATATCAAAGTAGCAGCTGAAAAAGGCGACCTTATTAAGTAAGAGTCTTTTGCTATAAACCTTCATTCAAAGAAGAGACGGGATGCTCCGTCTCTTTTTACCATTAATCGTCCTAATCAGCTTTACCCTTACGATCAATTAGGTAAAGGAGCCTATCGTATGGAATTTGTAGTGGAAATGTTGAATATTCATAAGGAATTTCCGGGGGTCGTAGCTAACGACGATATTACGCTCCAGCTTCGCAAAGGCGAGATTCACGCTTTGCTCGGAGAGAACGGGGCCGGTAAGTCCACGCTGATGAGCATCCTGTTCGGGATGTATCAGCCGGACCGCGGCACGATTAAGATCAATGGCGAACAGGTCAAGATCGCAAATCCGAATGTGGCAAACAAGCTTGGCATCGGCATGGTTCACCAGCATTTTAAGCTGGTCAGCAATTTTACCGTTACCGAAAATATTATTCTTGGCAATGAGCTTAAAAAAGGTTTTGTGCTAAACATCAATGGAGCAGCCCGCCGTATTGAGGAGCTCTCGAAGCGTTATGGCTTGAATGTGGATCCTCATGCGAAGATTGAGGATATTTCGGTTGGCATGCAGCAGCGCGTGGAAATCTTGAAGATGCTGTACCGGGACGCGGAAGTGCTCATTCTGGATGAGCCGTCAGCTGTTCTGACGCCGCAAGAAATTGAAGAATTGGGCAAAATCATGCTGAGCTTGATCGCGGAGGGCAAGTCGATCATTCTGATCACGCATAAGCTGAAAGAAATTAAAGCGGTAGCTAACCGGTGTACGGTCATCCGCCGCGGCAAAACAATCGGTACGGTTGATGTCGCGACAACGAGCGAGCTCAAGATGGCTGAGATGATGGTTGGACGCAATGTCTCGTTTAAAGTTGAAAAAGAAGGTAGTCGTCCGGGCGAAGTGATTCTGAAGCTGGATGGGCTCACCGTGAATAATAATAAAAACGTACCCGGGCTCAAAAACTTCTCGCTTGATGTTCGGGCAGGAGAAATCGTCGGTATCGCCGGCGTAGAGGGCAACGGACAAACTGAGCTGGTGGAAGCGATTACAGGCTTGCGCAAAGTCGAAAGCGGACGGATTGAAATCGACGGTCACGACATTACGCGCGAATCGATCCGAGGCCGGATACAGAAGGGCATCGCGCATATCCCGGAAGATCGTCAGAAACGGGGCTTGGTGCTGGATTACACGCTTGAAGAGAATATGATTTTGCAAATCTACAACCGCAAGCCGTTCGCTAAGCGGGGCATCCTGAACAAGGCTGCGATTCGTAAATACGCAAGCGGCATATTGGAGAGCTTCGACGTGCGTTCGGGCAGAGGCCCGCTTTCCTTATCGCGATCGTTATCCGGCGGTAACCAGCAGAAGGCGATCATCGGCCGAGAAATTGAACTGGATCCGGGTCTGTTGATCGCGGTTCAGCCTACGCGCGGCCTTGATGTCGGATCGATTGAATATATTCACAAGCGATTGATCGAGCACCGGAACAGAGGCAAGGCCGTGCTGCTCATCTCGCTGGAGCTTGACGAGGTGCTTAACGTGTCAGACCGCATCGCGGTACTCAATAACGGAGAATTGATCGGCGTCGTCAACGCGTCCGAGACAAACGAGAACGATATCGGCCTAATGATGGCCGGAGTCGGAAATGGGGGAGACCAATGAGAAATGTCATTATATCCCTATGCGCGGTAATATTCGGCTTACTCGGGGGCGCAATACTGATGGCCGCGACGGGTCATCAGCCATTCGAGGGCTACAGATACCTCTTCGAAGGCGGACTCAAGAATGCGTCGCGCTTCGGAGATACATTGGCAACCGGGACTCCGCTTATCTTCACGGGGCTGTCGGTCGCTTTTGCCTTCCGCACGGGCTTGTTTAATATCGGAGCTGCGGGCCAAATGCTGTTCGGCGGTTTCTGCGCCTCGGCAGTAGGTCTTAATATCGATACGTCAAGACCGCTGCTTCTGCTGCTCATGATCATTGCCGCTATCCTCGGCGGTGCCGTATGGGCGTTTATTCCGGGACTTCTCAAGGCCAGATTCAATGTGCATGAGGTTGTATCGACCATCATGATGAACTGGGTCGCTTATTGGACGATCTATTACGCCGTTCCGGCCTATCTGAAAGCAGAACAGATCGAGACGGAGTCCCGTTCCCTGGCTGACAAAGCTACATTGAGAGCGCCTTTCCTTTCCGATTTGTTCGGCGGCTCCTATGTGAACTTGGGCTTGTTCCTTGCAGTGATTGTCGTGATCATCATTGCATTCATCATCAACAAAACAACGCTCGGCTACGAGCTTAAAGCAGTCGGCTTCAACCGTCACTCGGCTGAATACGCCGGTATCGGGGTTAATCGCAGCATCATCACGTCCATGCTGATTTCCGGCGCACTCGCGGGACTTGGCGGCTTGGCGCAATACGCAGGTAACGGAAACAACATTCAGATCGGGATCTTGCCGACACAGGGCTATGATGGGATTGCGGTGGCGCTGCTTGGTGCCAACTCTCCGATCGGTGTATTGTTATCCGCGCTATTCTTCGGTCTCCTCTACTCCGGTCGCGGCTTTATGAATGCGATGACGGAAATACCGCCGGAAATTGCGGATTCCATTATCGCGATCATTATTTACTTCGCGGCAACGAGCGTGCTGATGGACAAGCTGATTACCCGATTCTTGTCCAAGCGTAAAGAGGCAGCTGCAAATTCAGCGGTCAGCGGAAAGGAGAAGGTGTAGCGCATGTGGATCACGATTCAACAAATATTCCCGTATGCGATCATGTTTACGATCCCGCTGCTCATTACGGCGCTTGGCGGATTGTTCAGCGAACGAAGCGGCGTCGTGAATATCGGTTTGGAAGGACTCATGGTCATTGGCTCCTTCGCTTCGGCCTTCACGATGTATAAGCTGCAGACGGCTTGGCCGGATCATCAGATCGCATCGATCTGGATCGGACTTCTGGTCGCGATCGCGGCAGGGACGGTCTTCTCGCTGCTCCATGCGTTCGCGAGTATACATCTCAGCGCGAATCAGGTTATCAGCGGTACGGCGATTAACATGATTGCCGGAGCCCTTACGGTGTTCCTCTCCCGTAACATCACAGGCAGCGGGAACATCCGTCTTGCCGGCGGCTTCCCGCCGTTTGATGTGTGGGGACTGTCGGATATTCCAATTCTGGGCCCGCTGCTCTTCACAAAGACGTACTGGACGACATGGATCATTTTGCTGATCGTCCTACTCAGCTCCTTAATTCTGAGAAAAACAGCTTTCGGCTTGCGACTGCGTTCGTGCGGCGAGTATCCGCAGGCAGCAGAGGCAGCAGGCGTCAATGTCCGGAAAATGCGCTATATCGGCGTGTTGATTTCCGGTGCTTTCGCAGGTTTGGGTGGAGGCATCCATCTGGTTACGATCGCCGGCGAATTCACGGGGACGGTTTCCGGTCTCGGTTTCTTGGCACTCGCGGCCTTGATCTTCGGGCAATGGCGTCCGATCGGCATTCTGGCTGCAACCCTGTTCTTCGGCTTTGCAAGCACAGTAGCCAACGTATCGCAGGTTATTCCGGCATTTGCTTCATTTCCGCCGATTATCCTTAAGGTGTTCCCATATGTTATCACATTGATCGCCTTGGTTCTGTTCTCCAAAACATCACAAGCACCAAAGGCAGCAGGGGAGGTATTCGATTCGGGCAAACGTTGATGAAGAGTGAGTGAGCTATTGACAGGGGAGTGTTGAGAGCCAGTGCATGAAGAACGTTCAGATGATAAAAGGGGAAAAATGCTGGATGCGGTCCGGATGTATTATCAACTGGACTACAGCCAGCAGGAAATTGCCAAGCAGCTCGGGGTATCCAGACCTACTGTAAGTCGCTTCATCCAACAAGCTAAAGAAGAAGGCTATGTGATCATCAGCATCGTCGATCCGCTGGAGAACAATGACCTTCTCGCATGTCAAATCGAGCGTAAGTTCGGGCTCAAGAAAGTCATCATCGTCAATGTGCCGCATTATGAGGATGCCGTGGTCAAGAAGTACTTAGGCCCGGCAGCGGCGAAGTACGTGGACAAAATCATCAAGGACGGCGACATCGTCGCCACGACTTGGGGAACTACGCTGTATGAGGTTGCGCTTAACCTGCAGGATAAACATGTCAAGGACGTAAAGGTCGTACAGTTGAACGGGGGCGTCAGCCATTCCGAGACGAACACCTACGCGTACGAAATCGTGAACTTGTTCGGTAAAGCGCTCCATACGGTTCCGTATTTTATTCCTCTGCCCGCGATCGTCGATCATCCTGTCGTGAAGAAGACGATTGAAACGGACCGCCATATCCAGAATATATTGGAGCTGGGGAAGAAGGCGAACATCGCGATTGTGACGGTGGGTGCGCCGACGGAAGATTCCGTTTTGATCAAAGCGAACTATTTCAACGAGAACGAGCTTCGGATGATCTTCGAGAAAGGCGCGGGCGATATTTGCTCGCGATACTTCAATTTGGATGGTGTGATCTGCTCCCAAGAGCTGAATCAGCGCACCATCGGAATCGATCTCGAGGATCTGAAGAAGAAAGAAAAATCCATTCTGGTAGCAGGCGGTATCCGCAAGGTCGACGGGATCTACGGCGCACTGCGCGGGAGATATACGAACGTGCTGATAACCGATCAATTTACCGCCAAATACCTGCTGGAGCGGACTAACTAAAACAGACAGAGAGTAGGAAATAGGATGGGTAACGAGTTACAAGGAGCAGCATTAGCCGCTTATTTTGACCATACGTTGTTGAAACCGGAAGCGACGGCCACGCAAATTGCCAAGCTGTGCGAAGAGGCGAAGCAGTATAAGTTCGCTACCGTTTGCGTGAATCCATACTGGGTATCGGAAGCAGCGAAACAGCTTGCAGGTTCAGGGGTCGGCATCACGACCGTTGTTGGCTTCCCATTGGGCGCTTCAAGCTCGCTCGTCAAAATAGCAGAAACGAAAGATGCCATCGAGAACGGTGCAACGGAAATCGACATGGTGCTTAACGTAGGCGCACTGAAATCGGGTCGCCTCGAAGAGGTAGAAAACGATGTGCGCGGCGTCGTAGAAGCTTGCAAAGGACGCGCAGCCAGCAAAGTTATTCTTGAAGTGGGCTTGCTTACGGATGAAGAGAAAGTGACGGCTTCCGAAATTTGCAAACGTGCCGGCGCAGGTTTCGTGAAAACCTCGACCGGTTTCGGTCCCGGCGGCGCGACGGTCGAAGATATCGCGCTTATGCGTCAAACAGTCGGACCCGAAATGGGCGTTAAAGCTTCGGGCGGCGTGCGCGATCTGGCAGCCGTTCGCAATCTCATTGCTGCAGGTGCGACGCGTATCGGTGCGAGTGCGAGCGTGACGATCGTCAGCGGCGGCACTAACGAAGGCTACTAATTTCATGTGGCAAGACAAAGCGAGAGAGGTGCATATCATGCACCTCTCTCGGTTATTTTCTAGCGATTCAAGTATCGTTCGCGGATGACATTCAGATGATGCAGCTCGTGGCCGACAATGACGTACGCAAGCGCTCTGGCGGAAATGTCGGTGTTGCTGGCAAAACCTTTCCGGAGGAAAGCTTCGGGCGGTAAACTGCGCAGCAGCGCAGCAGTGGCGCCTTTGACGGCGTTGTAGTTTTCCAACAGTGCAGCGACCGTTTCATTATCGAACGAAGCCCCTTGCACAAAATCATTCTCATCGAAGCCCGGCAGCGGCGTGCGGTCTCCGCGTGCGGCGCGCAGCAGGCGATAGCTCATGATTCGTTCCGTATCCGTGATGTGGCCGAGCACTTCTTTCAGGCTCCATTTGCCCGGTGCATACCGATAGAGCGCTTGTTCTTCGGTCAATGCGGAGTACAGGGCTGTCGTTTGGCTGCGATTGACTTCAAGCGCTTCACGCAAATCTCCGTCCGGAGCAGCTGCGATATACGTGCCGAAGTGTGATCCGTATTCATCTGCTGAAGGTCTGGTTAACAAAAGCATCATCCCCTTAGGTTGAATTGAGCCTGCGATAAGGTGTAAGCTACTAGAACAAGAGTAACCCTCGAACCAAGTAAATACAAGGAGTGTATGTGAAAATGTCAGGAAGATCGAAAGAAGAGCTGCAAAGCGGCGGCATTACGCAGTTGGGCAATCAAGGCACGTCCTATCTGTTCAACTACAGCCCGGAGGTGCTGGAATCGTTCGATAACAAACATATCGGACGCGATTATTTCGTGAAATTCAACTGCCCGGAGTTTACAAGCCTGTGCCCGATTACGGGACAACCCGATTTTGCCACAATCTATATCTCTTATATTCCCGATGTGAAAATGGTGGAGAGCAAGTCTCTCAAGCTGTACCTGTTCAGCTTCCGTAACCATGGTGATTTCCACGAGGATTGCATGAACATTATCATGAATGATCTCATCGCACTGATGGAGCCGCGCTACATTGAGGTGTGGGGCAAGTTCACGCCGCGCGGCGGCATTTCGATCGATCCTTACACCAACTGGGGCCGTCCGGGCACAAAGTTTGAAGAAATGGCACAATACCGTCTGATGAATCACGATCTGTATCCGGAGAAAATCGATAACAGATAAGTCAATAAGTCAGGAAGTGGCTGCAAATGAATTTTTCATGGGAACGGAACTTAGTTGTACTGTGGATCGGGGTTTTCTTCTGCAGCATGGCCTACTCCATCTCGATTCCTTTTCTGCCGATCTTCTTAAATACCGAGCTGGGCGTGGAGCATCATCTGGAAGCGTGGTCCGGCATTGCATTTGGCATTACCTTTCTGGCGAGTGCGCTGATATCGCCGTTCTGGGGTTCGCTCGCCGATAAATATGGACGTAAACCGATGTTGATTCGCTCAGGCTTCAGTCTCGCCGCACTTTATTTATTGAACTATTTTGTCCATGATCCGTACTGGTTTCTGCTTATCCGTATTTTCCAAGGGCTGCTCGCCGGCTTCGTGCCTGCTTCTATTGCGCTCGTTGCAACGAATACGCCGGAGGAGAAAACCGGTTATGCGCTTGGGATTATGTCGACGGCCGGGGCGACGGGGAGCATTCTCGGACCGCTCGCCGGCGGATTGGTCAGCCATTATATCGGCAACCGCGAGGCTTTCCTGTTCTCCAGTGCCATCGTTCTGATCTCTGCCCTTGTGGCGACCTTCTTCGCGAAGGAGCAGAATTTCAATCGCAAGGCCGTCAGGTCGCATGTGCGTGATGATCTGAAGCATGCGCTGGCCAATCGGCCGTTTATGATCCTGCTGATGCTTGTTGCTGTCAGCACCTTTTCGGTTATGATATTGGAGCCGCTCATTACGCTGTATGTCTTGAATATGGGCATTTCGCCTGATCGCGCTTCACTAAGCTCCGGTATTATTTTCTCGGCGGTCGGGATCGCTACGGTCATTATGGCGCCAAGATGGGGCAAATGGGGGCGTAAGCTCGGTTATCAGAAGGTGTTGTTGATTGGGCTTATCGGCGGCGGCATAGGCAATCTGCTGCAAATTTTCGTTACCGGTTATATCGGCTTCGGCGTGCTGCGGTTCGGGTACGGTCTGTTCTTCGCCGCAGTCAATCCGTCGATTAACGCGATGATCGTGCAGCATACCGAATCGGAATTCCGTGGACGAGCTTTCAGCTTGAACCAGTCCGCTTCGCAGCTTGCAACGATGGCCGGACCGATTATCGGAGGCGTCCTCGGCGGCATGATGCCGATCCACTATATCTTCGTCATTAACGGTAGTCTGCTGCTGTTATCTGCCTTCCTCTTTAAGTTCAAGGTAAAGCAGAATCCCGCGCCTGTTACCAGTCATCAACCATAATTTGTAAAAATACGGAATCCAAAACCGCTTCGCGAGATGAATGCTCTCGCGGGCGGTTTTTTCGTCATAAAATGACAAAAATATGGCACTTTCGCATTCTCTATCGAATGCTCACGTGGTATAGTAGCAGTAGTATAAATGGTATAGAATGCCTATTGCGATCATAGATTCCGCTCTTCATATATGCCAGGGGAAGGATTTGTTCGTTCATGACTAAGAAACAGAGAAAACAGCGTCTGAAGTCCGTGAAGAAAGCAGCCCAACTATTCGGCACGGCAACAATGCTGGCCGTTCCGGTTGCCCTCGCGGTTCCCGGATTTGCCAGTGCAGACCCGGTTGCCATCCCGCAGCCGGCTAATCTCCCGGTCGTCATCAAGAGCATCAACAGTACGCTCGTCAATGAGTATGCTTCTAAGATAAAGGCGGGAAGTAATTTCCAACTTGATCTGAGCACGATTTTCGAAGATGCTGCTACGCTAGAGTATACCGTTGTTGTCCAGAACAACAGCGTAGCCGACGTTAAGGTTACGAGTACGAACAAATTGGCTTTTAACCTCAAGAAAACCGGATCTACCATGGTAGATCTCATCGTACATAAACCGAATGAGAGCATGTCCATTCATGAACGCTTCACTCTAAAGGTCGGTGCCAACGGGGCGCTCGATCCTGATCAAGACGGAGCGGGGATTGCTGATATTATCAAGTATTTCAACAGCCACGCCGGTGAATTCCACTCCACAGGTGATTACCGCACACTCCTGCAAGCCGCCGTTTCAAGTACAGTACCGACGCCGAATCATGCGCCGATCGTCTCCTCGGAATCAACACCGATTACCATGACAGCCGGAACCTACACCGAAATTCAATTAAACGATCTATTCAGCGACGAAGATGGCGATGAGCTTTCCTTCGAACTGATTGACCCTCCATCCAGCAGTTCCTTTGTCAATGCACATCTTTACAGCGAAACTAGTACTCTAGTCCTAACCGCTGTAAATCCAAGCTCGCAGTCTCTCATCGTTACAGTGAACGGAAGCGATGGAGAAGAGAGTGCTACGAAGCAGTTTAGTGTGACGGTTGGGGCTGCGCCTGTGGTGAATCATGCGCCGGTGGCAATGCCAGCTTCGATTCAGGCTACAGCCGGAAAGCTAGCGTCCGGTAGATTAGAAGGCTTGGATGAAGATGCTAATACAACGCTGACGTTCAAAAAGGTCGGTCAAGCACCAGCTAAGGGCGCACTCGAGCTTAACCCTGTGAATGGTGATTATACCTATATGCCGAACGCCGGTGAAAGCGGAGCGGATTCATTTACGTTTGTTGTCAATGATGGATTGCTAGATTCGGATCCAGTAGTTGTGCCGATTAACATTACGCCTGCGGTGCCTGTGAATCATGCGCCGGTGGCGAACGAACTCAGTGTGGTGGAGCTAAATGAAGACACTACGACATCCTTTCAACTCGGCGGTACGGATGAAGACGAAGATGAGTTGACAGCTATTATCGTAGAGGGCAAAGGTCCGATTCACGGCGAGTTGATCGCAAGCTCTTCGGAGCAGAACAAGTTCACGTACATGCCGGACGCGAACTATAACGGACCCGATTCGTTCACGTATATCGTGAACGATGGTACGGAAGATTCGGAAGAGGTCACGGTGACGATCACGGTCAACGCCGTGAATGACGCGCCGGAAGCGAACGAACTCAGTGTAGTGGAACTGAATGAAGATACTACGACATCCATTCAGCTCGGCGGTACGGATGAAGACGAAGATGAGTTGACAGCTATTATCGTAGAAGGCAAGGGTCCGGCGCATGGCCAGTTAATCGCAAGTTCGTCGGAGCAGAACAAGTTCACGTACATGCCGGATGCGAACTATAACGGACCCGATTCGTTCACGTATATCGTGAACGATGGTACGGAAGATTCGGAAGAGGTCACGGTGACGATCACGGTCAACGCCGTGAATGACGCGCCGGAAGCGAACGAATTCAGTGTGGTGGAACTAAATGAAGACACTACGACATCCATTCAGCTCGGCGGGACAGATGCAGACGAAGATGAGTGGACGGCTATTATCGTAGAGGGCAAAGGTCCGGCGCACGGCGAGTTGATCGCAAGTTCGTCGGAGCAGAACAAGTTCACGTACATGCCGGATGCGAACTACAATGGACCCGATTCGTTCACGTATATCGTGAACGATGGTACGGAGGATTCGGAAGAGGTCACGGTGACGATCACGGTCAACGCCGTGAATGACGCGCCGGAAGCGAACGAACTCAGTGTAGTGGAACTGAATGAAGATACTACGACATCCATTCAGCTCGGCGGTACGGATGAAGACGACGAAGAGTTGACGGCTATTATTGTAGAAGGCAAGGATCCGACGCATGGTGAATTAATCGCAAGTTCTTTGGAGCAGAACAAGTTCACGTACATACCGGATGCGAACTACAACGGACCCGATTCGTTCACGTATATCGTGAACGATGGTACGGAAGATTCGGAAGAGGTCACGGTGACGATCACGGTCAACGCCGTGAATGACGCGCCGGAAGCGAACGAACTCAGTGTAGTGGAACTGAATGAAGATACTACGACATCCATTCAGCTCGGCGGGACGGATGAAGACGAAGATGAGTTGACAGCTATTATCGTAGAGGGCAAAGGTCCGATTCATGGCGAGTTGATCGCAAGTTCTTCGGAGCAGAACAAGTTCACGTACATGCCGGATGCGAACTACAATGGACCCGATTCGTTCACGTATATCGTGAACGATGGTACGGAAGATTCGGAAGAGATCACGGTGACGATCACGGTCAACGCCGTGAATGACGCGCCGGAAGCGAACGAACTCAGTGTGGTGGAACTAAATGAAGATACTACGACATCCATTCAGCTCGACGGTACGGATGAAGACGAAGATGAGTTGACGGCTATTATCGTAGAGGGCAAAGGTCCGATTCATGGCGAGTTGATCGCAAGTTCGTCGGAGCAGAACAAGTTCACGTACATGCCGGATGCGAACTACAATGGACCGGATTCGTTCACGTATATCGTGAACGATGGTACGGAAGATTCGGAAGAGGTCACGGTGACGATCAGGGTCAATGCCGTGAATGACGCGCCGGTGGCGAACGAACTCAGTGTGGTGGAACTGAATGAAGATACTACGACATCCATTCAGCTCGGCGGGACAGATGCAGACGAAGATGAGTGGACGGCTATTATCGTAGAGGGCAAAGGTCCGGCGCACGGCGAGTTAATCGCAAGTTCGTCGGAGCAGAACAAGTTCACGTACATGCCGGATGCGAACTACAATGGACCCGATTCGTTCACGTATATCGTGAACGATGGTACGGAGGATTCGGAAGAGGTCACGGTGACGATCAGGGTCAATGCCGTGAATGACGCGCCTGTAGCGAACGAATTCAGTGTGGTGGAGCTAAATGAAGATACTACGACATCCATTCAGCTCGGCGGTACGGATGAAGACGAAGATGAGTTGACAGCTATTATCGTAGAGGGCAAAGGTCCGATTCACGGCCAGTTGATCGCAAGTTCGTCGGAGCAGAATAAGTTCACGTATATGCCGGACGCGAACTATAACGGACCCGATTCGTTCACGTATATCGTGAACGATGGTACGGAAGATTCGGAAGAGGTCACGGTGACGATCACGGTCAACGCCGTGAATGACGCGCCGACAGTTAAGGGAGTACAGGATATCAACATCCTTGAAGATCAATCCATCACTGGTAAATTGACAGGGAGTGACGTGGAAGGCGATGAGCTGACTTATCGTCTGACGTCGGCGCCTCCTGCATCAGATGCGTTTACTTTAAACGAAGACGGCAATTACAGCTTTACGCCGATCGCAAACTCGTATGGAGGCACTTCGTTCACCTATGTCGTCAATGACGGAGAGAAAGATTCGAATGAGTCGGTCGTAAACATTAACATCTCGGCTCAAAATGATGCGCCGAGAGCGCAGGATATTAGTTTTGAAGTAAATGAAGGTGACAGTAAAGAAGTTAGCTTCAACGGCTGGGACGCGGATCCGGGAGAGACGAGCACGCTTCAGTACATGATCGTCGATGGGCCGGAATACGGCACGGTTACGCTGGATTCGCCGAATCCGGGACAATTCACCTATATTCAGAATGGGGAGACAAGCGCTTCGGATTCATTCACGTACAGAATTTATGATGGCAAAGAATATTCGGATGTTAAGACGGTACAGATTACAATTATCGATGTGAACCACCAGCCTGAAGCAAACGAGCTCAGTGTAGAACTGAATGAAGATACTACTACATCCATTCAGCTCGGCGGGACGGATGCAGACGACGAAGAGTTGACAGCTATTATTGTAGAAGGCAAAGGTCCAGCGCACGGTGAGTTAATCGCAAGCTCTTCGGAGCAGAACAAGTTCACGTACATGCCGGACGAGAATTACTATGGCACCGATTCGTTCACGTATATCGTGAACGACGGCACGGAGGATTCGGAAGAGGTTACGGTAGGAATTACGATTAATTCTGTGAACGATAAGCCGGTAGCCAGCGCTATTAGCTTTGAAGTGGATGAGGATGGCAGCTATGTTGGTACGTTTACCGGAACGGATGCAGATGCAGCGGATATTCTTTCATTCGTAACGGCATCGACACCAAGTCACGGTACGCTGAGCTATAGCTCACTCGAGTTGAATCAGTTCAGATATACGCCATATGAGGATTATTCAGGAACCGACTCCTTTACTTATAAGGCGAATGACGGAACGGAGGATTCGCAGGTAGCAGCTATCGTTTCGATCACGGTCAAGCCTGTAAACGATCCCCCTACTGCGAACGAATTAAGTGTGGATGTCAACGTTGGCAACAGTGTTGAAGGAAATCTTTGGGGTGAGGATCTTGATGAAGGCGATTCGCTGTCGTATAGCATTGTAACTGCGCCAAGCCACGGTACAGTGACGATAAGTTCAACCGAATTAGGTCATTTTACGTATCAACAGGATGGCAGTGAGCAAGCATTCGATTCGTTTACTTATAGGGTCTATGATGGAACAGGGTATTCCCGGGAAGCGACCGTATCCATTTCAATACACTCGGTAAATGTAGCTCCGGTAGCGGAAGACTTTGAAATCGCAGTGACGGGGAATGCTCCGTACGAGGATATCTTGCGCGGCGGGGATGCAGATGGGGATGAATTGACCTATTCCATTTATCTTTCCCCAGGTGCAGGTGAAATAGAATTGGATCCAGAAACGGGCGAGTTTACTTATACCCCGATGAGCGGTATTTCCGGTGCGGATTCGTTTGCTTATCAAGTTTATGACGGAAAGAAGTATTCCAATATTGCTTCCGTAGTAATTTCGATAGCTGAAAATGAGCTGCCGGCTGCATCCGATATGCAGCTTCAAGTGCCTGAAGATGAATCGCATTCCTATGTTTTGCAAGGCAGTGATGTGAACACGAATGATGTTTTGGTCTATAGTTTGGTAGACGGGCCTCAGCATGGAGAGTTGATCATGAATGAGCCGGAGCCGGGTATGTTTACCTATACGCCTGCCGAGGGATTCAGTGGCACTGACTCCTTCACTTATGTAGTGAACGATGGTTGGGGAGATTCCAATACGGCAACGGTATTTATTACCGTTGGTGACGGCAGGCCGAAAGCGATACAGCAAACCGTTGAAACGCTTGAAGATGAGGCTGTATCCGGAACATTAACAGGAGCAGGCGGCAACGGAGCAGGGCTACAATTTTTCTTAGCGGGGACCAAGGTAAAAGGAGATGTAACGCTTGATCAAGAGACGGGCGAATTCACCTATACGCCGAATGAGAACGCCAACGGAGTGGGTTCCTTTACGTTCAAGGTCTATGACGGAACCTCGTATTCGGATGAAGTGACCGTTACTGTGAATATTTCGCCGGTAGACGATGAACCTATTGCGGGTATGGTAGGTCTGGAAGGTTACATTCAGCTTCGCCCGAATCAAACGGCCATGCTGGATCTGTCTCAGATTTTCACCGAGGTGGACGGTCAGCAGCTTGCATATCGTACATCCTTCGAAGGCAATAGCAGTCTAAACGGAACGCTTAATGGATCGAGTTATTATTTGAATGCGCTGGGCTCCCCAGGCTTCACTTCTTTCGATTTACAGGCTAGCGATGACGGCTTTGAAACATGGGTTTCTGCCCCGGTTATGGTTCAGGTCGATGAATCTCAATTAGGCAGCCTTCCGGATGTAAATGATATCAGCAATGAGCAGGATGAGTATACGATTGATTTAGCCAATTATTTCTATGGTTATTTCGATTACGTCGCGTTTGATGTGGAAACCGGCGCAATGCTGCCGATTGAAGAGTCGACGTTAACGATTCCGTTGGAAGATGATGATAATGTCACTGTTGTCGTTTCAGCTAGAGACGGATACGGCTTGACGATTACAGATACTTTCAATCTGTATGTAGGGCTTGGAGTAAAAGATATCGGCGTGCAATTTTTTAACAATGTGCAATATTACACGGATCACAATGCTCACGTTTATATGAAGGACATCTTCCGTAATGCCGATGAATTCCGAGTTACTGCGTATAACGAAGATGAGGTTAAGAGCATTGGCAGTTATTCGCTGAACGAGTGGACAAATGATGATTATTTAAGCTTATGGACAGATGCTTCATTCACGAATGTATCAGAGATTCTGGTAGAAGGCCGTACATTAGATGATGAGGGGATTGAAACAAATGTGAAAAGCTACCCTCTGAAGATCAGAATGAATTCGGCTCCGTATGTAGACCATGAGAGTGAGATGCCGACCCCGCTCAAGAAAGGCGAAACGGTTGAGTTGCTAATCACGGATGCCGAGGGAGATCCAATTACTACGGTCACTGCCCAGCCTGACGATTCAATCTGTGGGGAAAGCGGCATCTGCATCTCGACGACCTATGCGAATGGGATTCTGGTTGTTACAGGGGTGGAAACCGGCACAAGGTCACTGAGAATCGCTACATCCGATGGACTGCCGTTTGGTTATGATAGCGTTTATCGCTACTTTACCGTTTACGATGATAGCATCGTTCTTGCAGACGAATCTAGTGTCAACAAGGACCTTACAGGGCTATTAGCGGGCATGAACTTAGGGTCCTTGGAGCTCCAATACATTGACAGTGAGTATATTATTCATAGCAGCATTTCTTTAGATGGGACGATGTTATCTTTTGACGTGAATACAGAAAACATGGGCCCAGGCGATAGTGAAATCATTAATGTAAGTATCACGGACGGAAATATAACCAGAGTACTCATTTTCTACATGTATATCGAAGAAGAGGATCAGGAAATAGACCCGGGATCCGCTTAGAAGAAATGATGTTTAACTAATGGCCAACTTACTTCAGGTTGGCCTTTTCTTTTCAACTCAAACCGAAGGAGAATGAGCCCTTGAATCAGGCAACGGATAGAAAACAGTCAGCTTCGAACGCCATTCGTCAAGCGCTAACGGCCCGCAAGTTCAAACTGGCGGAGAAGCTCGCACTGGATAGTCTGCGCAGCCAGCCGCTGCTTGCACAGAATTGGGTGTTTCTTGGGGAAGCGCTGCTGCATCAAGGCTACGTTCAAGAAGCAGGGCATGCCTTCGAGAGAGGCAGCGTGCTCGACCCGCAGGCGCAATGGGGCAGCGAGGTGCAGAAGGTGCTGGCGGGCAAACCGCCGGGGGACATGCGAGAGGAACTAAAGGAATTGTGGCAGCTGCAACCGCCCGTAACCGTTGCGGCCGCTATTATGACGCGGAATGAAGCGCGTTGTATCGTCCGCTGCGTCAATAGTTTACAGGATGCCGTGGATGAGATCATTATCATTGACTCGGATTCTACGGACGGAACGATTGAGCTTGTCGAGCATATGCCGAAGGTGAAGATTATTCGGAGCGTGGCGCTGAATGATGATTTTGCGTGGAAACGAAATCAAGCTCTGCCGCATATCAAGAGCGATTGGGTGCTCTGGGTGGATGCGGATGAATGGCTCTTTCAGGAGGACATCGGCGCTGTCCGGTTGGCGGCATCGATGTTCCATGATCGGTTTCAGCACACGGTTCTAAATGTATGTCAGGTCAATCAGATCCAAGGCAAAATATCGGCTGATTATGCGAATCCACGGATGTTCCCGCTTAATCGCGGCTTGCATTATTACGGGCGTGTTCACGAGCAGGTTGTGATTGAAGGCGAAGATATGTACGACAACCGCATGATGCGGCGTCCGGTTCGCATTCGGCTTCATCATGACGGCTACGAGCCGGCTATTATGGGTCAGCAGAACAAGCTGGAACGCAACTTACGGCTGCTGAAGCTGATGGTGGAGCAGGAACCGGACAATCCGGGCTGGCTGCTCTATTATGGCAGAGAGACGCTTGCGACAGGGGACATTGAGAAGGCAAAAGCGTTATTCCTAGAAGCGGAGCGGCTTGCGCCGGGTAAGCCGAATTTTGGCAGGCTGCTGGATGTCCTTATGTATTTGAACAAAATCTATATGAGCACGAAGGATTATGAGCAAGCACAGCGCGTTTGCTTGCGTGCCCTTGAAGTGCAGCCTAACTTCCCGGATGCCAAGTATCATTTGGCGAAAGCTAAGATGAGGCAGGCGGGGGTTCTGCTGCAGCAGGCAGAGCGAGGTCTTAAAGAATCGAAGGAGGCCTTCCGTACGTATCGGGGAACCGTAACGGCGGACGCTGCCATTGCGGATTGGAAAGCAGATCTCGCGCTGGCGGATCTTACGGCCATAGCGGGTAAGCAAGCGGAGGCGAAAGCCCAATATGAATCGATTCTGGGACGTCATCCCGAACTGAATATGGTGCGAAAGAAACTAAACAGCATGAACAACGAATAAAAGTTGAACTCCACTGACATGCTGTTGTCAGGAGACCTGCGATATAGTGAATGCGAGAAGAATATTGAATGCAAAGCAGGCTATGGAGGCGAAAACTTATGTTTAGAACGGTGAAGGATTTTATTGAGGACTACAAAGTGGAATCGCAAGGGACGCAGAAGCTGCTGGACCTGTTGACAGATGAATCGCTGACACAGTCGATCGAGGAAGGCCGCAGGCCGCTTGGCCGCTTGGCATGGCATTTGATCCACGATGATTCAGGGATGCTGCGCCGCATCGGCCTTGATTTCAAGGCTCCGGCTACCCATGCAGAACCGCCGCAATCGGCAGCGGTTATAGCTGCAACCTACCGCGAAACAGCGGCATCCATTCTTGAAGCGGCTTCACAGTGGTCCGATGAGAAGCTGCTTGAGAGCCATAACCTGTTTGGTCTGGAATGGCAAAATGGTGTTACGCTGTCGAAGTTCATTAAGCATGAAGTCCATCATCGCGGTCAACTGACCATGCTAATGCGTCAAGCCGGACTGCCTGTTGCAGGTGTGTATGGTCCTTCCAAGGAAGAATGGGAACAGATGGGCATGACAGCGCCAAAGTGATGTACGGATACATGAAGAAGGCCGAACGGTCTCCACTCGCACGCATGCGGGGGGAAGACTGCTCGGCCTTTTCTCTTGTCTCTATAAGCCGCCTAAACTGCGCAGCAGCTCCTCGTGCTCGGTCCGTTTGAAATGATTCGCCCATCCGAGCGGCGTACCGTTATAACGGCGATCTCTCCCATTCAGATCAGCGCCTCGATCCATAAGCAGGTGGATGATGGCCGTATTCGTACCGGCCGCTGCCCAGTGGAGCGGTGCTGCGCCGGTATGGTCGAAGCCGGAAGGAATGCCGTTCACATCGGCACCGCGGTCAAGCAGATAGGCGGCGGATTCATAGCTGCCTCCAATAATGGCATAGATGAGCGCCTGCTGCAGCAGTTCTTCGGGAGCGCTTGGAGTCGTTGTATTTACAGGCTCGCGGTGTTTGCCGGCGCTAGGCAGAAGCGTTCCATCCGGGCTGAAGAAGGAGGGAAGCAGATCGACTCGGCCTACGGCGGCAGCAAGCTCGAGATCCAGCGCCGCGCCTCGGCGGACGAGCAGCTTCGTCATCTTCGTGCAGCCATACCAAAGGGATTGCGCAAGCGGTCTGCGGTCATCATTCAAGCCGTCAATTGGCGTGCCGGCATCCAGCAGCAAGGTCGCCATCGCAACATCGTCGTTGCTGGCCGTCCATTGCAGCGACGTTTCACCGCGCTCCGGATCAATGGCCCTCGCATTAACATCTGCTCCCGCATCCAGCAGAGCTTGTCCGATTTCAAGCTGGTTCGGATAATGTCCGGGCCAGTCACATAGATGGTGCAGCAGCGTTCTCCCTTGCAGCGACCTGGCATCCGCCAAAGCGGGATGCGCCTGCAGCAGCTGCTTGAGCTGCTCTACGTTCCCGGTCTTCACCGCCGTATAGGCATCCGGAAATACTGCCGCGAGCGATTGATCTTTTGCTTGATTATCGAGCTTATTCTCACCATTCATCCGTTTATCATCTCCAACCCGTAATGGTCAAAACATGAGGCCTTTGTTCCCACTCTATCATGAATCGGCTCCGGCGAAAATACGATGTAATAAGCGCCAAATAGCAGGCAACGCTTCTGTCTGATTCAAGAAGGGGGAGCGTATGAGGTGAAATTCTCTCTGACGGAAGAACAATTGATGATTCGCGAGATGGCGGCACGGTTTGCGGAGCATGAGGTTGCAAGGGAAGCAGGCGGACTGGATGAGGCCGAATTATTCGACAGGCGTTCGTTTGACGCGATGGCGCAGCTGGGTTTTACGGCATTGCCTTGGCCCGAGGAGGACGGGGGCGCAGGTGGAGGATTTCTAAGTTTCGTGCTGGTGCTGGAGGAGTTGTCCCGCGTAAGCGCGTCGCTTGGCGCGGCGCTGTGGGCGCATGTTTTTCTGTCCGCGTGGCCGCTGCATCGGTTCGGGAGCGTGGAGCTGAAGCGTCATTATCTGAGGAAACTTATCGATGGCAACAGCATGGGTACGGGCGTGCTTCCGGGAGCGGTTGATCCGAACACCACGCTTAGAATTGGCGTCTCTGGGCAATTGCAGTTGCAGGGTGATGGGGCGGAAGAGGAGTGTTACGTCCTAAACGGTCAGCAAAAATATATCCTCGGCGGCACGACGGCAGACTTCTTCATCATTTACGCGGTAACCGGAGAAAGTGCGGCAGGACGACGCAAGCGCTACAGCGCTTTTATCATCGAGAAAGACAGCCCCGGCCTCTTGATTCAACCGGTCACGAAGAAGCTTGGTTTGCGCTCGGCGGGAATGGCGCATTTGAAATTTCAGGATTGCCGCGTACCGAAGCGGCAGCGAATCGGTCGTGACGGTCAAGGCGGCGCGATTGCAGGCCGAGCGGCGGCGGGTGTGCGCTACGGCCTTGCCGCGGTTGCCGCGGGAATTACCCAAGGCGCTGCGGAAGCTGCGCTTGGATATGCCAAGGCGCGTTCGCAGTTCGGCAAGCCGATCGCGAAACATCAAGCGGTGGCCTGGATGCTTGCGGATATGCGGACTGCTGCCGATGCCTCGAAGCTTCTTGTGTATCAAGCCGCTTGGCAGGAGGATCGGGGGCTTACGGACGGTGAAGGCTGGGAAGCTGCGCTGGCGCTTAGCTTTGCCGCGGATGCGGCGATGACATCGACGATACATGCCGTTCAGGTCTATGGCGGATATGGCTATATGAAGGAATATCCGGTGGAGCGCTTTATGCGTGATGCGAAGGCGGTGCAGATTTTCAAAGGACTGGATCTCAGTCCGAAAATGCCGCAGCCCAAAGGAAGAGGCAGTGGCGGAAGCGGAAGGGAAAGGGGGCGACGCCATGGCTGAGCTCGTCATTGTAGGGAGCGCTCGGACGGCCTTCGGCAAGTTTGGCGGAGCGCTGAAGGGGATGAAGGCGACTCAGCTTGGCGCACTCGCCATTGAAGGGGCACTGCAGCGCGGAGGGATCTCGTCTGCGGCAGTGGACGAGGTCATTATGGGCATGGCCGTTCAAGCGGGAGCGGGCCAGAATCCGGCAAGGCAAGCATCCATACTGGCAGGAGTCAGCCAGACGGTGCCGGCTGAGACGATCAATAAAGTGTGCGCCTCGGGGATGCGGGCACTGACGATGGCCTCGCAGATTATTAGGGCGGGCGATGCGGAGCTGATCGTCGCAGGCGGCATGGAGAGCATGAGCCAAGTGCCGTATGCGTTGACGGAAGCCCGGTTAGGCATGCGTCTTGGGGATGGCCGGGCGGCGGATCTATTGCTCCGCGATGGGTTACGCTGCGCTTTCGCTGACATGCATATGGGGGACTA
Source organism: Paenibacillus sp. BC26 (assembly GCF_900116125.1). NCBI lineage: Bacteria > Bacillati > Bacillota > Bacilli > Caryophanales > Paenibacillaceae > Paenibacillus > Paenibacillus sp. BC26. The sequence continues at coordinate 113,170 of NZ_FPAD01000007.1, read as the reverse complement.
TGCCGACAACATTGCCGCTGAATATGGCATCAGCCGCTTGGAGCAGGATGCATGGGCGCTGCGCAGTCACGAGCGTGCCGTTCAGAGCAGCCTGCAGGGCTACTTTCATTCGGAAATAATCCCCGTTCCGTTACCTGGCGCAGTGCCGACGAAGAGCCACGTGTTCGCGATCGATAAGGATGAAGCTCCCCGCGGAGATACGAGCGCCGATAAGCTGGCAGCGCTGAATCCGGTATTCGCTGCCGGGAATTCCGGCACGATTACGGCCGGCAATGCCCCGGGGCTCAACGATGGTGCGGCCGCGCTCGTCGTGGCCACGAAGAGCAGGGCGCTGCAGGATGGCTACGCTCCGCAGGCCGTGCTGCTCGGTCATGCCGCGGTTAGCGTGGAGCCGCGCAACTATCCCATTGCGCCGGCTTTTGCCGTGCAGAAGCTGCTGCAGCAGCATGGGCTCGCGATGGATGCGATCGACCGCTTCGAGATCAACGAAGCGTTCGCGGTCGTCGTCTTGGCCTGCGGGAAGCTGGCGGGCTGGGATGCCGACAAGGTCAACGTGCACGGCGGCGCGATCGCGCTCGGCCATCCCGTCGGGGCAAGCGGAGCGCGGATTGTGATCACGCTGATTAACGACTTGAAGCGGCGCGGCGGGGGGCTTGGGATTGCCGCGATTTGCAGCGGCGGCGGTCAAGGCGATGCCGTGTTGGTTCGGGTGGAGTAGGGAGTATAGAGAGCATAGAGGCAATGAAAATTGCAAATGGCAGAGGGGCTTAGGGAAGGCGGTAGTCATTCATGGCAGATATCCACCATGTGTCGGTCGTCGGAGCAGGCCAGATGGGAAGCGGCATCGCACTTGTTGCCGCGCAGGCAGGCTGCCAAGTGCTGCTGCATGATGCGGAAGCGGGACGCATCAGCAAGGCATTGGCGCAAATCGGCATGCAGCTCACCGGCAGCGTTGCGAAAGGCAGAATCACGGAAGAGTCGGCCATGCAGACGCTTGGACGAATAACCGCCGCGGCTGACTTGGATGCAGCCTTTGGCGCTGATCTTGTCATCGAAGCGGTAACCGAAAGCATGCCGGTGAAGAAAGCCCTATTAGCTAAGCTCGATGGTATTTGCGGGCAAGGGGCGATTCTGGCAAGCAATACGTCATCGCTGTCGCTCACAGAGCTGGCTGCGGTGACGGGGCGGCCGGAACAGGTGATCGGGATGCATTTTATGAACCCCGTACCGGTCATGAAGCTGGTCGAAATCATACGTGGCTTGCGAACATCGGATGATGTCTATGCCACCATTGCGAAGCTGGCGGAGCGGATGGGGAAGACGCCGCTGGAGGTGCGGGATTATCCGGGATTCGTGTCCAACCGCATTCTGATGCCGATGATCAACGAGGCCGTGTATACGGTATATGAAGGCGTGGCTTCGATCGAAGCCGTCGACGGCGTGATGAAGCTGGGCATGAATCATCCGATGGGACCGCTGACTTTGGCTGACCTGATTGGGCTCGATACCTGCCTTGCCATCATGGAAACGCTGCACGACGGCTTCGGGGATTCCAAATACCGGCCTTGTCCGCTGCTTCGCAATTATGTCGCTGCCGGTTGGCTGGGGCGCAAGAGCGGGCGAGGCTTCTACGTGTACGAAGGGGGGTGACCGCTGCTATGCTGCTGCATTTTACGGATGAGCAAGAACGGTTGCGTGCGAGGGTCCGAGATTTTGCGATGCAGGAGGTAGCCAAAGTCATCCCTGAAATGGAGGAGCATGACCGCTTTCCGGCGCAGCTCGTGAGGGAGATGGGCGCGAAGGGCTTGATGGGGCTGCCGGTGCCGGCTGCATGGGGTGGAAGCGGGCTGGAGCTAACCTCCTATATCCTCACGATTGAAGAAATCGCTCGGGTGAGTGCGACGGTTGGGGTTATTTTGTCGGTGCATACGTCAGTTGGGACGCTTCCGATTCTATATCATGGTACGCCGGAGCAGAAGCTGCGTTGTCTGCCTAAGCTTGCCTCCGGGGAATGGTTGGGCGCTTTTGCATTAACCGAGCCTCATGCAGGCTCAGATGCCTCGACGATCCGGACGGCAGCGGTTCGACATGAGGATAACTATGTGCTGAACGGCACAAAGGTGTTTATAACGAATGCGGGTGAAGCCGACCAATATGTGCTGTTCGCGTCGGTGCATAACGGGCAAAGCGGCAGTGTAGGCGGGATTACTGCTTTTCTGGTAGAGAAGAATACGCCGGGCTTCCGTGTGGGTAAAAAGGAGAAAAAAATGGGGCTGCACGGATCGAACACCTGCGAGCTGATTCTAGAGGATGCGATCGTGCCGGCGGGCCAGCGCCTCGGCGAGGAGGGGCAAGGCTTCGCCATCGCCAAATCGGCGCTGAACGGCGGGCGGATTGGCATTGGCGCGCAGGCGCTCGGGATTGCGCGAGCGGCGCTGACCTTGAGCGAGCAGCAGCTGCGTTCGCTGCCGCATCGGGAACGGAGCAGAGCCGCGGCGGAGTATCGGGAGCTTACGGCACAGGTGGAGGCGGCTGCGCTGCTCGTATATCGCGCGGCGGATATGCATCAGCGCGGCATGCGGTGCACGAAGGAAGCGTCGATGGCGAAGATGTTCGCCAGCGATACCGCGATGCATGCGACGACGAAGACGCTGCAGTGGTGCGGCAGCAGCGGTTTGGCGGCTGAATTGCATGCGGAGCGGCTGTTCCGCGATGCGAAAGTGACGCAAATCTACGAGGGGACGAACGAAATTCATCGGCTGGTGATTTCCGGCGAGCTGCTGCGAGGGAGTTAACGGATAACCCTTGCGGCGTTTGCTTGCGGTCTGTTGTGGAGGGAGATGAGGGCATATGGGATCTACGAATCGCAGCTCGCCGGGACGCCGGCTTCGAGAGGCGCTGCAGCAAGAGAAGCCGCTTCAGGTGGCAGGAGTGATTCATGCTTATGCCGCGCTGCTCGCCGAATCGGCGGGTTTTCGCGCGCTGTATGTGTCCGGCGCAGGAGTGGCAAACGCATCGTTTGGATTGCCGGACCTCGGGATTACGACGCAGGGCGATGTGCTGGAGGACGTGCGGCGCATCAGCAGCGCGGTTGATTTGCCGCTGCTTGTGGACGCCGATACCGGCTTCGGTTCGGCGTTTAACATTGCGCGCACCGTGCGCGAGATGATCCGTGCCGGTGCCGCTGGCATTCATATCGAGGATCAGGTGGCCGCCAAGCGCTGCGGCCATCGTCCGAACAAAGCCATCGTCAGCTCCGCGGAGATGGTGGATCGTATCCGAAGCGCGGCAGATGGGAAGATTGACGCGGATTTCGTGCTCATGGCGCGTACGGATGCGCTTGCTTCGGAAGGCATGGAAGGCGCTGTCGCAAGGGCGCAGGCATATGTGGAGGCCGGCGCGGATATGATTTTTCTGGAGGCGGCCGGGAGCTTGGAGGAGTATAAGGCATTCACGGACGTGGTGAAGGTGCCGGTGCTTGCGAACGTGACGGAGTTCGGGCGGACGCCGCTCTTCACGGTGGATGAACTGGCAGCGGCAGGGGTATCGCTGGTGCTGTATCCGTTGTCGGCCTTCCGTGCGATGAATGCGGCAGCGCTGAAGGTGTATCAAACGATTCGGGAGCAAGGGTCTCAAGCCTCCGTGCTTGGCGAAATGCAGACGCGCGAGGAGCTGTACCGTTATCTCGGCTACTACGATTATGAGCGCAAGCTGGATGCGCTGTTCGCCGCACGGAACTCGGAGGAGGAATGAGAGATGACCGTGAAGAAGCCCGGAGGCTTGGCCGGCATTGAAGCCGGTGAAACGGCAATCAGTACGGTAGGAAAAAACGGACTTGGACTCACCTACCGCGGATATTCCATCGAGGATTTGGCAGAGCACGGCAGCTTTGAAGAAACGGCTTATCTGCTCATTCGGGGGAAGCTGCCGAATGTCGATGAGCTTGCGGCTTACCGGCGCAAGCTGGCGGAAGCGAGTCAGCTGCCGGAGACGCTGCAGCGAATTCTGGAGCTGCTGCCTGCAGATGCCCATCCGATGGAGGTACTGCAGGTGGGCTGCACCGCGCTCGGGACGATGGAGCCGGAATCGGCATCGGTCGGCGCAGCCGATATTGCGGATCGGCTCATTGCTCTGACAGGCCCGATGCTGCTGCATTGGTATCATTTTCACAGGCGGGCTGCTCTTGGGGATGGTTCGGCGGAGGAGCCTCAGTTGGAATCCTCGGCAACCGAAGTTCCCGTTGACGCTAAAGCTGCTGAAGGAGTGGAATCTGAGGTCACTTCGGATGCGCCCGGCTCGGACAGTTCGGACACCGGCGAGGTGCAAGAAGAGCCGTTCGACCTCGACCATTATACGGTTGCGGGCCATTTTCTCTATTTGCTGCACGGCAAACATGCGGAGCATCTCGCCATTCGCGTATTCGATGTTTCGCTTATTCTGTATGCCGAGCATGAGTTTAACGCATCGACTTTTGCCGCACGCGTAACGGCTTCCACGCTGTCGAACTATTACTCTTGTATTGCGACCGGGATCGGCACGCTGCGGGGCAATCTTCACGGCGGAGCGAATGAGGCTGTCATGGAGCTGATAACTCAGTTCGACAATGCGGAGGAAGCGGAAGCGGCCACGCGTGCGAGACTGGCGGCGAAGCAGCTCATTATGGGGTTTGGCCACCGGGTGTATACCGTTTCCGATCCGCGTTCGGACATCATCAAGAAATGGTCGGAGACACTCTCCATGTGGGCGGATGACAGCCAGCTCTATGCGATTTCGGAAGCGGTTGAACAGGTCATGCGTCAGGAAAAAAGCTTATTTCCGAACCTCGATTTCTACAGCGCCACCGCCTATCATTTCATGGGCATCCCTACGCCGATGTTCACGCCGATCTTCGTGATCTCTCGTTTGACGGGCTGGACGGCGCACATTATGGAGCAGCGGCAAAATAACCGCATTATTCGGCCGACCGCCGCCTATGTCGGACCTGATCCGCTGCCTTGGCTGGCCGTTCATGAACGCCATTAAGCGATAATGGGAGGTGTACTGCCGCAATGGGACATGGTCAGGATAATAGTCGGCCTGAGCCGGATCAAGTGCTTGCCGATATGGCTTCCTATGTAACGGACTATAAGGTAGACAGCGAGCTTGCCTATGAGACGGCTCGCTATTGTTTGATGGATACGCTTGGCTGCGGCATGCTTGCGTTAAACTATCCGGCCTGCACGAAGCTGCTTGGTCCGGTTGTACCGGGAGCAGAGATGGAAGGCGGCGTACGTGTGCCGGGGACAGCATTTCGGCTAGATCCGGTGACGGCTGCTTTTAACATTGGCTGCATGATTCGCTGGCTGGATTACAACGACACATGGCTTGCCGCGGAGTGGGGGCATCCCTCCGATAATCTTGGGGCCATTCTCGCTGCTGCCGACTATGCAAGCAAGGTAAGGCAGGCTGCGGGACAGCCTCCGCTCGTCATGCGCGATGTGCTTACCGCAATGATTAAGGCGCATGAGCTGCAAGGCGTAGTGGCGCTCGAAAATAGCTTTAACCGGGTCGGACTCGACCATGTCGTGCTTGTAAAAGTGGCGTCCACCGCGGTAGCGACCGGTCTGCTCGGCGGTACGAAGGATGAGATCACGCAGGCGCTGTCCCATGCGTGGATCGACGGCCAAGCGCTTCGCACCTATCGGCATGCGCCGAACACCGGATCGCGCAAATCCTGGGCAGCCGGTGACGCAACGAGCCGTGCATTGCGGTTGTCGCTGATGGTGCTGCGAGGGGAGATGGGGTATCCATCCGCGTTGTCGGCCAAGGGATGGGGCTTTTATGATGTGCTTTTCAAAAGTAAACCGTTCTCGCTTTCGCGTCCCTACGGCTCCTATGTCATGGAACATGTGCTGTTCAAAATCTCGTTCCCAGCCGAATTCCACGCGCAAACCGCGGTGGAAAGCGCCATCGCGCTGCACCCTCACGTTTCCGAAAGGCTAGACGAAATCGTCCGGATTACCATCACCACACACGAATCCGCAATTCGCATCATCGACAAAAAAGGCCCGCTGCACAACCCTGCCGACCGCGACCATTGCTTGCAATACATGACGGCGATCGGTTTGCTCCACGGCGCGTTGACTGCCGATCATTACGAGGATGAGGCGGCGGCCGATCCAAGGGTTGATCGTTTGCGGAATTTAATGGAGGTGAAGGAGCGGCCTAGTTTCTCCGAGGATTATCTGGATCCGGACAAACGCTCGATCGCAAACAGCGTGCAGGTGTTCTTCACGGACGGCAGCGCGACGGATGACGTACTGACGGAGTATCCGATTGGTCATAGGCGCAGGAGGGACGAAGGTATTCCGTTGTTGAAAAAGAAGTTTGAATCTAATCTGCTGACGCGATTCTCCGCAGAACAAACGGCACGCATTGTAGCGGTATGCGAGGACCCGCAGCTGCTGGAGCCGATGAGCGTTAGCGCGTTTCTGGAGCTGTTCGCGCCTTGACGGAAAACGACTCGCTTACTTAGGAGTCGTTTTTTATTGGCTGCGGCGTACAAGCCTGGCTTAGCTCGCCCGCCGCAAGTTCCTCCCATTGCGACTACCGTTGCCTGAGAGTTTCAAAATCGAACTTTCAGGCTGCCGGACCCTCTTAAACCAATGCTCCCACCCCCTGAGAGTTTCAAAATGTAACTCTCATAGGAGAAATCGTGCCAATACAAAATCTGAGAGTTCGAAAATCGAACTCTCAGACCGCCGAACCCCCTCAAACCACTGCTCCCACCTGCTGAGAGTCTCAAAATGGAACTCTCATAGGTAAAATCATGCAAAATCAAAGCTGAGAGTTCGAAAATCGAACTCTCAGGCCGCCGATCCCCCTCAAACCACTGCTCCAACCTGCTGAGAGTCTCGAAATGGAACTCTCAGCAGGTGAAATCGCGCCAATACTAAGCTGAGAGTTCGAAAATCGAACTCTCAGGCTGCCGAACCTCCTCAAGCTACTGCTCCCGCCCCATGAGAGTCTCAAAATGGAACACTCATAGGAGAAATCATGCCAATACAAAATCTGAGAGTTCGAAAATCGAACTCTCAGGCCGCCGCACCTCATCAAGCTACTGCTCCCGCCCCATGAGAGTCTCAAAATGGAACTCTCATAGGAGAAATCGTGCCAATACAAAATCTGAGAGTTCGAAAATCGAACTCTCAGGCCGCCGAACCCCCTCAAACTACTGCTCCCACCCCCTGAGAGTCTCAAAATGGAACTCTCATAGGTAAAATCATGCAAAATCAAAGCTGAGAGTGCGAAAATCGAACTCTCAGCCGAGTAAAGCCCCTCCTACCACCAACTACTGCGTCCTGAGAGTCGGAAAACCCGACTCTCAATCATAGAATCATTGGTAAATGATGCTGAGAGCCGGAAAAACCGACTCTCAATCACCAAAATCGCCTCCCACCACCACTACCATGCCCCGAGAGTCGGAAAAACCGACTCTCCGTCACAAAACAACTGAAAAATGATGCCGAGAGTCGGAAAAACCGTCTCTCACCACCAAAATCGCCCACCACCACGACTACCGCGCCCCGAGAGTCGGAAAAGCCGTCTCTCAGCCGCCAAAGCAGCCCGCCACCACGCCTGCCACGCCATCCCCACCAATTCCTCGCCACCATCCCCGCCTCGCCCCACTACCAACGCACCACCACCATCGCACTACAAAAAAACCGTCCCAACCCTCATCCTACGGATGACGGCCGGGACAGCTCTTCAACTTTTTAGCGGTATTTTTAGCGATGCTTTATAAAGCTGCTTTTTAGCTGTGTTATTTAGCGATGCTTTCTAACGATGCTTTCTAAAGCTGCTTTTTAGCTATGTTTTCTAGCGGTACTTTTATCGGTGCTTTCAGCGGTGCTTTTTAACGATGCTTTTCAGCGGTGCTTTTACCGGTGCAACCGGTAAGGCACAGTCGCAATAACAACGTCCTTCTGCGTGAACAGGTACGCGCGAAGCAGCAGACTCGACTGGTTGTGCAGAATGTTATGCCACCAGTGCTTCGTGATAAACTGCGGAATCAGCACGGTGATATGATCCGTCTCCTGCGTCTTCCATTCCACCGTCTCGATGAAGCGGACGAGCGGGCGAATGATGCTGCGGTAGCTTGATCGCAGGACGATCAGCCGCACGCCGGGATTCCACTCTTCCCATTTCTTCTCGAGCCGCTCGATTTCTTCTTCATCGAACCCGACATAGACCGCCACCACGTTATCCGTCAGCGATTTGGCATAACTGATGGATTGCAGAACGACCTTCGTAATGCCAGCGACCGGAACGACGATGGTACTGCCTTTAATCGCAGGTTTCTCTTTATCGATGTTAATGCGAAGCTCATCAGCGGTATTCATATAGTGGCGGTTGATCTTGTAGAACCCGATAATAACGATCGGCAAGAAGATGAAGACCATCCAAATCTGACTAAACTTCGTGAAGATAAAGATCAGCGTAATGATGAGCGTGGTCAACATACCGATTGTATTAACCGTCAACCCAACGCCCCAGTTCGCCGGTTTCAGCTTAATCCAGCGGACCATCATCCCAAGCTGCGATAGCGTGAACGGGATAAATACCCCGACCGCATAGAGCGGAATAAGATTTTCAGTGTCCCCGTGGAACAGGACGACTAATAGCGCAGAGAACACGCCGAGAAAAATAATCCCGTTCGAGAACCCGAGCCGATCTCCGCGCACCATGAACGCATGGGGCATATACTTGTCTTTGGCCAGCATGAACGCGAGCAGCGGGAAAGCAGAGTAGGCTGTGTTAGCCGCAAGGAACAGAATCAATGCGGTAATCCCTTGAATCGCATAATAGAGGACACCTCGTCCAAACGTCGCATTCGCGATTTGGGAAACGACGGTTTCCGTAGCGCTTGGCACGATGCCGTACCAATAAGCGAGCAAGCTGATACCGATGAACATGGCACCGAGAATGCTACCCATCATGATGAGCGTTGTCGCGGCATTGCGCTCCGCCGGTTTCTTGAAGTTCGGAATCGCATTGGATACGGCCTCGACGCCGGTGAGCGCCGAACAGCCGGAGCTGAATGCCTTAAGCAACATGAACAAACTGATGTTGGACACCGCGGCGCCGATCTCCGGCACATCGGCATGGACGCCGCCTACGATTACTTTTACAACGCCTGCGATAATCAATACGAAGATCGCGCCGACGAACAGATAGACGGGATAGGCAAGTACGGAAGCGGACTCCCCAATTCCCCGCAAATTCATGACGGTTAGAAAGACGATCATGATTAAGGCGACGCTGACCCGATGATCATGCAGCGAAGGAAATGCGGATGTAATGGCATCGGTTCCTGCCGATGAACTAACGGCTACGGTCAGAATATAATCGACAAGCAGCGATCCGCCTGCAAGCAGCCCGGTGGATACGCCTAAGTTATCTTTGGCCACGACATAAGCGCCGCCGCCCTTCGGATAAGCGAAGATGGTTTGACGATACGAGATAATGAGTATTAATAATAGACCGAGCACGGCAATGGATATCGGAATGGAGTACCACACTGCGGCAAAACCGGCAGCCATGAGTACGAGCAAGATCTGCTCCGTTCCGTACGCGACCGACGACAAGGCGTCGGAGGACAGTACGGCGAGCGCTTTTAGCTTACTGAGCTTCTCGCCTTCGAGTTCTGCGCTTTTCATCGGCCGCCCGATAAGAAGTCGTTTAAATCGGCTGATCATACATGTTCCTCTCTTCTTTGCTTGGGGTGAAAAAATTTACAAGGATTTCTATTTTAGATTAACCTAAATGAACAGAATTCATTATAACAGAAATGCCGCTTGTTGGAAGGAGCAGTTTCACGTGCTGCAGCTCCTTATTGAAGGCATTTTTCAAGATGATATACTGGAAAGGTACATATTGCCATGGGATGAGTAAATAGCCGTTAGAGGAGTGGGTAGAGCAGCATGTCAAACGAAATGAAATGGGATGGACATACGCATACAAAGTTCTGCTATCACGGCAACGATGCACCGTCGGAACTATATGTGGACCGTGCCATTGAGCTTGGTTTTACGCGTTATACCATCAGTGAGCATCCGCCGCTTCCTGCAAAATGGGTACAAGACGAGAAGCTGATGTACGAGCTTGCCATGCCGAGCGAGGAGCTTCCTCTCTATATGGCCTATGCGAACTCGATCAAGCAGCAGTATGAAGCGAAAATCGATATCGTCGTCGGACTCGAGCTGGACTATTTGCAAGGTGCACTGCCGTTTACGCAAGCGATCGTAGAGCGGTATCAGCAGCAGCTGGAGGATGTCGTTTATTCAGTTCACTATTTACCGGGTAAAGACGGTATGTACTGCGTTGATTTCACGGCTGACGATTTCACGGCCAACTTATTGAGCTACTACGGTACGATGGAGAAGGTCGTCGACGAATATTACAATCATGTGGAAGCTGCCATTGCTTTCGCAAGTAAGCTTCCGATGCGCAAGCGGATCGGTCATATTAATTTAATCGAGAAATTCGCACTGAAGCTTCCGCCGATCGATGAAGCGCAAATTCGGAGCCGCTTGACGACTCTCTTACCGTTGCTGCAACAAGGAAATGTCGGTATCGACGTCAATACGGCTGGCCTGCGTGTGCCGAGCTGCGGCAAGCCGTACGTGCCGGAGTGGTTCATGCAGGAATGTATGACCAAGGGGATTGAACTGGTTTATGGCTCGGACGCTCATCGTCCCGAACATGTCGGTTCCGGCTGGGATTGGTTTGAATCGCAATTCAAACGCAGCTAGCAGCGCGGGGATCATGTCAAGAATTTATATTTTTTCGGCCTATCAGTAGGCATTCGCTGTTGCCTTGCGTATAGATAAGCAAAGGACCATAAACAAAGAAGGATTGACGCATATGGGAGAAACAGCGGCACAAGTGTACGACCCCAGCATCTGGCAAATCAGTTATTTGGAGCTGACGATTCGATTAGTGCTCGCGCTTATTCTGGGTGGTTTAATCGGAGTAGAACGCGAGCTTGGCGGGCATTCGGCAGGATTTAGGACACATATTCTCGTTTGTTTGGGATCTGCGGCGATCGTCTTGTTATCCATGTATGGTTTTGCCGAGTTTGCGGCAGATCCGAATGTCCGGCTAGACCCGGCTCGGTTAGCGGCCCAGGTGATCAGCGGGATTGGTTTTCTTGGCGCAGGGACGATACTGCGAACAGGCATTACGGTTTCGGGACTTACGACGGCTGCCTCGCTTTGGGTAGTCGCTGCAATTGGGCTTACGGTAGGCGCAGGGTTCTATTATGGATCTGCGGTGCTCACGCTCCTTGTTGTGGTCAGCTTGTTTTTCCTGAATAAGTTCGAGAAGAAATTCTCGCGAACCAAGCGCAAGCAGGACTTGGTGATGAAAATAAACAAAGATTCCGCAAGCCTGAACAAAGTTGTAACGGAGCTTCACCACTTCGGTATCCAGATTAGCAAAATCATCGTGGAGAACGAAGAAGCCGCGCAAGGCGATTCCGGCGAGATGCTGATCGTCCGGATGCAAGTGAAGCTTAATTATAAGAAGCGCTTCGAGGAAGTCATCGTTTCGCTTGCTTCAATTGAAGGCGTTATCGGGATCGAAGCCGGAGGGGAATCGCTCTAGGATAGGGGATGAGTAAGATGGGGAAAAAACTGCATTATCGCGAGGACGGCACATTTACCATCGTGCAATTTACGGATCTTCACTGGCAAAATGGGGAGCCGGGAGACATCCTGACTCGATTACTGATGGAGCGGGTGCTCGAGAAAACTTCTCCAGACTTGGTCATCTTTACAGGCGATGTGATTTACAGCGACAATTGCACGGATCCGAGGCAGTCTTTTCGTGAGGCTGTGAGTGAGGTCGAGTTCAGGGGCATCCCATGGGCAGCTGTTTTCGGGAATCATGATACCGAGCATGGGATAACAAGAGAAGAGTTGATGGACGTTCAACTGGAGCATGAGTATTGTGTGAGCGAAGCGGGTCCGGAGGAGCTTAAAGGTACAGGGAATTTTAAGCTGCTCATTCAAGATTCCGGCACCGGCAAACCTCATCATGCTCTCTATCTCCTCGACAGCGGGAGCTATTCGGAGATTCCGAATCTTGAAGGTTATGCTTGGATTGGCCGTGATCAGATCGATTGGTATACGGCGCAATCCACTGCACTGAAGGCTGCAAACGACGGTCAGCCGCTGCCCTCGCTCGCTTTCTTCCATATTCCGTTGCCGGAATACGAAGAGGTATGGAGAAAAGAGCTGTGCTACGGCAGTAAGTTTGAAGGTGTCGCAAGTGCTCCTATCAATTCGGGCATGTTCACCGCGATGGTGGAGATGGGCGATGTCGTGGGAACCTTCTGCGGGCATGATCACGTCAATGATTACCGCGGTGACCTGCATGGCATCAGCTTATGTTACGGCCGGGCCAGCGGCTACCAGACCTACGGCCGGGAAGGCTTTCCCCGCGGTGCACGCGTCATTAAGCTGCACAAGGGAGCGCGGGAATTCACAACCGAAATCCAGCTGGACGATGGGACGGTCATTCACGAGCCGCAGCCTCATTATCCGCAAGGGATGGAGTAGAGTCGAGAAGCTGTCTCGAACGTGCATCGGTGCACGTTCGAGGCAGTTTTTTTCTGTTCAATGTAGGGAGAACCGAGCTAAAGGAGCTTCGAATTTGTCCATAAGTTCGCTGCAGTTGGTGAAATTTCGTCACGCGTATGCTACCCTTATTTGGAAGAGTAAACGAGGAGCAAACCGCGATGAAGCAGGTATTGATTACAGGTTATAGAGCAACGGAGCTGGGCATATTCTCGGCTAAGCATCCCGGCATCGCCATCATCAAGAAAGCACTCAAGAAACAGATTACGGCTCTTGTGGAGGATGGACTGGAGTGGGTGATTGTGAGCGGCGGCTGGGGCGTGGAGCTGTGGGCAGCGGAAGTGACCATCGAGCTGAAAGCCAGCTACGAGAGCTTGCGACTCGCGATTATTACCCCTTTCCTGGATCAAGAAGAGAATTGGAACGAGCAGAAGAAAACGACCTACAGCGAAATTCTGGCCGGTGCGGATTACGTGAGCGCAATCTCCAAACAGAAGTATGACGGACCGTGGCAGTTCAAGGCGAGAGATCGGTTCCTGCTCAATAATTCCGAGGGACTCATTCTCATCTATGATGAGGAGCAGGATGGTTCGCCGCGTTATTTGCTGGAGCTGGCTAAGCAGCATGCCGAGATTACGCCGGACTACCGCATCATTACGATATCCGGCTACGATTTGCAAAACATTGCAGAGGAAGAGCAGCTGCACGAATACGAGTAAAGTGAGGATTCCCTATGCCCCAATTAAATGTTCGAGGCGTTGAAACGTCTATATTAGCGGAAGTGAGCAAGGCTCTGGTCGAAGAGATGGCAGGCATCTGTCAGTGCGGTACCGATAATTTCACGATTGACGCGCTGCAATTGGTGTCCGTGTTCGGAGGCGAAACGGTGCCTACCTATCCTTTTGTAGAAATTGCTTGGTTCGACAGAGGACAAGCCGTTCAAGATGAGCTTGCCCGTGCCGTTACTCAACATCTGAATAAGGCCGGTGTTGCTGAAGTAGAGGTTGCGTTCAAGGTATATCAAGAAACCGCCTACTATATCAACGGTCGTCCTTGTGCGACGCCGGAATAGCGGCGCGGCAATAAGCGGGCGGCAACCAGCAGTAGGCTTCTAAGCCTTAGCGGCTGCCCGGCTTTGCCGGAAGGCGCGAGGCGACTCCCCCTTCTCCCTTTTGAACATCGTACAGAATTGAGCATCATTCGAGAAGCCGCATTCCATCGCGATGGCGGTGACAGGGAGTGCGGAGTGCAGGAGCAGATGCTCCGCTTTCTGTATGCGCTTACGGAGTAAATAGGAAATAGGCGATAAACCGAACTTATCCTTAAATAGATGCCGGAAGTGGTGGTAGCTGTACCCGACCATCTCGGCCAATTCTTCGATCGTAATCTTCTGGTTGCAGTTCTCGTCGATGAAGGTGCGGGCATAGAGCAGATGATCAACCGATCCTCCCGATGTGCCGGTATCCGCGGCCCGCTGATGCGCGATCACGATGGAGCTGATGTAAGAATTCAACTGTTCCGCATAATAGGCTCGCTGCTCCTGCATTTCCTCAATCATGTTCAGCAGAAGCGGCAAGATCGGGGAAGAGGAGTCATCCTGATACAGCCCTTCCTTGAGCAGCAGCTCCCCCCGAGGCAGTCGAAAGCCGACAAAAATAACATCCGTATCCTGCGTACGCCGCTCGTCATGCAGCGTTCCTGCCGCAATGATCGCGTACGTGCCGGGCGTGTAGGTATAGACCGCGTCATGGAAGCGCGTAAGGCCTTTCCCCGTTTGATAATAGACCAGCTCGTAGCAGGTATGCTCATGCATCGGCATATACGAATGCGCATGCCGCGTAGCTTGAAACAGAAAATCCATTTGCGCCAGCATCCAGCATGCTCCCCCTCTCATTATCCTAGCCAAATCATGCAAACAAACAGCCATATCCTATAATCTTCATATGCGGTATTCGTTGTAGAATAAGCGTAGTAAGCGAGAAAAATCCTGAATTCATAACCACATCATAAAAGGAATACAGGATATATTCAAGGAGGATGACAAGGGACATGGTTGAATTTCCAAAATTGCCTCAGCAAAAGCTTCTGCAGCGTTTAGAACATCCGCAGCGCAAGGTTCGAATGGTGTTGGATACGGATACATACAACGAAATCGACGATCAATTCGCCGTCATCTACGCATTGAAATCGCCGGAAAGCGTAACGGTTGAAGCGTTCTATGCTGCCCCGTTCTTCAACGATCTGTCTGAAGGTCCGAAGGACGGCATGGAGAAAAGCTACAACGAGCTGCTCAAGATCCAGGCGATTATGCCGGAGATGACGGATATTCCGATCTACCGCGGGTCCGAGGGCTACCTGGCCGAAGCCGGCGTTCCTCAAGAGAGCGAAGCTGCTAGAAACCTGGTGGAGCGGGCAATGGCATCAAGCGAAGATGACCCTCTGTATGTTGTCGCGATCGGAGCGATTACGAATGTAGCTTCTGCCCTGCTGATGGAGCCTCGTATTATTGAGAAAATCGTTGTCGTCTGGCTAGGCGGACATGCGCTGCACTGGCACGATACAACGGAATTCAATTTGGCTCAAGATCTGCATGCCTCCCGCACGGTGCTTAACAGCGGCGTTCCGCTTATCTTGGTTCCTTGTGCAGGGGTAGCCTCCCATCTGGCGACAACCTTGTCCGAGGTCGAGGATTACGTCCGCGACAAAGGGCCGATCGGTCAATATTTGTACGAAACCTATCGGGATTGCAGCAAAGATCACTTCGGCTATTCCCGCGTCATCTGGGACATCTCGACCATTGCTTATCTGGTTGATCCAAGCTGGATACCGAGCACGCTTGTGCACAGCCCGCTGCTGTCGGAGGACTTCCGCTGGAGCGTCGATCGTTCCCGCCATTTCATCCGGTGTGCCCACTATGCGCATCGTGATTCCGTATTTAGGGATCTGTTCCGGAAGCTTGGCGAATAACGCAGCATAATCCACGATAACGCGACAAGCCCCCCAGGCGTCTTAGCCGGGAGGGCTTGTTTTCATTTACATCGTATCAGAACTGTGCCATATAAGCTTCGAACGTTTCGCCCTTCTTCTTGATTTCCTGTGCGATGAAGACGCCGACGTAGCGGATATGCCACGGCTCGTACATGTAGCCGGTTTCGTCTTCTTTGCCGAGCTCGTAGCGAATGATGAAACCATAGTCCGCCGCATGCTCTTTCAGCCATTTGCCTTCCTTCGTTTCACCGAAGCTCTTATCAAGATCGTATTTGACACTGGCGCTCGACACATCCATTGCAAGTCCGGTCTGATGCTCGCTTTGTCCGGGATGCGCGCTGAACGTATTGGCTTCTTCTTCGCCGTTCTTCTTGGCATAGTTGTTGAAGATGGAACGCTGAGAAGCATAAGAGCGATAGCCGGATACGGCTTTCAGCTCAATGCCGTCTTGTTTTGCCCCGGCAAACAGCTTCTCCAGCGCCGTCGCCGCAACTTGGCGCAGCTGCTGCTTCGGATTGTCGCCGGAGAAGGAGAAGCCGACGTCTGCCTTCACAAGATCCTTCGGTACGTAAGACGATTCGAGTTCGCGCTTCTTGTTGACGAGAACGAGCGGGCTGTCCGTGTTGGTCACATATACAACGCCGTCCTTCTTCTTAATAGTGCGGGACGGAGCATTTTCACGCATAAACGCTATAAAAGCAGATTGATTGCTCGATTGGACGTTGGCGGAAGTACTGACGCTCGACTTTCCGGGATCTGTAGTACCATTATCCGTGGAGTCTGATGTACCGCCGTTTGAATCGGAATTGCCGGTTCCGGAAGCTGTTCCGGTCGCGCCCTTCGTATCGCCGGTACTCGTCTTAACGGTGCTCGACGCCGCATCATCGCTTGTAACCGGATTGCCGGCGTTCAGTTCATTGTTTTGGGAAGCGGCTTTGCCGAACAAGTTATTGGTGCATGAAGTTTGGGTCGTTAGAATAACGGCACTAAGCGCCGCGCCGAGTATGAGATAGGACATACGGGTATTCGTTTTCAATTGCTGTTCCTCCTATAATAAAGCGCAAACCATAATAAAGATAATTATAGACGCTAGAATCTCATTTACAACTGGTCACTGCTGCCAAGCCTGTCTTACCGCCTATACCAGACTTAACGAATGAATGTCGTAACATGTTGCAGGAAGCTGATTATTGTAACATTTTGTAAAACTTTGTCTTTCCAATCCATCCCATATGCTGTAAAATGTCGCTGTAACTTCTACTACTAGCACATGGAGGAATCATGGTGACTTACAAGAATTACTTTACGTTTAGCCGTAAAATGATGGTGGCATTATTTACGATTATTGTTGCTTTTACGACATTCCATACCTACGAGGTACAGGCGATGGACGTATGGGGGATATTCAAACAAGCGCAGAAACTCGACCAGCTAGGGAAATATGCGGAGGCTATTGCGAAATACAATCAAATCGCGCCTGAGTTTCTGAAGAAGAAAGAGTACGGTAATGCAGCCGGCATGTACCGCCGCATCGGCGACGATTATGCCAAGCTGAAGAAATATGACGATGCCGTAACGAACTGGGATAAGGAAGCGGAGTATACCGGCAAAGCGAACATGACGCAGATGAGCATCGCCGCCAAACGCAAGGCCGATCAGCTTCGCAGCTCGGCACGACTGTTTGTGGAGACTGCGGCTTCCTCACTCGGTTCTACGAACACGCATGGAGCGATTTTCGAACCGAAGAATGGCGCTTATATCGGTGCATACGCGGAGCTTGATCCGGCCGTGCACAATTCGAAGACGGCAAAACCGTTCTACACCGAGGGATTCCCGGCGCTTACAGGTAAGGATCATGCAGCTTATTTGATTTATTTTACATATGGGAAGCCGCTTTCAAGCATTAAGAGCCACATCGATCGCGCACGTGAAGCCGGTGTCGCCCTGCAGCTTGGCATTCAGCCGCTAAAGGGACTTGGCGAAGTACAAGATGATGCGTATTTGCGCCAGCTGGCACGTGATATTGCGGCATCCGGCGTTAACGTATTCCTGCGTTTCGCGAATGAAATGAATGGCGACTGGGTGCCTTGGCATGAAACGAACCCGAAGAATTACATCGATAAGTTCCGTGTTGTGGCGAAGGTTTTCCACGAGGAAGCACCGGATAATGTGGCTATGGTTTGGGCGCCGGACCGCTCGCCGGAATATAGCATTAACGACTACTATCCGGGTGACGATGCAGTAGATTGGGTGGGTGTCAGTCTGTATACCATCTTTAACCCTACTCTTGATCCGCTGAAGCAAGGGGAAGACCGTTCAAGCCATTTGGAGAAATTCGATTATATCTACAAACAATACGCATCGCGCAAACCGGTTTATATTTCTGAAGGCGGCGTCGCGTACATGTATCCGGAGAAGAAACAAGATAAGACGGACTGGGCCGTGTACAAAATGAAAGAATTTTACGCTTCGCTTCCGATGCTGTACCCGAAGGTAAAAGCGGTATTTTGGTTCGACAGCAACCATGATGCTTCGGCTCGGATAAAATATTATATGCTTTCGGCGAATCAGAAGCTTCTCGAAGGCTACAAGCAGTCCGTTGCCAATCCGTTCTATCTGAGCGGCCTTGGCGATGAATCGCCGGTTGCTTACAAGCCGATTAACACCGCTTCGCCGGTACCGGCCTCGACGCAGAAGATATCCGCTTATGTGAAAACATGGTCGCCAACACTCGGCAAAGTGACCTATACGATCGGCGGCAAGACGGTGGCGACCGTAACATCGCTGCCTTGGACGGCACAGATTGATTTTGCGCCGTATAAAGGGAAGAAGATTGATGTGGTTGTCAAAGCGTTCGACAGCAAGAATGTCCTCGTGACGACGCAGAAGGTTGCCGTTGCGGTGAAGTAAGGAGCCAAGTTAACAAGCAAGGTTCCGATAGCTGCGGCACTTGGCGTTCTCCATGGAGAGCGCTGGTTGCTGCGACGTCGGAGCTTTTTTTACATTGAGGAGGGTCAGCGTTACAATAGAGAGAAGTGATGTGAATAGAGGGAGGGGGAAGCCGGCGATGAACGAGCCGATTTCTTCATTGCAAGAGCAGCTTATACAGGCGCAAGCCGAGATTGAGCAGCTGCGGGGAGATAAGCTCCGCTTGCAGCAAGAGGTTGCGAAGCTTCGCGGAAAGCTGCGTGCGGGAAGCACGGACAACATGTCCACCAAGCTGAAGGATGCGCTGCGGGAGTAGCATGCGGGATATAATGGCAAAGATGTGAAAATTGATGCCTCGCACACTGGAAAGCAAGCGAAAAAAAGGCTACAATACAACTAGTACAAACAGACGAGGTGATCTGAAATGGAAGAAAACCAAACGACGCCGGAAGTGCAAGAGCAAGAGCCGAAGAAAATTTCCCTTGCCGAAGCAATGAAGCAGAAGCTCGCCCAGAAGAAACAAGAGCAAGCGAATGCGAACAGTAAGCAAAAACACGGTCCAGGCGGCAACCAACAAACGATGAAAAGCCAAAACCACAAAAAAGTTAACAATCAGCGCAAGAAAATGGGCGTATAGCAGCGAAACCGAAGAACTGAGGGTGAAATTCACCTTCAGTTTTTTTAAATGGATTGAAGTTGAAAGTTGAAGATTGAAGGGAGCAAATGGCATTGTTGCAGCAACTGACCGGTGTCGGCGCGGGAGAGCGCCATGCCGCCATTATTTTGAACAGCTACAATCGGCTGCTGGGTAAGCCGTTAATTCCGCAGGGAGAGCAGGAGTCGGCAGCGGAAGCGTTATTTCATGCGGATCTCGTGGTGCTTTCGCATGGCACGCAGCAGGATCCGGTGCTAAATTACGGCAACCGCGCGGCTTTGTCGTTATGGGAAATGGATTGGGAGGCTTTTACGCAAATCGAATCGAAGCATACGGCGGAGCCGATGATGCAAGAGGAGCGGCAGCGATTTCTGGAAGCCGTCGCAGGTCAAGGTTATATCGACGACTACAACGGCATCCGAATTTCCAGCAGCGGCCGACGTTTTCGAATCGAGCAGGCTGTCGTATGGAACTTGTATGATGAAGCCGGCGCGTATTATGGACAAGCGGCTGCATTTGCGAACTATACTTTTGTGTGAAGAGGGGAAGATTAGCGGATGGAAGAGTTAACGATCTATTGCTTGTCCATGCCGGGGGCAGAGAAGGATTATCCGTTTGGACCGGATCCGTTGGTGATGAAGGCAGGCGGCAAAATGTTCGCGCTCCTCTCGGAAGGCAGCATTTCCTTGAAATGCGATCCCATTATCGCGGAGAATCTGCGGCAGCAGTATGATGCCATCACGCCGGGTTATCATTTGAACAAGAAGCATTGGAACTCCATCGCGCTCGACGGATCGATTCCGCAAGACGAGCTGCAGGATATGATTAAACACTCCTATGAGCTTGTCCTTAAAGGGATGACGAAGGCGGAGCGAAGCCGTATTGCCGAACTGGCTGGTTTGAAGGGCTAAGTTAAGCGCAGACATGCCCTATAAGAAATCCCATCAGGGCTGATGACCTCATTACTGAGGGCACCAGCCGGGAGGTCCTGAACAAATCGCCATTGTAAACGAAGGTGCTTCCCGCGCCAAATCGGCAAAATAGCTGCTGATTACATGATTTCCTCCGACGGAGCCCATTCGGAAGTTCCGTTTGACCTCTTCTTTGACGTGCAAATAATAGTACGTTTTGTCCGTATTCGGGGATTGATACACGAGCGGCGGCAGGTGAGGCACGACGTCGTATTCATTTTGCACCCGGAAGGTGACCGGCACGGCTGCATTATAGGCGCGAACGAAAGCGGGATCTCCGGTTCGAGGCGATCCGTACGTATAGGTGATGAGGGCGGCAGGCATGCGGTTGGCAGCGATATCAAGCGAGGCGAGTGTCGCCAATGCTCCGCCAAGACTATGTCCGGTTACGAATAGCGGCTTCGACTTCGGCACTTGATTAAGCAAACGGAAGATTTGATCCCGAGCCGACATATAGACCTCGGTAAACCCTTTGTGCGTATTGCCCCCATTCTTAACGGGCTTGAACGGAATTTGCTGGGCGATCATATCCATCACCCAGTCAGTGGGGGAGCTTGTGCCGCGGAAAGCCAATATGACCGCTCGGTCTGATTCGATAACGAAGCCGAAAGGCTCTTCTTTTCCGATGTAGGAAGCGGCATCGAACGACCCGACCAGCCGGTAGGATTCAGGCACCAGGAATAACCCGCCATTATTGTATTGCACATAAGTTTGCCCACAAACCGCAGCCAAAAAGATGGCCGTTCGAATGTCCATCGCACTGCCATTGTTCATTTCTGCACCCACTCTCCTTGCTACCAGTGTATGAGGCTATGGGCCAATGTGCTTTAGGCAGCTGTCCTACATGTTCCAGATTCAAGCCTGATCTTCGGGGGTAACGAAGTACATAACATCGTACCGGTAAAGGACAACGATAAGGAGATCAGAAATGCCTAGGAAATTGAAGATGCGAATTGCAGTGGTGGATGACAATCCGATGAATATTACGGTTGTCAGAGAGATATTGAAGCGTGCGGGGTATACGAATGTTTTGCAGGCTGCCTCTGGCAGCGAATTGTTTAGTTTGCTTGGCTTGAACAGGCAAGGGAGTGAGCCGGAGGAAGCACCGGGCGATGACGATCATGACATCGATTTGATCTTGCTCGATATGATGATGCCGGGCGTAGACGGGATTACAGCCTGTGCGATGATTCAGGAATCGCCGCGCTTGAGGGATATTCCGATCATTATGGTGACGGCGATCGGCGATTCGAAGAAGCTGGCCGAAGCGCTGGATGCCGGGGCGATCGATTATGTGACGAAGCCAATCAATCGCATAGAGCTGCTTGCTCGTATACGCGTGGCCCTGCGGCTGAAGGAGCAGAAGGATTGGCATAAGGAACGAGACCGGCGGATGAGGGAAGAGCTGCAGCTGGCGCGCGAGGTTCAGCTTGCGGCGCTCCCGCAGCCGGTGGATGACGAGCGTATTGCCATCGATGCGATATTCCGCCCGTCGGAGGAGCTGTCCGGCGATTTGTACGCGTGGCATCGAATCGATGATAACCGCTATGGCGTAGCCGTGATTGATGCGATGGGCCATGGCATATCGTCCTCGCTAGCCTGTATGTTTATCGCATCCGTGCTCAAGGAAGCGATGACGAAGCAGTCCGGGGCCAAACGCGTCATCAAGGAACTGAACCGTCGATCGCTGCAGCTGCAATTTGCGGATCAGCTGATCCAGTACTATTTCACGGGGCTGTATATGGTCGTCGATTTAGGCGCAGGCACGCTCGAATATGTGAATGCGGGCCATCCGCCGGGGATGCTCATTCGAAGCGACGGCAGCATCGAACGGTTCGCCCAAGGCGGCGTCGCCATCGGCATGTTCAGCGAAATGCCGATCGAGAAGCACACGCTCGCCATCGGACCCGGCGACCGCATCGTGCTGCTGACCGACGGCATCTACGATCTCGTCGGCAGCGACTACGCGGAAGACCGCGAGGCCAGCCTCACCGAGCTGCTGCAGCCTTACGGCATACACGCGCCGCTGCAAGCGCTCGAAGAAGCGCTCTTCTCGCGCGCGCACACCGAAGAGCTGCAATCCGACGACCGCTGCTTGGTTGTCGTGGATTTGAAGTAGGGATTGAGAGAGCCCCCATGGTTGTGGGGGCTCTTTTGTTTGCCCAACATCAACATCAACATCAACATCAACATCAACATCAACATCAACCCGAACCCGAACCCGAACCCGAACCCGAATCCGAACCCGAACCCGAACCCGAACCCGAACCCCTAGACACTGAAATCCGCATCCTGTACCCGCGCATGAACGAGCACCAGCACCCTGAATCCATACTCCGCATGATTTCCCTCACCTTAATCGGCATAACCGCTAACAGTAAGGAAAATCACCCGAAATAAGCCTGATAAGCGGATATTCCGCTTATCAGTGCTCAATAACTCGACTAGCTAACACTTCTCGCATGATTTCCGCCACCGATAGCGGCATATTAGCTCCAGAAACCACCCCAAACTGCCCGTGCCGGGGGCTGAGAGTCGCAAAACCCGACTCTCAGCGGCGAAACCGCACAAAAAATTAGCTGAGAGTAGGGAAATCCGTCTCTCTGCTCCGGAAACCACCCCAAACTGCCCGCGCCGGGGGCTGAGAGTCGCAAAATCCGACTTTCAGCGGCGAAACTACACAAAAAAGAAGCTGAGAGTCCGGAAATCCGACTCTCAGCTTCAGCATCCACACCAAACTGTCGCTTTGAAGCTGAGAGTCGCAAAACCCTACTCTCAGCGGCGAAACCGCACAAAAAAGAAGCTGAGAGTCCGAAAATCCGTCTCTCAGCTTCGGAAACCACCCCAAACTGCCCGCACCGGAGGCTGAGAGTCGCAAAACCCGACTCTCAGCGGCGAAACCGCACAAAAAAGAAGCTGAGAGTAGGAAAATCCGTCTCTCAGCTCCGAAAACCACCCCAAACTGTTCGCGCCGGAGGCTGAGAGTCGCAAAACCCGACTCTCAGCGGCGAAACCGCACAAAAAAGAAGCTGAGAGTCCGAAAATCCGACTCTCAGCCCTATCCGCGACTAGCGTCCACCCACGGCCCCGCGTCACTACCGTCGCGCCCGCGACGGCAGCGGCGCGTCGTGCTCGACGCCGCTGCGGCTCGCGCCGTCCGCCGGCCGCGCCGCGCCGGGCTCCGCCGCGCCAGCGCGGCCGCCGCCCCGGCGAAGCCGCGACAGCGGCGCATCGTCGCCGCCGACTAGCGCGATGTCTTCGCTGCGCGAGCTGATGCCGGCGTGGTCGCCCTTGTGCCGGCCGGTCAGCAGATCGCCTGTCCAGCCTTTACGCCACAACCACCAATAGATGAAGAGGGTGGTTACGACGATCACAAGGCTGACAGTCACGAATCCCCAGCGCTCACTGGCCCAAGGGATATCCTTGAAGTTCATGCCCCAGATGGCGCCGATGACCGTGGCCGGCATGAACAAGGCGGTGAAGATCGTCAACGTCTTCATGATGTCATTGCCGCGGAAATTCGAGATGGCATCGTCCATCATGAGAAGCGTGTCGATCTCCATCGCGTAATGGGTGAGAAGCCCGTGAATACGGTCGAGTTTCAGCTCCATCCGTTTGAATTCTTCCTGCTCCAGCAGCGTATGCATGAAGGCTTCCCGGGCTGCGCCTTGAATTTCCTTGATCGGAATGAACAAGTGGCTCCAGTGCAGCAGCTCATAGCGCCGCTCGAAGATCACATTCATCAGGCCGGTGCGATTCGACTTGCGCATCTTCTGCTCCAAATCGCCGAGCCGCGTCTCGAACCGATCGAGCCCTTCATGGAACGTCTCCAGCACGGCGCCAAGCAGCGCGAAGAAACCTTCCGGCGCACTCTGACAGCGGTTCAGCTTATCCTGCCAAGGATCCAGCTGCAGCCGAACGGACAGACGCATATCCGACATATACGTGACCAGCTTCCGATCGGTGATGTGAAAATGCAAAGGGAGGATGTCGGTCTCATCCTCGGACACCTGAAACAGCAAGGTCCCATGCAAAATAGCTTCACCGCCCGGAAGCTCAGACACGATAATTTGATTGTGTGCTATGCCTATAACATTATTAAGCCAGCTGGCAAGCTCCGGATGGGCTTGCACAACGGCTTGTTTCGCGTGAGCCAGCTCTGCCGCCAGTTCAGCAGCAGTAGCAGGCGCCCCCGAACTGGCATCATCGACTGCTGCTTTGCTGCTGCGACTAAGACCGGACGTTCCCGCCGGCCGCTGTTCGTGAAGCATGAGCCATTCCCACGCTTGCGGAAATTGCAGCATCCGATGCATCATGGTTTAGAAGCCTCCTGCTTGTCCGTACGTATAGCTAAACATGTTACCATCATAACGCGAACCCCGCGTGAAGCACAACTGCGCCGCCGACAATTTTATCCAAAAACACAAAAGCACGCCGCGGCCATCCTGCTCGGCCTACAGCGTGCTTCTACTCTTCCTGCTCATGATGCTCATGCAGCAGCTGCTTTAATTTATCGATCGCACGCCGCTGTATTCGGGAAATGCTCATCTGAGAGATGCCAAGCTGATCCGCGATCTGTCGCTGGGGGAGTCCCTCCTGATAAGCGAGCAGCAATACTTTCTGCTCCTCGGGCTTCAGCTTCGAGAGTGCAGCTTGCAGATCGAGCCTTCGGTCAATGTTTTCAAAATCGTTGGAATCCGATCCGAGCAAATCACCGAGCGATGACGTGTTGTCATCATCAGAAATCGGTGTGTCCAGCGAGACGTAATGATAGAGCTCGCGGCCTGCCAGAATCTCAGTCGTTTCCTCCACGGACAGCGACATGATCTCCGCGATTTCTTCGATTCTAGGAGAGCGTTCAAGCTTCACGGTCAGCTCGTCGATCGCTTGCTGAACGGCGATCCCTTTCTCCTTAATACGGCGAGGGACCTGAACATACCACGACTTATCGCGTAAATAATTTTTCATATGCCCGATGATACTCTTCATGGCGTAAGGCTCAAACTGCACACCGAGCGAGCTGTCGAATTGGCCGAATAAACGAAGCAGCGCAATCTGGCCTACCTGCATTAAATCCTCGTACAGATCGGGGCGGTTTCGCGAGATTTTACCGGCGGCCATTCGAACCATTGACTCGTAATGGGCGATGAGCTGTTCGGCGATATCGTTCGTCGGATCGCTTTGATAAGCCATAATAAGTTCCATGCTTGAGGGCTTGGGCTGCTTAACCGGCTGGGCGCTCATCACAATTCACCGCTCTTTACTAGGCGCTTGGTAAGAACCACTTCCGTTCCGGTTTCACTGTTCACTTCCACGTCATCCATCAATGCTTGCATCAAGAACAGGCCAAGTCCGCCTGCTTGGAGTTCATCGATCGACTTTCCGTCTACCGGCTTGGCACGTGCGGCTGCGGCTGACGCATCAAAGCTGCGGCCATCATCTTTGACGATAATGGAGAGGGCATCGTTCTTCTTAATGAAGCGCACCTCAATCCGCGGCGCTGGCTGTGGAACCGGAGCGGCCTCCCCAGTGCTCAGGTCGCCGTAAGCGTAGAGAACCGCATTGTTACACGCCTCGGATACCGCCACTTTCATATCCTCGATTTCCTCGTAGGAGAAGCCGATTTTGACAGCTAATCCATAGAGCGTTAATCGAACCAGGTCAATATATTCCGCCGAAGCCGGCACCTGCAAGGTGATTACTTCTTCGACTTGTATGTTCATTATGCTCTCGTCCCTTTCTGCGGCAATTACGAATTAGGCTTGTTTGAGTAAAAATGGAGTGATGCCCGTCATATCGAACAGCTTGCGAATATGAGGAGGAACAGCTTCCACGCTAAAAGGTGCTTGTTTGGCATGTCTGGCTTTCAGTACGGACACGAGAATGCCGATGCCGGTACTATCCACATAACGGAGCTCGCGCAAATTAAGTGTTAGCTCTCGATCAGTCAATTCAATCAGTGGAGTCATGACTGCACGCATATGAACGGCGGATTCCAAATCCAGCTCGCCTCCGACATAAACGATACATTTGCCTTCCTGATTCTCCGTACGCAAAAATAGTTTATCGGTTTGTTTCATAGCTCGACGCTCCTGTATCCAAAATTTCTTATTACGAGTTGTATACCCCTTCCAAGGGGACTTGAAACATAACGCTTACGATCGAAATGATGGTGCAGCCGTCGTGCCCCCGATAACAAGGCGAGGAGGCAGCACAATCTTCTTGCGCTCTTGAGCAGGATTGCTGACAAGCGAGAGCATGAGCCGTCCTGCTTGGGCGCCGATCTCTTCCTCCTGCTGCAGAATACAGGTCGGGCGCAGCGTCCACCGGGTCGAATATTCATAGTCATCGAAGAAGATAACGGACAATTGATCGGGAATGGAGAGCTGCAGCTGCTCCGCAACCGCAAACACTTTCAATCCGAGCGAGGAATTGAGCGCGAATACAGCGGTAACATCGGGATTTTGCTGCAGATAAAGCTCAATTTGCTCCGGCTCCGTACGGGTAAACACAAGCCTTGGGTCGCTTAACAGAGCGTGGTCAGCCAACGCTTGCCGGTACCCTTCAAGCCGATCCTCCATGCTCGTCGTTCCCGTGTAAGGAGCGGTAAGGAAAGCAATTCGGAAATGGCCTGCTTCGATCAGATGGGAAGTTGCTGCGTAAGCGCCGCTGAAATGATCCGTGCAAACGCAGTTGGTTTCGAGCCCTTTGAGATAGCGGTCTATAACCACGATCGGGTAGCCGCGCAAGGTCATCCTCAGAATATCCTCGTTATAGCTCTCCCCTTCGACGGGATAGACGATTACGCCGGCTACGCCCATTTCCTCGGCCTCGGCAAGCAGCTGGCACTCTGTTTCTACCGACTCATGAGTCAGCGAGACGATAACGCGGTAGCCTTGACTCGAAGCGGCATTTTCCACACCTTTGACCAAATTCACCATATAGGCGGTTTTCAGACTCGGAATCAGCAAGGAGATCAGCTTCAGCGTACGGATTTCCGGCGACTGATAACGAAGAGGCTCGCCTTGGGCTTGATCCGCAATGAAGGAGCCTTTGCCCTGAATGCGGTAAACGGTACCCTCTTTCACGAGTGAGGATAAGGCGCCTTTGACCGTAATGCGACTGACGCCAAAATGCTCCGCAAGCTCGTTTTCCGATGGCAGTCGATCCCCGGGGAGAAGCTGACCCTGCGCGATTTGGTCGGTTATATACGTGCGTATTTGGTTGTATAGGGGAACTCTTTTCGTTGGTGCAGTCATATAATCACACTCTCTCTCCTGATATAATGAATATACAACTTTCTTTGCGGATTTCCAATTTTTTTCTTTACAGAGGCTGTAATATGGGAGTATGATGCAGGTAAACAGCCACCAAGTAAAGTTTATAAGTTGTATATTTGATATATAATTTTGAACTGCCTCCTAGTACACCACTTCAGCAATATCACCTTTTCGAAGTTCTTCTCACAGCAATCTTCATCGTCAAGTACATCATCAAGCCTCAACACAGCTTTTTTCTAAGCTCAAAATGTAAGCGCTCTATTTATTTCGTTTTGTCTCCATTCACGTTGATTAGCTATTCGATTCATACCTATAGAATCTATGCGAACAAACAGGGGGAAGTAACGATGGTAAACGAAGCTCACATGGCAAGCAGACCGAAAACGTATTATTTGCAGGAAGCGATCGAGCGCGGTTTCAGCGCGATTGCGAACCGTTTGGATCCCGAACAGAACATGCGGCCTTATTTTCTGCTTCGCTTGCAGCCCGAGCCTAAGCTTGAACACCATATCTGGGATTTAGGCGATATGTGCTCCCGATTCACCGATGCGTATTTACTCGGACGTCCTATCACCGGGGCCACCGATTATGTGGAAGAAGAGCAAGCGCTTCGTGCGATGCTGGACACTTGCGATCCGTTTCTGAATCCGTTCATGGCGGGCAGGATGCTCCTGGCTTACGTCGATTTGTACCTGGATTCGCCGTCTGAAGCCGGAGGAGAGGTCATCGAGAAGCTCGCCGCTGCGATCAGAAGCAAGCTTCAGCATGAAGAGGACTACAGCTATTGGTTCCGGAATGCCGAAGGCTGGAACACGATGGAGCACGCCGTATTCGGAGATTTTAACGGCTATCCGACCTTCCCGCTCGGCGGAATTATGCTTGCGCTTGCTCGGTACACCGAAAGCGTCGATGCACCGGATTGCGAGGATTTGCTTGATCGCATGGGCCGCTTCGTGCTGGATGTCAGCGGTACGTTCGATGCAGAGGGTCATTATCAAGGACATACGCATTCCGGAGGCATTCTCACAGCGGCGGTAGCTCTCATGCGCCGTGCTTTAAGAACCAATGACACGCCCACCATTGCGAAAATGAAAACAGTCTTCGACTGGACGCTGCGCTATTCCAGCTCTTGGGGCTGGATACCGGATGGTGTCGGTCCGGACGACGCTTCCTGCGAATCGTGTTCGATCACGGACGCCATTCATTTGGGGTTGCTCATCGCCCGTCATATCGATCCGAATTATTACGCGATCTTAGAGCGGTTCGCCCGCAATCAGCTGCTGGAGAACCAAATCGTACATACCGATCCGCTGCTGCCGAATGTCGATCAAGCACAGAAGCCGCAATTCGAGCGGGCGCTCTATGGAAGCTGGGCTTCCTGGTCGAAGCCGGGGTCGCTGGACAACTGCCGCGAGAGCGTGGAGGGCTGCTGTCTCGGAGCGGGCATTCGGGCCTGCTACCTGGTTTGGGATGATATCGTGACGAAGCAAAACGACGTCGTTTCCGTCCATATGTCGCTTAGCCGCAACAGCGATTGGGTTGAGGTGATCAGCTACCAGCCGTATGAGGGCAAGCTCGAGCTCGTCATCCACGATGCGCCAAGCTTGCGTGTCCGCGTGCCGGTTTGGGTGGCTTTCGAGGATATTACCGTATCCATCGACGGTGCAGTCATAAGCGTTCAGCTTCCGGAGGATGGTTATATCCGTCTCGATGGCTTGCAAGTCGGTCAGCTGGTCCAGCTTCTCTATCCAATAACCACTGTAGAGAAGGTTGAACGTGTTTCCGGACAGGATTATAACGTTCGTTGGCGCGGCGACACCGTAATCTCCGTTACGCCTTCGGGACAAATTTATCCGCTGTTTAAGCGCGAATGGATGAATCAGCAGGCAGCACCGCTCGTGCAGGGTATTCCTTACGCCGCTCAGCGCAGCGGCAAGGTTCATTGGTAGTCTGCATTATAGCAGCCTCCTCGCCTCACCGGGGGCTGGAGTGAATTTGGGATGAGGATGATCGGGGGCAGGTTCGGCTGGACTTCGCAGGCGGACGGAATCTCCCGGATCACCTGTACCACATAGATAACGACTGGGATTGCGAATGCTTGCACGGCCAAGGGGGGCATGAGAATCCCGCACACATGTATCGCATGCATGAAGTAAGGGGGAGTGGAGCACGGTCGATTGGCCGGGCGGCGTGGACTGCACTGAAGATCAGTTTTGTTCCTTTTTGTTGAGCAAGGTTCCATCACTCATGTACAGGGGGAATAACGTGTGAGAATCCAGCGTAAAGTAGGCATTCTGTTAAGTGTAGCAACCCTATCTCTGGGTGTCGTTGGCTGCAGCGGAAGCAATAACAACGACACTACGACCAATACCGCCACGAACGATACAACGAAGACGAACAACGCGGCAGCAACGAACAACGCCGCTACGAACAATGCAGCAGCGACGAATACAGAAGAGAAACCGCTCGGAACGGTCAGCGATTTGAAAATCACGGCGTTCAACTGGGGCTGGGATAATGCCGATCCGGCTAAGGATATCGTCCTCCCTGAGCTGACGAAGCGCCTCGGACTGAACAATTTAACGTATGATGTGCTCAAAACGGGCAGCTACGGCGATGTCGTGCAGAAGCTGCAGCTATGGGCATCCACCGGCGGTTCCGATTGGCCGGATTTCGTAGCGGTTGGGGCAGACGGCAAAACAAAGCTCATTCTAAACACCATGGGCGAAAGCGGCAAGCTGGAAGACTTGACGCCTTGGCTGGATAAATACCCGAATGTGAAGAAAGCCGTCGAGAAGCTGCTGCCTTTCTCGACCAATCCTCACGACGGCAAGCTGTACAGCATCCCGCAAAACTTCTCCAATATGCAGGCTTATGCGATTGACCAGCCGACAATCTGGATTCGCAAGGACTGGCTCGATAAAGTCAACCTGGGTTATCCGAAAACAATCGATGAGTTCTATAATGCGCTGAAAGCATTCAAGGAACAAATCAAAGATGTAAACGGCCAGCCGGTCGTACCTTACTCGGCATTCGGCGAAAACTTCCGCAACATGATCAACGTGTTCTTCCCGCCGGGCCAAAACAATGGCACGGGCTGGTGGTACACGGATGCCGACGGCAAAGCAGCACGCTCTGACGTGTCGCAGCCGGACAATTTGATCAGAGCGCTGACCTTCTACAACAAGCTGTACAAAGAAGGCTTAATTGAAGAAGAAAGCTTCTCGCTCAAGCAGGGCCAAATTGACGAGAAAGGGAACCAAGGCCGCATCGGTGCCGTTCACGGCGCTTATTGGGAGCAGGCGAACCCTTACACGGACAGCATAAAGAAGACCGATCCGAACGCGAAGTTCGTTGGCGTACAGCTGTACGATCCGACAATCGCTTCGGGACCGAGCTTGCCGCAATTCAGACTGGAAGCTTGGAGTCTGTGGGCGGTGAAGGCAGGTCTTCCGGAAGAGGAAGTCAATACGTTCTTCAAGACGCTTGATTATGTCCTTTCCGAGGAAGGCACGATTCTGACCAAATACGGGTTGGAAGGCCAGCAATGGGAGCGCAACGCCGATGGCAAGATCGTAGACACCAAAGCTTTCTTCGATGAGACGCAAGGCGACTGGAACAAACGCGCCCATCTCGGTATCGACGTCTACTCCTTCATTCCGAACTACGAAGCGCTAATCAAGAACCAAGCTCCATCCGGTTACGAAATGCGCGATGACATGATCGAAACGTGGAAAAACCTAGGCTCCAAATTCCCGACGGAATTCATCACAGATCCGCAGCGTTACGTGGATCCGGGCGATGTCGAGAACAAAGTAACCGTAGGCGAAAGCGATCGTTACAAGCAATTGGTGGCGAAGTCTATTACAGCGAAGAACCCGGATGACATCAAGAAGCTTGTAGAGGATTGGGGCAAGAATGCCCGTGCGCTCGGCTATGACAAAGTCGTGGAAGAAAGAACGGAAGCGGCGAAGTCGATTAATCTCGATAGCTTGAAGTAATCGCCTGACCAAACTCGCATACGAGGGGAGCGTTTCTGCGCTCTCCTCCACCATTTATCCGAAAAGGAGGGTCTCGCGATGACGACTCTCGCTGAAACGCAGAAGCAAACGCCAAGCCGGAGACAGCTTCTCATGGGGAAAATAGGCCGTAAAATGTGGGATCAACGCTGGTTGTATATTTTTGCGCTGCCAGGGCTCGTCTTCTTTCTCTTGTTCTCTTATTACCCGATGATCGGCATTATCATGGCATTTCAGGACTACAATCCGGTTAAAGGGTACTCCGGCAGCGACTTTGTCGGCATGGATAATTTCCAAACGATCTTCCATTTACCGGACTTTACGAACGCGCTGCGCAACACGCTGATCATCAGCGGACTTAAATTGGTCATCGGTTTTCCGGCTACCATTCTATTCGCGCTGCTTATTAACGAGATTCATCAAACCGTATTCAAGCGCTTCGTTCAAACGATCAGCTACCTGCCTTATTTTATTTCGTGGGTTATCGCGGCGGGGCTGTGGTATAAGCTGCTGTCTCCGGATGGCGGACTTATTAATGAAATGCTGACTAAGATCGGCTTCATGAATGAACCGTTCTATTTCATGGGGAGCACAAATGCCTTCCTGCCGATCGTAATCTTCACCGAACTTTGGAAAAATATCGGCTTTAACGCCATCATTTATCTAGCAGCACTTTCAAGCATTGATCCGCATCTGTACGAGGTATCGAGCATCGACGGCGCAAGCCGAGTACGCCAGATCTGGCATATCGCGCTGCCCGGCATTCGCGGCACGATGGTGCTTCTGTTCATTCTGAGCGCTTCCGGTCTCATGAGCGCGGGCTTCGATCAGCTCTGGACGATGGGGAACCTGCAGGTGCAAGAGGTCGGTCAAATTCTGGATACGCTCATCTTGAGCTATTTGCGCAATTCCGGCGGATTTATGGGCCTGTCGCTCGGCGCGACCATGGGTGTTTTCCAAGCGACCGTTGGACTGCTTCTATTCCTGCTCTGTAACTTTATCGCGAAGCTGTTTAAACAGGAATCGTTAATTTAGTGCCGATTGGTTTGATTCACCATCAGGTGGATCAGCATTCGGCTAGCCAATTGGTTTGAGACGAAGCTAAGGGACCAGCATGGTTTATAGGAGAGTGCCTCATGCAGAGATCACGTGGAGAAAAATGGTTTAACGTTGTCAATATGGTGCTCATGCTCGCGTTCTCGTTCCTGTGCCTCTATCCGTTCATTTATATTTTGGCGATTTCGTTGAACGATGCGATGGATGCGCAGAAGGGGGGCATTTACCTCTGGCCGCGTATGTTCACTTGGAAGAATTACAGCGTTATTTTTAACGATAAAGATATTTTCTTGGCCTATGGCGTGACCATTGCTCGGGTACTTGTAGGCGTGATTACCCAAGTGCTGCTGGTGGCGATGTTTGCCTTCGTCCTAACGAAGAAAAGCTTCCCGCTGCGCAAATTCCTGAACTGGTGGATCGTCATTCCGATGTTCCTGAGCGGTGGGTTAATTCCGTTCTACATCACGCTGCAGCAGCTGCATCTGCTGAACAGCTTCTGGACCTATATTATTCCCGGTCTGTACGGCGCCTTCAACATTATGCTGGTGCGCACGTTTATGACGGAACTACCGGAGGCGCTTGAGGAATCGGCGAAGATTGACGGCGCTTCGGACTTCCGGATTTTCTTCAGCATCATTTTCCCGCTCTCCAAGCCGGTACTCGCCACGATTGCGCTGTTTGTCGGCGTAGGCCACTGGAATGATTGGTTCACGGGCTTCACGTTTATCTCCAATACGAAGCTGTGGACCGCGCAGAATCTGCTGCTGTTCCTGATTCAGTCGAATGAAGCGTCCAATCTCGCGGTGCTGAGCAAGATGCATAAAGGAACCGTGACGGTAACGGCGGAATCGATCAAGATGGCGATGCTGATTGTGACGACGGCGCCGATTCTATGTATTTATCCGTTCTTGCAGAAGTATTTTGTGAAGGGCATCATGCTAGGCTCATTGAAAGGGTGATCAGTAGGTGGAACTCGGCAGAGCACTGGATTACAGAGAATTGGCGGCGCTAGCGATTCATCATTATAAGGAAATGCTTGATCCGGACTATCATCATTTACCGTATTTCTTTGCGAAGATCGGCAGCGACGAATCGTTCGCCTGGCATAGCGAGTGGGACTTCGGCGATGCGGTTGGCCGGTTTCTCGATGCTTCGATCCTCTGCGGCGAAATCGTCGGCGAGCGTCTTGGCCGGGATGCCGAGACGCATATGAAGGATGCGCTGCGCTGGATGCAGAGCGAGTCGGATGGGCTGTTTTACCGGATGAGCAATGATTGGGATGTTCCTGCGGGCGCCAATATGTTTGACCAGCGGAGCGTGTTTCTGGGGCTATTGAGCTGGCTCAAATTCGATAAAGAGGATGAGGCGAAGACGCGGATCGAACGGATGCTGCAAGGGATGCGGAGCATTGCGGTCGAGCGCGAGGATTACATCTGCTATCCGTTTGAGACGTACGTTCCGGGCATGGCTGTTCCGGAGCAAATCTATACGGAGCATGGGTTCATCGTGGAGCCGACGCATTATGGCGGTGGCGTCTTTATCCTGCCGCTGGCGATTTATTATGAGCAATATGGCGATCCGCTTGCCGCGGAAATGCTGGAGAAACTCACTCGCTTCGTCGTGAAGCATTCCCGGGTATTCGAGGCAGACGGCAGCTTCTGGTCGCAGGGACGATATCCGGATGATGGCCACTTTCATTCCAAGATGGGCGCGGTTGCCGGAATATTGCGCTATGCCACCATTAAGCAGGATGCGGAGCTCATCGCTTGGTGCCAGAAGGTCTATGACTGGGCCTGCACGATGGGGAGTACATATGGATGGTTCCCGGAAGGCACGGGCCTGAACGGGGAAGAGCCGGTCGATGAGCGATACCGCTGGCTGCCGGGCATTATTCAGCACAGCGAAACCTGCTGCACCACGGATATGATTCATACGGCGATTTACTTGGCGAAGAACGGCAATGTCGCCTGCTGGGACGATGCCGATCGGTTCGCGAATACGCTCGTAGCCTCGCAGGTGCGAGATGTGTCGTGGGCGAGGGAAGTGACGGATAAGCCGGACACGCCGACGCGTACATATCGCAACGTTCCGAAACGTTATATGGGGGGCTTTACGGGCCGGATGAATCCGAATGATTTCTCTAACCGGGGCAAGGTGGATACGATGGCTTGCTGCTGCGCTGCCGGCGGCAGAGGATTGTACCTGGTCTGGGATCATGCGACCTCGCTCGGCGAGGATCGGCTCTATGTCAATCTGTGGCTGACGAAGGAAAATGAGCACGTCAAGATGGAGTACGAGGTGCCGGAGGCCGGTGTGCTGCGCATACAGCCGAAGCAAGCCGGCGATCTCTATATCCGCGTTCCGGGCTGGCTGTCGACGGACGCGATTACTTGCCATACCCCGCGTAAGCAAAGCGTTTCGCTTGCACATCCGTATTTGGTTGTGGCGGGGCTGGAGGCCGGCGAGACGGTGGAATTGGCCTTTCCTTCCGAGCTTGTGAAGCGGGAAGAAATCGTAGCCGGCGAGCGCTATGAAGGCACTTGGATCGGCAATCGATTATTTGATGTGAGCCCAAGAGGCAATATGCCGATGAATAAGGCGCTCATCCTAAAATCATGATTTCAAGGAGGAACGATTGAAATGAGCATGACACTGGAAGAGCAGGTCGAGCAGTTTAAACGAGATGGTTATTTTGTCGTGAAGCGGGCCTTGTCTCCCGATCAGGTTTCGACATTAATTGATAGAGTGATAGCCATTTCGGAGGGCTTTACTACACGGGAAATTCCCGACATTATCGACCGGGATGAGGCATTCGTACCGCTGCTCGTTAACCCTCCGGTATTTCATTTGATGAGAGCGTTAATGGGACCGAAGGTTCAGATGGAAAGCGTGAATGCTACGCGCATTAAGCCGGGCAAGGGAATGCCTGTCGGCTGGCATATGGACTCGCATGTTTACCCGGATCCGCTGCCGCCTTATTGGTATTTTCCGGTATCGATTAACTGCGCTTATTACTTGGATGAAATTACGCTGGAGAAGGGGCCGCTTGTCGTCGTTCCGGGCTCGCATCTCTCTGGTAAGAATCCGCCGGATGGGCTGAGCGAGATTGAAGGTCAGATCGATGTGATGGCCGAAGCGGGAGACGCCGTTATATTCCATGGTGCTCTGTGGCATGCTGCGAAGCCGAATGTGCACCCGACCGAGGAACGGCGCGCGTTGTATTATAACTACTTGCAGTCGTTCTGCAAGAACCGGGTGGATAACTTCGCAGGCGAGCGTTCTCGTCAGCTCCGTGAGAGCGGACCGTTCTACATTCAGCAGCTGCTCGGCAAATTCGATGGTTGGCATGAAATTCCGGCGGATGCTGAAGAGCAGCTAGCTAATCTATAGGGTTCAAAAGGAGCTGTCCTCACTATGGCACAATTGGAAATCAGGGACGTTCGGGTCATCATGACCGCGCCCGATGGGGTTAATCTCGTTGTCGTGAAGATCGAAACGAATGAGCCCGGTCTATATGGCCTAGGCTGTGCGACGTTTACGCAGCGGCATCTTGCCGTCGCGGCGGCGGTGGAGCACTATTTGAAGCCGTTCCTGATTGGCAAGGATCCGAGACGGATCGAGGATATTTGGCAAACCGCCATGGTCAGCGGCTATTGGCGCAACGGTCCGGTATTGAACAATGCCGTATCCGGGATTGATATGGCGTTGTGGGATATCAAAGGCAAGCTATGCGGCGTCCCCGTCTATGAGCTGTTAGGCGGGAAAGTGCGGGAGGCAGCGGCCGTTTATCGCCATGCCGACGGACGGGATGCCAGCGAAGTGGAAGAGAATGTCCGCATGTTTATGGAGCAGGGCTGCCGCTATGTCCGCTGTCAATTAGGCGGCTACGGCGGTCAGGGCCATAAGCTGCATCAGCCCGACCATGTGCTGCCGGGTGCTTATTTCGACCCGGATGCCTACGTGCGCAGCGTGCCGCAAATGTTCGATCATTTGCGCGCTAAGCTCGGCTTCGAGGTCGAGCTGCTGCACGATATCCATGAGCGGATTGTGCCGATTGAGGCGGTGCGATTGGCGAAGCAGCTGGAGCCGCATCGCTTGTTCTTCCTCGAGGATCCGCTGCCGCCGGAGCATCTCGATTGGTTTCGGCATATCCGCGCGCAATGCGCGACACCGCTCGCGATGGGCGAGCTGTTCGTCCATTCCGCGGAATGGATGCCGCTTATTACGGAGCGGCTGATCGATTTCATTCGCTGCCACGTCAGCGCCATTGGCGGCCTGACTCCTGCGGAGAAGCTGGGTACGCTATGCGAAGCCTTCGGCATTCGCACGGCTTGGCATGGCCCGCCGGACCTGTCGCCGGTCGGCATGGCCGCGAACATTCATCTGGACCTCAGCAGTCCGAACTTCGGCGTCCAGGAATGGAGCGCGATCTCCGATCGGATGCGCGAGGTGTTCCCCGGCAGTCCGGTTCTCCGTAACGGCTACGCGTATGTCCCGGACGCCCCCGGTTTCGGCGTGGAATTGGATGAACAGAAAGCGGCCTTGTATCCTTGTCATGATGTGCTGCCGGGGTGGACGCTCTCGCGGATTCCGGACGGTTCGCCGTCTCGTCCTTAACAGTCGGTTTAGCCTTATTGATCCTGTTTGGTATGGCAGATTTTCCTTCATCATCCGGTTTAATCCTCCCCGATTAGGGCATAACAAACTTAATTACGGGATGCGGAGGCGAAGAACATGACATACAAAATAGGCATATTCAATACGGAAAATGAAGCTGTTACGGCGGTTCAGGCACTGGAGCAGGCGGGATTTACGAACCATGAGCTGAAGGTGCTGGCCAAGGACCGGGAGCACTCGCGGCAGATCGAATCGGAAACGAACGTGCATGCCGACGAGATGACGGATCTGCTCTTGACACGCGCTGCGGCAGACGATCATGGAGTAGACGATCTGCGCATTTATGCGCCGATGTCTGCAGCCAGCGGCCTCAATATTAGCGGCGGCTTTATTGGCGGCATGACCTATCCGAGCAATGGATTCCTGATCTCAACCGCCTTCTTGGGCGATGAACGCAATATGGAGAACGCGCTGACCGACATTGGCCTGGATAGCAGCGATGCAGAACCATGCCGCGAGGCACTGCGTCAAGGCGCCATTATCGTGGCAGCGGATATCGGCAACAGCGACGAGGCGGATGGCCCGGATTTGTCGCGCGGCGGCGCGGCGGAAGCGGCTTTCCGCAGCTGCGGAGCGGCAAGAATTTTGTAGGTTTTGCATCGTTGCGATGTGTTCGGCGAAGGGCCGCCTCAAAAGTGCTGTGACTTTTGAGGCGGCTTTTGTTGTGGTGGTGGGGATGGCTGAAAAGCTAACGAATCCCGGAAGCCTTATTTGGCCGAATTTCTCGTCTCCGCGAATCTAACAAATCGTAGAGGTCTTATTTTGAGAAAATCGGCTTTCATTTGCCCGTAAACCGCCGAATAAGACCTGTACGATTCGTTAAATTTTTTTTTTTGTTATTTTCGGGCAAATAAGTCCTGTACGATTCGTTAGAGCTCTCCGCGAAAAGCGAACGAACTGTAAGGCGTTATATGGCCGGAAATTAGCGGCGTTATTTGGGGATCATCGGCGGCACAAGGTACAACAGCGCATTACTTGCAATACTCGTGCGTATATTGTCAAAACGAAACTAAATTTGTCGTTTGAATTCCCTGCAAGAAATAGGAATATTCAACCGGTTCCAGTTGGACTTTAACGTGGAACTCCCATTTTTCACGAATGGATGCATCCGCATGCTCCTCAAATAACAGTATTCTAAATTAATTGTTGGAGCAGAAATATCATCCTAATTATTTCTATTTATTAACATCTTACATTTTTCGATTACTGGCAATTTTGTCCAATAATTGAACAAATCTTCATCGGTCGGTCCTTCCCTGAACCGGGCTTTTTTGGTATGAATTAATACAAACTTTTGCAGTGAGCGCGTGATGTTAATAGACGTTGGAGAGGGTACAGCGAAATATATTGCCTACCTAATCTATAAAAAAACCTCCTTAAAATAGCAATGACGAACCAATCATAGACTGCAAAATATATCCATGTTAAAATGGATGGAGTTTCAACTTTTTTATTGTATTTTCAAATATATGTATTTCGATAATATACATAAATTCGACATCACTAGATTAGCTTGCCCCATTTACAAGAAGGAAAAAACTCTGCTATGCTAGTGAAAAACTGTCACCTAGACAGATCTTAGCCCAAAGGGTGAGGCATAATGAAACCGGTTACTGTTTACGACATTGCCAGAGAAGCAAACGTTTCCGTCGCAACCGTCTCACGTGTCTTGAACAACACGGCACCAGTAAAAGCATCAACTCGGGAACGGATCATGGGTCTCATCCAGAAGCATCAGTTCCAACCCAACGCCCTTGCACGCAGCCTGATCAAGAAGGAAACCGGCATGATCGGCATTATTTTGCCTGACATTACGAATCCGTTCTTCCCGGAAGTGCTGGCAGGTCTCGAGCAGGAAGCAAGAAACAACGGCTATACGTTTTTCCTATGCGATACCGGCTCCTCCAACCAGGACATCAAGGCGCAGTACCAGCGGGAATCCCAGTACCTGAATATCCTCATGGAGAAGCAGGTCGATGGGATTATTATGATTGGCGGCCGAATTGATCTTGCCCGTTGCAGCAAGGAAATGGCCAAAGAAGTAGCGGAAGTCAACAAACGTCTTCCTGTCGTACTGATTAACGGCAATTTGCCGGGTGCGAAGTTTCACCGCGTCATCATCGACGAAGTTGCCGGCGGCGTGCTTGCGACCGAGCATTTGATTGGGCTTGGCCACACGGATATTGCCTTTATCGGCGGATACAAGCAGATGTCCAATACGGTGCAGCGCTTGGAAGGCTATACGAAAGCGATGCAGCAGGCCGGATTGCCGATTCGCGAGGATTGGATTATTACGGGCGGCTTCACGGTAGAGGCAGGCAAAGTTTTCATGAACCAGCTGCTCAGCGGGGAAACGGAAAGTCGGCCGACGGCTATTGTTTGCGCGAATGATCTATCGGCAATCGGTGCGATCAAAGCTGCCGTTAAGCATGGTTTGCGTGTTCCCGAGGATATGTCGATTATTGGCTTCGACGATATTCCGCTCGCGGCTAACGTAATTCCGGAGTTGACTACCATTTCGCTGAAATGTTTGGAGCTTGGCCGTACGGCTGCTCATATTCTGCATCAGTTGATCGGGAAGAACGGCATTGATACGCTAACCGTCCTTCAGCCTGAGCTTGTCGTGCGTGAAAGTACAGCGCCTTTGCGGGTTGGTGTCAGCATTAGCGCGGACGGAAACCTGTCGTCGCAGGGGTAAACATTCTTTCAAAAAAATAGTATTGACAGCGCTATCATTTTGAATGTACACTTCAAATCAAGATGACCCTCTAGCAAGGGTTTAATTTTAACCCAGGTATGAAATGGGTTTCATAAAAACCCACACAATCGTATAAACCGGCAGGATGCAGACGCATGTAGTCACCCGAAATACACTTACAAACGGTATCTGTGATGTTGTTCAAACTTCGCTCAAACCCGCAACGTTAAAGTGTATTTTTATTTTAACGGCATATGAAATGGGTTTCATAAAAAATGGTCAATGGCTCACCTCAGGGAGGATCGAACGCATGAACATGGACATGAAAACGAGTTCCGCTTTGCAGCTTTCGTCTTCCGCATTGCGCATCGGCGGCCAAGCCGAAATTATCCTCTGCGCATCACTCTTCTACTTTCGCAATCCACGGGCTCACTGGCGCGAACGATTGGAACAAGTGAAGGCCTTCGGATACAACGCCATCGATGTTTACTTCCCTTGGAACTTTCACGAGCTGGAAGAAGGCAGCTGGGATTTCAGCGGCGAGCGGGATGTGGAAGCATTCCTGCAGATGGCCGCTGACGCTGGACTTTGGATAGTCGCAAGACCGGGGCCGTACATTTGCTCCGAATGGGACGGAGGCGCACTTCCCGCGTATCTGTTCGCCAAACCGGATATGGTTATCCGCAGCACAGATAGCAATTATTTGCAGGCAGTAGAGAAATGGTTTGATCGCATTCTCCCGATACTGGCCAAGTACGAACAGCAGCGAGGCGGCTCCATCATCTGCGTGCAGCTTGAGAACGAGCTCGACTTCTACGACTGCCCTGATCCGAAAGGTTACATAACCGCCCTTCGAGACATGGCAGTAAGCCGCGGCATACAGGTTCCGTTAATTGCTTGTGCGGGACAGGGCGGACTTTACGAAGCTTCCGGCCTTGTGGAAGGCGTCGCACCGACTTGTAATTTTTATCCGAATGACAAAGACCCCGAGTTTGAATACAAAGTAACCTCTTATGAACAGAGACTGGCGCAACAAGACCTGCCGCTGCTGGTCACCGAGACAAACCGCTCGCACTTCCTGCTTCGCCGCTTGTTATCTTGCGGTGCTAAGCTGCTAGGTCCTTACCTTCAAGTTTCCGGAACCAACTTCGGCTTCACCAACGGTACAAACAACTGGGGAAACCCGCTGGCACTCATGACATCCGATTATGACTTCTACGGCATGATTTCGCCTGAAGGCCATATTCGCAAGGAAGCGTACGAAGGCCGCTTGATGCGCCGCGTGCTTACCGCTTACGGCAGCTCGCTTGCCGAAGCGCAAACTGCTCCGGCAGCGGATATTGCAGCAGCAAGACGGCTCGTGGATTCGGCTGATGCGGCAGCACCAGGAACACTGGTTCAGCGGCAGTTGAAACTCGCGCAAGGCGGGCATCTCCTGTTCGTAGCCAATGTAGGCGAGCAAGAGGAAGCCGTACAGCTTGAACTGCAAGGTACCGGCAGCTTGATTCCGCAAGCTTCGAAGCTTCGCACCATTCCGGCAAGATGCGAAATGCTGCCGATCGGGGTTCCGATGAGCGGCTGGGGAATCGATGGCGTACTGCGCTATTCGACGGCAGAGCTGACGGATGTACACCGCGAAACTGCGAAGACGGTCATTGTGTTCCACAGCGAGTACGAAGGCGAAATCGCGCTGAACTTGAAGCAGCCGGCAGTCCGCATCGAAGAGCAAGGCATTGCGGCATCGGCTAACGGTGATGATGGCGAGTACCGCTTCGTTTTCCAAGCGAAAGCGGGGACGATTGCTTCTTGTACCTTAGAGCTGGCGGACGGTACCGAGCTTGAACTAATCGGCTTAGCAAGAGCAGATGCGCTGCTGATGAATGCGATTCATGCCGGCGGCGAAATTACGATCGGCCGCCCAATCGAGTATGATCTTGCACCTCGCGAGATCGATATCGACTGGTCCTTGAAACAAGTAACGCCGCAAGCAAGCATGTCGGCGCAAGCTGCCGCAGCACTCCCGGCAGCGGACTTCCTGGAGCATAGCGGCATTTACCGCGGTTATGCGTGGTACGAAGCGGACAGCGGCATCGATACGGCAGAACAAACCGTGCAAGGGATTCTCGTTCAGAATGGCAGCGACATGATCTCGCTTTATGCAGGAGACAGCTACTTGGGAACGATTACGCCGGGCGGCGGCAGCCGATTTATCCGGAGCAGCCATATCGGCGGTGCGGGAAGCAAGCTGACGGCCCGCGCAGAAATTTGGGGACATACCAACTTCGATGATCCTCGTCTGCCGGCACTAAGACTTAATTCCATGAAGGGTTTGACCGGACTTGTTTCAATTACAGGCGTGAAGCCGTTGCTGCATTGGCGAATGCTGCGAGTGAAATCGCGCACGCTGCAGCCGGAATTGCTGGAAAGCAACTATGATGATCAAGCTTGGGCGATATGCACCTTTGGCGGATGGCTCTCACCGGATCATCCATCCAGTGAATACTATCGCAAAACGTTCACGGCATCGGTTAGCGCGGATTCGTGGACGCTGCACTTCAAAGGCATTCAAGCATTGGCGCAGGTGTTCGTGAACGACGCATCCATCGGTACGGTTCACCCATTTGATCCTTATCTCAATATCACCCAGCATGTTCAGCCGGGCGAAGAAGTTCAAGTCACCGTGTTCTTGGAGCGCGTGCTTGGATTAGGAGCCGGAGAGGTTATCGTCTACGAAGGAAATGCTGCTCGCAACTGGCAGCTATCCGCTGCAGACGAAGCCGGATTGCTCGCACATGCGAAAGAATCCGAGCAGGGCGCTGCTCCAACCATGCTGCCGGTCACAATGGAAGCGGGAAGCGTGTCTTGGCTCTATGGGAATTTGCCGCCGGAAGCGCGTGCAAATGGCTGGCGGGTATATGTAAAAGGCAGCGGGATGAAAGCAACGGTTTATTTTGGCGGCGTAATTGTAGGGCGGTTATGGACAGCAGGCGGTGAGTCGAGACCGGCGATGAGCGGAGGCAGTCAGGATTCCTTCTTCCTTCCGGCGCCTTGGATCGCAGAGGGCGATAACAAGCTCTTCATTCTGCTGGAAGCGGTTGAGGCGGGAGCGGCATCGCAGCTCGAGAGCTTAACCTTTGTACCTGCAGGCGTGCAGCTATAGTTTATACAACTTGATCTGGAGGGAGGAGTTAGGATGAAAACAATCGCGCAGCCGGCAGCAGCCGCGAAGTCGACTGCTCAGTCGATGCAAACGCGAAGGAAGAGGCTGTGGAACAATCGTACGCTGCTTCTCATGTGCGTACCGGCCATTTTGTTCTTTGCCATATTTGCTTATCTGCCAATGCCGGGCTTGTACCTTGCCTTCATTAGATACAACTATACGGACGGTATTTTCAAAAGCGCATTTATCGGGATGGATAACTTCAGATTCCTCGTGATGACGGGCGACTTGTGGCGATTGACCGCAAATACGATTTTGTACAATCTGGCCTTCATCATTCTTGGTAATTTCCTGCAAATCTTCATCGCCATTCTATTGAATGAGCTGCGCAAGAAATGGTTCAAGAAAGTATCGCAGACGATCATGTTCCTGCCGTTCTTTATCTCATTCGTCATTATTGGGCTCATCGCCTACAACATCCTAAGCTACGATTACGGGATGCTGAACAGTATCTTGAAGACCATCGGCGCGGATCCGGTCAAAACGTACTCGAACCCGCATGTCTGGCCGTTCATCATTATTATCACCTACCTCTGGCAGTCGACCGGTTATGGATCCATCGTTTATTTTGCCGCCATCATGGGGCTTGATTCCGAAATCGTCGAAGCCTCCGAGATTGACGGTGCCAACGCCCTTCAACGGATACGCTACATCGTTCTGCCATGGCTGAAGCCAACGTTTATTATTCTGCTGCTGTTCTCGCTTGGCGGCGTGCTTCGAGGAAACTTCGGTTTGTTCTACAACCTCGTCGGCGCAAACAATACATCGCTCTATGCGACAACGGATATTATCGAGACGTATGTATTCCGCTCCCTGATGAACAACTTTAACTTCTCGATGGGCAGCGCGGTAAGTTTGTATCAGTCGGTATTCGGTTTCGTCGTCGTCCTCACAGCGAACTGGCTCGTGAAGAAAACATCACCGGATAACTCATTGTTCTAGGAGGGACTCGCATGGAAGTGGTCCAAAAGCGCATTCGGACGGATGGGACGTCCTTAATGGTTCGAGGCTTCGGATATGTATTCATCGGCTTGTTCGCGCTCTGCTGCTTGGTCCCGTTTCTGGTCGTACTGGGAACTTCGTTTACGAAAGAAGCCTCCATTGCGAAACATGGCTTTAATATTTGGCCGCGGGATTTCAGTACGTTTGCTTACAAAATCGTCTTCGAGAATCCGGATTTAATTATCGGATCTTACGCGGTGACGATCGGACTTACGATAGTGGGCACGATTGCAGGATTGTTCTTGGTTGCCATGACAGGCTACGCGCTTCAGCGGCCGGACTTTGAGCAGCGGAACTCCATTTCGTTCTTCATCTATTTCACAACGTTGTTCTCCGGCGGACTTGTTCCTTTCTATCTGCTGATCAAACAATACTTAAGCTTGGGCGACAATTACCTTGCGGTGCTGCTGCCGGGATTAATGAGCCCGTTCCTCATCATTATGATGAA
Organism: Paenibacillus sp. BC26; assembly: GCF_900116125.1. Lineage (NCBI taxonomy): Bacteria > Bacillati > Bacillota > Bacilli > Caryophanales > Paenibacillaceae > Paenibacillus > Paenibacillus sp. BC26. The sequence continues at coordinate 68,608 of NZ_FPAD01000007.1, read as the reverse complement.
GAGCTTCACGAAATCGATCCCGCATGCCATTACCGAATCCGCGAAGATCGATGGAGCAGGCGATTTCACCATCTTCATGCGACTCATTCTGCCGATGACTACACCGGCGCTGGCTACGATTGGCTTGTTTATCGCACTGGGCTACTGGAATGAGTGGTATAACGCGATGCTGTTTCTGTCACCGGATATGAAGTATCGTCCGCTGCAGCTGTTCCTCTATAACGTCATCACAAGCGCCGATTTTATTCGAAACTCATCCGCATCATCGAACGTTCCGCTGCGGGATATGCCGCTGGAATCGATGAAGATGGCAACCGCGGTTGTTGCGACGGGGCCGGTTATTATGTTCTACCCGTTCGTACAGCGTTATTTCATTCAAGGGATTACGGTTGGTGCAGTAAAAGGGTAACGGGTATTAGGGGAAGCTTGCCGATCCTCTTGCCATAGCCGCTCGAAAGCGCTTCCACATCTTAAGGGCGGAACAAAGCGATGTATCTAAAAAGGGAGGCTACAAAGAATGGGAAACTTGAAGCGGGTATCCACCATCGTACTTATGCTCATCCTGGTTTTCAGTATCGCGGCTTGCGGAAGTAACAACAACAACAACAAGAACACGGGTAACACAGGGGACACTTCCGGCAACACATCAGGGGATTCCTCGAGCAATACGTCCGGTAATAACAGTGCGGATGTAAGCAAAATCGATACGAGCGAATTCGAAACCATTTCTTATGTCGTGCTGGGCGATAAACCAAAGAATGGCCAGCTCGAAGCCGTAATGGAGAAAGTAAATGCCATTATGAAAGAAAAAATCAACGCGAAGCTTGAGTTCAAATGGGTGGAGTGGGCGGACTGGCAAACGAAGTACAACTTGCTGCTCGCTTCCGGCGAACCGATTGACCTGATCACGATCGGTACAGACTGGCTCGATACTTGGGGCAATGCGCAGCGCGGTGCTTTCTTGCCGCTGAACGATTTGCTGGAGCAATATGCGCCGCAAACGTTTGCTGAAATTCCGCAAGAGGATTGGGAGCAAAGCAAATTCAAGGATGATATCGTCCTGATTCCGGAGAATCACTACACGCAATGGGTTAACCACGGCGTGTACTACCGCGGCGACTGGGCGAAAGAGTTTGGCATTACCGAGCCGATTAAAGATTTCGAAGGGCTTGGCAAGTACTTCCAAGGCGTGAAAGACAAAAAAGAAGGCGTTGTCCCTTATGATGTAAACGGCGGCACAAGCACGTTCTATAACGGCTTTGCTACCACATACACAGATAACATTGAATTGCCGATTTCCACTGGTTATGCGAACGTATACTATGCGAAATCTTACGATGATCGTTATACGGTAGACAGCCCGATCTTCAACGATGATTTCATTAAATTTGCCGGCTTGATGAAGGAATGGGCAGACAAAGGCTTCTGGCGTGAGGATGTGCTGAACTATAAAGGAGATACTCGTGCTGCACTTAAAGCAGGTCTCACCGGCGCAGATTCCCACCATACGCAAACGTACAAAGGCCTTCGCGTTGAAATGGATAAACAACAACCGGGCTCCGAGCTGCAAATGTTCTCCTACTCCGATACTCGCGGCAACCTGATCTCCATGCCGATTACGCATGGCGGTACGTCTGTAGGCGCGCACAGCAAACATCCGGAACGCGCTCTGATGGCGTATGAGCTGATCCGTCAAGACAAAGAAGTGTACCAACTGATCAACTACGGTCTTGAAGGCGTACAGTATGAAATCAAAGACGGCAAGCGTTTCCGTCCTGCTGCTTACGATGAAGCAAAAGACGGCTTCTACACAGACTTCTGGGGCGGCCGCGTCGACAAATTCGAAATTCCTTCCGACACGGACTGGAGCGGTATTGGCGATGTGTATGCTAAATACGATGCCATCAAGAAACCATTCCCTTACGGCAAATTCGTATTCGACAAAGCAAGCGTAGATCCTGAAATGACTGCAATCTCCCAAGTAATCGGCGAGCAGCTTCCGGCGATTCTGTTCGGTAAAGCAGGCGACCCTGCTGCTGCGGTTAACGCGCTTCGCGATAAACTGAAAGCTGCCGGTTATGACAAAGTGAAAGACGAAATCCAAAAACAACTGGATGCTTACAAAACACTAGTTGAAGGTTAATGGTTTATGATCATATGATCGAAAAACAGCCGACAGAGGTCACTCTGTCGGCTGTTTTTTTATTGTGTATTAAGGCACTATACGGGGATCGTTAGCTTTTTTTATGGGGTGTGCTATATTTGGGCTAAATGCGTCGTCTTAACAGATGAAGGAGGCGAATACATGGTAAACCAGAATAGGCCGGAACGGTTTCAAGCGTTGTTCCGGGAACATTATCCCGCCGTGCTGCGCAAGATTATTTCTCTCATCGGAGATCGCGCAGCAGCAGAGGATTTAACCCAGGAAGTGTTCCTGCGGCTTTACCGTAATCCACCCGAAGATCTTGATCGTACAGGAGCATGGCTGCACCGGGTGTTAACCCGTATCGTATATGATCATTACCGCAAGTCCGGCAGACAACAGAATCTGACGGAGAAACAGATGAACGAAGCGTTAACGGAAGAACAGGTCCATCCGTCCAATGATGCGGCAGTCATTCAGAATTGGGAACGGGATGTCGTTCGAAATGTACTGAACAAGTTGTCCGAGCGGGACCGACAGGCACTGCTGCTCAAAGAAAAAGGCTACACGCATGCTGAAATCGCGGAGGCCCTGCAGGTGAACCCCAAGATTGTCGGGACGCTGCTCATGCGGGCGGCCAGTCGGTTTAAGAAGAATATGAGTGCCGAGGAGGTTATGGAGCAATGAAACATAAACCATTGAATCATGCAGATGCGCAAGAGCTTAGCATTAGCGATGCTGACATCGAGAATGCGCTTGAACGATTGTTTGATGCGGTGAAGGAGGAAGAGGTACCTGCGGTTTGGATGCAGGATGCGAAGCCGCAGCAATCGCAAGCGGAGCAACAGCCAAGCGGGCAGCAGCCGGTTGAAGAGCTTGCCTTGTCAGAACAGCAACAGCCGCAGGCATCGCTGCGAATCGCTGCTATTAATGAAGGAACACGTAAGAAGAAGCCGTTTTGGCAGAAGAAAAGATGGCTTTCCGGTGCAACAGCCGCGGTGCTCGCGAGCATGCTGCTGTTCACGTCTTGGGGACAGGGCGTGATGGCGGCTATGCTCGGCACATTCCGCGTCCAGCACTTTGAAACCATTGAGATCAGCCAATCCGATTTGAATGCTTTCCAGAGAGCGCTGCAGGATGGAACGGGCGGCTCGCGTGAACTGGATTTGAATCGATACGGTGATATCCAGCAGCAAGGCGGCGGTCAGCAGCGCCAGGTTGATGAGGCGGAAGCAGCCGAATTGGCAGGCAGTCATGCGCTGAAACAGCTCCCCGGTGAAGGGGATAAGGTGATGAAATATATGCCGGAGCAGCAGGTTACCTTCAATCTGCATCCAAAGGAAATTAACAAATTGCTTGCCATGTTTGGCGGGAAAACCAAATTCCCGGATTCCGTCGAGAATTCGCCAATCGTGCTCAAGATGCCGGGTACATTTATGACGAAGCAAGTAACTCAGGAGGGGCAGACGGCAAAACAGCTGATTCAAATGCCGGCACCATCCCTCGAAGTGTCCGATGACATCGATGTGGAGCAAATTCGCCAGGCCGTGCTTGATTTGCCCGTCATTCCGGAAGACATGCGCGCTAAGCTCGCCGGTATCGGGGATTGGCGCACGACGCTTCCGATTCCTTCGACCTCCACAGACAATATCCATACGACAAAAGTCGATGGCAATGAGGCAATTGTTACGGCATCGGTCAACGGACGTTCTATCATCTGGCTGCAGAATGAGTGGGTGTATCAGTTGAGCGGATCGATGCAGTCCTATCCAACGGAAGAAGCCCTTCTGAATGAAGCAAGAGGAATTATGAAATGAGCATATTGCAAACGAGAGGGCTGACTAAGACTTATGCATCCGGTGCGGGCTGTACCGATATTTCCCTGGAAATAGAGCGGGGACAAATATTCGGTCTGCTCGGACCTAACGGAGCGGGCAAGAGCACTTTTGTTAAGATGGTTGTCGGCTTGCTTCGTCCGGATTCCGGCAGTGGAACCCTCTTCGGCATGCCGATCGGCCATCCGGAGTCGCGGCGCAAGGTTGGGTATTTGCCTGAGCTGTTTCGTTTCCAGGAGTGGTTAACAGGGGAGGAAGTGCTGCGTTATCATGCCGGATTATGCGGCATAGCCCGCTCCGATTCGAAGTCAGCCGATTTTACGGCACGCATTAAGGAAGTGCTTCGCATATGCGGGCTTAATGAACGCGGCTTGAATCGCGTTCGTCACTATTCCAAGGGGATGCAGCAGCGGCTCGGAATTGCTTGCGCGCTGCTGATGGATCCGGAATTCATTATTTTGGATGAACCTTCGTCAGCGCTTGATCCGATCGGACGTTATGAGGTTCGCTTGCTGCTGGAACGGCTTCGTTCGGAAGGAAAGACCGTGTTCCTGAATACGCATTTGCTTGAGGATGTCGAAGCCGTATGCGATGAAGTTGCGTTTCTTCATCATGGTAAGCTGCGTGCGGTCGGGCCAATGCGGGATCTCTTGAGAAGCGGCCTAAGCTGGAGAATTACCGTTTCCGGCTGGCTGCCTGAGCTGCAGCAGGCGCTTGAGGGTCAGCTGCTGCCTGGGATGTCCTTCCTCATCGCGAAGCAAGAGAGTGATGGCGGCGCTGTTCTTCAAGTGACTGCAAGGGGCCATGAACAGATTGGTTTCATGAACCGACTGTTGATGGAAGAAGGCGTAACCGTCTATGAAGTGCGGCCTGTTCAAGAGAAGCTGGAGGACTGGTTCCTCGCGATGTCCGGAGAGAATCGCGGCAGCAGCGGCACCGGTGAAGGAGGTGCTCCTGTATGATGTGGATCTCTTATGCAGGCAAGGAGCTGTTTCGCAAGAAAATATGGATCGTAAGCATGGTGCTTACCGTGTTGTTTGTCGGGTTGTTCTGCTACGGATTATCCCAGATTGCATCGCATACGCAAGGGGAACTCGTTCCGGCACAGGCTTTGATGAATGGCTTGTCGTTTCTTACGCTTGGACTGATTTTCTCCCAGATGATTATTGCGTTCCTCGTCTTGTTTTCGACGATGGGGGTCATATCGGGGGAAGTGGAAAGCGGATTAATGCTGGCCGTCTTAGCACGTCCCATACCGAGATGGAAAGTATATCTCGGCAGATATGCGGGCATCGCCGGCTGGCTCTTGATTTACAGCATCCTCTTGTTTCTGGCGATATTGCTTCCGGTTCATTATTGGCTGGACTATCCGCTCGATGTGCCTTCTGCCTTGAAAGCACTGCTGTACTTCGTATGGGCGCCGCAGCTGCTGCTTGCCGTTACGTTGCTCGGCTCGATTTATTTACCGATGCTTGGCAATGGGGTAGCCTGCGCGATGCTGTATGGCTTAAGCTTGTTCAGCGGCTTCGCCGAGAATTTGTATGCGATCCAAGGTACAGGCGCTAACCAAACGGCCAGCCAGCTGTCGTTGTTTATCTCCATGCTGATGCCTTCCAATGCGATGCTGCGGCGGATTACCTATGAGCTGTTCAGTGGGCTGAATCTACCGGTGACCACGGATATGATTCAATCGCTCGGTCCTTTCTCCGCCATTAATGTGCCAAGTGCCGCTTTTATCGGTTATACCGTCATTTATTTCATCCTCTTGCTCGGACTGGGCTGTGCGGCTTTCCGGCGCAAGGACATCGCTTAATAGACAAAAGGAGTGTATCAAGGAAATGAATCAGCCAATCCTGCAGGTCCGCGGACTTTGCAAACATTATAAAGGAGTTAAAGCCGTGAACGGCATTGATATGACGTTAATGCCCGGAGATATCTACGGCTTTCTCGGACAGAACGGGGCTGGCAAAACGACGGCTATCCGTATGATGATGGGACTCATTCAGCCGACGGCGGGATCTGTCGAGCTGCTTGGGGAACGCATTGGGAAAGGCCGTAATGCCGTGCTGCGCAAAGTGGGCTCCGTTATTGAATATCCCGGCTTTTATCCGAATTTAACGGCAATCCAGAACCTGGATATTCATCGCAAAATGATGGGGGTTCGCGGTCAAGATGCGGTGGAGGATGCGCTCCATACGACAGGTTTATGGGAGGCCAGAAACCGCAGGGCGGCCGACTTCTCCCTCGGTATGAAGCAGCGTCTGGGCATTGCCCGAGCGATTCTTCACAGTCCGGAGATGCTTATTCTGGATGAACCGACCAATGGCCTTGATCCTATGGGGATTAAAGAAATTCGGCTGCTGATTCAAGAGCTCGCGCAGAAACGGAAAATTACGATTCTCGTTTCCAGCCATATTCTGAGTGAAGTGGAGCAGCTGGCGACGAAAGTCGGCATCATCCATCGCGGCGTCATGTTGGAGGAGTCGACTATGGATGCTCTTAAGGAGCGTAACCGCCACTATATTAGTCTGCAAGTGGATCAACAGGAGAAATCAATGGAGCTGTTAGTGTCGGAGATGGGCATTCGTGATTGCCGACTGGATGAGAACGGCTGGCTCCGTGTTTACGATGACGGGCTGGTGCCGGGCGAGATGAACCGACTGCTCGTGAAGGAAGGCATTCTTGTAAACAGTCTTTCCGCAATGAAGGATTCGCTCGAAGACTACTTTGTGCGACTTGTGGAAGGAGGTGCGGCCCGTGCTTAATCTCATTGCCTGTGAATGGCTCAAGTGGCGTAATTCCCGCATGCTTTGGTTGGTTCTGCTTGGCGCGCTGCTCCCGGGAGCACTCGGATTCTTCATACAACTGAACAATTCGGGGGCCTTCGAGTGGGGGAATTTGTTCGAGAATAACTTGTTTATTTTGACGATGCTGATGTGTCCGGCCTTATTTGCTTTATTGGGCGGTTACTTATTCGCAAGGGAGTTCCAAGAGCGTACCGTAAACAACCTATTGACGGGGCCGCATTCGCGTAACCAGGTGCTGACTGCCAAGTTTATCATCGCCATTCCGGTACTGTTTTCGGTTATCCTGCTATCGTTCCTGCTTACCTTTGGTACAGGCTTCTTGTTTACTAGCGAAATGCCGACCTTGGCTGTCATTGGCGAAGCAATCGGGAAATATGGCTTGCTCTTCGTCCTGGAGTACGCTTTACTGCCGATTGCTGCTGCGGTAGCCCTATTGTGGCGCAGTTATATTCCGGCGATGGGTCTTGGCGTCTTTGCCGTCGTATCGGAGCTCACCATTATGCAGTCCAGATTCATTATGTATTATCCGTGGAGTGTGCCGCTGAATCTGGTTACCCATGCAGCACCTGATTATAACAATGTTTCACTCGGTGTGACGACGATGCTGATTGCCTTCTTCGTTCCGCTTCTCTTTATTGCCTGGTATTTCCGCAGATCGGATGTACACAGCGGTTAAGTATTGTTGTACTACTTGCTTACTTGCCCGCGTCTACAATAGTCTGGACCGGATTGTTAGATAGAATCCCTTGCTAAGGAAGAAGGGATGCGTTCTAACGGTTGCCAGAAACCTTATTTGTCCTTATATAAGCGGAAACCCTACTTTAATTACGAAATAGCCTCTCTGGCAACCGTTACAATTGTGAGACGCAGATAAAGGGAGATTAGGCGCACTGGCAACCTTTAGACTTCGGGAGCGACATTCTCGGGCAGCCTCCAATAGAAGCGATGGAACTGAACCATCATAAATGAAAAAAGAAACCCGTCATTAAGAAAAAGTGGGTTTCTCTACACTCTGAGGCCTGGCAGTGCATACACTGCCAGGCTATTTGTTTTAAAGCAGGATTTTGCTTGAGGCTTCGGATTCTCGGTAGGTCTGAGGCGACACGCCGACATATTTGCTGAACATTCTGGAGAAGTAGTGAACGGAATTGAAATGGTATTTGTCCGCGATCTGCATAACGCTCAAATTGGAAGAGCTCAGATCTTCCCTTGCTCTGTTAATGCGGAATTGATTGATGTACTGAATCGGCGATAAACCGGTTGTTTTCTTGAACAGCTCGAAGAAGTAACCCCGGCTTACGCCAAGCGACTCCGAGTAGTTCTCTAAATCGATCGCATGGCCATTGATTAAATCCACCTCAATGCGTGCGAGCAGTTTGCCGATCCGCGGGTCCGGGATATGTTTCTCTTGCAGCGAGTAGGTTAGGAAATGATTGATGAATACGGCAAAATGGCTCTGAGCTGCCATGCTCCGCAGGAAGGTTCGCTCTGTCGTGTGCTCGCTCGAAATAAAGCTCCTCTGCAGCAGGTCAGTCCAATTGAGCAGGGATGCGCTAATCGAGGAGATTTCCGGAAGCGGGTAAGGGAACGCCTCGCCCACCAGTTCGGTTCGCAGCTGTGCAAAGTCATAGCATAGCGGCGCGGCGTGATCTTTAAACACTTCGGTTCTGTCTACATAGTGCCAATCGAAATAGCAGCACACATGAACGAGCGGGTCCGTGGCGTCCGCAATCCAATCGTGAGGCTGCCCGGCTTCCATGTAAACCATCATGCCCGGAAGTGCTTCGTATTGCTTCCCGCGCAAACCGAAGATGCCTTTCCCTTCCGTCACGATATAGATGGAGCTCGAATAGACGTATCGGTTATTGCTGGTCTGTCCGCGATAGAAGGCATATTTGGTCGCGTAATAGACATAAGGATGGAACTTGCTGAAATCCATGGCTGGTAGGGTACCTCCTTTATTGTATACGGGATGATTGGACTCAAATATACCTGACTATTGTGCAACTGGATGACTGTATGCTAAATACAAAACTCTTCTTCTCGTTTACATTAAATATAACACAATAACTTACGAATGAAGGAGCTGCATCACCGTGCACAATGAAATGAATTTGCTAAGCGACGAGCAGATAATCTCATTTATAACCAATGGATTCGTGGTTTTACACAATGAATTACCGTCGGCGCTGCATCAGAATGTAATGAAACAAATCGACTACGTGCTGCAAAATGAAGGCAATCCGGGCAATAATATTTTGCCGCGCGTGCCTGATATCCAGCGATTCTTTGATACTCCGACTGTAAAAGGAGCACTGACAAGCGTACTCGGACCTGACTATTATATGCATCCTCACCGCCATATGCATTACAATCAGCCGGGAAATCAAGCGCCGGGCGGAGGGCAGTGGCACAAGGACGGCTACTGGTCCTCGATGCGCAGCCATCGTCCTTGGTGGGTCATGATGTTCTACTACACGCAGGACATTACCGAAGAAATGGGACCGACCGCTATTATGCCCGGCTCCCAATACAACGAGAAATTCCCCAATGAAGCCGTCATATTGCCTACCGGAAAAGCGGGGACGATCGCATTGGTCCATTTTGATATCTGGCATAAAGCATCGCTCAATACTTCGAATCTCGATCGTTACATGTTGAAGTTTCAATTTGTACGCTTGCAGGCTCCGCAGTCGCCAAGCTGGAATCATACGAACGGTACGCCGGCGTTTCCGGTTGAAGCGCCGTCAGCGCATCTGAATTTATGGCATGACGCATGGAACTGGCTCAGAGGGGAGAAGAGCTTTAAGCCTGTCATTACCGGTAACGAAGATGAGGTACAGGCTCTGATTGAAGAGCTGGCGAGCGAAGACGCCATTCGCCGCGGACGCGCTGCCGACGAGCTGGGGCTAATGGGCGAAGCGGCGTCAGCTGCAGCATCGAAGCTTGCAGCGCTGATTTCCGATACAGTCGAAGATGTGGCTTTGAACGCCGTATATGCGCTGGGTCATATCGGATCGGCCGGGATGCAGGTGCTGCTCACCACGCTGAAGGAAGGATCCAAATTAACTGCACAGCGTGCAGCCTATGGCCTTCAAGCGGCAGGTGCCGCGGCGGTGCCGAGTCTCATCGATGTTCTTCAGCATGCAGAGGAGAATAGCAGAGCCCTTGCCGCTTTCGTACTCGGCATGGCTGGCATACAGGCCGAGCCTGCGGTACCGGCCTTAATAGCCGCGCTCGCCGATGCCAGTGAATGGGTTCGCCGCAACGCTGTCGAATCGCTCGGGATGATTGGCGGGGCGATTGAGCTTGCAATACCTGCTCTCGTTCGCGTCATGGAGGAAGCGGTCGAGCAGGAGCATTCGGAGAATGAAACTGCAGGCAACGGCGACTATTATGTACACAACCAGGATTATATCAAGAACAAAATCGGTTATACGGCAGCGTTATCCTTGCTTCGCATCGGGAAGCTCGGTGATCCGGACCTCGTAGTAACCGGCCTGCAAACCGGGCTGCTGAGCTCGGACCGCTATACACGTGCCTATGCTTTCGAAGCGTTGACCGCCATTCGAACGGACAAGGCAGTTGATGTACTGATTTCCCAATATCGCGCGGCACGCTGGTGTCCGGATACGCACAAGGCAAGCACATTCTAAGCGAACGAGAAACTAATAATCCCATATAACCGGAGGACAACCCGATGAAAATTGTTAGCGCGCAAAGCTTTATCCTTCATGTACCGATCACACCGCCGATTACCGATGCGATCAACGTAGCGACTCATTGGGGCGTAACGGGAATCAAGATTCAAACGGATGAAGGCATTACGGGGTATGGTTATACCGGTACGACTGCGAAAGGCGACGAGATGATTGCGGATACGATCGATCGTTACTATGCACCTGTGCTGATTGGCAAGGATCCGACGATGATCAAACAAATCTGGGACGAGCTTCGGTTTGGACCGATGCACTGGATCGGTCGGGCCGGCATTACCCATATGGCGCTCGCAGCCGTTGATATCGCGCTCTGGGATATCGTATCCAAGGCGGCGAATTTGCCGCTCTGGAAGTATCTCGGCGGACATAAGCCGGAGAAAATCAAAGCCTACAATACGAATGGCGGCTGGCTGAACTGGAGCAAGGAACGTCTGCTCTCTGATATTGCGGGCATTGTCGATCAAGGGTTTACGGCCGTGAAGATGAAGGTCGGGAAACCGGATCCGCGCGAGGATTTTGATCGTGTGCAAGCGGTACGCAAAGCCATTGGCGATGATATCGGCTTGATGATCGACGTGAATCAGCAGTGGAATATAACGACGGCTATGACTTGGGGCAAGAAGCTGGAGCAATTTGATCTCATGTGGCTGGAAGAGCCGCTCAATCCGGATGATGTGGCCGGCCACCGCAAATTGGCGGATGAATTGAATGTGCCGATTGCGCTCGGCGAACATGTCTACAATAAATATGCGTTCCGTGACTACATTCACCAAGGCGCGGTTGAATACGTGCAGGTAGACGTGACACGTGTAGCCGGCGTTACGGAATGGCTGCAGGTTGCCGGCCTTGCGGCGGCGTACGATTTGCCAATATGCCCGCATGTCGGCGATATGGGCCAAATCCATCAGCATTTGGTCGCTTCCACTTCTAATGCGATTATGCTGGAGTACATCCCGTGGATTCGCCATATTTTCGAAGAGCCTGCTACTGTAGTGGATGGTTTCTACACGCTTCCGCAGCAGCCCGGCGCTTCGACGACGATTCTCCCGCGTTATTTTGACGAATATCGGATTCGTTAATTCCGACTTCGTCCGTAAGCTGCGCCTTTCTTCGAAAGGTGCCGGCTTGCGGACTTTTTTATTTTGGCAGCTACCAAAAAAGAACGTTGACCGTCTGAGGAATCGGGGGTTATGCTAACCGATAGAATACCGGAATTTCGGCATCTATATCATAGTTAGAGGTGAACGGTTCGTGAAAGGATCTTGGCGTGACCAATGGACATCGGATGTCAGACTGAATGTGCTTGCCGGCATGACGGCGACACTTGCTTTAATACCGGACTCTTTGGCGTTTTCGTTTATGGCCGGAGTGCCGCCTCAAGTTGGGATTTACGCGACCATATGCATTTTGCTTGTCATTACGTTCTTGGGCGGCAGGCCCGGCATGATTTCGGCGGCTGCCGGCTCCATGTCCGTCCTGATGCTGACGCTGGTGAAGGAGCATGGCATTGCATATTTGTTCGCAGCGACCGTATTAACAGGGGTTATCCAATATTTAATGGGTGTCTTCAAACTTGGAAAAGTGATGCGCTTCGTGCCGCAGCCCGTGTTGACGGGATTCGTAAACGCGCTCGCGATACTGATTTTCCTATCGCAGCTGCGCTATTTGACAGACGCGTCGTTCATGATGTACGTGTTGATCGCGGCAGCGCTCCTCATCATTTATATCCTTCCGCGTTACTTCAAAGCCGTACCTTCGCCGCTCGTGGCAGTGGCTTTGCTGACGGTGCTGGTATGGGCGCTTGGCATCAGCGACGTCACCCGGATCGGGGATATTGCCGCGATCGATGCTTCGCTGCCATCCTTCCTGCTGCCGGATATTCCGTTGACGTGGGAAACGTTCTTCATTATATTGCCGTACTCGCTGTCCCTGGCCGTCGTCGGTTTCACCGAAACGATGCTGACGCAAAACCTGCTGGACGAGATGACAGGCGAGAAGACGGACAAGAACCGAGAAATGCGCGGTCAGGGAATCGCGAATTTCATCGCCGGATTCTTCGGCGGAATGGCAGGCTGCGCGCTTGTTGCGGAGTCTGTGCTTAACGTGAAAATGGGCGGCCGAAACCGACTTTCGGTGCTCGTTGCAGCAGTATTCCTCTTACTGCTTGTTGTCTTGCTTGGCGATCTGCTCGCGCTTATCCCGATGGCCGCCCTAATTGGCATTATGCTGATGGTGTGTATCGCGATTTTCGACTGGAAATCGGTATTCAAAATGCGTTCGGTCCCTGCCAGCGAAACGATTGTCATGGTGGTTACCGTGGTTTCGGTTGTCGTGACACACGACCTAGCGATCGGAGTTATCGTCGGCGTCCTACTCAGTTTCTTGATCGTTCTGCTGCAGAAGTCCTTTAAGCGCGGCTCGCTTGAAGGATAAGCGGAATCTGTCCGTAGTCCCGTAGTCTGTAAGTTTACCCCGATACGCTGATAATGGAGGCGGATGCTTGCATGCGATCTTACAGTTTATATGATCCCTACTTGAGAGAAGGCGGAGATTTCCGCCCGAATATCGTTGCTTACTATTATAAGCAATGGCTCGATTACGATATGGACTTTCATGCTCACGACGCCATTGAATTTATGTACGTGATTTCCGGAACGTGTACGGTGGAGACGATGAGTGACGTGTTTCAGATGCGCAAAGGAGATCTGATTTTATTGGATGCCCGCGTATCGCATAAGCTTATCGTACCGAAAGAAAGTCCGTGCCGGATGCTCAATGTGGAGTTTATATTTACGGATTGCGACGGGATTTATCCCTCTATGAAGCAGCTGGCCCAAGGTCATGAGGCGCTTGTCCAATTGCTGGACCGCAAGGTTAGCACGATCGTGCTTCGCGATCCCAATGAGGTTCATCATACGCTCAAGAGTATCGTCATGGAAATGGATACCGGCGGTGCGCAGCGCCGCAGCATGACACATTTGCTGCTTGCGCAGCTGCTCGTTCGTGTCGCGCGGCTTGCGGCAGAAGAAGCGAAGGATGCTGCCCAAGGGCAGCATCACCGCTATGTGCGGAAGGCAACGGAATATATCCATCAGCATTATGATTGCGATATTCAGGCGAAGGATGTTGCTGCAGCGGTAAGCTTGCATCCGGTGTATTTGCAGCGAATTTTCAAAGCGAATATGCATGTGACGATCACGGAGTATCTGGCCGAGCTGCGCGTGGAGAAAGCCAAGATGCTGCTCGCGCGCTCCGATGTACCGATCATCGATATCGCCGATTATATCGGCTTGAACAGCCGGCAATATTTCAGCATGCTGTTTAAGAAAGTGACCGGAATGTCTCCTGCCGCATATCGCAAATCCATCGAAACGATGCAAGGCTTCGATAAGCAGTTGCAATAGTTGACATGCTTGGCGCAATCCGGTTGGATTTGTGGAAACGCATTCTTCGGGCTCCTGCTAGAATGAGGGTAATGAATGTGTATCCTATTCCATCAACCTCAGGAGGGCTTAGCATGTCTTTTAAAGTTGCTTTTATCGGAGCGGGCAGTATCGGATTTACGAGGGGACTGCTGCGTGACTTGCTTGCAGTGCCTGAATTTCGTGACATCGAGCTTGCGTTTACGGACATTAATGCGCACAATTTGGACATGGTGACGCAACTATGCCAACGAGACATTATCGAGAACGGGCTTCATATCCAAATCCATTCGACGACCGACCGCCGCGAAGCGTTAAAGGATGCCAAATACGTGCTTACCGTCGTCCGGATCGGCGGCCTAGAGGCTTTCCAGCATGATGTCGACATTCCGCTAAAATATGGCGTAGACCAATGTGTTGGCGATACGCTCTGCGCAGGCGGAATTATGTATGGCCAGCGCGGGATTGCCGCGATGCTGGACATCTGCAAAGATATCCGCGAGGTAGCCAGACCGGATGTGCTGCTGCTGAACTATGCGAATCCGATGGCGATGCTGACATGGGCATGCAACAAATACGGCGGCGTGAACACAATCGGACTTTGCCACGGCGTTCAAGGCGGCCATCATCAAATTGCGACTGCGTTTGGGCTGAAGAAGCAAGAAGTCGATATTATTTGCGCAGGCATTAATCATCAGACTTGGTATATATCCGTTAAGCATAACGGTGCAGATAAGACAGGCGATGTGCTTGAGGCATTCGAGAACCATCCGGAGTATCAGAAGACGGAGAAGGTGCGCATCGATATGCTGCGCAGATTCGGCTACTACTCTACGGAATCGAACGGGCATCTCAGCGAGTATGTGCCTTGGTACCGCAAACGCGCGGATGAGATTCAGGATTGGATCGATATGGGCGTGTGGATCAATGGGGAAACAGGCGGTTACTTGCGAGTATGTACGGAAGGGCGGAACTGGTTCGAGACCGACTTCCCGAACTGGATGAAAGGCGATCCTTACGTATACAGCCCGGAGAAACGTTCGGAGGAGCACGGTTCCTACATTATTGAAGGCTTGGAGACGGGCCGGTTATACCGCGGACACTTCAATGTCGTGAACAACGGCGTGATCGCGAACCTGCCGAACGATGCCATTATTGAAGCGCCGGGTTATGTCGATGCGAATGGCATCAATATGCCTGTCGTCGGCGACCTGCCTCTTGGCTGCGCGGCCGTGTGCAACGTGAGCATTTCCGTGCAACGACTCGCGGTGGAAGCGGCTGTTCATGGAGACGATAAGCTGCTTCGCCAAGCGATGATGATGGATCCGCTTGTAGGTGCTGTATGTAATCCGAAGGAAATCTGGCAAATGGTCGATGAAATGCTTGTCGCGCAGGAGAAATGGCTGCCGCAATATAGCGCTTCTATCGAGCAAGCGAAGGAGCGCCTCGCTGCAGGCAATCTCATTCCGACACGCCAAGATTATAAAGGCGCGGCCCGTCTCAAAACCAAATCCATTGAAGAAATGCTGGAGGATCGCGAAGCGGCAACTCGTAATGCGGGTGAAGCGGACAAAGCGAAGGAACGTCCGGCGGCAGCGCATTAAATAGATGAAGGGGATCAGAGCTCCGATGGCGCTTTGATCCCCTTTTGATTTAAGCATCTTATCGTTTAGGATAGAGCGGGTAGTCTACATGGCTGGGGACATCAATCAGAATGAGCCGCAGCGGCGTGTCGCCGGTTGCCGTAATGACCGCATCTTGTGCTTCGTCAGCTCGGGTTAAGATAAAATCCTTATGTTTAAACGAAGTATCCTTCGCTTCGTCCGAAGTATACGTCCATGAGCCATCACCGCGAATGGCCAGAGCAGTCAAGGTCCGTCCGCCTGCGATCGGATGGGAATACTGCGCGCCGGGTGCAAGCTCAACATCCCACATGTGCGCATCTGCTGCGATGGAGATTGGCGACCCTTCACCCATGACCGTTTTCTTGGTATATCCATCGCCTTCGGCAATAGGGAAGTCCTCATGTTCGTATTGGTTGTACGTAGGCGGACGTTTAATGGCTTCTTGGATGGATGGCTCGAACCAGATTTGGAAGCCCTCCATGTCCGGCCCGACAAAACGTTCTTCATGGCTGACGCCTGAGCCGGTTTGCATCAGCTGCACGCCGCCGGGACCGATCGTGCTCTTGGTGCCGAGCGTATCGCCGTGTTCCGCTTGGCCGGCTACAACATAGGTCATGATCTCGAACGCTTGGTGAGGATGAAGCGGGATATAGCCCCCTTGTTTCGAATGAGCCCATGCCCAGTAGAACAATGGGCTTACACGTTTCACGACTGAGCCTTCTCCGGAGAAACCGATTGGCTTCTGTTCCGTAATTTTGCCGCCGTCAAATGCGCCGGTAGCTTGAAGTGATGGTCCATATACGAGTGTTTGTATCATAATAATAACCTCCAATGAGTGAATGTATGGTTAAAGGGATCACAATGGATCAACCGCCGATTGCGTACTCGCCTGCGCCGATAAGCGTAACGCCGATTGCAACTGCGATGAGGACAACGTTGTACTCCATGCCATTACCCGTAATCCAGAAGCCGTTTCTGCGATGAACGGCAATGATAGCACCGAGCATTGTAAGGACAATAAGGATAGCAGCTACCGGCAGCCATAAGCCAAGGGCAAAGAGCAAACCGCCGACCAGTTCAGCAAGACCGGCGGCCAGCGCGATCAGAACGCCGGGCTTTAAACCAATCGAATCCATCCAGCCTCCGGTCGCTTTCAGGCCATATCCGCCAAACCAGCCGAACAGCTTCTGCACGCCATGCCCCATAAACGTCAACCCTACAACCAGCCGGATAAGCAACAAGCCCAGTGCAATACTCATGAATGATTTCCTCCATAAAATAAAAATATTAAGTTTCTTAACATTAAGATATCAGAACCGTGCCATTGAAGTTAAGAAGCTCTACGTGAAGCTGTTCTGTGCCGCGATACCGAGTTTCTTCAATAATTGGATCGCTTGTTTCTGTTCTTCGGACGATAAACCGCTGACGGCATTGGAGATAACCTCTCGGTGGCTCGGAAACACATCATCAAGAAATTGTATGCCTTGCTCCGTAATTTCAGCATAGATAACGCGACGATCAGTTGGGCATGCTTTACGATGCGCCAATCCCTTGGCCACAAGTTTGTCGATCACATAAGTGATGTTGCCGCTCGTCATGAGAATCTTCTCGCCAATCTGCTGCAGCGGCTGTTCGCCCTTATGATAAAGGAGCTCGAGAACGCCAAACTCCGTCGGGTTCAAGCCGTGCTTGCGAATATCTTGATGAACATGAGCGCTGACCCACTGATGGGCGCGGGACAATATAATGAAGAGATGCAATTCCTGATCGGATGCGTTGGCCATCATTATCACCTCGAATGCTGAAGTTTTATGTCTTAATACTTAATATCTTAATTTAAAGATAAATCATTTCCGGCTGTTTGTCAAGACTGCCGCATCCGTAATTTGAGCACACTTATATAGGCGGACGAATCCAGTCGCGAATTTTTTCCTTCATTATATAGATGTAATTTTCAACTCGCAAAAGAGGACTGAAACGCGAGCTGCGCTTCAGTCCGGTTATCGATATTGCTTTGATTTTTATTAATGGTTCATGTGAGCGTGAGCTTTGAGCTGGCTTTCGATCGGTGGAGGAACTTCGTCCCCGCCTACGAATTGATGCTTGACCAGCTTATTAAATGAAGAGAGCCATGGCGTGAGGGAATGTCCTGCCCAAGCTTCCTGCGCATATTGCACCATATGATTGTTGAACTCTTTGTTCGCCGAAATATGAACTTCCTGTACAGCCGGCGCCAGCTTGCGGACATGAATGGCAATCGTCTGCTTCAACTCGCCGGAGATTTCATTATGGTCATTGATGGTGAGCGCAGAGTTATAAGGCGTTGCGACCCGCTGGTTGTTCCAATAGGGGCTGCCGTTGTCGACATTATAGACGCCTTCCGTTGTACCGCCGTTATTTTGCTCTTTGGGACCGCCCGTTTTGCGTGTGCCTGTTGCAGTCCAGTCTGTTGTGATCGCTACATAGGCATTCTTATCGGTAAGCATGACGATCGCGCCGGCAACGCCGTTAATATTGGATACATCATTCGAAATGAGGGAGCTGTATTCAAACCAGTCATTGTCGTGCTGTCCCGGCAATCCGCTCATCGTGCCGTACATGCGGCTGCCGAGCATCTTCGGATCGCCTTTCTTCTTGGAGCCATAGTCGAACGTACTGTTCTGAACGTGGCGCTCATAGTTACAGCCGCTTAAGGCCATGACGGTTACCATTGCACTGGCTGCAATCAAAATGAGAAATAAACGATAAGCTGCTCGCTTTTTCATTAAGGGTAGCTCCTTTCATTAACCTAGCTTTAGGATGGGCTAGCGGGAAACAAATATGCATGCTATTTCGATACATAAAGAACCATGGTTTTTGCACACAATGTAGGATAGACATGGTGGTTCGAAACGGTAAAATGGCAAGCGTCAAAACGCTAAAAATCGGCGATTTTACTGGTATGAGAACAATTTGTGAACACGCCTGGGAACATTGACAAATAGCACCTTCAACTTTATATTTAATAAAGTGATTAGATTGCAGAAGTTGTCTAAACATCTAGGATTTCACGCAGCACAGCCGCTTTTTGCGCCATCTACGGCAGCTGCGAAAACGTAAAAAGTGGGGTTGATTGATGATGAATCGGTGGCACGTTCTAAAACGGCTAATGCCGCTTCTTGCCGGAATGGTGTTGCTGCTGTCAGCTTGCGGACGAGCTGACTTGTCGACGCTTAGACCGCAAGGGCCGGTTGCCGAAGAACAGTACGGACTAATGAAATTAACGATCTGGATCATGATCGGGGTCGTTCTAGTCGTTTTCGCTATTGCAGTTTATGTAATTATTCGCTATCGCCGCCGTCCAGGCGACAAAACGATCCCTGTACAAGTGGAAGGGAACCACAAGCTGGAGATTATCTGGACAGTCATTCCGATTATCCTGCTGATCATCCTCGGTGTTCCAACGGTTAAGTCCGTATTCGGACTTGCGAAGGACTACACGAAGGATCCTGCCGCAATTCAAGTTAAAGTTACGGCTCACCAATATTGGTGGGAGTTCGAATATCCGAACCTTGGCGTGAAGACTGCACAAGAGCTGCTCATTCCAAACGATGCGGTTATCTCGATCGAAGCGAAAACAGCGGACGTGCTTCACTCCTTCTGGATTCCATCGCTAGCTGGTAAAACAGATACGAATCCGGGCGGTAACGTGAACATCATGTACTTTAAAGCACCGAAGACAGGTGTTTACCTAGGTAAATGTGCCGAGCTCTGCGGACCTTCTCACTCCTTGATGGATTTCAAAGTGAAGGTTGTAGACCGCGCTTCATTTGAACGCTGGGTAGCTGCTATGAAGAATCCGGTTGCGCTTCCTGAGAATCAGGAAATTGCGGAACTGCTCAATAAACAATGTTTGTCTTGCCACGCTATTGGTGGTAACGGTGGTCAAATCTATCCGAACCTGACAGGCATCGGAAGCCGTCAATCGGTAGCAGGTATTCTGGTTAACACGGACCAAGCGCAATATGCGAACGAAGGTACGGTTGAAGAGAATCTGAAGAGATGGCTGACAGATCCACAAGAAGTAAAACCAGGCACATTGATGCCTAAGGTTGATCTCACCAAAGAGCAAGTCGATGCCATCTCGAAATACCTGGCAGGCTTGAAGCTAGAATATTAATTACTTACGGAATGAAGGAGGTACCTACTTTGGCTCACGGACATGCGGTTAAACGGTATAGTGGCCTGATGGATTGGCTGACGACCGTTGACCATAAAAAAATCGGCATTCTGTATCTGATATCAGGCGGATTCTTCTTCCTGGTTGGTGGATTGGAAGCACTCCTGATTCGGATTCAGCTATGGAAGCCGTTAAATGATTTCGTAGCGGCGCATACGTTCAACGAATTGCTGACGATGCACGGTACAACAATGATCTTCCTTGCTGCGATGCCGATCATATTCGCCTTAATGAATGCGATCGTACCATTGCAAATCGGAGCACGGGACGTTGCGTTCCCATTCGTTAACGCAATTGGTTTCTGGACATTCTTTGCAGGCGGCGTTCTCCTAAACGTCAGCTGGTTTGCCGGCGGCGCGCCGGATGCAGGGTGGACAGCATACGCACCACTTTCGACATCGACTTATAGTACAACGCACGGTCTCGATTATTATGTTATCGGTCTTCAAATCGCCGGTATCGGAACGTTGGTTGGCGGTATTAACTTCTTGGCAACAATTATTAACATGCGTGCACCGGGAATGAGCTTCATGCGTATGCCAATGTTTACATGGTCTGCGTTCATTACTTCGGCGCTTATCTTGTTCGCTTTCCCTGCACTGACAGTTGGTCTGGTCGCGATGATGTTTGACCGTGTGTTCAGCGGTAACTTCTTCGAACCGACCAACGGCGGTAATGCAGTCCTATGGGAGCATATCTTCTGGATTTTCGGACATCCTGAGGTTTACATCTTGATCCTGCCTGCTTTCGGGGTTATCTCCGAAGTCATCAGCGTATTCTCGCGTAAACGGTTGTTCGGTTACAGCTCCATGGTATTTGCAACGGTCTTGATCGGTTTCTTGGGCTTCATGGTTTGGGCGCATCACATGTTCACAACGGGTCTTGGCCCGGTAGCGAACGCGTTGTTCTCCATTGCAACGATGTTGATCGCGGTTCCGACAGGTATCAAAATCTTCAACTGGCTGTTCACGATGTGGGGCGGTTCGATCCGTTTCACAACGGCAAATCTGTTCGCGGTAGGCTTCGTTCCGACATTCGTAATGGGTGGCGTAACAGGCGTTATGCTTGCAGCAGCACCGGCTGACTTCCAATATCACGATTCCTACTTCGTAGTTGCCCATTTCCACTACGTAATCGTTGGTGGTTTGATCATGGGTCTGTTCGCAGGTCTGTACTACTGGTGGCCTAAGATGTTCGGTCGCATGCTTAACGAGACACTCGGTAAAATCATGTTCTGGACATTCTTTATCGGCTTCCACCTTACATTCTTCGTACAGCATTTCCTTGGTTTGATGGGTATGCCGCGTCGTGTATGGACTTACCTGGACGGCCTCGGCTTCAACAACCTGAATTTGATCAGTACAATCGGCGCAATGCTGATGGGTGTTGGTACGATCATCTTCTTGCTTAACATTGTTATTACTTCAATGAAACCGCGTAATGCAAGCAATGACCCGTGGGAAGACGGCCGTACACTGGAGTGGACGATTCCTTCTCCGGCACCGGAATTCAACTTTGCACAAACTCCGCTCGTTCGCGGATACGATGCTTATTGGAAAGAAAAAATGGAAGGCAAAACAGAAATGGTACCGGCTGAGCCGCTTGGTCCGATTCACATGCCTTCACCATCCATTCTTCCGTTCTTTATGTCCATCGGCTTGTTCATCGCAGGTCTTGGATTCATGTACGCGAAAGGCGATTACGGTACAGGCGCTTGGGCGTATATTCTAAATCATCACATTATCGCTATATTCGGAATGCTGATTACACTTGCATGCATGTTCTTGCGTTCGGTGTATGACGATCATGGCTTCCATATCGAAGTGGATGAGATTCAAGGGAATAAGGGGGTTAAAGCATGAGCGGACATACACACGTAGACGGCCAACTCCCTCATGAGCCGGAAAAAGCAACCCTCGAGGGACGTAATAAAGTTCTTGGTTTCTGGCTGTTCCTAGGCGGTGAAACGGTATTGTTCGGTACGCTGTTCTCGGCGTACCTGGCACTCCGCCATCAAGTCGGCGACGGCAACCCAACTCCGATGGAGTTGTTCGATCTCAAAACCGTTGCAATCGCAACGTTCATCTTGTTAACATCCTCCTTGACTAGCGTGTTCGCGATTCAATCGATGCACACGAACAAAGTAAAGTCGATGATTAACTGGCTGATTATCACCGTTCTCTTCGGTCTTGCTTTCTTGGGCCTGGAGATTTATGAGTTCACGCATTACGTTCACGAAGGACATAAGTTCTCAACCAGCGCATTCAGTACATCGTTCTATACGCTTGTCGGCTTCCACGGTGCTCACGTATTGTTCGGGGTTCTCTGGATTTCGATTCTGATCGCGCAGATCTTCAAAAAAGGTCTAAATGTCGTAACTGCTCCTAAGATATATGTTGCCGGCATGTACTGGCACTTTATCGACGTTGTGTGGGTATTCATCTTCACCGTCGTGTACTTGATGGGAAAGGTGGGCTAACGAATGGCTGGTCAACATTCTGCTGCCGAAGAGAAGAAACACCATAAACATGAAGGTCCTAAGAAGCATATCATTGCTTTTATCTTCTCGATTCTGCTGACTGTCATTGCATTTGCAATGGTAGCTGCAGGCGAGATTAACACTTCGTTTATCTACATCAGTCTTGTTATGATGGCGTTAGTGCAAGTTTTCGTCCAAATGGGCTTCTGGATGCATATGAAAGACCGCGGTCATATTTTCCCGATTGTCGGTATTCTAATGGGTGTGTTCGTCGTATTCACGATTGTCATCATGGCCGAATATTGGGCTTGGTGGTAATACGGTTCTAAATTGAAGAGAGGGAGGTCCTAGTTGGCCCCCTCTTTTGTTGTAAATGTAGGTTGGAATGGAAAGGGGTACCATCATGCTCGGATTGCAATTTTTTAGCTTTGAAGAGTTATGGAGCCCGTGGTTTTTCTTCTTTATGACAGCATTGGTTATTCTCTATTTCTACTTGGCTGGACCTTGGAAGGAAAAACATGCGCCCAATGAACCTCGTGTCAGGGGAATGCAGAAAACATGGTTCGTTACCGGTATGGTGCTGTATTACTTGGCACAAGGCGGGCCGCTTAGTTTGCTAGGACATCTCATGTTCACGTTCCATATGGTGAATATGTCACTATCGTATTTAATTGCTCCGCCGCTATTGCTGCTCGGCATTCCAGGATATATATGGCGTTATGTATTCGCAAGACCGTTCTGGTCGAAGTATCGATCGCTGATGAATCCGATCTTTACGCTGGTTTTGTTTAATATGTTGTTCTCCGTCTATCACGTTCCGGTTGTACATGATTACGTGATGACGCATTTTACGATCCACCGAATCTATTACTTGGTATTACTTGTTACTTCGTTTATGATGTGGTGGCAAATTACTTGCCCGGTACCGGAGTGGAACCGTCTGACGGATGTACGGAAGATGGCCTACATCTTCGCAAGCGGCATGCTGCTTACGCCTGCGTGCGCTCTTATTATTTTCGCCAGCCATACGATGTATGCCACTTATAACGACCCGGAAGTATGGGCGCAAGCGATGGGGTACTGCGTATCCGGTGATCCTAGCGCACTGCTAGCCAACTTTAAGGGACCTACCTTCTTCAATTTAATGGGTCAAAACGAGGATCAGCAGCTTGGCGGAATCGTCATGAAGCTCGTACAGGAAGTCATGTACGGCGCTATCCTGGCCTATGTGTTCTTCCATTGGTATAGGAAAGAGCATGCCGATTCCGATGACGAATTGCCGGACAGTGGCGCGCTCAGCTAGTAAGCAAGTTTGATATTTCATGAATGGACGGGATGCTCCTTGTCACTTTACACATTACTACCTACTATCAGTACTTCCTTTATCGCACTAAGTGCGATTCTTGTTGCGATCGGCTGGAACCTGGCAATTAAGAGAAGGCTTGAGTCTCACAAGAAAGTGATGATTGCAGGCGCTATTTCAGCGCTGCTCTTCTTTATCATCTATGTATCGCGTACGATATTCGTTGGCAATACGGACTGGGGCGGTTCGGATGAGCTTAAGCCCTACTATCTGACTTTCCTATTCTTTCACATCGTGCTTGCAACGGTTGGAGCCGTGTTCGGTCTTACGACGCTTACCCTTGCGTTCAAGGAAAAGTTCGCAAAGCATCGCAAATGGGGACGCATTACGTCAGTCGTATGGTTATGCACGGCAATAACGGGCATCGCCGTATACGTGCTGCTTTACCTATTGTATCCGGGCGGTCATACGAAACCGGTGCTTGACGTTTTGTTCGGCGGTTAATTTGCCGGAGTGTCAAAGCGGTAAATCCTTTATAGGGATTTACCGCTTTTTTGTTCTGTTTACAGACCGGTAGTGAACCAGTAAAATATGTGAATAAGGAACAAATGATGTTTGATTCGAACAGGAGAGTGCGTAACGATGCAGCTGCACGGACAACCATATACACGCAGGGAAATAGAAGCCAGAGTGGGACGAATCGAGCAAATCGGCGGGATTCGCAGGCTGGCGCTGACAGAAGGCAATGAAGCAGGTTCATCGGTGCTGTCTGTTCGAACAGGAGCAGGTTTAGCATTTGATGTGATGCCTGATAAAGGACTTGATATCTCATCCGCATCATTCGGAGGCGGGTCGTTATCATGGCAGTCGGCGAATGGGGACGTGCATCCTTCTCATTATGATGATCAGGGATTAGGCTGGCTTCGCACCGCATCTGGTGGATTGCTGATGACCTGCGGCTTGATTAGCGCGGGATCGCCGAGTCAAGTGGATGGCCGCTCTTATGGTTTGCACGGCAGAGCTCATCATACACCCGCAAGGCAAGTGGTCGCGGAAGGCTGGTGGGAAGGTGACGAGTACGAAATGCGAATCGCAGGTACGGTGGAGGAAACGTCTATGTTCGGCGGGCATCTCCGGCTGAGACGTGAAATTAGGTGCAAGCTTGGCGAGAATCGGGTAACGATCCGCGATGTTGTTGAGAATGCGGGCTTTAAAGCTTGCCCGCATATGATGCTGTATCATGTGAATTTTGGTTATCCGCTGCTGACGGAGCAGTCGCGGATTGATTTTTCGGATGGGGGAAAGGTAGTGCCGCGGGAAGCTGAAGTTCCGGTTGAGGGCTATAACAGCTGGAATGCGCCTGATCCGGAATATGCAGAGCGTGTGTATTATCATGAACTGGCCGAGCAAGCAGGCGGGAAAGCATCTGTAACGATCCATCAGCCGGATTTTCCGATTGCGGCAGCACATTCTGCTCCAATAGACGTTAAACTGAGCTGGAATACGGATACCCTTCCGAAGCTGGTGCAGTGGAAAATGCCCGGTGCCGGCGTTCATGCCCTTGGCATTGAGCCTTCGAACTGCGATGTTGAAGGGATGGAGATGGAACGGCAGCGGGGAAGCTTGGTCATGCTGGAGCCGGGAGCATCGCTAACCTATGAATTGGAATTGACAATTAGCTAAGAGCAGCGCGGAAGGGCGAGTGAACCGGATGACGATGAGTATGAATGAGAGGCAGCAGCAGCTGCTCGGGATGCTGGAGAGCAGCGGCGAGGTGAAGGTAGCCGGACTTAAGGAAACATTCGGAGTAACGGAAATGACGATTCGTCGTGATCTGGAGAAGCTGGAGCTGGCAGGTTATGTGAAGCGTACGTTCGGCGGCGCTATATTGGCATCGAAGGATGTGGCGCTGCAGGATCGGTCCGTCGTCATGACCGAGGAGAAGAATCGAATCGGCCGGGCGGCAGCTGCTTTGGTGACCGAGAACGATTCGATATTTATCGATGGGGGGACTACGACCCTCTATGTCGCGCGGCATTTGAAGCCCGGGATGAACATCACGGTTGTGACGAATGCACTGAATATTGCGCTCGAGCTGCTGGAACGGGGGATCACCACAGTTGTCACGGGCGGTATGGCATTGGAGACGACATCGACGTTAGTAGGTCCGGGAACGGTAGAGGCGATCGGGAAAATGGCGTTTGACCGCGTATTCCTAGGCACTACAGGGATTACGGCAAAACATGGGTTCAGCAACTCCAATATGTACGAGGCTGAAATCAAACGGATGGCGATTGTGCAAGCGACTGAGGTCAATGTCGTAGTCGACCATACGAAATATGGGGCGAAGGAGCTGTTCTCATTCGCTCCGCTGTCCGCCGTCCACCGCGTTATTTGCGATCGGCTGCCGGAACAGCCGCTGGTCGAGGTTTGCCGTGAGCATGGCGTGCAACTGTTGGAAGCCTAGTGGGCGTGCGACATTATTATGTTTGTTTTAAACATTAGTATAGACAGTAATGCGGCGCTCATATAGAATAATGTTATAAACGAACATTATTTGTTCCAACAGAACAGAGGGGAATGGTAGATATGGCATCGGCAGCACCACGTCTCAATCGGATGTTTAGCGAGCAAGGAAAGTGTTTTGATGTAGCGGTAGATCACGGCTTTTTCAATGAATTTTCGTTCCTATCGGGCATAGAGAATATGAAGCAGGCGATTGAAACGATCGTGCAGGCGAACCCGGACTGTATTCAGCTTAGTATTGGCCAGGCGAAGTGGCTGCAGGCGGTTCCCGGCAAGAAGAAGCCCGGTCTTGTCCTGCGTACGGATGCGGCGAATATCTATGGAACCGAGCTGCCGCGTTTCTTGTTTAGCGAGCTGATTGATCGCGCGATTGAGAAGGCGGTTGCGCTAGATGCCGTCGCGGTATGCGTGAACCTGCTGCTGCTGCCGGGTCAGCCGGAGCTGCATCATCAATGTGTGCGGAATATCTCGCTGCTCAAGAGCGAATGCGAGAAATACGGCATGCCGCTGATGGTAGAGCCGCTGGTCATGCTGCCGAATGAGGCGAAAGGCGGTTACATGGTCGACGGTGACATTAACAAAATCATGCCGCTCGTCCGCCAAGGCGTGGAGCTTGGCGCGGACGTCATCAAAGCCGATCCTTGTGACGATGTAACGGAATATCACCGCGTGATTGAAGTAGCTTCCGGTATTCCGGTATTGGTTCGCGGAGGCGGCCGGGCAAGCGACGAAGAGATCGTAAACCGTACGGTAGAGCTGATGAACCAAGGCGCATCGGGTATCGTATACGGCCGCAATGTCATTCAGCATCCGAATCCGGCAGGTATGACGAATGCGCTGATGTCGATCGTGCATCATGGCGCTGCGGCATCCGAGGCACTGGCTATTCTAGGCGGAGAGGGTGCGAAGTAGGATGAGCAGACATATCGTTCGTTTCGGCGTCATCGGCTGCGGCTTGATGGGCAAGGAGTTCGCCAGCGCGGCGGCAAGATGGCTGCACCTGGAGGGCGTTGATTTTGAACCCCGCATTGTGGCGGTATGTGATGCGAATCCGGCTGCGGCGGAGTGGTTTCAGCGCCAAGTGCCAAGCGTGGAGCGCGTGTACGCGGACTACAAGATGCTGTTATCCGACCCTGAAGTGGATGCTGTTTATTGCGCGGTTCCTCATAATTTACATGCACAAATTTACGTGGACATTATTGCCGCGGGCAAGCATTTGCTCGGGGAGAAACCCTTCGGCATCGACAAAGAAGCGAATTCACGCATCAATGCCGCGCTGGTGGCCCATCCCGAGGTGATTGTGCGCTGTTCATCGGAGTTCCCCTTCTATCCGGGAGCACATCAAATCATTCAATGGGTAAACGAAGGCAAATTCGGGCGAATCATCGAGGTGGAGGCAGGCTTCTGGCATTCCAGCGATCTCGATCCGACGAAACCGATCAATTGGAAACGCCGCGTTGCTACGAATGGAGAGTATGGTTGCATGGGAGATCTGGGGATGCATGTGCTGCATCTTCCGATGCGATTCGGTTGGCAGCCGAACAGTGTGCGCGCTTTACTGAGCAAAATTGTTTCGGAGCGGCCCGATGGCAAAGGCGATATGGTTCCTTGCGAAACATGGGATAATGCAATCTTAGCCTGCGAAGTGAAGACAGCCGATCAAGCGTTTCCGATGGTGCTTTCGACGAAACGAATAGCGCCCGGACACGCGAATACCTGGTTTATTCGCATTCAAGGAACAGAGATGTCCGCGGAATTCAGCACGAAGAATCCGAAGCAAGTATCGTCGCTCCCTTATACGCCGGGTAAGCAGCAGGCCTGGCATACGGTGGATGTGCCGTACAAGTCGGCTTATGGAACGATTACGGGAGGAATCTTCGAGTTTGGGTTTTCCGATTCGATATTGCAAATGTGGGCGGCGTTCTGCGATGAGCTTGTCAGCGGCAAGGATGGGATGAGGCAGCCGTTTTACTGTGCAACCCCGGAAGAGGCGCGTGGCAGCCACCTCTTATTTACGGCGGCGCTTGAATCGCAGGAAACCGGAGAAACCGTTACGATCGACTGGAGGGATTAACCTTGAGCGCAGCACGCGCAAACTTAGATGTCGAAGTCGTGGTGGCAGGCCATATCTGCTTAGATGTAATCCCCGCCATGCAAGCGAAGAAGGACGGGATGGGTGCGATACTCGTCCCCGGGAAGCTGGTGGATATTGGCGCAGCCGTGATATCTACCGGCGGGGCGGTGTCGAACACGGGACTTGCGCTGCACCGGCTCGGTGTAGGGACCAAGCTGATGGGCAAAATCGGCGATGATTTGTTCGGCGGGGCCATTCTGGACGTGCTGCGCGGGTATGGTCAGGAGCTTGCAAGTGGCATGATCGTCGCCGACGGAGAGCACACGTCCTATTCGCTTGTGATCAGTCCTCCGAATATCGACCGGATTTTCCTCCACTGTACGGGGGCGAACGATACGTATTCGGCCGATGATTTGCCTGTTGAAGCGTTGCGAGGTGCGCGTTTGTTTCACTTTGGCTACCCGCCTCTCATGCGCAAGATGTACGAGGATGGCGGAACGGAGCTGGCGGAGCTATTGTCGCGCGTGAAGCAAGCGGGACTGACGGTATCGCTGGATTTGGCGAAACCTGATCCGGAGTCGCCTGCGGGATTGGCGGACTGGCGCAGCGTATTCGTGAAAGCGCTGCCGCATGTGGACGTGTTCCTGCCGAGCTTCGAGGAGATTCTGTATATGCTGCGGCGCGAAGAGTATGACCGGCTGCTGTCTGTCCATGATACGAATGATTTGCTGCCTTTTGCCGATGGAACGCTTCTAAGAGAGCTGTCGCAAGAGCTGCTTGACCTTGGCGTCAGCGTAGTGGTGCTGAAGCTGGGTGAGCACGGTCTGTACTTGCGGACAACGGATAATCGAACGAAGCTGGCGGCGATGGGGACTGGCGGTCCTGCGGATGTAGAAGCGTGGCTGAACCGTGAGCTGCTTGTATCCTGCTTCGAGGTCGAGGTAGCGGGGACAACCGGTGCGGGGGACTGCACGATTGCCGGATTTATTGCCGGGTTGCTTAAAGGGCTGAGCCCGGAAGCGGTCTTGAATGGCGCGGTTGCGGTTGGTGCCAGCAACGTGGAGCATGCGGATGCGACGAGCGGCGTTCCGGCATGGGAAGCCGTGCAGCAGCGGATGGCGGCGGGCTGGGGAAGGAAAGCGGTGACGCTGGCGTTGCCCGGTTGGAGCCGTGTAGTTGCCTCCTCGTCGGCAACCGGTCGAGCTGAGGAAGGCATTTGGTATGGACCGCTGGAAGCGGCGACTACAACAACGCGAATGGCTGAATCCTAAGGAGGCGGATGAGTGTGAAGAGAAGCGAAGTGCGGGCCGCGCAGCAGCGGACGGCGGAGTTATTTGGTCAAGTCGGGATTGTGTTGACGGCGGCGGAACGCGACAACATAGAAGTCGCCACGTTCGGACTGGAGAATTTGGAATCGCAAGGGCTCGAACTCATCACCTATATTAATAATG
Source organism: Paenibacillus sp. BC26 (assembly GCF_900116125.1). Classification (NCBI taxonomy): domain Bacteria; kingdom Bacillati; phylum Bacillota; class Bacilli; order Caryophanales; family Paenibacillaceae; genus Paenibacillus; species Paenibacillus sp. BC26. The sequence continues at coordinate 39,005 of NZ_FPAD01000007.1, read as the reverse complement.
ATCGCTATTGCGCGAAGGAGCTGGTCTTGTTCGCCGGCCAAACCTGCCCCGAACATCTGCATCCGCCTGTCGGGTCAGATCCGGGCAAGCTGGAAACCTTCCGCTGCCGATTCGGTAAAGTATGGCTCTATGTCGAAGGAGAGCCAGCTGCCGCGATCCAAGCGAAGGTGCCGGCTGGAAGTGAGCCGTATTATACGGTGTTCCATGAGATTGAGCTGAACCCGGGCGAGCAATATACGATCTCCCCAGGCACGAAGCATTGGTTCCAAGCGGGCAGCGAAGGCGCGATTGTGTCGGAGTTCTCCAGCACGAGCCGCGATGAATTTGATATTTTCACCGATCCGAACGTACTGCGTATTCCTGTTATTGAAGAAGATCAATAGACGTGCAGAGTGGAAGCCGGTATCTCCGCGATGGGATACCGGCTTTGTTGTAGCCGCTGCTACCCGGTTTGGTCGCGCAGCACCTGCTCGACCTTGGTCAGATGAATCTCCATGCGGGAGGAGGCGAGTGCTTCATCCTGCTGTTCGATCGCTTCAACGAGGGCGATATGCTCTTCGAGCAGCCTGCGCGCGGACTGGCGTTCGGCATAGAACCAGAGGGAACGCGTGTCGCGCATACTCTCATGGAGCCGCAGCGAAAGTGACTTCATGAGCTCGATGAGCATCGGATTATGGGTCGCGGCTACGATTTGTTCATGCAGGCGGACGTCTGCTTGCTCGCCGAATGCTTCGTCTGCGAGCTGCTGCTCCATTTGCCTGAGCGTCTCATTAAGGGCGGCAAGGTCATCAGCGCTGCGATGCTTAGCGGCGAGTGAGGCGCACCCGGTTTCGAGCACTTTGCGCACTTCCAGCAGTTGAAGCAAGGAGTCTGCGCGAGCGAGCCAGTCTTCCTTGAGGTTGGCGTTGGCGGCTTCAAGTGCCTCCGGTTCAGGCGCTCTGACAAAGGTGCCGCCGCCTTGGCGAATGTCGAGGAGGCCTTTTGCTTTGAGTGCGCTTAGCGCTTCGCGGATCGTTGAGCGGCCGACTCCGTATTCGGCGGCGAGGTCAACAACGGACGGAAGCTTGTCGCCGGGCAGTAAGGCACCGGAGGTAATGCGGCTGTAGAGCTCGCGTGAAACCCATTCATTGCTCTTAAGCGGGCGTTCAATTCTATGCATAGGGAGAACCCTCCTGAGTGGCTGATGTTCATGATGACGGATGACGGCTATTTATCGATGTCACATTTCTCCATCTTATGATATACTTTTTTCAAAGCAAAGTCATCAGACGACCTGATCTATTTATCGCTGAGGGGGAACTCTTTCATGCTTCATGACACGGTCACAATCAAGCTGCGCGCCATCGTTGGCGAGCAGTGGTTCAAAGATGATCCGGAATCGTTAATTACTCATTCCTATGATGGGACGCCGATGCTGCAATCGCTGCCGGATGGCGTGATTTATCCCGAGAATACGGCACAGGTGTCGGCTATATTGAAGCTGCTGCAGGAACATCGCATCCCGGTTGTCAGCCGCGGCTCCGGCACGAATCTATGCGGTGGAACCGTGCCGGTTCAAGGCGGAATCGTCATGGTGATGCACCGGATGAATCGCATTCTGGAGGTCGATCTGGAAAATCTCACAGCTACCGTGCAGCCCGGCTTAAATACGAAGCAGTTTATTACGCATGTGGAGCAGCTTGGCCTGTTCTACCCGCCGGACCCGAGCAGCATGGCGATTTCGACGATCGGCGGCAATATTGCCGAGTGCTCGGGCGGGCTTCGCGGCCTGAAATACGGCACGACGAAGGATTACGTCATCGGCCTTGAAGCTGTGCTGGCAAACGGCGAAATTCTGCGCACCGGCGGCAAGCTGATGAAGGACGTTGCCGGTTACGATCTGACGAAGCTGCTGGTCGGCTCGGAAGGAACGCTTGCCGTGATTACGGAAGCAACGCTGAAGCTGATCCCGCCGCCGAAGACGAAGAAGACGATGCTGGCGATGTATAAGGATTTGTATGGCGCGGCTCGAACTGTTTCGAAGATTATTGAGAACCGCATTATTCCGGCGACGCTGGAGTTTCTGGATAATCCGACGATTCGCGTCGTGGATGATTTCGCGAAGCTGGGGCTTCCGCTGGATATGGATGCCATCCTGCTCATCGAGCAGGATGGCGATCCGGAGATGGTGGAGCGGGACATCGCGCGGATCGCGGATATTTGCCGCAGCGAAAATGCGGAGCGCGTCTCCATAGCGGAGAACGAGGCGGAGGCGCTGAAGCTGCTGACTGCGCGGCGCAGCGCGTTCACGGCGCTGGCGAGACTGCGGCCGACGACGATTCTGGAGGATGCGACGGTGCCGCGCTCGAAGATCGCCGAGATGGTGCTCGCGATCAACGAGATTGCGGAGCGGCATAACGTGACGATCTGCACGTTCGGCCATGCCGGGGACGGCAATCTGCATCCGACAGCTACGACGGACGCGCGCGATCAGGATGAAATTCATCGCGTGGAGCTGGCTTTCGAGGAAATTTTCGAGGCCGCAATCGCGCTTGGCGGCACGATTACGGGCGAGCATGGCGTTGGCCTTGTGAAAGCGCCGTATTTGGAGTGGAAGGTAGGCGCGGCCGGCATGGAGATGATGCGGGCGATCAAGACGGCTTTCGACCCGAACAATATCTTGAATCCGGGCAAAATGTTCGCCAAATCAACGCGCAAAAGGGTGGTGCTCGGCCATGGCTAACTCCCTTGTCTCCCTGCTTGAATCCAAGGAAGGCGGCAAGTGCAGCGAGCTCGCGACAACGCTGAAGAGCACGCTCGATTATGATCAGCTCACCAATTGCATGCGCTGCGGCTTCTGTTTGCCGGCATGCCCAACTTTCCGCGAAACGGGCATTGAAGCGGAATCGCCGCGTGGACGGATTGCGCTGATGAAGGCAGTGGCGGACGGCATTATGGATCCGGATTATGCATTCGAGACGCAGATGAATCACTGTTTGGGCTGCCGTGCTTGCGAGCCGGCATGTCCTGCGGATGTGAAATACGGACAGCTGCTGGAGCAGGCGCGCGATTCCATCGAGCAGCATACGACTAGCCACCGCTGGTGGGTGAAGCTGGCACGCAAAACCGCCTTCGAGGGAATGTTCCCCCATCAGAAACGGATGCGGCTGCTCGGCGGTGCGCTGCAGATCTATCAGCAGTCCGGCTTGCGCAAGCTCGTTCGCGGCGTCGGTCTCATGAAACTGTTCCCGGCCCATATGGGGCAGATGGAGAGCATCTTGCCGGATGCCTCGTATCGCGGCGTGGTCGAACAAATCGGCTCCCGCCATCCGGCGAAAGGGGAGCGAGTGGGCACTGTCGGCTTGTTCCGCGGCTGCATTATGGATGTCTTGTTCACGGAAACGAATAAGCATACGGTCGAACTGCTGAATGAAGCGGGCTTCGACGTCGTTATACCCGAGACGCAAAATTGCTGCGGTGCTCTGCATGCGCACAGCGGCGAGCAAGCAGGAGCGAAGGAGCTGGCCAAGCGCAACATCAAGGCGTTCCAATCCGCAGGCGTCGATTGGATTGCTTCCAATGCCGGCGGCTGCGGCGCGCTGCTGGTGGAATACGATCACCTGCTGCACGATGATCCGCAGTGGGCGGAAGGCGCGGCATGGTTTGCTAAGCGTACGCTAGATGTGAGCAAGCTGCTCGTGGAGCACGGCCGCTTACAGGCCGCGGCAACGCAGGCTGTCGCGGCGAGCAAGGCTGCCGTCGCGCCCAGCTGCGGCAGCGGCGGCGCGAAGCCGGTCCCGGGCAGCGAGGCGGCGGCCGACGGGTGTGGCGGCTCCTGCGGAGGAGGCGGCGTAAGCTTCGCCTCCGCGGATAAGGTCCGCATCACGTACCAGGATTCCTGCCATCTGCGTAACGCGATGCGCTCCTCCGAAGCGCCGCGCAAGCTGATGCGCAGCGTGGCGAACGCGGAATTCATCGAGCTCCACGAAGCGGACCGCTGCTGCGGCTCGGCAGGAATCTATAACTTGACCCAGCCGGACATGGCCGGTCAAATTCTCGCTCATAAAATGGAGCATGTGCAACGAACGGATGCCCATTACTTGCTCACGAGCAATCCCGGCTGCCTGCTGCAGATGAAGCTCGGTATCGAGAAGCATGGCATGAGCGGCAAGATGGAAGCCGTCCATCTGGTTGATTTTCTGCATGAGCGGATATGTAAGTGAAATAGTCCGATATAGAAACAGTCCGGGAGGCTTGACCTCCCGGACTGTTTTCACCTCACTGACATCTGCCGATTAGGAAGTAATCCTCGACGTGAACATGGTCCCAAGTGACTCCAACGGTAAAAGCAACGCTGCTGCCTCCGATTCCGCTTGTCTCAATACGAACGCCGAAGACATTGACACCTGCATATACATTGTCCAGCGTATAGCTGGAGTTAGGCTCTCCGATCGGATTTAGCGATACCAGCTTCATGACATATGGGATTTTCTCACCGGATCCGGTGCCGGAGGGCACGATTTGATAGACTTCAATCGCCGCAGCGGCAGGCTGTCTGTCGGTGCTGAACACACATATCTCAAGGCTTGTGATTTGTGGAAATTGGCCGTTCCAGATTGGACCGGAATCATAGATGGGCATAACTCGTCCTCCTCGTTCTCTGCTATATGAGAGTCTATTAATTACTATATGAATGGAGGACAGGTTCGGTAATAGATGGCTAACCAGCTTACATATAAATCCATATAAAAAAGAGGAGCGCATGCGCCCCTCTGAGTTATCTGATACCGCTAAGTTTCGTTATACCCACCAACCGTTATCCTTCTCATCCAGCAGCTCCGCGGAAACCTCGTTCCATTGGAACGAAGTTTCTTCACCGGCGAGCTTCCAGCGGCTCGGGCATGTCGTGCGCAGCCAATCCAGCGGCTCGCCAACCGGCAGCGGCTCAGCCGCCAGCTCGAAAGCGGCGCGCAGCGCGAGTTCTTGTTCCTTCGTGACGATGGCCGGATCGGCCGAGACGAATAGCGGCGTGCCGCTGCCGGCAAGCAGGCGCAGCCATTCCCGGTTGTACGCCCAAGGCACGTCCTTCGTTAAGCCGAGGCAATCCGCGTCGTGGCTGTAGAAGGTGCCATGCTGCGCCATGCGAAACGCCATCGTGTTCACGCCCATGTAACGAGTTCTTTCCCACCAGCGTCCGCTGGTATCATCGCCGGTTCGCTGAATTTCGAACAGTCCCGCGGAGAGATGGCTGAAGGTGTTGCAGCCAATAACGTCCGCCTGCCCGGATGCTTCGGCAATTGTCCGGTACAGCGCGAGCGTAATCTCGGCGGTAGTCTTGGAACGGTCATGGAAAGCATTAGGCAGCGCATGCGGCTTGGATTTCATCGTGAAGCCCCATTGCCCGAGCATATCGTACGTCGTGAAATCATGCTTCAGCATATCAAATCCGTAGCCTACCATTCGTTCTACCGATTCGCGTATATGGGCCAGTACGTCCGGCATACTAGGGTCGAGCACGCTGCTTCCTGTTGATGCTTCCTTATAGCGAATCCATTGTGCAGGCACGTTCTCGGTCGTCAGGAGGGGGCGGAACCAGAGTCCGGGCTTCACGCCGGTCTCTTTCATTTCACCGGCGAGCCGTTCCATATCAGGGAACTTACTGTTGCCGATCCAAGGTCCGCCATTACAAGTGCCTCCGTGATCTTTGGCTGACTGCCAGCCATCGTCAATAACCATATACGGACGATTGAGCTTGTTCGAAGACAAGGAAGAAATGAAGCGCGAGTCCTCCAAAATCTCTCTATGCGAGCTTTCCCCGTAAGCGTAGTACCAGTTATTCCCGCCATATACAGGCTGCTTCGGCATTAGCGGATTGTCGCACATCATCGCGCAGAAACGTCTTGCAGCAGCGAAAGGCGTCTCGCTCGGCGTGCCCGGATCGTAAATGATATGGGCCACGGCAAGTGTGCGTGCACCCAAACATACGCCCCTGCTGCCGCTCGTGACATCGGCAGTGAACGTGATTCCATCCGAATCCAGCTGCCAGTAGCAGAGCGAGTTAGCGCCTGTTTTCACGCCATATCCGGCTGTGCGCAGCCCGTCGTGAGCGAGAAAATACCAAGGCATAACGCGCTCCGGCACAATACCCCGCCATTCCAAATCTCCATAGCCGCGCTCCCAGTGATCGCCGAGAATAAGCAGATTGCCTGCCGGTGCTTCGTTCCAGCGCAGTTTGATTGTGCGTACGGGCAGTACCGGCGCTTCCAGCTCAAGCGAGATTACATTCCCGTTGCGCTCTATCGTCAGTGCCAGTCCGGCCGCTTCCCAGCGATCCGCTCCGGAGCGTGATAGCGTGTGCCACTTCTCCTCTGTTCGGATAACGATTGCGCTTGGTTCGCCTGACAAAATCATAGCAGTCAAAATAATGCCTCCTTATATGAATCGTTTTATAGATCTATTCTAATATGGATAACCCCTCGCGGCATACACATAACTAACAACCGAGGCAGAGGTGGTAAGTATGGAAGCGTTCAAGTCTCTCCTGACGAAACTTCTGATCCTCCTCTTTACGCTGCTATTCATCTACCCTGCGATTCTGTTCGCCATGCTGGTACTGGGGTTTTCGGATTCATGGAAATCAGGAACCGTAATGCTCGTGTCGGCATTGCTGCTTCGTTTTATATTGAAACGCGAAGTCGCGAAGCTTCCTCCCATTCGCAGCGTAAAGGAAGACCGGCTGGGAAGCTTCTCCGGTTATTATAATGACGAGGAATCTCCGCCGCAGCTCAGCGATATTTATTATGACATTGCCGCGAAGTTGAAAGAGCAGGAGGAGATCGTTCGCATCGTAAATCAGTTGAACGAGAAGCCGGGTCAAAAATAAACCTGGTTTCCAATTGTTTACAAACAAGAGGGCGGTTTCTTATAATGGAGTAACCTGATTAGCGGTAGGGAGTGAAAGTGGTTGAAGCGTTACGTGTTCGCAATTGCTGCTGCGTGCATCATGATTTGTTTAGCCATCCTCGCATATTGGGATGTGTACAGGCCACGGGTTGGTCCGGTGGGCAACGGGCCCGACGATGCTGCCGTTCTAAGAGTGCTTATTCTTCGGTTAATTTATCCCGCGGGCTTACTGGTTGTTGGCATTATCGGCTTATTGAGGTACAAGAAGAAGAGATCGTAAAGAAAGCGGGTTAGCCATAGCATGGAGCACTTGTCCGATTACCGTCACGTTCAATCGATTGCGAGAGCAACGATGAATGACTTGCAGACTTATATCCGTGAAGGCATAACGGAGCGCGACATCGCGGGCAGAGCCGAGGACTTCATGCGGAGCAGAGGCATTGAAACCTTCTGGTATTATGGGATCGGCGCTTTCGTCCATGTCGGCAAGCGTACGCTTATCTCCGAGTCCGGGAGAAATTATGAGCCGTCCGAGTGTGCTGTTGGCCGCGATGATATTGTGACTGTCGACCTCAGCCCGGAATATCGCACCTATTGGGGCGATCATGCTCGAACTTATGTAGTCCGTGATGGCAGGGTGATGGAGGAACGGGAGTTGCGGGTTTGCGACAGCGATTTTGCCGGCGGGGTCCGAATGGGAATCGCACTGCACGAGGCGTTTATCGACTATGCGAAGCCGGACAAGACGTTTGAGCAAGTCTATCAATATAGCAATGAGATACTGCTTCGGCATGGCTACGAGAATCTGGATTTTGCCGGTAATGTGGGCCATACGATTGCGTTTCATAAGGATGATCGTAAATACTTCGAGCAAGGAAACACGATGACGCTCGGCGAAGCGAAGCTGTTTACCTTTGAACCGCATATCAGCCGGAAGCATGGCGAATATGGTTTTAAGCGGGAGGATATCTATTATTTTGAGAATGGCAAGCTTGCTTGCCTATGAGAAGAGGCGGCTGTTAAAGCCGCCTTTGCTATTATATGGGACTGGTAAGTTTGGACTATGTTGCAGAAAATGCAACATATTAATCTTCATAGTAGCTGTAGATGGGCAATTGCTGCAGAATATGCAACAATTCTAAGCACTTTGGCCTCTAGGTGGCCGAAGTAGCTTCAAATGTTGCCTTTCGCGCAACATTCCTCAAGATTAGAACACTGATCCTCGGTAATGTTGCAGAAACGGCAGCATTTGGTATGCACGAATGAATTCTGGGACGGAGCGGGAGTAGGAGAGTAGGGTCGGATCGGGTCGGGTCGGGGATTAGACTTAAATTCCGGGAGGCATCATTTACCTCGTTCTTTGCAATCTTGAGCGGGCCAAGCCATGCCATCGCCGAGGCGGCGCCGCAACTTTAAAATATCTTAAAGTTGGATGTCATTGACAGCTGCGCATTCGACTGATTATACTGTATATATGAATATACACAGTATATAGAGCAGGAGGCGAGCTGGGATGACGAGCTGGCAAGGCGCATGGAGATTGCTTCGTTTTGAAGGAAGCCGTTCTTGGTTGGGACTGCTGCTTACGATAATAATCGCTAGCTATATGGTCGTTATGATGATGCCTTTGTTTAACGATTTGCTTGAAGATGGAGGCGTGGGCACCGGGTGGGGAAGTGATTTCGTCTATTTGTCCATTCTGCCTACCATGGGGTTTCTGCTGAACCGAAGTGTGCTGCATTACTGGGGAAGGGATCCGTTTACGCGAAATAATGCTTACCTGCGCGCGATGCCGATCAGCTGGAATATGATTATTTTGGCAAGGCTGCTGCAGTTTGTCATTGTATTGACCATTGTTGAGCTGTATTTCTTTACTTTGCAATATGTCGCCTTAAATGAGCTTCGCGAGCTGATGTCGCCCGGAGAGTATGTCTTCTTCGCCTTCATCTGGTATGGCTATGCCATGACGGCGGGTTCAACTTATATCTTCTTTGAACAGACCTTCAGAGGGAAAATTTATTTTCTGATCTGCTGCGGTTACTTGCTGTTATATGCTGTAATCGGTCTTGTGCTGTGGCTGGCGGATACGCATCTGATGTACAGAACCATTGAGGTTTCCCGCGATCAGGCCGTCCTCTGGCCGATTCTGTCGGTGCTCATGGGAATCGCCGTATCCGCATGGATGGGCGTGCTGATTCGGAAGCGAAATACGAAACGCAATTTGCTGGAATAGCGTAATGAATGCGAGAGAAGGTGTGGACGGTGTGGATTCCCATTCAGCTGAATGAACATAGCGCGGAGCCGTTATACCATCAGATTGAGGTGCAGCTTCGTGCATTCATCGTCAGCGGTCAATTGCCGGAAGGTACGCTGCTTCCATCCATACGAGAGTTGGCGCAGCTGACCAAGTGCAGCGTTATAACGGTTCGGCGGGTGTATCAGGATCTAGAGAATGAAGGACTGCTTCGCACGCGGCAGGGAACGGGTACTTTTGTCGCGAAGGTAGATACGGATTCAAGGGATCGCCAGCGGCGAACCGCGGTTATGGAAGCGATGGAGCAGGCGGCGGAAGCGGGGCTTCGGGTACATTTCAGCGATGAAGAGTTGATTGACATGCTGCAAGACGTGCTGCGCCGAAAGCGAGAAGGAAGCACGGCATTACTTCAGGGCGGGGAGGCGGACAAGGATGAGTGATGCTGCTGTTAGGATTACCGGAATGACGCAGCGCAGGCCGAATTTCGAACTTGGTCCCATCGATCTGGTCATTCCGAGCGGATACGTGACGGCAATCGTGGGTCCCAACGGCTCGGGGAAGAGCTCGCTCTTCCGACTGCTGCTGGATCTGGCCAAGCCGAATACCGGGGGAATGGAGCTGCTGGGCGAGCCCGTCGGATCGAACAACGATACGAAGCTGAAGGCTCGAATCGGTTATATGCCGGAACAACCGGTCGATCTGGAGGATGGGCTGCGCGGGAATCAGAAAACGGATTTCGTTCGGCAATGGTACCCGAAGTGGGATGTTCATCTGTATCAGGAGCTGCTGCGGCGGTTCGAAGTAGACCCAGCGATTAAGCTCGGCAAGATGTCTAAGGGGATGCGCCGGAAATTCGATCTGTCGCTCATGATGGCGCATCATCCGGACCTGCTGCTGCTCGATGAACCTTCCTCAGGTCTGGATCCAATCGCTTGGAAAACGATGATCGACGTGCTGCATCGTTATATGGAGCAAGGGAATCGGACCATTGTCATGGCATCCCATATTGTCGATGAAGTCAGGCGGCTTGCCGACTATATCGTGTTTGTGGTGCAGGGCAAGGTGCTCGGGTTTTATGAGAAGGATACTTTGCTTAATTCATGGCAGGTGATGTACATTGATGCTGCCGGAGTCGGTATCAATTGGAAGCAGATGCCCGGTTATCGCCATGCGGCGAGCATCTCGGGGGGAACTACCTGCAAGGTGGTAACTGAGGATGCGCTGCAGGCAGAACGATGGCTGGCCGAACAGAAGCTGGCATTAATCAGCAAGCAGAAGCTGGAGCTCGATGAGATTTTGCTGCATCATATCGAACATGCGAGAGGAGTTTTGTAGAAGATGAATGCGTTGTCGATTGAACAGGTTTATAAGCAGTATGGAGATAAGACGGCTGTGAATGGCATTAGCCTCGAGGTTGCGCCGGGGGAGATTTACGGACTGCTTGGCGCCAACGGTGCAGGCAAAACAACGACGATGCGCATGGTGCTCGGCCTCATCTACCCGGATTCAGGCAGCATTCGATATGATGGCAAAGCTTACGGGAAAGAGCAGCTGAAGGGACTTGGCTACCTGCCGGAGGAGCGAGGCTTGTATCCGAAAGTGAAAGTAAGCGATCAGATCATCTATCTGGGCCAGCTGCGCGGGATGTCCAAGCGGGATGCCGACCAGAACCTGAAGCGCTGGCTGGATCGGTTCGGCGTGCCGGAGTACTACAACAAGAAGGTAGAGGAGCTGTCCAAAGGAAATCAGCAGAAGATCCAATTCATCGCTGCTGTCATCCATCAGCCCCGCATCGTCATTATGGATGAAGCGTTCAGCGGATTGGATCCGGTCAATGTGGAGCTGCTCAAGTCGACGGTGAAGGAGTTGCGCGATGCCGGTTCGTGTATCTTGTTCTCGACGCACCGGATGGAGCATGTCGAGGAGCTGTGCCGCAACATTACGATCCTGCATAAATCAAACACGGTTCTGCAAGGCAATTTGAAAGCGATCAAGAAGAAGTTTCCGCGGGAGCGCATCATTCTGTCAACGGACGGCGACGTTTCCGGCCTTGAAGCGGTTGGAGGCGTTATGCAGGTGAAGCGTCACGAGTATGGTTATGAGCTGCTGATCAATGATGAAGCGGCAGGTCGCCCGGTGTTGGAGCTGGCTATGGCGCAAACCGGCGTGCACCGTTTTGAAATCTTGGAACCCACGCTCAATGAGATCTTTATTAAGACGGTAGGTGAGAGCCATGAATAGCGGTTTCTGGACAGTTGTCGGTTTTACGGCCAAGAATAAGCTGAGAGGGAAAGCCTTTCTCGTCACGACACTTATCATTGCAGTCATCATCAGTATCGTCATCAATCTACCGTATTTGATCTCGCAATTCAGCGGCGAAGGGAAGCCGACTGCGGTAGGCTACTTGGACAGCTCGAGTGAGAAAGTCAAGTCGGAGCTGTTCACCTCCACGCGGATTGCCGATATGCTGAATACGTATTACGGGAAACAAGAGAAGCCTGAGCTAAAGCTGGTGCCCATTGCTGATGCGGGTTCGGCGGAAGCGAACGAGAAGGCATTGAAACAGGCGGTTGCCGATGATGCCATTAATGGTTATATCGAATTCTCGCCGGGCAAGGAAAGCGACTTTCCTGCCATTACGTATAAGTCCGAGAGCTTGATGGAATCGAAGGTATCGGATTCGCTGACCGCCGCGCTTCAAGTAGTTAAGATGGAAGCGGTCATTGGCGGAGGCGGGCTGAGCGATGAAGTGAAGGCGCTCCTGACGAAGCCGATTGAACTCGATACGGTGCAAATTTCCACGGTGGAAGGCGCCGGATCGATCGGTTCAGGGAAAACGAAGGAACAACAAGGGATAGACTTCTTGACGGTGTACGTGATCATTATCATGCTGTTCATGGCGATTATGATCAGCGGTCAGATGATCGCAAGCGAAATTACCGCGGAGAAGAGCTCTCGCGTCATGGAGATTCTCATCACGAGCGTCTCGCCGCTGAAAGCGATGTTCGGCAAAATCTTCGGGATGTTTCTCATCGTTCTGCTGCAGTTGGCGCTGTATATCGCAGTCATAGTGATCAATATGTCCCTGCCGCAAAATATCGATAAACTAGGAGATCTCGGTATTACGCTGAGCGATATCGATCCGGTTCTGGTTACCTATGCGCTGGTGTTCTTCCTTACCGGTTACTTCTTGTTTGCTACACTCTTCGCCGCAGTCGGCTCCATCGTCAGCCGTACGGAGGATCTGGGCCAGGCCGTGCTGCCGATTACGATGCTGTCGCTCGCCGGGTTCTATATCTGCATCTTCGGAGGCATGAACAGTCCGGGCTCGATGCTTATGAAGGTATGCGCGTTCATTCCGTTCGTCTCCCCTTATGCCATGGTCACCCGGCTCGGACTGTCCGATCCGCCGCTATGGCAAGTATGGCTTTCGATTGCGACGCTGCTGGCTTCCATTCTGGTAGCAGGCTGGTTGTCCGCGAAGATTTATCGCGCAGGCGTGTTGATGTATGGCAAGAAGCCGTCGATGAAAGAGCTGTTCAAAGCGATGCGTGCTTATAAGTAAGTTCGTTAAACTAACTAAAACTGCTGCTGCTGCTGAGAGAGGACCGCTGATATTTCAGTGGTCCTCTCTCAGTGTTTATTAGCTTCCGGCACTTCACATCACGAGGGCACTCTCCTTTATGTGCGGCACTTCCGCGATGAGCGAATGCATTGTCCCATTCCAGCTCTAACGGTTGTGACAGTGGTTAGATGGCTGAAATGGCCCCTGATTATTTTGTAACGGTTGCCAGCGAGCTTATTTGACCGTTTTCCGCTGGGAATCGACTCCTATGCCGCAAATAACGCCTGTCACAACCGTTAGAGCTTCAAATAGGCTTATCCTCATGAAATAGCCACGCTGGCAACCGTTAAAGTTTTCTCCACGATGTATAGACATAGGAAGGACCACTGCTTCTGCAGTGGTCCTTCCTATGTCTAACGGTCTAACTTAATGCGCACGGCTTGGTGCAGCTTTCTTCAAATCTTTCGTATCTTTTGGATTTGCCGCAGCTTTGAGCTCCGCGATCAGTTTGTCACCTTCGACATCCAGGTTCGGAACAATACGGTCCAGCCATTTCGGGAATGACCATGCTTTATCGCCGAAGACGGCCATAATCGCCGGAACAAGCGCCATACGAACGAAGAAGGCGTCGATCAGAATGCCGATCGTGAGGGCGAAACCGATCTGCTTCAGCATGATGTCTTCGGTCAGAATGAAACCGGCGAAGACGGACACCATGATGATGGCAGCCGCCACAACGACGCGGCTTGCCTGCTGGTAGCCTTCAACGACGCTTGAAGTCCCTTTATGGCCATGGACATAGGCTTCACGCATAGAGCTGACGAGGAAAACTTGATAATCCATCGCCAGGCCATACAGAATACCGGATACCATGATTGGCATAAAGCTGAGAAGCGGGCCGCCGGTGTCAAAGCCAAACCAAGCATGCAGCCAGCCCCATTGGAAGACAGCCGTTGTAATGCCGAAGGTAGCCACGATACTCAGCAGGAACCCGATTGTTGCTTTAACCGGCACGATAATCGATCGGAATACGAGCAGTAAAATGATAAGCGATAGGATCAGAATGATGCCGATATAGAGCGGGAACACCTCCGCTAATTTGGCCGACATATCGATGTTAATGGCCGTAAAGCCGGTCACGCCAAGGGTCACGTTGTTACTTTGCGCGATGCCGGAGTCTTTAGCGCGAAGGTCTTGAACGAGCTTGCTCGTTGCTTCGTCCGTCGGGCCGGATTTAGGAATGACGCTAATGATGCCGATGTCTCCGGTCTGGTTGATTCCCATCGGAGTTACGATGGAGACATCTTCATGCTTCTGAATGGCTTGAACAAGCTTGCCGAGCACTTCAGGCGTGATTTTATCGGTAGAGCTCGAAGGTTCGGCAACCAGCAGCAGCGGAGAATTATAGCCTTCGCCAAAGCCGGCAGAGATGGCGTCGTAGCTTTGTCTTGCTGCCGTATCCAGGTTAGCCGTATCTCCGGAAGGCATGCCTAATTTCATTTTGGCAGCCGGAATGGCAGCGACTCCGAGAATAACGATGACACCGATGATGACGAGCCAGCGGCGGTTCACAACGCCGTTCGCCCAGCGATGCGCCATTCCTTGACGGGCTGCCTTCACTTGTTCCTTATTGTTCTTCCGTGCTTTGTTCGAGCAGATGCGTTCGCCGACGAGACCAAGCAATGCCGGCAGCAATGTCAAGGCTACCAATACATTAATGAAGACGCTGGCTGCCGCCACAAGCGCCATGGCAGTTAGGAAATCAATATTCATGACAACCATGCCGCATAACGCGATAATAACGGTCAATCCTGCGAAGAACACGGCGCTGCCCGCAGTGCCAACCGCCCTGCTCGCAGCTTCGCGCGCACTTAAGCCTTGATCCAGGATCATGCGGCGCTGGCGATTCACGATGAATAAGGAATAGTCGATGCCAACGGCCAAACCAACCATCATGGCGAGTGCGGGCGTGATATCCGTCATCGGAATAAATTTGGAGAGGGAATAAGCGCCTCCAATACTAATACCTACGCCAAGGAGTGCCGTTACGAGCGGAAGCCCGGCTGCAACAACAGAGCCAAGCGTAATGAACAGAACGACCGCTGCAACCACAATCCCGATCCCTTCTGTGGCACCAATAGCCGGTTTGCCTACAAGCGTGTCGCTTGGCAAGGCTTTAATGCCTAAGTCAGCTTGCTCAACCGCAGTAACCGACTTCACGACCGTATCGATAACCTCTTGGGGCAGCGACATTTGCTGAACGGTAAACTGGAACTGGAACAAAGCTACGTTGCCGTCTCCGGAAATCATCACGCCGGGTACGGGATTTCCATCCACGATCAGCGGGCCATACTGAGGCTGTGCTGCTGAAGCGGTTTGGTTCGTATCACTTGCTTGCTGGCTGCCCGCAGCCGCTGCCCCTGCTTGGTTAGCATCGGCAGCCGTTGCGCCTGCTGCTGCGGCCGCTTCAATTGGATTAATGACATACTCAATTCCATATACGTCTTGAATTGCTTTGGTAACGGCTTGTATTCTCTCCGGCGTATCCAGACGTTCGCCCTTGGGAGCGGTGAAGACAACACTTGCTTGCCCGCCGGATGCTTGCGGCAATTCTTCGACCAACTGATCGAGTACCCGTTGCGCTTCCGTGCCTTTAATCTTCATCTCGGAGCTGGTATGGATGCCGTTAATGCCAATGAAGGCACCGACGACACCAAGAATGGCGATCCAAGCAATAATGAAATGCCAAGGCTTGTTGTAAGCTGTTTTACCTATTTTGTACAGGAACGTAGACATACAGTGCGGTTCTCCTTTTTATATAGGGATTGCGAATTCGGTACAGTCATTTAGAACCCTTTTTTTAAATAGCCAAACATTTCGTTCAGATACTGATCTAACAGGATCGACTCGGATGACTCATCCTTTGCTTGACCGGGGAAGAGGATGTTGCTGTTCCCGTACAGCATTGGCAATGCAGCGCCGTATACGGCGCCTACGAGAAGTTGGATGTAGCCAATCGGATAGCGGGCTTGGAATAAATCCAGCAGCAATTCCTGAGCATCGCCTTGATGACGGTGGAGGGAGCTAAGGATATAAGGCTCTAACGACGGATAAGTCTTGGAGAGCCTCACGAGCTCACGTGTCTTCTGGAATAAACCTGCCGTAAGCTCCATCCTGACCAGATGCTCCAAAACCTCAAGCGGGGTAGACGTATCGGCCAGATTCTCGAGCAACTCATTCACTTCATCGACGTTATTGAAGGCGGATGCCCCCATTACTACAGCTTCTTCTTTACAGGAAAAATGATTTGCGAATGTTCTCCTCGAATATCCCGCGCGCTGTACAACATCCTCGACAACAAAGCCGTCCATCCCGTGTTCCAGCGCGAGATCAAATGCGGCTTCGGCAAGTAGATTTGCGGTTGCCTCTCTTTTGACGTCACGCAAGCTTTGCTTGTTCATGTGTTTCGGCCGTAGGCCTTCACCTCACTTCGTATTCCTATCCTTTAGAACTTGATTGCCCAATGGGCAATGATTAATGAACATGGGATTATTATTGCACAATGGGCAATGATGCACAATGGGAAGCGTTTGACGGTTTTGTGGCGATGAAGAAAGCTGCTATACAGGCAACACAAAGAAAAGCGACAAGAACCATGATGTTCTTGTCGCTTATTCCATTTCTCAACCGGCTAACTCCGAGATTTGTGGTTGACAGAGTTAAAGCAAATGATTATATTATAGACAAGGTTAATCCACGATATATATTATCTACGATTAAACGAGTGATCAATGTGCCCAAAGGAAGTGATGATGAAGGTAGTTTGGGCTTGCTATAAGGTCAGAATCGAAATGCGCGAATTCAAGGGAGGTATCATCTATGGCCGTGGTCTTATACGTAAACGCACACCCGCTGGATAGGAGCGCATGTCATAGCTTGTCCGTCGGACACGAGATTATTCATTCCATTCGACAGGCGCATGAACCTGCTTGCAGCTTCTAAAGCCGGTTTATTATGAAATACGTGATTGTTATTTTAGCAGGGGCATGCAGCTTTGGTTTATTAGCTACTTTCGTCAAGAAAGCTTATGAAACCGGCTTTAGCGTTGGCGACGTTGTCGGCAGTCAGAATCTGTTCGGCGTGACCATGTTATGGCTGTTGGTTCTCATGACCAAGAGATCCGCGAAACAATCCAATGCTTCGCAGGCCTTTCGCATAACGTTTCGTCAGGTGCCCTTGCTTATGACTGTAGGCACGACAACAGGTTTGACCGGAATGTTATACTATACGGCCCTGCAATATATTCCGGCATCTTTTGCAATAGTATTGCTATTTCAATTTACTTGGATGGGCATATTACTGGAATCCGTGGTTGAACGCAAACGTCCCGGCAAAGATAAAGTGCTGTCGCTTATCGCTTTATTCGTCGGAATAATAATGGCAAGCGGCTTTCTGGGCGGGAGTCATAAGGGAATTTCCTTCATAGGCGTCGCGCTTGGCTTATTGTCCGCCGTTACTTATACGCTCTTCATTTGGTTTAGCGGGAGAACAGCCAAACAGGTTGACCCGATTGCACGAAGCGCGATCATGCTGTCCGGCTCGTTTATTCTGGCCATGCTGGTGTTTCCACCGCATTTTATCATAGATGGTTCTTTGTACGAAGGGCTGTTGCCTTGGGGGCTGCTGCTGGCACTCTTCGGTGTCGTCATTCCGCCGTTATTCTATGCGATTGGCGTGCCTCGTATAGGAGGCGGACTAGCCTCCATCTTGAGTGCAGCTGAGCTGCCGATGGCTGTCATGATGTCGTACATCGTACTGAAGGAGACGGTCAGCTGGCAGCAGTGGGTTGGCGTGTGCATTACGTTATGCGGCATCGCGCTGCCGGAGTTGATGAAACGCAGCTTAATAAAGAAAATTATTTTCTCATATAATAAAAGGAGTGTTTATCGATGGAAATGAGATTAAATTACATGAAGGTACAACCGGATTCGTTGCAGACGCTATTGAAATTGGAAGGGTATGTGAACAAGAGCGGCCTCGAAGCGAAGTTAATCGAGTTGATTAAGCTCCGCGCTTCCCAGCTCAATGGATGTGCTTACTGCCTGGACATGCATACCAAAGACGCACGCGCGATGGGCGAGACGGAACAACGCTTGTATTTGCTTAACGCATGGCGGGAAGCTCCGTTCTACACGGAAGCGGAACGGGCTGCGCTTGCATTAACGGAAGCCGTGACGAAGATTTCTGACGGCGGCGTTTCGCAGGAGTTATACGAGCAAGTCCGTGAATATTACGACGAAGCCGAATACGTCGATTTGATCATGGCGATTAATGCCATCAATTGCTGGAATCGCATGGCGATCTCTACGGCTATGGTACCCGGCGACTATCAGCCGGCCGTACGTAAATAATAAGCTTGTGCAGGCTAACCCTCGTGATACGGGGATTGGCCGGAAGCCTCCGTCCTCTCATGATGAGGATGGAGGCTTCTTTAGGTTCGAGTGTAGTAACGCCGAACCGCATTTGATATATTGATGTAAACGTTGTCATTGAGTGATGAAAAAGACATTGCCGTGAAGGTATGTACATCCTCAATTTTGTTAAAGTCTCCTAGTATAAGAGAGGGGTAGCAGGAAGCGAACGAATAGTAGAGAGGTGATGGGTATGAATGCGATCCAAACAATCGACCGTTGGACACTAAACAATCAGCATCTTATTAGCTGGGATATCCAGAAGGATCCAAGCCTTCCGCATGAGGATCATATTGAAATGAGCGGGAAGAGAGTATCCATGATCGTTCATTATGGCGTGGATCGACAAGGAGAGCTGGTACTGAAGCGCGGCGTGATCTGGCCTATGCTCAGGACGATTCCGAATGATACGCATGCCAGCTTGATTCAAGAATATGGCGCGGAGATCATGCCGGCGTTCACCATCAATGGCGAGCGAGTTCCGGCGGAGAAACCATACGAAGTAACGTTTAATGGCATGCTGGCCATAAAGAGCCGTACAGAAAACAACCTTCGAATCGAACATTTGCTCTTCCCAAGCACGGATTACGGCGCAGCTATGGAGAAATACACGCTTGTTAACGATTCGCAGCAGCCGATGACGGTTGAAATCTCTCCCCTGACCCATACGCTCACCAGGAGAGGAATCTACGGGATCTATTTGCTTGAAGCTGTGCACGATGCACCTTCCCAAGCGACATTGCTGCCGAATGAGGCACTTTCCTTCTATTTGACGATTAGCGGAAGAAAGCTGCTTGATGCGGTACAAGTCTATCATGGTCAAGAGGAAGAGGAGAAGCGGGAAAGTTTCGTTAGTCGAATTCGCTCCACGTTGCAGCTTGAAACACCGGATCCCGTTCTAAACCAAATGTTCGATTTTGCGAAGTTACGGGCGTCGGAGAGCATATTTGCTACAAAAGGCGGCTTAATGCATGGACCTGGAGGAGGCTCCTATTATGCAGCTATTTGGGCCAATGATCAAGCGGAGTACGTGGGTCCGTTCTTTCCGTACTTGGGAGACCCTGCAGGAATCGAAGCGTCCTTGAACTGCTACCGGTTATATCGCAATTTCATGGGGCCCGATTATTCGCGTATTCCTTCCTCTATCATTGCGGAAGGCGTTGATATTTGGGAAGGTGCCGGGGACCGGGGAGATGCCGCCATGTATGCATATGGCGCCTCTTTATTTACGCTTGCCCAAGGGGACTTGGTCATTGCCCAAGAATTATGGCCGGCTATTCAATGGTGTTTGGAATACTGCAAACGAATGCTTACCAGCGAAGGCGTAGTTGCATCGGACTCGGATGAGCTTGAGGGCAGATTTCCCACAGGGCATGCTAATCTCTCTACTTCTTCCCTCTATTACGGGGCTTTATGTGCAGCCTCTAAATTAGCTCGATCTCTGAGTGAAGAAGCGCTGGAAGAAAAGTATAGTACGGAGGCAAAGCAATTAAGAGAAGCGATAGAACGTTATTTCGGCGCAACCGTCGATGGATACGAAACCTATCGTTATTACGAAGGAAATGTAACGTTGCGCTCTTGGATTTGCTTGCCGCTGACCATGGGGATCATGGATCGCAAAGAGGGCACGGTCAGAGCGTTATATTCGCCTAATCTGTGGACGATCGATGGCCTTGCCACGCAGTCGGGAGACAAGACGTTCTGGGATCGCTCGACGTTATACGGATTTCAAGCGACATTCATGGCGGGAGAAGCGGAGCAATCGCATCAATATCTGAAAGCCTACTCGAGAAGAAGGCTTCTTGGTGACCACGTACCCTATGCGGTCGAAGCGTTCCCTGAAGGAAACCAGAGACATTTATCCGCGGAGAGCGCATTATATTGTCGTATCTTTACGGAAGGGGTATTCGGCATAAAGCCGACCGGATTAAATTCCTTCACATGCGCCCCGCAGCTGCCGGCGGAATGGAACAACATGACGCTACGTTCCATTCAAGCTTTCGGAAGAAGCTTCGATCTTCATGTGACCAGAATGCACAACGGACTCCACTTTCAAGTTGACGTGAATGGTGTACAATTATCGTACGAATGTATGGCAGGAGACAAAGTGGAAGTGGTTCTCCCGGCCGGAGATTGAGATCAGAAACCTTGATAGACTAGCGTCTATCAAGGTTTTTTTTGTTGTCTGAGCGTTATAGGATCGAACGAGGGGAAACTCAGAACATCGTATATTTTTACTTATAATCATATTTTTGTATATATATCCGTTTCTGAATTAGGACTACAATATTACTTGCAAGCGAATGTAAGCCCTTTCAAGGAGGATGAATATGGACAGAACAAAGATCATCATAGACACGGATATTGGTGACGATATCGATGATGCACTGGCGATCGCCTTTGCTCTGGAGTCGCCCGAACTGGAAGTTATAGGCATTACTACAGTGTTTAAAAATGTGACGGCCCGGGCCAAATTAGCGGTTAACATGCTCGAAATGGCCGGACGGTCAGATATCCCCGTATACGCGGGAATCGGCAAACCGATTCTGAATCAGGTTGATTTAAACGAAATTCCGAACCAGTTCTCCGAAGAAAAGGATGGACATGCGGAGGGATACGGTACGGATGCGATCGATTTCATTATCAATATGGTCATGAAATCGGATGGAGATATTACCTTGGTGCCGATCGGTCCTTTGACCAATATAGCTGTAGCTATTCTCAAAGAGCCGGAGCTCAGAAACAAGGTGAAAGAGATTGTCATGATGGGAGGCTGTTTCTACAGCCACCTCAGTGAATGGAATATCAGATGCGACCCGGAAGCCGCAAGAATCGTGTTTGAATCAGGCATACCGATAAAGGCTGTCGGACTGGATGTTACGGTCCAATGCGTACTGACCAAAGAAGATGTCGACCGGTTGTTCACCAAGCCTAAACGATCGGCCGCTTATATTCGAGAATTAGTCGGACGGTGGCAGCAGGTAACGGATCATTATCCGATGATGCATGATCCTCTGGCGATCTGCGCGGTATTCGACAATACCATTCTGGAATTCCAACGGGATGAAATTGTCGTGGAGACGCAGGGGGAGTTCACCCGCGGGGCGACTTATAACAAAACCGCGCTCTACTGGCGCGGCAATGCGGAGCAGTCCGTCATCCAGGCTGCCAAAAACGTGGATTCGGAAGCTTTTATCAAGCTGTATATGGATAGGGTTTGCTACTAGTTTCCTTATGACTTGCAGACGAAGGAAGTGAAATGGTTTGAACAAGCACGGCTTTCTATATGAACTTCGAAAAAACAGAACCTTATTTCTGATGGCTTTACCTGCAATCGCCTTGATTCTATTGATCGCTTATATCCCTATGGCCGGAATCATACTGGCATTCAAGGATTACAGGTTTAACCTTGGCGTGTTTGGCAGTCCATGGAACGGGTTCGAGAACTTCAAATACTTCTTTACTTCAGGTACAGGTTTATTGGTTACGAGAAACACCATCCTATACAACATGCTGAATCTGGTAACCTCTCAATTGTTTGCCATTATGATCGCGATTTTTATCAATGAGATGAGAGGCCGATATTTCAAAAAAATATCGCAATCGATTATTTTCTTGCCCTTCTTTATTTCGTGGACGATTGTTGGCGTCTTTGTTTTCAACATCTTCAACTATGAGACCGGAACGCTGAACACGGTGCTGAAGGCATTCAACCTGGATCCGGTCAATCTGTACAGCATGCCTTATGTATGGGTATTCATCATTTGTTTCTTCAACTCGTGGAAATGGGTTGGCTATACGTCGGTTATCTATATTGCTTCTATTGTCAGCATCGACTCCGAGTGCTTTGAAGCGGCGGAAATTGATGGGGCCAATATTTTTCAGAAAATATTTTATATCACCATCCCATCGATCATGCCGACCATCTTCATCATTTTCCTATTGAATCTGGGCAGGATATTACGCGGCGACTTCCAGATGTTTTACCAGATTGTCGGGAATAACGGCCAGCTCTTCGACGCCACCGACGTGATCGACACGTTCGTATTCAGGTCGCTGATTACAAGCGGCGATATCGCGATGCCGGCTGCGGCAACCTTCTATCAATCCGTGCTGTGCTTCGTCACGATCATGGTGGTGAATGGCATCATCAGAAAGACAAAACCGGACAACGCTCTGTTTTAGGAACAGGAGAGAAGAACAATGCAGCAAACTTATGCTTCCGGCACGAATGAAAAAACGCACAAGAAGATTGAAGGAACCTATCTGATATTCAACATAATCAGTTATTCGGTGGTTATCGTGGCCGTCATCCTATGCCTGCTGCCATTTGAAATGCTGGTGTCCGGCTCGTTCACTTCGGAAAGCGCCATTACGCAGCATGGTTACGGAATCATCCCGGCCGAATTTTCACTAGAGGCTTATAGAGTTCTGTTCAAATACCCCCAGGACATTTTAAGGGCATATGGGGTATCCATCTTCATAACGGTGGTTGGAACCGCCGTAGGACTG
Source organism: Paenibacillus sp. BC26 (assembly GCF_900116125.1). NCBI lineage: Bacteria > Bacillati > Bacillota > Bacilli > Caryophanales > Paenibacillaceae > Paenibacillus > Paenibacillus sp. BC26. Next base: position 16,321 of record NZ_FPAD01000007.1, on the reverse strand, counting down.
TTTGTTACTTCGATGACGGCTTACGTGCTGAACAGAAAGGACTTCTTATATCGAAACAAGCTTGCGTTCTTCTTTTACTTCACCACGTTATTCAATGGCGGGATTCTATCGTTGTATATCTTCTTCGTCAAATACCTGCATTTGAAAAACAGCCTGCTTTCCTTAATCATCCCGCTGATCATCAATGTGTTTTATTTGATCGTGATGAGAACCTTTATAAGCTCGATACCCGATTCCATAAGCGAGTCCGCCAAGATCGACGGAGCGGGAGACTTCACCATTTTCTTAAAGCTGATTTTACCGCTAACGAAGCCCGGACTTGCGACAATCGGACTGTTTTATGCCCTGGAATACTGGAATGACTGGTATAACGCGATGCTCTTTATAACGGATATTAAGCTGTATCCGCTTCAATATTTGTTATTCTCGACGCTGCAATCGTCCGAAGCCATAGCCAGACTATCAAGCGTCGCAAGCGTATCCATGATCGATGTCCCCACCTTATCGTTAAAGCTGGCAATGGCGGTCATTGCTACGGGTCCCATTATCCTCGTCTATCCCTATGTACAGAAGTATTTCGTAAAAGGCCTTACTGTCGGTGCCATCAAAGGATAATCTCGGTCAAGCCGGTTTATCACATACACAATATTTATAAGGGGGAGTACATGTGAGGAAGGTAAAAGGACTAACGCTGCTGTTAAGTTTGGCACTCATTATGGGGCTTGTGCTTACAGGCTGCGGCGGCGCGGAATCCAATGAATCAACCGGCAATACGAACAGCACGAATGAAAATACCGGTAATGCCGTAGCTGCGGATATTTCCAAAAAGGTTGAATTAAACATGTACCTGATCGGCTCGCCTGCCAAGGATTACGATATGGTGCTGGCCGAAGTTAACAAAAAGCTGGAGAAAGATTTAAATGCTACGGTCAAAGTAAACTGGGTAGGTTGGGCCGATTTCGGAACACAATACCCGCTGCTGCTGGCATCAGGCGAACCGATCGATCTTATTTATGCATCCACATGGACGAATTTCTATTCGAATGCTCGAAAAGGCGCTTTCCTGGCGATTGAGGACTTGGCTAAGCAATATGCGCCGAAGAGCTTAGCTCAAATTACCCCTGATGCGTATAAACAGACTGAAGTTGACGGTCATCTCTACGCAATGCCCGCTCAGTTCTTCCAGTATGGAGATATGGGGTATATCGTGCGGGGCGATCTCATGGACAAATACGGCCTGAAAACGATCGGAAACTTGGATGATTACGGAAAATATTTGGATGCCGTCGTGAAGAACGATTCCGCGCTGGATCCAAGCGGTCAGATCAGCTCATCGGGCGGTCTTGAAAGCTATTACGCAAACGCAAATGGCTTCTACAATATCCTGGCGACGCAGTATTCCCCGTTCATGGTGAGCATGGATGATACTTCCGCTAAAATCTTCAACTTGTATGAATCCGACGGCATATCGGATTACTACAAGAAAATGAAGGAGTGGGGCGATAAAAACTACTGGTCGAAATCGATCTTGTCCAATAAAGACGACAAGATGTTCGAGAACGGAAAAGCGGCCAGCAATTTGCATAACCAGGATTCCTGGAAAGGTGCTTACATGAAGCATCCGGATTGGGATGTCAGATTCTTCCCGAACAGCAAATACACGTATAAAACATCAGCCATGCAGGACGGAATGGCCATTCCAGCATCGGCCGCAAACCCTGAGCGGGCGCTGATGTTCCTGGAATTGCTAAGAACGGATCAAAGCTACTATAACCTTCTTACTTACGGTATCGAGGGCAAGCATTACGAGATTACCGCGGACAACAAGCTGAAAGCACTTGATTTGGACGGTTTTGCACCTGAAGGGTATTGCTCGTGGGGCTTTAAATCGCCTGAGTTCTATAAAGAGCCGGTCGATTCTCCGCCAAACATCGATGAAGTGAGAAAGCAGCTGGCAGACAGAGCACTTGATAATCCTTATGCGCTCTTTACGCCTGATTTCGAGCCCGTCAAAAACGAAATGGCTGCCGTGAACAACGTCGTGCAGCAGTATGCGCTTCCGCTCAACTATGGTTATATCAAGGATCCGGAAGAAGGTCTCAAGACGCTGGTTGATAAAATCAAGAATGCCGGCTCGGATAAGATCATAGCCGAAATGCAGAAACAGCTGGATGCCTTTCTTGCAGCCAACAAATAGTTAACGGGAAGCAGAATAACAAAAGGTTCAGGAGGGATCAAGTCACCCTTCCTGAACCTTTTGTTATTTAGAAGGACGTACCGCCGGTATTCTGATTTCCACCGTTGTTCCGTTACCCGGCGAGGAGCGGTAGGTCAGGCCGTATTCCTGGCCGTAGCAGAGCTTGATCCGGTGGTTGATGTTTCGAACGCCATAGCCATGGACCTCATCGGCCGGATTTCCGTTTGCAAGTATTTCTTCGGCTTTGTCCTGCGGCATTCCCACGCCATCATCCTTGACGATCAAGACCAGATCATGCTTGTCCGGAAATCCGGTTATCGTAATGGAGCCTTTCTCTTTATCCCTGTCTTCACGTATGCCGTGAATAATCGAGTTTTCAACAATCGGCTGGAGTATTAATTTCAGAATAGCGCAGCTGTATAGATCAGGGTCAATGTCGATAGCCAGTTTGATTTTATCGTCGAATCTGAGATTCTGTATTTTGACATAGATGCGGATATGATCGAGCTCATCTTCAAGACTTACGATATCTTTGCCTTTATTCAAGCTAAGCTTATAAAATTTGGCCAGCGATTGCGAGATGACGGCAATTTCGGGTACGTCATTGTCTATGGCTTTCCAGTTGATCATTTCAAGCGTATTGTACAGAAAATGCGGGTTGATTTGCGCCTGGAGCGCCTTGAGCTCCAGATTCTTGATCTCCTTGCCGTTCTGATATTGTTCATCAACGAGAAGCTTGATTCGTTTGACCATATGATTGAAGCTGTCGGTCAGGTCCCCAATCTCGTCGTGGATTTTGGAATTCACTTCCACGTTCAGAAACCCTTCCTGTACCAGCCTCATTTTTTTCCTAAGCAGCTGGATTCTCTTGACGGTGGCGCCTGTAATGAAATAGGCAAGTCCATACGAGATCAGTCCGCATACCAGCATCAATACAAGCATGAGGTCTCTGATTCGGATGCTTTGCGAGTATATTTCCGTATTAGGGATCGCCGTAACCATCGTCCAATCCGTATTCTCGATGGCTCTTGCTTTAATAACGTAATCGCTGTTGCCGAATGCCGCGTTATTCCATGTGGTATCGTTGTTTTGAAGCTCCTTTATAAGCTCCGTGTTGGGGTCGATGCGATTAAAATTTTGCAGGTTGGAGCAGCTTACGATATCGCCGTTCGAGTTTTGAATATAGACGACGCCGTCATACGTGATATTTGCTTTTTGAATCATATCCTCGATGTTTTCTTTTAAAATGCTTAGCTCGATCATGCCGATATATTCGGTTGTCTGCTCCGTGTTTCTGATTTTTCTTAGCAGGGAAATCACCTGTACCGGGTCGAGGCTGCTGCTGTTGTTGGTAATGGTATGGGGTGGAAGCCAGTTGACCTTATCCTTGGATGCCATCAGAATTTGATAGCTTTGCGTGTGCGAGAAGCTGTCCTTATCGTAAAAGTTGAAGTTTTGCGCTGCATACATAAACCAGCCGGGAACGTACAGGCTCGCCCGATAGACATCTTCGGAGTTCTGGAAGCTGCTCAGGAAATTTTCCAATTTCAGCCGATCGATGTTCTGCTGCACGTAATCATTCTCAAACTCTTCTTTCTTTCTTGCCAGAATCGTTTGAACGTCAGCATTGAAATAGATGACATCGGATGCCTTTATCAGCGTGTTCACCTTATAGTTTAAGAACGTATAGGCTTGGTCGAATGACTGATCTGCGGAGTGGAGAATTTGTTTCTCGTAATCACTGGATACGTTTTTGTAGGATATCGTAGTTAGCAGCGCCAGTGGGAAGAAGATGAGAATAAAATAGGAGATGAGAAGCTTTCCCCTAATGTTCATATGGGTAAAAAATCCGATCAGAGCCCGGAGTGAATTGTTCACGATTTGTGTTTTCTCCTAAATTGCGTAGGTGTCATTCCCGTTATTTTCTTAAAGGCCTTTGCGAAATAATTGGCGTCATTATAGCCGGATCGGTCGGCGATCTCATATAGCTTGGCTTGCGGCTTCATTAGCAAATTAGCGGATTTCTCGATTCGAACCTCTGTAATAAACTCGCTTATCGTTTTGCCTGTTTCTTTCCTAAACAACGAGGAGAGATACGTGGGCGTTAGGTGAACGTGATCGGCAAGCATATTTATGGATATTTCCTTGTCACTATAGTGGCTTCGTATGTATTTGATCACGTCGAGAACGGCTCTGCTGTTGGATTCGATATTCTCGATACGGTCCAGGAGATCGGCTGCCTTCTTCAGGAAGTAGCCTTTCAGATGCTTGAGCGTATCGATTCGCGACATCATCGCCCAATCATATTCCTCTTTCCGGTGATCGGAGATGCTTAGATCTAATCCTCTCTTCGCTGCTTGTTCAATCAGCATGTGCAGCATTTGATAGAATAGATTCTTGACTTCGTCTACAGGCGTTCCGGTCTTTGTCCTAATAACGGTGTATAACTGTTCTGTAAACTGCATGATTTTATCTTTCTGAAGCTCCTGTAAGAGTTCGGCATAGGACTTTAGAATTTCGGCGTGGATCGGGTATACGGAGACTTCTCTGTTGGCGGCGTAAAAAATATTGCCAAAGTCGTAATAAAAAAGGTGCTTGAGAAAGCCGGCTGCTGTCTCATAGGAATCACGTATTCTCGACACTTCTGCCGAGGTGCCTCCGACTACCCAGGATAATCTTGAGCAGGTCATTCCTTGCTCTTTCAAATGCTCGGAAAGAAGATGATAGACCGCAGCAAACTCTTGCTTACGTTCCGGTTTATGTGCGGAGATGACGATAATATGGGTGGAATCCTTCATTACCGCCAAATGGGTAAAGTCGTGCGACGATTGATGAAGAAATTCAATACTACGATTGCAGCAGCTTTGTTTGAGGACACCTGTCTCGTCGTCATCATAGGAAGGGACTATGATGGAAACCGTATAGGAGTCTCCTTGGTTGAAGGATATGCCGGCAAGGTTTAAGTTTCTCCGCAGTTCATCGCTATCGATTGGGTTACTAATCAGATCGTTCACGATATTCTGTCTGATAAATGGAAGGCTGCTCGACAGGGCCATGTTAATATGATTGACTTTGTTATTCTCCAAGCACAGTTGTACGGCTTTTCGTATCACCTCTTGCAACTCTTCTATAACAATAGGTTTCTCGACATAGCTGACAGCATGAATGCGAATGGCAGCTTTCAGGTATTCCTTGTCGGAATATCCGCTCATATAGATAATTTTGCATGCGGGAAACTCTTCTCGGAGAGAGGCGGTAAATTCGATGCCGTTCATCCCGGGCATTCTTATATCAGATACAACGATATCGGGATGCATGCGGCGAGCTACTTCGAGGCCTTCTACTCCGTCCTTGGCTTCTTCTACAACGTCGACACCAAGCTCGCTCCACTTGATGTGCTTCATCAGACCTTTTCTGGTTACGGTTTCATCTTCAACGACTAGAAGCTTAATCATGCGATTTCACTCCCGATAGAGTTATGACATACCTCCATGTTACACTACAAACCTGTGTCGGGAAAGGATATTAAACCGCGTAGAATCAACGATTCCAGGCGGATAGAGATGCAATTCGGGATACTGATACGTGCATTAGCGCATGCTTGGTCGTATTGCAGCTCTAACGGTTGTGAAAGCGGCTATTTAGCATGAATTTGCCCTATATAAAGTCTAACGGTTGCCAGAGAGCTTATTTGATCGTTCTCCGATAGGAATCGATCCATTTGATGCAAATAAGGTCTGTCACAACCGTTAGACTTTTAAATAGGCTTATTTACATCAATTAGCCACGCTGGCAACCGTTAAAGTTTTGTTCATGAAGCCTAGACAGAAAAGTGGCTGTCGAGCCATTCGCGGATAATACGAGAAAGAACCGCCGGGAAACCAATCATCCCAGGCGGTTCTTTGCATTGGACTAGCGAAGCCTTAATTAATCGTTACATTATCTACCGTTATCGTGGCATTGTCATAGTACCACACTCGGTATTCGAGGTTCCTGCCCAGTGCTTGATTGAAGCTGAGGCTGAAATTTTGATATTGATTCACGGAGGTGAACTGCTGCCTTGTAAGGTCCGATTGCGCTACTGTCGTGCCTGTCGCGGCATCATAGACGTCGATTTTCGCGACATTCGCATTGTTTAGCGTATTGTTATCGATTTTGATGCGGAAGGTGAGTTTGCGATTGCCCATCGGAACATTCGAATCATAGGGTCCATAAACCATATGCCCTTGATTATCCAAGGCGGACGAAGCCTGCCAGCCATCGCCGCTTACGCGTCCGACGCCATGCCCGATATACGCGCCTTCCGATTCGTACTTGCCGATGCGGCTGGTCACGGTAACTTTATCGATGCTGATTGTAGCTTTATCGCGATAGTAAGCTCTGAATTCCAACGAGCTGCCGGTTGGATTCTCGAAGGTCAGGCTGAAGTCTTGGTAGGTATTGCTGCTCTTGAAGTGATTCCGGTACACATCGTAAGTGGCGAGAACCGCTCCCGTCGTATTGTTGCGTACGTCCAGCGTGACGACATTATCGTTGGTGCCTGTGTTCGAATCGATTTTCATCTTAAAAGTAGCCGTGTTTGTGCCGACCGGAACGGTTGTATCGAAAGGTCCCGAGAGCATGTAGGCGGCACTGGATGCAGCTACGTTCGCAGACCAGTCGCTTCCGCTGACGGCGCCGGTGGCATGCGAGAATTGGGTCTCTGCTTCGAGTTTCTTCACGATGGTGGACGTTTCGATAGGCAGCTGATTGTATTCTCGCATTAATTGGAAATACGTATCCGGTCTGACGAATACGATGTTGCTGTTGGCGCTGTAGTTATTAACCGCGTTTACGAAATTCTGGTAATTCACATCCCAAGGATTGGCTTGAATGCTGACGAATCGAGGGGAAGTGCCGGACCAGCCTGCAATGGCTTGATTGATCTCGTAAATGAGCGTGGCTTCCGAGTAGCAATAGTTTGCGTTCAGGCCTTGAGCAGGCAGCGTGTTGTTATAAACCGTGAGGGCACCGCCTCCGACTTGAGCCGTTAACCCCAGCATAGAAGGTGCATACTGCGCGAAGCTGTTGCCGACATTCGTATTGATGCCGCCGACAATGGTGTTCCAAATCGTAGCCACTCTTAAGCCGGCGCGGTTCATGTAATCATTGGACAAGGCAACGAAATTGTCCAGATACGTTTGATTGGTCCAATCATTCGGATACGTATAGCCGACGCCGGAAGGTCCGGCAATAAGCGCATCGTTTGGCGTTGCGGTGTTGTACAGATAGTTTAACAACCCCGGCATCGCATCGAGCATAGCGGGGGAAACGGTCCAGCCCAGAGGCACGGTACCTCTGTTCGCGGAATCCCATAGCTTCTTGAAGCGATGCTCCATATATTGCAGATTGTCCCCGTCACTCAAGATCAGCGAAACGTAGATTTTATTCTGGAGTGTCGGTTTATTCGGTACGGGTTTCACATTCACCGTTCTTGAAGTACCGCTGAATACCGTCAAGTTGGAGGAGAAGTCGCTGGCGACTGTCGAGATGCCGTATGCGGATGCGGTTTCAACGCCTAACTGTTCATCCGGCCACCAGCCCATGTAGACGCCGCTGCCGTTAGGCATATCGGAGAGGAAGGATTGAAGCAGCGTTTTCTCCGCCGGAACGGCAGGGTTCAGCCAGATAACCGCTGCGCCGGTTGCCATCGCGTAATCGCGCAGGTACCCTTTAATTTCCGGGTTCAGCCCGACAACCATCTTATGAGAAAGCGAGGACCAGTAATTATTGTAGATATGTTGATAGACGGAGAGCTTGGTGCTGAAATCGCCGCGCAGATCGTCCAAGATCGGCAAGTTGTACGGTGCGGAGGTAAGCGTGGTAACTAAACTTGGCGGCGCTACGATACCCCCGGATTGCGAAGCGATAAGCGTAGCCAGATTTACGGTATCGGGCACGGCTGTGTCATAGATGACGATCCCGTTAATTTCACTGGCATACTTGGTGATCAGCGACCAGTTGTTAGACACGTCGGTATGTCCAATGCCCAGCGCATTCAACCAGCTGTCTTTGCCGTCTTCGTTTCGGACAGCATTATCGTAGGAATAAATTCGGGGCTGTGTTTTGTTTACGAGACCTTTAAGCGTCGTGAACACGAGCGCTTCATCATCCTTATTGCCCGCCGGAATCGTACCGACAGCATCTACTTTGGTGTAAGCTCGCCCATACCAGTACACTCGGAATTCCAGGGCATGACCCGCAGTCGCATTGTTATAGGACACGGTGAATCGTTGATAGTTTCCCGCTTGTGTCCATTCTTGCCTTGTCACATTGCGAGTCGCCAGTATTTGACCGTTCACGTTGTCTCTAACGTCCAACGTGACGATGACATCGTTATTAGCCGTGTTGTTGTCGACGATCATATCGAAATAGGCTGTATTCGTTCCGGTTGGCACGTCTGTAACATAAGGACCGTAGACCATGTACTGATTCGCAGTGTCAATGCCCACTTGCGAGAGCCAGCCATTGCCGTCCAGATGTCCGGAGTTATGCAAGGCCGCAGTTCCTTCTGCTTCATATCGGTATTCGCTTACCAGGTTTATCTCGTCGAGAGTCGCTGCAGGGGCCGAGAAGGAAGGGAGTATTTGGCCTGAAGGCCAAGTTAATCCCGAAGCCTCCGCTTTCGGCAGGCCGAAGAATGGAGCAGATGCGGCAAAAAGCATGGTTGCCAGAACCGTTAAGCCTAACTTCTTGGTTAATTTCATTGTTATCCTCCTTTAATAATGGATCTCAAATGTTCTGCTTATGCGAAACAGAAGATGTCCCATTAACCGTTCTCGATCACCACCTACACCCCTAGACGTAATGGACGATTGGCGAATTGGCGCTGCATCAAGATGGAGGAAAAGCGTTAAAGTAAGCGCTTTATTTACCATAAATATCGTATCATGCATATTAATTATATTCAATATATATTTAATGATGTATTGACTTTAAATTACGGGAAACTTCAATATCCAATTTTATCGTACCTCGATCCTATGAAATCCGAACTATCCCATCTTTACCTAATGGGTCCATAATATATAATGAAGTAGAATCCGGCCTGATCTTCACGTTCAGACCGTTTATTATATCAAAGGCGGGCGCCAAACCTATGAGATGGACAACAAGGCTGTTATCCCTGTTTCGTTTCCGCAAAGTCAGAAGTCGTTTCCTGGCCGCAATGATTCTGTTGTCCGTGCCTCCGTTATTCCTCCTCGGCTACATATCCTTCAATATTGCTAAAGATACATTGACGCTTAACAATACGCAGACCAATATCGACCACCTGGAGACGTCCAATGAAGTGGCCGATTTGTTATTCCGCAATGTGCTTAACCTGAACCGATCGATCGTTTTAAACGATGAGATTCGCAATGACCTGCGCACCAGCGAGCTTAATTCGAGTACGCAGCAAAGCGAGATGAATGCCACGACCAGCAATCGTCTGCAGCGCGTCATTAACAGCGATTCTTACGATTCCCGTTACGTTGACTCGCTGTGCGTGCTGGATCTTTACTACCAGACCTATTGTCTGGGCAAATCCGATGATGCGGGCATTTATGAGAGCCCTGCCAAGAAACTAGAGATCGAAGCTGCAGATTGGTATAAACAAGCCGTCGCCGCCAAGGGGAAAGTGGTGTTCTTCAACTACAATGTGCTCGGAGATTCATCCCATACATTCTCGACAGTCAAGCTGTTCCGCGACTCCGGCGATCCCAAAGGCAGAGCGATCGGCCTCTTGATCGTCAATCTATCCAAGTCGATGTTCGGCAGCGTATTCAGCGAAAGCCATAATAACGGCATGTTCATGGCGGTGGATTCTTCGGAAGAGGAGCTTCGGGTGGTCTATCCGGAGGAGCAGGCGATTGAGTTGCCGAAGACGGCAGGCGGTCTGGCTGCTTCCGTGAATAAGCTGCGCGAACAAGGTTATTTGGTCAGCCAGTATCGTAACCAGACGACAGGATGGACGTTATTGCATCTGATTCAGAAGAAGGAGCTGCTGAAGCAGTCGAATCGGATCGGTACGGCAACCACGCTGATTGCGTCATTAATTGCGCTTGTCGCGCTGTTGCTGTCCGTCATTATCTCGGGTACGATCACGAAACCGCTAATTCAAATCAAGAAAATGATGGTCGATTGGAACAAAGGAGCCCGGGAATTCGACAGTACATTCTCCAAAGACGAGGTGGGGACAATCGGCGAGACATTCAAACGTATTTCCTCGGAGAACGAGGAGCTGGCGAAGAGGCTGCTTCATTCGGAATTAAAGGAAAGGGAAGCGGAACTGCGCGCACTCCAAGCGCAAATCAAGCCCCATTTTCTATATAACACGTTGGATTCGATCTATTGGATGGCCCGTTTGCAGAAAAATATCGAGGCGGCTCAGATGGCGCTTTCCTTGTCCGAGAGCTTCAAGCTCAGCCTGAATAAAGGGAAAGAGACGATTCCGGTCTTCAAGGAAGTTAAGCATATTGAGCATTACATGACGATTCAGAACATTCGATACAACAATCGCTTCACGTATCACGCGGACATTGACGAGTCTATTATGGGGATTGAAATTCTGAAGCTGATCGTCCAGCCTCTTGTAGAGAACGCGATTTACCACGGACTTGAACCGAAGCTCGGCGAAGGGAAGATCGTAGTTTCCGGGAGAAAAGAAGGCGAGTACCTAGTCTTCATCATCGAAGACGATGGAGTTGGAATCGCGGATATGTCGGTTACCCAGCAAGGATATGGGCTTGCCAATGTGAAGGAACGGATTGAGCTTTACTATGGGGCGAGCAGTTTTTTTGATATTACAAGCGAAGAAGGCGTGGGCACCAAAGTGGAAGTCAGATTCAAACCTATCCGCGAGGAGGCGTAGGCCGTGCTTAAAGCCGTTGTGTTTGACGATGAATATATCGTAATCGAGGCATTGCGAACACTCATTGATTGGACAGGGTTAGAGGTCGAGCTTGCAGGGACAGCAGGTGATGGTATCTCTGCGCTGGAGGTGTTCAGACGTGTGAAACCTGACATTGTGTTGACCGATATTCGGATGCCGGGGATGGATGGACTTCAGTTGATCCAGGAAATCATGCGCGAAGCGGAGGACACCTGCTGCATCGTATTTAGCGGCTTCAATGAATTTGAATATGTGAAGCAGGCAATTCAGCTTGGCGTCACGGATTATCTGGAGAAGCCCATAACGGATGAGAGCGTGGAGCGATCTCTGCATAAGGCCGTCAGCAAGATAACCAGTCAACGAGAAACGATGGACATTCGCAGAAAATGGGAGGAGAGCCAGCGGGAGCTCTTGGAGAAGGCACACTTGGATGGTCAAACGTTGGGAGATGACCAAACGCCGAAGAATTCCGCAGTGGAGCGGGCTCGTACGTATATCGTGCAGCATGTAAATCGGGACTTGTCCCTGCAGGAAGTAGCTGAACACGTGGGCATGAATGCCGCCTACTTGAGCGTGCTGTTCAAGGAGGAAACAGGCGAAACCTATATCAAGTTTCTGACCCGATACCGCATGGAGCTGGCGAAAATGCTCCTCCGCAGAGGGTTGAAGGTGAACGAGGTGAGCGAGCGAGTCGGTTATCATACGTATCGGCATTTCTCCGAAGTATTCAAGAAATGCACGGGCACCACACCCGGCCAATACCGCGAAATGATCTAAAAAATACGGACGTCGAACAATGAAATGACCCACTGAACGTGATGTAGCGCGGGACTTATAATAGGGATATGGGTACCCGGGCCCTATATTACTTCTTTCTTGACGAACGATACTTATTCAGGGGGACATTGTTCATGGCGAAGTCGAATGCAGCAATATCGAGAAAATATGTAGCCGTCCTATCGTGCGTTTCGTTATTTGCCGGCCTGCTTGTCGGCTGTGGAAATTCCAACAATACTAATACCAACACCAAGGACAATGCAGCTGCTAACACAACGCAATCCGGTAACACATCCTCGTCGACAACCGAATCTGCCAGTAATTCGCAGGAAAAGGTTAAGATAACGCTGCTGGTCGATAACTCGCAAGATTCCGTTAATGTGGCCAAAGCTTTAGTCGATGCATTCCAAGCGAAGAATCCAAACATTACCATCGAGACGGAAACCAGGCCGGCAGGCAGTGAAGGCGATAACTTCGTGAAGACGCGCCTCTCGACAGGGGATATGAACGACGTCTTCTTCTACAACGCAGGCTCACTTATGCAAGCGCTTAATCCGGAGGAGAATATTCTGGATGTCTCTAGTGAACCTTGGGAAGCGGACGTTATTGACTCTTTCAAGCAGACGGTAACCTTTAACGGCAAGCAATACGGAGCCCCAACGAACGGAACAATGGGCGGGGGCTGGTTCTACAACAAGAAGATCTATGCGAACCTCGGACTGACCGTGCCGAAGACTTGGGACGAATTGATGGCGAACAACAAGAAGATTAAGGATGCGGGCATTACGGCCATTATCGGGACCTACAAGGATTCGTGGACCTCGCAGCTGATCATGCTGGCCGACTATTACAACGTTCAAGCCGACGATACGAACTTCGCAGCCGACTATACCGCGAATAAGGCGAAGTATGCGACAACGCCTATAGCGTTAAGAGGCTTCCGGAAGCTTGAGGAAACAGTGGGCTACATGAACAAGGATTATCTTGCGGCTAACTTAGATGCGGGGCTCAAGATGCTGGCTGAAGGTAAGGGAGCGCATTATCCGATGCTGACCTTCGTCATCCCGACCATCGCACAGAACAATCCCGAGAGCATCAATGACATTGGATTCTTCGCTCAGCCCGGCGATAGTGCGGATAAGAATGGACTTACGGTGTGGATGCCAACGGCAGCCTATATTTACAAAAACACCCAGCATGCTGCCGAGGCCAAGAAATTCATCGCTTTTCTCGCCTCGCCCGAGGGGATGGCTGTAGTCGGCAAGGTATCCAAGCCTACCGGCCCTTACGTGATCAAAGGCGCTGCGATCCCGGACGATGTTCCGCAGGTCGTTAAAGATATGCTCCCGTATTTCGATTCCGGCAAAACCGCACCGGCGCTCGAATTCGTCTCTCCGGTCAAAGGGCCAAACCTCCCGCAGATCACAGTCGAAGTCGGCTCCGGCCAACGGAACGCAGCCGACGCGGCGGCCATGTACGACAAGGACGTAGAGAAACAAGCGCAGCAGCTCGGACTCGCCGGCTGGTAGAATCAATGGCTTGAGCGCTGAAGGCGATAGGGAAGGGGACGGCTTCGGGAGCCCCTTCTCTTCATCGACCTCGTTGCTCGGCTTACTTATTTCTCAACCATACCAGCAAGGGGGATCGCAATGAACAAGGTTTGGAAAAGCACCTATACCTACTACTTCCTGCTGCCTGCGGCGATCATCTACTTGATTATTTTTATTGTGCCTACGTTCATGTCCTTCTTCTTCAGCATGACCCGTTGGACGCTTCAGGATTGGACTTATATCGGATTGGATAACTTTAAGACGTTCTTCCAAGAGTCATCGCTCAATATCGGCTTCAAGAATACGTTCATCTATGCGGTCGTCACCTGCGGCTTGAAGGTGGTAATCGGACTGCTGCTCGGCGTCTTCCTAACTTCGAAAATAAAAACGAAAAATTACCTGAGATCCGTCGTGTTCTTTCCGACATTAGTGAGCACGATAGCCGTCGGCATCGCCTTCAGTACGCTTATGCATCCTACGGAAGGATTGATCAACACGACGCTTGCGTACTTTGGCATATCCGGTCCGGATTGGCTTGGAGATACGCGGATTGCCTTGTTGTCGGTAGCCTTCGTGGATGTGTGGAAGGGTGTCGGCTTTGCTACGGTGATCTATATTGCGGGCATCATGTCTATTCCCGAGGAATATTACGAGGCACTCCAGATCGATGGAGGAAATTCGTGGCATAAGTTCTGGAATATCATCCTTCCGCTGAGCCGGCCTGCAACGAATTCGGTCATCATTTTGGCGTTTATCGGCGGTTTGCGCAGCTTCGACATCCTTTGGTCGATGACTCGGGGCGGGCCCGGGTTTGCAACGGACGTCATTGCCTCTATTATTTATAAGCAATATCAAGGCGGCTTCTATGGATTGGCTACGGCCGGCAACGTCATATTATTTCTGTTCGTGTCCGCGCTCGCTTTCCCGTTGTCGCTTTACCTGAACCGAAGAGAGGTGGACCTATGATGGGCAAGCTCCGCCGGTTCAGCCTGGAATCCGGGGCGGTGTTGGCTTCGATTCTTATTTTCTGGATTCCGCTCTATTTCGTCATTGTAAATGCGATGAAAGACGAGAGAGGCGCATCCTTGAGCAACATGGCGTGGCCGTCGACCAACCATTTGTGGGGCAATATCAAGGAAGTGATTCAATCCCGCGATCATATGCTGGTGCTCGCTTTCGTTAACAGTACAACATTGACGATCCTATCAATCGCCATATTGTTGCTCGTGTGTGCCATGGCGGGCTTCGTTATGCAGAGACGCTCCGATGGGGTAACGCCTTGGATCAGCTTCTTCGTGCTGGCGGGTTTGATCATTCCCCCTGCGATCGTCCCTACGATCTGGGTATTGGATAAGCTTCACCTGTTCAAAACGATGCTGGGACTCATCATGGTCGAGGTGGCGCTCGGCTTTCCGTTCGGCGTGCTGTTGTACCGCGGCTTCATGGGCGCGATCCCTCGAGAAATCGATGAAGCGTCCGTAGTTGATGGCTGCGGCGGTTTCCGATTGTTTTTCCAAATCATCTTTCCGCTGCTGAAGCCCGTGAACGCGACGATCATCGTGACCTCGTCGGTGGCGATCTTCAATGATTTTACCAACCCGCTCTACTTCTTCCCGGGCTCCAAGAATGCAACGGTCCAGCTCACACTCTACAACTTCATGAGTCAGTTCATCTCGCAATATAATCTGCTCTATACGAACATTCTGCTTATCACGCTTCCGCCTCTTGTCCTGTTCATCTTCTTCAATAAGAAAATTGTGGCCGGAATAACGGCGGGTGCTGTGAAAGGCTAGCTGAACGAGAGCTCTTAGTAACGACGATGAACCGCACTCGGGCGTATGCCCGAGTGCGGTTATTTGTGTTCTAGACCTGATTTACATGGTGTTGTATAGTTTACAGTATATAGTGAAGCAGAGAGGAAGAGGCTGAGATGGGGCATGCCAAGGATCAGGTCGATCCCCGCATCGTACGTACGAGGCGTTTGCTTCGAGATGCGTTCATTGAATTGCTGCAAGAGATGGAGCTGGAGAAAATTTCGGTCAATCGGCTCGCGGAGAGAGCCACGCTTAATCGCGTTACATTCTACCTGCATTACCGCGATATGCCGGATATGTTGGATAAGATGGCCGACGATATGATTGAGGATATTACTTCAATTATCAATGCGCCAAGGCCCAATCGGAGCTCAGCGGAAGAAGTGGATTGGCCGTTGATGGTCAATTTACTGGAGCATATCGCGGAGAATTTCAAGTTCTATAAAGTCATTCTTGCCGCCAAACGAACGACGGTCTTCACGGAACGGCTGCTGAAGCTGTTGACGAAGTTGATCACGGAAAGCGTCGAACGTCCGGGATGCGAGCGCGATTTCGCCAACTCGGGGATTCATAAAGATATTGCAATATGGTACAGTTCCTCGGCTATGATCGGTACGATCATCTCGTGGCTGCGTAACGACATGCCGTATACACCTGTTTTTCTTACGAAGCAACTGTCCTTGCTGCGCCAGTATCGGCAGTCAAAGTCGTAGTGCCAGCAATTTCTACGCCGGCATCGGCATCGTACATAAACAGCCATTCCTTGCAATTAATTGGGATGCCGGACGTTTGATGTATTAGTAGAGGGGGTATAAGTACTCAAGGAGCCGGAAAAACAATTTCAAAAAAGACTTGCCATATGATGATTAGCCATGGTATATTCTATTTCTGCCTCCGAGACATCAACTTGGATGCGGTGATCGAAACGAAAACAAGCTGAAAAATAAAGCTTGCAATCATGTTTCGAATCATGATAAGATCTAATTCCGGTCATGAGCCGGAAGGAAATAAACCAAGTATTTGTTCTTTGAAAACTGAACAATGAGCGACCAGTCAAATGGTTATAAAT
>NZ_FPAD01000006.1:0-233332 GCF_900116125.1 Paenibacillus sp. BC26 | reverse complement strand
ATCCCGAACACGACCGTTAAGCCCTCCAGCGCCGATGGTACTTGGACCGCAGGGTCCTGGGAGAGTAGGACGTCGCCAAGCACGATGAACCGACCGTATTTATACGGTCGGTTTTTTGTTATGTTTTTACCAATGCTGGGTATATCTCCTACACAATGGAATGGAATGGCGGGCACATACTACTGGTAACGTAGTCATTCAACGTACTGGGGGTGCTAGCTGATGATGGTGAAGGACGGTATGAAGATAATGAGCATGACGATGATTTTGTCCGGAATGATCGTCTGTGCAGGGTGCAATTCGGCTGATCGACAAGATCAAATCAGTCTTCCTCCATTAAAGCTGCAAAGTCAAACCAACACCGATCTACAACAACTGACTGTAAAACATAAAAGCAGATTAGCCCCTGGAATGAAGCCAACATCGAGGACCTTAACAAGTACAGCTGCTGCGAATAGTAAGCATTCCATTGCTGCAGCTTCCCGTAAAATTCATAAGCCGGAGGAGTCGGTTCGCGGCATTTACGTATCGGGCTGGGTGGCCGGCAGTAAGAAACGGATGAACGCTCTTATTGATCTGTTAGACAGGACAGACCTTAATGCCATGGTGATCGACGTGAAGAACGATTACGGTCAGCTGACTTACGACTCTGCGCTGCCGGCAGTGCATGCGATCGGAGCAGACCGTCATGCGGCCATATCGGATGTCGAGGGATTAATCGCAAAGCTCAAAGCCAAGCACATCTATGTCATCGGCAGAATAGTGACCTTCAAAGACCCGCTTTATGCGAAGATGCATCCGAACATGGCGTTGCAGAAGCAAGGCGGCGGCGGCGTGTGGAGGGATGCGCAAGGAAAGGCGTGGCTGAACCCTTTTCAACAACAAGTACGCCAATATAACACAGCGATCGCAGGCGAAGCTGCAGCTAAGGGTTTTGATGAGATCCAATTCGATTATGTGCGCTTTCCCGATAACGGAGCTAAGGTAGATCGCGAAGTACAGTATGGTAATCGCGGGGGGAGAACGAAGTCGGATGTGATTGCCTATTTCCTCCGGCAAGCAAGAACGAACGTACATCAATCCGGCGCCAGAATATCGGCTGATGTATTTGGATTAGTGACCTCTTCAACGAATGATATGGGAATCGGACAGTCGTGGAGGGCGGTAACGAGTGCAGTGGATGTGATTTCACCCATGACCTATCCTTCGCACTATTCGACAGGCATGTATGGAGTGAAACAGCCGGATCTTAATCCGTATCCGATTATTAGCCAGGCGATGTTGGATGCAAAGAGGCGGAATGCCATTATTCGGAGCAGCGGCGGCCAGTTAACGGCAACGATTCGACCTTGGCTGCAAAGTTTTACGGCGAGATGGGTTCATCCGCATCAGCAATATGGGGCCGCGCAGGTGAATAAGCAAATTCAAGCCGCGCGTGAGCAAGGGATTCGAGAATTTCTGCTTTGGAGCTCCAATTGCAAGTATGATTATCGTTCGTAATATGGACAAATTCCCCCTAGTCCCTTTGCCTTGACAGCCCCCTACCCCTCTGCTAATATTGCAATAATATACGCGAGCCTATTCAAAAACGCAGGTTTTACGGGTTCGTTTTGGGAACGTAAATTGCAAGAGGAGGAACAAGTCTGTGTGGGAAAATAAATTCGCCAAAGAGGGATTAACCTTCGATGACGTACTGTTAGTGCCTCGTAAATCGGAAGTATTGCCGAGGGAAGTCGATGTATCTGTATCACTTAGCCCCAGTGTGAAGCTGAACATTCCGCTGATGAGTGCGGGAATGGACACGGTAACAGAGGCAAAGCTTGCGATTTCTATGGCGCGCGAGGGCGGCATCGGTATTATTCATAAAAACATGTCTATTGCACAACAAGCAGAAGAAGTGGATCGGGTTAAGCGTTCGGAGAGCGGCGTTATTACGAATCCTTTCTCGCTGACGGCTGATCACCATGTCTATGATGCAGAGGAACTGATGGGCAAATACCGGATTTCCGGTGTGCCTGTTGTAGATCAGAATAAGAAGCTGGTCGGGATCATCACGAACCGCGATCTTCGTTTCGTTCACGATTACTCCATCAAAATCAGCGAAGTCATGACGAAAGAAAATCTTGTTACTGCTCCTGTCGGTACAACGCTTCAGCAAGCTGAAGGCCTGTTGCAGAAGCATAAAATCGAGAAGCTTCCTTTGGTGGATGAAACGAACACACTTAAAGGACTTATCACGATCAAAGATATCGAGAAAGCTATTCAATTCCCGCATTCCGCTAAAGACCGTCAAGGACGTCTTCTCTGCGGCGCAGCTGTCGGTATTGCAAAGGATACGCCTGAACGTGCGGAAGCACTCGTGAACGCTGGCGTTGACGTGCTTGTCATCGATACGGCTCATGGGCATCAGAAGAACGTTATCGAGATGGTGCGTTTGCTTCGCAGCAAATACGAGGACCTCACAATTGTGGCCGGCAACGTGGCGACAGGTGAAGGCACACGTGAACTTATTGAAGCCGGAGCTTCCGTTATTAAAGTAGGTATGGGACCTGGTTCGATTTGTACAACTCGAATCATTGCAGGTATCGGCGTTCCTCAAATTACGGCAATCTACGATTGTGCATCGGTTGCACGCGAATATAATGTACCGATCATTGCGGACGGCGGCATTAAGTATTCCGGTGACGTCACGAAAGCAATTGCTTCCGGCGCCAGCGCGATTATGATCGGCAGCTTGTTTGCCGGTACGGAAGAAAGTCCGGGGGAATCGGAAATCTATCAAGGTCGTCGCTTCAAAGTATACCGCGGTATGGGCTCGATCGGCGCTATGAAGGAAGGCAGCAAGGACCGTTACTTCCAAGAGAACGAGAACAAGCTCGTTCCGGAAGGGATTGAAGGCCGCGTTGCTTACAAAGGACCATTGGCGGATACGGTTCATCAGCTTATCGGCGGACTTCGTTCCGGTATGGGCTACTGCGGCGCTGCAAATATCGAAGCGCTGAAGAATGACACGCAATTTGTGCGGATTACGAATGCCGGCTTGCGTGAAAGCCATCCGCATGATGTTCAAATCACGAAAGAAGCACCAAACTACTCGTTGTAATCGAGGCTGCTGCGGCGCTTATAGTTATCTAGCATCATAAAGTAGAACTGCCTGGCAGGAAGATGGTGGGAATCACCGTTTTCCTGTCTTTCTTTTTTAGAAACAGCACTCTTTGTGTTACAATACTAGAGAGAATGCATGATAGAAGAGGAGAGAAGACGTTGAAACCGAAAAAGGGCTGGGTACGCTTTGTACCGACCATTTGCGCGACTGTAATTGCCACGATGCTTACTGTTAATTTAGGTTCCCACACTACTTATGCCGCAGAAGTTACACCGAATCCGCTTGGAATTGAAGCTCGTTCAGCTGTCCTCATAGATGCAGATACCGGACAAGTTCTTTATGCCGTCGATGCGGACACCGCTTATCCACCGGCAAGTATGACGAAGCTGATGACGGAGTATCTCGTACTCGAAGAGATTACTGCGGGCCGTTTGAAGCTGACTGACATGGTAACGACTTCGAAAGAAGCTGCCGACATCCCTCCTGATGGTTCCGCAATCTACTTGGCTGAAGGGGACGTACACTCGGTCAAAGATTTATATATGGCGATGGCTGTTCAGTCCGCCAATGACGCTACAATTGCGCTAGCCGACCACATTTCCGGGACAGAGCAGGCTTTTGTCGTGAAAATGAATGAGACTGCGAAGGCGCTTGGGCTGAAAACGGCTAATTTTACAAGTGCGACCGGTCTTGCTGAAACGACTGTTATTTCCGCCAATGATTTGGCTAAATTCGCAAGCATTCTAGTGAAGAAACATCCCGAATTCCTAGAGTTTGCAAGCACGCCAAGCTACAAATTCCGTCCACGCGACAAGACAGAAATGATTAACCTGAACTGGATGCTGGAAACAAACAAAAATGTGCAATCATTCAAGCAATTTGCTTATCAGGGTGTAGACGGCATGAAAACCGGTTATATCGGTGCCGCGGGTTACTGCTTCACGGGAACTGCGAAGCGCGGCGACTTGCGACTGATTTCGGTTGTGATGAATACGGCTTCGAAGTCCGCTCGTTTCGTGCAAACGGCGAAATTGTTCGACTATGGATTCAATAATTTCGAGAAAAAGACGATTGTTGCGCCGAAGACAGTTGTAGAAACGGCAAAGACGGTCAAAATAAAGAAGGGTAAATCGAAGGAAGTGCCGATCATGACGGCGTCTGACGTGACCTTCCTCGTGAAAAAGAATGCAACGCCGAGCATTGAGCTTAAGAATGTAACGCTGAAATCGGAAAACGAGCTTGTTGCTCCGATTGCGAACGGTCAAGAAGTCGGCACGGCTACGTACTCGTACAAAGATCCGGATACAGGCAAGTCCATCGAGAAAACAGTGAAGCTGATTACTTCCGAGGAAGTGAAGAAAGCCAGCTGGTGGCGTCTGATGTTCCGCGCGCTTGGCGGTTTTATCTCCGGTTTGTTTAAAGGGATCGTTGATTTGTTCTAGATAAATGGATAGGCAACCCGTTTGCTTTGAATTGATGGTTGTCGATTTTTCTTCTATCATGTAAAATTATTGGTTAGAGCTAGCTAGTCCGGAACGATTCACATTCACGGATGACAGTGCAAAAACTTTTTGGGAGGATTCACGAACATGGAAACAGGAACTTCACGTGTAAAACGCGGTATGGCTGAAATGCAAAAAGGCGGCGTCATTATGGACGTTGCGAATGCCGAGCAAGCTAAGATTGCTGAAGCGGCAGGCGCAACGGCAGTTATGGCCCTTGAGCGTGTACCTTCTGATATCCGTGCTGCAGGCGGCGTTGCCCGCATGGGAGATCCGACAATACTTGAAGAAGTAATGAAGGTTGTTTCGATCCCGGTAATGGCGAAAGCGCGTATCGGGCATTATGTAGAAGCTCGCGTATTGGAAGCACTAGGTGCGGACTATATCGACGAGAGCGAAGTGCTCACGCCGGCAGATGAAGTATTCCATATCGACAAACGCGAGTTCACTGTACCATTCGTGTGCGGCGCGAAAGATCTTGGAGAGGCGCTTCGCCGTATTCAAGAAGGCGCAGCAATGATGCGTACAAAAGGCGAGCCGGGAACAGGCAACATCGTTGAAGCGGTTCGTCATATCCGGTTGATCACAGGTCAAATCCGTAAAGTTCAAAACCTGTCTAAGGACGAGTTGTACGCGGAAGCTAAGAATCTTGGCGTAAACTATGACTTGCTTCTGGAAGTTCACCAATCCGGTAAACTGCCGGTCGTTAACTTCGCGGCAGGCGGCGTAGCAACTCCTTCTGATGCAGCGCTTATGATGCACCTTGGCGCAGACGGCGTATTCGTGGGATCGGGTATCTTCAAATCCGATAACCCGGAGAGATTCGCTCGCGCAATCGTTGAAGCTACAACACACTACACAGACTACAAGCTGATCGCAGAAGTGTCCAAGAACCTTGGCGCTCCTATGAAAGGCATTGAAATTTCGAAGCTGAACGCTTCCGAGCGTATGCAGGATCGCGGCTGGTAATTTCGGAAAGAAGGCATGGACCGATGAAGATTGGTGTACTGGCGCTTCAAGGCGCCGTTGCGGAACATATACGAAGCATAGAAGCCGCGGGTGGTGAAGGCGTCGCTGTCAAGCGGACGGAACAGCTTCAAGAGCTGGACGGTCTCATCATTCCCGGCGGAGAGAGCACAACGATTGGTAAGCTTATGCGTCACTACGGCTTTATCGATGCGATTCGTGAATTCTCCGAGCAAGGCAAGCCGATCTTCGGCACCTGTGCAGGTCTCATCGTACTTGCAAGCCGTATTGAAGGCCAAGAGGATGCACATTTGCAGTTGATGGACATGACCGTCGCTCGCAACGCATTCGGTCGTCAACGCGAAAGCTTCGAGACGGACTTGCCGATTAAAGGCATCGATGAGCCGGTGCGCGCGGTATTTATTCGTGCACCGCTTATCAAAGAAGTATCGCCAAGCGTGGACGTACTGTCGACGTATAACGGTGAAATTGTAACGGCTCGTCAAGGGCACTTGCTGGCCTCGTCTTATCATCCGGAGCTGACAGACGATTATCGTCTGCATGCGTATTTCCTCGATATGGCGAAGGAAGCCGCTGCGGCCAAAGAATAAAGGAGAAAGACTGCGAATGCGCAGTCTTTTTGCCGTTTGGGCTCTCTTGGCGGTTCTATCCGTATGAATGACCCTCCAAGAGGCAATAAATGAAAATGATAAAGAGAGGGGTTACCTTCCGTGTTAGATGTTAAATTGATGCGCAATGATTTCGCTAAAGTAGAGCAAGCCTTGAAGAATCGCGGCAAATCGCTTGATTTGATCGCGGGTTTCCCTGCGCTGGATGGCAAATGGCGCGATATGCTGCAGGAGACGGAGCAGCTGAAGAACCGTCGCAACACCGTTTCGCAAGAGGTTGCGAAGCTGAAGAAGAATGGCGGAGACGCAGAAGCGCTCATCCTGGAGATGCGCGAGGTTGGCGACCGCATAAAGGTACTGGATGAAGAGATTCGTGCAGCAGAAGCCGAAATTGCGGAGCTTATGCTGGCGATTCCGAACGTACCGAATGAGTCGGTACCGGTGGGGGCATCGGAAGAAGACAACGTGGAAATTCGCCGTCATGGGGAAGTGCCCGCGTTTGCTTTTGAACCGAAGGCGCATTTCGAAGTGGCTCAGGATCTGGGGATTCTGGACTTTGAACGCGCTGCGAAAGTAACCGGTTCGCGTTTCGTATTCTACCGCGGTCTGGGCGCTCGTCTGGAGCGCGCACTGATTAACTTTATGATGGACCTACATAGCGACGAGCATGGCTACGAAGAAGTGCTGCCGCCTTATATCGTTAATCGCGACAGCTTGATCGGAACCGGCCAGCTGCCGAAATTCGAAGAGGATCTCTTCAAAATTGCGGATACGGAGTATTATCTGATCCCAACAGCAGAAGTACCTGTGACGAACATTCATCGCGAGGAAATTCTCTCTGCGGAAGACTTGCCGAAGAATTTCGTAGCCTACAGCGCATGCTTCCGTTCGGAAGCCGGTTCTGCCGGTCGCGATACGCGCGGCCTTATCCGCCAGCATCAGTTCAACAAAATTGAGCTGGTGAAGCTGGTGAAGCCTGAGGATTCCTATGCAGAGCTCGAGAAGCTCACTGCAAACGCCGAGAAAGTGCTCCAGCTGCTTGGCCTGCCTTACCGCGTGCTGACGCTCTGCACAGGCGATATGGGCTTCACATCGGCGAAGACGTACGATCTTGAAGTATGGATCCCAAGCGGCGGCACGTACCGTGAGATTTCCTCCTGCTCCAACTTCGAGGACTTCCAAGCGCGCCGTGCGAACATTCGTTACCGGCCGGAAGTGAAGAGCAAGCCGGAATTCGTGCATACGCTGAATGGTTCAGGTCTTGCCGTCGGTCGTACGGTTGCAGCGATTCTGGAGAATTTCCAGCAAGCTGACGGCACGGTAATTGTTCCGGAAGTGCTTCGTCCTTACATGGGCGGACTAGAGGTTATCGCTCCGCGTTAATACAAGCATGAAATGGATTGGACCACAGGCGTAATTTGGAGTTGCTTAACCGAATTCGTCTGTGGTACAATACATCTTGTGACCTTTTGAAACAGGTGACTTTATACGATGGAGAGGTACCGAAGCGGTCATAACGGGGCGGTCTTGAAAACCGTTAGGGGGCAACTCCACGTGGGTTCGAATCCCACCCTCTCCGCCATAACTTTTACAGCACAGCGCTCAAGCGGTCATTCGCTTGGGCGCTTTTTTCCTATTCCCTGAAGCACTGCGAGCCGCATAAAAAGGACTCCTAAGCCGCATATTATCGGCATGGAGGTGGTAAGCGATGAGCAAACACGACGAATTGTCGATTGATCAACAGCAGCTGACTGCGGCATGGCAGCGTACGCTGCCGGAGACGATTCATACTGCAGACCGCGCTGAGGTTCTGCCGGATGAGGCCGATCCTAAAGCTCTACGCGTCACGATTCATACAGCAGGGCACCAGATGTACTCGTTTGATTTTAAAGTGACCTATGTAGACAGCCGCGAAATTCAAACCACGCTGATAGATGTGGAAAAAGACGGTCGTACGGTGGATGAACGCACGGACATTATTCAACAGCTCGTGCAGGACTATACCCGCCATATTCATGAATGCGCACAGGCGCTGCACGGGCTGACGCATGCTTAGCGGAGGTGGAGCCTAACACCCGGCAAGGGCTGTACGCAAAGCGAAAGGCAGGAGATGCAGGCAATGACGAAGGCTAAAGGTACTGCAGATAAGAATTTAAGCAATGTCGTAGAAGATTTGGACCAGAATCCTGTAAACAGCCATCATGCACAGCAGCTGCAGCAGGATACGAATGATCGGCGGCACCAGGATCAATTGAATCATGATGAACCGTCGGATCTGCTTCACTCCCGGAGTTAGCCGACTATTTAATTAGAGAGGTGCTGTGTAATGGGTAAACCCAAGAATGTTCCCGTACCTAATCCCTATGAGCAGAACTCCAAGTCCCGTTCATCGGGCTCTCACCAACAAGAGCCTTTATCCGGATCCAAGAAGACGAAGCAGGCTAACCATGTGAGCCACCACAATCCGGAAGGGTAAACCGTCCCTCCTATATAAGCATCATTCAGCCCTCGGGAGCCGAAGCATCTTCGGTTGCCGGGGGCTTTTTGCATGCGGGCGTACCATCATTTTTAGCCTTTCGGATTGGGACGGGATGGGGTAAAATTGAAGGTGCTCATATGAGGAGAGGGGTTCTGAAATGAAAGTATTGAAACGGGGAGCAGCCGCGCTGCTCGTGGCTTCGCTGGCAGCCGCTCTGGCTGGATGCAGCTCAGGGGCATCGCCTAAAGAAGCGATGATGGATGCGATGGCTAACAATCAGAAAGCAACCGGCATGACATATAAAGGATCCATGACATTCACCGACCTGGTGCTGCCTCCGGCGGCGGCAGATGCTGCGGGTGCTGCGAATTCCGCAATGACCTCGACCATGCTCGCTTTCTTGAAGGGGACGGTCATCAACGTACACGGTTCGGTTCAGAAATCACCGATGCGCGCAGAACTGACGATGGATGTTACGCTTGGCAGCGGTGACGTGAAATTGAATGCATCGATTCCGATGATCATTACCGAAGACAAAACATGGATTAAAGTGCCGCAAATTCCGGGACTTCCGCTGCCGGAGACGATCGCAGGCAAGTTCGTGGAAATCGATATGAAGAAGCTTGAGCAGGAGCAAGGCGCTGCAGATGTTGCAGCCTCCCCGCAGGTGGGACAAGATCTTCTGAAAGCGCTGGTAGACAGCTTGGATGAGAAAACCTACTTCAGCGAGCCGGAAGCGGCGGATGTGAAAGGGTTGGCTTCCGATCATAAAGTCGATCAGCTTGTTCGTTTCTCCATCAACGATGTAGAAGCGGCGTGGACCGCGATTATGGAGAAGGCGGCGCCGCAGATCATTGATATTTTGCTCAAAAATGAGGCTTATATGAAGATGTTCAAGCTGTCTAAAGCCGACTTGGAGGTTGCCAAGAAGGAGCTTGAAGGTAAAGAGGACGGAAAGGTCAAAGCGGCCGTCGAAGAGATGAAGAAAACGATCAAGATCAATCAACTGGACGTCACCGGCGGGATTACGGACGATTATTTGACGTATGAAGGCGTGGACTTGAATGTGGAGTCGACGGATTCTGCACAAGGAATGAAGCTTGGCATTCATTTCGACCTCTCCTTGGACGATATAAATAAGGAGATTAAATTTGAGTATGAGCTGCCGAAAGACGCAGTGCCTGTAGAGAAGATCCAGGAGATGCTGGGCTTGCCAAGCGGTTCGTAGAACGGGTTTAATCCTACTTTGATATCGGGTAGGGGTTGGGATGATGACACAGTCAGAATTGCAAGTCGCGGATTTATTTTATCGGAATCGTATTGTGTTTATGGGCTTGATTGCTTCATCGATTATCTCGGTTGGCAGTGTGATGGCGATGAATTTAATTCCAGGTGCGGGCAAATGGATGATTCTCGCGATTTCCGTTGTACTGCTCGCGGTTCTTGGGGTTATGTTGGTACGCAAGGCGGGAATGCATATCTTCCCTTATGTCGCTGTTGGCGGAAGCGCGGCACTGACACTGTATCTCATGTTCGATGTTGTCTCGATTACGAATTTCTTCTCGGTCTATTATATTGTAGCCATTGCGGTTATTTATATGAGATGGACGCCGCTGCTGCTCGGACTCAGCATCGGGTTGTTCATGAATATTTATGTGCTGATCGTGCAAGGGCCTGAGCTCGCCGAGCAGCTGAGTTCCAGTACGGCGATTGGGATCTTCGTTTATTTCGGGCTTGTGAGTGCGCTGCTCATTGCACTTGTTAAGGCAGGTAAGCACTTCGCGGCTCAAATGGAAACGATGCGTGCCCAGTCGGAAGCGGTCACGAAGCAGCAGACTGCCCAGAAGGAGCAGCTGCTCGCGCAGGTAGAGTCGATTGCAGGCAATCTGAAGCAAATTACAGAAGCGAGCGAAGCGAATCAAGCCTCGTTCCGCGAGATGACGCATGCTTTCCAGGAGATTACGGAAGGCGCGAATACACAGGCGTCCTCGACATCCGATATTTCGAGATTGGTGCAGGAAACGCATGAGCGATTGGAAACGATGAATAATTCGCTCTACCAGCTTGAGGCGCAGTCGACGACGGCCAACAGTTCGACGACAAGCGGCGGCGAGAAAATAGACGAGCTGTACGAGACGATCGCGCAGTTTCAGCTTTCGGTTAAAGATATGTCCGAGCAGATGGAAGCACTGGATGGCGTTATCCGTCATGTCAGTGAGTTTACGGAATCCATCGTTCGAATCGCAAGTGAAACGAACCTGCTTGCGCTTAACGCAAGCATCGAAGCGGCCAGAGCCGGCGAGTCCGGACGTGGTTTCGCCGTAGTAGCGGGCGAGGTGCGTAAGCTGGCCGAGCTCTCGGCCGGGACGGCGGATGCGATCTCGGAGCAGCTGGAGAGCATGCAGCAACAAGCGGATGCGACGCGCGGCTTGATGAACGGGATCGGCAAGCAGATGACATCCAGCAGCCGGATTACGACGGATACGCGCGAAGCGTTCGCCGTCGTGCGTCTGACGGTGGAGCAGCTTGCACAGTC
This sequence comes from Paenibacillus sp. BC26, assembly GCF_900116125.1. Lineage (NCBI taxonomy): Bacteria > Bacillati > Bacillota > Bacilli > Caryophanales > Paenibacillaceae > Paenibacillus > Paenibacillus sp. BC26. Next base: position 222,114 of record NZ_FPAD01000006.1, on the reverse strand, counting down.
GCTGGAGCATTACCGCGATACCATGACCGCGATTCGCGGTGCCAGCAGCTCGATCGAGAGCGCTACGGAGAGCGTGGCTGCGGTTAGCCAGCAGTCCTCCGCGACGCTGGAGGAGCTGTCCGCCACGATTACGACGCTCGCGGAGCAAAACGAGCGTACGCTGCAGCGCATCAAGGAGACAAGCGGTTCTGTACAGACGCTGGTGAGTTAACGGAGAAAGCCTTCAACATTACGCTGTGATGTTGGGGGCTTTTTTGCATAGATGGGTAAGTGCTGCTATTCCCGCATAGGATGTACTATCGGTAGTCCAATTCGGGCGATGCCGCCCATGAAAAGAGTGTGAAGGCGATGAAGCATATCCGTGGGTTCATAGTCGGCGCGGTAGCCGGCAGTATGATCATGCTTGCGATGCCGACAGTAGGTGCAGCGGTTAAGCAATATGTATTGGGGGAAGCAGCTTACCCCATCGTGGTGAACGGTACACCTTATGAAGATGAGAGTTTGCCAATTATGAATTACAAAGGAAGCACGTATGTGCCGCTGCGAGCGGTGGGGGATTTGCTTGGCGCGGGCGTGGAGTGGAACAGCGCGCTAAGGCAGGTGGAGATTGCGTATGGTACCGGCGAGACATCTGTACAAAACAATGCTTTTCGTAACGTCGAGGTCACCGGGAGCGGAGGCAAGTACAAGGTAACGGGCGAGGCGAGAGTGTTCGAGGCGATGATGAATTATGCCGTGGAGGACGGGCACAACTACTTGCTGGAGAAGAACTATATGCTTCCGGAAGGTGCGCCGGCTTGGTCGACCTTTGAGCTTAGTATCGTGATTCCTGCGAATAAGCTGCCGAAGAACGGGACCTTGATGCTGCAGATCTTCGAGTACAGCGCGAAGGACGGCGGGAAGGTGAACGTGCTTAATTTTCCGCTTGAGACGTTTATGGAGTGAGTGAGGGACTGTTAGTAACAGAATTTAGCCCCGCGGTGGCGGAGGTTCCCCTGGCGTAGAGAAGGTGGGGCCAGCGGCTAAGGCGGCAGCACTCGCGGTAAGATGACCGAATGGGGAGGCAGGCAAAAAGAACCAAGAAACCTAGGCTGAATTGAACGAAACAAGATGAGCCGGCTTAAAGCGGCCCATCTTTTTCGTATTCCGGCTCTAACGGTTGCGACAGTGGTTATTTGGCATAAATCCATCCTTTTTATAGGCTAACGGTTGCCAGCGAGCTTATTTGGAACGGTTTCCACTGGAATCGCCCTATTTGCTGCAAATAACGTCTGTCACAACCGTTAGACTTTCAAAAAGGCTGTTTATCATCAAATAGCCACGCTGGCCACCGTTAAAGTTTTGTTCATAAAGCATACACAGCAAAGTGGCTGCCGAGTTTTTCTCGTCAATCTAAAAAAAGATGAGCCGGCATATGCCGGTTCATCTTATGAATGAGGGATAAATGTTGTTCTCACCTGAAACCAGTACAAACCCAATAAAAAAACAAAAAACCTTGCACCAACAAGGTTTCGAAGAATGGCGCGCCCGATACGATTCGAACGTACGACCTGCAGTTTAGGAAACTGTCGCTCTATCCTGCTGAGCTACGGGCGCGCGGCAAGGATAATAATAGCATGAATGCCAAATCAGGTGCAAGCAAGTCTATTAGTCCTAGTCCCTCATTAATTCATTGTGAAAATAGTCCTGAAACAGGGATTTTCTGATGAAAGCTGTCGAAACTTTAAGCGTTTATCGCGGCAGATTGTCGACAAGATTTTACAAAAATAATAGCTAGCACCATATATAATGATAGTAGTTACTTACTGTAACTAAGTAGATGAGATAGGAGATGTACCGAGGGCGTCATGAATGACAAAATGAACCTACTCCATGAGTTGCAGGTGCTTCGTACTAAGCTGTTCGAAATGGCTGAAGCCCGCGGAAGTTTAACTGACCCTGAGGTACTTGCTATAAGTGAAGCAGCCGATGAACTTATCGTAACGCTACAACAGATTCAGAAAGAAGAGCTGGTGAGCGATGCTGCTAGATACGCCTTCTCAGACGACGGAAAAAGAGGGTTAATAAATCCGAACATTCTTGCTGCATCAGACCGCCAAGCAGCTCAGTCTCATGATTGAAGCGAGGCTCTTGCAGTAAATTCATTAACGTGCCGGCGCAGCCTGCCTTGGGGTCGGTTGTGCCGTACACCACTTTTCGAATCCGACTTTGCACCAGCGCCCCCGCGCACATCGGACAAGGCTCCAGCGTCACATAAAGCGTACAGTCCAACAGCCGCCACGCATTCAAATGCTTACTGGCCTCCCGAATAGCGATCATCTCCGCATGCGCGGTCGGATCCAAATTCGTCTCCCTCAGATTATACCCCCTGCCGATGACTTCGCCATCCTTCACAATGACCGCGCCAATTGGCACCTCACCGATTTCTTCCGCTTTCTTCGCCTCCAAGATGGCTTCCTGCATCCACTTATAATCTTCTTCTCGAAAAAAATCCGTCCCTATCGTCGTCATGAATTATGCCTCCGGTCCTGTTCCCTATAATGAGTTGTACCCATTCGACGTCAATCGACTGTCGAATTGTGCCGCGAACAAATATTCGTTGTTAACAGGTTGTGTATAGAATTGTGGATAACTCTCGATTATTCACAGATCTGTACACAAATTATTAACTTAGCCTGTGAATATGGGGAAAAACATGTGTATAACTATTGGGGATACCAGCTTATCGCGCTTCAGAGTCGACTTCTTCTGCACAGATTGAGCGGAAATGATGCGCGAGATTGCTTTCATTTTATGCCAATTATGGTATGATCCAAGTAGCTGTCCACAGGCTTGTGTCAAAGGATGTGTCGCATATTGTCGGTCAAAACTAAACTATCTGTCATGATTTCCATGATTGTATTTGTGCTGCTCGTTCTTAATGTGATTCTGAACGAATATTCGACGCGGGTCAATCTAAGAAACGACATTCAACTCAAAATGATGTCGATCAGTCAGCAGGTTGCAGCAAACGTCATTCAAAATACGAGAGAAGTTGAATTTGTTCAAACCGTCTTATCCGATAAGATGAAATTGGCCTCGTTCTCTGCCGCAAGCCAGCTGCCTTATCATGCCGATGAGGTCACCTATGAGCAGCTGAGACAGGTAGCGGAACATGTTGGCGTTTCAAGTATGTCCCTGCTGAAGCAGAGAGGCGAGAATTATTATGTCGTCCAATCGACGAATCCGCCGGAGATCGGCGATGCCAGCAACGTTTGGGCTGCGCACAAATCCCAGACGATCGAGCAGGAGACGCTCGATTATGAGTTTTGGATAGGGCCGGACAAGCTGACGCTGACCGACAATACGATTCTGGGGCAAGAAAGCTTTTATACCGACCGCAACTTGGATTACATCATTCGATTTTATATGAAAAGCGATCAATTCACAGATCTTCGGAAGATCTCGCATACGACTTCATTGTTAACGGAACTGAAGACGGGTAATCCTACGATTCTGGAGATTACGGGATTTAATCCGGACTTGTTTGGCACGGAGCCCATCAAAGAAATTCCTTCTATTGTGAGCATCGAGCAGCTGAAGGAAAGCGCGGTTTCGTTCGGCAGTTATGAATATGGGGAAATAGAGAAGGATAAGAAGAGTATTAAGGAATCTTTGCAGGGCAAAATGGTGTTCCGCGAAGAGACGATTAACGATCATACGGTAATGAAGAGCTTTTTTGCGCTGAGTGAGCCTGTTCCCTACGTCATTGGGCTTGTACTCGACAAGAGTCCGATTATGAAGCTGGCGGAAGAGCAGCGCAATAATCAAGTTTTTATATCGATCGTGCTGCTTATCGTAGTCGTATTCTGCAGCTATTGGCTGTCGGATATTTTGCTGAGGCCGGTTCGTTCGATTCTGTGGAAGGTCAACGAGGTGTCCTTCGGAAGATTCGACGAAACCATTGAGGTCAAGCGGAAAGATGAATTAGGGCAGCTGGCGCAGCGCGTGAATGCCATGTCGAAGAACCTCAACATCTATATGACTAAGCTCAAAATGGCGTTTGAAGAGAACCGATCCATGAAAGAGTATTTGGAATCATTCATTAATCATACGACGGATGCCATCCATGTCGTTGACTTGGACGGCCGCATTACACAGGTGAATCGGGCATTCGAGCAATTGTTCGGTTATACGACGGAAGAAGCGATCGGGCAGATGCTTCCGCTCGTTCCGGAGCATTTGTACGAAGAAGAGCAGAAGACGATGGAGCTGCTCAAATCGGGTAAGCCGCTTGCAGCGCGCGAGACGCTGCGTGTGACGAAGGACGGCGAATGGATATCCGTCAGTGCAACGACATCGCCAATCCAAGACAAGCATGGAGAGCTCCGCGCCATCGCCAGTATAACGCGCGATATGACAGGCCGCAACAAGATGGAGGAGCTGCTGCGCAGGTCTGAGAAGCTCACGACTGTCGGCCAGCTGGCAGCCGGTGTAGCCCATGAGATTCGCAATCCGTTAACGACGCTGCGAGGGTTTCTGCAGCTGCAGCTCGAAACCGAGAAGCTCAGTACTCGTCATGTCGATATTATGCTCTCGGAGCTTGATCGTATTAATTTGATCGTCAGCGAGTTTCTGATTCTGGCTAAACCGCAGGCCACGCGGTTCGAGGTGAAGGACGTTCGTTTCATACTCGGCGATGTCATTTCGCTGCTCGATAGTCAGGCGCATCTGTGCGATATTGAATTCGAGACGTATTTTGACCTGGAGAATTGCCGAATCTCGTGCGAAGAGAATCAGTTGAAGCAAGTGTTTATCAATGTGCTGAAGAATGCGATCGAAGCGATGCCGGAAGGCGGACGGATTACGATCGAAGCTAGGCGGAATGATCAGCATCATGTCAACGTATCCATAACGGATGAAGGAATCGGCATCCCGGAGGAGCGCATCGCGAAGCTGGGAGATCCGTTCTACACCGATAAGGATATGGGAACCGGGCTTGGCATTATGGTCAGCCAGCGTATCATTCAGACCCATCAAGGGATGCTGGAGATCAGAAGTAAAGTGAATGTAGGTACGACGGTAACCATTGTGCTGCCGCTTATGAAAGAGCAGGCAATCGAAGCCTAAGATCGTTCGCCAAGAGCTGTACGGTAATGGAATAAAGGCTAGGACAATACATACAAGAAGGTGATTCGCATGGAGGCATCGGCAACGTACAAAGCGCTGCTGGTTGGAGCTACCGGTCTTGTGGGGGCATCCTTGCTGCGGCAATTGCTGCAAGACAGCAGATGCAGTGCCGTAACCATTCTCGTTCGCAGACCGCTCCTGCCTTCCGGGGACGAAATCGGCTCGAACAGGAAGCTGACGGTCATCACAGCTGACTTGGACCGTATGGATGAGGCGTTGGCCGGCGTAGAAGCGGATATCGTCTTCTGCACGCTGGGCACGACAATCAAGAAAGCCAAGACGCAAGAAGCATTCCGGCAGGTGGACTTAGCGTATCCGGTGGCACTTGGGGATTGGGCGGAACGTCACGGGGCTGCCAAGATGATCATTGTTTCGGCTATGGGAGCGAATGCATCGTCCTCGATCTTCTACAACCGGGTCAAAGGCGAGATGGAGGCGCAGCTCAGCGCACTTGGGATAAGGGAGCTGCACATCGTGCGACCTTCTCTGCTGCTGGGGAAGCGGGAAGAGTTCCGGCTGGGGGAGAAATTCGCGATCTTGCTCACGCCACTGCTGAAGCTCATCATGCAAGGCGGCCTTCGCAGGTACCGGCCGGTCGAAGCGGATGATGTGGCAGCTTTCATGGTTGGCCTGTGCCGCCGGGCTGGCGCGGTGACGGGGCAAGAAGCGGGAAGTTTCGTAAAAATCTATGAAAATGATGCGATACAAGCTAAAATACAGCTATAAGAAGCACTTTTCATGCGGGGTGAACACGGCAGTTGAGGATTAACAAGTTTATTAGCGAAACAGGCTATTGTTCCAGACGTGAAGCAGATAAGTTGGTAGAGAGCGGACGCGTTTCCATTAATGGCGTCACCGCCGAGCTTGGCAGCCAGGCGGAGCTGGGTGACGATGTGCGGATCGATGGGAAAGTGATCGGCGAGCAGAAAGGCCATGTTTATATTGCATTGAACAAGCCGGTTGGCATTACAAGCACAACAGAGTCGCAGGTTGAGGGCAATATCGTCGAATATATCGGGCATCCGGAACGGATTTTTCCGATTGGCCGACTGGACAAGGATTCGGAAGGGCTGATCCTGCTCACGAATGATGGCGATATCGTTAACCGGATTCTGCGGGCGGAAGGCAAACACGAGAAAGAATATATCGTGACCGTAGACCGGCCTGTCACGCCTAGATTCCTGAAGGCGATGAGCGAGGGTGTTCGTATATTAGGCGCGATGACGCTGCCTTGTAAGGTAGAGAAGGAAGGCGACCGCGTATTCCGGATTACGCTGACCGAAGGAAAGAACCGACAAATCCGGCGGATGTGCCAGACGTTCGACTACAATGTGAGGAAGCTTCGCCGCGTTCGGATCATGAATATTCATCTGGGCCAGCTGGCGAGCGGCAAATGGCGCGACCTTACGAATGGCGAGCTGAAGGAGCTATTTACACTGCTCAACTATCAATAGAATTCGACAGTTTCCCGGGAAATAATAAAGAAACCAACATCGTCCGACAATGAGGTCGGCGGTGTTGGTTTCTTGTAATTCTAAGCAACGTGTAGGAGCTACTATACGTTGCTTAGCTTCGTTTAAACGGTTGATTTTACCTTTATAGCAAGCAATAATAACATTTGTAATCCTAGAATACATGAAGTAAAATTATAAAGGATTGTCACCGCTTTGCATAGAGGTAATTATAAAAAAACAATATTTAAACAGGATGTGCGTTTGTTAATGAGCAACAAGGCCGTCATATTGGGATGTAATTATTATATAGGTTTAAGCACAATTCGTTGCCTTGGGATTCATGGCATACATACGGTTGCTGTCGATTATACGGATAAAAACACGTACGCCGTGAAGTCCAAATATTGCTCGGAACGGCTGATTGCGCCTCATTATAAAGAAGACCCGAAAGGTTTTATTCAATTTCTGAAGGATTATGCGGACAAGCAGAGCGTGAAGCCTGTTCTCATTCCTTGCCACGATTCCTATGTAGAAGTGGTGGACGAGTTTCTGGATGAATTAAGAGAGAGTTTCTTGATTCCGCAGACGGAGAAAGGCCTCTATACGAAGCTGATGAACAAGGAAACGCTGCAGCGGATTGCGCTGGAGATGGGTGTTGCGGTTCCGGAGACGGTCCGCGTGGGCGAAGACAATTTTCAAGAGAAAATCGATACGATTATTCAATATCCATGCATTATCAAGCCTGTCGATTCGCCGTCGTTCGTAGCTAAATTCCGCAAGAAGCTGTTCAAGGTGCATAACCAGGCAGAGCTGGAAGCCGCGATTGCGCGGTCGCATGAAGCGGGTCTTGAAGTTATCGTGCAGCGGATTATTCCGGGCTTCGATGATCATATGTATACGTTCGACGCTTACATGAACCAAGATTCGAAAGTGACGCACTGGGTGACCTGCCAGAAATTCCGCCAGTATCCGATTAACTTCGGCGCTTCCGTGTACACGGGGCAGCGGTATGTGCCAGAGCTGTATGAGCTTGGCGCTAAATTCTTCGAGGCCGTGAAATTCAAAGGCTTCGCTGAGATCGAGTTTAAGAAGGATGCCGTTACCGGCCAATTCTACCTCATTGAAATTAACGTTCGGATTACGAATTTAAATAACCTCTTGTTCCGCACAGGCGTGAATATTCCTTATATTACGTACCGCGAGCTGACAGGCTCGCCGCTGCCTCCGCACGCGGTCAAGAAGGATACGGGTCTTGTATTCTGGTATGCCTATGAGGATCTGCTGGCGGTTCGAAACTATATCAAGACTAAGCAGCTTACCGTGGGACAAGTTATCGGCTCGTACTTCAAGCCTAAGGCGCATGCGATCTGGGATTGGAAGGATCCGAAGCCGGTTTTCTCTTTCCTAGGCATGCTGGCAGGCAAAGCAATTGGCAGATTCAGCAGATAATCGACGATCGAATACGAAGCAGGCGCTATAAGACGGACGTCAACATGGTGCTGTGCAGGTAGAAAGAAGGGATTCATTCTATGACCAGATTACAGGAGCTGCTGCAAGCGACAACGATTATCGAGTCGTTTCAGGCGGAGGATCTCACGATCACCGGCATTTCTTATCATTCGCAGAAGGTGTCACCGGGGCACCTATTCATTTGTATAACGGGCTATAGCACGGATGGTCACAAATATTTGCGCGATGCCGTGAGAAGCGGTGCAGTTGCGGCTATCGTCGAACACATTCAAGAAGATGTGCCGATTCCGCAATATGTCGTGCCGAACAGCCGCATTGCGATGGCACAGCTGGGGGATGCCTACTTCGGCCATCCTTCCTCGAAGCTGAAGATGATCGGGATTACGGCTACCAACGGGAAAACAAGCACGACCTATATGACAAACGCGATTCTTGAGCATCACGGCCTCAAGACCGGACTTATGGGTACGGTTGTGATTAAAATCGATGATGTAAAGATTCCATCCGAGCTGACGACGCCGGAATCGCTTGACCTCCAGTCCTATCTGGGGCAAATGGTCGATCGCGGCGTATCGCATGTCAGCATGGAGGTTTCCTCGGCCGCGCTGGAGTCGCACCGGGTAGAGACCGTGGATTACGATATCGTTTGTTTCAACAACTTAAGCCGCGAGCATATCGATTCTCACGGGACGTTCGAGAATTATTTTGAGGCGAAGGCGAGCTTGATTAAACAGGCCGGCGAGCATAGCTATGCGGTGCTGAATTTGGACAACGAGTATGCGGCTTCGCTTGTCGACCAGACGCGCGCGAAGGTCGTGACCTACGGCCTGAAGAGCAGCGAAGGTACGCTGCACTGCAAGGATCTGGACTTGTCGACCGGACGTGCCAAGTTTACGGTTGAGATTATGAAGCCGTTCGAAGGCGACGGAGTTGCGTACACGCCTAGCGAATTCCGCGTAGAGCTGCGCATTCCCGGACTGCATTCGGTCTATAACTCCATGGCGGCTATCGCGATTGCGCTGCTGTGCGGCGTGCCGATTGCAACCATTCAAGAGACGCTGCGGACCTTCGGCGGCGTAGAGCGCAGATTCGAGTTTATTCACGAAGATGAGTTCATTATGATCGATGATCATTTTGCCAATCCGGGGAATATCGACGTGACGCTGGAAACGCTGCGGTACATGGACTATGAACAGTGCCACTTCGTATATGCGATCCGGGGCAATCGCGGTCCAATCATTAATCGTGAGAACGCAGAAGCGATTGTGAAATGGATGAACCGTCTCGAGATGAATGAAATTATCGCGACGCGCAGCCAATCCCACGTGAACAAGAACAATACGGTTTCCGATGAGGAAGCGGATGTGTTCATGGAGGTCATGGCTGAAGCGAATATTGACGTGAAGCTGTATCGTGAGCTGCCGGATGCGATCTCCTATGCCTTGTCCAAGGCAGAGCGCGGAGATGTGATTCTGTTGGCGGGCTGCCAAGGGATGGACCCGGGAGCGGAAATCGCGTTAAAGCTGCTAAGCGATACGGAATCAGCGGTTTCGGAGCAGGGCCAAGAAGGGTAACGAATAACGAACGAACGATATCGATTAACTCATATAAAGTAGGTTGAATGATGGAACAGAGAAGTCGGTTAGGTGTACTGGGCGGAATGGGGCCGAAGGCGACGAGCGTATTTATCGATCAAATTATCGAGAGTACGGTTGCAGACAGAGATCAGGATCATATCGATATGGTTATACTCAATCATGCTTCGCTTCCGGATCGAACTCATGTCATTCTTGAAAATAGTCCCGAAGAGTTTCTGCGCGAGATTGAGAAGGATATCCGGCTGCTGGAGTATGCCGAGGTATCCAATATCGCAATTCCGTGCAACACGGCGCATTACTACGTCAACGAGCTGCAGGGGATGACGCGGATTCCGATCATCAACATGGTGGAGGAGTCGATCAAGGTCATCCACGAGGCTTATGGCGATGGCTGTAAGGTCGGCATTCTCGCGACGAACGGGACGCTGCACAGCGGCATCTACAGCGAATCCGCGCTTAAGCATAAGCTCGTGCCGCATCTGCCGTCAGATGCGATGCAGCAGCAAATTATGAATATGATCTACAAGGATATCAAACGCGGCGTGCAAATCGACCCGCAGGAGCTTGAGGATATCATTCATCAGTTGATTACGGAAGATGGATGTCAGTGCATCATTATCGCATGCACGGAGCTGTCCATTGTTCCTCTTAGTGAAGGAACGAAGCAGCACTGCGTCGATGCGATGGATGTGCTGGTGAAACGGTCCATTGAGCTGTCGCTGTAATAAGAAATAGAAAAACCGTCAGAACTCAAGGGTCCTGACGGTTTTTGTTTATTTGCCTGCAGCAACGGATACTGTGGCATCCTTGCTTGTATCGGTGTACTTGCGAATAATCGATACTTCAACGCGGCGGTTCTTGGCGCGACCAACGTTGGAGTTGTTCTGCGCTATCGGGCGATACTCGCCGAAGCCGATCGTGCTGAACAGATGCGGATCCAGCTTCTTATTCTGCAGCAGGATGTCCATGAAACGGATCGCCCGCATGGAGCTTAGCTCCCAGTTGGATTCGAATTCTTTGTTATTGATCGGTACATTATCGGTATGGCCGGATACTTTCACTTCATAATCCGGGTACTTCTGCAGCATGCTGGAGATTTCGACGGCCAGCTTGCGCGATTCCGGCTTCACCTTCGCGCTGCCCGGCGCGAACAAGGAGCTGTCGGAGATCGTAATGGTCAGCTGCGATTGGTTGAGCTTCGTATTCAGCTGTGTAGTCAGACCGTTCGTCTTAATGTACTGGTCGACTTGTTTCTTGAGCTTCTCGAGGTCTTCTTGTTCTTTCTGCTTCAGAGCCTCGATGTCTTTCTTCTGCATGTCTTGGTTAGCTTCGCGGCGTCTGGTTTCGGTTGCATCTTCAAACTGATGGGCGTTGCTGATGACCGCGGATTGCTCCAATACGCCGATACCGCTGCTGAATGCGATATTGAAAGCTTTGCTCATATCTTGAAATTTCTTCGAATCGGTCGAACTCATCGCATACAATACGATAAATAAGGCTAGTAATAGGGTAAGGAGATCGGCATATGGAATGAGCCAGGTTTCATCGGCATGTTCCTCGTGATGTTCACTTTTATGCTTTTTGCTCAACGGCCTCTGCTCCCTTCTGGCTCAGTTTGATCCGTTCAGTCGGTGTCAAGAAGACCGAGAGCTTCTGGTTAATCGCGATGGTGGAAACACCGGATTGAATGGACAGCAGGCCTTCAACCATCATAAGGCGCAGTTCAACCTCACGTTTGGAAAGACGTTTGAGCTTATTGGCAATGGGGTGCCACAATACGTAACCGGTGAATATACCTAGAAGAGTAGCAACGAAGGCGGCTGCGATCGCATGTGCGAGCTTCTCCATGTCGCTCATATCGGCCAGTGCCGCGATGAGGCCGATAACGGCGCCGAGTACCCCGAGCGTAGGTGCATACATGCCGGCTTGGGAGAAAATAAGAGCTCCCGCGCGGTGACGTTCTTCGGTTGCGGCAATGTCCTCGAGCAGGACATCGCGTACGAGGTCTTGGTCGTTACCGTCTATGATCATTCTCATGCCGTTGCGAAGGAACATATCTTGGATGTCGTCTACTTTCGACTCCAGCGCAAGAAGGCCCTCACGACGCGTGATTGTTGCCCATTCCATGAAGAGTGCGATTACTTCTTCACGCGGCAGCAGCTTCTGCACGGTGAAGATCATTTTGATCAGTTTCGGGAATTTCTTCAGTTCGTTCAGTGGGAAACCGATGAAGAGTGAGGCTGCGGTTCCGACGATGATAATCAAAAATGCAGCGGGGTTCATTAGGTTGTTGATCGGAGCACCCTTCAGCGTCATACCGACAAGAACGGCAATGAGGCCGAGCGCGATACCAATTACAGTAGATTTTTCCATGACACACCTCGTCTAATAAGATAATAAGGACATTGTAGACCGACGAATCGGTTATGCCCCAGAGAACGGGAGACAGCTTAAGACAATCTGATGTGTCAGACTGACAAAATAAATAGCATTTCGACAATTCTATCTCTATTTATTATCGTCAGAAAGAGCGCTCAGATTAGAGCAAAATGGATGTTTTAGCAGTTTTCATCCGATTTCGTGTAAAATGAAGACATAAGAGGCGAGAATAAGAGCTGAAAGCGGGGCAATTGGAAATGGGAGTTAAACATGCAAGGGAATACAGCGATATTCTGGGCGAGTTGGCTGAAGCGATGCATTCCATCGGGGACGGGTATCTGTTCTTCGAAATGGAGACGGCGGACTGGGAAGAGCTGGAGGAAGCGCAGCGGGTTGAATTGATGGAGGCGCTCGCGGATGACGTGTTCTACGCGCTTGGAGAGGAGCCCGTCCTTCATGTAGGCGGAGGGATCGTCGCGTACCGTCCGAAGCATCACATTATTGAAGTGTCCGTGGATCAGAAGGAAGTTCGGATTATCCGGTTAATCTAAGGCTAATTCAGGACTATAGGGGAGAGGTGCGCGCAATGGGTAAAATGGTGAAAATGCAAGCCGAAGCGGCTGACGAGGCCATCGCAGCACTCCCCGGCTGGTCGCGCCAGGATGAGAAGTGGATGCAAGGGAGCTACCGATTCGCTACGTTCGTCGAGGCGATTGCCTTTGTGGGGAAGGTTGCTGAAATCGCGGAGGCGATGAATCATCATCCGTTCATTGGCATTGACTACAAGAAAGTAACACTGCGTTTGACGACTTGGCATGCGGGGGGCTTGACGGAGCTCGATATGCAGTCGGCAGAGCGCTACAATGAGGTTTATCGGACGTCGATTCCCGGGAACGGGTAATCGGCGTTTTTTTCTGCCTGCAAGGCTCCCTATTATTGGGTCAACTGTAAGAGATGCGGTCGGCTACTTTACAAGCCCATGCGGCTACTTTACAATAGGTGAAACTGGTTATGTGAGAAAATATGACATCATATATCAAGATTCGAGGAGCTACGGTGATGGCGGAAGCGCAGCGCATGCAAGATGGCTTGCATGAGGATATATACAAGGATATGATCTGTCGGCTTGTTCCGTATTATCAGCCGATTCTCGCGCTTGATACGAGGCGGATTATGGGCTATGAAGCGCTTGGCCGTATTCGTGTGGGGGAAGGGGTACGGAGTGTAGGGCCTTTCTTCGCGGATAAAACGGTGCCGATGGCGGAGCAGATCAGGGTGGACCGCAACTTGCGGGAGCAGGCGCTGGCGAAGTTTGCGGCGAGCGATCCGGAGTATGGGAAGCTGTTCATCAATTTAAAGCCTTCATGGATCTATCAAACCTATGTGGCCACCGGCGAGCTTCCGACACTGCAGCTGCTTGATAAATATAAGATTGACCCGCGGCGGGTCGTCATTGAGATTACCGAAGAGTCGTTTCTGGGGCCGATGGAGCAGCTGCGCGCAGTGGTGGATTTGTACCGGGATTATGGCTGTCTCATTGCCATTGACGATGTGGGCAGCGGGTTTAGCAGCATTGACCGGATCGCGCAAATTCAGCCGCATATTCTGAAGATCGATATCCATATGCTGCAGAAAAGCGAGCGGCACAGCGGCTACTACGGCGTGATGCGCTCCTTCTCCACGCTAGCGGATCAAATCGGTGCCTCTTTGCTGGTGGAAGGCGTGGAAACCGAGCAAGACCTGCAGCGGGCAATCGAAATCGGCGCACGGTATGTGCAGGGGTATCTGTTCTCGCCTGCGGTGGCCACGTTCCGTCCGGCACTCTCGTTTGCAGGACTTCTGGAGGCGGGACTGGATCGGCGCCGGACACGAATGCTGCACGTAGAGCGGCACTGGAGTGCGGAAGCAGAACGGCTGCAGCTGGCGATTGATCAGGCGTGGAAGAGGAGAGTCGGGGAGCACGATAGCTGTAATGCGGGAGATGACTTCATTGAGGAGCTGCTGGAGGGTTTGGTCTTGGCAGACTCGCCATGCATTCGGTTATATCTGTGCAACAAAGACGGCATTCAAGTGAGCTCTAACTATCAACGTCTCAGCGATGGCGGGTGGAGTAAAGAGCCGCACTATCGCGGGCATAATTGGAGCTGGCGGCCTTATTTTATTCCATTATCCGCTCAGTTCGCAGACCGGCCTCAAGCCATGGTTTCGCAGACGTATACGGATCTCGATTCCTTCGACCGCATTCGCACCTTATCGGTGCCGGTTGGCGGCAGCTGTATTCTGTTTCTGGATGCAGCCGAGCTCGAGGGAGAACGCTAATAGAAAAGAGCCCACCCCGCGCATGAGGCGCTTGGGACGGGCTCTTATTTTGTCCATACGAATGTCCGCGTGGGAGCGGAAAGGGGGAGTTAGTCTTCTGCCGACACTTTGGAGAAGAAGGATAGGCTGTATAGGGCAGCTACCCCGACAACAATGTACACGATCTTCGCGCCTACGGAATCTGACCCGTCAAAAACTTCTGAAACGACATCATACTCAAATAGCCCCACTGCCAACCAATTCAGGCCGCCGAGAATTAGGACTAATAAGCTGACGATGTTCAAAACTTTCATTGGACCCGCCTCCTTTAAAAGTAATGACTCGTGACACTACTACGGATATGCGGGAGGGGGCGCTTTTAGCACGATAAAAAAGAAAGCGTTGCCCGCATGGGGTCGCGCCGTTGTGCAGATATGGGCGATTATGGCGCGTAACACATGCAGTGTACGTCGACCAATCCGGTCGCAGTTGGCTTGGCATAGGTGTCGGTAATAATAAATCCTGAGCGCTCGTAGGTCCGTATGGCCCGCGTGTTCCAGACATGCACTTCGAGGTCGATAATGTCGTTTGGTGCGCGGCGGATCGCCTCTGCAACTATGGCCTGTAAGAGCGGAAGACCGAGTCCCTGGCCGCATAGGTCGGGTCTTAAACCAAGGCCGATGCGCGTTACGCCCAGCAAAGGAAAGAACTGTGCGAAGCCGACTAAGCGGCCGTCGTCATGCGTCACCGCGGCGTACTGCTGCTCCCGGACATAGGCGTCGCCAAACTCGATGCCGAGCTGCTGCATGACTTCCCAGGTGGACCAATTGTAGAAATCGTAAGGCGGTTCATACCGCCAGGTGCTAAGCTCTTCGGCTAATGCGTCGGATAGCGGCACGACGGTGAAGTGGGATTTTGCAGGCAGGGCTTGGTCAGCGGAAACGTTCATATATAGGAACTCCTTGTGGCGGAATATTCACGGATTGTAAACCTCTTTATCGTATCAGAATTGATCAAGCGGTGGAAGCGGGAGTGGAATGATGTATAATTTAAGTAACGGAAACTAATTGAAGAGAATAAGGAAGGCGGCTAATAGGATGAAAAATATCGTATCGCTCAAATGGTTGCTCGCTCGTATGTATGAATCGGATATCGTGATCGTCGACTGCCGCTTCCAGCTGGGCAAGCCGGAGTCCGGCCGTGAGGCTTATAACGAATCGCATATCCCAGGCGCGGTGTATCTGGATTTGGAGAAGGATCTGTCTTCGGCCATTACGGAGCATGGCGGTCGCCATCCGCTGCCGGATATCGCGGAGCTGACAGGCACGCTAAGCCGAGCCGGCATTGGCAATGCTTCGCGCGTTATTGCGTATGACGATCAAGGTGGAGTCATGGCATCGCGTCTATGGTGGCTGCTGAAGTATCTGGGCCATGAGCAGGTTTTTGTGCTGGATGAAGGCTTCGCCGCTTGGCAGAAGGCAGGTTTCCCTGTGTCGGCGGACCAGAAGGTGCTCATCCCGAGCCCTTTCTTCGCGACGGTGCAGCATAACATGCTTGTTGAGGTCGACGAGGTGCAGGAGAAGCTGGGCAAATCCGGCGTGACGCTTATCGATTCGCGCGAAGCGGCGCGTTATCGCGGCGAGGTTGAGCCGATCGACCGCGTGGCCGGCCATATCCCGGGCGCGATGAACCGCTTCTGGGCGGAAGGCCGCGGTGCGGACGGGCAGTGGAAGAGCGCCGAGGAACAGGCGGCGAGATTCGAAGGACTGGCGAAGGACGGCGAGACGATCGTGTACTGCGGCTCGGGTGTGACGGCTTGTCCGAACGTGCTGGCGCTGCAGGAAGCGGGCTTTACGAATGTAAGGCTGTATGCGGGGAGCTGGAGTGATTGGATTACGTATGAGGGGAATCCGGTGGCGGTTGGGGACGAAGACACGTCGAAAGAGGTAAAATAGTATATCGACTTTGAATACAGAGCATGGTGAGCTAGACGCTGTGACTCTGTTTTTTTATGGCTAAAAGTCAACATGGATTCAACAATCCATCTCTGAAAGCGATTAAAGATAGGAGCGAACCCATTCATGCTTGTAATCCTACTTAGGGTAGAGA
Organism: Paenibacillus sp. BC26; assembly: GCF_900116125.1. NCBI lineage: Bacteria > Bacillati > Bacillota > Bacilli > Caryophanales > Paenibacillaceae > Paenibacillus > Paenibacillus sp. BC26. Next base: position 205,637 of record NZ_FPAD01000006.1, on the reverse strand, counting down.
ACACCTCTTTCAAGGTGGCTTAACGCGATTATTTTATAGCTATTTTAATAAAGTAGTCGACAGCAAATCAACAAATATGATATCTCCGTGTCTAATTCAACAATAAATCAACAATAGAAAGATTTAGTTCACGTTTGATCTTCATAAAGTCTTGGTTTTATTGCATCAAAAGAGGAAAAATGTAAACATTTGCCGAATTTATTCTCAGGACGATAAATATTACGATGCTGAGAGGATATTATGGATCTTGAAGAGGGACTAGTCTATTTACAAGAATTTATGCGAAAAAAACCAACATTGCTTGTCGGTACAGGACTATCTTTGTCTATGGGCTTACCAGGAATGAGTCAACTACTCGCACATTTGGAAGTAAGAATTCCTCAGTTATGTGACGGTAATGACGCTGCTTCTTCAGAATGGCATTCATGTCTTGAACTGATACATGAACATGGATTTGAAGAAGGTTTAAATAAAATAACTATTTGCGATGAATTGCTTGAATTTATTGTTAACGAAACAGCGGACTTAGTTCAAATTAAAGATCTCGAAGCACATTACTCTATTCCAAACCTACAATTAAGTGATTATCCATTTGCAAAATTACTTAAGCACCTTATTGATAGCCTTCCCCCAGATAGTCAAACATTAAATGTTATAACGCCCAATTACGATCATTTGGTAGAGTATGCTTGCGATTTAATTGATATAAATTGTTGTACCGGATTTAAGGGGAATTACTTGTTAAAATTCGATCAGGAAAATCTGAAATCTGAAACATACAAAGCACCCGTGTTTAATCATCGGGGAAATGTAAGATACAAAAGAGTTCCTCGTGTCAGATTATTAAAACCACATGGTTCTTTATACTGGCAAAGAATTAATGGGGTAACTTTTGAATCTCACCGGATGTTTAACGGTGCAAAGCGAGTCATCATTACACCTGGGAGTACAAAATTCAAGACGAGCTTAACTGACTCTATTATGAACTTCCATCGAGAGATAGCTAATGAATGTATTCGAGATTCAAACTCACTTTTAATCATAGGATACGGGTTTAATGATATGCACCTTCAAACGGTTCTTCATGAAAAACTAAAAGCCGGTGTAGAATGCCTTATCTTAACAAAATGGATATCTCCGACTGCCAAAGAACTTATTAAAGACTACAAACAGATAATTGCATTGGAAGAAGGAACGCATTTGAAAACTAAATGGTACTTTAATCAACAAGAGGGGATTTGGGACGATCCAATATGGAGCCTTGACCAATTTGTAAAGCGAGTCATATAAAGGAGGATGAGTATGTCAATTTTTCAATATGTTGAACATATGGCTATTGGTGAAGTAAGAGGAGTAGATACGTCCCAGATATTTATTAGAGTTACCTCATCTGAGAAATTATCACAAGCAAGAGTTGGCCGCTTAGTTGCGATTCAAGGACAAGATGCCAATGAGTGGGTTGTAGGACTCGTGAATAGAGTTTGGAGAGATCCTATCGAATATAAAATTCAAGAACAACAATCTGCAGAAATAGTTGCAGATCAAATTCCAAGTGAAATGAACACAATTCAAGTTACTTTAGTCGGGACATATCTTGCTCGATATGGTACAAAGTTTAATCACTTTACAAGAGCTATATTGAGCTTGCCTGATATCAATCGGCTAGTGTTTCCTTTAGAAGGAACATCGCTTGAAAAATTTATGAGCATTATTGGGAATGTAGAGAATGGAGAAGTTGTACAGCCTCTTGAAATTGGAGTTTATACTTTAGATCGTAAAGCAAAGACCTATCTAGATGCAGACAAGCTTTTTCAGAGGCATGCTGCATTGCTTGGAAGTACAGGATCAGGTAAATCTTGGTCAGTGGCTACTATACTTGAACAAGCAAGCAAACTTAATAATACAAATATAATCTTATTTGATTTACATGGTGAATATACTGAACTGCCATATACCCAGCAACTTAGAATCGCAGGGCCTGGCGACTTATCATCTCCAAATGAAAGTGTTCTATTCTTGCCATTTTGGCTAATGAATTATGAAGAGATTCAATCTTTAATGATTGACTCTTCAGAACAATCGGCACCAAACCAGGCAATGGCTGTACTCGAAACAATTACTGAAATTAAGAAACAGTATTTAACTTCTCAAAGCAAAAGCGATGTCCTTGATAGTTTTACTGTGAATAGTCCCATTCCATTCTATATGGAAGATATAATCAAATCATTGGAGCAAAAGAATTCTGAAGAAATTGATACAGGTGAAGTTTATAAAACTGGTGCCAATCAGGGACAACCAAAAACAAAACAAGGTCCCCTCCATGATAAATTAACCAGAATGCTAATAAGGCTTAAGAATAAAATTGAAGATAGACGTTATGGTTTCTTATTTCAAGCTTCAGAAAAATATTACGAATATGATTCGTTAGACGAAATTGCATATCAACTTATGGGTCACCCCGGTATTCAAGGTTATAAGAATTCGGGAATTAAAATAATTGATTTCTCAGAAGTCCCATCAGATATACTTCCGATAATTGTGAGTTTAGTGGCTAGGTTAGTTTATCAAATACAATTTTGGTTGGATCCTGGAAGCGATAATAAAGGAAGACATCCAATTTTACTTATATGTGACGAGGCACACTTATATTTGCCAAATGCACCGCAAAATTCAAACGAACGCAAATCACTTGAAAGTTTTGAAAGAATTGCAAAGGAGGGCCGTAAATATGGTGTTGGACTTTTTGTTGTAAGCCAACGTCCTTCAGATGTAAGTACTACAATTTTAAGTCAATGTAATAACATAATATCCTTGAGATTAACAAATGAAAGAGATAAATCTGTTGTTAAAAATCTATTGCCTGATACGCTAGGTGGGTTGTTGGACGTACTTCCTGGACTTGAGGTTGGTGAAGCTGTAGTTGTCGGCGACTCCACGTTACTCCCAACAAGAATAGTATTAAATAAACCTAAACATCCTCCTAAAAGCTCAACAATTGAATTCTGGTCTAGATGGAATAATAGCGGTGATAAAGTAAATCTTCTTCAAGCAGTTGAGAATTTAAGAAAGCAAAGTAGAAACTAAAGTATAAGTCATGTAGTTGAATGTACTTAGGGGGTACAGTAAAAGGTGCAGATAAAAAAGTTATGGATTGAGAAAATAGGTAGTTTGGATAATTTTTATTTAGAATTCCCTACACCGTCAGACTTTCATTTTGGGAATATGAAGCTTTCAATATTAGTTGGAGAAAATGGAACTGGAAAGACATCTATGCTCAAATTTTTATCTGAAGTTTTTATGGCTGACAATGTTAAAAATAAATTCCGGTCTTCTTATAATATTGATTATGAAATAAACAATAAGGTTAGTAGAATTTCTCCATTAAATCATAATGTTAGTTACTTGCCTTCAAAGATAATTGTTTCTTCATATTCAGCATTCGAGCCATTCAATCCTAAAGCTCCAAAAAACTCTTCAGAAGTTCAATATGTATATCTAGGCACTTTGGGTCAATTACCAATTGGTCTTCCCGGTCACATGGGACCTTTTGCTTCTCTTTCAAGTGTGTGTATTCCGATACTTGAAACGTTATTTCATAATGACCTAAGAAAATCAACTGCAATAAATGAACTGTTAAATGAAATAGGATATGTAGAGATGCCGCTTATCCAAATAAGCTTTATTCAATCAGAGAATTATTTATCTAGTAGACTCGATACCTTACGAAAAAATGGTATTACCGAAGATAAGATTGAGGAGATAAACTATTTCTTAAACAGACTTCACACTTTTCATCGTGATTTTTTAAATATTAAAAGAGTTGGCGGACGACATCTCATTGATCCTGAAAGCTTAAATCATTATTACGGAGGAGCTAAAGGTTGGTTATCAGATGTTAGACATTTGGCAAACTTACCTGGTGGAATAAACATAGTAAAATCATTGTCTTTTAGAAAAAACAACGAACTAGTGCCATTAAATAAATTAAGTTCAGGCGAATTGAGTATGTTTTTTAGATTTTTTAAGTTAATTGATGCCATTTCTGATGATGCACTTGTATTAATAGATGAACCAGAGACTCATTTGCATCCTAGATGGATTCAAAAATATCTAAGCATGATAAATTCTATTTTTGGGCAATATAAAGCACATTTTATTGTAGCAACACATTCTCCGCTGATTGCTGCAGATGTACCGAATGAATGTATTATTGGACTGCGTAAAAATACTCACGGAAAAGTTGTGCAATATCAAGTGCAAGAACGAACACTAGGTACGAGCCCTCAAGAAATTCTAAGAGAAGTATTTGGTTTAAGCAATCAGCATGGTGACTTCACAAACCATACAATCTCTCAAATAAATGAATTAATTGATATGGATAAGATAGAGCTTGCACAGGCACTATATAATTATTTAGGTGAATCAGATGAAAAATTCAATATATTTTTACGCCTAAAGAAAATTCGCGATAAGGTGAATAATAATGTGGAAAATTAATATTCGACCAGAAGTGATAGAGATTGGTAAGGGCATTGAGGAATTTATTAAAGATTTTTTTGAATGGGTAACAACCTCAAGTAGTGATTGTAGTTATGAAGATCTGGTTGAACAAGCTACTACGCGCGACAGTAAAATTAGTAGAGTTGCATCAAGCACGAAGCTTAAAGAGTTTTTGGCATTACTCACGATTTGTGCCGAAAAAAAAGATATAGATTCGTACTACAAATCATTAACTAGAAGTTACGAGGGTATGATTGATGGTGTCTTACCTGATGCACTAGAACTAACAAGTTCGAGTAGAGAGTTAGTTGATAAAATTTTTGGTTACTTTTATGAAAATCTTTTATGTTCTACTCATTTCCAAAGGGAATATATCCCCAAATACGTTGGTGCAGCAGATTTAAAGATTACTATTAGAGAGATATATGGAATGGCATATAAAATTTGCCCGTATTGTGATATTCAATGGATAGGAAATCTAGCACACAATTCAATTGATCATTTTTTTCCTAAATCCAAGTATCCTTTACTTTCAATTTTTATTTCAAATCTCATTGTTTCATGTACTGGATGTAATGACAGATTGAAAAAAGCAAATATGTTATTACCTACTTTCCACCCACATTTTCATCAAACAGCTGATTACTTTACGTTTAATTTTGATGAGAGTTGTTCATATATAAGCGTTGATTTAAATCCAGAACAATTAGATACCGATAAGAGAGTAGTCAATTATTTTGAATTATTTAATTTAACTAATCAATATTGTAGCATTGCGTATAAACTGAGAAATGAAAGGAGTGATATCAGGGAAAGCGTTAAGCGGCTATTTAGAGCGTATAACCCTTCTTCAGAAAAAAATAAGGTACTTAAAGATATATTGAATGACGAACTTAATCGCAGGTTAATCCAGGTTCAATATAAGAAGGGTGAGTTCGAACTAACAAAAGTTAAAAATGATTTCTATAAGTACTTACAAACGACTTCTTTTGAATTAGAGTATGAGTTTCTTATGGAGAATCTCAACATTGAGCGAGAACCATCTATTGTTAATAGATTTGAGACAATCCTACAATAAGAAATTCTGACTTTCTAGAAAACGAACCATAAGGCTAAGGTTTGATGTTCACCGCTGATCGGCAAATTGTGCCTGATGTATCGGCAGATCAAGTTTCAGATAGGTACTTCTGATGTGTCTCGATGTACTCTCTGAATGACTTCCGAAGGAAATCCGACAGCTGGAGTGATTGGATTAGTTATAGGGAGAATGTGGTAGCGGTTGGGGACGAAGAGGAACGGAACGATAGGAAGCAGTAATTGCTCAATGAATACATCGCCATGCGGCCCAAGTGCCCCGGCGATGTGTTTTTTATATCCGAAGTCAACAGGGAGTCAGCACTTGTTCTAAGAAGGTGCTTACACGACAAGTCAAATCGAGCGTGCGTTTTATTCCTCGCAATACGTTGAACAGATACACTAGGGCCAGGGAAGTCCACTGTAGTAGTGTTGCGATTCCCACATATACGTGAGTCAACAACTTAACCTAACATTGATGCGATTCAACGCGAAATCAACGTCCGTTTATTCTGTTGCGAAATGAGCAGGCAAACTATAGGCATCTCTTTCGGGAGGGATACCGTGGCTGTGGGGAATGAGAAGTAGTATGAGAGAATCGAAATCGAGCGCGGTGAGGTGCCACTACTCTATTTTTGTATATGCTGAAGTCAAGATGGAATAGGTGATGCCAAATCTTTTTGCCATTGTGATTGCTTTTCAGTGATCTCATTTAAGGAATCTTTCTTCATTGTCAATTGCCATACCTCCCTACCTGTGGTTTTACCGCTCTTTGCTCTCAAAGGGCCGGTAAACCCCTCACTACACAGACTGACAACGGGTAAGGATCTCGCTAAAATTTCCAATAGCAAATAACCGAGGCAGATATCGTTGGGTATCTGTCTCGGTTATTTTGAATCCAAATCAACAATGTAACCATTTTACTTCTATATGGATAATTCAATCCACCAACAGTATTTACGTTAGTATTTGTATTATTATTTGCGTTATTGATGACTATATTCGGAGTCTGAGTTGCGGCTACCTGCTGCTTTGCTTCATCAAATGCATTATTTACGTGTTCTCTACAGAAAAACTTTCCTTTGATGTCCACCATGCATTCCTTACAATGAAACTTACCGCAGTAGGTACAAGTTCCTATTGCTTGCTGATCTTCATGAATGAAACAATTCATCCAAAATTACATCCTTCCAGTATAAATATAGGTATAAAGTATTAACGTATACGGTTCGACAAAAATGTGGAAGTTCCTGCTTTATTCACATGAGTATAAATTTAACTTGTATAATAAACTCAACAAATACAAACACAAGGCCGAGTGCATTCTGATTGAGGAGTACTTCGGTCTATTTGACGAGAACAGCCTTTTATACCGTCAGCTAGCGCTGAGAATCGTATCACAAGTTTATTCTTCAGCTGGAGTGACTGGATTACGTATGAGGGGAATCCGATTGCTACGGGAGACGAAGAGAACCAAAAAGACGAATAGCAGTTCTTTATTGACGAATACACCGCAAAGTTGCCCAAAGGCTCTGGCGGTGTATTTTTTATGGCTTGAAGTCAACACGGAGTCAACAATCGTCTTATTGTGGGCGGGGACAGGTTTATACATAAACTTCGCTTTCTTGCGCAGCGGCAAGCTCGCGGGAGAACAGATCCTTCAACTCGTCTTCTCTTCCATAGAAGCATAGCGCATCCCCGGCTTTAAGCGGCGTGTCGTACCTGCTCTTGCGGAGCATATCTGCGCCTCTTCGGATATACAACAGGTTCAAATCGGCGTTCGGCTGAATGATTGCGCGCGCGATCGATCCGACGTAAGGGGAGTTGGCGCAAATGACGACCTCGGTGAAGACATCGAGGGAATCGCGAAATAGCACGTCTTTGATCGGAAAATCATGCAGCTCGTGCTGCACCTCCATCGAATCGCTTAGCTTAGAGGCTAAGTAACGATACGTTATCGGAGTGCGCAAGATGAGAAGCAGGAGAAGCAGCAATGCTGCAAAGAAGCCCATTTTCACAAGGTGAAACTTAGGCGCGATAATGCTTGCAATAGCGGATACGACGACGGCGAACGAGACGACTCCGAACAGAATTAGGAACATGCCGATTCGGCGACGTATGGGGTGATTGCTGATTAGCTCGGATTCTTTGGTCGTGTAGCCCGTACTTGTCAGCAAAGATATGACCTGAAAACGGGCAATGTCGCGATTTAACCCCGTGGCGCGCATTAGGATGGCGGAAATTTCAACGACGGCAAGGACGATGACGAAATAGACGAGAATGAAACCCAAGCGCGTTCCCTCCTAGTCTCACTAGCTATATTGCTTTCTTTTTACCCCGTATGCGAAGGATTAAAGCTTACAACCCTCTCCACTGAATAATTATTTTGTTGCATTTTCATGTATCCCGCTTTATACTACGTGATAATGAGAATCATTATCATACAAATGATGCGGGGAAGAGAGTGAAATTTTGAGTAAAGACGACCTAAGCAATCTCGCCATAGGCAAGCGCTACTATTTGTTCATTGTCCTTCTGTTCGTACTGATTGTGTTTTCCATCGTGTATTCGGTGTCCATTGGACAAGTGCACATTCCCTTCTTGCAGTCCAAAGAGATCGTGCTGCATTCATTGACCAATGGCATGTTCGGGTCGCTCGATAAGGTCGACAACGAATCCTTCACAAACATTATTCTGCAGGTGAGGATGCCCCGGGTGATCTATGCGCTGCTGATCGGCATAGGGCTATCGCTATGCGGAACGGTTATGCAGGCAGTGGTGCAAAATCCGTTAGCGGATCCCTACATCCTCGGGATTTCTTCCGGCGCATCGCTTGGCGCAACCTTCGCCATATTAGTAGGCTTTGGCAGCGGTGCTTTCTTTGGGCAGATGGGCGTCGCATTCGGTGCTTTTGCAGGCGCGATCATAACCTCGATTGCTGTGTTGCTATTATCAAGCATTGGAGGCAGGGCGACATCCGTGAAGCTTGTCTTATCCGGTGTCGTCATCGGCGCGTTATGCAGTTCATTCGCCAGTTTAATTATTTATTTCGCCAACAATGCGGAAGGGATCAAGACGATTACTTTCTGGTCAATGGGCAGTCTCGCCTCCTCAAGCTGGGATAGAGTGCCGATTATGGCTGTCGTGGTTTTGCTTGGAGCGGCGCTGTTTCTTTTCCAGCATCGCATATTGAATACGATGTTGCTGGGCGACGAATCGGCAGTGACATTAGGCATTAATTTAAGCGCATACCGTAAGTTCTACATGATTCTCATCGCACTAGTTACAGGCACCATGGTTGCCTATTCGGGAATGATCGGATTTGTCGGCTTGGTGATCCCGCATATTACGAGAGGGATATTGGGCACCGATCATAAGAGATTGATGCCCGGGACGTTGCTGCTGGGCGGGCTGTTCATGATATGGGCGGACATTGTGTCCAGAACGCTCATTCACAACGTTGAACTGCCGATCGGCATTATTACCTCCGTTATCGGATCTCCGCTGTTTATCTATATGATCGTCAAGAGAGGCTACAATTTTGGGGGGTAGGATATGGAACTGGTTGCCACCGGGATAGGAGTGCGTGTCGGCAAAAAAGAGATTGTAAGAGATGTCTCGGTCCAAGTGAAAAACAAGCAATTTGTGGGGCTTATTGGACCGAATGGCTGCGGGAAATCGACTTTGCTGAAAAGCATCTATAAAAGTCTTGCTCCCCAGAAAGGAGCAGTGTTTCTTGACGACATCGATGTGCTGAAAAGCTCAGAAAAAAAAGTGTCGCAAAGCTTGGGCGTTGTAGGTCAATTTAATGAAATCAGCTTTAATCTGACGGTGCAGCAAATGGTGATGCTGGGCAGAACGCCGCACAAAAAAATGCTGGAGTCCGATAATCAGAAGGATTATGCCATTGTGGAGAAGGCGTTGGCGAGAACGAATTTACTGGAATATAAGCATCGCGGCTATTTATCGTTATCCGGCGGGGAGAAGCAAAGGGTTATTCTGGCTAGAACGATTGCGCAACAGCCGAATTTTATGATTCTGGATGAGCCGACCAACCATCTGGATATCCGTTACCAAATCGAAATTTTATCGATCGTTAAGCAGTTGGACATCGGCGTCTTGGCAGCGCTCCATGATCTGGAGATGGCAGCCCATTACTGTGACTACGTGTACGCGATGAAAGACGGGGAAGTGTATGCGCACGGCACGCCTCGAGAAGTTTTGACATCAGCCACCATTGAAGCACTCTACCAAATCAAATGCCAAACCTACACAAATCCAGTTACCAACGGAATCGGATTTGCTTATGGCTTATAAGGAGAACATGATGAAAAAGACATTATTACTCGGTATTACTTTGACAATAGCGCTGGTACTAACCGGTTGCGGCAGCTCAAATTCCAATTCAAATTCCAATGTTAGTGCCGATGCCAATGGCAGTTCCGAGCCTTCGGAAACCGCCGAGACGCAAACGCAATATCCGCTGACGATTCAAAACTATTCCAGCGAAGATGAAGGAGTAACTTGGACGAAGAAGGATCAAGTATTCGCTAAAGCGCCCGAAAGAATTATGGCCAATACGCGTCCTGCGGCGGAACTGTTGCTCCATTTAGGATTGGGTGACAAGATCGTGGGGGTGGGGGCTAACTTCGGAGTACCCGACGCATCGGTAGAGACGGAATACTCGAAATTGAACATCTTAAGCAAAGATTATGTCGGTAAAGAAGTAACCCTGGGCACAAATCCGGATTTTGTATTCGGTCGAGGCGGCTTGTTCGCGAATCAGGACTGGGGAACAGGTACGGTTAATGTACTCAATGATATGAAGATCAATACTTATGTGCTTGAGTCATCGATTACAGCCGGTACTTACGATTCTATCTATAAGGATATCGCAAACGTCGGGAAAGTCTTCAATGTGAAGGATAAAGCGGATCAGTTCATTCAAGAACTGAAAGATAAGCAGGCTGCTATTAATGCCAAGTTGGAAGGCATTCAAGACCACAAAACGTTCGCTTATTTGCACACGAACGATCCTAAAGAGCTGTATGTGTATCCGGCAAGTAACGAATCCTTCTTTAACAATGCTTTTAGCATGATCAAGTTAGATAATGTATTCGTGAATGAAAAAGGAGACGTCAGCGTCGAAACGCTGATTGCTACAGATCCGGACATCTTGATCTTGCCTAAATGGGATGAGACGGATCTCAATAAAGTAAGAGAAGATATCTACGCCAACCCGAAATTATCGAGCATGAAAGCCATTAAGAATAAACAAATTTATATTGTAGATTATAACTATTTGTTCGGCTATAGCTACAATACGATTGATGGTATGGAGAAATTGGCCAAAGAGATCTACCCTGATTTGTTTAAATAGGTTTAGCAAAAAACTCAAGGGTGTCATGTGGCGGCCTTGAGTTTTTTTCATTGAACACATCACCCATTAAGCCGGATTAACCGCGAAAAGCGAATGAATATTGCCTTCGGGATCGGCGAAGAAGCAGGCTGTGTGTCCCCAAGGCTGGGGTGTCGGTTCGGTAATCGCCACGGCGCCTTTCGCGACGTATTGCTCGAACAGCTCATGCACGTCCTCGGGAGAATCGCACTCGAAATTGAGCTCGAAAGCTTGGCCTTGGCGATGGTTGAGGAAAGATGGATGGTTATTCGTGTTCTCCGCCATTAAAGACCTCGAGCAGAATGCAAGTCGAACGCCGTCGTTCACCAGCGCCACGTAATGTTCCTCTTCGACAGCCGCTTGAAATCCGATCACATTCTTATAGAAGCTTGCCAACGATGCGACATCATCGGCCAAAATCGTAATGCCCTCCAACTTGACTCTCAAAGCGCTAACCCCATTTCGCATAATATTAGAAAATTATACCTTATCTTAAATTGAGGCGGAAGCATTGCGAGCCTTTTCGCTTTGCTCGCAGGATGCAGGAGAGAAAGGACCTTCTCGCGAATTTTTTTATCATATACGCAGAAAAACAGTCAGATTTTCCAAACGGAATGCATCACATATATAGTTTCCGATAACGGGAGAGGGTTAAATGCCGGCTGAAATGGATTTTACGGATGGCGAGTTGATAGCCCGGAGTTTAGCAGGGAGCGACGAAGCGTTCGGACAATTGATGCATCGTCACCGCGGCAGCGCGTATCGATGGGCATTAGGGATTTGCGGCGATAGCCATGCGGCAGATGATGTTGTCCAAGAAGCGATAAGTCGGGTCTACGCGAACCTAGGCAAACTGCAGCAGGCGGAACGGTTCGAACCTTGGTATCGCCGAATCGTTCGCAATGAAGCGCTTATGGCGCTGAGATCCCGTGCTTTAAGATCGGAACAATTGACGGATGACACTACAGATGGAATCGATTCGAACATGAATCCGGAAAACGCCATCTTTAGAGGCGACAACGGAGAAGCAATGATTCATCGGTTAGGAGCGAAATTATCCTCTCAAGAAAAGAAGGTGGTCGATGCCTTCGTCCTCCATCAGCTGTTGCCGGCGGAGATTGCGGAGAAGTACGGGATGACGATGGACAACGTCTATCAGTTAATGTCACGTTCACGGATGAAAATGAAAGAGGAGAGGGCCGAGCATGAGATCAGGGAGTACATTCGAGAGCACCGTGACCATCGTGCCGGGGAGCAAATGATTTTGTCCATTTCAAGCAAATCGTTGAGGGCGGCTTGGAGGTCGTGCCACAATTCCTTCGTTTGCTCTCTGTACTCGGCAATGCCCGCAGGCGCCAGGACCAAATATTCAATGACGGAATCGATGGGGCTGACGAGCCAAGCGTTCCGCATAACGATTGAAACGGGAAGCATAGACTCCTCAGGGCCATACATGTATTACTGGGAACCGGTGTTTCGGGAGGGTTTGGCTAACTTAGGGTTGTCTTGCGAAATATCCGGGGATGGAGGGGCGGCTCCGTCGCCTTTTATGCTCAGCAAGGGCATCAATCAAATTCGAGGCGCGATTTCCGAAGGGCGTCCGTCCGTCGTATGGGGATTGAATTCCGCCGAGTTTGGCCTTGTTTACGGCTATGATGATCGGGAGCAACTGCTCTATGCGGATGACGGTATCGGGAAACGGGTCACCCGTTTCGAACGGCTCGGACGAGGGGATAGCGAAGGGCTGTTCGTGTTAAGCATTGGTCTAGGCATAGATGCAATCGATCCACATGTCGCCGTCATTCGATCACTTCGAATGGCCGTCCGGCATGCGCGAACGGAGAAGACATTCCTAGGTTTTGCAGCAGGATTACAAGCTTATGATTATTGGGCGGAAGCTATTCGATGCGGTTCCGTTGATCCGCTTGGTTCCGCCTATTGTGCCAAGCTGTTCGCGAATGCCAGAGACTATGCGTCTCGTTATTTGTTTGGCTTATCCGAGAAGTATGCGGTATTCGCATCGATCCGAGAGCAGGCTGTCGAAGCGGCCGGCCTTTACGGGGAACTGTCGACATTATTGACAGATTTGCACTTGCCCGGATCGCAGGGCAAAGAGACTGAATTGTTGAATCAAGCCAGGCAGTTGGATACGGAGTGCGTTGGGTTGCTGGCATCTTTAATCGATAAATTAGAAACGGTGAAAGCAGGCGAGACGTTATGGAACAAGCGGCCAAATCAAGCGAGATGACAGCATTAAGTATACAAGAAGATAAGAAAAACAGGAGACTCAAAACGCTGGATAACTATCACTTTACAGGTTCACATGCTTCCCATATCGGAGCGATTCAATCCAGCTTGGCTTATTATGACATTGAAACTTCCGCTTCCTCCGTGTTCGGGTTAACGGCCCATGCTTTCTTGATGGTCGTCGACAGCGGGATGTCTAATCCAAATGTAGGGCTGCCGGAAGAAACTTGTTTTCAACTGGCGAGCAACTTAGGCGTCCGTATTGACGGTGTAAGCCGAATCGTAACAGGGGATGAACTGCCTGCGTTGCAAGTCGAAGCGTGGAATCGTATCCGAGATGCTCTCGACAACGGGCAACCGGCTTTCGCGAAAGAACTCGATCTTGGCAATGAAACGTCGATTATCTATGCTTACGGAGAAACGGGGTATTATAAATATTCGTGGCATGCTGGCGACGGACATGAAGGCCACGAAGATGAAATTCCATGGACGATGCTGGGGAGAAACTACTGTCCTTGCAGGGAGTGCCGACATAGGCCGCTCAAACCGAGCACAGATTTATATTTGGGCATGCATACGGACGGTGCTTTTCTGTCTTATCACTGGGCTTCCAGAACCAATGAGGAAAAGGGTACGAGAAAAGCTTTTAGGGAAGCACTAGATTTCGCTCTGCAATTTAACAGCCAAAAGAAGTATACATGGGGCAAAGGGACATTCTTTACCGGAACGGATGCATATGACGTCTGGATTGATTCAGTGAGGACGGCATCAATTCACGGTTTCTACATGGGTTACTTCGTAGACGTTTGGCAGGAGAGTCGGCATCATGCTGCGCAGTTCCTGCAAGAGATGCAATTGGCGATCCCCGAACTGCAGGCGGAGTTGGGAGAAGCCGCGGCAACGTATGCAGCGATCAGCGCTGCATATCGGCGGTTGAACGACTTATTTCCATGGATGCAACCGCGTGAGCCGATTGCCGATCCATTTAGAAGGAAGGATGCGATCAATCTGTTGACAGAAGTTAAGGAGTTGGAGAAGATCGCACACGGTCAACTGGAACGGATATTTGCCAAACTATAAGCAAAATAAAAGCACATCGCTCATGTGGCGATGTGCTTATTTTCGCTGAGATTATTGCGGCATTAGGGATACGACGCCCGTGGCCTTCGACCAGTCGCCGATCGGCTTGACGGTGTACGTCGTCGCTTTGGTTAACTTTGCGCCGTTCGCCAAATCGAACACGCCGACGGCGCCTTTACGGCTGGAATACTTGTAGGTCGCAACGGTTTGATCTCCGTTAGGAGCCGTCAGGACGACGCTGCGGCCCGAGAACAACTCGTCCTGCGGATCTTGCGCCAACGTCACCTCGATCGAAGTCTCGCTGACCGCCGTCGCGCTTGCCAATTCCAATGGTTCGACCGTCTTCGCGACGAATGTCGCGTGCGCAAGGTTAGCCCAATCGGAAGTGACCGTATAGGTGAGACCGGGAGTCAGGACTTGGCCTTCAGGTAAACGGAATTTAGGTTCTTGCTTGCCGTCGGTCGACTGCGTGAAAGGCACGTATTTGGCCACTATTGGCGCGCCGCCTTCCGGAGTAACCGTCACTTGTCTGGCTTGCATGGACGAAATGATCTGGTACGTCTTGCCGCCGGCTTGTTCATGATCGTCCAATACGAATGCGTTCGCGCCGCGACCGCCGCTGTAGGCGGAGATAATGTAGCCGTAATCCATGATCCCGTTCGCCTTCAAGGCTTCGATTTCGAACGTATCGTTCGTCACCTGGCGCGCCTCCGTCATGTCGATTTTCGTGCCTTGGCCGACGAACGAGCCTGCAGCTTGTCCTTTGTATGCAAGATCGTATGTCGCACCGGTTTGTTGAACGGAGGTCGGTACGATATAAGTGGCGACGGAGCCCGTTTTCAATCGAGGCATATTCGTAAGCGTTAATCCATGGGTAAAGACGAAATCGGTTTTGGCTATATCAAAAGCTTCATTGGCTGTCGTCAACGGCTTATCGAACGTGACGATCAACGTAATTGCATTGAGCGATCTGATGCTTGTCGGCTTCGCATGCTCGGAAGGCAACGCTTTATGCGCCATTTGAAGCACATACGCCGTTTCGCCGCGCAGCATTGCGTTGCCGGGGGAAGCGACGGAGCTCATCCAATGTTGAACCGATTTGATATCGCGCTTTAACGCTTTGGACACGGTTTGAGCCAATTCTTCGCCCGACACGGTTCCTTTCGGGTGAAAGGCGCCGTTGTCGGTTTGCATGATACCCAAGCCTACGACTTCGGCCGCATCGGCGTAGAACCAAGCGTTGGGGCTGGCATCCGCGATCGTTGCCGGAAGTGCCGATTGGTCATCCAAGCCGAATTCACGAACGAGCAATGTCGCCAGTTCCGCTCGGGTAAGCGGACGATTTGTACCCATCTCGCCGTTGGCATCGCCATTCATGATGCCAAGCTTATTCAACTCCGCGATCGCGGCTTGAATCTCTTGGTTCGTCAATTGCGATAACGCAGCGGCGACTTTCTCCGGGCTGGAAGCAGCTTGCGCAAGCAAAGCCGTATGCGGTACAGTCGTCGCTCCTATGGCAGTCGCAGCCAGCAGCGTAAACACTTTCTTCATTATTGGTTTCATTCATCGTTCCTCCTCTAGGGTCGTTGCTTTAACGTACCTCTAGCATAGAAGACAGAATGAAACTTTCTGGGTTAAAGTTATTAACAAAATCTAAACAGAATCTAATCTTTTGCGAAAATGCGAGCCTTACTGCTTCGCTATACCGTAAATCGGTATCCCGCGCCCCACACAGTCTCGATATATTGAGGATTGGAGGGATCCGCTTCAAGCTTGCCTCGCAATTTGCGGATATGAACGGTTACCGTCGCGATGTCGCCGCTGGCGTCCATGCCCCAGATTCGCTCGAACAGCTCCGTTTTGCCGAATACCCGGTTCGGATGGCTGGCCAGAAATACAAGCAGATCGAATTCCTTCGTCGTAATCGCGACTTCCACGCCTCTGATATATACCCTGCGAGAGGCTTTGTCGATATGAAGCCCGCGGATATCGATTTCTTCGGGATCCCCCAGTTTATTTTTGCTCAGCAGTCTCTCATATCGCGTCATATGTGCTTTTGCGCGTGCGACCAGCTCGCTCGGACTGAATGGCTTCGTGATATAATCGTCCACGCCTAAATTAAAAGAGCGAATTTTATCGATTTCTTCCGTTTTGGCGGACACGACGAGAATAGGCACTTCTTTCGCTTCGCGTATTCGGCGGCATACCTCGTATCCATTGAGCCGTGGCAGCATTAAATCGACAATGACGAGATGGTAGTCCGTGCCGAGTGCCTTGTTTAATCCTTCTTCTCCGTCATGGCACAGATCGACATCAAAGCCGTTCAGCTCGAAATAATCGCGTTCCAGCTGGGCAATCGTCGTCTCATCCTCAATGATCAGAATTCGTGCCATCGCCTAAGCCCCCTCCCTCCGTCGATATTCTTCTTAGTTTGACGATAATGGTCGTTCCCTCGCCGGGCTTGCTCTCTGCCCGAATTTCTCCGCCGTGCCCTTCGACGATTTGACGTGCGATGGCAAGTCCGAGTCCGCTGCCGCCCGTCATCGAGTTACGCGATAACTCCGCCCGATAGAACCGTTCGAAGATGTGAGGCAGCGCTTCTTCGGCAATGCCTTGTCCATTATCCTCGAAGGACACGGTCGCCCACTCGGGATCCGCCTGTAGGGAAATGCTCATGTATTTGTGCTCTTTGTTCATATACTTCAGCGCATTGTCCATAATATTCATGACGGTTCGCTTTAACTTTTCCAAGTCCGCTTCGACCATGACAGGCGATACCGCCCCGTTGTGCCATGCCAATGTGACCCCTTTATCCTCCAGGTCATACCGCAGTTCCTCAATACTGTCCTCCATGAATTCGACGATATTCATTTCTACGAGATGAAACGGTACTTGTTTGAAATCCAGCTTGGAATAGAGGAACAGCTCTTCCACGAGCCGGTCCATGTTTTCCGCTTTCGCATGAATAATGTTCACATAAGCGTTCATCTTCTCGGGCGTATTGGCGACGCCATCCCGAATGCCTTCGATATAGCCCCGGATATCGGTTAACGGAGTCCGCAAATCATGGGAAATGTTCGAAATCAACTCTTTACGGTTCTCTTCGTCCTGTAAGCGAAGCCGATTCGATTGCTGCAGCTGCACGCGCATGTTCTCGAACGCTTGTTGGAGCCGGCCTACTTCATCCTTCGACGGCGGATCGAGCTCGAATTGCAAATTGCCTCCTTCGATCTGTTCGGCGGAGCCTCTAAGCCGATGAAGCGGCCGGATGACGCTGCGCGTAATCCAGCGATACAGCAATACGTTCGCGATGACGAGCACACAGACCAGCAGAATGGACAGAACGGGCAGCAGCCTACGAGTAAGATCCGCGAAAGGACTGCGCTCCCGAATGACGAACACGCTTCCTTTGGATCCGTCCGCATAACGGAAGTCAAACTTCGCATAAGCGTAGAAGCGCTCATTAATGTTGAACGTTCCGCGAATTTGGGTGTTGTCGAGATCATACGGCGGCAATGCCTGGTCCAAGTTCGGCTGGTTGAACGTAAAAGACTCGAATAGCTGACTGCTCTCGCGCCTCACGTATAGTCCTGTTTTCTCCGCGCGAAGCTTGAAATCGTACTCACGCAAAAGCGGCATGTCCCGAAAGCTGTCCGGATCGTTCTTCGCAACGAATTTCAGCTCTTGGAAAATCGCTTCTCCCTGCTCCGTAAGCGGATTAATCCGATAGTGTGCTTTGTATATATCGCGGAAGCTTTGCAAATCTCCCGTGGCCGCGATCGTATAGAGGCTGGCCGTGAGCAGAATAAACAACAGACTAATGACAAGCATGCTTGAAAAAGATAACAGCATTCTAATGCGAATCGACATGTTCTCACCTTCTTCGGCGAACGCGGATGATTGGTTATTGCACATGTTAGCATATTGAATCGCCCAAACCAACACGCAACGTCATGTTTCAGCAAGG
Source organism: Paenibacillus sp. BC26 (assembly GCF_900116125.1). Lineage (NCBI taxonomy): Bacteria > Bacillati > Bacillota > Bacilli > Caryophanales > Paenibacillaceae > Paenibacillus > Paenibacillus sp. BC26. Next base: position 187,371 of record NZ_FPAD01000006.1, on the reverse strand, counting down.
TTGGATTTTCGTTCCAGCCGCAAAGCCATTATAATGGAAGCACAAGATAACGACACGGGGCAGGTGCGAATGCCATGCAAGCAAAGATAATGGTCATCGAAGACGAGAGAGCGATCGCGGATGCAATTTCCTATGCCCTGAAGCGCGAAGGATACGAGGTAGAGGTCATCGATCGCGGAGATATTGCCGCGAAACGGCTTGGAGAGACTCGTCCCGACGCCATCATTCTGGATGTGATGCTACCCGGCATGGACGGCTACGACGTGCTGAAGAAGCTGCAGGACAAAGGTGGAATTGGCGTCATCATGCTGACGGCCAAGGAGGACATCGTGAATAAGGTACTCGGGCTGGAGCTTGGAGCCGACGACTATATGACGAAACCTTTTGACATGCGGGAGCTGCTTGCGCGGCTCAAGTCCCTGCTCAGACGTATACAGGCGGCCGGCGAGCAAAAGCCCAAAGAGGTTCAACTGGGCGGAGTGAAGGTGCACGTCGCGAGAAGAACGGTAATGGCGGGAGAACGCAAGCTGGAGCTGACGCCTAAGGAATTCGATCTGTTGGCGCTGCTGGCAGCCAATCCCGACAGGGTGTACGAGAGGGAGCAATTGCTCACCCTGGTGTGGGGGATGGATTATTTCGGAGGAACGCGTACGGTCGACATTCATGTGCAGCGGCTGCGCAAGAAGCTGGGACCTGACTTCGGCGACATCATCCAAACCGTGCATGGCATCGGGTATAGGGCGTCCGGAGGACACGATGAGAATTAGCATCAAGCTGAAGTTCAGCCTGTTCCTCGCCGCTATTTTGCTGCTTACCGTAATTGTGCTCAGCGTGCTGGTTCTACAGGGAATTGAGCGGAATCAGCGCGTGCAGGTAGAGGGACTCCTCTCTCAGCAAGCCGACACGGCAAACGTCTATTTCATCCAATCCATCATGGAGCAGTCCAATAAAGTTCCCCAGACTTTCCTGAAAACCAAGGGCGCGGCGTTCGGCGAGCAACTGGAGCTGATTAGCGGGCAGCCCGTCGTCCTGTACGATGGGGGCGGCGCCGTCGTCGGTAGAATCGCCGCTCCTCCCTCTCCCAGTATCAAGCAAACGCTGACGTATGCGCTTAAGAACAAGACCGCTTATTTGGTGGAAGGCGAGTCCATGTATTATTTAACTCCGCTGCGCGCGGGCGGCGAGCAGGTAGGCGTCGTCCAGTTTTATTATTCCCTCCATGACCATCAAGCGTTCTACAACGAAATCAAGCGATTGTTTATCTATATCGGAGCGGGCGTGTTTGTGCTCAGTTTCCTGTTAGCATACTTATTTTTTAATTCCTTCGCTCGCAGCATCATTAGGCTGAACGATTCGGTAAGCCGTATCCGAGAAGGACAGTTTACGGTGCCGACAATGAAACGCAGGGACGAGCTCGGGGAACTCAGTGCGGGTATTGCCGCCATGAGCGAACGTCTCAGGGACACGATGCGGGATAAAGACGAGGAGCGGGAGAAGCTGGCGCTTGCGGTTCGCAAGCTATCGGAGCTGGATCGGCAGCAGAAGGAGTTCATCGGCAATGTCACGCATGAGTTCAAGACGCCGCTGACTTCCGTTAAAGCCTACCTCGATCTTCTCGACATGTATCCGGACGACGAAGAGCTGCTGGCCACGGCCAAAACCCATATTGCCGGAGAGACGCAAAGGCTCTACGAAATGGTGGAGAAGGTGCTGCAGTTGTCCGCGATGGAGAAATACGATTTTGAATATAACAAGGAAAGGCTTGAGGTGCGGGGGACGATTGAGTCGGCGCTGAGCTTTCTAAAGGGGAAAATGGAGAAGTTCGGCCTCACGCTTGAGACCGATTTGCGCGAAGCCTACATGGAAGCGGATAAGGATTATATGAATATCATCCTGGCGAACCTGCTGGACAACGCCATTAAATACAACCGGACAGACGGTCTCATACACGTAAGCAACTTCGTCAAAGGCAATGAGGTTGTCATCGACATATCCGACACGGGAATTGGGATCCCTGAAGAGGTTACGGATCACATTTTCGAAGCATTTTACACGGTGGATAAAAACAGATCGAGGGAATATGGCGGCGCCGGATTGGGGCTGTCACTGGCGAAAAGGTATGCGGAGACGCAGGGAGGCAGCATCTCCATCGTGAAGTCGGATGGCAGCGGCACGACGTTCCGAGTAACGTTCCCTTGTCAAACTCGATAAGATTGTTTACAACTTGGAAATAACTCGTTGTTCTTTCGCAATATTCGGTTGGTAGAGTAAGCATTGAAGGAGGCGATCGCATTGAACAAAAACAAAATAGCCATTATGGCATGCGTACCCGCACTGCTGCTTGCCCTCACCGCTTGCAGCGAGAATAACGGAGGGAACCGTCAGGTCATTCATGAACCGGGGAAAACCATCACCGTCATTGATAAAGGAAGCGAGACACAGACAGCCGAACCGGCCATTACGGTCGGTGACTATAAGATGTACGAGAAGACGGAGATATTCGGCTGGCTGGACGAGGATACGGTCATCGTATCCAAGGAGAACGATTCATTAGCGAAAATGAAGCTGGAGGAGCTGGCGGATTCCTATCCGCGCAGCCTGTACCGACTCAATCTGAAGACAGGGGAGCTCGTCCCGCTGAAAGAACAGGAGAACGCGTTCTTGGGAGGTGCCAGCTTGTCTCCGGACAAAAAACATCTCATCTACCAGGAGTATACGCTTGGCGATCCCGCTTATTATGTGATGAACCTGGAAACGTTGAAGTCGTTCGGCCTGGCCGGTGATCCCATCGGTGGAGCCGTGAGCGCCGGGTGGGCGGATGATGGCAGCATTATCGGAGCTTCTTATGCAGGCGGAGCTTACACGGCAAGTACGAATGGCGATATCGCGGCGCTTAAGGAATTAAATGAAGGCGCATTGATTATCGTAGCCAAGCTGGGCGACAGCATCTATTACAACTCCAATGCGAATGAAGCACTGAAGGTGCTCGATCTGAATACTAAGGAGACCAAGGATATGGGGCTCGGTTCCGTGGGCGGTGTCATTCCTTCCCCTGACGGCAAGCAATTGCTGGTGAAGCAATACGAAGGCTCTAAAGTGAAGCTTGTGCTGTGTGATCTGGACGGAGGGAACGCGAAGACAATCGCGGAAGGAGCGGAGCTTGGCGGAATCTCCTGGTCGGCGGATCAGCGGTTAATCGCGTATGGCATGCGGGCAGAGGTAAGCGGCGCGACGGTCAAAGGCTTGTACGTCCACGATCTGCTGTCCAATGAAGCGACCCGTATCGCGGTCGACGTCGAGAATGCCGTGAGTTCCTCGTGGAGCCCTTCAGGAGATAAGCTGTCCTACTCCGTATGGAACGGCAGCGGCTACGACAGCAACGTCGTCGAAATTCATACTTCTTTACAGAACTGATGCGACAAAGACCAGAACGCCCTGCCGGGGGTTCTGGTCTTTGTTTGTGTGAGGAGCCGTTGAAAGCTGAGAACATTCTGTGAACGTCCATTGACAGGTCTTCAGAACCATTTTATAATATTTGAAAATGATAATCGTTATCATTACACTAAATGATAGGATGGGGTTATACCAATGATGTCCAAACGCAAATTTGTAGTGTCAACTCTTCTCGCTTCACTTACGCTGATGCTCGCGCTAACAGGCTGCGGCAGCAACGGCAACACCAACACCAACACCAACAGTAACGCGGCGAATTCCACGAATTCCGCAACAACGAACTCGAACGTCGCGGCTAATGCGCCGGCTTCTAATGAGACTGCTTCCGAGGAAGCAACGCAGCAATATCCGATCACGATTAAGCATGCATTCGGCGAAACGGTACTTGAGAAGAAACCTGAACGTATCGCGACAATCTCGTGGGCGAACCAAGACGTTGCTCTGGCTCTGGGCGTCGTACCTGTCGGATTCTCGGCGGCGAACTACGGTGTTCAGGATGGCAGCGGTTTGTTACCTTGGACGAAGAAGAAGCTCGACGAGCTCGGTGCAACATCCCCTAACATTTTCCAAGATACAGATGGTCTTGATTTCGAAGCCATTTCAGACGCGAAGCCGGACGTCATTCTGGCCGCTTATTCCGGTCTTACGAAGGAAGATTACGAAACATTGAGCAAGATCGCTCCGGTAGTCGCTTATCAGAAGAGCCCTTGGGTTACGAGCTGGCAAGAGATGATCAAGTTCGATTCGATGGGCATGGGCATGGAAGCGGAAGGCGAGCAGCTCATTAAAGATACGGAAGCTGTCATTAAAGAAAAAGCAAGCGCTTATCCGGACATTCAAGGCAAGAATGCTCTATTCGCATTCATTTCTCCGGACGACATGTCGAAAATTTCCATTTATGCACCGGGAGATCCACGCGGCGACTTCTTAGTTGAGCTCGGCATGAAATACTCCGACACCGTGCTTAGCAAAGTGTCCAAGGACAGCTTCTATTTTGAGCTTAGCGCCGAGAACGCGGATGTACTTAACGATACCGACCTTATTGTTACTTACGGGGACGAAGCTCTGTTGAAGAAACTCCAAGCTGATCCGTTGATTGGCAAAGTTCCGGCAATCGCTAAAGGCTCCGTCGTGCTGATCAAAGACAACACGCCTCTGGCTGCTGCAGGCAATCCGAATCCGCTGTCGATTTCTTATACGCTCGACGAATACTTGAAACTGATCGATGCGGCTGCCAAGAAGGTCAATGGTTAATCTAGTTTCCTCCGTATCTAAGCCGTTAAAGTCGTCAGTGCCCAAGCACTTCGCGATCGTCTTGCTTATCGGCTTGGTCGCGCTCGTCGCATGCATCGTGGCGTCACTGGCATTCGGCTCTCGGGTCGTCGGCATAAAGGACATGATGGACGGGTTGTTTAATCCGGGCGCCGATTCATTCGGCGCCAGCGTCATGCACCAGCGCGTCGCCCGAACCGTGTTCAGTCTCTGCTGCGGCGGGGCGCTTGGCATCGCGGGTTCTCTCATGCAGGCGGTCACACGCAATCCGATTGCCGATCCGAGCGTGCTCGGGGTCAATACCGGCGCGGCATTGTTCGTCGTTAGCGGAATCGCGTTCTTCCATATCAGCACGGCTAACCAATATATTGCGCTGGCTTGTGCAGGAGCGGCGATTACCGCGGTGTTCGTGTTCGGTATCGGTTCAATGGGGCGAGGCGGACCTACGCCTATCAAGCTCGTGTTAGCGGGTGCGGCGACAAGCGCCGCGCTTTCTTCGCTTATCAGCGCCATCATGATTCCGCGTACCGAAGTCATGGACCGGTTTCGTTACTGGCAGATGGGAAGCGTCGGTTCGGCGAATTGGCATGATATCACGACGTTCTTGCCCTTCTTCATCGTGGGTATCCTCATTGCGATTGCATCCGCTGCCGCTCTCAATGCGTTGGCGCTTGGCGACGAGGCAGCGAGCGGACTGGGTGTACGAACAGGCGTTTTACGTCTCATTGCATCGATAGCAGGCGTCTTGCTTTGCGGTACCGTCACTGCGCTCGCTGGGCCTATCGGCTTCATTGGACTGCTCGCGACCCACGTAGTCCGTCTGTTGATTGGACCGGATCAGCGTTATCTTATTCCGATGTCGGCCTTGGCCGGCGCCATTATCTTGACAATCTCCGACGTCGTCGGCAGAGTCCTCGGCAGCCCCGGGGAGCTGGAGGTCGGCATGGTCACCGCATTCGTCGGTGCTCCGATCCTCATCCTGCTGGCGATTCGATCGAAAGTGCGATCCTTATGATGAATACGACAACGATTAACCTCATTATGGCGGGCAGACGTCTAAGGCACCGCCGCTATGTACTGATTACTTCCGTGCTCGGGGGCATTTCCTGCCTGCTTTGCTTCGCGATGCTCTATTTTGGCAATACGATCTATCCGGTAAAAGACATCGTACGGGTCCTGCTGGGTGAAGAGGTCAAAGGCTTGACCTTCACCATGGAGACAATCCGGTTGCCGCGCATGCTGGCGGGACTGCTGGCAGGCTTCGCTTTCGGATTAGCGGGCAATACGTTCCAGACGATGCTCCGGAATCCGCTTGCGAATCCGGACGTTCTGGGCATTACCACGAGTTCCAGCGTCGCAGCCGTCTTTTGCATCATTTTCCTTCATACGAGCGAAGCGGTCGTTTCCATTTCAGCTTTCCTTGCAGGTTTAGCTTCGGTGATGCTGCTCTACTTGTTATCGCGCAGAAAAACCTTCTCGATCGGGCGGCTCGTTCTGATCGGTATCGGTCTTGATGCCATGTTCGGCTCCGTCATTACTTACCTGTTGAAAATTAGTGCCGAATACGACATTCCCGCGGCATTCCGGTGGCTGAGCGGCAGTCTTAACGGCTCCCAATTAGATGAGCTCCCGCCGCTAGCGATAACGGTATTGGTATGCACACCGATCATCGTGCTGTTGGGCAAGCGCCTTAGCCTGCTCGAGCTCGGTGAACAATCGGCTTCATCCCTGGGCATTCATACGGACAAAACCCGCATTCTGCTGATCTTAAGCTCCGTCTGCTTGATTGCCATAGCGACCGCAACGACAGGTCCGATTGCATTCGTAGCTTTTCTGGCAGGCCCGATCGCGAAACGGTTGGTCGGCGTCGGCTACTCAACCGTTATTCCTGCCGGTCTGGTCGGCGTTATCTTGGTTCTAGGGGCTGATTTGATCGGTCAGTATGCTTTCGAGACCCGGTTTCCCGTTGGCGTCATCACCGGTATTCTCGGAGCGCCGTATCTGATCTACCTGCTTATCCGAATGAACCGAAAGGGGGATTTCTAACATGAAACCCAGCCATCAGTTCCAAGCTGAACAAACCGTTGCGGGTTATGACAACAAAACGATTATCCATGGCGTAAGCTTAGCCGTTCCCAGCAATCAGATCAGCGTCATTATCGGAGCCAACGCATGCGGAAAGTCCACGCTGCTGAAAACCATGGCGAAGCTGATTAAACCGGAATCCGGCCAAATCACGCTGGACGGCAAGGCGCTCAGCGAATTCTCGCCTAAGCCGCTCGCCCGGATCCTCGGCATATTGCCGCAGTCTCCGATCGTGCCGGAAGGCATTACCGTCGCGGATTTGGTCGGCCGAGGGCGGTTCCCGCACCAGAGCTGGCTAGGCGGATGGACGAAGAAGGATTACGAAGCCGTCGCCGAAGCCATGGACATTATGAAAATCGCAGATCTCGGCGACCGGAATATCGATGAGCTGTCCGGTGGCCAGAGGCAGCGTGTCTGGATTGCGATGGCACTGGCGCAGCAGACGGACATTCTGTTCCTCGATGAGCCGACGACTTTCCTCGATATTACCTACCAGGTCGAGATCTTGGATTTGTTGACCGATCTCAACCGCAAGCACGGCACGACGATCGTCATGGTGCTTCACGATATTAACTTGTCCGCCCGCTATGCGGACTATATCTTCGCTCTTCGCGAAGGCAAGCTGGTAGCGGAAGGCAAGCCGTCCGAGGTTATTACGGCCGGTTTAATCCAAGATGTCTTCGGCCTCGACTGCACGGTCATTCGCGACCCTGTGTCCGACTCCCCGCTGGTCGTGCCGATCGGCCGCCACCATGCGCGCAGTCTAAAGCTTATTCACGCTGAAGGGAAACGCTGATGAATCCTATTGCTTTGCCGTGGAGAGAAGTGCTGACGGACGACGCCATACCTACCATTACCGGTGATGTGAGGGTAATCGAAGCGTTCCCGATTCCGCAGCTGCAGACAGAGCGCAGAGTGTGGATCTACTTGCCGAGAAGCTATAACGAAGGCACTCGCAGATATCCCGTCCTTTATATGCATGATGGTCAGAATGTATTTAATCAACCGACGTCATGGGGCAGCGAGTGGGGCGTCGATGAGACCTTGGAGCAATTGGCGGTTGATGAACCGGAGATGGAGGCTATTGTGGTCGCGATCGATAATGGCGGCGACCAGCGCAACAATGAATATAACTTCACGATTAACGCGGAATATGGCTTTGGAGGCAAAGGCGAAGCTTACGCCGCATTCCTCGCGGAGACGCTCAAGCCGCATATAGACAGCCATTACCGGACCCTCCCCGAAGCGGAGCATACGATGATTAGCGGCAGTTCGTTCGGAGCTTATATATCGCTCTACACCGCTATTCGCTATCCCGCTCAGTTCGACCGAGTAGGCGGACTATCGTTCGTCATGTGGCATGACAACGGCGCAATTATCGAATTGATCCAGCAGTCGGTTATTTCTCCTGCGCTGCGCGTCTATCTGAGCATCGGCGAATTGGAGACCGACAATCCGGACTTTAATCGGATTGCCAATGAGCACGTCGCGTTGGCCCGCCGGACGCTGATTGCAGCAGGGGTAGCGGAAGATCGAATTCAATTCGACTACATTCCGGGCGGAACGCACCACGAATCTACGTGGGGACCGCTGTTTGCTAAGGCTCATCGTTGGCTGCTCCAGCCATAACATAGTGCAATAATGCGAAATTCAATACAGAGCACGGCGAGAAGGATGCCGTCGCTCTGTTTTTTTATGGCTTAAACCAGCTACAGGAGTTCCTCTTCTTCGAATAGATAAACTTCCGTGGGGTAAGCTGTGGGAAATAGAATTTTACAACTCTATGATAACTTTTAAGATCAGAATTGCTATCATGGCGTAGAGGTGTAGGCGTATGGCGAAAATACTGATTGTAGATGATGAGAAGGCGATTAACGATTTGATTGCCGTCAATTTAAAGATGGTCGGTCATGAGTATGTCCAATTGTATAGCGGAGATCAAGTATTGCAAACCTTAAATGAGACGCGTATCGATTTAATTATCCTGGACGTGATGCTGCCTGGCAGAGACGGCTTTGAAATCATGCAGGATATTATGAAACGGGGCGTGCCGGTTATCTTCTTAACGGCAAGAAACTCGGTTACCGATAAAGTGTATGGCTTGCAAATCGGAGCAGAAGACTATATCGTCAAGCCGTTTGAAGCCGTGGAGCTCATCGCTCGGATCCATGTCATCTTGAGAAGGAACCAGAAGGCTACAACCGAATTTAGGCTGGATGACACCGTTGTCGATTTGGACAAGCATACCGTGACCGTTCAAGGACAAATCGTCGAAATCACCAACAAGGAATTTCAATTATTGGATCTTCTCGTACAAAATAAAAACATCGCGCTATCCCGCGAAAAAATTATCGAGCAAACCTGGGGCTTCGATTTCTATGGAGAAACAAGAACCGTTGACGTGCATATTCAGAAGCTGAGAAAGAAACTAAATTGGGAAGACCGGATCAAGACGGTATATAAATACGGTTACAGGCTAGAGGTGTAGAGGTGAAATTTTGGCAGAAAACCTATCTGGGCGTCTTGATTGTCTTTCTGATCGCCTTCGACCTCGGAGCCTACGCGCTTCTCAAGAAGAGCTATGAACTAAACGAACAATTGGATATCTCAAGAGGCGTGAGCGAATACGGGAGCATCCAGAAATCATTAAGCTATATCCTTCGCGTGTATACGGAGAGTTCGGGAAATACCAACTATGAATCGTTGATTACTAGTTTCGCGGCAAATCACGAAAAAGAAGATATCCTTCTTGAGGTGTACCGGGCGGATCAATTGATTTTCTCCAATGCCTATCAGTTTGAAGGGAAGCGCGCAGAGCTGCACGGAGATCCATACCAATTCGTTTACAGAAAAATGAATGGCGAGCTGTGGCTGTTTGTCGGCGGGAAAATGGAGCTGCAGGACTTGAGATTGGTTATTTCGAGAAAATCGGATTATTTGCAGGAATATCATGTTACTTTACGGCAGTATTTCACGAAATTGAGCGTTGTGATTTCAATTGTTTTGTCGGCAGCGCTTATCTTTCTGTTATTTCAATTAACCTCGCCTATTCGCAGGTTGAACAAAGGCGTAAAGGCGATTGCCGCAGGAGCGTATGAGCAACGAGTGAAAGTTGGAGGAAACGACGAAATCGGGGAATTGGCACAGGATTTCAACAGGATGGCCGATGCGGTTTCCAATCATATTGAAACAATCAAAAAGACGAGCGAAGACAAAGAGATATTCATCAACAACCTTACGCATGAACTAAAAACACCGATTACGGCGATCAAAGGATACAGCGAGTTTTTGAATCAGGCCAATTATAATGAGGAAGAAAGAAAAATGGCGGTCCGTTATATCTATGAGCATATTGCGCGGCTCGATGTTCTCTCGGGAAAAATGATGCAATTGCTGTACTTGAAGAGTGAGAAGATTGCCATGGAGCCCATCGATATCGAAAATCTGTTCTCCTACGTGGTCCGCATAGAGCGGCATCATATCGAGGCAAAACAGATAACGGTAACATGTGAGTGCTCGGCCAACCTAGTCTATGGAGATCGGGACCTATTGCAGTCCTTGTTCATTAACTTAATCGAAAACAGCATCAAAGCTTCCTCGTTCGGGGGAGAGATTCAATTGAGAAGTTATCCCCACGGTGAAGGCGTTGTGCTCGAGGTGTTGGATTATGGAAGAGGCATACCGGAGAAGGACATTGCGAAAATTACGGAAGCGTTCTATGTCGTGGACCGTTCCCGTTCCAAAGAACTGGGTGGGATTGGGCTTGGTTTATCCATCTGCAATGAGATTGCCCGGCTCCATCATGCAACGATCCAAATCGACTCCAAAGAAAATGAATATACAAAGGTGTCCGTTTATTTTACAACTCCCTTACAACTTGAAGATTAGTTCATAACGCGGCTCCCTTATAGTTGGTTTGTAGCTACGAAACACCACAAACTATTGGAGGTAATAAGAAATGAATAAAAAATTTATCACTGCAGCAATGACTCTGGGTGTAGCAACCATTCTGGTTGCGGGAAACGGCATTATTTCAGCAAACGCTTCTACGAATACTGATGTTCAAAAGGTAAAGGTTATCGGCAAACATCAACAACCCGATTTGGCTACCGAAATTGCAGGCCCAGGCTCAAAGCCGGGGATTATCAACAACGATTTGCCGGTAAACGAAAAGGAAGCGGTTGAGATTGCGGGGAAAGCGATTGAAGAAAAATTCAAGGTTTCATTAAGCGGCTTGAAAATTTCCTATGATTTGGGCACGCGAGTAGACATGGAAGGAAAGTACTATTTTGTAACCTATGAAAATCAACAATACACCTATACCGATGCCGAACTCATCAAAGCGAAGCGGGATTTAAAGGCAGGTAAAGAAATCGATATCAAGTGGAATGATATTTACGTGGTATTTGTAAACGCCGAAACCGGGGAAGTCGTTACCGTTATGAAGAATCCAACGGCAGCAGAAGGAGAATTTTAATTCAATACAATGAATCCCCTGCAGCTATTGGAGACATGAACCCATGGGTCGTATAAGTTTATACGACTCATGGGTTTTTTATTGCCGGAGACAGCGGAAAGTCATCGATGACGTCATGTCTGTTCTTGCCCTAGGGACTTCAATCGCGATATGCTGTAGGTATTAATATGACTACATCATTCGATAGGAATTGATCCCCTATGAAACTCGGTTTTTTTGACTCCGGCATTGGCGGGCTTACGGTCTTGGCGGAAGCGCTCAGGCTGCTCCCGGCTGAGGATTATCTCTATATGGCCGATACTACGCACGTCCCATACGGCACCAAATCGAAGGAAGAGGTTCAGTCCTTCGTCTTTGAAGCTGTGGAGAAGATGGTTCAGCAGGGCATCGATGCGCTTGTTATCGCATGCAACACGGCGACAAGCATTGCGATCAACGAGCTGAGGGAGCGGTACTCCTTCCCGATTGTGGGCATGGAGCCTGCCGTCAAACCTGCCGTAGAGATGAACCGCGCGACCGGCAAAAGAGTTCTTGTATTGGCTACGCCTCTTACCTTGCAGATGCCTAAATATTATGCGCTTGTATCCCGCGTGGATCAAGACGGAATCGTGGATTCACTGCCGTTGCCCGAGCTTGTCGGGTACTGCGAATCTCTTCAATTCGATAGGAAAGTCATGGGTGAATACTTCCTGGCTAAGCTTGCCCCCTATGATCTTGACCGGTACGGCATTATTGTATTGGGCTGCACGCATTATCCGTTTTATACGGATATTCTCCGCGATATTTTGCCGCCCCATATTGAGATCGTCAATGGCAACGCGGGCACGGTTAGAAGGCTGTCCGCATTGCTAACTCGCTATGGCATCGATACGGGCTTGGGGAGCGGAAATGTAACGTTCATGTGTACAGGCGGAGAAGCAGCATACATAGATAAAATGCGGTTGGCGCTGACTCTTCTCAGATAAAAGGCGTTTGTCGGAGGATGTGAAACCATTGGTCGTATAAGTTTACACGACCAATGGTTTTTTAGTTAAGTTTGCACCCGACGAAGGTTACGAAGGTTCCTTCAGCGTTCTGAGGTTGATAAAAAATACGGCGATCGGGATTAAGAACGAGAACAGCAGAGCAAGCGGAAGGATGTGGAAATCATACCCTATGGCCAGAGTTATTCCGCTAATGAAGAAGATAATGCCTTGCCACCGTGCCACTTTGCTGACAATCATTGCGAGCCCATACAGCACGAAGCCTAAGCTGACAATAGTCATTGCCGTATAAGCTCCATCCAAGAGCGGCTGAGGAATGTTCTCGTAATCCATAATTTTCGCTTGGAAACCCTCCAGCACCGGTCCGGCGAATTGGTGCGCGAAGCCAAAGGACATGAACCATCCAAGCCCAATCGCGGTGACGATAAAGCCCAAGATTCCGAATGAGCCAAGTCTGCCGGCCTGGACGGTATAGATGGAGATCAGGCTAATGATCCAGCAAGAGTTGAGCGCGAGCATGACAATATCCATCGGCCTTGAGTTATCGCTGTTCAAGAAGAAATAAGCAAACATACCGAGGAAGCTTAGAACCATGACGATAGCACTCAGTAAAGCGAATACCTGAACCGCCTGCTTTTCAACCATTTCATGGGCACCTCCATTTGAGATCCATACCTAAGACAGGATGACTTCCCGTTCTGGCACTCTAATTATATTAAGAACCGGATTGGATATTACAGGCGTACATCTTATTTTGAAAAATATGGGATTTTATATTTAGAGGTGATTTGATTGCTTGCGCTGCTTGCATTTCAAAGGGGATTTGAGGAATGATAGGGATTGAGAGTCATGATATCCAATACAAATTAGGGTAATGGAGGTCTTTCGTTATGTCGGATAACACCGCAAGCCAAAATCCAGGGAAAACGCACTTCATGTTATGGTCAACGCCTCCCAGAGCAAGTTTTCATCAAGATATGACTGGAGAAGAGCGGGACGTTATGCATCAACATATCGCCTATTGGACGGAGAAACAGAATCAGGGGATTGCACTCGTGTTCGGGCCGGTTCTGAAACCGAACGATCCTCATGGAATCGCCATTATAGAGGTCGAGAGCATAGACCAAGTCCCGCAACTCATCGCCGAAGATCCTGCCGTTATTGCGGGATTGATGACGATGGAGTTCTATCCCATGATGGCCGTTACGCCGAAATAACCGCAATAAAAAAAAGCCGTGGGGCTGCACCCCACGGCTTCTTTTTATTGCGCTGTACGTTCTTCGCCAAGATATTTCTCCGTCAATATGGATAACAGCCGGATGCCCACTTCGTTCTGCCCGCCTTCGGGAATAATGATGTCGGCGTATTTCTTGGAAGGTTCGATGAAGGCATCGTGCATGGGCTTGACGGTCTGCAAGTATTGATCATGGACGGATTGAATCGACCGCCCTCGCTCTTCGATGTCGCGCAGCACCCGGCGCAGAATCCGCACGTCCGGATCGGTGTCGACGAACACCTTAATATCCAGCATTGCCCGCAGATTCTCGTCAGACAGCACGTGAAGTCCTTCAATAATGACGATGTTGTAAGGCATGAGCTTCTCGGTTTTATCCTTGAAGCGGGCATGCGTCGTGAAATCGTATATCGGTGCGTAGACCGTTTGCCCTTCTTTCAGCAGTTTCAAATGTTCGACCAACAGATCGTTCTCGAACACGAGCGGATGATCGTAGTTCAGCAGCTCGCGTTCAGCAAATGAAAGATGGGGATGGTCTTTGTAGTAATTATCTTGTGAAATAAACGTTACCTTGTCAGATCCGTGATGTTCGATGACCGAGCGTGCGACCGTTGTTTTACCCGATCCCGTGCCGCCTGCAATTCCGATGATTAGCATAGCTGTCGATAAGACCTCGCTTATGTGTAATTACATTAATCTCAGTATTGTAGCATAGTGGCGCAGGGAATCACAAAGCGCCGGCCTCGGCGTACGAATAGAGGTGCCTCTTTCTAGTCAATGATAACCAGAGGAGGGTGTATATGTTGAAACAGAAAAGTCTAACCGTCGTTTTGTCGGCTATCTTGCTCTTCCTGTTGTGCGGGCTATTCGCTTGGCAATATCGTCTCTTTCAAAGCGGAAATCCCAACTTCGAGGATCGCCTTCGCAAGGTGGAATCTTATGCTGTTCAAGGGAATTGGAGCGAGGCTCAGCAAGAAGTCGAGAGCGTACTGCATACTCGGAAAAAGGGCCATACACTTATCGCCATCAAATATGCCGACACAAGCTTTACGTTGATGAACGTTACGCTGGATGTGCTGAAGGCCGCAACGGAGGAGAAGGATCTTCGAACCGTGCGGTACAGCACGAAGGAAGCCTTGGTGTTATTCGACAATATCACTTCTCTTTCTCCGAAATCTCCATAGGAAGCTGTGATGGGAATGGAATTTTTCATATACGCCGTACGATGCTTTATCGTGCTTATGGCAACGTGGCTCGTAACCAATTTTATCGGCAAAAAATCGATTGCCCAGCTGACTCCCTATGACTTGGCGATTCTGTTCGTGATCTCGAACGTAGCGGCGCAGCCTTTGGTGAATAAGGACTCGTTCAAGACGGCCGCTGGGATGATCTTTATGGGGCTTTGCCTAGTGGTAATAGCGAAGCTATCGCTGCACCGCTGGTTCTATAAGATGGACTTCACGCCTTCGATTCTCATTGCCAAAGGAGTCATCGACAAGAAAGAACTGAGAAAGAACAGTATGAATCTGCATATGCTGCTCTCCCAGCTCCGGGTCCAGGGCTATTTTCAGGTGTCGGATGTGGAGTATGCGATCCTGGAGGCAGGCGGAGATCTGTCCATTCTGCCGAAGTCGACGGCAAGACCGGTGACGCCGGACGATCTTAAACTCTCGCCTCGGCAAGAAGGGCTCTCTTATGCGGTCATTATTGACGGCTATCTGATGAAAGACCAGCTTCAAGCCGCAGGAGTGAATGAGGACTGGTTGGACAAGCAGCTCCAATCGCAGCATTATTCGGCGATTAAGAACATTTTCTACGCCGAGGTCAACGATCAGAAGCAGCTGTTTGTAAGCGGGAATCGGTAGCGGGAAAATAAAAATGCAGCCGGAATATCGTATGCAGCAGGGGGATATCGCTCATGAAGCGATGTGCCCCTTTTTGCGTTAGGGAATGTCCTGCAAAGGAGACTCCGATCATCCGATAATATAGGAGAATGCCGCGAATGATGTGCGCAGGCCAGTCGACAACTAAGAGTAAAAGGAGAGGATTATGTATGCACTACCAGTTCTGCCAGCAAGTGAAGATCGTGGATATGGATGATGAAATTATTTCGGAAGTGTTATTCGAGCACGGGGAGTTCGAGACGGCAGCTTTGTCGATCGGTTCATCGGTCCTGATTCATCAATTGGGATTGAGGGAGTTTAGCGTGGTCTACGACAGAAGGGAAGGCAAAATCGCCCGTTATAAGGTCGCGGATATCGAGATCGATCTGATTACGCAGCCGGTGGTTACTCGGGTATACCTGGAGCCGGTGAAGCTTATCGTTGGCCAGCACGATATCGGGGAAATGGCCTGAATCTGAAAAAAAGTCGCAAGCCGCCGAAAACAAAAATTAACAATAAAAGCCGGTTAGGTGATTGCAAAATTTACCCAATAATAGTACCGTTTATGGGTAGAAGATTAAGTGAAATGAGGAGATAAGTTGTCTAACCATTCGAATGCAGCTGCTGCCTTGGAGGATGCGCCATTTTCGATGAAGGCGATTATGGGTCCGCTTATGGCAATCGTTGTCGGGATGATCATGGTCATACTCGACAGCACGGTAATGAACATTGCATTGCCGACTTTGATGGACGATTTCAAGTCATCCGTTAATACGATGCAATGGTCCATTACGGCGTATACGCTGGCGCTTTCCGCGGTTATTCCGCTGGCCGGCTGGCTGACCGATCGATTCGGCGCCAAACAAGTTTTCCTGATTACGATTTTCTTGTTCGCGGCAGGCTCCCTTCTGTGTTCCTTTGCCACAACGCCGGAACAGCTGATTATCTATCGCGTTATTCAAGGAATCGGCGGAGGCATGGTGCAGCCGATCGGGATGGCGATTATTTTCAAGCTCGCTCCTCCTAACAAGCAAGGCGCGGTCATGGGCATGCTCGGCATTCCGATGATGCTGGGACCTGCGCTCGGACCGGTATTGGGCGGTTATTTGCTGGAATACGCGACTTGGCACTGGATCTTCCTCATCAATCTGCCAATCGGTATTATCGCCATCCTAGTCGGACTTAAGTATCTGCCGAAAGTCGAACGCAAAACCGTGCCGGAGCTCGACATTTGGGGTATGCTTCTTGCACCGATCGCATTCGCTACGTTATCTTACGCGGTTAGTGAAGGCGGCAAGGACTGGGGTTCCACTAAAACAATTGTCGGCTTAATCATTGGCGTAGTGGCCTTGGTGTTGTTCATCTTCGTGGAGCTGCGCCATAAACAACCGTTACTGGAGCTTCGCGCGTTCAAGTCTGCGGACTTCACCGTCGGCATGGTCACGTCTTGGTTGATGTTCATGGCTTTATTCGGCTCCTTCTTGTTCGTGCCGATGTACATGCAGCAGGTATTTCATTATGAGCCGCTCAAAACCGGGTTTATGATCCTGCCGCAAGTCGCGATGACAGGATTGTTTATGCCCATTGGCGGCAAACTGTTCGATAAATTCGGCGCTCGCGCCGTATGCGTGGTCGGGGTCGCCTTTGTTGCGGCAGGCATGTTCTATATGTCGCAAATTCAAGCGGATTCCGGCGCAGGATTCGTGATCATCGCAACGATGATTATGGGCGTAGGCATGGGACTGTCGATGATGCCGGTCAATACGCACATCTTGAAAGCCGCACCGCGCCATCTGGTAGGCCGTGTAACGCCGCTTACATCCGCTGCCCAGCAAGTCGTGGTTTCGTTCGCGGTTGCAGGCTTGGCCAGTTATCTGAGTACGCGAATTGCGGATCATATGGCCGCAACCAAAGGGGATGCCGCTGTCTCGCTAGTGGCAGGCTTCGGAGATACGTTCTTCATCGCCGGATGCATCGCCACAGCCGGCGCCTTGTTGGCTATTCTGCTTCGGAAGCCGAAAGTCGCGGAAGGCGAAACATCGGATCAAGTGAATGCTCCTGTTATGATGCATTAAGCGCGTATGAGAAAAAGGCTTCATCGTCCACGGGACGGTGAGGCTTTTTTTGCATGTTCCCAAATCCAAGCATTCAACTTAACAATAATGCCAGCATAACCACGTCAAGGAATCTTTTCGTAACATCGTGCAACAAATACTGTCTTAATACTCCTTCTTCTTGAAAGCCCAGCTTCTTTAACACTTTAAGCGAGGCCGCATTCTCAGGGAGGACTTCAGCTTGAATGCGGTGGTGACCGATATGTTTCCGGTTGAAGTCCAGAACGGATCGCAGCGCTTCAGACATGATTCCTTTGTTCCAACACTCAGGCTTCAGATCAAATCCGAGGGTAAGAGGGAAGTAGGGAGCTTCATTAAAATGTCCTCTGATCGGCATGAGCATGAGCGTTCCTACAAATTGCCTCGTGCTATTAAGGGATATGCCCCAAGGGATTAGCTTTTTATCTTCGTAAGCTTCATTCCAAGAGTCGATCAACACCCGGGTATCCTCGACCGAGGAGGGCCCGTACCAATCCAAATGTTTCGTGACCAGAGGGTCGGAGTAAAAAGCGTAGATGTCCCCGGCATCTGCGGCATTCATTTGTCGTAAAACCAACCGTTGCGTATACAGGGTAGGAAATGAGGGGAATAGGCTTTCACTGCTCACAGAGGTTCACTTGCCTTTATACTAAGAATATAATTAGGCAATCATATCGGACCATCCTTAAAAGCAACTTAAAATAGCATAAATTCTTCATATGCATTAAAAAGCCTGGAGCCACCTCATGCGAGGCAGCTCCAGGCTATTTGCATGTACCGCTATTGAGCGCCAAATGTCATCATTACGGATGATCGTTCGGCATCTGCGGCATCCGGGGCAATTACGATGAGCATGCTGTACGTATCATTCTCCCCAACAAACGTAACCTGATCTTGTGCGGTCGTATCCGCAAATTCGTAACCGTCCTTCTTGAGCGCTTCTCGGTAAAAGTCTGCTGTTTCGGAAACGCTCAGACCTGTCGTGAGGGAGACCATATAACTCTTCATCGCGTCTGTAGACATATTAAGCGATCTTACAATAACAGCGTCCTCCGGTAACGGGATGTCCTGCGGAAAATCGTTCGGTAATTCCGTGGCCTTCTCGTTGTTCGTAACGGTCACTTCGCCTTCATCCGTCTTAACCGTAATTTTGTCTCCATCCTTGGTGACTTCCGCATTACCCTCCGCTGTTTTTATGGTTGTGGTCTCCTTGGCATCAGACCCGCAACCGATAAGCCAGACCGACATCAAGACAAGCATCGAGGTGATTCTCCAGTATCTCAATATCTTGTAGCCCTCCTCATCTTGAACCTTAGATTAGGATATATGCTTCTTTATTCTCCATTATGAAAAACACTTCGGCCTGACGGCAGGATACTTTAAGCATAACGATGAATCACTGTATAGCAGGAACCCCTAATAAGAAGGGAGTATCAACTTGAAGAATGATCATAACCAATTGCGCGAGTCGTTTGAACAAGCCGCAAGTATTTATCAGCAGGCGCGTCCGGATTACCCCGAAGATTTGTTCAATGATTTCATACGTGTAACGAACTTGAATGCTGGCGCTCGTTTGCTCGAAGTGGGTTGTGCTACAGGGAAGGCGACACTCCCTTTAGCACAGTTGGGATTCAAAATCACGTGCATCGAACTGGGAGCAGAACTCGCTGCAGCTGCACGGCACAACCTTGCTGGTATGGATGTAGATATTATCAACGGGAACTTCGAGGAATGGCAGCCTGAAGCGGGGGAAGGTTACGATCTTGTATTCGCTGCGACCGCTTGGAATTGGGTAGATCCCGAAGTTCGATACCAGAAGGCATGGCAGGCCCTTCTTCCCGGCGGACACCTGGCGTTCTGGAACGCCAATCATGTTTTTACGGATGAGGGAGATCCTTTCTTTCATGAAATTCAGGACGTGTACTATGAAATCGGTGAAGGGAAGCCGGTGGAGGACAACGACTGGCCGCGGGTTGGAGAGCTTCAGGAGCAAACGGACGAGATTGAGAAAAGCGGCTTGTTCGAGGTTGTTCATGTGCGGCATTTCGATTGGGAGCGGATCTATCACGTTGAAGAGTACATTAAACTCCTTGAAACCTTCTCCGGGCACATCCTTATGGAGGAATGGAAACGCAAAAAGCTGTTTAGCGAAATTCGACTGCGTCTTAATAGGCGTCCGGACCAATCGGTTCGCCGCCACTGGGGAGCTGTTCTTCATGTCGCGCGTCGAAGAGATTAACAGGACTCCGGCAAAGGTATTCATGGAGGTGACGTGTGCTGCGTAGATTTCTGATATTCATTATGGGTATAGCCTTACTAATAGGTAGTGGAAGTTTATCGCCAGTGGTAAGAGCGGAAGGGCAGTTGAAACCCATCACTGTTCAAGTTAACGGCGTGGCAGTTTCAATGACGGCAAAGCCTTATATTACTCAAAGCGTGACAATGGTTCCGTTCAGGGCGATTTTCGAGGCTCTGAGCTTGAAGGTGGAGTGGGACAAGTCGAAGCAGACCGTTTCCGGCTCAAATGCATGGTCACGAATGGAACTCAAGGTTGGAAGCTTAGCGGCGAAAGTGAATGGGAACCAAATCAGGATGCAAACGCCTGCCGAGATCAAGGATGGAGCCGTCTACGTTCCGCTGCGATTTATCGGGGAAGAGACGGGTAATAGGGTCACTTGGAACGCAGCAGCCCGTAACATCGATATTCGCACCGGAAACACGATAAAAGGACGGGTTTATACAGCTGACGGTGTAGGAAGCATGAGCGGAAAGCATATCCAACTGCTACAACGGCAGGGTGACAAGCTGCTGGACATTGCGGAGGTCCTAACCGGTCCGAACGGGGATTTCCGTTTCGACGGACTAGAGATAGGGAGCGACTATTTCATTGAAGGAAACTGGACGGAGGATTCAGACATCGTAACATGCGCCTTCCGGTTTCGCGTCTCGGGTAACTGTGCCAGGCTCGGAGTGGTTGATCGTCAGGCTACAGTCCGGGTACTGTCACCGGATGGAGACCCGATGATCGACAACGAGCTTAATTTCACCGTATCGGAGAACGATACTTTGATTAGCTACTTGGGGCAGCAACAAAACGAGTACATAACCAATCTATTGCAAGACGGGCATACCTATACGATATCAGCACAGCTTCCCCCGGCTTGGTCTGAACGGTTTGCAGTTCCGGCGCCGTACACCTTTACCTACCATGCCGGAGAAAAGGTCAAGCATGAGTTCATTCTGTCAACTTTGCTCGATGCTCCGGTTATCGGACGAGTAACGGACGATACGGGCAAACCACTGGCCAGATTTAGGGTTTTGATCAGCCTTGAATCCGATTCATCTAACCGTGAATCCGTTATATCCGGGCAGGACGGAAGCTTTTCCCTCCGGGGGCTTGAAGCGGGGCATGCCTACTTGCTTTATGTCGATGTAAACGTGCCATTCGCGGCGAGAGGCAAAAACCCGGCTATAGGCGACTTGATCCCGCCTTTAGCTCAAAAATTTACGTATGACGGCACAACACTTGATTTGGGCAACGTAAAGCTGAACCGAATTCAGATGATTGGCAAGGTCGTCAATGGGGAGGGTAAGCCGCAATTCGGTATCCCCGTTCTGCAAGACGCGAAGGGGAAGGATGTCGGCAATGTCGTCTTTACTAAAAGTGGTTACGTTGCCGTTGGCGGTATGAATGAAGGGGAAACCTATACTTGGAAGGTATACATAGGTGATTTTACCTTGACCAAAGAAGTGACTAAAGTAACCAAAGGTTCATGGAAAGCATATACCTTTGTTTACAAGCCGGGGCTGGAAGAACACACGTTTACCGGCGACTGATAAAGAAGACCAGGACTTAGACGAATATTCAAAAGGGGAGTCGCGTAACCGCGGACTCCCCTTTGTCTTATTTATTCGATGTCTCTTTGGCCGCCAGCGCTTTGTTCTTCTCATTGATTGGAAATATCCTTCGCCCCAACGGCAACGGAGACAAAGAGAAATATGATTAATAGTGCGATCCCCGAGATAATAAAAAGCAGCTTGCCCGTTGTACCAACGCGAGTAAAAAACGTCATGAATAAGGCTCCTCTTGAAAAGCCGGGATTACGCACCGTAATGGTGTGTAATCCCGGCTTTTAACGGAGTTACTGCCCTTCCACCGCAACGGGAACCGGATCCTTGATTCGGTACAGGGGCAGAAGAAACACGATGCCGATCAGGAACATCGCAGCAGAGCATTGATAGGTCCAAGAGAGCGATAAGCTGTCCTTCAGGAAGCCCGATATGCTCATCGTAACAACCATCGCGCCCATGAACATAGGAGTCAGAATGCCATTCACGCGTCCGACGAATGTCTCTTCCGTCTTGTTCAGAATGAGCGTATTAATGCCGATCTGCAGGGCTGGCATGAATAGGCCGATCATGGCTTCCATCGCCAGCGTAAGCCAGAACATCTCGGAGAATCCCATGATCGAAACGCCAATCCCGGTGACAAGCATACCCCATAAAACAAGCGTTTGCGGAGCGACTTTGTTCGAGAATACCATCGATAATCCTCCGCCGACAAGCATAGCCGCGCCGTTAGCTGCGAAGAGCCATTGCAGATTGCCCTTCGGCAAGCCGAGCTGCTCGGTAATAAGAAATACGGCAAGCGTATGGATGACGCCGATACCTAGCCCAGCGGCGAGGAATGAGCCGCCCAAAGCGACGAGTGCTTTGCGACGAAGAACGTAGTCGAGCCCCATCTTCATCTCCGTCCAAATCGATGTCCCTTTATCGATTTTCTCTTCAATCCGGTCCGGAGGCAGCAGCGTAAGTACTGCAGCAGAGATGAGGAACATGGCGCAGACGATGCCCATCGACCAGTAGATGTTCAATTGTTCGAATACGAATGTGCCCAGAATCGGACCCAAAATCATGAATACCGCCATCATGGTCTGGAACAAGGCCATGCCGGCTTGCATCTGCTCTCCCGGCACGTGCAGCTTGAACAGCTTCATGCTGGAAGGCTGAGAGAATTGCGATAGAATCGCCGAGACAAACGTAGCGAAGAATATCGACTGCCAAGAGCCATAAAGCAAGGTGAGCAAGATAACGAAGATGGATATCGCGCTAAGCAGGTCACATAATACCATTGTCCGCTTAGGCTTCCATCGATCGGCGAACGCGCCGCCGATGAACGAGAAAACGAAAATCGGCGCGAACTCCGCTACCGATACCAACGAGACGGCAAGCGCGTCTCCGTCGGTCATTTCGACTACAAACAAGAGCACCGCGAAGTTGCGCACCCAAATGCCAATCTGCATGAATACGCCTGCTGATAAAATAGCTTGAATAAAACGGTTTCTCAGCATGGAGCCCATAGAGGGCTTAGGTTCTGATGAAGGACTATTTGTTACAGGGAGTTCCATGTGTAAAATTCATCCTTTCCTAGCAAAATAGTAGATCATATGTTCGATTCTACTATAATTATGTCTATTAAGGAACGAGAACATACTCTTAAGACTATTAAAATTTTGCGGAAAAATGAGAGGTGATAGGAGTGGCCGTGGTGGCCGTGGATGGTTCTCTCAAGCTGTTGGCAATGAAGAATTGAGCTGCATAATAGGTAGCCATAATCCAAATGTCGGAGTGGGAAATGTCAGCAACGAACATGTTCCAAGACAGAAGGGAGTCGGAGGCCAAGAAGAGCAGAGACCCGATTACCGCATAACCATTGCCGGTTAGAATCGCCGTCCAGGCCATCGCGGAGATAACCGTTACATAGAGAAGAACAGGTACGATGAGTCCGCTCTGCCCGCTGCCTTGCAGGGCATGAACCAGCTGTATACTCATATACCCGGCATAGATGGCAATTGGAATGAGGGTGACAGCACGTGGCCAAGAGAACCGCATGCGACGGATGAAGGATGCTGTATAAAACAGGTGTCCGATCAGAAATGCAGAGAGCCCGGCAACGAACCATTTCATCAATCCGTCTCCGCACATAGAGAAGATCAAACCGAGCAAGAGCAGCGAATGCTTCGGCTGCCGGGAAGCCGGGCAGAGCAAGTAGGCATACGTAATGATGAGGGCCATAGGAATTAGCTTGAATACCAGCTTCAAGCCTTCAGGCTCGGACGGAATGATGAAAATATAAGAGAAGCTCATAAGTCCAATGGCAAATGGAAGCAGTTTGCGAATCAAGGGGAGCTCCTCCTATAGAAAATGTAGTTGGTCTACTTGATTCTGCATTGGCCAACCAGTCTCCTGCCTAGTGTGGAGCGTTATCGTTTAATTGCCGTCACGTCGCAAAGAAGCGCACTGGTCATCGGATTTTTTAGCTCCCGGCGCCTTGCAGGTGGAGCAAATTTTCTCCTATGGCCGCGTGCTTTGTCGCATTCCACCTCTAACGGTTGTGACAGTGGTTATTTTGCTTAAACAGACCCTTTTCGTAGGCTAACGGTTGCCAGCGAGCTTATTTGAACGTTTTCCACTGGGAATCGCCCCATTCGCATCAAATAGCGTCTGTCACAACCGTTAGAATTGCAAAAAGGCTTATTTTCATCAAATAGCCACGCTGACAACCGTTAAAGTTTTGTCCAAGAAGTGTAGACGAAAAAACGGCTGTCGAGACTTTCCCTGGCAGCCTGTTACGTCCTTTATCCGCCGTTCAACTGCTTGATATACCAGGCATCGCAAGCATAATGCTCCGTGCCTGCAAGCGGCGCATCGAGTTGTGCGAAGCCATGTTTGGCATAGAATCGATTGGCAGCGACCATAGTCGTCAACGTTTCCAAGTAGCATTGCCGATAATGAATACGCGCAAAGCCCAGTGCTTCGTCTAACAGAGCCGCTGCCGCGCCTGTACCCCTTGCTTCCTGCAGCAAGTACATCTTCTGCAGCTCACATACTTCGCTCGATTCCGCAAAAGGCGCAATGCCGCATCCCCCAACGATTCTGCCATCCTGCTCAACCACCCAATAGGCCCGTCCTTCGGCATTATAGTAATCAGCCAAGTGGCTCAAGCTCTCATCCTCCCAAGCTAACCCGGCTCTGTTGCCGCCAAATTCGATCAGGCATTCCCGTATAATTCGTTCGATCGCCGCGTTGTCGCTTGGCTGCAGGTTTCGAATGTTCACTTTAAACAACTCCTAGCTTAAAAGTGTAGTAGTTCAGCTTAATAGAAAAGGGCCTCTGCAAAAGAAGCCCATAATTTTATATAGTGGCAAGAGTCCGGTTCTACAATCTCGACATGCGCAGCATGCGCTGGCGGTTATGGGCATAGGAGTCGTTGGCGATCTCGCGAAAACGATCGTAATCGCCGGCTGCAATCGCATCGTAGATCGATTGGTTCAACCGGTTGGCGGAATAGTGCGGCTCGTGGGGCGTTAATTTGAAATTAATGGTGGCGAAGAGGATGAGTTGTTTGACGCCGGCATCGACGATTTTCGCAATAACTCCGTTATTCATCACATTGAGCAAGCACTCAGAGAACTTCATAGAGCTCTCAAGATACTGCGTATAAGCATTATTCTGCTCGGCGTCGAGTTGACGGTTTAAATGCTCCTGCAGATGCTTAAGGTCCGGTTCTACCACGCCATCTTTTAATAGCGCTATAGCCTGCATTTGAAACAGATGCAGCACCTCCATGGTGTCGATGACTTCTTTCATGGAGATCTCTTTGACGAGCACGCCTCTATTCTTAAGCGTAACGAGCAGCCCTTCGTGTTCGAGACGAGAAATCGCCGCGCGTATGGGTGTACGACTCATATTTAGGGTTTCGGATAATTCATTCTCGGATAGAAGCGAACCTGGCATGAATTCACCGGTTCGAATTTGATTATCAATATAGTCGTACGCGGTATCGATTAACGTTGAATTCGCCATTATTGCACATTCCTCTCCGTCTGGCACTCCTCTGTATAATATGACAAGCAAGGGACTCTCTGCAAACTCAGCTCACGAAAATGCACGATCAAAAAGGAGTCGTCCCTCAATCGGGGCGACTCCTTACTTGTTAGATTTATTCGGTGTACATCGCTTTCAGCTTAGCGCGCTCCTCTTTTGTAATACCAAGGCCTGTCTCCAGAAACGCATCAATGGAGCCGTACTTCGCTTTCATCTCGTCAAGGGCAGCTTGCAGGAATTCTTTCTGAACGCCCATCAGCGCGGTAATGGCAGCAACCACGTTCTCGTCCTTCACTTGCTGCTTCACGCCTTCGATCATGTTCTTGTTCGCATCTGCACGATAGAAGTTGCTGAGCAGGTAATCGTCCATTACCGTTTTCTCATCAACGCCAAGCGTCAGCAGAATGATTGCGGAGCCCAGTCCGGTGCGGTCTTTGCCGGCGGTGCAGTGCTGCAAGAGGGCCGCGTTGTTCGGATCGTTAAGCAGATCCATCAATTGCACGTAGAACTTCGGAGCGTCGACCATTTGCTTGTTGAAGCCCACCATCATTTGAACGGCGGATGCCGCGTCCTTCATCATGCCGGAGGCAATCATCGCGTTCATATCGGCCGTTGAGCCGGGATTTCCCGCATCGGTACGAACGTTGTTGACGCCTGGAATTACCGGATCCGGTAGAGCTTTCACTTCCGCATCGGTACGGTAGTCGACGTTTGTCTTAATGCCCATTTCCTGAATCGCCTTAAGGTCTGCATCCGTCAAATGGCCGAGCTCTTCGCCGCGGAACAGCTTGCCCCATTTTACCGTTTTGCCGTCTGCTGTTTGATAACCGCCAAGGTCGCGAAAGTTAAATGCGCCTTGCAGGTTTACTTTGCGCTCAGCCGTCTCGATCGTTGCGCTGTTACCGCCTTTTACGAGGAAATAAATCCGGGATCCCGGCTTAGGATCCGCTGTTGCAAAACCGTTAAACGCCGAGTACGTCTTAGCGAGCAATTTACCGTTCTTCTCGATGTTGTCCGGAGAAGTGCTCCAGTATACCTTGGCCGAGCCGAGGTCAGCATCGGCTTTCCAACGTACGATCAATTTCCCTTGAGCGGTGCGTTCAACGCTTGCTTGCGTGAAGGCACCGGCTTTCTTAGCGATTGGCGCGGCCGCGAAGCCGGATGCAGGAGCAACAATTGCACCGACGAGCACAGATGCGGATAATACAGCGGTTGTAAGTTTCGAAATGTTCTTCATTATTATGTACCTCCCTGAAAGTTCAACGTGTCTACAAGTAGAGTACAAGTTGTATATTTTCGAGAGATCATAGAATTGTAAATGTTTGATGTAGCCATGCGGCGTATTTTTTTTACGGCGTTTTTGTCAATTCATTGCTGCTGTTGGCGTGCATAAAGTCTGCGTATGGTTAGGGAAACAATGAAGGATTTGTCGAAAGCACTGGATTATGCAGCGGCTCATCTTGGGGTAGGCGTTTTTCGGTATAATGAAAGTAGTTTGAAGACAGAGGCTTGAATGCATGTGAAATGATAGTTATTAATCCTTATATAGAGGGAGCTGTGAATGAGATGGAATATAGAAAAGCAAGACCGGATGAGCGTGAGGCGTATATCGATCTAGCCAACTATGCCTTTAAGCTTGATATCGAAGCCGTGCTGCCCAAAGTGTACAGCGAGGACATCGATTCTTCGTCCATTCACATGGTGGCTGCGGATGAGCAGGGACGGCTGCGCGCTCAGGTAGCCATTTATCCGGAGCCGATGAACGTAAGCGGTATTTCGCTGCGGGCCGGATACTTGGGGATTGTGTCGGTGCATCCGCGAGCTCGCGGGGAAGGGCATATGAAGGTGCTCATGAACAAGTGGCTGGAGGAAGCGCCGGAATTGTACGATATGGTCGTTCTATACGGTCAGCGGCAGCGGTATGAGTATTTCGATTTTACCCTCGGCGGGGTGAAGATCAAGTATTCGGTGGGAGAGGTCAATTGCCGCCATGCCTTAAGCGATGTGAACGTGGACGGGCTGTCGTTCCGTCCATTGTTCGAAGTCGAAGGCGCAGCAGCCTTTGCACGCAGTCTGAACGATGCACGGCCGGCATTCGTTCATCGTGACGAGCAGCAGATGTCGCACATCTTGAATGGGCTCGAGCAGAAGGCGATCGGCGTTCTGGATGGGGACAAGCTAATTGGCTATATTGTCGTCAACAAAGCGGGGAATGAAGTAACGGAGCTCGCGATGGCAAATGTGAACGACTTTCCGCGTGCAATGAAGGGGTATTTGGCTCATTCGGGTCAGGACTGGATCGCTGTATTCGCTCCTGAATATGAGACGGAGCTGAACGCGAGCTTGAGCAGCTTTGCGGAAAATTACGCGATCGGCCCATCCGACAGTTACCACATTATAAACTTTGCCCGCGTGCTTGAAGCTTATTTAACGCTTGCTTATCGGACGACGGGACTTGCGCCCGGCGAATTCTCCGCTGTACTGGACGGACAACCCGTTACGGCTCGCGTGGACGAGAACGGCGTGACGGTCGAGCGGTCAGCCAAGCCCGGCGCAATTGCGCTGGACAAGAAGCAGGCACAGACGCTTCTGCTTACACCGCAAGGTCGTTATACGGGAGCTAACGTGCCTGCCGGATGGTTTCCGCTACCGATTCACTGGTATACGGCGGATAAATTTTAACAGCTAAGAGGAGACAACCAACATGAATGAAGAGAAGCGCGGCATACTTATTCTGCCTGAGGAGGTCGGCCCTTATTGGGCGGACCTGATTGCCCGTTCGGGTCTAAATCTGGTGGGCATCCATCCGGGCTGGGGAGCGGGAGCGCTTGAGGAGCTTGAGAGGATGCTGGATGTTGTGAGAACGCCGGCGTTTGAGCAGTTCGCAGAACGGATGAAGGAGCTGAACGTGGACCTCGAATTCGAATCCCATGCCATGTCATGGCTGGTTCCGCGAGCGCTCTTCTCCGAGCATCCCGACTGGTTCCGGCTGGATGAGTCAGGAAGCCGCAATCCGGACTTTAACTTGTGCGCTTCCAATAAGGAGGCACTCGAATTCTTGGAGGTGCGCTCAGAAGAGCTGGCAAGGGCTTTGCCTACATTATCGGGGCGATACTACTTCTGGATCGACGATGTGACGAACAGCGCTTGCCACTGTGAGGAATGCCGGATGTTGTCCACCTCCGATCAGGCGATGAAGTTCTACAATCATATCCTGCGGGGGATTCGGCGGTTTGATGCGTCGGCTGAGCATTGCTACCTGGCTTACCAAGATACGATCCAAGCGCCGGTCAAGGTACAGCCCGACCCTGGTATCTTCCTCGAGTATGCGCCAATTTACCGGAATTCCGCTGTTACGATCCATGATCCGGATTGCCCGGAGAACTATAAGGAGCTCGAGCACCTGTCCGGTCTGCTGCAGCTGTTCGGACAGGAAGGCGCTCAAATTCTGGAATACTGGATGGACAATTCCCGGTTTCTAAAGTGGACCAAACCTTTGCAAGCACTGCCTTTCTACGAAGAGGTCATCCGTCAGGATGCGGCTTACTATCGGAGCCTAGGCTTCGGCCGGCAGACCAGCTTCGGCGTATGGTTAGGCGAGGACTACGCGCAGGAGTTCGGAGAGCCGCCGATTATCGCTTATGCTCGTGCTATAGGGGAATAAGGCTGAAATGAAAAACAGAGCACGGTGATCCAAACACCGTCGCTCTGTTTTTTATTGTCTGCTAGAGTTATTCGCCGTTCAGGATATCGTCATACTGCTGGGAAATTCGTTTCCAATCAGCAGTATCATTATTAGCGTCGACAATTAGCCCCTTTAGGCGATCGTTTAGTACCGGGTCGACGACATGATTACGGTGCAGTTGGATGTCCAGCGCAACCAGCAGGATTTTAGCTAAATCCATGCTTCCGACGTTCAACGTACCGAGATCTGCAGGGAAAAACTTCTCCAACATATTGGACGCCGACTTGCTGTCTTCTTTGGAATACATCAAATCGAATAGGGTCTCGAAGGGGTTGACCCATGCTTCGCTTTCGATGGTTCGAAAGAAAGCGGGATTGGCAAGCTCGGCATTCGGCGTTCCGACAAACAGCGTATTTCCGCCCATATCCGTAATTATAAATCTTCGATCTTCCGCCAAGTCCTTCAACTTCGATATGCGGGGAATGCCGGAGCGGGGGATTTTCCCGATCGCTTGTTTCAAGCCGGCAGTGAAAGCCTCATAGAGACGATTGACGTCATCGACTTGCACGTAGCACATTTGCGGATTTTCGGCAGGCGCTATCTTCTTGCTAACATAGAAATGAATCTCCAGCTGGCCATACTTTACAACGGCATACGGGTGCGGACGATTCGAGTTATACACGGTTTCGAAGCCCAAATGTTCGTAAAAGGCAATCTGTTCCCTAATGGAGGGACACGGCAAAATGGGTTTGATTTGATTCATTCCATAAGCCCCTTTCATTGTTAATTTTGCTGCTATCTCTATCGTACAACATTCATGCAAATGATAAGGTTTGATCACAATGAAATAAAAAGAAGCGCTCCCGATTAACGGAAGCGCCCAGGGTCTTGCCGGTCTTTACTTCTTCTTGCTCAATATGGCGTCGATTTCCTCGGCGATCTTTTTGGCGCCTTCTTCCGGCGTCACTTTCTTGCTCAGAATTTGATCGCCGTAAGTGATATACACCTGATCCTCTTCCGCCGTCGTTTCCGTAAACTGATACAGTTTGCCTTTTTCCAGCATTTGCGAAATGATTTTGGCGTTGGACGGCATCCCTTCGGCATTCAGGATTTCCTTCTTGTCGACGACGCTCGGTCTAGGCGGGATAATGCCTCGGCTGGCGGCGTCATCCGCGTAGGAGTCCGGTGTCGAGAGCGCTTCGATAACGGCCCACGCTTCGTCGGGATGCTTCGTGTCCTTGGAGATCGAGAAGCCAGAGTTATGAATATAAGTCGTCAGCGGATCGATATCGCCGCTGGCCACCGGCATTGGCGCCACATTCCATTTGAACGGCAGCGTCTTATAACCGCCAATCGCCCAAGAGAAGTTTGCTTCCATTGCGATTTTGCCAGTCGCAAACGACATGCCCGTTACGTCCTGCCCGCCGCTGGCAGGTGAAGGAGCAACGCCGTATTTGTTGGACAGCTCGCTTGTAAACGCAAGCGAAGCGATGACTTTCGGATCGTTGAATGCCGATTTCGAGCTGTCATCGTTTAAGTAATTGCCTCCATTGGTGAACACCCATGCGCTGTACCACCATGGCCCAATCCCCGGATAGCTGGTGCCGAATTGCGTAATGCGGTCGCCGTCTTTGAGCGTCAGCTTCTTCGCGGCATCCAAGTAAGCGTCCCAAGTCCAGTTGCCTGCCTCATACAATTCCCAAGGTGTCTTCAAGCCGGCTGCCTTGAACATATCTTCGTTGTAGAAGAAGAGTGCCGTATTCAAGTCCTGCGGGATGCCGTATTGCTTACCGTCGTATTGATAAAATTCCAATGAAGCCGGATAGAAGTCGTCCTTGTTGAACGTCGAGCTGGCTTCGATATAGGAGTTCATATCGAGCAGCTTGCCTTGACTGGCGAATTTCTTGAGCGGCTCGCTCATGAACAGAACGTCCGGCTGCGTGCCGCCGGCGAACATCGTCGTTACCTTATCCCAGTATTCGCCGCCCGGTATCGGGGTCACCTGCACTTCGATATTGAGCGACTTGTCTAAGTATTTATCGATGCGGGCTTTCAGCACCTTCGTCGCATTCTCATCGCCGGTGTACGTCATGGTAATGGTGACTTTGTCATCGGACTTGCCCGAGTTTGAGCATGCTGCTGCGAAGACGAGCGAGCTTACAGCCGCGAACACGAACATGAAACGACTCCACTTTCCAATTGACAGCGTTTTCATTTTTCGTTGCCTCCCCTTATTATTCTAATGCTTCGCGAAACCGGCAGAGCTCTCGAACATTCCCCCTCTCGTTACCCTTTGATTCCGGAGACGACTACGCCTTGAATCATTTTCCGCTGGAATAAAAAGAAAATCGTAACGGTCGGTATGAGCGCGATGACCGAAGCCGCCATCAGCAGATGCCACTCCACGGTGTGCAAGCCTCGCAGCGCGTTAATGCCCAGTTGAATCGTCCGCAGCCGCTCGGAGTTGATATAAATGAGCGGTCCGAGAAAGTCATTCCATACGCCGTTGAAGGAGAATATCGTCACGACGCCAATCACCGGCAGCGACATAGGGATGATAATGCGGATGAAGGTGTTCCAATAGCCGCAGCCGTCGATTTTGGCGGCATCATTGTACTCCTTGGCAATATTCATGAAAAATTGCCGGTACAGGAAGATGTAGAAGGGGGTGCCGAAAAAGGCAGGCGCGATCAAAGGCAAGTACGTATCCAGCCAGCCGATCTCCTTGAAAATGATGAACTGGGGCACCAAGGTCGTATGATAAGGGATCATCATGGTCGACAGCATGACGATGAACAGCGCGCCGCGGCCGGGAAATCGCAAATTGGCAAACCCGTAGCCGACCATCGCGGAAGAGAAGACGGTGCCGCAGACGACGAACACGGCAATGAACAGCGTGTTTAGAAAATATTTGCCGAACGGCAATATCCGAAAGATATCCGGATAATTGGACCATCGGAAGCGGGAGGGAATGACCTCCGGCGGGAAAATAAACACGTCCGCGTACGGCTTGATCGAGGTCGTAATCATCCACCAGAGCGGGACGAGCAGGAAAAAAGCACCCATCGCGATAACGATATAGACAATTGTTTTTTGCAGCCGTTCAGCGGTCGACTTCATCCCCGATTCTCCTCTCCGGATGCATAATAGACCCATCTTCTCGAGGTCGCGAATAAGAGGAGCGTCATGAGCAGAATGATCAAGAACAGCACCCAGGCAAGAGCGGAGGCGTACCCCATTTTGAAAAACTTAAAGGCGTTCTGATACAAATACATCGCATAGAAAAGCGTAGCGTTGTCGGGCCCGCCATTGGTAATCACGTAAGCTTCGGTAAAGGTCTGGAATGCGCTGATCATTCCGATGATCAGATTGAAGAAGATGACGGACGTCATCATCGGGATCGTAATTTTCCAGAGCTTCTTCCACTTGCTGCAGCCGTCGATTTCGGCGGCCTCGTACAATTCGGTCGGGATGCCCTGCAGTCCGGCCAAGTAAATGATCATGCCGCCTCCCGCACCCCAGATGCTCATGATGACGAGGGAAGGGAGCGCCCAAGTGGGACTGGCGATCCAGCCGGGGCCTTGTATGCCGACGTAAGAGAGGAGCAGATTGATGACGCCGAAATCCGGATTCAGCACCCACATCCACATGAGCGAAACCGCGACGCCCGATAAGATGGCGGGGAAATAGTAAATCGTCCGCCAAATGGACAAGCCTTTTATCTTCTGATTGAGCAGGAGCGCAATGCTGAAGCCGAACACGATGCCGAGCGGAACGGCGGTAACGACGTAGATGACTGTTACTCTAAGCGAGATCCAGAACTTCTTGTCATGAAGAAGCGTGTTATAATTTTCCGCTCCGATCCACTTGGACGGCGTAAGCAAGTCCCAGTCCGTCATGCTTACATAGAATGCGGTTAGGAGTGCGCCAAGCACGAATACAATGAACCCGACGATCCACGGAGCGATAAACAAATAACCTGCGACAGCCTCTCGTTTGGCCTCTTTCCCCAATGCCCTGTTCACCTCACGCTGCGTTGAATTCGTATTTGTTTTGCAGTTTCGATGCCAATAAAGAAAGCGCTTGCGGCATCTGGTAACCCGAGTATATGATAATTTGTAAGCGCCTTGCAGATAGCATACTGGACTAAAAGATATGGGCTTTTGTTTTTATAACAAAGGAGTGAGCTGTTTGTCCCAATCGCTTTTTGTCGAACCGTTTCTGCCGTTTGTGCGCGGTGTAATCAACTTTGATTTGAAGCGGGGCGAAACGTTCTCCTACCCGATGCATCATCATCCGGATATCGCGCAGCTGCTGCTTATTACCGAGGGCAGCGGATCGTTCCTGATTGACGGCAAAATCTATAAGGCCGGCCCGAGAACTATGCTTGTCTACGATACCGGCGTATGGCACGAGGAGCTGTCGGATGCATCTGAACCGTTTAAGGCGATCTCCATCTCCTTTAACGCTTTTCAGTTGACTGATTTAGCGCCGGGAACCTTCATTAAGCCCGGAGCTAGCCCAATAATTGAGCTTGGCGACCGCTACGATGAGGCGTTATCTCTGTCGCGTATCATCTTGCGTTTGGCAGAAGACCCCTATGTGCCCGCTGGGCTAAGCATTCGTTATTATGTGGCCATTCTGTTGATTGAGCTTGCGAAGCTCGTCCATAACGGCTTTATTAAGGAAACGTCTACAAGCACCGATCGAACGGTTGCCGCGATTAAGCAGTACATTCACAATCATTACATGGACGCCATTACGCTGGATCAGTTGTCAAAAGCTTCTTTTTTCAGTCCCGGATATACGTGCCGGGTATTCAGTCAATCCGAGGGGATCAGTCCTATTCAATATTTGGTCGGCTACCGGATGGAGGTGGCCAAGCATTACTTGCGGACAGAGAGAGATCCGGTGTATCGAATCGCCGAGCTGGTCGGCTATCAGAGTGAAACCCACTTCAAGAACGTGTTCAAGAAAACGATCGGTCTGCCGCCGCACAAATACAGAAAGATGCATCGATTAGAAGGATAGGCGCTTGAGCTGAGCCGCTGAGCCTTCGGAGAAGAAGTAAATAAACGCAAAAAAAGCCGCCGGAGTTTGGCGGCTTTACGTATGCGTGGCCCAAGTTTGCATAGCTAAAAATGGCATGGATACATAGTAGTCTATAAAAAAATGATTATCAGTCTATCTCTTTTTTGGAGGAAATTGTATTTTAAATAAGCGGCCGCGGCGCGAATACGAAGGCGAAGGTGGAATCGAAGGCAGATGAATAGAGCAGGAATCCGGTATGAACGTTATAAGGAACAGGATTATCGAGTGGCAAGGGAATTATTAAGCCAGGATGATGCGGGCGAAAATATGCTTCGGGTGTTTGAGCGGGAGCCGCAATTGTTTATTTCCGTGTTTATAGAGGACCAACTGGCTGCATTGGCCCAAGTGAATGAGCCTGGGACGCTGTCTTATTTAACCGTGTACGTCGCGCCGCTGTTTCGCAGGCAAGGGATTGGGTCTGCTGTCGTAAGATATGCAGAGGAGAAGTTGCGGACGGGTGGAACCGAGAAAGTCAGAAGTTCCTTTCGCGCCAATTATCCATCAACCCTTACATTTGCACACAAGCTCGGATATGGCGACTACTTCTCATCAAGCTTAATGCGGCGAACCGGCGGGCCTTTTCCTATGGAGAAGCTGGAGGAGCTGCCGGTGAGATCGTACACCGATCAAGACTATACAGCCAGTCAGTCGTTGTATGCCGAGGCTTTTCACGAAATGCGTGTCCGTGTCGGCTCCTTCCCGGATTCCGTGGTTGCGCAACCCAGCGAACAAGAACGACGGTCATGGCTTGAGGATGCGCAGGATCGATTTGTCTACGTGTTAAATGGGGAAATCGCCGCATATGCCCATCTTTCTACTGGTGAGATCAGCAGCATTTCTGTTCGATCAGACCTGCAGGGACATGGAATCGGAAAAACGTTTATGAGGTATCTATGCAATGAGATCTATCGGCGTGGCTATGCAAACGTCGACCTGTGGTGCGTTGTCGGAAATAATGCCAGAATTCTGTATGATCGCCTAGGTTTCGAAGAAAAATATACGATGCAATTTGTACGGAAGACGCTATAGATGTGACAGCTGCTCCATCATGCCAACAAGGCCGGGACACCAGTAATAGGTGTCCCGGCCTTGTTGAGTTAATAAGCGTCCTCATTAGAGATGGGTGGAGAAGAGCCGCGGCACATCGCTCAGAAAAATATCGTGCTGGCTGGCGGCGTAATCGCTCCATGGTGCCTCGAAGCAGGAGTAGCCGAAGGCAAGATGAATTTTGTTGTTGCGGACAGGAGAGAGCTCGCGCCACACTTCCGACTGGGAGACTCGGTTCCATAAGGCTTGCGCGGCGTCGTCGTCTTCCACGTGCAGCAGGATACGATCGGACGCTACCTCAGCAAGTTCTTGAGGCTGGATAGGGCGCTTCCATTCGAGATCGGAGATGGCCTTCGGAGCGGGAATCCCCAAGTCGTCGTACAGCACTGTACCGGCTCTTCGTCCCCACACGTATAGCTGATCGCGGCAGACAAGCAAGACAAGAAGAGCATCTTGTCTGATTAGAGGCGACAGCGACTCCTTGGTAGCGGCTGCTTTGCGATCGTAGCGGGTTAGCCACTTGCGTGCTTCTTCCTGCTTGCCGAGCAGCTCCGCAATCGCGATCAGATGACGCCGCCAATCGTCCTCGTTACGCAGGAACAAGGCAGGCGCTATCGCATTCAACCTCGCGCGCTCTTCCGGCGGAATCAGATCCTCGATTCCGATAATGTAATCGGGCTGCGCCTGCCGCAGCGCGTTGTAGTTGTAATCGTATCGATGGCTGAGCGGGACTTTAACCTCGTATTTGTATTTGTTGCGGTACATGTCCGTCCAATAGTGATCCATCGGAGCCGCGAACGGAATGATCTGCAGGGCAAGCAGCTGCCCGAAGTTGATCCAGCTGTACGCGGCAACTTTGAGCTTCTGGTTGCGCTGGTAGACGGCCGGGGCAACGCCTGTTTCTTTCTTGAACAAGCTGCTGAAGTAAGCTTCATTCTTGAAGCCGACCTCGTATACGATTTGGCTGATGGGCAAGGGTTTGTCCCCTTCCATCAGTCGCTTCGCTTCCGTGAGGCGCAGCTCGGTTCGGTATTCGGACACGCCTTTGCCATAACGATCCTTGAACAGGCGCATGAAATGATAGCGGCTTAGACCGGCGATGGCAGCAAGCGAATCGATCGTGATTTCTTCCTTGTAGCGGCGTTCCAGCTCAAGCCGGGCGCTCTCCAGGGCAAAGGCGGTTTTCTGCTCCTGATAGCTAAGCACGAGACTAAGCAATTCGAGCAAACCGGCTTCGCAGCGAAGGCGAGAAGCCGAACTATCTCGGTTCCAGTTCGAACGCAGCGTATCGAAGAGATGCGCTGCGGCGGCGGCCGAAGGAATCGTCGCTTCCCCGATGTAAGGGAAGCGTGCGGCAGACGGCCCGGGCGGAAACGCGCTTACTTCGAACTCGAGCAGCAGCAACTCGAAGGGGAGTCCCGCGAAGTTGGTCAATTCGATCAATTGCCCGGGAGCGCAGAGGAACAACGTACCCGGCCGAAGCGCATGGAGATGGCCGTCGATGACCAGGTTGCCGCCATGGGAAACGGAGAGCAGGAGCATATGGGATTGGCTTGGCTCGATGAAGTTCCGTTCGGAACCGGCTGCCAGCGCCGTGATCCGGAGTGCTTTTACATCCAGCAGCGTGTAACGGAGAAGACTCCCAGCCATTGGCTGAGAGTCGAAAGCGACATCTTTATTCATGGATATCCTTCAGAACATCGGAGATAATCAGGTCATTTGCGATCGGATTGGCATTGAACCAATGGCCGGAATCCGCATCGAATACGTGACCTGCTTTCACCGCGGAGAGAGACTTCCAAAGTGTGTTATTGACCGGCGGTTTACCGCGTCCTTCCCCGGTAATGAGGAAGATATAATCGACATCCTTCAGCTCAGAGAGCGCTTCAATGGAATACTTCTCATATTCACCCTTCAGAACGGCCGGCTGCTTGAAGCCGAGTGCGCCGTACAGCGTAGCGCCGCCGTAGAAGTTCGGGCCGAATAAGGCGAAGCCTTTCTCTTCGTCAGCCTGCAGGACAACGGCTGTTTTGTTGGCCGGCAATGTTCCCAGCGCAGCCTTCGCTTCAGCGAGCTTCTGATCGTAGGCGTCCAGCGCCTGCTTGGCGGCATCGTCCTCGTTCAGCAAGGCACCCAGCTTCTGCATGTTGCCGCGCCAGTCCGCTTCGTCCTCGGATAATACGAACGTTGGCGCGATCTTCGCGAACTGCTCGTAGCTGCCATTGGCCATGTATGTCGGAGCTAGGAAAATAATAAGATCAGGCTTATAGGAGAGCGCTTCTTCCGGCTTTAGACCGCCTTCCATATTCAGCACGGGAATATCTTTAAGTTGATCTTGCAAATAGTGCTGCGGCACGCCGCCGGCACCCCACTGCGCGACCGGTTTCATATTGAGCGCGGCAAGCGGGTCTTCCATGAACGGAGCGATAATCCGCTTCGGATGCGTCGGAACTTGCACTTCATGGCCCATAACATCCGTTAACGTACGGAAGTCTGCTTCCGGTTCAGAGGATGTCGAGTTCTCCGTGGATGCCGTGTTTCCCGACGAAGCCGAGTTCTCTGAGGCATTGCTCGCATTGTTAGATGAGTTGCCGCACGCGGCAACGAGTAGGACCAGGGAGATCAGAAGAGCGACTAAGGACATTCGTTTCATTGCGTACATGGTTATAACCCCTATCGTTTATCATTGAGATTGATTATCGTTCTCTGTCATTAGTATAGGGGGAGCCCAAGAAAAAAGGAATAAGTAATCGTGCTCTCTTTTTTGGAAAGACCGCATTTTTAGTGATAGGGAATTATTAACGGGCAAGGCTTCCGCGGGAAATCCTATACAAAGGTTCCGGCTTTTTTGGTATGGTTAATTGGGGTTTCAAAAAGATTGGCTGGGAGAGACGACATCTTATGAGTAAACAACAACAAATGAAATCGAGTTTATTGCTGCTAATTACGGCATGCATCTGGGGGTCCGCTTTTGTCGCGCAGCGTGAGGGGATGAACTATGTAGGGCCGTTTACCTTTAATGCCGTTAGATTTGCCCTTGGTGCATTATCCTTGGTTCCGCTCATTATCTGGCTGGATCGAAGATCGCGGAAATCATCCCATGAGATTAAGGCTTCGGTCAAAAGTTCGGCCGTCTCCGGCTTTCTGGCAGGACTGATTCTCTTCTGCGGGGCGTCGTTGCAGCAAATCGGACTCATTTACACAACGGCGGGAAAAGCCGCTTTCGTCACCGGTCTATATATCGTTATTGTGCCGTTCCTGGGTTTGTTCCTAAAGCAGCGCATTAATGCAAACAGCGCGATAGGAGCCATTATAGCGGTTTACGGGTTATATTTATTGTGCTTAAAGAATGATTTGACGCTCGGTACCGGCGACTTATACGAGCTTGTCGGCGCGTTCTTCTGGTCGGCGCATATTCTGCTGATCGATAAGCTGTCTCGCCAAACGGATGTCATTAAGCTGTCGTTCGTTCAGGTGGTGACCTGTTCCGTTCTCAGCTTTATCGTTGCTTTTGCAACGGAGACGATTGATTTCGCAGGGCTGTCGCAGGCTCTTATTCCTCTTCTGTATGGCGGAATTTGCTCCGTCGGGATCGCTTACACACTGCAGGTTGTCGGTCAGAAAGGCGCGCATCCGACGCAGGCGGCGATCATTATGAGCATGGAAACGGTATTCGCGGTCGTTGGCGGTTATTTCATACTCGGCGAGCTGCTGGATACGCGCGGCGTAATCGGTTGTTTGTTTATGCTGGTGGGGATGATCATTCCGCAGCTTCCTCCGATTAGAAGAAACATTATTGCGCAGGAATAGTTGCGATTCGACTACAATGATAAAGGATGGGAATAAAAGATATGAAAAAGCTACTTTGTTGGTTTTTACTGCTATGTACGCTGACAACCGGTTTCCCTCGCATTTCTGACGCAGCTGCTGAACAATTAATCGCAGTAACCATTAATGGGGACAAACAATTCTATGATCAACATCCGCTTCAATTCAATGGTGCGGTAGTCGTTCCTCTCCGTGCCATTTTTACCTCTCTGGGAGCAACATTACAATACGACACCAAGACGCAAACCATTACAGCAGCAACCGATGTCATAAACGTCGTTCTTCAAGTGGGAAGCAAAACAGCAAAAGTAAATAATAAACCGGCGAAGTTGAGTCAAGCGGCCGTCATTATTAAAGGTTCAACCTATGTCCCTGTACGATTCATTGCAGAAGCGTTTGGCGCTGATGTAAAGTGGGATGCGGCTCGTAACACCGTTGTCATTCATTATGTAAATTCAGATCGATTGCAGACAGCCATTAGCAAGGGTGATCTGAAGCAATTTACCGCGTTATTGAAGCTCGCATCGCCGGATACAGCAACTTCTGCGCTAAAATTACTGATTGCCAATAAGAAGGATGCTCAATGGGCGAAGGTCGCACTTGATGCAGGCGGATCTGTTGTGAAGCCTTATAATTATTTTGCGGAAGCCATTATACTAAGACAGATGGATGAAATCCGAACAATGCTGGAGACAGGCATGGTGAACCCGACTACGGCTCCGCGCACTGCACAGAAGATTTCCTACATCGGTCTGGCTCAGACCCATTATACAACGCCGATCATGGACCCATCGTCCATGACAATCATTCCTGTTAAGAACTCCGAGCCATCGATGGAGCTTGCCCAGCTACTGTATGACTTTGGTTTCAAAGCGGATAACATCGATGCGGTGCTCGCGTTGTCCAACAGTAAGAATGACTGGTTGGATTGGATACTCAGTCACGGAGCGGATCCGAACGGAGAAACGATGAAGCTGGTTAAATTGGAAGGTCCGAACGATAACAGCATCCACTTCTATCATCCGTTGTCGACGCCATTCCCGTACGTAAAGCAGAAGCTCATTGATGTTGCCTATGCCGTCTCAAGTTGGGGGCCAAGCCTCGAAAACATGCGCAATCTGGATTTGTTAATTGTAAAATACGGCGCAGATCTTTCCCCGCTAACGCAAGCACAAAAGGATCGTTTATTGGAGCTGGCAAGCAGCAACAACATGTCGCCGCTTGCTGAAGCACTTGTAAAGGCAGGGGCGATGAAGCAGGTCTATTAAAACAAACTCAAAGCAGCGAGGTCATGTCCTCGTTGCTTTTTTCATGTCATCGCAACAGGTCCATCCGCCGTCTGGAAGGGATTTCCGACTCCGTTGAAGAACTAGTAATCAACTGGAATACCGTTTGATTCGACTACTTCCTCAGTACTCGAGATAGAGGAGGACATGACGATGACGATTAAAGAACAGCCGATGATGAACGTGAGAAGAAACAAAATTATAACGACGGATAAGGAAATCACGATTGTCGGCAGGATCGAAGAACCGCTCATTCTTATCTTGGAAAATGTATTGAGCCACGCCGAATGCGATATGTTGATTGATTTAGCCACAACCAGAATGAAGCGAGCGAAGATCGGCAAGGCTCACGAAGTAAGCGATATTCGCACCAGCAGCAGCATGTTCTTCGAGGAAAGCGAGAATGAATCGATTCATCGCATAGAAACCCGAATTTCGGAGCTTATGAATATACCGCTCGCGCATGCGGAACCGCTGCAAATTTTGCACTATAAAGCCGGCGAGCGGTATCAGCCGCATTATGATTATTTTAAATCCGGCCACGGGGTAAACAATCGCATCAGCACGCTGGTCATGTACTTGAATGATGTGGAGGAAGGCGGAGAAACGTATTTTCCTTCCCTTCATTTTGCGGTCACGCCCAAAAAAGGAAGCGCTGTCTATTTCGAATACTTCTACACCGACGACCATTTGAACGGACTGACCTTGCATGGCGGAAACCCCATTGTGGCCGGTGAGAAGTGGGTCGCTACCCAGTGGATGAGAAGACAAATTTATCGTTATGAATAGGAGAGCAGCTTGCATGCTAAAGCCGATATCGACGCATCTTTTTCAATATGAGGATACTTGCTTGGTGTATGTGATTCAGAACGGCAGCGTTGATTGATTTTGGATCGGGTGTCGTGCTCGAAGAATTGGCATCCATTGGCGTCGACAAGGTAACGGATGTGCTGATGACGCATCATCATCGTGATCAAGGACAAGGACTGGATAAAGCAGTTGCGGCAGGTGCGCGCGTATGGGTGCCTCATCATGAGCAGGATTTGTTTGCCCGAGTGGATCAACATTGGCAGGGCCGTGAAATACTCGTCAATTACAATGTGCGCCAAGATAAATTCTCGTTGCTGGAACCGATCTCGATTGCCGGAACGTTGAAGGATTATGCGAATTACACCTTTGGCGAGCATACGTTTAACGTGGTTCCTACCCCCGGCCATACGACAGGATCGATAACGCTGACGACCGAACTGGACGGCAGCCAAGTTGCCTTTACAGGGGATCTGATTGCCGGTCCGGGAAAAGTATGGTCCATGTCCGCCACGCAGTGGTCGTATAACGGCTGTGAAGGGGTCATGCATACCCTTAGTTCTATATCGGCTCTGCGGGATAAAGGCTTGCAACTGCTGCTTCCTTCGCATGGCGAAATCATGGAGCAGCCTTCCGCGGCCATAGATCCGTTAATCGAGAAGTTAGAGCAGCTTCTTCGGCTGCGCGGCCAATACTCGGATTATGAGTCTTTCAAGGAGCCCGAGTTTCGGGAGATTACCCCGCATCTGCTGTGGAATGCCCGCAGCTTCGCCAACTCCTTTGTACTGCTCTCCGAAAACGGTAAAGCGCTGCTCATCGACTACGGATATGCGAATATCCATGCCATCTTCATCGCGGGAACGGATCGCGCCTCACGCCGGCCCTCTCTCACTCCCATTGAGCGGTTGAAGAAGCAATTCAATGTGTCCAAGATTGATGTGGTTATTCCGACGCATTATCATGACGATCATGTGGCGGGCTTTAACCTCCTGCGCGATATCGAAGGTACGGAGACCTGGGTAGCCGATAATTTTGCCGATCTCTTCGAACACCCGATGGACTACGACGTGCCATGCATTTGGTATGATCCGATCCCGGTAGACCGCAGAATACCGCTCGAACAGACCGTTGTGTGGGAGGGGTATGAGATCCGTCTCTACGAGCAGCCGGGGCATACGCTCTATGCGGTCGCGATTTCGTTCGAAGTTGATGGGAAACGCGTACTGGCTATCGGAGATCAGCAAGGAAATGACGGGAATTTGAACAACTACGTGTATCAGAATCGGTT
The DNA here is from genome assembly GCF_900116125.1 of Paenibacillus sp. BC26. Classification (NCBI taxonomy): domain Bacteria; kingdom Bacillati; phylum Bacillota; class Bacilli; order Caryophanales; family Paenibacillaceae; genus Paenibacillus; species Paenibacillus sp. BC26. Next base: position 144,972 of record NZ_FPAD01000006.1, on the reverse strand, counting down.
CCGTTCCCATGACTATATCCTAAGCGCGGAATTGTACAAAAAGCTCGATCCCGACCTCATCATCTCCGGCCACTGGGATCCGCTATGGGTGGAGGAAGGTTACTTCGACAAGCTGCAGCGAGATGGAGTAAGCTTGAAACAGCTGCATGACGAGCTGTTGCCGCTGGAGAAGATCGATCTGGGTGCGGAAGGTTACTGTGCATGGATAAAGCCGTACCAGCTCGAGTTGAGCGGCGGGGAAACGGCCGAAATTGCGGTTGAGGTGTTAAATCCGTTGCCGCAGAGAGACAAGGTGACCGTTCGGCTGGTTACGCCTCCAAGCTGGAGCACGGAAACCAAGGAGCGGCAGCTGGAAATCGATCCTCACGAAGTGGCGACGGTTCAGTTCGCGATTACGGCTCCTGCGGGGGGCACGGCGAATCGAGCCCGAATCGCGGTCGATATTTCGATTGGGGACCGGAAGCTGGGTCAGCAGGCGGAAGCGCTTGTGACGGTGAAGTAGTTTGGTGAGCAGGGTGGTCAAAGACAAAGAGAGCAGGCGATGTCGCCTGCTCTCTTTGTGTCGAGAAACCCACAGCGTTTGATACAACGTCGGTTTCTTAGCTTCCTGCGTGCTGCTCTGTCTCTTTCGAACTCTAACGGTTGTGACAGTGGTTATTTGGCATAAATAGACCCTTTTTATTATCTAACGGTTGCCAGCGAGCTTATTTGATCGGTTTCCACGGGGAATCGCCCCATTTGCAGCAAATAACGTCTCTCGCAACCGTTAGAGTTTTCAAAAGGTTTATTTTCATGAAATAGCCTCGCTGACAACCGTTAAAGTTTATTCATGAAGTGAAGTATAGACAAAAAGTGGCTGTCGAGACTTTCTCGGGCTTTTCTATTTCGTCTCCCTATGAGGGAAGCTGCACTGCACTCGCGGGATCGATTGCATCGGAAGTCGTATGATTCGCTCGTGCATGGATATTGCTCAGGCCTCTGGATACGAGCAAGCAAAGGGTGAAGAATATGGTGTAAAGGATAGAAGTAACTAAGCTGGAAGCGAACAGAAGCGCTCCCGAGACTTCTTCGGCACGCGATACGAAACGGCCGAGAATATTGGAGGCAATAAAGAAAATAATCAGCGGAACGGACATGCCTTGAATCCATTGACCGTCCTTGCTTATCGCTGCTGACCGCTGATAGTGGCTGCCGATTTGCTGATAGATGGACGGAATGCCATAGAAGTTATAGAACGGAATGATCATGCAGGCAATGGCGGATCCCGGCGTTCGCGGGAATTGAAGATAAAGTCGATTCAAGTCCATGTGCACCCGGTATATCCAGATGAGATATACGATAGCGGCTACATAGTAAAGCACAACCGAAACGATATCTACAAAACCGTACATCGGATAGATGTAGTCACTGAACATATTCAAGTCGATCATGTAGATGAAGGAGAAGACCAGATCGGCCAGTGCTGCTACTAAGAGAGCGGCCAGAAGGATTTTGAGGATAAATGAGATAAATTCTGATTTTAAGTTCACTTCGGATCGAGCTCCAATTCATACTTAGGATAGTTGCTTAAATAATAGATGGCTTCTTCCAGGCTGGCTACGGGGACAACCCGTAAACGCAAATGAAGTTCCCCGGCGACTTGCAGCGCTTCCTCCTCGTTGCTGAGGCCCTCATACATAAACGTTTCTTTGTCCTTGGGAACCAGAAAAATATCAGCCCCTTCGGCTTCCGCCGTCCGTAGTTTCTCGCGAATGGCACCGACAGAGCCAACGGATTGATCCTCCTCGAGCGTACCCGTACCGGCAATAGTGAGTTTGCCCAGCTTCGAAAAGTCGACGTGCTTTTCTTCCTCGTACAAGCCGATGCCGAGCATGAGCCCGATCGAATTCCCATAATACTGTGAGGTTTCTTCGATGAGCTTGTTCTCCCGGTCCTCCAGCTGATCGACCGAGCTCGGCTGATCCGCAATGTCTGCTGCGGAATCCACTGCGTGACGAATCGTATCGTCCTTCAGCAACTTTTCGAAATCGAGCATGTCGTCACTTGCTTCCTTGGCGGAGGCGCTTACTCGCGTGAATTGGGCATCCGGATAAGAGCGTCTGACCGATAACTTCTCGTACCGATTGCGGGTAAAACCTTCGCGGACATAGACGAAGTGAACGCTGCCCTTTACGCCAATGTCTTGAATGGACACAAGCCCTCCGGGCGCGGAGAAGCTATTGTATTGAGGGAGGTAACAATAGAGGGCGATTGATAAGGGAAGCAATAAAAGCACGAGCGCAATCAGCCATTGCTGCCAAGAGGTTAATCGCCCTCGTACAGCTTGTACTTGTGGTTGTTCCAAGAATATCATCCGTTCCAATTTATCGTAAAGTTCAACAATATTTGCTAGTATTCAATGAATTATGTAAAAATCCTGCATTTTTACAATAATATTAATTTGGAAAAGAATGAACCCCGCTATCACATTGGGTGAAGCGGGGTTCATCATTTTACCGAGCCTGATCAAAGCGGTACTAGTTGCTGCCCGAAAGGACATAATCCGTGTTCGAAAGCGTGTACGTAAGGGTGCTGTTTGTGTTTAGTAAAGCATCCAAAGTGCTTTCGAGGGTAACGACGAATTGCATTTTGCTGTAGAGGTCGCCTTCGAAGATCGTGAAAAGCAGGATTCCATTTAGAAAAGTGTTGTCGTCGTCGCCGTAAGCAACCTCTTCCGTCCCAAATGGTCCAAGGGTAAAGGATTCCGTGCCATATTGGTTGTAAGGCTCAAAGCCTGCGCGGATAAACAGCGTAATATCCAAAGCGGCTCCTGTATTATTTACAAACGTTTTTAAACCTGCCATGAGCTGTATCCTCCTTTCAAAGCGGGATACTCCATCCTATTCTAGTAATTTCAATTTGCTAGGACTTCCGGATAGAATTAGTTAATCGTCCGTATCCGACCATGCCGGATTGGCTTGCTCGAGGCGAGTAGAGCCCTCGAATTTCGTTGCAATTTCGGGTCTCATGGATTACACTGATCACAATCGAATAAGCGCGGGAGCTTGTAGAAACAGGCTGAGAGTACGACTAATCCGTCGTAGACCGTTTAACCTGTTGGGTAATGCCATCGTAGGAAGTTCACGGCTGTCGTGCGCATTGTTGCGCCTTACCCTCGTTCTGCGGGTAAGGCGTTTTTTTGATGCTTAAATTGGAAAAATAGGAATGAAGAGGTGGCTGAGGCTATGAACATTCAAACGGTAGCGAGCAAGCTGAAACAAGTAAGGGAAACAAACCCGTTAATTCACAATATTACGAATGTCGTCGTCACGAATTTTACTGCGAACGGCTTGCTGGCACTTGGAGCTTCGCCGGTCATGGCGTATGCCAAACAGGAAGTCGCGGATATCGCCAAGATTTCAGGAGCGCTCGTACTGAACATCGGAACGCTGAACGAAACGGAAATTGAAGCGATGAAGCTGGCGGGCAGCTCGGCGAATGCGCATGGTGTTCCGGTCGTGCTGGATCCGGTTGGCGCGGGAGCTTCGGCGTATCGTACGGATACGGCAAGAGGATTGCTCGCAGACGTGAAAGTCAGCATCATTCGGGGCAATGCGGCGGAAATCGCAAACGTGGTCGGCCGCGAGTGGACGATCAAAGGCGTCGATGCCGGTACAAGCGGCGGCGATGTTGTCGAATTGGCTAAGCATGCGGCTGCGCAGCTGGGCACAGTTGTCGTGATTACCGGTGAGGCCGACATCGTTTCTGACGGAACGAGAACGTTTGCCGTGCGCAACGGAGATGCTATTCTGACGCGTGTTACCGGAACGGGCTGTCTGTTGACGTCGGTTATCGGCGCATTCGCGGCGGTGGAGAGCGATCTGATCTTGGCTTCCGTGGCTGCATTGACCGCATACGGCGTTGCGGCCGAGCTTGCTGCCGGCAAGGCGGCCGGACAAGGACCGGGCAGCTTCCAAATCGCGTTCCTCGATCAGTTGGCGAATGTAACCGCAGCGGATATCGAGAAGCTGGGCCGAGTGGAGCGGATTGAACAATGAGCACATCGATTGCTAGAGCATTAACGATTGCAGGCTCGGATAGCGGCGGCGGCGCCGGTATTCAAGCCGATTTGAAAACCTTTCAAGAACTGCGGGTGTATGGCATGTCGGCCATTACGGCTGTTACGTCGCAGAATACACTCGGCGTGCGAGGGATCTATCCGCTGACGGCAGATGCCGTTCGATCGCAGATTGAGGCCATCGGCGACGATCTTGGCACGGATGCGGTAAAGACGGGCATGCTGTTCAACGATGAGATTATCGTTGCCGTGGCTGAGGAAATCCGCCGCTACGGCTGGAGCAAGGTCGTTGTCGATCCGGTCATGATCGCCAAGGGCGGAGCTTCGCTGCTGCTCGAACAAGCGGTCCGCGCCATGAAAGAAACGCTGCTTCCGCTCGCGTGGGTTGTCACGCCTAATGTGCCGGAAGCGGAAGCGCTGACGGGGATGACGATCTCCGGCATTGCTGCGCGCAAAGAAGCGGCGAGACGGTTAGCCGATTTCGGGGCGAAGCATGTCGTGCTCAAAGGAGGCCATGATTTGTCCGATGACGGGCAGGCGATCGATATTCTCTACGATGGACGGGACTTCTACGAGTTTCGCAGCGAACGGAGAGAAACTCGCCATACGCATGGCACCGGCTGTACGTTTGCTTCGGCGATCACCGCTGAGCTTGCCAAGGGCCGCGGTGTGCCTGAAGCTGTCGAAGTCGCCAAAGCTTTCATCCAGGCGGCGATCGAATATCCGCTTGGCCTTGGACAAGGGCACGGGCCGACCAATCACTGGGCGTACCGCGATCAGGAGAGCGGACGATGAGTATGCGGGCATGGCAGGATGATACTATTCGCGAGGCGCTGCGGCTCTATTTCATTATGGGGAGCAACAACTGTTTGCCGGGAGTTGATCCCGTGCAGGTATTGTCGGAAGCGATTCGAGGCGGCGTCTCGATGTTTCAGTTCCGCGAGAAGGGCAGCGGCGCACTCGTGGGCGATGCCCGAGTAGAGCTTGCCTGGCGTCTTCGGGAACTGTGCCGCGAGCACCGCATTCCGTTCATCGTGAACGACGATGTCGAGCTGGCCTTGGAAGTGGATGCGGACGGCGTCCATGTCGGCCAAGAGGACGAAGCGGCTTCGACTGTACGCCGGTTAATCGGCGATGCTAAGCTGCTTGGCGTCTCTGCCTACGATGAGCGGGAGGCGGAAACTGCCATTCGCAGCGGTGCGGACTACTTAGGTATCGGTCCGCTGTTCTCCACGCGCACGAAGGAGGATGCCAAGGATGCTTCCGGCCTCGACGTACTTACGCAGATGCGGGAACTGGGCATGCGGATTCCGATTGTCGGCATCGGCGGAATTACCGATGGCAACGCGGCTGACGTGATCCGCGCAGGAGCTGACGGAATATCGCTGATCTCCGCGATATCGCTGGCTCAGGAGCCGTTCGCGGCATCCAATCAGCTGCGGCAGGTCGTCGACGCGGCATTCGCTGGAATGGGCTAAGCCCCCAAAAGCATGGCTCACTGTATTGACAGTGAGCCATGCTTTTTTGTTGTTGTTGTTGGCCAATCTCGCTGCATTGGCTCCCAAGTAGACCTCATGGTGGTCTGCATGCGCGAAATCCGCTGCATTGGGTCCCCGAAGGCGGCAGTACCCGGTCAATTTGCGGTACAATAAACAAAATGGCAAATTTCCTTGAGAGGATGGTTGCATACCAATGGCAACAACGGAGAAGTCCTTACGAACGTGCAAGAAAGGGCATCAGTATTATAAAAGCACCGATTGCCCAACCTGCCCGACCTGCGAGCAAGAAAAGAAACCGGAGAGCGGGTTTCTGTCCCAGCTGTCGGCACCGGCAAGACGAGCGTTGGAGCACAACGGGATTACCACTCTAGAGCAGCTATCGCAGTATAGGGAAGCGGACATACTCAAATTTCACGGTATGGGGCCGGGTTCCATGCCGAAGCTGAGAGCGGCTTTGGAGGCAAATGGGCTTTCTTTTAAGCAATAAGCAAATGTACCGAGCATGGTGGCCGGATCACCATGGCCTTGTATTTTAGGGAATGGAGGTGGTTGTAGATGGAACTGACGTATTTGAAAACTTTTCGCGAGGTAGCGAAGTGCGGGAGTTATACACGAGCCGCGGAAGCGCTGGGTTATGCCCAGTCGAGCATCACGTCGCAGATTCAGAAGCTGGAAGAAGCGTACGGGGCGGTCCTGCTGGAGCGTTTCGGAAGAGGCATGAAGCTGACGATGGCGGGCGAAGCGCTCCTGCAATACGCCAACGATATTTACAGACTGCATGAAGAATCCAAGGAAGTCGTGGCCAAACAAGCCAAGGGGACGCTCTCGATCGGGACGATTGAGACATTGGCTGCCTTTTACCTCCCGCCGCACCTGCAAGCCTACCGCCGCGAGTATCCGGACGTGAACATTGTCATACAGCCAGCGAACGAGCCGTTCATTATCGAATCGGTGAAAGAGGGCGAGCTCGACATCGGAATCATTCTGGATCCTCCGTTCACGGACCCGGAGCTTCACAGCAGCATCCTGCGAGAAGAACCGCTGGTTATCATTGCGAACCCCGATCATAAATTAAAAGGACAAAGCGAAGTCCATGCCCATAACCTGGAGAACGAGTCGCTCATTCTGACGGAGGATGGCTGCACGTACCGGGCCATGCTGCTCAAGGTGCTAAAAGGCAATCAAGTGAGCTTTAGTCTCTCTTACGAGTTTGGCAACTTGGAAGCCATCAAGCAGTGTGTCATCTACGGTCTTGGGATTGCACTGGTGCCCCGGATTACAGTGGCCGAGGAAGTCCGCAAAGGACAGCTTATCGCGATTCCTTTTGTCCACCCGGACTGCAGGTTCTATACACAATTGCTATACGCAAAGAAGAAATGGAAATCGAACGCGTTCAATGGCTTCGTGGAGCTGCTCAGCGGCGGTTCCGGTTTCAAATATCGAAATGAGTGAAGTATAGTATAGATAACTATCGATAACTCCATGGTTAAGGGCTGTGATACATTGATATCAAGAAATCACAACTCCACCGGAGGTAATCAAAATGACCATTCAAACACGCCAATCCCTCGTTCTCGAGACACCTGCCGCATCGCCGGAGCACACGCATCGTCACTTTATGAACAAGCTTTCCGTGGAAACCGACGTTGCGGATGTGCGCTATGACATGCAGCACGGCCTGAATGACTTTCTGCTCATCGATGTTCGGAGCTCGAAAGCCTATGAAGAATGCCATGTTCCGGGCGCCATCAGCCTGCCTTCCAACAACATCAGCCCAGAATCAACAGTTGCATTCTCGAAAGAACAAGTTATTGTGGTCTATTGCTGGGGGCCGGCTTGCAATGGCGGCACCAAAGGCGCGGCGCGCTTATCCGGTCTGGGATTCAGAGTAAAGGAAATGATCGGCGGCATCGAATATTGGCGCAAAGAAGGGAACGAGGTAGAAGGTACACTTGGACAATCAGCTCCCTTGATCGGATAAGGGACGCAGCGGTTCGTCTATCAAACGGAGGTAACGAATGACGGAAATCAACACGGAGCTGGTAAGCAAACTAATTAAGGGGCAGTTCCCGCAATGGGCGGACTTGCCGATCTATCCGGTAGCCAATAGCGGTCATGATAATCGGACCTTTCATTTAGGCAGCGAAATGAGCGTTAGGCTACCGAGTCATGAGTCGTATGCGGCACAAGTCGAGAAAGAACTTACATGGCTGCCTAAGCTTAGACCGCACCTCACTTTACCTATACAGGTTCCGGTAGCGAAAGGGAATCCTGCGGAAGGCTACCTGTGGCCGTGGTCCATCAATCGATGGATCGAAGGAGAAACGGTAAGCCTTGCTGCGATAGAGGATCTGAATCAACTAGCGGGAGATTTAGCTGCTTTCTTAAAGGAGCTGCAAGCCATTCCGGCTTCGGATGGACCTCCTGCTGGCGCGCATAATTTTCATCGCGGAGGCGCTCTTACGGTTTACCATGAGGAAACGAAGATGACACTCGAAAATCTGAAGCCGATCCTCGACGCTAATGCATTCCATGAGATGTGGGACCTTGCGCTGCAGTCGCAATGGACGGGGACGCCGGTCTGGGTGCACGGCGATGTCGCAATCGGCAATCTCTTGGCACGGAACGGGCGGCTCAGCGGTGTTATTGACTTCGGCATTTTGGGCACGGGCGATCCGGCTTGCGATTATGTGATGGCATGGACATTCTTCGATTCGGAAAGCAGGGAGATCTTCCTGCGGGAAGTCGGCTGCGATGAAGCAACTCGTCATCGGGCACGCGGCTGGGCATTATGGAAGGCGCTGATCACCTACAATTGGCATGACAAAGAGTCTGCTGCGGCGGTAGAAGCTAAACGGATTTTGGATGTTATCAAGAGTGAGTATGGGCAGCAGGCGGGAAAACGCATCTAACGTAAGTATCGTAATGTACAATGAGGGATTCTGCCCGTCCGTACAGTTATTAATGTGTACCATAAGTAATAGCCGGCAACTCTCCATTCGGGAGAGTAGCCGGCTTTTTCTTATGAGCCGCAATAGGTAAAAAAAGGTGGAGTGAGGCATACTAGCCTTGGGAAAATAGGTAAATTGCAAGTTGAAGGAGATTCAACTTTGATGAGAATACGAAGAGCAGTATTCGGCTCCGGCCCTGGTAAGGCAGGTGGCCGCAAGGAAAATCGAGCCGTTCCGCCGGGCCAGCTTGAAACGGATTTAGAAGCAAATATAAATCGAATCCGAGCTGAACTGGTGTCCAGCCCTGATCTGATTGTGCGCAAATTCACCCTGCGTACGGGAAGGCCGCTTCATGTGGCGGCTGTCTATCTGGATACGATTACGGATAAAGAAGTGGTAAACGAGTTCGTCATGCGGTCGCTCATGTCGCCTTTTCTGCCGCAAATACCGGAAGAAGCGGATTCTCCGGAGGCTGCGTTCCGGTTCATCTGCGATAATGCGCTTGCTGTCGGGCAGATCGAAGTACTCGATAACTGGACATCCATGATGCTTGAATTGTTGACCGGCAAGACACTGCTGATTGTGAATGGCTGGAGCCAGTGTATTTGCGGGAATACGATTGGCGGTGAGAAACGCGCAGTATCGGAGGCAAGCACCCAAGTGGTCATTCGGGGACCGAAGGACAGCTTCTCCGAGTCGATCGCAACGAATATCGCGCTAGTGCGACGCAGGATACGGAGCGCGAAGTTTGGCTTTGAAGCCATCAAGCTTGGCAGCGTTACGCAAACCAGCGTTGCCATGCTTTATATAGACGGAATCGTCAAGGATGAAATCAAGAAAGAAGTCAGAAATCGGTTGGAGAAAATCAACACGGACGCGATTTTGGAATCCGGGTATATCGAGGAGTTTATCGAAGACAATTGGAGCTCCCCTTTCCCTACCGTATTCAATACGGAGAGACCGGATGTAATCGCCGCTAATCTGCTTGAGGGACGCATTGCCATTTTGGTGGATGGAACGCCCTTCGCCTTAGTGGTGCCCACGGTGCTTTCGCAATTTTTCGCCGCTGCCGAGGACTACTACCAACGATACGATATCGGCACCTTCATTCGATTATTGCGGTATATGGCATTCATCATTTCGTTGTTTGGGCCGGCTGCCTACATTGCTTTGACGACCTTTCATCAGGAGATGCTGCCGACGACGCTTCTGATTAATTTGACTGCGGCCAGAGAAGGCGTTCCGTTCCCGGCGCTCGTTGAGGCGTTCATCATGGAGATCAGCTTTGAAATTCTAAGGGAGGCGGGCATTCGAATGCCTCGGGCTGTTGGACAAGCCGTGTCGATCGTAGGCGCGCTAGTGCTGGGAGAAGCCGCTGTTCAAGCGGGTATCGTATCCCCGATCATGGTCATCGTAGTGGCCATTACCGCGATCGCGAACTTCTCTATTCCCGCATACAATCTAGCCATTACGGCACGATTGCTGCGATTCCTATTCATGATGGCGGCCGGACTGCTTGGTTTCTACGGCATCATACTCGGCATGATCATGATGGTCGCCCACTTGAATGCGTTACGCTCGTTCGGCGTATCCTTCCTGTCGCCGCTCGTGCCCTTCAAGTATAAGCAGTTGAAAGATGTATTCGTTCGTCTCCCGCATTGGAGCCTTAGGGCTCGGCCGGACGATACGGCGGAGGAGGGTGTTCGAATGCCTCCGGGACAAAAACCACAAAGCGAGTGAGTAAGGGGGCGGCAATCAGATGGAGATGGGAAAACGGATGATGAAGCTTGCCCTAATTGCAATCTCATTGGCGTCTGTCTTGTGTGCTACCGGCTGCTGGAACAGCAGAGAGCTTAACAAACTTGCGATCGTGACGGCAATGGCTATCGACAAAGCAGAGAGTTCCGATCAATACGAGCTGACTTTCCAAGTCGTGGTCCCGAGTGAATTATCGAAGTCGGGAAATGGCGGAGGAGGAGGAGGAGGGGCGCCGTTTTCCATTTACAGCGTGCGATCGAAAACGTTGTTCGAGGGGATACGCAAAGCATCGAAGCAGGTGCCGAGGCAATTGTTCTTCTCTCATATCCAAGTTGTCGTGCTTGGCGAGAAGCTCGCAAAAGCAGGCATCGAAGAGATTTTCGACTTTTTCGAACGCTCGCATGAGGTGCGGTTAACGTCAATGCTGCTCGTTGCAAGAGGCAGTTCCCCTGGGAAATTGATTAGTACAATCACACCGCTTGCACCTCTGCAAGCACAGGCTGTGCTGGGAGCCAGCGAATTCTCGGCGAAAATTTGGTCCAGCTCACCCAATATCGGCATTGACGAGGTCATCCGGAAGCTCATCAATCCCGGAGCCGAACCATCGATCAGCGGACTCCGGATGATGGGCGATGATGCGAACGTGACGCAGCAGCAGAATCTGGGACAGTCACGCCTTCCCTATCACCTTGAAGTGTCAGGGATTTCCATGTTTCGCGAAGGAAAGCTTGTGGGATGGCTGGAGAATGAGAAAGCGCGCGGATACATGTTCATCATTAATCAAATGAAGAGTACAATTATGAATTTATCATGCGCTGGGAAAACAGACGCCCTAGCCCTTGAGATTATAAAAAGCAAAACCAAGATCCAGGTTTCGATGAAAGACGGTCATCCGAACGTGCATATCGTCGTGAAGGCTGAAGGAAATGTAGCCGAAGTCAAATGCGGCATCGCGCTTACCGAGCTATCCGTACTGAACAAGCTGGAGCAGGAATGGGGGGAAGCAGCGAAATCCAGTATGCTGGCGGCGATTCGCAGCGCGCAAGCCGTCCACTCCGATGTATTTGGTTTTGGCGAAGTGCTGCAGCGCAATCATCCGAAGGCATGGAGGCAAGTACAAGATAGTTGGGCGGAAGCCTTCTCGGAAGCGGAGGTGACAATCACCTTCCAAGGGCAGATCCTGAGATCGGGCATGCGAGGAAAATCGCTGATGGAGAAGTCTTGAAACAGAGAGGAGTGACAGCATGAATAACCGAGTCGTACATATAGGCCCGCTGCATTTGTTTGCATGGATTACTTTATTCGAGCTGGGGACAGCCGTCGTCATTCAGCTCGGGATGGGTGCTAAGCAAGATGCCTGGATTGTCATTCTACTCGGCTGTCTGTGCGGCATTGCCCTGTTTGCCGGCGTATTCGGCACGCTGTATAACCTGTACCCGGATCTCCCTCTAACGGGGTACATGCGCAAGATAATCGGGCCTGTTCCGGGATGGGTGCTGGGCTTTGCCTATCTACTGTATTTTATATATATATCGGGCCGCGACGTCAGAGACTTTATCGATTTGCTATCCGCTGCAGCCTATGATGTCACGCCGTTGTTCGCCCTGGCGATGTTTATGTTGATCACGGTCGGTTATACGATTCGTCTGGGAGTGGAGGTGTTTGCGAGAACAACCTTTGTTTTCTTCATATTCTGCTGCATGATGTTTCTGTTCATCATCTTCTTGGTCCTTTTCTCGGAAATGTCGGAGGGCAATCGGCTGCTCCCCGTGCTTGGCGAAGGATGGAAACCGGTCTGGAAAGCGCTGTTTCCCACGAACATCACGTTTCCATTCGGCGAAATGATCGTAATGACGATGTTTCTTCCTTATTTGAACAAGAAATATAAGGCGGTCAAAATCGGCGTTGGCGCCATGGTGTTCAGCACGTTGCTGCTCATCATTGCCACCTATGTGAATACTTCCGTGCTCGGCACCGAAATCGCTTCGCGGGCGACGTTCCCGCTATTTACGGCCTTGAGCCGGTTAAAGCTGTCTGAAATCGCCCAGCGAATGGATGCCATCGTGCTCTTCTTGTTTGTCATTACCAGCTTCGTCAAAATAGGCACCTTCATGTATGCCGCGATCTTGGCGGCCGGCGATTTGTTCCGAATCACGAATCACAAGACGTTAATCATGCCGGTCGGTCTCATCGTCATGTTCACATCGCTCACGGTCGCGGGAAGTTTGACGGAGCATCTGCAGGAAGGACTCAAGATCGTGCCGTATTACCTCCATCTGCCGCTCCAATACGCGATCCCAACCCTGCTCATGCTGATTGGCTTAATTCGGCGCAAAGGGCAATCCGCTGCTTCCTCATGATGAGGACGAACTGTCAGTGCCCGGGCCAGAACTTGCGCAGAAGGGCCATAATCGGCTTGCGAACGTAGAGGAAGAGGAGGATCGCAAGCATGAGTTTCTCGATAAAGTCTAGCATGGAGAACGGGAATATTAAATTTCGAATCATGCGGTCCATAGGAAGACCTTGAAGGAGATCCATAGCCAAATCCCATAGGATGATGCAAGGAAAGAGGAGCATGAACACCGCGAAATGTTTGTTATTCTTCATTGTGAGCGCACCTTTCATTCCGTTGATGCACGTATTATTCCCCAAAATGCAGCTCAAAACAAAAGGCCGTGGGAGCCACCTGAAAGGTGACTGCCACGGCCTTTTTTGTGTATTTTACAGGCTTGCCAAGTAGTCGTCGAGCTTATCGAAGGTACCGCCGAAGCCTTGCTGCATGGATTCGAACATCCCTTTGTAGAAGGCATTCTCCTCGGCGCTTGCGTTATGAGGACCGCCTTCAAGCTTGATGGTCGTTTGCCCCTCGACTTCCGTAAAGGTAACTACATTCAGGACTTGCAAAGGAAATTGCGGAGCGAACGGAGGGCGTTCCGTGCCGCCTTCCGGGTTAGAGAATGAGCTGAAGAAAGCGAGTTTCTCGGGTGCTGCGATTTCTTCATAAACAAATTTGCCCCACATCTTCTGCCCGTCAGGTGTGCTCATGGAGTAGAGGAAGATACCTCCGGGGCGCAGATCAAGCTCTGCTACTTCAAGATCCAGACCTTTCGGTCCCCACCAGTGCTTCAGATGCTCCGCTTGTGTAAATACTTTGAATATCAACTCGCGCGGTGCGTTGAAGGTGCGAGAAATGACTAGTTTGCCTCCCTCGGTGCTAACTTCATTGGCGTTTACAGCTTGGTTATCGGTCATGATAGGATTCCTCCAAAGTTAAAGTTCTTGTTTTGAATATACCCTAATAGGAATATTCCTGTCAAGGAATATTGAATGCGAAGTCAAATTGCCTATAGAACGGATTGTATATATTTACCCCGGCAACTATTTTACTATTCATGCCGTCTTCTATAGCAACTAGGTTGGAATGGATGTGAGGGATCGTATGATGTTTCGAAAAATGATGTGGGTATCCCTATGTGCGGTAATGCTTCTGTTGGGTGCATGCGGGGAAAAATCCGAAGGCAATGTCGCTGCTGTGGATTTAGGCGAATTGTACAGCTTAGCTCTGGATGCTTATATGCCGGTCGATGAGGGTCTCAATAGTGGCATGAAATACATCGCCATTGATATGAGCAACTTAAAGGACCTCGATGCGGGAGATAAGCAGCAGATTCTGGCGCATTTCAAATCTTACAAGGTTGACGTGATGGAAGCGACCTATGAGCAGTTGGAGGCTAAAGGGTTGTTTAACAAGAATACGCTGTCGCTTGACGGGGTGCTGTTGAAGGTGGAGAAGGCTGAGTTGACGGCTAAGCAGTTTGTTATAGAGGGCTCCAAGTATCGGTCCGGTGACGGAGCCGTTGGAATGCGGGTTGTCGTGAAGTTAAAGGACGGCGATTGGCAGGTTGATAAAGCAGATATGACATGGATTAGCTAACAGAACTGACATTAATCTGCTATGATAGGTGCAAAACAATAGCGGGGTGATGGATCCATGTCCATGTTCGGCAACAAGAATACCAAATCGCCCGAGCCGGCCGCGGAGAATGTGCGCGTCGTCCCGGTGTACACCGTGCATTCGCTGCCTCAACCCTATGAAGTGCTGTGCACCGTCTACTCCGGCAGGATCAGCAACAGCTCGCCTGTTCATATGCTGCAGCAGCTGGGTCGCGCAGGTGGCGCAGTGGCGGAGTGTGATGCGGTTATCGGCATTCTGCTCACGCCCGGACTGGCGTCCGGGACATTGAATGCTTATGGCACAGCCATTCGTTATGTTTAAGCGGGAAAAGGACCGAGCGGCTGCTCGGTCCTTCGTGTTTTGTGAAACCGACGTTTGATCTAACGTCGGTTTGTTAGCATGCTTGACGGCATGAGAGCAAACCTCAATATTCTCTTTACGCCTGTTATGAGGGGATCTTTCTCGTATTCCAAACGCTAACGGTTGCGACAGCGGCTATTTGGCTTAAATAGCCCCTTTTTATTGGCTAACGGTTGCCAGCGAGCTTATTGGAACGATTTCACGGGCAATCCACCCATTTACTGCAAATAACGGCTGTCACAACCGTTAGGATTTCAAAAAGGCTTATTTTCATCAAATAGCCACGCTGACAACCGTTAAAGTTTGGTTCTTCATGAAGCATAGACATCAAAGTGGCTGACGAGATTTTCTCGAGAGGGAAAAGAACCGAGCGGCTGCTCGGTCCTTTTTATTGATCCTACCGGCAACAAGGATGTCCCGGATATCGCCAGCTCGTTCTGTGGATGATGTAACATTCGTTTCTCTCATGGTCTACCGCCGCTAAATGCTGCACAAACTGCAACATTATTCCCTTCCCAATGGCCTACTTCAGCCAAATGCTGCTCAAAACGCAACATTTCAAAGGGAATGGACGGCTGAGAGACGATATGAGATGGAAATCTTGCCTTTTATGCAGCATTTCCTGCGTGGACTTACCTTTTCTCTGGATATGCTGCACAAAATGCAACATTTCTGTTAGCTGTCTTTTACTCCGCAGCCTGTTAAAGGCTAGCCAAGAGGAATGCCCGGTTGGTTACGAGCCCTCGTTCAACCCGGTATCCAAGCCCTTACTGCTGCAGCTTCAGCAGCTCGCTGACGGTGACAAAGGAATAGCCCTGCTCCTTTAACGCTTGCAGAATTCCATGGATCGCGGTGATCTCGTTCGAGTCGTACATAGGATGAAGCAGCAGAATGTCCCCCGGCTTCACCTTTTCTTGTACATAGCGCACCTTATCGGCGGTTGTCGAATAGAAGGTGTCCGGCTCGAGGTTCCAAGTGATCGTCTTCATATGATGCTTGTTCAAGTAATAAGGCAGTCCAATCAGCTTCTTGCCGTAAGGCGGGCGAAAAAGAATCTCTCCCTCGTAGCCGGTTTGGCGGATCAGCGCATTGGTCTTCTCAATCTCATCCCGGATATAGGAAGGCGATTTAAAGACCATCCGGTCATGAGAGAAGGTATGATTGCCGATTTCATGTCCGGCTGCCGCGATCTTGCGCCCTTCCTCGGGGTTCTTCTCCAGCTCTCCCCCTATGAGGAAGAAGGTAGCCTTTGCCTTGTATTTGTCCAGAAGCGGCAGAATCTGATCGACATTGGCTGTAGGGCCGTCGTCGAAGGTGAGGGCGATGATCTTCTGATCAGTTGTCACTTGGTCGGTAATGCCCCCGAATACTTGAAAGGTACGTGAGTTCATCCATTTAAGCGTACCAAATAGAATAAGAACAAGAAGGACAAGGACAGCTGCGCTAATGATTAATTTTTTCTTCATAGAGGGTATCTCCTTGATCAGTTTTCGTTAGCCGGGTTCCATTTGCAGGGCAATAGTCGTTACAATATAAGGAAGACAAACTGTAAGGGAGTCCTGAACGTTGAGCTTTCTAAAGCCATATTTTCGCCAATTCGGAAAACCGTTTGCCGCAGCGATTCTGTTCTTAATGCTTGAAGCGTTATGTGATCTCATGCAGCCCACGCTCATGTCGCGCATTATTGACGTCGGCGTTGCGAACCGAGATCTTGATTATGTCTTCCGTTTCGGCGGCTACATGCTGCTCATCACGGCTATTGGTGCGGCAGGGGCGACGATGCGCAACATTATCTCCAGCCATGTCTCCCTGAATTTCGGCACGCGTCTGCGTTCCGACCTGTTTCGTCGGATTCAGTCGTTATCGTTTGACAGCATCGACAAATTCGATCGCGCCTCTCTGGTTACGAGGCTGACGAACGATGTGACCCAAATTCAGAACTTTACGAACGGACTCATGCGAATCTTCGTCAAAGCTCCGCTGATATGTATCGGCAGTCTCATTATGGCGATTCGCTTGAATCCGCCTCTTTCGCTTGTATTGGCTGTTGTCATTCCAATGGTTGCGCTGCTCATTGTGTTCAATATGCGCATTGGTTTTCCTTTGTTTGCAGGTGTTCAGCGTGCGCTCGATCGCGTTAACGGGGTGTCGCGCGAATATTTATCCGGGGTTCGCGTCGTGAAAGCCTTTAACCGGGTCGATTACGAGACGGACAAGTTCGGCATGGTGAACGACACCTATCAGGAAGCGTCGACTCGCGCGATGCGCTTAATGTCGATCTTCAGTCCCGGCATTATGCTGACCGTGAATCTCGGAATTGCTGCAGTGATTTGGATCGGCGGTGTTCGGGTAGACGGAGGCCATATGCAGGTTGGCCATATTATTGCATTTATTAACTATATGACGCAAATTTTGTTCTCGCTGCTGATGATTTCGAGTGTATTCACGATGTTCGTCAGAGCAAAGGCGTCGGCGGAGCGGATCGGCGAGGTGTTTGCGGAGAAGGATTCCATGCCGGTGAGAGATGAGGGACAGCTGCAGCATGCGTCCGGGCATTCCGGCAGCATTTCGTTCAAAGAGGTATCCTTCTCGTATGCCAAGTCGGAGACCGTGCTTCGCAATATTACGCTGGACTGCCGACCGGGCGAGACGATTGGCATTATCGGTTCAACGGGCTCGGGCAAAAGCACGCTCGTGAACCTCATTCCCCGATTCTACGATGCCACCTCGGGTACGGTGGAAGTGGACGGGCAGGATGTGCGAAACATCGAGCTGAAATCGCTTCGGGAGAAAATAGCCATCGTACCGCAGAAAGCGGTGCTGTTTACCGGTTCCATTCGGGAGAACCTGCTGTGGGGCAAAGAAGACGCCACGCATGAAGAGGTTGAGCTGGCGGCGCGGATGGCGCAGGCACATGACTTCATCATGGATTGTCCTGAAGGCTACGATACGCTGCTCGGGCAGGGAGGGGTTAACCTCTCGGGCGGTCAGAAGCAGCGGGTTTCCATTGCAAGGGCGCTCATTCGCCAGCCGTCCATCCTCATTCTGGACGATTGCACGAGCGCCGTGGATACATCGACGGAGTCGCGGATCAAGGAAGCGCTTCGGGAATACGCGCAGGGCTTGACCTGCATTCTCATCGCGCAGCGGATGTCCTCTGTTATGGATGCGGACCGCATTATCGTGCTCGATAACGGGGAGATCGTCGGTTCCGGGCGACACGAAGAGCTGATGCTGACTTGCGCGGCTTATCAGGAAATTTATCGGTCGCAGACCGGCAAGGAGGCGCGTGCCAATGTCTGAACGGAATAATCGGCCCGAGGGGAGTCCTCCGGCGCAGGGGCAAGCGCAGTCGCAATCGCAGGCGCAGGGCTCGCCGCCGCCGATGCCTGCCGTGAATGTTCCGGGCAGGGGCGGTTTCATGGGCCGCGGACCGGTCGTGAAGCCGAAGAATTTGAAGGCGACTTTGGGGCGGCTGTGGTCATATTTCGGCAAGGAAAGAAAGCTTCTAGCGATTATCTTCGTCATCGTACTGATCGATGCTCTTATTACGCTTTCCGGCCCTTACCTCATCGGCGTGG
Organism: Paenibacillus sp. BC26; assembly: GCF_900116125.1. Classification (NCBI taxonomy): domain Bacteria; kingdom Bacillati; phylum Bacillota; class Bacilli; order Caryophanales; family Paenibacillaceae; genus Paenibacillus; species Paenibacillus sp. BC26. The sequence continues at coordinate 126,811 of NZ_FPAD01000006.1, read as the reverse complement.
CCATCGATGCGATGTCCGTAGAGAACGACGGCAGCCCGGTCGACTTCGGACTGCTTCAGATCGCGCTCATTGCGCTGGTCTCTTCCTACATCGCAGATGGAGGCTTGACCTTTCTGCAAGGGTGGCTGATGGCCGGCGTATCCCAGCGTATCGTCGGGCGGATGCGCACCGCGCTGTTCGCCAAGCTGCACAAGCTTCCGATCCGCTTCTTCGATACGCGGACGCACGGGGAACTGATGAGCCGGATGTCCAATGATATCGACAATGTGAGCAATACGATTGCGCAGTCGGCCATCCAGGTCATGACGGGATCGGTCGCGATTACAGGCGCGCTCGTGATGATGCTGGTGCTGAGCCCCGTGCTGACGCTGGCGAGCTTGATCACCGTGCCGGCCGTATTCCTGCTGACGCGGACGATTGCCCGCGCAACCGGGCCGTTGTTTAAGCAGCAGCAGAACAAGCTCGGCAAGCTGAACGGCCATATTGAAGAGACGATCTCGGGGATTCAGATCGTGAAAGCTTTTAACCGCGAAGACAAGGTCATCGATGACTTCGAGGTCGTCAATGAAGAGCTGCGCGAGATCGGCATTAAGGCGCAGATCCGCTCGGGGTTCCTCATGCCGATTATGAACGTGATCAACAACGTCGGCTTCGCGGTTGTAGCCATCGTCGGCGGCGTTCTTGCGGTTAACGGACATATTACGGTCGGCATAATCGCCAGCTTCCTCAGCTATTCGCGTCAGTTTGTAAGGCCGCTGATCGAGCTTGCGAATCTGTTCAACGTCCTGCAGTCCGGTGTAGCGGGGGCGGAGCGGGTATTCGAGGTGCTCGATGAAGAAGAGGAGCCGGCCGATCGTCCGGGAGCGAAGACGTTCGTCAATCCGCGCGGTCATGTCGTCTTCGACAATGTATCCTTCGGTTACCGCGCCGATGTGCCGATTCTGAAGGGCATCAGCTTCGACTCTGCCGAAGGTACAAGCACGGCGCTGATCGGACCAACCGGCGCAGGCAAAACAACCATCGTGAATCTGCTGAATCGCTTCTACGATGTGACGGGCGGTTCCATTCGAATCGATGGACGCGACATCCGCGATTACACGAAGGATAGTCTTCGGCAGGCATTCGGCATCGTGCTGCAAGACACGTATCTCTTCTCCGGAACGATCCGCGAAAATATTAAGTACGGCAAACCAAGCGCAACGGACGAGGAGATGGAGCGGGCGGCAGCGCTGGCCAATGCCGCTTCGTTCATCCGCAGACTTCCGCAGCGGTACGATACGGTGCTTGCCGAGAACGGCGGCAACCTCAGCCAAGGTCAGCGTCAGCTGCTTGCCATCGCAAGGGTCATTCTCGCGGATCCGCCGATTCTTATTCTGGATGAGGCGACCAGCAGCATCGACACCCGGACAGAGCTGCATATTCAAGATGCGCTTCGAGGCGTCCTGCATGGCCGCACGAGCTTCTTGATCGCCCACCGGCTCAACACGATTCGTGACGCCGACACCATCATGGTCATCGACCGCGGGGCGATCATGGAGAAGGGTTCCCATGAAGAGCTGCTCGAGAAGCAGGGCGTGTATGCCCATATGTTTAAGAACCAATTCGGAGCCGTACTGGGCGAAGGATAAGGCACGAATGGAAACAGAAAACCCACCGTACCAGGTTAATGATCATTAACCTGGGGCGGTGGGTTTTTCCCGTTATTTAAACGACGCCTTGAGCGATCATGGAGTCGGCCACTTTAACAAATCCAGCGATATTCGCACCATAGACCAGATTGCCGGCATGGCCGTAATCGGCAGCTGCTTTGATGCTGTTGGCATAGATGTTTTTCATAATGTCATGTAGTTTGGCGTCTACTTCTTCGAAGGTCCACGACAGTCGCATGCTGTTTTGCGCCATTTCGAGTGCGGATACGGCAACTCCGCCCGCATTCGCAGCCTTAGCCGGCCCAAACAGGACGTCGTTGTTCAGGAACACATCAATAGCCTCCAACGTTGACGGCATATTAGCCCCTTCGCCAATAGCCTTCACGCCGCTATCTACTAACAGCTGCGCGGACGCTGCATCGATCTCATTCTGTGTTGCGCATGGCAGCGCGATATCGCATGGAATGGACCAAATTCCGTCGCAGCCCGGCGTGTAGGCAGCATGCGGATGGATTTTCACGTATTCGCTGATACGTTTGCGATCCAATTCTTTTAATTGCTTAACGGTATCCAGGTTGATGCCTTCAGGATCGTAAATATACCCGTTGGAGTCGCTGCACGCAACCACTTTCGCGCCGAGCTGTTGGGCCTTCTCGATCGCATAGATGGAGACGTTACCCGAACCGGATACGACAACCGTGCTGCCTTGGAAGCTCAAGTTTTTGCTTGCAAGCATCTCGTTCACGAAATAAACGCAGCCGTAGCCGGTTGCTTCCTTACGCGCCAAGCTTCCGCCGTAAACAATGCCTTTGCCCGTCAGAACGCCGGCTTCATTCCCGCCGCGAATGCGCTTGTATTGCCCGAACATGTAGCCGATTTCCCGTGCTCCTACACCGATATCGCCTGCAGGAACATCGACCTCAGGTCCGATGTATTTGTAGAGCTCCGTCATGAAGCTTTGCGTGAAGCGCATAATTTCAAGATCGGATTTGCCTTTCGGATCGAAGTCCGATCCGCCTTTGCCGCCGCCGATCGGCTGGCCGGTTAAGCTGTTCTTGAAGATTTGCTCGAAGCCCAGGAATTTAATGACGCTGGCATTAACGGACGGATGGAATCGCAGTCCGCCTTTGTACGGGCCGAGCGCGCTGTTGAACTGAACGCGGAAACCGCGGTTCACATGCACTTTTCCCTTGTCGTCCACCCATGGCACGCGGAAGGATACGACGCGCTCAGGCTCGGAAATCCGCTCCAAAATACTGTTCTGCTCATACTCCGGATGCTGGGCAAGAACCGGTACGAGGGAATCCAGTATTTCCTTCACGGCTTGGTGGAATTCAGGCTCGTGGTGGTTGCGTTGAACGATTGTTTCGTATACGGATTGGACGTACTTCTCGGCAGCTGCCAATTGCGGATCAGATATAACGGTTATCAATTTGACCAACGCTCCTTAGATGATAATGGGTCGAATTTGCATTTTTTTACGCAAAGTTTGTATTTTTATACATTGTAAACGTGTAATTCTCATAATACCAATTAATTAATCTTTGCAGACCGATAAATTACATTTATCAACTAAATGTGAGAAAACTTGCCATGAATCCATGGCAAGTTGCGATAAAAGCTATAAGGATCATGTTATTATGGCTGACATTTCAGGCAGTATGTACGATTTTCGGGTGAAGAATGCGATGCTCGTTTCTCTGCTTGGTACGCCGTTATGGAACGAGTTCGGGTTGTCTATCATTTGCGCAGCTTGGGGCCTCGCAAGGAACGGCGGATTAGCATTGGTCCTACCGCGCTTCCCACCATGGCCGCATAGAAGGAATGGAGCGGCAGCTTAATCAAGTAATACAGGACAGTCCCCCCAATAATATCAATCACGACAAACTTCTTGATTTCTGACATCGGCACGACCACGACAATAAATTCTTGCTTGCTCCCCATGATTTATCCCTGCTTTCCCGTGTAACGATCTCCACTTGAAATTGTATTTGCAGCGAGCTTGTCAGATTCCATGCCATGAGAAAAACGGGGTAAGTCTCGCTTGCCGGCACCTCCATAACATTATTCCGTTCCAAATGATGCTGATGATCGTTAAGGAAGAAAGGATCGCGCCGTCGGTTCGAGGCTAAGTTCATCTGGGTCGCGCAGCGTTAGATGCTCGCTCACGAGCGCTAACGAATCCCAGAGGTCTTATTTCATCCAAATGAAGGGGGTTGAAATTCTAACGAATCCCACAGGGCTTATTCGGTGTCAAAAGGGCTTTTTCGCACGATTTCCTCACAATAAGGCTCGTACGATTTGTTAGATCTGAAAAATGGCTATTTCCGCAGGAATAAGACCCTCAGGATTCGTTAGCGCAAAACGGCATGAGGCAATGCTAGCGAGCGACCACAGAAATGTCCCTCAGCCATGGTCAGCATGACTGAGGGACATCGGGCCTTACTATTTAAACACAAGTAAACGCATCGATTCGCGCAAGGTCGAAGCCGGCGAACATCCAGAAGAAGCCGTTCCAGCGGAATCCGGAGATGGACGTCCGGCCGAGGAAGACGGGATAAAACCAGAAGCCGGGTCCGCTGCGCGGCCAGATGTAGGTCATGCGGAACATGCAGCGGGAGATCGCTCCCGGATCAATGGCAAGCGTCGATGAAGTAAGCGGTCTTGGCGGAACCATTTGCGGCGGCGGCGAGCCAGGGGGCTGCTGCGTACCTTGAGGTCCAACCGGTGGCATGAAAGCCATGCGAATCACTCCTTTGTCAGTAACGGTCCACTACAGGCTTAAAGCAGCGAGATGGCAAGAAGATTAAACAGAACCAGCGGCAGAATGACATTGTTATAAGTCTGAGGCGGGACACCGGGACCCGGGAAGAACCCGCGATGGACGCCTTCATTGGACAGGCAAATGTAGAGAATGCTCTTGTCACAATGGACGATATGCCCTTCGAAAACATCGCCGTCCATCGTTTCGATTTTGACCAATCGATTGACGTGATTCGCGCAAAGCTGATGAAGATGGTCATTGACCGACCGCAGTGTATGATGAACCTTGGCGTCGCACTGATAGATCGGCTTTAGTTCTTGCTGCATGGACTGATTGGGCGAGCTCATGATAGATTCCCTCCATTTTGAACATTGAACATGGATTATCCTATGCAGGGGCCTAGTTCGGCGTTACGGGGAGTTGGTTTCAAGGGAGGCCGCGCAGGTTGGGGAAATAAAAAAGCTCGCCATGAGGATCATGGCAAGCTTTTAGGTTCAATTAGTATTCGGCGATTAGAGCAGCTCGCGGCGAAGCTGTTCAGCCGATTTCGGGGAGAGGTAGCCGATTGGAAGGTCGAAGATCGTCTTCGCGCCTTTGCTGCCCTCTTGGCTTAGACGGTAGCCGGCTCTCGCGCAAGCTACCAGCACGCTTGCCGTAAACTCGGGATTGCTCTCGAGCGTAAGACCGAACTCGATAATTTGTTTCGTGCCTGCACCGGTAATACCGCTGCGAATGACGAATCCGCCGTGAGGCATGCCTTGGTGCTCAGCATGCAGCTGCTCTTCGCTGATGAAGTTTACCGTCGTGTTGTAATCGGAGAAATAATTCGGCATGTTCACGATCGTTTGTGTGATTTCTTCTTTATCCGCGCCTTCTTCGGCAACGACGTAGCATTCACGAAGATGCTTGTCGCGAGTTGCCAGCTCCGGCGTTTCGCCCGAGCGAATTTGATCGATTACTGCTTGCACCGGCACCGTATATTGAACGCCGGCTTTAACGCCCGGTACACGGCGGATAGCGTCGGAGTGGCCTTGGCTTACGCCTTTGCCCCAGAACGTAAAGTCTTTTCCTTCCGGCAGAATCGCTTCCGCAAGCAGACGGTTAAGAGAGAACAGACCCGGATCCCAGCCTGTCGAAATAATGCTCAGCGTGCCGGCTTGCTGCGCGGCAGCATTGACGGTTTCATAGAATTCCGGAATCTTGGCATGCGTATCGAAGCTGTCTACCGTGTTGAACATGCTTGCGATAACAGGCGTTTGCTCAGGAAGATCGGTAGCCGAACCGCCGCAGAGAATCATGACATCGATAATGCCTTTGTATTGCTCTGCTGCCGAAATATGTTCGAAGCGGACGCCTTCTCCGCCGGTCATTTGTTCAGGCTGTCTGCGAGTAAAAATCGCGACAAGCTCCATATCGGGATTTTGAGCGATTGCCTTCTGGGTGCCTCTGCCGAGGTTTCCGTAACCTACAATGCCGATTTTGATTGTTTTACTCACTTCAATTTCCTCCTATTATGGGTTATTCTGCATGTATGGATGATCTTTATTAAGTATAAAGATATTACATGGAATGTAAACTATTTCTTTTTGGAAGTCTTAAAAAAACAGTGTGGTTAGAGACGGAGGTTAGGGATTGAGCACATCGACCAGGAGCGTCGCCGGCCTGATTCGCAGACAGGGATTCCGGCAATTTTTAGAGCTTTGTAAGCGCTATAAATATTTATATCTGGCCGTACTGGCGCTGCAGCTTGGCGGCACGGGAGCCGCGCTCCTGCTCGCGGAGCTGAGCAGAAGGATCTTCGACGGCGGCGCGGAGCTGTCGCATGCCGAGCTTGTCCGATTAATCATCGGTATAGCGGTTATGGTCATTCTGGGCTTGTTCTTCTCCTTGGGAGCACGGATTTGCAACCAAGTCGTAAACACCAATATTGTGTTCAGAATGAGGCAGATCATACTGCGGCAGCTAACGAATCTATCGCTGAAGTATCACGAGCGCACGCACAGTGCCCACACGCAGAATATTCTCTTTAATGAGCTGGAAGTGTTCAAGCATTTTATCGTATTCGATATGCTTCGGCTTATCTCGCTGCCCGTATCCTTCGTCGCCGTCGGCATTTATTTGTTTACCGTTAATCCTTTGCTCGGCGCCATCGCCATTCTTGTGGGTCCTTTCCAACTGCTCAGCAACCTGGTGATGAGAGGGAGATTCAAGGATCTCATTGCGGATCAGCAGGTTAACGGAGGCGAAGTCTTCTTTCACATGGATGAGACGCTCTCCGGCATTCGGGAAGTGAAAATGAATCAATTGGAGCAATCGGTATTTGCGAGGTTTGAGAAGGTGTGCAAGGAGGGCATTCGGCTCTGGGTTTCCGTTGAGAAAATGGAGGCGGTTCGCGAGTTTGTCCGACTCGTTCCGGAGAAAATCGGTTATTTATTGGGTATAACCATCGGCGCCGTTCTGATGGTGAACGGGGATATAGGCCCCGGTGCGATCATCGCCTTCCTGACGCTGCTCGATAAGGTAAGCGAGCCCTTCGTCAGCATAACGGCTATTATCAGCTCCCTGCAGCGGGTATCGGCCGGCGCGGAAAATCTGCTCACGGTTATGGAGATGGAGCCTGAGGTGAAGGATCAAGGGAAAGCGCTACCGGCCAAGCCTTGCTCCATTCGGTTCGATAATGTGTCTTTTGCCTATGAGCCGGATCGTCCTGTCCTTCATAACGTCAGCTTCGAGATTCCCGCAGGCAAATCGGTTGCATTGGTCGGGCCAAGCGGCAGCGGGAAGAGCACCTTGATTAAATTGCTCTATCGGTTCTACGAGCCTATCAGCGGTTCGATTCGACTGGATGAGCGTCCGATGGAGTCCTATACCATCGCTTCGCTGCGGGGGCAGTTGGCTGCCGTTACCCAGGATGTGTATTTATTTGACGGCACGATTCGGGAAAATATTGCGATCGGGTTCGCGGATGCGACGGAGGAGGACATCCTTAGAGCTGCTGAGCTGTCACAATCCGCATTTATTGGAGAGCTGCCGGAAGGCCTGGATACAAGGGTCGGGGAGCGAGGCATTAAGCTATCCCATGGGCAGAGACAGCGCATTGGCATAGCCCGAGCTGTGCTTCGCCGGGCGTCGGTCACGATTTTGGACGAGCCGACCTCTGCACTCGATGTGGAGACGGAAGCGATGTTCCAGAGCGATCTGCCGAAGTGGGCCGGGGCCAGCACCAAAATCATCATTGCACACCGGTTGTCGACGATTCGCGATGTGGATTATGTCATCTTCCTGGAAAATGGGCGCGTACAGGAGATGGGCTCGCCTAAAGAGCTGCTGCAGTCGAAGGGGCGGTTCTCGGATTTCTGGAGAAACCAGCATATTCATGAGTTTGTCAGTTAACGAAGGAAATGGACTACAACTAAGGAGGCGTTTTACATATGACAACGATACTTTGTTTGCAAGAGCTTACTTCGGAGCAGCAAGAGGCGGTGCGGCAGGCGGCACCGGAGGCGTCGATAATTTTCGGACGGAAACCGGAAACGGAGGATCAAGCTTTTCGCGAGGCGGAGATTATCCTCGGGTGGGATGCGAGAGTGAAGAGCATTGCGCTGCAGGAGGGGGCTAAGCTCCGCTGGGTGCAAAGCTGGTCGTCGGGGATCGACAGCCTGCCGCTCGATCTGCTGGAGGAGCGCGGGATCCTGCTGACGGATGCCAGCGGCGTACACGCCAGATCGGTGTCCGAGACGGCGGTTGCCATGATGCTGGGCTTGTCGCGCGGCATTGCCGCGGCCGTTCGCAATCAGCGGACAAGCCTATGGGAAAGCCCGGATACGCTCGCCGAGATGAACGGAGGCACCGTCGCGATTGTCGGCGCAGGCGAAATCGGCCGCGAAGTGGCGCGGATCGCTCGCGCGTTCGACATGCGCGTTATCGCTGTGCGCCGATCGGGCGGGTCGATGCCGGAAGCGGATGTCGTCTATGAAACGTCGCGTCTGGATGATGCGCTGCGGGAAGCGGACTATGTCGTTAACATTTTGCCGCTTACGGGGGAGACGCAGCATCTGTTTCATGCCGAGCGGTTCGCCGTGATGAAGCGTACGGCTTACTTTATCAACGTGGGGCGCGGCGCGACAGTGCGCACGGAGGATCTCGTTGAGGCGCTGGATCAGGGCATAATCGCAGGCGCGGGTCTTGATGTGTTCGAACAAGAGCCGCTGCCCGCGGATCATCCCCTATGGGCGATGCCGAACGTGATTCTCACGCCGCATAATGCCGGGGGGTTGACCGTTCGCAACGGGGAGCGGCTCGTGAAGCTGTTCCTATCGAATTTGGAGCTGTATTTGTCCGGGCATGCTGCCGATCTGCGTAATTTGGTTGATTATAAGAAGAGATATTAGAGGGTAGCGTTACTTCAGCGCAAAGGCGGCCTTAGCCCATGGATATTCGGGGTCGGGCTGGGTTCCATCTTTATAGGTAGAGATAAGTGCCCAGCGATCTGCGCCGGATGTGTTGGAATAGGAGGCGTGCAGCAATAAATCGTGGAAGACGATGGCATCTCCCTTGGAGGCTTCGAAGTCGACAACCTGCGAAGCATCGATCTGTTCTTCGTTCAAACGATGGATGAAGCCATGGTTATCCGATGCATCTCCATCATGGCTGACTGTCGAACGATGGGAGCCGGGAAGGACTCTCAGACAGCCGTTGGCCGCCGTCGCATCGTCCAGCGCAATCCAAACCGAGAACTTGTGACTGCCGTGCCAGTAGGAGTAGTCTTGGTGCCATGGTGATCCGAAGTCCGTGCTGGCATTCTTGAAGACGACCTTGTCGTTCATGAATAAGACGGCATCGCCGATGATCGCCTTCAACGCGCGAGTCAGTTCGGGTGTCCGCGCAGCTTCTTTGAACAATTCGCTTTCCGCCGCTAACCCGAGAAAAACGCCGCTTTGATCGACATCGTGTTTGGCTAGAATACGGGCTGCTTCTGCCTTTAAGGCTTGCACCTCATCTTGCGAATAGAGCTGCTTCAGAATGAAATAGCCTTGCCGATCGAACTCTTCCTTCATGGCTTCTGTCATGCTCATTGCCTCCTAATCGATATGATGCGGAATGAATGGCAAACCGTGCTAAAGGGCGTTATAGTATGAATGGTAAAGCAACCGGATAAAGGTGTAAAGGGGCGATACCGACATGCAGTTGTTTCGGATGCAGGTGGAGTCGGAAGGCAAGAACGGGTTATCTGAATATGTGGAAAATCATTATATAAGCTGCGGGAGACCGGGCATCGGAGACATGAGTCTGTTGACCAAAACAGAGCTGGAGCGGAAGCTGGCTGAGGGCTATGGGCTGGATGGGCCGGAGCTGGAACGCGAAGCGGAGGCCCATTACAGTTTCGCGCAGGTCATGCAGGACGGCGATTACATCATCGTAAGCGATAGTGAGTGCATGTATCTGGGGGACCTCGGCGATTATTATTATTTGGATGATTGCGACAATGCTGAGGATCAAAGCGGTCATCGGCGAGGCGTGACTTGGCTGCGAAGCTTGAACAGCGAAGAGCTGCATCCGGAGCTGATTCGTTTCCTGGAGCAGGCTGGGAAGCTTGGCATGTTCGAGCGCCCGGTAAGCAAGGAGCAGTTGGATCGGCTGCTGCTGCGCAACCAAGCGCCGGTCGGGGCGAGGCTGGTCGACGAGGCAACCGTACAAGAAGCGCTCGACATTCTGAAAGCCGCGATGCGAAGCGAGGATGCGGAGCGTCGGGAACAGGCGGCAATCGCGATCCTGCAATGGGCGGGAATGGAGCGGCAGGCAGACAAGGTATGATGAATCGTAGAGGAGGCGAAGGGGATGAAGTTTCGAACTGTAGTCGAGCTTGGCGGCAAGACCGCAACCGGCTTCGAGGTACCGAGCGAAGCCGTGGCGTCACTTGGGACAAGCAAGAAGCCGGCCGTTAAGGTGAAGATTGGCGCATATAGCTACCGCAGTACAGTCGCTTCTATGGGCGGCCGCTTCATGCTGCCGCTCAGCGCGGAGAATCGCCAAGGCGCCGGCGTGGCTGCGGGCGAAGAGATTGAAGTCGAGCTTGAGCTGGATACCGAGCCCCGGGAGCTTGAGGTGCCCGAGGATTTCGCAGCCGCACTTGGCGGAGAACCGGCATCCCAATCCTTCTTCGATGGATTGTCTTACAGTAACAAGCGCAGAATCGTGCTTGCAATAGACGGCGCGAAGACAGCTGAAACCAGGCAGCGGCGGATTGAAAAAGCGGTGCAGGCGTTAAGCGAGAGCCGCATCCCATAATAAATGCAGAAGAGCTGCCGGGGCGTGACCTCAGCAGCTCTTCTGCTGATTTCGATCACGGATACGCGTGAGCTTCTCGGGGTTAGAGACCATATACACAGCCCGGATGGCGCTGAAATCCTCATTCGGTTCGAACACGAGCGCAAGTGGAGGCCTACCCTCACGCTGTAGAAGCAGTCCTTGCTGGCCGCTGATCGATACATGGAACAGCTGACCGTCCAGAGAGCCTTTGCTTGCTATGCCGGCAAAGAAAGCCGCAATGCGGCTGCGACCCAGAATCATAGATAGCGGCACGAACGATACCGCCGCCGTCGCTGATCATGATCGCATCTTCGGTCAGCAGATGAATGAAGCCCTCCAAGCGGCCGGTATGAATCGCTTGCGTGAAGGACTGGACGAAACGTTCCACGGACGAGTCCATGGTCGTTTCATTGTCCGTGCGCGTCAAATGGCCAATCTTCGCGGAGGCGCGGCTGAAGATCTTGCGGCAGGCAGCTTCGGACTTATCCAGCATGGCCGCGATGTCGGCGTAATCGTAGCCGAACGATTCGCGCAGCACGAAGACGGCGCGCTCCTGAGGCGTGCAGGTCTGCAAGAGCACAAGCATGGCATAGCCGAGCTGCTCGCGCTGAATGACTCGCTCCAGCGGTGCATCCGGAGTCGCAGTGCCAAGCTCGATCACGGGCTCCGGCAGCCAGTGGCCCGTGTAGCTCTCGCGCTTGCGCGGCGCTGCTTTCATCACATTGAGCGCGCGGTTGGTGACCATTTTGACCAGGTAGGCCTTCGGGTGCGTCATATCGATCTTGCCCAGCTTACTGATCGCAACGAACACATCCTGGACGGCATCCTCGGCTTCGCTCATCGAGCCGAGCATGCGATAAGCGATGGACGTAAGCAGCGACTTATGTTCGCGGTATAACTGTTCCACTTCTAACGTGCGATCGATCGACGTCAAGGCGCATCCCCCTCCGATTCTAGATGCATTTTATCAAGATAAGAGCATGAAAGAAAGCCACCCTAGGGGGGGGCGGCTTGTCAGTTCGTTCCGTTATTTCGCAAAACAGTCAGGGAACATACCCGTGGCAATCGCGATCCGGTTCCAGCCGTTAATGGCATTGATGGCGAGCAGCAAAGCAACAAACTCGCTTTCATCGAAATGCTTGCGGGCTTCGTCGTAAACGCTCTGAGGCACGCCGTCTTCGGAGATGAGCGTAACCGCTTCGGTCAACGCGAGTGCGGCACGTTCCTTCTCCGTGAATTGAGGGGACTCGCGCCACACCACGATCAGGTTCAGCCTGCACTCGCTTTCGCCCATGGCGCGCGAATCGGTTGTGTGCATATCCACGCAGAACGCGCAGCCGTTGATTTGGGAAGCCCGGATTTTGATAAGCTCATAGATTACATTATCCGCAATCAACTCTTTTGCCGTTCCATCTAGTTTTTGCATCGCTTGGTAAGCTGTTGGGTTGGCTTTGGATGCGTTCATTCGTAAGTGCATATCGATTCCTCCGTCGGATTCTATTTTTGAAGATACACTGCTAAGACAATTCATGCTCTCATTCTGTGACAGTGCGGCCGGCTAATTTACAAAAAAAACTCCGAGCGCGCTCGGAGCCTTTTATGGCAGGTGAAACTATTAAGTTAGAACTTGTTGCAAAATCCGCATCATTTCTAACGCTCCCCGATGATCGGAGAGCTAAGCGTGGCCGACATGTCTCCAGTTCGGGAGCCGATCAAGCGTAATGCAGCTCGGGTGATGATAAACCTTCTTCAGCTGCTCGTCGGACGTGGATTTGCCATCAATTACGAAGCCTTCGCCCCATGTCATATACCACAGCCAAGGCGTGCGGCTCGCGATGAGCTGATCCGGATCCGGAATCGATCCGTTCTCGCCAAGCGCAATGAGCTTCCTGCCTCCGGCAAGCGCATCCACTTGCTCGAACGGCTTGCGCAGCGGACCGTAATTGGCAGAAGGCGCATAGATATCGCAGCTGTCGATGTCCGTTTCGTCATCGCCCGGATACCACTCCTGCACATGCGAATTCCAGACCCAGATTAAATTATGAAGCTCGTGCAGATTCGTCAGCCGATCGTATAGCAAGCGCCATAGCTGCTTGCACGGTTCAGCGCCGAATGCGCCCCACCAGAACCAAGCGCCGTCTGCTTCGTGCAAAGGCCGCCACAATACAGGTACGTTCGCATCCTGCAGCTTCTTCAGTTGCTCCGCAATGGCATCGATATCGGCCAGCAGCAGCTGATGCTCGTTCGAATCGGGCTTCAGCGCGAGCGGAAGATTAAAGTCGGTGTTCTTCGTGTAGAACGTTTTGTCCGTACCGCCTGTAGGCGCGAACCAGTGCCAGGTCAAGGTTACGATCCCATTATGGACGGTCGTCCACTCGATGGCGGACTCGATGGAGCCTTTGTTCTCTGCGATCTCCTGCAGCTTATGCGGAGTTGGATCTGCCGTCTCGGTAGCATGCGTGTAGCTGAGCAGGTCAAACCCGCGAATAGCAGGCTGTTTGCCGGTTAGGCTTTCGATATAAGCGAATTCCTTCGCGGGTGTAAACCCGGAAGCGGTATGCTGGCCCGTAAGTAGGCCCTTGCCAAACTGACTGTTCAAATAGTTCCACAGCGACACGGTTTCCGCCGTTGCCTTCGGATTGATCAGTTGGCGCGGCGTACGGCTTAGCTCCGGCGAGTCTACGGCGGATAACAGGAAGCAGTCGACTTCCACGCCGCTGTCCCAGGCTTTGAGCAAAGCAAGCGTATGCGTGCCGGTCTTTAGATAAACGCTGCATTGACGCTCTGTTACAAAACCGTCCGTCGGCCGGGATCTTACGTAGCCGTAGCAATTGCCGTCGACGAGGAGTGCGTTGGACCGATAGCCGTCCGGTACCGCATAGCGAACGCTAAGCTCATAGAAGCTGTCCTCCTGAATCTGTACATCCACCTCAAGCCAATCCCCTTCATTTTCCGTGCCATTCACATAACCGGCTCCGCTAAAACCAGGTGTCACATGTGCAACCGCAACGCCTTGGAAACGGCCCTCTTCGGCCTGAACGATAATCGAGCTGCTTGTTTTCATCGGCTAGTTCCTCCAATAGTTGGAATTGATTATTGTTCTTTCACTATATAGCAATCTTCCGGTCGGTTGAATGTACATATATCAAATAGAAGCTGTGCCGAGTCAGGCACCCTGAAGGCGCATCGGACATAGACTAGGCTATAAACCAATGCTATGTACGAAAGGACCAAGGTCATGTATCTCGATATAAGGAATAGCGTGAGTGAGTGGATTCCCGGCTGGCAGTATGTGATGGAGCAAAGAGCGAAGGAGCGCGAGCAGCCGCTTACCTTCGTCCTCGTCCACGGTTCATGGGCGGATGCCAGCTTCTGGAATGGGGTTGCGGTCATGCTGCGCAGGATGGGACATCGCGTATATACCCCTGAATATCCGGGCCATGGCAGCGATCCGAATAAGAATGTGACGCATGCCATGATTACGAAAGCGGTAGCCGATTTCATCATCGCGAATAACTTGCGCGACATTGTGCTGGTCGGACACAGCTTCGGCGGATCGGTCGTGCAGAAGACCGCGGAGCTCGTTCCGGACCGGATCAAGCGGCTCGTCTTTATGGACGGTTTCGTGCTGGGCGACGGGCAATCCGTCGTGGATCAGTTTCCGCTTCCCGTGCAGCAAGTGTTCGAGCAGCTGAGACAAACCTCGAAGGATGATTCGCTCGTGCTGCCGTTCCCGGTCTTCCGCGAGCAGTTTGTGAATTTGGCGGATATCAAGCTTGCGCAGCAGCTGTACAGCGAAGCGAAGCCGGAGCCGGCGAAGCCTGCTTTTGAGAAGTTGGATTTGAAGAAATTCTACAGTTTGACCATCCCGCGAAGCTATCTCTATCTCACGGAAGATAATTTGCTGCCGCAGGGGGAGGGCTATGGCTGGCATCCGCATATGTCGAGCCGGCTTGGGGTGTTCAGGCTGATTCGCTCGCATGGCGACCATATGACCTACTTCAGAACGCAGCCCGGGCTTCTGGCGCAGAAGTTGTATGAGGCTTCAAGAGATTGATCCGTATAGGAGAGCAGTGGGAGGAGGTCGCCGCTGCTCTTTTCGCTATATGGAAGGGGATGTATTTATTTGGCAGAATGTGATACAATATGTATCTAAATTATGGAGGTGATGCGATGCCGGCTCGAGCGAAAGCGGCCATCAGGAGCTTGCGACCGGGTAAAAGTACGTTGAAATGGCTGGTTGTTTTATCTTTTTTCGATGCATTTGCGACAGATATGGGCATTCGACTGCGTGCGATTCATGAAGCAAACCCGTTTGCTGCTTACTTATACGAGACAGATCCGACCGTCTTCTACGCGTATAAGATTATTTTGCCGCTGCTTCTGTATTATCTGATACAAAATGTATCAGATACATCATTTCTAAAAAAATGGATTCTCATCGTTACCCTCATCTACGCGCTGCTGGCCCTATATCATCTCGTATGGATGCTTCTTGTTTTTGTGCTATAACCCGGGCATACTAACGCGAAGATTCGACGTGGAGGGTACTGGGAATGCATAAAAGATTGGCATGGTGGCAGCTGTCGCTAATCGGTATAGGCTCGATTATCGGGGCAGGATTCTTCCTGGGGAGCGGTCTCTCGATTGGGATGGCGGGGCCATCCGTGCTCATCGGCTACATCATTGCAGGACTTGCCACATTCATCGTGTTTGCTGCTTTGGCCGAAATGACCGTGAACGACCCGCAGCCGGGCTCGTTCCGCACCTATGCCAGATTGGCCTTTGGCCGCTCGGCGGGTTTTATGTCCGGATGGATCTACTGGCTGGCCGGCGTGCTGATTATGTCCAGTGAAATCGTCGCGCTGTCTACCTTTACGCAATATTGGTTCCCGAACATTCCGCTTGGCATCTTCTCCGTGCTCTATGCTGTGCTTGGGTTTGGCATTAATTTTATGGGTGTGCGTAATTTCGGCGCTATCGAGTCTGTGTTTGCCGTTATCAAGCTAACCATTCTTATCTTGTTCATCTTGTTTGGCGTACTGTTCGTGTGCGGCTTGCTTTCTACTTCGCCTAAGGTGCCGATTCAACCCATTGGTAGTCATGATTGGTTTCCGCATGGCTTAAGCGGGCTGTGGTCCGCTATGATTTTTGTCTTCTTTTCGTTCGGGGGCATTGAGGTCGTCGGGGTTACCGCATCCGAATTGAAGCGCGGGGAGGAGATTGCGAAGGCCGGGCTTACGCTCCTAGTGGTGCTGGTTCTTGTCTATGTGCTTGCCTTGTTCGGGGTACTCAAAATGACGGAGCCCTCAGCTATCAGTGACGCTGCCAGCCCGTTTGTAACGGCGCTTTCCGGTTTTCGCATTCCGTATCTGGGAACGCTGTTTAATCTCATTATCATCAGCGCAGCCTTCTCTACCATGGTCGGGGCGTTATTCGGCGTGAGTCGCGTGATGGTATCGCTGGCGGAGGATGGCGATGCCCCGCGTTCATTGAAGCAGGTAAACAGTCGCGGCATCGCTTCAAAATCACTCTGGATTACAGCGGCTGCCCTGGCTGTTACCATTGTCTGCTCGTACATACTGCCTCATACGATGTATGAATATGTGAGTACGGCTGCCGGGGCGATGCTGATCCTAAACTGGATCCTCATTCTGGCTTCTTCGCTCAAATTACGCAGCCGCTCCGAAACGAATCGAGGCAAGCTTCGCATCTTTACGCATCCCTATGGCGCTTATGTCGGCATGGCGCTCATACTTGTGGCCATCTCCGGCGCGCTTCTGCACCGCAATGAGCGGATTGGGCTGGGCCTCAGCTTGGCGTTGATTCTGCTCGTATTTGTTGCTTCCCGAATTGTACCTTATACCGGTCGGCGCCACTGAAGTTGCTGCTGCGGGTATAAATAGGCCGTGATCTGACTCTGCTGTAGTCAGCTTCGCGGCCTTTTCATGGGCAGATTGCTGCATGTTCCATTTACAAAATCGGCGACCCTATATCATAATTTAGTTGTGCGGCAACTGGGGATTTAGGGAGGTCATTAGAAATGAAAAAGTACTTTATCATTAGCCAAATTATTTATGTTCTCTTCTTGCTGCCATGGTTCGGGATATTCATCATGTCGTTCATGTCCTTCGACGCCGGCTTCAGTACCTGGAACGTGGCTTTCGTCTCCGCCATTGCGGCGTATCCGGTGGCTGCAATTGGTTGCTCCATCCTTGCTTGGGTATTTCACAAGCGCCGAGAAGGGTTAGCGAAGGCGGTTAATGCCGTGCCCATGCTCTGGGTAGCCGGTATCGTCGTATTGCTGGTCTATGTTTTTGCGGCCTCATGATTCGAATTATTGATTACTGTAATGGATAACATTCGTTATACAAATCATGCTGCCGAGCGTATCATCTTCCTATATGGTGCTGGGCACATCGCCGCCATCATCTAAATTAGGCAAAAGGTGCGTGGAGAAGGATGAGGCATGAAGTGCAGATAGAGAGAATCGATTCGATTATCGAACATAGAGATGAGCTGTCTGAGCTGCTGGCAGCGGTTGTTCAGGATGGTGCCTCACTTGGGTTTCTCCCGCCGCTAAGCCATGCTGAAGCTGCAGAATATTGGGCTCATGTACCGGCTCCGGAAGTCCGGCTGTATATCGCAACGAAGGACAACCGGATTGTCGGAAGCGTACAGGTGCATTTGTGTACGAAGCCTAACGGCGGTCACCGGGCGGAGATCGCTAAACTAATGGCGCATCCCGACTATCGCCGGATGGGAATTGGGCGGACGCTCATGCAGACAGCCGAAGCTGAGGCGAAGCGGGAGGGGCGCTCCTTAATCGTGCTGGATACGCGGGAAGGTGACCCATCCAATCTCCTCTATGCGTCTATGGGTTATATACAAGCAGGCAGAATTCCCGATTACGCCATGTCAGCGGACGGCGGACTGGATGCAACCCTTATGTATTACAAGCTGCAGCTTACAGACTTAGAGATTGCTGCAACGTAACTAAATAGGTTCCTCTGCGTCTATACAATCAGAAAAAAGATACAGAGGTGTGTTTGGAATGACGATGACGAAATGGAAAGCAACCGCGGTTGGCGCGGCTGCCGGCATTGCCTTTATGGTATGGGCAGGAACGGCGGCAGCGGCGGGGGAACAATTTACTGATTTACAGGGAGCCCAGTGGGCGGCGGATAGCATTATGTACATGGCGAAACGGGGAACGGTAGCCGGTTACGGCAATGGGCGTTTTCTGCCGGAAGGTGCGGTTACCCGTGCACAGGCGGTCACCTTTATGGTGCGAGAACTGTATCCGCAGCAGTTGGCGGATGGCGAACAGACGTATACAGACGTCCCGCGAAGCCATCCGTTCTACAAAGAAATTTCAGTTGCGGCCCGGATGGGATTGGCAGGCGGTTTCCCTGACGGTACGTTTCATCCGGATGCTCCAATCAGCCGCGCGGAAACGGCCGCTTTTCTTACTCGCGCATACGCCTTTCAATCCGGGGAGCGCGTGGTGAGTTTGTCCGATACGTCAACGCATTGGGCTGCTGCGCCTATTGGGATTATGAGCTCGAATGGGCTGATCGGCGGGTATGCGGACGGCACCTATCGACCGGATAAATCCGTGACGCGGGCGGAGTTTGCGGTGTTTATGACAAGAGTGATCCGGTTCGAGAGAGAGAACGCCATTCAGGCGAAGGACTGGGATAAGCTCCTATCCTATATGACCGTCAGCGAGCAGGTAGGGCAAATGCTCATGCCGGATATCCGGCAGTGGAAGGGGCAGCCGACGACGACGGTGAACGACGGTATCAAGGAGACGATTCGCGATCAGGATCTGGGCGGTCTAATTCTATTCGAGAAAAATATCGTGAATGCCAAGCAGGTTACGACACTCACGCATGGGCTGCAAGCAGAAGCGGGAGACATTCCGCTGTTTCTTGGCATCGACCAAGAAGGCGGCGTAATCAAACGAATTCCCGGCGGCACGAACCTGCCCGGGCAGATGGCGCTTGGCGCAGCGCGGGATGCGTCGCTGGCCGAAGCTGCCGGGAAGCTCACGGGCGAGGAGCTGAAGGCGCTCGGTATGCAGCTTGATTTTGCGCCGGTGCTCGATATTAACAGCAATCCGGACAATCCGATTATCGGGATGCGCTCCTTCTCCTCCGACCCGGATTTGGTCACGCGGCTTGGGCTGGCAGAGATCAAGGGGCTGCAAGCCTCGGGCGTTATCCCGGCGGTGAAGCATTTTCCGGGGCATGGCGACACGACGGTCGATTCCCATCTGGGACTGCCCGTATTGACGCATGATCGCGCGCGTTTGGATACGGTTGAGCTGAAGCCGTTCCGCGCTGCCATCGCGGCCGGTGTGGAAATGATCATGAGCGCGCATATCGCGTTCCCGGCTGTAGACAATGAACATGTCATCTCTCGCAAAGACGGCAGCAGCGTACCCGTGCCGGCGACCTTATCGAAGAAGGTGCTGTCCGGACTGCTGCGGGAAGAGCTCGGGTTCAAAGGGGTTATCATATCCGATGCGTTTACGATGAACGGGATCGCGGAGCATTTTGGCGAGGAACAGGCGGTCGTGCGTGGAGTATCCGCAGGTATCGATATCATTCTGATGCCGCAGGATTCGGCGATTGCGCATCAAGCGCTGGTGAAGGCCGTCAATAATGGAACGCTCTCCTCGGATGCGATTCATGCATCGGTTAAGCGGATTTTGCAGCTCAAGGCAAAATACGGCTTGTTTGGCGGCAGAGGCGAGAGTCTTTCTTCCAAGCTGGCAGCATTGCCGGCGGTTATCGGGACTGCCGCGCATCGCAGGGTTGAGCAGGACATTGCGGAACGCGCGGTTACGCTGCTCGCCGGGCGTGATGGGAATTATCCCGATCGTACCCGGCAAGGGGATCGGGTCGTTATTGCTGCAGCCGACGAAGAAATCGGGAAGCAGCTGGATAAACAATTACGAGAAGCAGGAGCGTCACAGCATCTGAGTACAGAGGTCGTGATTATCGGGCCGGGGAAGACAGCTGCTGCGCTGCCTAAGCTGAAAGGCGCGGATTACGTGATGGTAGCCTCCTACCAATTCCGCAACGCAGCCAGTCAGTTCGGGTGGTCCGATTACCAAACGGTAATCGATGAACTGAATAAGCTGGGCAAGCGGTATGCGCTTGTATCGCTGGGCAACCCATATGAGCTGCTTTACTTGCGCGACGTGAAGTCGGCCGTGGCGCTCTACGGGAAGCAGGAGCCGAATATCGGAGCCGGTATGAACGCGCTGCTCGGGCAGTCGGAGCTGCCCGGTGTGTTGCCGGTACAGTAGTGAGAACATTCTACCCACACAACGGGAGCTGAGAGTCCCAAAAGCGATCTTTCAGCACCAAAAACTCACCGAATTCATGCTGAGAGTTCTAAAACACGACTATCAGCATCCAAACTAACCAATCTAACCCCACAACCGGAGCTGAGAGTCCGCAATAG
This sequence comes from Paenibacillus sp. BC26, assembly GCF_900116125.1. Taxonomy (NCBI): domain Bacteria; kingdom Bacillati; phylum Bacillota; class Bacilli; order Caryophanales; family Paenibacillaceae; genus Paenibacillus; species Paenibacillus sp. BC26. The sequence continues at coordinate 106,612 of NZ_FPAD01000006.1, read as the reverse complement.
CGAACTCTCGCCACACAGTGGCCGCCGGTAATGCGGTTGGAGAAGAACAGAGGGTCCAGGCTGTATCTAAATTAGATGCGCGGGACCTTTTTTCTTGTTGTAAATTAACTGTGTACATAATATACTGATTATATCATACACAATTAATGAGGGGAATGATGGTTGTGGCAAAGCTTGCAATTGAAGCTGCCGGGCTGCGAAAGAGCTTCGGCAGTCAAACGGTGCTGGACGGCATCGACTTGGCGGTACCGAAGGGGACGATCTTCGCATTGCTTGGACCAAACGGAGCCGGCAAAACGACACTTATTCATATTCTATCTACGTTGATCGAACCTGATGACGGCAGCGCGCGGATTGAAGGGTATGACATCGTGGCAAGCAAAAAAGAGGTGCGCCGGTCGATTGGACTGACCGGCCAGTTCGCCGCGGTCGATGAGGTGTTGACGGGGGCGGAGAATGTGAACATGATGTGCCGCTTGTCCGGTCTGTCAGCTGCGGAAAGCCGCGTTCGCACGGCGGAGCTGCTCAGAAGCTTCGATCTGGAAGCCGCTGCAGGCAAGCGCGTGAAGACCTATTCCGGCGGGATGCGCCGCAAGCTGGACCTTGCGGTCAGCCTGGTCGTGCACCGGCCGGTGCTGTTCTTGGATGAGCCGACAACGGGGCTCGACACGGTGAGCCGCCGCGCGCTCTGGGCGAATATTCAGCAATTGAAGGAGCAGGGCATCACGATCTTCCTGACGACGCAGTATTTGGAGGAAGCGGATCAGTTAGCCGACAGGATTGCGGTCATTAACCATGGCCTTGTGGTCGCGTCCGGGACCGCCGCCGAGCTGAAGACGCGTGTGGGCGGCGAAGTAATCGAGCTGCGAAATAAGGACAATGAGCTGCTTCGCTCCCTGCCAACGAGCGGGACCATCGCAGATGTGTGGCAAACGCTCGGCAGCGTCGTTCATTCCTTCCCTGAAGGCACGCAGATCAGTATTCGCAAGCCGAGCATGGACGATGTTTTTCTGGCGTTAACGAGCATGGAGAAGGAGGCGTCACCGGCATGAGAACCTTACAGCATCGGGTACCGAAGCCCGCATCCTTCGGCGTAACCAACCTTGTCTTCATCGGACGGAGCCTCCGTCATAGTTTGCGCAACGTCGAGTCGCTGGTGATGGCGATTATGCTCCCCGTTATGCTCATGCTATTGTTCACCTATGTGTTCGGCGGCGCCATTGATCCATCGGGCGACTATGTCGTTTACGTCGTACCGGGAATCATCCTGCTGTGCGCAGGGTTCGGTTCCTCCAGCACCGCAGTCGATGTCGCGACAGACATGACGAACGGCATCATTGATCGGTTCCGTACGATGCCGATCCGTTCGCTTAGCGTGGTCGTTGGGCATGTGGTCGCGAGCCTGGTCCGTAATTTGCTGGCGACCTGTATCGTTATCGGCGTTGCCCTGGCCGTGGGCTTCCGCTCGGACGCAAGCGTACTGGAGTGGGCGGGTGCGCTCGGCGTCATCGTCCTGTTCATCCTGACGTTCACCTGGTTATTCGCCGCGATCGGGCTGGTGACCGGGAGCCCGTCGGCCGCGAGCGGCTACGGCTTCGCACTGCTCTTCCTTCCGTATCTGTCGAGCGCCTTCGTGCCGACCAGCACGATGCCATCATGGCTGCAAGGTTTAGCCAATCATCAGCCGATCACGCCGGTCATCGAGACGATTCGCGGCCTGCTCTCCGGTACGCCGATCGGGGACAACGGCTGGTGGGCGATCGGCTGGTGCACGGCCATCCTGATTCTGGCCATCGTATGGTGCACGCTCGCGTTCCGCCGCAAAGCCGGCCAGCGGTAAAACAACAAAAGCAGCGATTCAGAGCCGATGAGCTCGAATCGCTACTTTTTTACATCTGACGCCTCACTTCAAGATACTGCTCGATCCCATCCAGTATACGCTCCAGTCCGAAGGCCAAGTCGTCTCCAATCGGACTCTCGACCTCACCTGTATACGCGCCTGACATGACGATCGGTTGCAGGTCCGGGAAGTTGCTCTCCGTAATGAGCTGCTTCAATGCGGCCGTGTAACTCAAGCCGGAGAAAGTCGAGAAGCTGTCGCCGGCTTTAATGACCAAATCCATGTCTCTGGCAATCATGCCGCATGCCCTCGCATAGCTGCTAATCAAGAGCACGAAGGACATTTTCTCAAAATCATTCACGGGGAAGTCACGCATAATGCGAAGCATCCAATCAATAATACGAAGATTGCCGGGCATCATGGGGACGCTTCGAATGGGAATATCGGCGAACCAGGGATGGTCCCGGAAGACCTTGATACAGAATTGCACGTAGTCCTGCATCTCCGCGCGCCAATGTTTCTTTGACGCTCCCGTCTCCGATTCGGGCTCCGCTTCCGGTGGAGGAGGGCAGACTCTATCTTGCATCAGCAGCAGCAGGTCCTCTTTGCTCGTTATGTAACGATATAGGGACATCGTAGTGAAACCGAGCGCTCCGGCCACGCGGCTCATCGATACGGCGGACAGTCCGTCTTGATCGGCGATTGCGACGGCGGTGTCCACGATTTTGGGGATGCTGAGCTCGCCCTTAGGTCCTCTGCGCGACTGCTTGATAATGCCCCAGCTCAGTTTTACGCTCTCCGGCAAGCTTTGTATCGCTTCATCATCATAGTGATCCTTAGTATCGGACATTGCCATTAATCCTCCGTCAGCTTACTGTTTCTATAAGTGTATATGTAGTAGACAGTATATCATAATTCGAGACCTCGGAGATGATGTAAAGCCTTGCCGGGATCGCAACTGACGATTTTCCCAGCCGCTCCTATAGTCACCTCGTCAGCCTGTACATTTTGTTATATGATGGGGAGAATTAATGAAGGGAGTGGAACCACATGGCCTACAGTTATGAAGAGCTGGCGAGAAAATTTGTACAGACCCCTGTCGATCTGTTTGGTGTGTACAGGACGCAGCTTGAAGCGAACCAGGTATACAGCGGGCATGTGGACAAGCCGACTTCGAAATGCGCGATCATCTTCTCTCTAAGCGGAGCTGCCGAATTTATCTTCGATGACGAGGAACGCTACCGGCTTGAGCCTGGCAGGGCACTGATTGGGGGAGCGGGCAGAAGGCTTGAAATCAGAGTGGGCGACGACGGCTTTCAATATAACATCGTGCATTATCTGCCGAGCATGGCGGAACCAGCGCCGGGGGGCTTAAAGCGTACTCACGAAATAACGCTGTTGGAAGTTATGGTAGATCCAGAGCTGCTGCGGCTGCAAGAGCAACTGCTTCAAGCCGCTTCAGCGCCAGACAGTATGGGGATGCTGGAGAAGAAATCGTTATTCTACCAGTACGTAGCCAAGCTGCTTCAGTCCGAGCGCAACCGTCAGAACAAAGAGAGTTATTCGGTGATCGACGATGCGCTCAGCCATATTCATGACCACTTCATGGATCCGCTGACGCTTGCCGAATTAGCCGAACGCTACCAGATGAAGCCGAAGTATTTCTCTTATTTATTTCGCAAATATACGGGCACCGGACCGATTGATTATCTCATCCATTACCGCATGAACAAGGCGCACGAGTGGCTGCTGACCGAGCAGGTGTCGGTATCGGCGGTCGCGAGAAGCGTCGGGTACGCGGATCCTTACTACTTCAGCCGACTGTTCAAGAAATATAAAGGCGTAGCGCCAAGTATGGTCGGTCATCTTCATCAGAAGAAATAGTCCATTGTCATGTCGGGAATTTCTCTATTCTATTTTCCTGCGTCTGATGGTACTGTTTTACTTGATAATGAGAATCGTTATCGAAACAGACAGTATGAGGATATGGAAGAGGGGAAGCTTGACATGCATCTGAGAAAACAGTCTTATTGGGTACTAATCGCTCTGTTGAGTTTGGCTTTGATCCTAAGCGCGTGCTCCGGTTCGAAAAATAACGGGGCATCTAATACTGCACCGAGCGATGAAGCGGAGCAGAGCAGCAACACTACTTCGGCAAGCGCATTCCCGCGCACCATCGAAGCAGCAAACGGCAAAATCGAAATTGCCAAAAAACCGGAAAGAGTGGCGGTCGTTCATTGGGGGTATGCCGACTCGATCCTGCTGTTTGATCTGAAATCGGCAGCGCTTGCGCTTCCTTTTACGGAGAAATCATCGGCCCTGCATACGGACAGCTACAAGCCTTATGTGGACAAGCTGGGTGAACTGGTCATCGTAGGCGAGAACACAACGGTGAATATGGAAGCTTTGCTGAGCTATAAACCGGATTTAATCATCGCGGGTAACGCCATCAATGCCGAAATAACAGATCAGCTGGAGAAAATCGCAACGACGGTCGTTATCGATGAAGCCGTAACCGATATTTGGAGCAATTGGCAAGCGCTCGTTACGAAATTCGGGGACATCCTCGGACAAGAGGACGTTGCGAAGCAATACATCGACAATTACAATGCGAACCTTCAAACAGCCAAAGAGAAACTGGCGAAAGTGGAAGGCACCGTAGCATTCATCCAAGTTCGGAATAATGCGGTATGGCTGGGCGGCACGAAGTATTTGACGCAGTACTACGGCAGCGGACTTGGCTTGAAAGCGCCGACTGATCCGGCTATGGAGGAAGGCGTAGAGCTTTCGCTCGAAGGGTTAAGCAAGCTTAATCCCGACCATCTCTTCCTCGGCTACTTCAATTACGTCGACAAATCGCTCCCTGCCATGACGGACGATTGGGAGAAAAGCGCAGTCTGGAACAGTCTGAATGCGGTTAAAAACAAACAAGCCTACGCCATCAACGGCGAGCTGGCGATGGGCTACGGTCCAATCGGCAACAGCTACGGGGTGCAGGCTGTCCTTGAAGCCTTAGAATAAGAGTACCAGTAACTGCCTCCTTGGGAAGTACGGGATAGCGCCATTTCCGTGCTGTACCGGGGAGGTTTTTTGTATTCTTGTCCTTTTTGAGGGGCTCCTTGGTTCGGGAATCGATCGCGAAGGTACGCGGAGGTGCGCGGTACACATCGGTAGCTATTCCCCCTGCCGGGGCCGAGGAGCGAGATGCGTTCTAACGGTTGCCATTGCGCTTATTGGGTCTATTTTTGCCCTCTAAATTCTCTAACGGTTGCCGGAGAGCTTATTTGACCTTTTACGACCGGAAATCGTACCTAAATCGCGAAATAGCCTCTCATACAACCGTTACAATTGTGGAACGTCGAAAAAGGGGAGAATAGGCGCACTGGCAACCGTTAGACTTCGGGAGCGACTCTCTCTGACAGCCCAAAAGCGTCTCCCCTGAGAGAGACGCTTTGCTTTGGATGCTTACGCTGGATTCGAACTCTTCTTCGCGTTGTACTTCACGACGCTAGCTGCCATATAGATCGCTGAAACAGCTAGGATGACGATAAGCCAGCCGTCGTGAAGCGAGCCGAACCAGTCGAAAGCAGATGTTTTGACAAAAGCAAAGAACAACACATTAAACATGCAGCCGATGAGGATGACCGACCAAATCGACCGCAACCGGATATACATGTAGCCATACAGGAAGCCAAGCGGGATGCCAAGCAGCTGCATCGCGATCCCTCCAGGCTGAAGAGCGGCAATAATGATGGAAACGAGGAGAACCGCCCAGAAGACGGCCACATTGCGGCGCGCTTCATTGAAGAGGATGCCCACGAACAAGATGAGCTCCAGCGCGGTGTTGATGACGGCTGAGACGATGAGGTAGCCGGTCGGAACGTCGGCATACTGATTAGTGAAGGTTGCCAGCTCGCTTACCCCTTGATGGAGCAGGAGCTTGAGGGCGGCGGTGAAGAAGAAAGCAAACCCGATGCCGACGGTGATCATATGCACGGCTTGTAAGGTTGAAATCGGCAGGTACTGCTGCATCCGTATAAAGCCCGGCGGCGTCTGCGAATCCATCAGTTTGTATTTGACCTTATATGCCAGATAACACAACACGACGGACAGCACCAGCACGATAAAAGCTTGCGCAGGCAATTGTTCGCCTTCTCCGAAGGTTCCCCACTCCGTCAGCGGATTTACAGCTGCATTGTAAATCACGATGGCGGCAATAATCATGGCTACGTACAGCACTACATTCGCGAGCATCGCAAGATATCGTCTCATCATTCAGATTCGCCCCTTTAATTGGGTTGCGCAAATCGGAGGTACAAGACAACATATTCAGGGGATTGAGTGTCTATGCCAGCCATGCCATCGGCTTCACGATCGGCAGCGTTATCAGTGGAAGATTCGACGAGTTCAGATGAGCGTGAAGACGAGCTTTAATATCAAAGAAAGGCCGACATTCTCCTTGGACGGAGCAATATCGGCCTTTCGTATGGTTGTCGCGAGCGAGGACTATTGAAAACATTCGATAAAATGCTGAGCGCGTTTGGACAGCAGCTGGTCCTTCAGCCACAGAATGCCGACCTCGGATTGAAAATCGGCGTCGCGAATAGGGAGCGTGATCACGTCACCGGAGGGAAACGAGGAAATAACCGATTTCGGAAACACCGTTGCGCCGATTCCTGCGGCAATTAGGGACATAATAATGGCGACGCTGGAGCATTCGCAGATGATGTTGGGCTCAAAGCCGTGACGGCGGAATTCGTTTACGACCTGCTCGTGCATTTTGATTGTTTTGTCGGTCTTTAATGTAAGCTGCGGATATTGGGCGAGCTCCTCGATGCTGATATCGTTCCCTCTGCCGGGGGAAGCCCATGCGGCAGGCATCAAGGCAACATAAGGATCGGAAGGAAGCGGGAGCATATCCAGCTTGTTCGGAAGCAGATGAGCCTCGAACGGCAATCTGGATATGACGAGCTCAATCGAGCGTCTCTCCAGCATTTCGCCCAGCAGGTAATGGTCGCCCTCGGCAATCTTAAACGTGACCTGAGGGAACTTCTCGCGCAGCTGCTGGATCGGCCCCGGGAGTATGGAAACGCAGGAAACAACCGCACCCAGGGAGAGCGTACCTCGCACACCAAGCTCAAGCTCTTTGACTTCCTTCATGGTCTCGTCTAATTGCAGCAGCAGCGACTCTGCCCGGTCCTTAAGCAGCCGCCCTGCAGCGGTCAATGTCAGCTGGGTCCGGCTCCGCTCGAACAGCTGGGCGCCGAGCTCATCTTCCATCAGCATGAGCTGCCTGCTAAGGGGCGGCTGCTCCATATGCAGCAGCTTCGCCGCTCGTGTAATCTGCTTCTCCTGTGCAATGGCCAAGAAGTATTTGAGCTGTCGAAAGTCCATTTAAACATCCCCAATTTATATTCTCTTTGCATACTTTAAAGGTATGGATAGTGAACAGAATAGATATTTTATATATACCTCAACAGGTGGTAGTATGCAATCACCAATTAGAAAGTAAGGGAGTAGTGATTCAACCATGACAGCAGCCAATAACGCCATTTCGATCGAACGCAGTCTGAACAAGAAGACGAAGCCAGCGCAGGATCAGCTAGGTTTCGGTATCTATTTTACCGATCACATGTTTGTAATGGACTACAGTGTCGAGCAAGAGTGGCATAACCCGCGCATCACGCCGTACCAGCCGATCGTACTCGACCCGGCCGCGAAAGTGTTCCATTATGGACAAACCATCTTCGAAGGCTTGAAAGCCTACAAAACCGAAGACGGCGGCATTCAGTTGTTCCGTCCTCGCGATAATTTTGCCCGTATGAACCGTTCCAACGATCGTATGAGCGTGCCTGATCTGGATATTGATGTGGCCATTGCAGCGCTGGAGCAGCTCATCGCAGTCGATCAAGACTGGATTCCGGATCTGCCGGGTACATCGCTGTATATTCGCCCATTCGTCATTGCCACACAAGCGACGCTTGGCGTGTCTCCATCCGAGAATTACCAATTCATCATTATCATGTCGCCTGTTGGCGCCTACTATCCGGAAGGAATCAATCCGGTCAAAATCCACGTGGAATCCCACTATGTTCGTGCAGTTGTAGGCGGCGTGGGTGAAGCGAAGACAGCCGGCAACTATGCGGCGGCCTTGAAGTCGCAGCAAGCCGCTAAGGAAGAAGGCTACACGCAGGTTCTGTGGCTCGATGGCACGCAGCACAAATATATCGAAGAAGTCGGCAGTATGAATGTGTTCTTCAAAATCAACGGAACGGTCGTAACGCCTGCACTGAACGGCAGTATTCTAGCGGGTATTACACGCAACTCGGTTATTCAGCTGCTTAAGCACTGGGATGTTCCTGTTGAGGAGAGAGTGCTTTCCATTGAGGAGCTTTATGAAGCGGGTCGCAACGGTACGCTGGAAGAGGCTTTCGGAACCGGTACCGCAGCCGTTATTTCGCCTATCGGCGAAATGAACTGGAACGGAGAGAAGCTCGTGATCAGCGAAGGCGTGACCGGCCAGCTCTCGAAGTCGATTTATGATACGCTGACAGGCATCCAAACCGGTGCCGTTGCGGATCCGTTCGGCTGGGTCAAGAAAGTCGAATTCAGCCAAGAGTAATCAAATTATGGTGAGGCTATACGCAGATGTTCATCGTACTGTGAGATTTTTCGAGTGGGGTCTATGGTAGAATCAGAAGTAAGGATTCTTCTCGAAAAAGGAGCACGTACATGCTGCAGCCTCGCCATTTTTTTATTTTCTTGCTACCGCTAATTAATGCAGCCGTGTGGATTGCTTTTCCACCTGTGGATCACGGGCTTCAGCCTTCGTTTGCCCAGCGTCATCTGGGCGAAGTGATCGGCTCGACAATGATGATTATGATGGCCTTCACCTTATTGCTCGCAACGAGAATCCGGGTATTGGAACGATTATTAGGCGGCTTGGATAAGCTGTATGTCGTCCACCGGAACGCGGGTATATTTGTATTTCTGCTGCTTTTCCTCCATCTGCTCGTCATGCCGCTTAATCCGAATGAGGTCCCTCCCGGACGGGCTCCCGGCTATATTGCTTTTGGGGGTTTTGTCCTGCTCATTCTCCTATCGGTGGCGCCGAGGATTCCGGGGGTTCGGCGGGTTATGCGGATAGGCTACCGAGGATGGCGGATCTCGCATCGGTTTATCGGGGTGGCGGGTTCCATTCATTTTGAACAATTCCGGTTCCGATGAGCGCTGTGCTTGTGCGGAGGACCGCGGCGTTGAGTTTTCATTTTTGAAACGAGGTACAGCCCAGCTATGCAGAAGTCTAAAATTCTCTATCGGTTTATGCTGACGATTGCGGTCGGCTTTATCGTATATGTGATCACCATCAATTTCTTCGTGGATCCCCAGGCGGAGCGTTTTCTGAGTCACAAGATCAACCTAAAGCATCCGTTAAACAAGCCGGTTTGGCTTAATGTGATGTATGTCCATGTGGTGTGTGCGAGTATCGCGATGGCGGCGGGAGCGGTTAATTTTGCCACGAAGGTTCAGACCCATTACCGGCGCGCGCACCGAGCTATCGGGTATGTTTATTTTGGCGCGATCCTTGTCGTAGTGCTCACTTCCGGCTACATGGCGCCTTATGCGACCGGCGGTAAGCTGAACAGCGTTCCGTTGAACCTGCTGAGCATGCTGTGGACGGCCATGACGGTGATCGCGATTGTGAAAATAAGACGAAAACAGCGCATCGCCCACCGCAATTGGATGATCAGAAGCTACGCGTTCTGCTACACGAATTTGTGCATTCATGCGATTACTTATGTAGTTCACCAAGGATTCGGTTTGTCCTATACGCACAGCTACACAATCGGCGTTTATGGGGCTATTCTCTTCCTACTGCTTGCAGCCGAGGTTGTTATCCGAGTGGTATTTGGACAATCGGGCAAGGGAAGGCCGATGCAGCCCTAATAGAACTTCATCGTTGATTTGACTAAATATTCGGACTACAATATAAGCAGTATTCGGTGTGTGTGACTGGCGTAAACGTGGAGTACCACGAGGGAGCACATATTCATATGCCGTACGCCTGGGCGAAGTGCTTGGTCTTTGGACTGAGCGCTTTTTATTATTTCATGGGAGATGATGAGATGGAGCAGGTGCGGCAGGCAAGACATGTAGCGATTCTGATCTTTGATCGCGTGGAAGTGCTGGATTTTGCAGGGCCGTTCGAGGCGTTCCTATCCGGCAGCAACTATGGCCGGGACTTCAATGTGTTTACCGTAGCTGAACATGATGGTCCGATTCATGCGCTTGGCAATCTGAGCATTAACCCGGCCTACAGCTTCCGGACTTGTCCGAAGCCGGACATTCTCGTCATTCCCGGAGGACCGGGCACCAGAACCGAAATGCACAATCCTGTCATGTTGGACTGGATCAACCAAACTGCCGGAGAAGCGGAGCTGCTTCTGTCCGTGTGCACAGGCGCTCTTCTGGTAGTGAAGGCTCAGCTGGCAGATGGATTGAAGCTGGCTACGAACCGCCTTGCGATGCATGAGCTGCGGGCAATAGCGCCGGAATCTGCAGAAATTCATGAAGAAGCGCGTTATGTGGACAATGGGAAGCTTATTTTGTCGGCCGGTGTTTCAGCGGGGATCGATGCGTCTTTGTATGTAATAGGTAAGCTGCTGGGCGAGGAACGGGCGCTTCTGGCAGCAAGTTTGATGGAATACGATTGGGTGCGCTCATGAAGAAATCGCGCTAGTCCACAGGAGTGGGCTAGCTTTAAATTTATTCTTTACTGATCGTTCCCAATATGATATGATCAATTCGTAAGCAAGAAGGAAGCAATCGTGAGTGAGGATGCATTCCTTTTTTATTCGCAATAGTAGAACGATCATTCCCGTAAGGGCTGCGGTCAAGTTGGCAGCCAAGCATAGTTTGCAGTACATTTTATTTTTTTACTCTTTTGAGAATGATCATTCTCAATTGGTGCATCATAATAAACAAATGACAAAGGAGCGATACAAAATGGGTAAATTAAACGGTAAAGTAGCATTCATTACAGGTGGTAACAGCGGGATCGGCTTTGCAACGGCGAAGTTGTTTGTAGCTGAGGGAGCTAAGGTTGTCATCACAGGTCGTAATCAGGCTACGCTGGACAAAGCAGTGGAGGAGCTTGGTGCGTCGAACAGCTTCGGTATTCAAGCCGAAACAACCGATCCGCAGAGCCTGGAGAAGGCAACGGCTGCAGCAGTTGAGAAATTCGGCCGACTGGATGTCGTGTTCGCCAATGCCGGCATTGGCGGTCATACTCCGCTCGGCGGTACGGAGCTGGCCGCATTCCAGGAAGTCATGAACGTGAACGTGACGGGCGTGTTCTTCACCGTACAAGCCGCATTGCCTTACTTGAAGGAAGGCGCTTCGGTAGTCCTGAACGGTTCGGTGCTTGCTAATGCGGGAAGCCCGGGATGGGCAGCGTATGCAGCGAGCAAAGCGGCCGTTGCGAGCATGGCGAAAGTGTTTGTTTCCGAATTGTCGCCTAGAGGCATTCGCGTAAATACAGTCGTTCCCGGCCCTACTCGCACACCGATCTGGGGTCAGCCGGAAGGGCTGGCGCAAATGGAAGCCAAGCTCACGCGATCGGTTCCGCTAAACCGTTTGGGTGAACCGGAAGAAATCGCAAACGTAGCTTTGTTCCTGGCTTCGGATGATGCTTCGTACGTGCAAGGCGCCGAAATCAGTGTTGACGGAGGCGGCGGCTCATCCCCGTTCGGTGCACCGGTATATCGTTAAGCCTAAAAGCCGCCGGAGTATAGGACACCTTGTCAGGGGATTCTTTACCGATTGTTCTCAATATGGTAAAATCGACTGGAAAGGGGTATGCTTATGGCTAGAGCGAAAGAATTCGAAGAAGACGTCGTGCTGCTGAAGGCAATGAAGCTGTTCTGGGAGCAGGGCTACGAGAAAACATCGATTAATGATCTTGTCGAGCGTATGGGCATTCACCGCAGAAGCTTGTACGATACGTTCGGCGATAAACATATGCTATATCTAAGGGCGTTTGACCGGTACAAAACGCTGACCAACAATCGGCTCGGTGCGCTCATTCCGAACTCTACGCCGAAGCAGGCAATCGATTTTATATTCGATTACACGATCCAGGGCACGAGTGCAGATAATCCTGTTGGCTGCATGATGGTGAATATGGCGGTTGAACTGGCTTCGAGCGATCCCGAGGCAAGAGCCAAAGTGAGCGAGAGCTTTGCTTACTGGGAGCAAATGCTCGCTGATGTGATCAGCAGGGGGCAGCAGAACGGCGATTTTACGTCGACACGGAGCGCTGAGGATCTCGCTGAGAGCCTGCACAACACTTTGCTGGGCTTGCGCGTGCTTACTCGATCACTTACTAACAAAGACAAGCTGTACCGCATAGCGGATATGGCTAAGGTTGTCCTGTACCAATAAATGCTTGGCTTCAAAGGCCGGAACTCCTTGCTACACAAGGGGTTCCGGCCTTTTTAACATGGGCACGCTCCCGCTGAATCAGACCCATCGTACTTGCACATTGTTCTCTAAATGGACAAAGGTCATCAAGGAAAAGGAACTATTTTCAAAAGATTAATTGACAATGAGAATCATTATCAACTAATATGAGAGAGGAAATGCGGGACGTAAGGAACGCACACCCAAGCAAGAGACTATGGAGACATAGGGTAAAGGAGTGTTGTAAGCATGGCTAATATACTGCTGGTTTATGCGAGCATGACAGGTAATACGGAGGATATGGCGGATGCAATTGCACAAGGCATTCGTGAAGCAGGCGGTACACTCACGGTTCAGATGGTAATGGATGCTGCTGCTGCCGACATGGCGGCTTACGATGGTATTGTCCTTGGTGCGTATACGTGGGGCGACGGCGAGCTGCCTGATGAGTTTCTTGATTACTATGCGCAAATGAACGGCCTGCAATTGCAGGGAACCAAGTCCGCCGTGTTCGGATCTTGCGATTCCTCTTACTCTGCTTACGGAGTTGCCGTAGACATCTTAGTGGATAAACTCAAGGAACTGGGCTCAGAGGTTGTGCTCGATGGGCTGAAAATAGAATTCGGGCCAAGTCCCGCCGAGAAAGAGGTCTGCAAACAGTTTGGCAGACAATTTGTCGGCATGCTTGCCGAGGTTGGAGGATCCGTATAATGGGATTGTTATATAATCTATATAAATCGATGCAAGAGATGGAGGACGAGAGTCCGGAAATGCGAGATCAGATCGAGATGGCCGATACACCGCTTTCGTTGATTGAACTGCTCTCCCGGCCTATTGGCGGAAGGGATGTAAGTGCAGCCGTGCAAGGGAAGGAAACGACGAAATAAACCGAATCGGACTAAATCCGCTCTATCCGACGTAGTATAGTTTGAAGCTAAACGATACTATTTCGGGGGGAAACTGATATATGCTTAGTCGTTCAGAGATTCGCGCTCAAGCAAGGCAAAGCTTAGCCGGCAACTGGAAGACGGCTGTACTTCACTTCTTGCTGTACATGGTTGTTTCAGGCCTAATCAGCAGCATCACGAATAAAATCGACTACATCGGATGGATCATTAACGTTCTGTTGACGGCTCCGTTGGCGTATGGGATCTATAATCATTATTTGGATTTCGCGCGAGGGAAGATCCCGGCGGCGGCAGATATTTTTCGCGGGTTTCAGCGGTACAAGGAAACGCTCATAGTCTACGTTGTCATGGCGGTCTTTACGATGTTATGGACGCTGCTGCTCATCGTTCCGGGTATTATCGCGGCCCTTCGCTATTCGCAATCCTATTTCATCCTGCGGGATAATCCGGGTATAGCGCCCCTTGAGGCGATCGACCGAAGCAAAGCCTTGATGGCGGGGAACAAGTGGCGGTTGTTTACGCTTTACCTCTCCTTCATCGGATGGGCATTGCTGTGCATCCCGACGCTCGGTATCGGATACCTCTGGCTGGGCCCGTATGTCAGCACCGCGGCGGGACACTTTTACGAGGATATTGCGAAGTAACAGGTGAGTGGAATAAATGAAGGCCGGGAACTCCGTTAGTGGAGCTTCTCGGCTTTTTGTATTGGGGGCAAAGAGGCAGAGGCTGCAAGAGGGAAACGTTTATTTGAAAAGCAGAGCCAAATGGCGATCTTGTGCGTCTAATCGTTAGGCAGGTAAAAGTAAAGCAGGTGATGGGGATTATCGAGCGGGTCAAGAAAGCGCAGCAAGGTGATGAGCAGGCGTTTTTAGAGCTGTTTCAGCAATATGAAGCGGATATTTACCGAACGGCTTATGTTTATTTGGGCAACTCGGAGGATGCTCTTGACGTCGTACAAGAAACGGCCTACAAGTCGTATAAAGCGATCGCAACGATTAAGGAACCGCAGTACTTCAAAACATGGCTCATCCAGATCGCCATCGGTTGTTCGATCGACATGCTGCGCAAACGAAAGAAAGAAGTGCAATGGAGTCCGGACTTGTTGGACCATTTGACGGCTGTAAAGGACGAAGAAGATATTCCGCTTTCCGTATCGTTGCGGGATCTCATAGCATACTTGACGGCGGAGGAGAAGCACGTCATCCTGCTGAGGTTTTATTATGATTTTACGATCCGGGAAGCGGCTGAGATGATGGGCATTCCGCTGGGAACGGGCAAAACATTGCTGTACCGGGCGCTTAAGAAGCTTCGAATGCGAGTAGAGGAGGGGGATAGCCGTGAGTTCAAATCCAATTAAAGAGCGGTTGGAATCGATACCTATACCTCCCGAGCTGGGGCTGAGAAGTCGACTGGGCATTCAACAAGCGGCTGCGGAACAGAAGCAAGCCATCGGCACTCCAATAAGCGGCGCCATGCAACCGGCAAAGAAGCGAAGAATTGCCGCGGTCGCAGCAGCGATAGCCGTATTTCTATTGATGGCGGCACTGGCAGACCACTCCAGAGTATGGGCCGCCCTTCAGAAGGCGCTGCAATTTGTGCCGGGTATCGGCATTGTGAAAGAAGAAGACGTTCCTATGGAACGGTATGTGATGAAGCAGCCGATTACGGTTAAGGTCGGGGATGGGTCGATTCTTATCACGGGATTCATGTCCGATGAAGAGATGACCTATATCACGATGGCAGGGACAGATGCGCCGCGGTTCAAACAGATTGAGGTCGTGAATGAGAAGGGAATGAAGTTCACCCTGGATTCTTCTATGGCCGTTTGGGGTGGGGCGAAGTGGACCTCCGATTTCTGGCATAAAGGCAAGCTGGACCTTAGCGGATCCGTTCAACTGATTCTGCCGCTTGATCCTGCTGTTGAAGTGGACGTTAACCTGTCGAGGGCTGCGACCTACGCCAGTTATTCGGAATTAGGTGCAACGGATACAGCTGCCGGCGTCTCCATAACGGCCATTACAGACCGGATGGACGAGAAGGTCAGAGTTTCCTTGGTCGCTCGCCATTCTAATGATTTCCAAGTCGGAGATTATGGCATTTTCGGTGTGTACCTGCATGATGATAACCGGAAGCTGCAGGTGGCTGATGGAGCTGGCAAGAAGCTGGAGATCGAGAACATTCCGGGTGTCAGCAGTCCGGCTAGCGAATTCTTCTTTAGCGTACCGAAGGGAGCTGCAAGTGACCGCTATACCCTGACGCTGCCTGAAATCAGCGTTACGTATAATGATGAGACGCAAATTAAGGTGCCGACGGCTGCAAACGACCATCTGAATCAAACTTTCGAAATCGCCGGTTTTCCGGTCACGATTACGAAAGTGGAACGCGTAAGTGAGACTAATTTGCGGCTTTACCTGGATATGCACTATGACGAGCAGGCGACAGCATCGTTGTTTAATTTCGGCTTGGATAGAAGCAGCATGTTCAAACTGGATGAGCAAACGGGTGAGGTTTTATATATGGAGGTCGACATGGAGCAGGGCAGCAAGCAGTTAAGCGTGAAGATCGTCCGTCCGGAAGTCGTGATCCGCGGACCTTGGACATTTGAGCTTACGCCGCCATCCTAGGCTTGTTTAGTCTTTTTTTAGAAATCCTTTACGGATTCGATAGAATGAACAGGTACAATGAAAAGAAAACGTAGGTGGCGTGATTGTCGTGAAGGCGAATAGGCGTTGGTGGATTTTGCTGGTGGTATCGGTTGGGGTGATGATTCCGTTCATGCTCCCGTATATGACTTTTGATCCGGATAACAGTCGTGTGGGCATCTCCTCCGTGAGTATTCAATACCCGGCACTTGTTGCGCATATCTCCTTTGCTTTTGTCGCCCTGCTGACGGGTTGGAGTCAATTCGTGGGATATATCCGCAAGCGTTATCCTCGTGTGCATCGTCTATTGGGACGCGCGTACGTCCGCAGTGTTTTCCTAAGCGGGATTCTATCTCTGGTGGTCATTCTGTACGTCGAGGATTTTACAAAAGCGGTATCATTCCTCGTGCTGACCGGTCTCTGGCTGTTCACCAGCTGGAAAGGGTATCGGACTGCGGTACATCGGAGGTTCGATGAGCATCGCAAGTGGATGATTCGCAGTTATGGTATTACGCTGGTAGCCGTATGCGCACGTTTGGCGGTTCCGCTGCTGCTGCTAACCTATGGGTTGTTGAACGGGTTTTCTCTGCCGGCGGGTAGGGAAGGAATGATCGAAGAGATACTGAAAGTGAATATTTGGACGGCTATCATCATCGATCTTGTCATCGTGGAATGGGTCATTCTAACCAAGCAATGGAAATAAAACGGTTGTGAAGTCCCGGCTTGGCAAGGTAAGATGGGGTTGCAATCCACTATCAGATAGCAGGGGGAAATTCGACACATGCTCACTCGTCCTCAAATTCGTGCCAGAGCAAGACAGAGCTTATCAGGGAACTGGAAACCGGCTGTCCTGCACTTCTTAATGTTCGTGATCATTTCGATTATCGTTAGTACGGTCACCAATAAAATTAATTATATTGGATGGATCATCAGTATCCTAATGGAAGCTCCGTTAACGTATGGAATCTATAATCATTACTTGGATTATGCTCGGAGGAACGTGCCTGATGCCGCCGGAGTTCTTAGAGGATTTGAGCGATATAGAGATTCGCTTGTGCTTTACGTCGTCATGTCGATATTCACTTTGCTGTGGACGCTCCTGTTCCTCGTACCGGGAATCATCGCGGCAATGCGCTACTCGCAGTCCTATTATATTTTGAGGGATAACCCGGGCATGGTGCCTATCGAAGCGATTAACCGCAGTAAGGCCATGATGGCGGGGCACAAATGGAGATTGTTTGTGCTCTACTTATCCTTCTTCGGTTGGTTCTTGTTGTGCATTCCAACGCTTGGTGTTGGCTTCCTTTGGTTAGGACCATATTTCAGCACATCGATGGCGCATTTCTATGAGGATCTGCGCGGCGTTGGTCAAGAAGACCTTATCGTCGCCTAATAGGGCAATAAAGAAGGCCGGGATCTCCGTAAGCGGAGAATTCCCGGCCTTTTTGTATTATTCCACATCGTCAAAATTAGTGAAGTCGGCGCGTGCAGCCGCAGGCTCTTCATGCGGCTTCACCTTGCGGATGAAGAAGGCCAGTACGAGCGCGGCCACAGTCAGCCAAGTAGCGACGACGAAGGAGTGATTGATTCCGTAAATCATCGCCGTTTGCGTGATTTCCGCCATTTTGGTTTGGTCGGTCGTATCGACTTTGCCCGCAAGGATAAGCTCCTTGGCATGGGACGCTGTCTTGTTCGTCATAAGCGTGACCAGAATCGCGGTGCCGAGTGCACCGGAGACGTTACGAAGCGTCTGCGACATCGCCGATCCGTGCGCGTTCAAGCGGCGCGGCAGCTGGTTCATGCCGGCTGTCTGGATTGGCATCATGAGCATCGACATCCCGAACATCCGCAGCGTATAGATCAGCATCATGTGATTATAAGTGGAATCGGCTGTCAAATGGCTGAATTCATACGTGGTGATCGTCGTAATGACGAGACCGACGACAGCCAGCCAGCGAGCACCGACTTTATCGAAAATCATCCCCGTGATCGGCGACATAATGCCCATTAGAATGGCTCCCGGAAGCAGCAGCAAACCGGAGTCCAGCGGGGAGAAGCCGCGGATGTTCTGCAGGAAGATCGGGAGCAGAATCATACCGGAGAACATCGCCATCGTGATGATCGCATTGATCAGTGTCGTCAACGAGAACATCGGATATTTGAATACATTCAGATCAAGCAGCGGTTTCTCGGCCGTAAGTGATCGGATAACGAAGAGCAATAAAGATAGCCCGCCTAATGCGAGACAGACGATAACGGTCGTGCTGCCCCAGCCGGCCGTGCCAGCGTCGCTGAAACCGTACAGGAGTCCGCCGAAGCCGACGGTGGATAGGACAACGCCAAGCGTATCGAGCTTAGGAAGACTGGTCTTGATAACATCCTTCATGAAGATGGCACCGATGATGACGGCCAAGATAGCAAGCGGCATGATGATGTAGAACAGGACATGCCAGTCGTAATGCTCGACAACCCATCCGGACATCGTTGGTCCAATGGCCGGCGCGAAAATCATGGCGATCCCCATCATCCCCATCGCTTTGCCGCGTTCTTCTACAGGGAAGATCGTTAGAATGACGACGGACATGAGCGGCATAAGGATACCGGCGCCGACAGCTTGCACAAGACGCCCTGAGAGCAGCACGCCAAAGTCGCCGGAGAAAGCGCAAATGATCGTTCCGATAGCGAACAATGAAGAGGCCACCAGGAACAGCTTACGGGTAGAGAAACGATTGAACAAGAAGGCGCTAATCGGTACGAGCACGCCGTTTACGAGCATGTAGCCGTTGGACAGCCACTGGATGGTGCTCTCGTTCACGTTCAGGTCTTCCATCATTTTGGGCAGGGCGACATTTAATACGGTTTGGCTGAGCAACGCTACGAATGCTGCGAGAAGCAGCGAGGCCATGATCGGACCTTTACGTAAGGTTGAGCTTATCATGCTGGTCATATAGCACCATCCTCTTTCACTTTTCTTAAGATGCCTAAAATTTCGGTTTGGATACGGAGGAATTGCTGTTGATCCTCCTCGGACAATTGAAGAAGAGGCTGGTACAGCAGCGTACGCGTCGTATTCGACTCTTCCCACAAGGTGTTTCCTTTATCGGAGAGCGTTAGCGTCATAGCTCGGCGATCCGCCTCGGTGCGCGCCCGGCACACGAGATCATCCCGAACCATTCGATCGATGATGCCGCTGGTCGTGCTGTTGCCAAGGTTTAGTTTCTCGGCCAGCTCCGTTAGTTTAATCTCGGGATGTTCCTTCAAGATGCGAATGACGATGAGCTGAATCGGCGTGATCCGATGCTGCTGCGCGACTTTCTTCATCACTTGGAAGAAGGCTTGATTAACCTCGCGGTAGCTTTGGAATATTTGAAGGATACGTTGTTGTTCATCCATTGGAGGGCCTCCTAAGCATGCCGCAATTTATTTCGTATACGAAATTTCGCATACGAAGTATTATGCTACGGAACTAACCATATGTCAATATTGATATATAAATAAGAAAAAGGTACCTAATTAGGGTACCCTTTTTTCATTAAATTCGGCATCTACCATGAATTCGGTCAAAAAAAGACCCGCAAGAGGTCACTTGAATCCAAGTGTCCGTCTCACGGGTCTTATGGTCTTTCCGAACGATTACTTCGTTGCGCTTGTCATAACCAGGTCAATCACTTTGGCTGCTTCCGCGCGTGTCGAAGTCGCTTTCGGCACAAACTTGTTGTTTCCGCGGCCATTCATGATGCCTTTGCCGGTTACAGCATCAACGCTGGATTTTGCCCAAGTGCTGATCGTGTCGCCGTCTGCGAATGTAATCGCGGCAGCTGCTTCTTGCGCTTCCGCTGCTTGAAGATCCAGCGCATTCTTAGCCATTACAGCCATTTGCTCACGCGTGATGCTTGCAGTCGGCGCAAACAGATCGTTGCTGATGCCTTTAACCAAACCATTGCCATAAGCTGCTGCTACCGCGTCTGCGTACCAGCTGCCTGCCGGAACGTCTTTGAACGACACTGTAGTTGCGGTTGGCTTAAGATTCAGTGCTTTCACAAGCATAGTCGCAAACTCAGCGCGTGTAACTTGTGCATTCGGATCAAAGTCGGTTTCGTTCTTACCTTGCACGATTTGTTTAGCCGCCAGACGCTGAATCGATGGGTAAGCCCAGTGCGAAGCAGGTACGTCACGGAACGTTTTGTTCAAGTTGATGGAGAAGATGCCAAAGCCTTTGTCGTCTGTTTTGTCCAAGTAACGGATGTTGCTCGTTGCTTTCGCATAACCTTCAGCCTTCGGAGAAGAAGCGAACGTGACATTCACATCGCCGTAGATTGGCGCGATCGACCAGTTGTTGTCGATCGATGGGTTGATCTCTTTATTTTCCGTGATGTAATCCATCAGAATTTGACGGTTCTCTTCGGTGGAATCAATGATGTACTTGCTTCCTTTAACGCCTGGGAAGTTACCGCCGCCGCTTGCACGGTAGTTGTTCGTTACCACGATAAAGTCTTGGTTCGGATCTACCGCTTTACCTTTGTATTTCAGGTTGAGGATACGGCTGGAGTCCGCATTGCTGACAGTACCGTCTGCTTTGTATTTCGCCGGCTTCGTAACATCGACTTGATACGTTACGCCGTCAATGACGTCGAAGTTGTAGACCGGGAAGCTTGCGTTCAGCAAAGCTTGCTCTTCTTTGACAGTCGGATCGATCTGATTGAACTTGCCTGCCGACATTTCAAGCCATTCTTTAACAACAGAACCTTTAACCAGAATAGCTTTCATCGTGTTGTCGTAGAGGTAAAGATCGCCTGCGCTCTTAATCGCAAGAGGGCCTGCTTTAATTTCGGTATATTCTTCTACGCCGTTGCGGCCGGCTTTAAACGGAGCGCCAACCGACAGAATCGGCGTGTCTTTGTATTGCGGCAAGTTGTCCTTCACGTATTGCTCCACGTACCATTTCTGCGCGTTGGTTACAATTTGAACCGATGGATCGTCTTGAACCAGGGCAAAATAGCTGTGAATCGGCGAAGTCGTTGTACCGATTGGGTTGTTCGCATATTGAATGGTCGCATCGTGATCCGCTTTAACCGCTGCTACGATCGCAGGATCTTCGTCAACGAGCGATTTCTTCGCTACTTTGTCATAGATGGATTTCGTGGAGGACTGGGAAGCCGCCACTTTCCATTTGCCGTCTTGCTTCTCCAGCGTAAGGTCGATTACGCCGAGGTCGCTGCCGCCGTAACCGGCTTGAACAGCAGGTACGCCGTTGATTGTACCTTTAGCGTTGTCTACGCCGGGCAATACTTTGCCGGAAGCGTCTTTGAACAGCGCATCAAGGGACTTCTCGTCAACTGCAGGGAATACCTTATGGGTGTGCGAGAACGTGATGGCATCAATGCCAGGTACTTTACTTAGCGGCAATACGGCATCTTCTGCTTTCACATGTGCAGCCGCGTTGCCGTTAAAACCGGTGTGCGCCATGGCGATAATGATATCCGCGCCTTCAGCCTTCATGACGGGAATGAATTTCTCTGCTGTTTCCACGATGTCCTTCGTGATGACATTGCCTTCAAGCGATGCTTTGTCCCAGTCCATAATTTGCGGAGGCACAAAACCGATTACGCCGATTTTGAGCGTTTGCTCTTGTCCGGCTTCGTCTTTGTACGTTTTCTCAATGAGCTTGTACGGCTCGAATTTGTTTTTATCATTTTCAGGGTTGTTATCCTTATCATCTACATACACGTTAGCGGAGATATAAGGGAAGTTTGCGCCTTTGATCGCTTGGCTTAGGTAATCAAGGCCGTAGTTGAACTCATGATTGCCAAGCGTAGCTACGTCATAGTCCATTAGATTCATCGCTTTGTAAACCGGGTGAATCTCGCCTGCTTTCAGCGGAGCGACTTTCGCTTTGTACGTGCCGAGCGGCGTGCCTTGAATCAGGTCTCCGTTGTCGACCAAGAACGTATTAGGGGATTGTTCGCGAACTTGTTTAACCAGGTTCGCCGTTCTGGCTAGACCTACGGTCGGAGCTGCAGCATCCTTGTAATAATCGTAGGACATCAGATTCGTATGAATGTCCGTCGTTTCCATAATGCTAAGCTTCAATGTTGAGCTTCCTTCTGCTTCTGCGGATACGATCCCGCTAAATGGCAGTGCAAGCATTCCTACTGCTAATGTAGTTGCAACAAACTTGCCAGCTCGTTTACTTTCTCTGTTTCTCATGCTGCTCCACTCCCCTAGTAAAGTTTGTTCAAAAAATATTGAACGGTTAAATGAACCTCTCTTATCTTAGTTGAAGCGACTCGAAAAGACCAGCGTTAAAAAATGTATTCCGTTCATGAAAAAAGGTAAATGAAAGACTACGCGAGTCAATGATTTCACGTTGTTGCCGCACTTGCGCAGGCCTATAATCGAGATAGGAAGCGAATGCAGCACCTGCATAGTATGCGTAATACGATAACTCCCGACCGCTGAGGATCAGGAGTTTTTTTGGAGCAAGCAGATTTATAAATCGTACTTATATCCTATCTATTGAGGAGCGTTCACCATGTCCATACTTGACGGCATCTACAAGCTTCAAAACGGTAGAAGAACGAAGCGGATTTCCAGCTATGACCGAGCCGGCTTTAACAAGGATTCGGTGCCGATCGGCGCAGGAGAGGTCAAGGAAATTGCGCGCATCGAAGGAGCGGGCATTATCCGCCATATCTGGATGACGATCAGCACGAGCGATAACATGATTCGCCGAAACGCGGTGCTGCGCATGTATTGGGATGGGGAAAGCGAGCCGAGCGTGGAGTCGCCGATCGGGGATTTCTTCGGACAAGGCTGGGGCCAATCCTACCCGTTCATGTCTTTGCCGCTGGCAGCCGCGCCGCAGGGGGGAAGAGGGCTGAATTGCTATTTTCCGATGCCGTTTGGGCAAGGCGCAGTCATTACGGTGGAGAATGATTCGGACCTGCCGATGGATGCCCTCTATTACTATGTAGATTATGAAGAGCATGATGAGCTCGAAGAGGATATAGGAAGATTCCATGCGCATTGGCGGCGTGAGCTGACGGAGGCGGATCCCGAAGACGGCGAGAACGAGGGTTTGCTTGAGATCGTGCCGCTGAAGCCGACTTTGGATGACAAGCACAATTATGTGTTCGCGGATATAGAAGGAAAAGGTCATTTCGTAGGGCTGAATTACTTCGTCGATAACCCGAGTCCCATGTGGTACGGGGAAGGCGATGACATGTGGATGATCGACGGCGAAGAATGGCCGGGATCCTTGCATGGCACGGGGACGGAGGATTATTTCAATACGGCTTGGTGTCCGAAGGAAGTGTTCATGCATCCTTACTTCGGTATCGCCAAGATCAATGAAGGGGAAACCGGATTTCTGGGACGGACGCATTGCTACCGCTTCATGCTGGAGGATCCGGTGTATTTCGAGAAATCGCTGCGTGCGAGCATGGAGCATGGTCATGGAAACGTGCTGACGCTGGATCTCGCCACGGTGGCGTACTGGTATCAATCAGAACCGCATAAGCCTTATCCGAAGCTTCCTGACCGGGCCGGAAGACAGAACATGCCGATGCTTAATTTGCACGATGTGCATTATTGGCGGCAGGAATACCGCAAAGCATTCGGCGGCGGCACGAAGCTGTGGGGCAATGAGTGGCGGACACAGAGACCGCAAGTGTAACAAATGAAGCTCGAAAGGTGCGAAGGCCATCATGCTGAACATATCCGAGAATAAAAGATTTATGATGAAAGAAGACGGTGCGCCTTTCTTCTACATGGGCGATACCGCATGGGAGCTGTTCCACCGGCTTGACCGGGAGCAGACAGCCGCCTATCTGGAAACCCGTAAGGAGCAGGGCTTTAATGTCGTGCAAGCGGTCATTCTCTTCGAGCTTGAAGGGCTAGCCGAGCAAAACGCGTATGGCGAGGTGCCGCTGCTGCAAGACGAGGTGGGCAAGTACGATCCATCGCGTCCCGCGGAAATTGCGGACCGCTATGATTATTGGAAGCATATTGATTATGTCGTCGATTATGCGGCATCGCTCGATCTTGTCATAGGCATCGTGCCGACTTGGGGAGACAAGGTGCTGCTGGGCAATCCTTTTGCTAAGGGACCGGAAATCTTCAACGTGGACAACGCGCGCGAATTCGGTCGTTACGTGGGCGAGCGATACAAGGACAAGCCGAACATCGTATGGATTCTCGGCGGCGATCGGAACCCCGATGAGCGTATTGCGGTGTGGCGGGCGATGGCAGGAGGATTGCGTGAAGGAGATGGCGGAAGTCACCTGATTACCTACCATCCCATGGGCGGCTACTCCTCCTCGATATGGTTCCATCACGACGAATGGTGCGATTACCATACGCATCAATCCGGCCATTTCGGCCGGCATTTGGCGAACTACAACTTGATTACCAAGGACTATCATATCTACCCGCCTAAGCCGACAATCGATGGGGAACCCCGCTATGAAGACCACTCGGTCAATTGGAACGAGGAGCTCGGTTTCTTCCTCGATTATGATGTCCGGCAAGCCGCATACTGGGCGGTCTTGGCGGGCGCCTTCGGCCATGTCTACGGGCATACGAGCGTATGGCAATTCTATGAGCCCGGGCGGACGGCTTATAGCGGAGCAAAGCTTCATTGGCAGGAGGCTTTGAGCCGCCCGGGCGCCGCCCAGATGAAGCATGTGCGGGCGCTCTTCGAATCGCGGCCGTTCCTCGAGCTGGTGCCGGATCAAAGTTTGATCACGAATCAGCTGGAAGGGGCAGACCATATTCGGGCGGCCAGAGGGCGCGGTTATCTGTACGTATATAGCGCGACCGGCCAGCCCTTCGAAGTGAGCATGGGCCGGATTACAGGCGACCACGTACGCGCCAGCTGGTATGATCCGCGCACGGGCGAGACTTCGAGCGCTCATAAGCAGGAGCAGGCGATTCCGAACCAAGGCAAACAAACCTTCTTACCGCCAACCTCCGGAATTGGCGAGGACTGGGTTCTTATTATAGACGATGCTGCAGGATAAGTCGGGAGCAGTGAAGCGAAGAAGATTGGCCAGAATACGAGGAGAGAAGGCGAATGGCTATGGCTCGGAATACAATAGCATTGGCATTGGAACAAATTGCTGTACAAGGGGATTTGCTTGATCGTTTGCATGCCAACGCTGCTCGTCTGGCGGATACGCTATACAGCCCCGAAGAAGTTTTTAAGCCATCGAGTTACGATTGGCCGGGGGATAATGAGGGCAGAACCCTGCTCGCGCAAATTTTGACCGCTCGCGCAACGGGCAAGGACGCCCTTCACTTGGATGCCATCTTGGCGAAGCTTCCGCTCCACATGAATGTGCTGGGCTATTTCGGGAATATATTGCCTGAAGGTATTACCGATGAACAGCAGCTGTCCGGCAACAGCTGGTTTCTGCGCGCCTTGTGCGAGCTGTACGCCTGGAGGCAGAATCCCGATGTGCTGGAACAGATCGGGCGCATCGTGAAGAATCTGCTGCTGCCTGCTCACAGCCATTTTGCCCATTATCCGACTGATCCGTCTGAGCGGGCGGAGGGCGGCGAAGCATCCGGTACGCTCGCGGACAAGACGGTTCGCGACTGGTACCTGTCGACGGACATTGGCTGTGCGTTCATTATGCTCGATGGGGCGACGCATGCATACGAGCTTCTGAAGTGGCCGGAGCTAAAGGCGACCATTGAAGAAATGATTAGTCGTTTCCTCGAAATCGATCTTTCGGGCATCAACGCTCAAACCCATGCAACGCTGTCCGCGCTGCGGGGCATTCTTCGCTACTATGGCGTGAGCGGCAACAAGAACCTGCTGCCTGCGGCGGAGTCCATTTATTCGCTCTACTTGAGCGAAGGGAAGACCGAGAATTACGCGAATCGCAACTGGTTTAACCGCCCATGGTGGACGGAGCCGTGCGCAGTAGTGGATTCTTTCGTGGCCGCCGTGGAGCTGTGGCGGTATACGGATCAACCGCGCTACCTGGAGACCGCGCATCTTATCTACTATAATGCGATCAGTCACGGACAGCGCGAGAACGGCGGCTTCGGCTGCGATTGCTGTACACGTGAAGAGGAGCCTTCGCTGTATGCGCTCGAGAATGTATATGAAGCGTATTGGTGCTGTACCATGCGCGGCGGAGAAGGACTATCACGCGCTGCGGAATACAGCTATTGGCTGAGAGACGACGAAGTGACGGTGCCTTTCTACCATGCGAATCTGGTTGAACTTCCGTTTGCGGAAGGGCCGGTGGCGATGAAGCTGGAGACACGGTACCCTTATGAAGGTCAGGCGGCGCTTACCGTCGTCAGCAGTCCGGGAGCCATCGAGAAAACAATTAAACTGTTTGTTCCTCAGTACGCCGTACCCGGTTCGGTTGTCCTTCTACTGAACGGTGAACCGATGGACAAGATAATACCGAGCAACGGTTTTATTGAGATTACGGCTGCGCTTACGGCCGGCACGAAACTGGAGCTGTCCTTCGGTATTGCGCTGCAGCACATCCCGGTCTCAAACAGCAAACCATCCGAGGGCCAAGCTCCGTTTATGCTGCGGCACGGTTCGCTCCTCCTTCATGGGCCGCTGGACGTCGAAGGGTTGTCCATCCAAGCGGATACCACGCTGGTACCAATAGGAAACGCCGTCTATCGGGATGAGCGGCATGAGCGCGATTTCTCGCCCATCTATCGCCCGATCCGCGAAGCCGCGAAGCAGAATGCGTTAGCTAAGAAGCCGATTCTCTTCCGCTAGATAAGGAATGTATTGACTTCCTTGCTCTTTCATTGACTAAAGTAAAGATTGTTCATTTCATGTCAATACATTCATATTTTCGCCTCCCGGTGAGTTCGGTATGATGAAGCAGCAAGAATGACAGTGTATATATAAACGGGAGGTTGCAAAGATGAAATCAATGAAACATGTTTTGTTGTTGTCTCTGATGACCATGGTCGTATTTACTTCAGCGTGCGGCAACTCGGACTCGAATTCGAATTCAAATTCGAACGAATCCACGGGTGCCAATGCGAACGGAACTGCTGCCGGAAACCAATCCAACGGCGCGGCTGATGATGTAGTAGACATTAATGCCAAGTATGATCCACCGATTACCGTTACTGCCATTCGAGACCAAGACCCGTCCATGGCGTTCAAAGAAGGGGAAGACTTCGAGAACAACAACTGGACCAAGGCTTACGCGGACGAGCTTGGAATTACGCTAAAGTACGATTGGATCGCTCCATCTGACCAATATTATGAGAAACTCAACGTTGCAATCGCTTCCGGAGATATTCCAGACATTATGAAAGTGAACGGCGCGCAATTGAAGCAGCTGGTTGATGCGGATTTGATCGCGGACTTGACGGATGTGTACGACAAATATGCATCTGAATTAACGAAGAAGTCGATCGAGATGGGGCCGCTGGCCAAAGCCTCGGCGACGTTTAACGGCAAGCTGATGGCGATTCCGCCGGATGAAGGCTCCTACGAGGGCGGCTTGTCCTTGATGTACATCCGGGCGGATTGGCTGAAGAAGCTGAACCTGGAAGTGCCTAAGACATGGGCCGAATTGGAGAAGGTCATGGATGCATTCGTGAACCAGGATCCGGACGGCAATGGCAAGAAGGATACGTTCGGCATGGGTCTGACGAAAGACCTGTACAAGAACGGCGTTGCGGAAGCAACCGGCGTATTCAACGCATTCGGCGCACAGCCATACACATGGGTTCAGCAAGCAGACGGCACAATCGGCTACGGCGGTATTCAGCCAGAAGTGAGAGAAGCGCTGCTGAAGCTGCAAGACATGAAGAACAAGGGACTTATCGATCGCGAATTCGGGGTGAAGGACTCCGGCAAGGTTGGCGAGGATTATGCCAATAACCGGATCGGCATTAACTTTGGAGCGCTGTGGAATCCATTATGGCCTCTTCAAGACAGTGTAACGAAGAATGCGAATGCGGACTGGGTTGTACTTCCGGGCATTTCGGCGACAGATAAACCGGTTCAGTATACCGGCGCATTGGAATTCAACGAATACATGGTTGCGAGCAAGAAGATGGAGCATCCGGAAGCGCTCATCAAGCTGCTGAACACCAGCCAAGAGAAGCTCTATGGCGGTCAGGCAGATCCTAAAGTGTTCCATACGGAAATCGTTGGGGACAAAGAATACGGACACTTCAAAGAGAATGTCATGATGGTCAAAGGCTCCGATCCGATCGGAAACTACGGCCACTACAAGAAAGTCATCGGGGCACTTGATTCCAAGGATGCAACGGCGCTCAATCCGGAAGAGAAAGGCTATTACGACAAAATCCTTGCCTTCCAAGGCGGAGACCGTACAACTTGGGGCACGGTGCGCGTATTCGGTACGGAAAGCGCGTATAGCGTTCTGGACGGTATCTATCAGAACAAAGAGCAGAACATCAATTTCACCAAGTTCTACGGCTCCAAGACGAAGACAATGGCGGAGAAAATGGCGACCCTTGATAAGATGCAAAAAGAAGTGTTCACCAAAATCATTCTGGGCTCCCCAATCGATGATTTCGATAAGTTCGTAGCGGACTGGAAGAAGCTTGGCGGCGATCAAATTACGCAAGAGGTTTCCGAATGGGCAGCGCAGCAAAGTAAATAATGCAGTAAACCAAGAAGAAGAACGATAGTGATCTTCCTATCCTTCTTCTTCTTCTTTCATCTACCCCAAATACGACATACGAAAGACGGAGGGACCGCAATGGTAAAGAATAGAATCAGCCAGATGCCGTTTCATTTGATGCTGCTTCCGGGCGTCATTTTGGTGCTGATCTACAGTTATGGTCCGATGCTCGGCATTGTAATGGCGTTTCAGCATTTCATCCCTGCGCTCGGCTACTCCGGCTCGGAGTGGACCGGATGGGACAATTTCAAGTATGTGTGGGATATGCCGGAGACCTTAACGGTGCTCTGGAATACAATCTATATTTCTGTGATGAAAATCGCGGCGGGTCTCGTGTTTCCCGTATTTATCGCGCTCTTGCTTAATGAAGTGACCAAAACCGCGATTAAGCGGGGGATTCAGACACTCATCTATTTGCCGCACTTTCTATCCTGGATTATCCTTGGCGGAATCCTGATCGATGTATTATCGCCCTCGAGCGGCATCGTGAATCAAGTGCTGGGCCTCTTTGGGATCGAGCCGATCTATTTTCTCGGTGATAATCGGTGGTTCCCGTTTACGATCGTCATCAGCGATCTGTGGAAGGAATTTGGATTCTCCACCATCGTTTACTTGGCTGCGCTGACTTCCATTAATCCGGTGCTGTACGAAGCGGCAGTCGTGGATGGCGCAAGCCGCTGGAAGCAAACCTTGCACGTGACGCTCCCGGGCATGGTGCCTATTATTGTGCTCCTTACGACACTTAGCCTCGGCAATGTACTGAATGCAGGCTTTGATCAAATCTTCAATCTCTATTCGCCGCAAGTCTTCGATAGCGGGGATATTATCGATACGCTCGTCTATCGCCTGGGACTTGAGCAGGCGCAATTCGGACCTGCGACAGCAGTCGGATTGTTCAAATCTTTCGTTTCGTTCGTGCTCATTTCGACTTCCTATCTACTCGCCTACCGTTTGGCCAACTATCGCATATTCTAGGAGGTGCGCGAACTTGCTCTATCAATTAACGACCGGCCGAAAGCTGTTCCAAGCAGCCAATTATATATTTCTGATCGGGTTATCCATACTGTGCATTCTGCCTTTGATTCATGTTTTCGCGATTTCGCTCAGCGACAAAACCGCGGCAGCTGCGGGGGATGTCGTGTTATGGCCCGTTAACTTCACCCTGCAATCCTACGAATACGTGCTTCATAAGCCGGAATTCTCTAAATCATTCATCGTTACCTTGGAGCGGGTTGGTCTTGGCACGCTCATCAATATGTTTCTGACCATTCTGCTCGCTTATCCGTTGTCCAAGGAAGTTCGGACGTTCAAATACCGCACCGTTTACGCCTGGTGCTTCGTGCTCACCATTCTGTTCAGCGGCGGGTTGATTCCAAGTTATATCGTCGTGTCGAAGACGCACTTAATGGATACGATCTGGGCGCTCGTCATCCCCGGAGCGGTACCGGTGTTTAACGTAATCCTGCTGCTGAACTTCTTCCGCGGATTGCCGAAGGAGCTGGAGGAGGCGGCATTCGTAGACGGCGCTCGCGCATGGACGGTGCTGTGGAGAGTGTTCGTTCCGCTGTCCATGCCCGCACTGGCGACGATCATGCTGCAACTATGACTCTGCTGACCAGGCCTATTTGCAAACCTTGATCGACGAATCAGGCCGCATCCATCCCATTGTACAATCGTGGCAGGATCGTCTGTTCATCACGCAGAAGTACCCCGATATCGGGTATCCCGATTCCCTCACCTTCTTCTTAAACGAAGAAATCTCGAAGAAGGCCATTCGGCAGGAATTACAGCAATTTTCGAATATTCAAGGCGAGCAGGCGATCTTGTTTGGGACTGACTTCAATTGGTCGATTACGAATGACGATCACGCCGATCTAATTGAACATATACGGCAAGTCGCTAAGCGCCTGGTGAAAGGCGATACGGTGACGGCTATGGATACGATCGATTTTGAAGGGACGCCTTACTTGCTTACCTTGGAGCATGAGCCTTCCTTCGATATGACGCTCGTCATGTACATGCCGGTGAAGAACGCGCTGGGGCCGATTGCAAAATATAACGTATGGCTGTGGGTGCTTTCGCTCACCTCGTTCATTATCGTGTTGTTCTTCTCGTACTGGATTTACCGGGTTATCCATAAGCCGCTTGAGCAGCTGGTCCGAACGTTTCGCAAGGTGGAGAAAGGTCAGCTTGATGTGCGTCTTCATCCGACAACCCGCGATGAATTCGAATACTTGTACAGCCAGTTCAACTCCATGATCGGACGAGTGAACGTACTCATCGAAGAAGTGTACGAGCAGCAAATCCGTTCGCAGCGCTCGGAGCTGAAGCAGCTGCAGGCACAGATTAATCCCCACTTTCTGTACAACACCTTCTTTATTCTGAACCGGATGGTGAAGGTAGAGGATTATCCGAAGCTGAAGCCGTTTACGAAGCACTTGGGCAACTATTTCAAGTTCATTACGCGTGACGCCTCGGACGAGGTTGCGCTCCGGGAAGAATTGGCTTTTGCACAGTCGTATTTGGAAATTCAGAAGATACGGTTTGAGGACCGCATCCAGATTGAGATCGAACAATTACCGGAGTACTACGCCGATTTGCTGGTGCCCAGACTCACGTTGCAGCCGATTATCGAGAATTGCTATAAGTATGGGCTGGAGGATGTTGTTTCCGGGGGACAGCTGCACATTTCATTCAAGCATGCGGGCGGTCTGCTGACCGTCGTCATTGAAGATAACGGCAAAGGGATGAGCGAGGAGGACATGAGCGCCTTGAACCGTAAGCTCAGTCATCCCCAGGCGCAGCTGGAAACCACGGGCATGATTAACGTACATAAGCGGCTTCAGCTCATGTACGGCAAAGATAGCGGTATACGCGTAACGACCAGCGAAACGCTCGGCGGGCTGAAGGTTGAACTTTATATTCCGGTAAAGGAGGAATCATGATGCACCGGCTGCTGATTGTAGATGACGAGCCCTATATCGTCTCCAGTTTGAAGGAACTGTTCGAGGAGGCGGCTCATCTCGAACTGGATATTTACTGTGCAGGCTCGGCCATGGATGCCATCGAGCGGCTGGAGCAGACGCGAATCGATATCGTGCTCAGCGACATCCGCATGCCCGGCATGACAGGGCTTGAGCTGCTCGCGCAAATTAGGCGCAGATGGCCGGCTTGCAAAGTGATTTTCCTATCCGGGCACAATGAGTTCTCGTACGTACAGGAAGCCCTTCGACAAGGAAGTGCGGGGTATTTGCTCAAAACGGACGAGGAAGAGGAAATCGTGCTTGCCGTTGCGAACGTCATCGCCAATATGAACAGTGAACAGAGTTTGCAGAGCAATATGGAGAAGGCGCAGCTGCGTATGCGGCAGGCGCAGCCCTTGCTGCAAAGAGGGTTTCTGACCGAGCTTGCGGAAGGCGAGCCGATTGCCGATGCTACCAGGACGAAGAGATTTCAAGAGCTGGAGCTGGGGCTGCGGGCTGACCGCCCGTTTATGCTTGTGGTCGGCCGCATTGACCGCTGGGATGAGAAGTATTCGGCCATGGACAAGGAGCTCCTCTTGTATGCCGTTCAGAATATCGCGGAAGAAGTAGTGGGACATGCCGGCGCTTTCTATCCCGTGATGAGCGATCGTTCGCGTTTCTTCTGGATCATACAAGTGGGAAGCGGCGCAGCGGAAGCTGAGATTCCGCCAAGGTTTGTTCAGGAATCGCTCGACTTTATTCAGAATCAATGCGAATTGCTGCTCCACGTGCCGGTATCGCTCGCTTCGACGGAGCAGCCGATTGAATGGAGCGATCTGCCCGAGTATTACGGGCGCTTGAACCGGCTTCTTATTCGGGGGCTTGGACAAGGCGATCGCATGCTGCTGTACGAGAAACAGGAGGATCCCGATTCGGAAGCTCGGATCTCCCGCTGGCAAAGCGAGTTTAATCAACTGGGTACCTTAATTGAGAGCGGTAACCGGGATGCCTTTCTGCAGCTGCTGGAGAGCATCTTGGAACGAGCGGCCGGAAGGTCGTACGGCATCGTGCAGGAAACCTACTATACGATCGCAACCTTACTGCTTTCGAACATGAATCGATGGGGCGTTTACGAGGCCGTATCTCATAAGCTTCCTATCCATCGACTGCTTCATTTGGATGGCCACGTGTCTTGGCAGGAGGCAGGCGACTATCTCAAGCGAACGGCGGATATTATCTTTGCGCTGCTGGACCAGGACAAGTCGGCGAAGAGCAATGAGGTCGTCGATCAGCTGCATGGCTATATTCACAAGCATATCGAAGGGGACCTCTCGCTGTCTCGATTGGCGGATCTGGTAGGACTGAACGCGAGTTATTTGTGCAGATTGTACAAGCAGCTGACAGGGAGCGGTCTATCCGAGTACATCACCGAGCTCAAACTGACCAAAGCCAAGGAGCTGCTTCGCGACCCTCAGCTTAAGGTTGGCGAGGTGGCGCTCCGGATCGGGCTGGATCCGGGTTACTTCTCCCGGTATTTCAAGAAAATGACAACCCTTTCTCCGCAAGAATATAGGGAGAAAGCGGCGATTCGTACGACGGAGTAGCGGTCAACGTTCAATGGGGAGGCAATTGGGATGAATAAGCGCGCAATACCGGGGACATCGATCGAGGCTTCCGTTATCTGTCTCGGCACGTCCGCCTATGGCGGAACGCTTCCGAAGGAAGAGGCGTTTGAGCTGCTGGATCTGTTCACCGAGCTTGGAGGCAATTTTTTGGATACGGCTAACGTATACGAAGATTGGCTTGGCAAAGGAAAAAGCACGAGTGAGCGAACGCTTGGGGAATGGCTCCGGTTACGCGGGGGCAGGGATCGGGTGATTGTTGCCACTAAGGGCGGCCATCCGGATTTGCAGTCGATGTCCGTCTCCCGTTTAAGTAAGGAAGCGATTGTGCATGATCTCGAACAGAGTTTAGGTCATCTGCAAACCGACTATATCGATTTGTACTGGCTTCATCGGGATGATCCGTCGATTCCTGCAGGAGAAATCTTGGAAACGCTGAATGAACAGCTGGCCGCAGGTAAGATTCGTGCATTTGGCTGCTCGAATTGGAAGGTTGAACGCATCGAGGAAGCGCGCCAATATGCGGAATGTAAAGGAATTACGGGCTTTGCCGCGAGTCAGCCCCTATGGAATCTTGCTGTGCTCAATGAGGGGATAATCGCCGATCCGACGGTAGCGATCATGGATGAGAAGTCGCTTGCCTATTACAAGGAGCACGGTATGGCAGTCGTTCCTTTCTCTTCGCAGGCAAATGGTTTCTTTGGGGGACGCTACTTTAGAGGGCAGGCGATTCAGACAGGCGGCAGCGCCCATATCGTCAAAGCCCATTATTTTAACGAAGCCAGCTTCGACCGGCTAGATCGCGCCAAGCAGCTCGCGTCAGAGCTCGGCACGACGGCCTCGCGCATCGCACTCGCGTATTTGACCTCACAGCCGTTTCCCGTCTTTCCGATTGCCGGAGCGAACAAACGGGAATATATGTTGGATAGCTGCGCGGCCGGAACGATAACCTTAACGAAGGAGCAGCTGCTATTCCTAACGGGCGGAAGTCCGATGTAACCGAGAAAGATGCAATCGTGCAGCATTCCCCGCCTGAGAGAGGTAACTAGTACCTCTCATTATGCAAATTCGCAGGTTTCCCGCATAAGAGAGGTACCTAGTACCTCTCTTCATTTCGCAGGCAGCGTTCCCTACCCAAGAATATTGCCCCAAACACAAAGGGCCGTCTTAAAAGTCGCCCTGCGCACTTTGAGACAGCCCCTTTTGTTTCCTAACCCTATTCCTTCACACTCCCAGGCACGATTATTATGGCCAATAGCATGCCTTAAACCGAAAACGGCTGCGCCGGAGTTACTCCCGCGCAGCCGTTTCTTTGTTTTGCCATTACGCGGATGGTGAGGCGAGGATGGCGCGTTCAAACGTACGTACCAGCTCGGCGCTGTACGTTTCCATGTCCACTTGCGCGATCAGATTCACATTCGCCATATACTCGCTGATGGCGCCTTGAATGGCGAACGCCATAATGAGCACGTTGAATGCGCAGAATTCGCCTGCTGCCTGCCCATCGAGCAGGATCTGCTTGAGCTGCGCATGCATCGGATCCTCCTCATCGTCGCCAAGCTTGTAGTACGGCACATTATCAGGCGTCCGAGCATGAAACACGATTTCGATCAACGCCGTGTTATGTTGGGGCCGAGTGCCTTGATAGGCGATGCTGGCGTTAATGTAGGCGCGAAGCTTCTCCGTGGCCGTTGCCGCGGTAGCCGTTCTCTTCAGCACATAGGAGGACGATTCCTGAACGAGCATCATCAGCGTATGGTCCATCAGATCGTTCTTATCTTTAAAATGGTACGAAATAAGCGCCGTGCTGATACCGGCTCTCTTGGCGATTTGGGCGAGGCTTGCGTTCACATAACCGATCTCATCGAGCGTCGCGATGGCTGCGTTCATGATTTGCGACCTTCTGGCTTCGGTTATAAACGATTGCTTCTCACTCTCCTTACGATCAGTCATCCTTGTTCTCCTTCGGGGGTTGTGGTTTGGATTTTGCGTTCGTACGAACGATGATGAGCGTGATGATAACCAAGATTAGCGCGATATTAATGAGCAATTTCCCGGAGGAAAGCTCCAGGTCCTTGAAAAAATCGACAACCGATCCATCGAGCAGTCTGCGTGCGACCGTACCGATAAGCACAATGATGACAATCAGCA
This sequence comes from Paenibacillus sp. BC26, assembly GCF_900116125.1. Classification (NCBI taxonomy): domain Bacteria; kingdom Bacillati; phylum Bacillota; class Bacilli; order Caryophanales; family Paenibacillaceae; genus Paenibacillus; species Paenibacillus sp. BC26. The sequence goes on along the minus strand of NZ_FPAD01000006.1, from coordinate 71,372 downwards.
ATCGCATTGCCAGTGTAATTGGAACGATGGCAATCGCCAGCTCCAGCATATCGCGGCCGGCAGTTCTGCGGCTGAACAGCATTGCCGCCGCCAGCCAGCTCATTGCGCCGCCAAGCAGAAGCAGGATTGGAGTGAGCCATTCATACCAATGAAAGTCGGGAGATCCCCATGAATTACGGAAGAGCAGCCAGGTGACCAGCGGAAAAGCAATACCGGCCAATACAGCGAGCAGACCAAGCGTGTTTAAGGGGAGCGATCTCCAGCCGGTTCCGGATTGCGTTTCGTTGACAGGTTCGTTCATCAGACATTCTCCTTTTCATTATACGGATTATGAGTGTGTTGATCATTCAATCAAAAAACTGATTACTTAATCAAATTTTATAAGGAACGGCCTCCGATGTCAATCCGATCCACATCAATAAAGAAAGCCGGGCGGCCTCTCTTTACGAGAAGCTCCCGGCTTTCTTAGGAACGATCTGCCAGCGTGGCTCCCCAAGCTGTAGGATCCACGTCTTTGATATGCTGCGAGAACTGCCATAAGTGGTTTTCGATATCCACCACCGAATATTGGCGCTCCCCGTACTCTGTCTCGAAGAGCTCCTCTACGATATGGGCTCCGGCTGATTTTGAACTGTTGTAGTGGGCTTCGATGTCGTTCACGAAGATCATTAACGACTGCGTCGTTGCTCCAAGCTTGGCCGGGCTGGCTGTTAACGGGGCAAGGCTTTTCAGCATAACCCATACATCGCCAAGGTAGATCATCGCTCCGTGCAGCTGCCCATCCGGGAGCGCGAAGCGGTAATGCTCTTGGAAACCGAAGGTTTGGCTTATCCAAGCCAGCGCCTCGGCGACATTCTCGTAATAAAGATGCGGCACCAGATGGTTAGACGGAACGGAACGATTAGAGATCATTAACAGGTTTCCTCCTTAAGTTGCTGCACGGCAGCCGGATGCAGGAACAATACATGATTCAAATTCGCAATGGATATAATGTGCGAGAAAATGGCAACGGAGAGGGGCAGGAGATCTGGATACAGAAGTCATGGTACAGCACACAGCGCCGGAGGCAGGTGAGTATATCGCCTTGCGGCTGGCTGCCGGACTAAGCCCTAAGGACGAGGCGGCGGCTAGGATCGCGCTGAAAAATTCGATTTATGCCGTTTCGCTTAGGAGCTCGGACAAACTCGTTGGCATGGGCAGAATTATCGGTGACGGCGGCTGTTTCTATCAAGTGGTCGATATTGCAGTGGATCCTGCTTTTCAAGGCAGAGGTTTAGGTAATCGGATTATGACGGAACTGATGAATGCTATGGATGCTCATGCACCGGACGGTGCGTATGTGAGCCTGCTCGCCGATGTACCGGCAGACAGATTATACCAGAAATTTGGGTTTACTTATACTGCGCCGCAATCGCTCGGCATGTATAAGAAATACCCGCTTTAAACCTCCGCAAGAAACAGTCAAACCTTTACCGCGAAGAAGCATAATGGAAAATAGGTATTGGGTATAGTAAGGGCTGTGGCAAATCATGCTCACTACATCCAAAAGGAAGGTGTCTTGTTTAAATGGAGGCAAATAAACGTTCTCATGGATCTAAAGGTAAATCCGTGAGATGGGCGGCTAAGATGCTCGGATCATTAGTGTTGGTGCTTACCCTTCTTGTTGGAGCACCGAATGTCGGCTCGGCGATTGGCAAAGGAGCAAAAGGGCCGGATGTTTACGTCATTCAGGGGATGCTGAAATCGTTAGGCAGCTACTCGGGCCCGATTAACGGACACTATAACTTGCAGACTGTTCGCGGTGTCAAATATTATCAGAAGTCGCACGGCTTGCCGATGACCGGCAACGTAGATAAACGTACGCTCAAGTCGATCGTATACGCCTACGATGCTAAGAAGTCGGGCGTGAAGATGAAGGCGAAGAGCAGAGGTATGGGTAAAGGCGTGCAACGTATTCGCGGCGGTGGTGCAGGCGGCGGTGCAGGTGGTGGCGCAGGCGGTGGCGCAGGCGGCGGTGCAGGCGGCGGAGCAGGCGGTGGCGCAGGTGGCGGAGCAGGCGGCGGAGCAGGCGGTGGCGCAGGTGGCGGAGCTGGCGGCGGCGCAGGTGGCGGAGCTGGCGGCGGCGCAGGTGGCGGAGCTGGCGGCGGCGCAGGCGGTGGCCAAGGCGGCGGTGTAGAGCAAAAACAAGAGCAAGGCACCGAGCAAGGTCAAGAGAAAGGCCAAGTCGAAGAGAAATCGCAGCAAGAAGGCACTGAAAAGCAAGGCAAAGATAACGGTGGTTCGCAGGGCGGAAGCCAAGGCGGCGGCCAAGACAATCAAAACAACCAAAACAATCAAGGCAGCAAAGACAATCAAGACAATACGGATAACAAGAGCAAAGGTCACTAAGCTCGGCTGATCATAATAAAGGCAGGGCCTCATTCACGAGGTCCTGCCTTCTTTAATTATGACTGCGCTGACGTTGGTTGTGCCGCATGTTTACGAATGAGTCCGATTTGACCTGCGTGCAGTCCTGTATGATAGATGGCACGGCCCAGCGCTTCACGCGGTGAGGATGGTCCGATCTTCGATTCAACGATCGTATCCCATGCATCGTCGCCAAGCTGTTTCATCGCTTCCGTCAGAAATGCATCTGCTGCCGCAGAGAACGCGATCAACTCTTGCAGCGTAAGAGCATGCTCATTCGGAGCGCCGCCTTGACCGCTTGCAATGTATTCCGTTCCCTCAGGCACAGTTGCGCCGAAGAACCACTCCGCGAACATATATTCAACCTCAGCGTTATGGCGAATCATATGGCCGATGGAGGAGGATTCGGCAGTCATGGCCAGACTAAGCTCTTCTTCTTTCAATCCTTGAACCATTTTCTGAAACCGATCGCGGACAACGCGCCAAATTGGACCAACCGCTTCGTAACTCATGCTTACACCGTCCTCATAATTATTTATCTTTGCGATCTACGACAACATGCTCGAAACGGTCGCCGGCCAGATCGACATCGAACGCTTGCCCGAAACCGACTACATATCGGCCTGCCGATGGCGTCAGCTCGAACAGGGAGAAATCGAGGCCGCGCAGCATCGTCATCATTTTGTCGCCGAACTTCTCGTCGAATGCGGCGAAGATCGCTTCATACCCTTCGTTGCCGAGGTTTTGCGATTCACATACCCAACGAGCGCGCTCGCGGGCAAACGCATTCGGCGTAGCCGATTCATCATTGATCAACATCACGTGAATCCGCTCGTTGTTCTCCACGAAACGGTAATGATCGGAGATCCGGCTGATGTAGATGTACAGTTTCCCGTCAACTTTAACGAACGGCGCATAGCTGATGAAAGGCGTACCTTCCGCATCTTGCGAGCTGATAATAAGCGATTTGCGGCTTTGGATAAAGTCGATGTACTTCCCGCGTGATTCTTCGATGTTGGGCTGTTTCATGGAAATGCCTCCTTGTAGTGGGTGGGTAATAAACGGGTGAAAATCGTGCTAAATAGCTGATCTGCGCCGTACGTGGATGCGAAGACCGCCGTCCAGATGGTCCGGCGTCACTTCGGCTTCCACGCCGTAAACCGTGCGAATCAGCTCAGGCGTCAGCACATTGGCCGGCGTATCGGTGAGCGCCAGGCTGCCATCCCGAAGGACGCAGATGCGGTCGCTGTATGCACCGGCCTGATTTAAATCATGCAGCACCATGACGACCGTAATGCCGAGCTCGCGATTAATGGAACGAACAAGCTCCAGTACTTCCAGCTGATGGGCGATGTCGAGATAGGTCGTCGGCTCATCCAGGAGGAGCACCTTCGGCCGCTGGGCGAGTGCCATCGCAATCCAAGCACGCTGCGCTTCTCCGCCGGATAGGGAGCTGACATACCGCTTCCGGAAGGAGAGGAGACCCGTACGTTCTAAAGCCCAATTCACGATCTCATGATCGGATTCGCCAAGACGCTCATACCACTTCTTATGCGGCAGACGCCCATAGGAGATGAGCTCCTCGACCGTCATATCCGGCGGCGTTTGATTGGATTGGCTCAGCATGCACAGCAGCTGTGCGATCCGTTTGCTGCTCATGGACGCCAGCTTCTCCCCGCAGAGGTGTACGCTTCCGCTTTCGCATGGAATCATACGGGACATGCTCTTCAGCAAAGTCGATTTCCCGGACCCATTCGGCCCGATAATCGATAGAATTTCTCCTTCTAGTACCTGCAGCGATAAATTGTCGATAATGGTTCTTCCATCGTATTTGACGGCAACCGACTGGGCCTCGATCATATCAGACCTCTCCTTTACGCATCAGATACAAGAAATAAGGTCCTCCGGCAATCGCCATAATGATGCCAGCAGGGATATCAAGCGGCGCGAACAGCGTACGTCCGGTCGTATCGGCAACAAGCAGCACAAGTGCGCCAAGCATCAGGCTCATCGGGATGAGCTTGCCGTAGTTGGAGCCGACCAGGATGCGAGCCATATGCGGGACTACTAACCCGACAAACCCGACTAAGCCGACGTTCGATACGGATACTGCGGCCAAATAGACGGCAACGAAAGACAGAATCAGACGGACGCGGGTCATGTTCTCCCCGAGATTGACGGCGGCTTGTTCGCCGAGGCGAAGCGTGTTTGCTCTGCGGATGCAGAAGAAAGCGGCAATCCAGCCAACTGCGGAATACGGTAGAATCATGAGGGAGTCGCCGAGTCCTTTGCCGGACAGGCTACCGTTCAGCCATTGCAGCGCACCCGGCAGCTTCTCGCTGTACAAGATCGACATCAACCCGATAATCCCGCCAAAAATAGCATTAACCGCAACCCCGGAGAGGATGACTCTCAAAGGCGCGATTCCGCGTTTGTTCCATGCCAATAAATAGACCATGCCTGCCGCCACGGCGCCTCCGGCAATAGCTGCAATGGGAATGAGCGAGCTGAGCTCGGGCATTACAAGCAGAATGAAGAGTGCCGCTACGGCCGCGCCGCTCGAAACCCCGGTAAGACCGGGATCCGCGAGCGGATTATTCATCACGGCTTGGAGCATCGCGCCCGAGACTGCCAGATTCGCGCCAATAATTAACGCGAGCAGCACTCTCGGAATGCGAATGTCCCATAGGATGGTATCGGAGGCACCGGTAGCACGGCCGGACAGCGCGGTAATAATATCGGCAACCGAGATCTTGACACTGCCAAGGCCGATGGATGCGATTATCGCGACTGCCAGCAGCGCAAAGGTGAGCAGCATAATAAGTTTACTCGATCGGCGTTGCAATACTCCGGGTGCCATAATCTAGTTCCTCCACATGATGTTAGTTAGCAGGGTAGAGCTTGCTTGCCAATTCTTGATAAGCGGATGCGGCTTTCGTAATCGAAGTAATTCCGAACAGATTGTAGTCCAGTGCTTCCACGCGGTTGTTCTTGAATGCGTTCAGCTTCTCCCAAGCGCCATTCTTCTTCACATCGTCTTCGAATGCTTTCTTAGCCGCTTCAGGGTCGCCGTGCGCTACGAGCAAGATGACATCCGGATTAGCCGTTACAACGCTCTCCATATCGAGCGGTACATACGTTTCTTGCGATTTCAGCACATCGGATACGACGTTGGAAGCACCAAGCTTCTTCGCCATGCTGCCCGCGTACGTGCTTTCGTTCATGAGCATGAAGGATTCGGCGGAGCCGAACAGGAACATGACCTTCGGCTGTGTTTGGCCTTCAGCTTGTTTAACCGCAGCAGCTTCAGCCGTTGCCAGGCCGTTAACCAGATCCGTTGCTTTCTGTTCTTGTCCGAATACATGGCCGAGAACAACAGTGGAGAGCGTAAGCTCTTCCAGAGAATCAGTAGGGATATACACCATATTCAGTTTCGCGGAGCCGAGTTGTTTGTCGAGGCTGTCTTGAATGGATGCCGGTCCGAGTACAACGTCCGGCTCCAGGCTTGTAATGACTTCGGCATCCGGCTTCAGCGCGGAACCGATCTTCTGTACGTTATCGAATGCCGCAGGAAGAGCGGACATCGAAGTTGGCACGCCTACCGGCATAACGCCCAGTGCATCGAGCAATTCAGCGATGGCAACGGAAGCAACGACAACCTTCTCCGGTTTCTTGTCGCCGAACTTCGCTTGCAGCTCAGCAGCCTTTGCTTCATCGATAGTAACCGCGGCAGGTGCAGCTTCTTCAGTTGTATTAGCAGCGGTATCGGTTGCCGCCTCATTGGCAGCAGCATTGTTGGTTGCATTGGTTGTTGCCGCTTCGTTGCCTGTGTCGTTAGCAGCCGTGTTGTTGTTGTTGTTGCCGCAGCCGGTAGCAATGGATAGTGCAAGGATGGCCGTGATGAGTGCAGTGCGTTTCTTCAGTACGGATGTCATGTTGTCTAATGTCCCCTTTTGTGCGTTTCTACGCTGATTGGTAGTGATAATCATTATCAAGAAAGTCTAGTTTATAACAGCATATGTCAATATTCAATAGATTTACTGAAAATGATAATTATTATCATTATGAAAAAATTATTTGGACCCCGTATCTGTATATCTTCTGACCGCGTTATGATAGGTGTAGTGAATTTCCAAATGGGAGGGAGTCTCATGCGACGAAGCGTAAGTAGAATTAGCGGCATCTTTATTCCCGTAACGGATATGCGGCGCTCCACGGAGTGGTACATAAGGATGTTTGATCTGGAGACGATCGACCTGTCGGACTGCTGCACAGGGCTCGCTTTTCCGGGTGAGGCAACGTTCATTAATCTGTGGAAAGTAGAGCGGCCTGCAGCTGTACAGTTCGATGCGGGAGGCGGGGTGAGGATTCCGTATTATAATTTCGAGTCCTTTGATATCGAATACTCCCATACTTCGCTTCGTGAGAAAGGGGCGGAAGTGCTGCCGATTGCGGAGGATGCGAGCGGAACCCGGTACTTCGATTGTCTCGATCCGGACGGCAACCTCATCGGCATTGTGGAAGATTTGCCGGCTTCGACTTACTACCCGCACAAACAGAAATACAAGCGCGATTAACGCCTATGACAACCTACAATGATGAAATTTTCGAGAAGCAGACGACACCGCACACAGCCGAGCTGCTCCGCTATTGCGGCAAATTAGCCGGTTCCGCCTGGGATGGCGAGGATCTGTATCAAGAGGTAATGCTCAAAGCCTACCGCAGGTTCATCCGCTGGCCGGATCGTGAGCTGAGCAAGCCTTATTTGTACCGTATCGCCGCCAATGCGTGGTTTGATGTCTGCCGCCGCCGCAAAATCGCCTTCATGCCGGAGCTTCTGGCCGACTATAACAACTTGGCCTACTCCGAATGGAATCGACATGATGTACGAGAGTCGCTTGAATATTTAATGGACGCGCTGGAGCCGAGGCAGGCGGTGCTTATTCTTCTGACGGATGTGTTCGGCTTCTCGCCGACCGAGGCCGGCCGGTCGCTTGGGCAGCCGGTTACGGCAATTAAGGCAGTGCTTCACCGGGCGCGCACGAGGCTCAAAAAAGCGGCGGAGCGGCAGCTTCACTGGCTGGAGGGAGACGGAGCTCCGCAGGCGACGGCCGCGCATCGGCGGTCCGGCAAGGAGCTGTTCGAATCCTTCGTGCGAGCGTTCCGCGAAGCGGATATGACGGCGATGTTCCGCACCTACCGAGAGCTGTCCGGGTCCGGCATCACGATTGACCGGGTTGCGGTGGTTCGCGGGCAAGCCTGGTTTTATTTTAAAGATCCCGATGGCAATGTCCTGATGGTGTCGACGCCTTTCAGATCCAATCGATCCAATCCAACCGAGCAGGAGGAACAATGAGATGAGTAAACCGGCATTATTCGGCGTAGGTATTTTTGTCCCGGTAAGCGATTTGGAACGATCTACAAAGTGGTATTCAGAGGTGTTGGGCTTCGAGATCACAGGGAGAGACGAGCCCAAGGCAACCGTTATGATGATGAATGATTACCGCATCATGTTCTGTCTCGTGAAGTCATATAACATCGTGCAGCATGCGTTTCCGCAGAACGATTACGAGGTGGAGCAATATTTTAATTTTCATACCGACGATGTGGAAGAAGCTTACCGCAACTTGAAGGACAAGGGCGCTAATATCGGCGAAATCGTCCATTTCGATGATGGTATTACCGGCTTCCCGCTGTACGATCCGGACGGCAATAAATACGGGGTTGTTAAATAATCAGGCGAGGTGAATGAGCAGATGCTGCCATTAATCAAGCAAGAAATTATCGGGGTTATGCACTATGTTAAGGACTTGGAAGCTGCGGCAAAATGGTACTGCGACACGCTCGGGTTTGCAATCACGGCCTATGATTACCGTTCGTTCGTCGAGCTCGCGATCGATGGTCGTTACGTGATGCATTTGCTACAATCAGAAGGTGAAGGCGTGCCGGCAGCACGGGCGCCGTTCACGTTTGATACGGCTGATCTTCAGCTGGCGCATCAACGGCTGGCTGAGCTGGGCGTGGAACCGGAGCCTATTAAGGAATATCGCGATCATGCCTGCTTCAGCTTCAAGGATTGCGAAGGCAATGCGCTGATGATTTGCCGGTTTGATCGGCGCTAAGGAACGTATGAAGTGAGGAGAAGACAGGATGCAGGCTAGTCAGACGAAGTCGGAATTATCGCGGAGCCCCTATGTGCTTATGCCGATTTTGCTGCTGCTCTGGGGCTCGGTTGCGGCGGTGAGCAAGCTGGTGCTGGGCCGATTGGACAGCTACCAGGTGTTATTTTATATGAATGGAATCGGGGTTGTCGTGTTCGCGGGCATCGTCTTATATAAGGTGCGTTGGGGAACGTTGAGGCTGTGGTCATGGCGGCAAACGGCGCTTATCGTGTCATGCGGGTTGTTCGCCTTCTTGTATGATGCGCTTTATCTGCAGGCGCTTGATCGGATTCCGGCGGTCGAGGCCTCCATGCTGAATTATCTGTTTCCCGTCTTTATCGTCATCTTTGCCATCCCCCTCCATAAGGAGAACATGAATCGATACAAGCTGCTCTCCGTCGTAATGGGCTTTGCGGGGACGGTGTTGCTGATGACCAAGGGGGATCTTACGTCACTAAAACTGACTAATTTGACCGGCGACGTACTGGCGATTCTGGCGGCGGTCAGCTGGGGTTTGTTCACCAATCTGGTGAAGCGGAACAAGAAGGATATGCTGATCAGCACCTTCTTGATCACGGTGGTAGCTTTCGTGCTGTCTGCCGCCGGCCTGCTGGTTAATTCGAACCTCATACTGCCTCGGCTGGTCGATTTCGGCGGCGTGTTCTGGTTAAGCATGTGTAACATCGTGCTCGGTTTCTTCTTGTATTTCCGGGCGCTGCGTTATTCGCCGGCCTCGCTCATCGCGAGCTTTACTTTCTTTACTCCGTTCGTGACGCTGCTGTTCATCGTGCTGCTGCTCGACGAGCGGCTCACGCTGATGGACGGCCTCGCGGCACTGCTCATTCTGTCCAGTGTTCCGGTGCAGAAGCTGGGAAGTGTGCTCGGGGCGGGGGAGAAGAATGCAGGTTCGATGTTGTAAAAGAAGCCTCCAAATCGCGTTGCTGCGGTTTGGAGGCTCTTTTTACGTTAGAGAAGGTGTTTCTGCTGACCGGTAATGGAGTAATAATGCTCGAAAAATCGCGTACGGTCGACAGTTGTCGCTATCTCATGGTTACCGACAGTGCCGCCCGCATGAAATGTCATTTGACCGAACGTGTCCGCGTGAGTGTAGTCGACTTCAACGGAACCGCGCTCGTACACGCAGAGCTGCGGTTCAAATAAACATGCCGCCGCGAGCGGATCATGGAAGGTCATGACATGCTGCTCCAGCCACGGCGATCCGAAGTCCTCCACCGCTCTCATGACCGGAGCAGCAAATAAGTCTGGTTTTTCGCTCCGCCCGAGGACAAGCTGCGACGTCACATTTAAGCCGAATGTGCGATGAATCGCCACCGGCGCGTTATATACGATGGCGCAGGCATGCGGATCCATCCAGGAATTCCAGTTGGCCATCGGCATATCCGGTGAGGCTTCGAGCTCTTCGGAGAATACGCCGCTCATGATGTACAGCCCCTTCAGTAGCTTCGGAATCTCGGGATCTAGCAGAAAAAGAAGGGCGACATTGGTGAGATGACCGACGGCGAGCAGCATCACTTCATGGGGATGCTCGTGGATGGCGGCCCGCATGGCGTCGACGGCTTGGCTCGCTTTGAAGGTAGTCTCGTGCGGCCAATTCACCAACTTGGATGCACCGCCCGGCGTGGGATAGATGCTGCTTGGCATCATCGGATGATCTGCTCCCGCATATACGGGCACACTCCGATCCGCAGCTTTGCAGATCGCATCCGCCACCATGGCGCGGTTCGCGACCTCGCCGCCTACGGTCGAAATGCCAATAAGTTCACAGTTCGGTTGGCCGAGCAGATAGGCTAAACAAAGGGCATCGTCGATATCGCCGCCAATGTCGGTGTCGAGCCAAACTTTTAGGGTAGTCATCGTCATTCCTCCTTGGGTATGATGAAACCAGTGATAGGAGAAGAGCGGGGGATGCGGTAATGAGCAGCAAGGGCAAGCGACAAGCAATAGTAATTGGAGCGGGCATTGGCGGGCTGTGTTCGGCTTTGGCGCTGCGGCAGCGCGGGTGGCAGGTGGCGGTATACGATAAAGCGGCGGCATTGCGGGAAGCGGGAGCGGGTATCGTGCTTGCGGCCAACGCCATGAAGGCACTCGACTTACTCCGAGTAGGCAACAATGTCAGAGAAGCAGGTGCCCCGGTCATGCAGGCGGACATTCGGACATGGGACGGCAAGCTGATTACGAGCCTCCCTGCCGCGAAGCAAGCGGCGAAATATGGCACGCACAGTTATGTCATTCATAGAGCGGAGCTGCAATCGATTCTCCTGCAAGCGGTTATGGCGGAATCCCCGGTCTATACCGGCAAGCAGTGGATGCGCGGCGAACAAACGGATGATGCGGTAACGGCCGTGTTCGATGATGGGATGCACGAGAAGGCTGGGCTTGTGATCGGAGCGGACGGTATTCATTCTGCGATCCGCGAGCAGTTATTCAGTACAAGTCCTCTCCGGTATTCGGGCTATACGGCGCTTAGAGGTGTATGTACGTTAGCCAATATACCGATTGGCGCAGCGTCCGGCGGCGGGTTTGAGGCGCTGGGCCAAGGACGGAGATTTGGCTTCTCAAGTCTGGGCAATGGCCGCGTTTTCTGGTTTGCTGCGGTTAATGCGCCGCAAGGAACAATTCTTCCGGCAGCAGAACGTAAGTCGGCGTTATTGGACTTGTTCCGAGGCTGGTATAAGCCCGTTGTCGATGCGATTGAAGCGACCGATCCAGCGACGATACTTGCCCATGACATTGTAGATCGAGCTCCGCTTGCTCGGTGGAGCACCGGCCGCATAACGCTGCTTGGCGATGCCGCGCACCCGATGCTTCCTAATCTCGGCCAGGGCGGAGCGCAGGCTATCGAAGATGCCGTGGTGCTGGCGCGTTGTCTGCAGCAGTCGGAAACGGACGTGCCAGCGGCGCTACGGGTTTACGAGATGGAGCGCATGGCACGAGCCTATCGGATCGTGCGAATATCACGCTCCATGGGAAGAATGGTGCAGCTTGAGAATGCGCTGCTTATCCGCTTCCGTAACGCGGTCATGGCCGCAACGCCGGGAGCCGCTTATGTGAAACGGTTTGATCCGATCGTTGGTTATGCGGTGCGCTGAGCAGCGACCGGTGACCGCGTCAGATAAGGATAGAGTAAGATAAGGCCAGCTATATAAAGCAATAAGGCGAAGATGGCAGGCGACAAGTGAACGAAGTCCGTATAGCCAATGTGCCAATGAACCGAGAAGGCCGCGAAGAATGCCGGAGCTCCGCCGATCAGAAACGTCCACCACAGCCAGCGTTCCCCTTGCTGAATGCCCCATAATGCCATCGTGAGCAGCGCCAGTGCATCGGAGAACAGCGCTCCGCCGAATCCGGCGCGATCATGGGCGATCAGCGGAATCAGCCGCGGGTTCATGGCTGCAATTTGATCGGATGTAAGGCCTATGTAGGCCAGATCTTGCGGCACGAACACACGTGTCACGCCGAATCCGGAGATGGTAATACTGCCGATTACCAGCGCAAAACCAAGCACTACCATGCAGAACTGCCCCCACATGGCCCGCTTCCACATCCGGTCGCTGCGCAAGTTGACGGGATTGCGAAACGGCTTGTCGGGGTTCGCGCGCATACTTAGCAGAAACATTGGAAGAAGAATGAGTGCGACGACCGCATGCAGCGGATCGAAGTAGCCGTAGCCCAGATAGAGAAAAAAGCTGGCAAAGCCGGTAATAGCGGACACGAGCAGTGCTGTTCTCGCCCAATGCACGCCGTGACGTAATCCATGCATGCCAAGCTGATAATAGAGCACGCCGATGGAAATCATCGTGCCGGCGAGCGTAATGCGATCATGCGACATGAAGTGAAGCAGACGGTGATTCAGATGATGCAGCATGTCGCGATGGATACCTAGGAACGCTTCGTCATAGGGAAGCAGCACCGTTGTAGTCGCTATTATCCACGCGAGTATACCGCCGGTGATCATCCCAATGCCGAGCAAGCACATCCAGCCCCAGTGACGCCAAAAGGATTCCGGTTTAGGCTCAGGCAGTTGTCGGACGCGTTCATACAGGATGGCTTCGTTGACCCGTTTGGGCAGTCCGGGCCCGGTATCGATGAGTCCGCCGTGCAGCAGGATGTAGTCGGCGCCTGCAGCCGTCAGGTCCAGGGCATCCAGTGGTTCATAGATGCCGCAGGATGCTTTGAGCACGAAGTGCTGCGGGCCAAATCGTCGCAGCTGAGTAAGCCTTGCAGCGCACGATTGCTTATCTGCGGGCTTGACCGTGAGTCGACCGTCAGTTGCGCGGGCTTCGCCTACAACAGCACCGCTCCATGCCGTGAAATCAATGGAATGGAGCACGAGTTGAAGCGTGCCGTCTTCCGCATCATGCGGGATGTAAAGGAACAAGCGGTTATCTACTGCCGCATGCGAATCTATGAGTTGGAGCAGCGCGATAATTTGTTCCGTTGAAGCTGGCTGCTGCAAAATATCAAGATAAAACCCCGCCGCACCGGCCTTTCGCAGCTGCCCCATCATAGCCAGCAGCTGCGCGAGCGCCTGTTCCGGCGTACTCCCCGGCAGAGGCGTCAATCTGGCAAACTGCGGCAGCCTATGACCGGGATTCGCAATCCGCGATGCTGCCGAGGCTGCGCCGCTATTCTCGTCATAGGACGGGTAAGTAATGCTTCGTTCCTCTGAATTCAACTGAATGGGCGCTGAACTTGCGGCTTGGATGGGCTCGGCCGTAATCGGTCCGATCTCCATGAAGCCCAGTCCGAACTGCGCCACGGCCCGATGGGCAACGCCGGTTGGATCAACCGTGCCCGACAGTCCGACCGGCGTGATGAAATCGACGCCGCATGCTCGGCTGCGAAGGAGAGGGGCGGGATCCATATGCCCCAGCGTGCGAATGACGAAGGAGCCCAGAGGAAGACGGCTCAACGCGCCGATAGCGCCGAGCGTGACGGAGCGAGCGAGCCGATTCGGGAGCCGCAGCAGCAGAGGACGAAACAACGTTTGATAGGACCAATCCGGCATACGCTCACTCCCCACGTGATGTTGTCATTATAAAAGGTTCCTGTTACCGCACATTTGCGCCGTTCACCACTCGGTGCTATCGGCCGTTTACTTCAAATTCGTCTCCCGGTACCATGACGCGGCCTTTGAGCCCGTTTTCCTCAAGCTGCCGGACGAATTTCTCCGCATCCTGCTTGATTGGCGGGAAAGTGCTGTGATGGATGGGCACTGTCAGCTTCGCGTTGTACCATTTTGCCGCTTGCAGCGCGTCCTCCGGTCCCATTGTATAGTGGTCACCGATTGGCACGAATGCGACGTCGATCTCATACCGATCTCCAATCAGCTTCATATCGCCAAATAGGGATGTATCTCCGGCATGCAGAATAGTGAGGCCTTCCGCGAATACGAGGAATCCGGCAGGCATACCCGCATACATGATTTGTTTCGTTTCCATATCCACGATGCCGGAGCTGTGGAACGCTTGAATCATTTTCGCTTGCGCAAAGCCGAGGTCGACCGTTCCGCCCATATTCATTCCGATTGTTTTCGCGCCTTGCCAGGACATGTATGTGGCAAGCTCGACAATCGATACAATCGGCGCATCGTTGGCAATCGCGACCGGAGCGGCATCCAGAATATGATCCTGATGAGCGTGAGTCAGCAGCACGGCATCGGTCTTCAGTGCTTCCGGCTTCTGGACAGCCACGGGGTTGCCGCTAAGAAAAGGATCAATGACAAGGGATTTATCGCCAGTGCTGATTTGAATGCAGGCATGGCCATGGAATTGGATTTTCATCTAAGAGATCGCTCCTTCGATTCAATAGTCGGTACATCTTCCATAGTGCCAGATTATGGAGCTGGAAGCAATTTGAAGGCGGGGAAATCGGCTGTTTTTACAAGAAGCTAATATGTTAAAAGCCCTACCTCGTGTAGAGGCAGGGCTTCTGAACTTGTTATTAAACCGTCACCCGTTGCTCTAACAGGGCAATAATCTCAGAGGAATTGGTTTTCGATGCGGTTTGCAGATACTCAATGGCGTTAAGCGAAGCTTGATGCGCCTCGGGACTGGACCCTCTGACGCAGTCATGGAGCACGCGAACATAATAATCATGTTGATGCGCGTCAGCGCAAGTGTAATGAACGCAAACATCCGTGAGGAAACCGGTAACAAGCAGCGTCTCTACCTTCAGCCCTTTCAGCAGTATATTGAGATCGGTGGAGAAGAAGCAGCTATAGCGGCGTTTGCCTATGGCGTACTCGCCACGAGCAGGCTTCAAATAATCAAGGAATTCAACGTCCTCAGATCCTTCCAAACAGTGGATATCCTCAACGCCCTCCAGCTCTCTGCCAAAATCAATCAGATCGACGCGATGCAGCTCTTGGAAGAAAATAACCGGTATACCCGCCTGCCGAGCAGTTTCCAGCACCTTCCCGATATTGTCGACCGCCGTCTGCGCATCGAAGATCGGAATAGGCGTTTTCTCGGGCGGAAGCAACGAACCCTTGGTTACATCAATAATTAATAGTGCAGCTTTCCCGACGATCGTATCGATTTTCTTCTTCATGCGCAATCACGCTCCCACTGATTATTTGAATAAGAAGGAATCCAGAATGTCATCCGCTTTGACTTCCTTGTCGATCAGCTTACGTTCGAAGAAGAAGGAGGAGTACTCTTCGGTCCGTGCTTCGAGCGTGCTGTCTTTGCCCGTCAACATCGCTTTGACTTCATCTTGCTTCAGCAGTTTGACGCCGCCCATCATGGCGATGACTTCATCCTTGGTCGTTTCCAGCTTCTTGGCCGCAATGTCGGCCGCTTCATCGGTATTGGAATAGTAGAAAGCAGAGCCTTTATCAATGGCGCTTATTAGGTTGCGAAGCGCTTGGGCGTGATCGTCGATCATCGCCTGGGACGTCATGACACCGTCGACAATCAGATCCGGCGCATCTTTCGTGGAGTAGAGCAGGTTGCCGCCTCCGGTTAAGGCCTCCGAGAGATAGGGCTCCCACGTTACGGCTGCATCGACTTGGCCGGCGATAAACAGCGGTCCTGTTTGTTCGGGCGACACGTTGGACAACTTCACATCCTTCTCGCTTAACCCTGCGAGCTGGAGAGCATGATTGAGCAAAAAGTGATTCACCGTTCCAATCGTAGCTGCCACGGTTTTTCCTTTGAGGTCTGCAATGGTTTTGATATCCTTCGAAGCGACGATGCCGTCTGCCCCCATGGATAAATCGGTAAAGCTGAACACCTTTAAATTTTGATCTTGCAGCTCATTGGTCTTAACCATCACGGCCGTGTCCAGTGTCGTGAGAGCAATATCCACGTTGCCGGTGATTAAGGCTTGCGTTGCTTCGGTAGGGCTTGGGAATTGGATAAGTTCAACTTTGACGCCGGCTTCCTCGAAGAAACCTTTGCTTTCGGCTACGAACAGCCCCGTGCTTCCGACCCAGAGGTTGTAAGCGACCCGCAGTGTAATGTCATCTTTCTCCGAGCCGGATGTGGATTTGCTGCAAGCGGAAAGCATTAGGGCAGACGTCAGCATGATGATGAGCAGTAGAAGCGGTAATCTCGTTCTCATCTCGAACCCTCCTCTAAAATAAATAAAACCCGGGAGAATAGATGGTATCTACTCTCCCGGGTTTTTATCCCTCCGTGTAGCTGATGCAGCATCAGCCGCTTCCTCTTGGACCTGCCTCATTCAAATTGTCAGGTTATATTACACATAACCCGAGAAGATTGAATGACGGAACCCTAGAAAGCTATTGTTTATGTAGTTGTTAGTTTGAATTGTAGCTCACGGAGGTTTTATGTGTCAATAAACATTACATATAAATTGTAAAAATGCTAAAAACTCGAATTAATATAACATATATATAACGTAAAATTCAGGCGAAGTGACAACAGCAGACAACTCCACTACAATATAGACAAAATACAGCCTATAAGGAGGCACGGCGTTTATGTTTGTTCATATGTCGATCCATCATCCGAAGCCGGGCAAGAGTGAGGACTTGATCGCTTCGATGCACCGTTTCGGGAGCGCGCTCGAAGGAGCGGCCGGATTAAGAGAAGTACATACCTTGAAGGACAGCCGCACCGGAAAGCTGATCGGTCTGGCGATTTGGGAATCCGAAGAGGCGTTCCGGGCCGGCGTGAGTGCTGCCCGATCTGCGGTCGAGAACGACCCGCTTGAGGATTGGGAAGAGGCATCGGAAGGATTTTGGCTGAGCAAGGTGTAGCAGGGGTACAAGAATTGGCGGGACCGCAACAGACAGCTATACTTGTCGTATGGCTTCAACGTAGTCGAATCAGTAGGGAGATGTCGTCATGGCTTTAGAAATTGAACGCAAGTTTTTGTTACCCGAATTCCCGGAGAGACTCATAGGTACAGGTGAATTGCTGAGACAATCGGAGCATCGGATCGAGCAGACTTATCTGGCGCTTGATGGCCCGCAGGAGCTGAGGGTTCGCAGAATCGTCGATCTTGCTACGGAGGAAGTGAGCTATACCCATACCTTCAAATCCGGCCATGGTTTGGCGCGCGAAGAGGTCGAATACAACATCTCGCAAGGGATTTACGAACAGGTTATCCATGCTTTCGGTGCTATTCCGCTGACGAAGAACCGCATTACCGCGACGTGGGGCGATCATGTTGTGGAAATCGATATTTATGACCAAATCCAGCTGATGGTGCTTGAGGTGGAGTTCGATTCCGAGGAGGCAGCCGTGGCGTTCGAGCCTCCGGCTTGGTTCGGCAAGGATATCAGCACAGAGAAGCAATACAGCAACAAGAAGGTATGGCGCGAGCTGCAGGAGCGCCGCAACTAAGACGAAGTCGGGAAAAAGGTGGTTATGACCATGCAGCGCCAACCTGGCGAGAAGCAGCACGTAATTGAAGAAGCGGAACGGTTCGCCCGGGCCGAGCTGGAGCATGATGCCACCGGCCACGATTGGTGGCATGTGCACCGCGTCGTGCAGATGGCGGAGCGGCTCGCACTGCGGGAAGGTGCGGACGCGGAGATCTGCATGATAGCGGCCCTGCTGCATGATGTGGCGGACGAGAAACTGAACGAATCCAAGGAGAGCGGACTGCATAAAGTGAGCAGCTGGCTGGCCGGTCAGTCGCTGACGGAAGCGGAACAGTCGCACATTATGGAGATCATCGCGACGATGTCGTTTAACGGCGGTGCTAATCCGCCGATGCGGACGCTGGAAGGCCAAGTGGTGCAGGATGCGGATCGGCTCGATGCAATCGGGGCCATCGCGATTGCCCGATGTTTTCTCTATGCGGGCTGGAAGGGAGATCCCATCTATGACCCGAAGCTGCTGCCGCGCGATGAGATGAGCCCCGGCGAATATCGCAAAGGGAAAAGCACGGCGATCAATCATTTCCATGAGAAGCTGCTGAAGCTGAAGGAACGCATTAACACGGAGTCGGCCAAAGAAATTGCCGAGGATCGGCATCGGTACATGGCCGAGTATGTGGAACGGTTCATGCGGGAGTGGAATGGAAATTAACGCGCGAAAATAAGAAAGCCGGGTATCTCCGCGATGGAGAATGCCCGGCTTTTTTTAGATTATTTTGCTGCTGCTGCTGCTGTTTCTGTAACGCTGCTTAGTTCGCCTGTTGTCAGGACAACCGGACAATGGTCGCTGCCCATGATGTGACAGTCGATTTGCGCATCGATTAATGCCGGCGCGAGTCTGGAGGACACTAGGAAGTAATCAATCCGCCACCCCACGTTCCGCTCTCTGACCTTCGGCATATAGGACCACCAAGAATACACGTCTGAAAGGTCCGGATAGAAATAGCGGAAGGAGTCGGTAAAGCCGGATGCGAGCAGGGCGGTCATTTTGCCGCGTTCCTCGAGCGTGAAGCCGGAATTGCCCATATTGGGCTTCGGATGCTTCAAGTCGATTTCTTCATGGGCGACATTCAGATCCCCGCAGACGATGACCGGCTTCTTCGCATCCAGCTCCAGCAAGTAGCTGCGGAATCGATCTTCCCACTCCATTCTGTAATCGAGCCGCGCCAGATCGCGTTTGGCATTGGGCGTGTACACCGTAACGAGATAGAAGTCGTCAAATTCCAGTGTAATCAAGCGGCCCTCAGGCTCATAATCTTCTTCCATGCCGTAGCGCACGGATAGCGGTTTGATTTTCGTGAAAACAGCCGTACCCGAGTAGCCCTTCTTCTCCGCATAATTCCAATAGCTCTCGTAGTCGTCACCAAGCGCCATCTCAATTTGACCTGCCTGAAGCTTCGTCTCCTGCAAGCAGAAGATATCGGCATTCATCTCCGTAAAATAATCCATAAATCCTTTGTTCACGCAGGCGCGCAGCCCGTTTACATTCCATGAGACCAGTTTCATCGGCGAAATCTTCTCCTTGCTGCTTATCGAATGAATTACTACCAGTGTAGCATAGATGGCCGAGCTCATGGTGGCCGGGTACCGCTTTGCACTATAATGGGAATAACTAAGATGAATAGGACAATAGAAGGAGCATGGTTGCAGATGGCCTCCACCCGGCAAAACAATAAATTCGTCAACGCTATAGAGACTAAAATGGACATGAGCTTCAAGGCGATCGTCAGCATGCTTCGGGATCAATTCAGAGGCAGTCCAAACCGCCAGCCGGCGCAGGCCGTTCCTTATAAGAAACTGGCACTGTCGGCCCTGCCACAGGCAGAAGGCGTTCAGGTGACGTGGTTTGGGCATTCCGCGTTTCTGCTTGAGATCGAAGGAAAACGGCTGCTGTTTGATCCGATGTTTGCGGATTCGCCTTCTCCGGTAGCGCTGTTCGGAGGCAAGCGCTACAGCGGCGGGCTTCCGCTGCAGGCGGAGGATTTTCCGGCGATCGACGCGGTCATTCAGTCGCATGATCATTATGATCATCTGCATGAAGGCACGATTCGGAAGCTGAAGGACAAGGTGGGCCGGTTTATTGTCCCGCTCGGAGTAGGGAAACGGCTTCGCAAGTGGGGCGTAGATCCCGCGAAGATCTCTGAGCACGACTGGGGCGACGAGCTGCAGCTGGCAGGGCTTACCCTTGCCTGCATGCCGGCGCGGCACTTTTCGGGCAGGGGGTTGTTCGATCGGAACAGTACGCTGTGGTGCTCGTGGGTGATAGCCGGGAAGAGCAATCGGGTGTTTTATAGCGGGGACAGCGGCTATGGACCGCATTTTAAAGAAATCGGAACCAAGTATGGACCATTCGATCTGACGCTGATGGAGTGCGGTCAATATGACGAGCGCTGGGCGGCGATACATATGATGCCGGAGGAAACGGTGCAAGCGCATTTGGATGTGCGAGGGAAATTGTTGATTCCGGTTCACTGGGGTGCTTTTACGCTGGCTTACCATGATTGGACGGATCCGGTTGAGAGTGCCGTGAAGGCGGCTCGTGCGCAGGGGATCGAAATTGCAACGCCGCAGATCGGTGAAACCGTTGCAGCAGGCAGTGCGCCATATCCGACTGCTGCTTGGTGGCGGAATTAGTCCTGGGAGGGGAGAGAGCGTGATGAAAGGAAATTATCTCGTCATCAATTGCGATGATTTTGGCCAAAGCGCGCCGATGAATGCGGCCATTATGCATTTGCTCGAGGAGCGGCGAGTTTCGTCGGCGACGATCATGGCGCCGGCGCCCGGCTTCGAGGAAGCGGCGGCTTGGTGCAAGAAGCGCGGACAGTCTAATATCGGGCTGCATCTGACGCTGACCAGTGAATTCGATGCACTGCGCTGGGGCAGTGTGACGGGTCATCCCTCGCTGCACGATGCGAGCGGGCATATGTATCGGACGGTGAAAGAGTTCGAGCGGGGTGCAAATACAGCGGCGGTCGTGCAGGAGATGGATGCTCAGTATGAGCGGGTGCGCCAAGCGGGTATTACCATCTCGCATGCAGACAACCACATGGGCAGTCTGTACGGCATTGCGACCGGCCGCAGCCACATTCCGCAAGTCTTGATGAAATGCGCGAAATGGAAAGTGCCGTTCCGACTGTTTCGCCATGTTCATCCCGAGGACATGATGGCAGCCGTTCCCGGCGTGGAGCGTGCTGTAGGCAAAGCCTCGGCGCTTGCGGGTACGCTCGGCGTAGCGATACCGGACTATCTGCTGTCGCATCCTTTCGAGGTTGAAGAAGGGGAAACGTACGAGTCCTTCAAGCAATCCATCATCGCCAAAATGTACCGCCTACCCGAGGGCATCAGCGAGACATATATCCATCCTGCTATCGAGGATGCCGCCATGCTGGCAGCGATCCCCCACTGGGAGAAGCGGGTGTGGGAATACCGCCTCATGCTCGACGACGATTTGCACGCCGCATTGAAGGACGCCGGCGTCACGCTGACGGACTACAGCTTTATCCAGCAGCATGGCCGCTCATCGCGCCTCCGCTCAGTCTGGGCGCTCGGCACGGAGCTGCTGCGCAAGTAGCCGCTCTGCACGCGGGAGGGCTCGCTAGGCGCGGATCGCTCCGGCTGGCGCTGGGGGAAGAGTGGCTCGTAGGGCAACACATTGGTGGAAACGGAGTGGAAATGTCGGGAGAGTAGCTCTCGGGGCGACACATTGGTGGATAACGAGCAAAATGGTGAAAGAGTAACCTGCCAGGAGATCCTTTCGGAGCAATTTCAGTGGAATGCTGCCGAAGCGGTAGACGTATGGTTAGTTTGAAAGTTGAGAGTTCGGATATCGTACTCTCAGCTTCTTTTTTCGGTTTGTTTTGGTGTTGAGAGTTCGATTTTGTGGCTCTCAGCTGCTGAAGCGGTAGATGTATGGTTAGTTTGAAAGTTGAGAGTTCGGATATCGTACTCTCCGCTTCTTTTTCGATTGGTTTTGGTGCTGAGAGTCCGATTTTGTGGCTCTCAGCTGCTGAAGCGGTAGATGTATGGTTAGTTTGAAAGTTGAGAGTTCGGATATCGAACTCTCGGCTTCTTTTTTGAATGGTTTTGGTGCTGAGAGTTCGAATTTGTGATTCTCAGGTACTGAAGCGGTAGATATGTGGGTAGCTTTGAGCGCATGTAGCGCATCAGGGGATCTACATCGGAGCAAATTCCGCGAAATGAGCACATGTAGCGCACCGGGAGGTCTACATCGGAACAAATTTGGCGAAGTGAGCATGTGTAGCGCACCAGGAGTTCTACATCGTAGCGAATTCGGCGGCTGCCTGCCCTTCGAGCATAGCTCCAATATTAAGCGCAATAAAGGCCGGGTTCCGTTATGGAACTCGGCCTTTTCATCATCGGCTTTATTATAGGCGGAATCGCTTCACCATCGTGTTGAGCTGATAAGCGAGCGAGCCGAGGGATTGGGAGGAGCTTGCCGTCTGTTGTGCGGCGGCGGCGGCTTCTTCGCTGATGGAAGCGATGGATTCGATCTGCTTCATGACTTCCTGGGATTGTGCAGCTTGGCTGACGCTCGAAGCCGCGATTTCTTTGGTCTGCTCCGTTACCTCGCCGACCCGAACCACGATGCTGCCGAGCGCATCGCCGGCTTGCCGGTAGAGCGTCTCGGTCGTCGACATCGCCTTCACGCTCTCATGCGTACTATGCTGCATCCCCTTAATAATATCGGCGATTTGTTTCGTAGCTTCGCCGCTGCGTTCCGCCAGCTTGCGCACCTCGTCTGCCACGACCGCGAAGCCGCGTCCTTGGTCGCCGGCCCGCGCTGCTTCGATTGCGGCATTCAGCGCCAGCAGATTGGTTTGCTCCGCTATGTCGTCGATTACACCAATGATGTTACCGATCTGATTCGAATCCTTTTCCAGTTCATTCATACGCTGCGAGAGCAGATTCATGCTGCGGAGCGATTCTTGCACGGTGTTGCCGCAAGCGATGGCCTCTTTGTTGGTGTTGATGGTAAGATGAGTCGCTTCCTTGGCACGCTGCGACACCGTGCGCACGCCTTCCGAAAGTTTCGTAACGACCTCGGAGGCGGTTTGGGCCGACTCGGCTTGATACATGTTGCCTCTAGCCACTTCATCGGTTGTTGCGGATATTTCGGAGGCGGCTACGGTCACGGCTTCGGCGGATGTCAGCACTTGGCTGATCAGCTCTCGAAGGCCGTTTGCCATGGAATCAATGGACTGCGTAATGGTGCCAAGCTCGTCCTTATAATGCTGGGAAGGACCGTCGTGATGAAGATTGCCTTCCGAAACTTGCTTCACACGATGCAGAATATGATCGACAGACTTCGTGATTCGCCGAATAATGCCAAAACCGGTAAACCCGATAATGAGCACAATTAAGACGATGATGATATAGATAAACAAATGCATGCTCACATTGTCCTTCTGAACCAGTTCTGCCTGCGTAACGGCATATGCATCGAGAAACTCGCCAAGCTCATTTAAACTCTCGCGCGCGGTATCGAAATCCGAAATATCGCTTGTACCGGCAGCGGTCTTATCGGACCATGCTTCAAAATGCGTAGTGAACCGATCGAGGTTTTGCTGAACGGTTAATTTGGATTGCTCATGGATTTCTGCCAAAAGTCCATTCTCGGCTAGGATCGTGCCGGCGCTTCCGACCCGTTCCACGATTTGCTCGATATTTTCGCTCAAATCCTGCTGCTGCTGTTGCAGTTCATCACCGGCTAATTGGCCGTTCGCAATGGACTGATAAGCTGCCAAGGCTTGGTACATGTCGCGGTCAGCATTAAGAATCAGCGAAGTGGTTTGCGCACTGACGTCGTACATCATTGTTTTCATCTGACTCAAATCGGCATTGTTTCTTTGAATCAAATATAGACAAACTACAACAAACAGCACTAACGGAATAGCAAGCAGACCGCTCAACTTCTTCTTTAACGAAACGTTATTCAGCATCCGGACAACCCCTTTTATCTTGGTCCAAGCCAGCTTTGACAGCTTTAGAGCCCATTATAGAGACAAGGTGTTTAGGAAGTTTAATAGTAAATGTTTAAATTGTGTTTGATTTTGGGCAGAACGCTAATAAAACGGTCGTATATTTGAGCCTCGCTACAGGGAAAATAGTACAACTATAAAGAAAGGGTCCCTTCTAAGCAGCAGCTGCTTGGAAGAGACCCTTTTAGCTATTCGGCATGAAGGACGGGCTGAGCGGCTTCCTTGACCCAACTATGGGCATGCGTCCAGCTGTTCCAGACCGCGTGAACCCACTGGTGAATCATTGCATCCCGAGATTCGCCGGCTTCCGCCTGAAGTACCTCTTGAATGGTAATGGAGGCGCTCGTTTGCGGTGGGGTGAGCTCGGGCCATGTGATCTTTTTGCGGCCTAATTCCATATGTGCTTGCTGCACCTGTTTGCCTGTAAACCCTTGCTCCACAACCAGATAGAGGCCAATCAGCGAGAAGGCCGTCGTAATGGAACGAGTGATTCCGCCGGAATGCTGCGCGCCGTAGGAGTCCAGTGCCAACTGATGAATGAATTCGGGCTGTCCGTGCGACGTTGTGTAATAAGATAATTGATTGAACAGCTCCATGCATTCACCGCTTGCATGAAAGCGAGAGGGCTCTGCAAAATACTGATTGGGCAGCATCAGCCCGCACCCGGGACATTTAACGATGGATTGTTTCATGGACATTCCGCCTCCTCTAATCGATAAACTGCGTAAGCTGCATAATCAAGCTTCGGCAAAATGAATCCCATTGAACTGCATAATCGGCTATACGACGGACAACACAACCTACTACACAACATAATGCGCCCAGAGAGGAGAGCACGGGATGACGAAAAAGAAGGACTATTATACCCTTCACAGCGCCGTTTCCAAGGATGGGACGGTCATCGGCTACAGACAGTCCGGCCGTGGCCCCGGTCTTGTCATCATACACGGTGCCTTCGTATCCGGGCATGAATATGAGAAGCTGGCGCAGGAACTATCCGACACGTTTACCGTCTATGTCGTCGATCGGCGTGGGCGCTTGTACAGCGGGCCGCAAGGCATGCAGTACAGCATAGAGAAGGAATGCGAGGATGCCTTGGCCGTTCTTCAAGCAACGGGGGCTCCCTATGTGTTTGGTCACAGCTATGGCGGGTTGATCGCACTGGAGTTGGCGCGAACGACGACCCTGCCCGCAGTTATCAAGCTAGCCGCGTATGAACCGGCCATCTCGGTCGACGGCGAGTTTCCTTCCGGCTGGATGCCCGACTATAAGCGGCAGATGGAGAAGGGCCAAGATCTGGATGCCTTTGTTACCTTTCTTAAAGGAGTCGGAACGTCGGAGCGGATGGTCAAGCTGCCGCGCTGGCTTATTAAGCTGATGCTGCTCCCTTCCTTGCTGTTTCGGGAAGGGCGCAAGCTGCGGGAGAAATTGCCGACGCTCATTAAAGAGATGGATGAGGTGTTCCGCCTCGACTCTACTGTCCGGAATTACAGCGCCATTCGAATAGAGACGCTCATTCTGGCCGGCGGCAATAGCCCCGCATTTCTGCTAAAAGGGGCCGGTGCGGCGGCGGCGGTCATCCCGAACGCCTCGTACTCCGTCATGGAGGGACTTGGTCATAATGCGCCGGACCTGTTCAACCAGAAGGAGATCGCGCAGCGGCTGAAGCGGTATTTTGCCGGAGAAAGGGCCGCCAATGAACAAAAGAACCTCGGGCAGCTCGCTGTGAAAGGCGCAGCGGGTGACAGAGGTTCTTCCGGATAGCCCGTCTGAACCCGGGCATTATGGCATATTCGAGTATGGCTCTGGCACAGCCGGACCGCCTGAAAAGAGGGGCGAGGCAGCATGACGCGCCAAGCTGCTAATCGTACAAACGAGAGGCAAGATGGATCGGTTCACTCCGCTCACTCCTTTAGGCAACCGTAGTCAGACTTACCTAAATTATAGCGGATTGAAGCCATGCGTCCATCGCTATTTTTGGCGAAATTTAGCGAAACTGCTTCTGCAGAAAAAGAATCCGTTCCCGGTTGTGATACTCCCCGATTTCGTGGCCGCTAAAAGGGTAATCGAAGATCGCTTTCTCCGATGTAATCCGGTTGTAAACCGCATAGATCGTCTCCGGCAGGCAGACGCCGTCCTTCCAACCGACAGACATCAGGACAGGAACCTTGATGCGTGATGCAAGATTTAGCATGTCATAGTGGGCCAGCGTATGTAGAATCGGCTCCAGCTGGTCAGGATAACGCTTGATATGCTGCGCGACCTCCGATAAGGAGCTGCTGGAATGGAGCACGCCGTGATCCATATTGCACATATTCGGAATGTCGGCAATAATGGCCGTTACTTTGGGGTTCAGCGCTGCCGAGATTAAAGCGAGACCGCCGCCTTGGCTGCCGCCTACTGAAGCTAGTCTGTCCGGATCAACCTCGGGCTGAGCTGCAGCGGCATCGATGGCGCGAACGACATCAAGCGTCAGGGCATGGTAATACGAGCCTTCCGGCTCCAGCAGATTGCCGGATACCCAGCCTTTCACCGAGCCGGCTTGCTCCGGCATGTAATTGCCGGTTTCGCCGCCTTGGCCCCTCACGTCTACAGCGAATACGGCGTAGCCGAGAAGCAGCCAGCTCGCGTAGCGCTCCGGATACCCGCGATCGTCGGTATAGCCGGGGAAGGTTACGATACAAGGGAGCTTGGCACCCGCGCTTGCCGCGGCTTGCGGAACGATAAACCAGCCGTGAATCGGCGTGTCGTCGAAGCCTTTATAGGAGATTTTATCGACGGTAACGCCCGGGAAAGGGGAGTCCGCGCGCTCGCGGCAGAGCTCCAGCGGGATATCGTCATATTTTCGCAAAACCCTGTCCCAGAAGGCCTGAAGCTGATCAGGATCCATCGTCAGCTCCGCTGAGTAATTCATAAGCTCGCGCTTGCGGCGAGAAATGGCGTCGTTCACAGTAGAATGCCTCCTCCAAGTCGGTATTGAGTATTATTTGTGCATCGTCATGAGCACGGAAGCCGTCGCTGAAGCCGATCGACGAGATGTAAGTGAAGCCCACAGAATAACGAGCAGCATCAATGCCGCCGTACCTGCGAATAACCAGCGAACCGCTTCCGGGCCGTGCTGGTCGAGGAACCAGCCGGTTCCTTTAGGCAGCAGCGCGCCGCCGATACCGCCGCAAGCCATGAGCAAACTGGTCGTCCGCTCGGTCCTACCCGGCGTTGCCCGGTTGGCAAATACAAGTGCAATTGCAAACATGCCCGACATCGTCAGACCGACGGCAAAAGCGAGCACGAATGCCGGCAATGCCCCGGTAAACAAGGTCATCAGAATGAATAGAACGGCGGTGATGATACAAGTACCGATCAAGTAGGCCGAGCCGCCTACGCGATCGGCGATTTGCCCGGCAACCAAACGTCCGATGACCATTGCGCCCCAGAAGAGACTAAGCGCCAGCGTAGCCGACGATTCCACCAAACCGTTCGTTTGAACGAGCAAGGAAGGCAGGTAATGGATGTAGCTCATTTCAAGGCCGACATAAACGATGAAGAAAACAGCGCACGCGACCAGAATAACCAGCGAGCGTGAAGTCAGTTTCGGTGCGGCCTCCGCGTGTACCTCATGCCCACCATGGACGGAGCCTCCCGCCGAAGCAGCAGGTTGATCCAGAACGGAAGGCCACCAGATCGACCACAGTAAGAAGGTAACGGCAGCCAGTACACCGACGATTCCGAAGGACAGCTTCCAATAACCGGCCTCGATTAAGGCTGCACCCGCGAATGGAATCAGCAAAGCGCCGACGCCGAAAAAGGTTTCCACGCGGCTCATCGCCGTGTTGGCTTTTGCCCCTGAGGCCCCGATAATAAAGGACCCCACAACCGCTTCGGTCATGCCAAGGCCGACCCCTGCAAAAGGCGCAATCGTGAGCATCACCCACCATGGCGGCAGCAGCGTGTATAGAAATTCAGCTACGGTCATGAAGCCGATGGCGGACAACAGCACCGCTTTTTTGCCAACCTTTCCGATGAGCCATGGCGCGCACAGAATACCCGCCATTCCCCCGAGAAATTGATGCATGAC
The DNA here is from genome assembly GCF_900116125.1 of Paenibacillus sp. BC26. NCBI lineage: Bacteria > Bacillati > Bacillota > Bacilli > Caryophanales > Paenibacillaceae > Paenibacillus > Paenibacillus sp. BC26. The sequence goes on along the minus strand of NZ_FPAD01000006.1, from coordinate 43,856 downwards.
GAGCTGACCGCCATCGCCATATTGTACGCCATAGGCGTGAACCATCGGTTCCATTATAGCGCCGATGACCAATTGACCGAGCCCGACAACCAGATAAGCGAAACAACCGAGATAGACTAACCGAGACATTCCAGTGCTCCTCACGTGATAGATTATGTCCACCATAACATATATGGGAGAGAGGAACGATATGAAAATATAACGGATTTCCATAACAAAACAGCCTCTCTGCCTGCAGTTTGGGTTTGCAGAAAGAGAGGCTGTTTGTGTTTGGCGTAGCACAACAAGAGTCCGCTTGAGCCAGTGGAGTATGGCTGAAGAAAGAGAAGCTGCTTGTGCTAGCGTAGGTTGCTTGTCTGCGGAAAGAGAAGCTGTTTGTGTTAGCGGAGGTTGCTTGGCCACAGCACAAGCGAGCGGTTGTCGCGCTCGGCGCCCATGGCGCGCAGCATCTCTTGGGCGGCGACCGACTCGGTAATCGGCTCCCCGTTCCATCGGTCGATCTTGATCTTGCTCAGTCCGTGCTGGCGGAGCAGCATGCGGAAGATTTCTTTGAGCTCGGCAGCGCCGATGGTGGTGGCAGTGCTTGGCGCGGCCGTCTCGGACGCAGTCGTTAAAGCAGATAGGTCAACGATGTGGCGGCCGTTATTTTCGAGCCAATATCGCCATTGCCCCTGCTGCAGCACGAGGTAATTGCCGCTCTTGCGGGCGAACCCGGTGCCGCGGACGCTCGGCCAATCGGCGGCCAGGCCGAATGGATTGGCCGGGTCGGTCGCGGCGAGGACTGTGACGGCGGCATTGTCTTGGCCGGGCAGCGGCTGGCGGACCGAGGCAATTTGCTCGCGCCGCGCGAACTGCAAGGTTTGCACGCCTTGCACCAGCAAGCCGCGGGTCACGACGCCCCATTGCTCCAGCTGCTTGAGCATCGGCAGCAGTTCCTCCCAGCTGAATGGCGAGAGCTGGGCGACGAGATCTTTGGACACGATGCCGTAGCTGTCCAGCAGATGCTGCGTCCAGTGAAGCGCCGACTCCGACAGCTCGGAGGATACGGAGCGCAGCTGGGCGGCGTCGATTGCCCCGGTTGGGGCGCCCGAGGCATCGTTTTGAAGGGCGGGCTGACCGGGCTGAGCGGGCAGGGCAGGTATGGCCGGCGGAACGGGCGGTGCGGACTGACCCGGCCGAGCGAGTAGTGCAGGTGGTGCAGGTGGAACGGGCTGCTCGCTTAGCGGGCCTGTCCAGTACCAGCGCCCAAGGCCGGAGCCGGTGCGGGCGAGCTGCTTGCCCTTGGTCTGCAGCTGCAGACGGAGCGGCGCGAATTGGTCGTTCGAGACCGTGCCCTCCCAGATCAGATCGAGCAGATCCGTCAGCAGCTCGGACGGCACCTTGCCGTAATCGCGGCTTAGCTTAGTCAGGAAGCTGGCCCCGCCTTCCTGCAGCAGCGCAAGCAGGCGCGGATGCTTCGTGCTGTCGGCGGCTTGGACGGCACGTGCGATTACAGGCGCATAGAGCGGCTTGGATTCCGAGAGGAAGAAGGCGATTTTGCCTTCCTTCTCGCTCTCTTCTTTGCGGCCGATCCAGATGATTTCACCGGAGGCGCAAAGCAAGTCCAGGTCGTCTTTGCGATAACCGATCACCCGGGAGGGGAACACAACGGACTCCCAATGCGAAGCGGGCAAGAAGAAGCCTTGCAGCCGCTCGATTACCATGCGCAAGCCGTCGATTCCGCTCAGCTGTGAGCCGGAGAGAGCATGCTGGAGCATGGACATATGAGCGCACCAGCGAATGGGATCGATCGGCTCGGCTTGTTTCCGTGCTTGCTCCATGGTCAGGCGGATCAGTCGCTTGGCCACTTGGCGGCTCGTCCATATCCGCTCGTCATCACTGTCGGCGAAAGGAGCGGATTCGATCCGATCGAGCTGCAGCAGCACCTCGGGAATATGCGCTGACTCAGCCGGTGACAGCTGCGGATACCGCTCACGCAGCTCTTCTTCGGTAAAAGAAAGCCGGTGGTCTGCGAAGCGACCGGCAATAAAAGCGATGGCGCTGTCGCTTCCGGGAAACGCAGCGTACATGTCCTGCTCCTCCGCGCATATCCAGCGGCGCAGCCGGAGGCCGATCGGTTGCTCCGCGATACGGCCTGCTTCGCGCAGAACTTGCAGCCATCCCGGTACGGATTCACCGGCAATGGCGGTTAGCTCCTCTGTCGACAGATCGCCGCGCTGTTTAAGCAGCATATACAGATCCTCGGCGTTTGACGGGACTTGTCGGCCGCCGGTTTCCAAGCGCTCTTGCTCCGTCTGTGCGATGACAGGGTCGACCGCTCGTTGAACAGTCTCCTCGCCGAAAAGCTGTCCTGCCAGCGACTTGCTCACGCTCAGCAGTTGGAGCTGCGTTGCTTCGCTCAAGCCATCGCCTTCATAGAGCATCATGTTGGCGTAGTCGGCGAGAAACTGAACCGCAAAAGGCGACGGCGCATGCGATTCCTTAACCAGTACCTCGATTTGGCCGGCGGTGATGGCTTCGAGCAACTGCTTCAGCCCATTTGTATCGAGGTAGTCGTGCAGACATTCCCGCATGGCCTCCTCAAGATAAGGGAACTGCTCGGCATAGGGGAGCGACTGCTTCAGCAGTTCTTCGCAGCGCAGACGCTTTTGCCACATCGGCGTACGAGTGAAGCTGCGGGAGAGAAGTAACGACGTCTCTGCAATACGACGGAATGATAAACCGAGAAACGGGGAACCCGTGATCGCTTCGGTGAGAAGCGATTCCACGCTGTCCGCCGTAATTTGCCACAGCGTCTGCAGCCAGGAGGCGTCCCAATCGGGCACGACCAGCTCGATGCCGTTATCTTTGGCGTTGCCGTACATCGAGTAGGGCAGCAGTCGCTGGAATTGTCGTTCGATTGCGAGCAGCCACGTTCGGTTGACACGTCTGCCAAACGGATTATGGATAATGATGCGGGTCTGGTTCATCAGATCGCGGTAATGCTCGATGATGATCCGCCGCTCTGTCGGCAGCCCAAGCGCATGATGCTGGGACTGGATGAGCCCGATCAACTCAGAAGCGGCATAATGATCGAGTCCATATTCGGCGTCGAGCCAGGCGATGGTGACGTCTTCCCGTTTCCTCGCCAGCACGGAGTCGCTTTTATTCGCGGGGTCATCCAGTGCCAGCCTGGCGGAAAGCTGCTCCAGAAAATGCCCGAGCTGAATGCCGACCTCCACGCTTCGGCTGGCGTTCTCCGCCTGCCAGAAAGGGATCTCGCTAAAGCGATTCGGCGCTTCTTGAACATAAACGCGGTCGTTCTCGATGCTGCTAATCATCCAGGAACTTGTTCCGAGCTGAAACACGTCGCCTACGCGGCTTTCTGCTATATAAGTCTCATCCAGCTCGCCTAAGTGTGTGCGGCTGTCCGCATGGTGAACGGGATAGGCGGAACTTTGCGGAATGGTGCCAGCGCCGGTAATGGCGGCCATGGATGTATTGGCTCTTTTGCGGAGCATGTTGGTGGCGCGGTCCCATTCCATCAGAGGCCGTGCGAACGGATAAAATCCCGACAGCACCTTGAGCGCCGCTTCCAACCGCTCTCGCGGAAAACCGCGGAAACATTCGCTATGTATGATGAGTTTGTACAAAGCATCTACTGAGATATCCTCCGCCGCAACGATGGACGTCATGTGTTGCGACAAGACGTCCAGCGGCTCTCGCGGCAGGGTGATCGCTTCGATGTCGCGCCGGCCGATATTGCGGCAGAGCACTGCCGCCTCCGGCAGCTCGCTGCGCGATCGCGCGATGATGAAGCCGCGGCTCACATCGCCGACGGCGTGACCGGCGCGGCCGATCCGCTGAATGCCGGCGGCTGCCGCTTTGGGCGAGTCGACCTGAATCACGAGGTCGACATGGCCCACGTCAATGCCGAGCTCGAGCGAGGAGGTGGCGACAAGGCAGCGCAGCTCGCCGGCCTTGAGCATGCGCTCGACCTCAAGCCGCCGCTCGCGCGAGAGGCTGCCGTGATGGGCGCGCGCCAGTTCATAGCCCGCGTGCTCGTTGAGCCGCAGCACGAGCCGCTCACACATGCGGCGGCTGTTCACGAACAACAGCACGGAGCGTGCGCCTTCCATCAGCGCCATCATCCGTTCGATGATGGGCTGCCAGACGCCATCGCGCGTGCGGGCAGGGCGGCTGAGGTCCGGCATCGTCACCCGGACCTCGATGGACTTGGTCATCGCGCTCTCGACGATGACCACCCGGCGCTGCGTATACCCTAGCGGATGCACCAGCTCGGTCTCGCCAAGCCGCCCCGAGAAGAGCGCGTCCGCGCCAAGCTCGCCGAGCGGAGCCGCGCCGTCACGCGCCGCAGCCCGGCCGTCGCCCGCGCTCACGCCAAGCTTGCCGAGCAGTGCCGCGCTGTCTCGCGCTGCAGCCTGGCCGTCGCCCGCGCTCAGCTCACCGAGCAAGGCCGCACCATCTCGCGCCGCAACCGCGCCGTCGCCCGCGCTCACGCCAAGCTCGCCGAGCGGAGCCGCGCCGTCACGCGCCGCAGCCTGGCCGTCGCCAGCGCTCAGCTCACCGAGCAGTGCCGCACCATCTCGCGCTGCAGCCCCGCGATCGCCCGCGCCTGCCTGCGGCTCCCAGCCGCCAAGAAATCGCGCGACCCGCGACAGCGGCTTCTGCGTCGCAGACACGCCGATCCGCTGCACAGGTTGTGCCGCGAGCGCGGACAACCGCTCCAGCGAGAGCGACAAATGCGCGCCGCGCTTGTCGCCGGCAAGGCTGTGAATCTCGTCGACGATGACAGTCTCCACCGTTCCGAGCATGCTGCGGCCTTTGTCCGAGGTGAGCAGCAGGTAGAGCGACTCCGGCGTCGTCACGAGCACGTCGGGGGGGCGCCTCGCCATGCGTGCGCGTTCACTGGAAGGCGTATCGCCGGTCCGCACCGCCGAGCGGAGGCCCGGCCATGCCTCAGAGGCGTCATCGCCTTCGCTACTTTCAAACCGCTCAATGTCCTCCATAAACCCGACCAAATGGTGCTGAATATCATTGTTGAGCGCTTTTAGCGGCGTAATGTACAGCACGCGCACGCCGGATGACAAAGCTTTACCCCGTGCGGCAGCAGCCAGCTTGCGTTGAGCAAGCCGATTCAAGCATGGCAGCAATGCCGCCAGCGTTTTGCCTGAGCCGGTTGGCGCAGCAATCAGTGTATGACGGCCTTCCACGATGGCGGCCCATGCTTCGAGCTGGACAGGGGTAGGCTCACCGAACGTTTGCCCAAACCAGCCGGCCAGCGTCTTATGAAATCCCGCGAGCGCGGGAGAAGAGAGTGACATGGCGAAACCTCCTTAGCTATGAAAAACTCAGAACGTACAATTCCATCTCCAGAGGACGTCGACAGCTACTTTTTACGGTAAAGCGCACCTCAGAGCCCTTTTTTCAGCAAACTTACTCGCTAAAAAATTCTAACGAATCCTACAGGCCTTATTTCGGCCAATAAACACGATATAAAAATCTAACGAATCCTACAGGTCTTATTTGGCCGGAAACTGCTCTTTTCCAGCCCAATTCACCTAAATAAGACCGCTAGGATTCGTTAGAGTTGAAAAGTAGCGGTTTTCGCTAAAATAAGACCTCTACGATTCGTTAGCGTGCAACCACTGCATTAACACGGAAGGCCGCTGCCGCTGACCCCAGCCCGAAGCGCCGGCCAGGCGAACAGCAGCCCCACCGCAATAAAACGACCTACGGCACCGGCCGCCGCGTCTGCGACATCCTCGACCTACGGCACCGGCCACCGCGTCTGCGAGATCCTCGACCTTCCCGGCACAGCCACCGCATATGCGACATCCTCGACCTTCCCGGCACAGCCGTCGCGTCTGCGACTTTCTCCACCTACTCGGCACCGGCCGCCGCGTCTGCGACATCCTCGACCTTCCCCGCACCAGCCGTCACACCGACGCTTTTCCCTTTCCTCGGCACGCAGCCGTCGAGCCAGCGCCTTTGCCCTTTCCTTCGCACAGACTCCACAACGCCGCCTGTCCCCACCGTCACGCCGCCGCAACACCAACGCCCATCCCCGCATCTATCATCCTACTATTCATCATGAGTCAATCGATTCCTCTTTAGACAGGCCTCGCCGTCCGATCCTGCTAAAAATCGGTCATTTGTTAAGCTTCGTTACATAAACTTTAAAAAAAGAATCCATACGGGAGGAATCCGGGATGGCAGGATGGCGGGACAGCTTAGAGAATCGGCGGGCGGAGTGGAAGAAGCTTGAGGTAGGTTTTACCGATACGCTGGCGGGTCGTCGCGTGCTGCGGGTGACGGGGCCAAGAACGCCGCGCTTGATGACGCCGGTGACGAAGACGGTTCGTCAAGAGGAGCTGAAGGCAGTAGCCGATACGTTCGATGCGGGGCTTGCTTGTTTCTGCCTAGGGGAGCTGCCGGCGGGGGAGCGTCAATCCTTCCTCGAGGCCTGGCATGAGCGGCTTGCCTCAGGAGCGATCGTCGTCATGGCCGACCGCCGGAGCGAGGGCTGCGCGACGCCGATCGAGCTGCATGATCTGTTTGCGCCGCTCGGCAGCAAGCTCGATGTCCAGGTGGGCCGAACATTCTGGTGGGTGCGCTATTTAAGGCGGTAATCCCGAATACGCCCCATAGCGAAACAAAAGAAGCCGCAGATGCTTGTCCCGAAGGACGAACAGCTGCGGCTTCTTTTGTGCTCACACAGGCACCTAAAGACGGTGCAGGTCAATCTTACTCGTCGTCGCCGCCATCTGCTACGTCAGAAGGCTCGTCCGCGTATTTCTCATACGTGCTCGGGCTCATCACACGGCGTGCTGTAACGTACCGTTTGGAGTAATAGGAATCGCTTAGCGCGCTGATGGTAACGCCTTTGCTGCTGGAGGAGTGTGCAAACTTGCCTTCTCCAACATAGATGCCAACATGCGAGATTCCTTTGCCAGTCGTATTAAAGAATACGAGGTCGCCGGGAATCAAATCCGCTTTCGCGATTTTCTTGCCGAGCTGTGCTTGCGAACGGGATGCATGCGGGATATCCACGCCGAGTTTATCAAACACGTACATGGTGAATCCGGAGCAGTCAAACCCTTTCGTGGTCGTGCCGGTGTACACGTAAGGTGTACCGATCAGATCTGAGATGACCCCATCCATTTTGGATTGCGCGAAAACGCTTCCTGTTTGAAAAAGTAGAAGCATCGCCAGTCCGATCAAAAGTGCAGAAACCTTTTTCAAAGCGGGAAACTCCTTCCAGTGCCTACGAGGTTAGCTGTGGGGTTCGGTTGAAGGCTCCCTATGATCACCTCTGGCATTCCGCGTCTTGCTGTGCGGATGTCGGGATCAATTCACCCAAGATGGTTCCCCCGTTTCCCGTGATGGGAATTCGGCAAAATTTTCATTTCTAGGCATAATTATTCGATCATTTTCTTCCTTCTCCTTCCTAGTTCACAACTTGTTCACAAATTAAAATTATTAGAATGCAACCTTTTGCCTCTCATTTTCGTATAGCGGCCGCTGGTTTCAGCCATTTCAGGGGGTCGCTCACGCCACGGCCCACCGTGCAAAGCATGTCTCATCTTGAACACAAACACATGTCAAAAAAACCCGCTCTGTCGAGGGGTTTGTCTTTTATATGCCATTAATTAGTGGAAAAGGAGGCCGACCCACTGTCATCAACATGACATGGTGGGCGGCCTCCCCGCATGGATTAGACTTGTTTCGACTGCCAGGCATCATACTGGGCGGCTACCGTCCACACCTTCATGATCGTTCGAATTAACTGGTAGCCTTGATGCAGGATAAGCGCCAGCAGGCCCGCCCAAAGCAGCGATACGGAGGCAATTGTCATGCTGAGTACGGCTCCGATGGCCCACATCAGAATGGAGATGCCCGCGAAAGGCAGGAAGTTCGCGATGCACGTCCATAAGGACCTGAAGGCGCCGGTTCCGGCGACTGCTCCGAACTGCATGGAGAGGAAGAGCAGGTGGATCAGAACCGCCCAGGCGAGCCAAGCGCCCGCCCACGGTCCGGCTTGCTGCGCAAACTCCAGCAGGGAGCTGCTTCCCAGCAGTTTCGTTAACGCCCGCGGCAACAGCCAGATGGCCGGCAGAAGGGTGAGCGTCGTCTCGATTAAGTAGAGCAGCGCTACCGGCTTCCAAGCCGCTCGAATGCCTTTTAGAAATTTCGTGCCGGCATCATCCGTCACATGGTGGAGGGAGTGGAACAGCCCTGCATTGAGGAAAGGGGTGATCACGATGCGCCCGGCCAGCAGCCCGCAGAAAAGCCAGAGATAGGGACGGATTAGATCGGTCTTGATGAGCTGGAACTGCGCCTCCGTCATGAAGAGCTGAACGGCCGTGCCGCTGCTGCCAATGCTGTCCGGGAACCTTTTTAGCAGCGGTACGGTAATGCCTTCAATGGTTCGATAGAGGAAGAAGCCCCAGATCAGCTCGTATAGAAACAGCATAATGATAATGTAGAAGTGCTTAACGGTCAGTCGCCAGCCTTGCTTCAGATGCGTTCTCATTTATCATCACCTCCTGGAAATAGTAGTGTGGGACTCATCACCATGCGATGGAAGCAAATATGCTCTCAATGAGCTTGGAGACGCCGACACTCCAGCGCGTGCGCGATTTCTCCGCGAGCTCGGCCTTCATAAAGTTATTGATATGTTTGTTGTCGAGCACGTTGTCGTTGTGCGGATCGACGGCGGCCCACAGCAGCTTGGAAGGGTGCACGATTTTATATTGAATGTGGGTTTCTTGGCCATCCCACACTTTAGGCATCAGCGTACCGTCGGCAAAATGGAACACGACCGACACCGGCCCGGAGCTGCCGCCTGTCTTCTTAATGAGTACGACCGATTCATACTGCGTCTCATTGCCTTGCTTCACCGGCCGTACATGAATGGAAGCGACCGAGTAATCGGACATGGCATTCCCGTACACGAAATGGCTGAAGTAATCGTTCCACTTGGTTTTCGTTACGGTTTCCACGACGCGCTGGAAGTCGGCGGTGGAAGGATGCTTGAATTTATATTTTTGAAAATATGTCCGCATAATCTTGCGCATCGTCTGGGCTCCGACCTGCTTCTCGATGCCGAAGAGCACCAGTTTCGCGCGCATGTACACATTTTCCGCATAGTGGTTGTTGCTGTGATAGGACCAGGACAGCTGCTTCAGCGGGGCCGGGTCCGTCATGTAGCTTGCTTCGACCGGCAAATTCGGCTCCACGCCGTATTCGCTCTCCATCACTTTGTCCTCGGCATAGGAGGTGAAGCCTTCATCGAGCCATGCCTCTTCGAATTCATTGGAGGCAACCATGCCGTACCAATATTGATGGCCGATCTCGTGGACGACCGTTCGCTCCAGATCGTAGCCGGGATTCTCATTCTCTGCGGCGAATGCGGTAATCAGTGTCGGGTACTCCATTCCGCCTGCGCCGTTGCCGCCTTTTGGCGGAACCACGACGGAGAGCGTGGTATAGGGGTAAGCGCCGTACCATTGCGCATATTTGGCGAGCGCGGATTTGGCTGCGTGCATATAGCGGTCCTTGAACTTGGCGTGCAGCGGATCCAAGTAGAGCTTGATTCGAACGCCCGGAACGCCGTCCGTGGAGAATGGTTCCTCCGCATAAACGAAATCCGGTGAGGCCGACCAGCCAAAATCATGCACGTCATCGGCGTAGTACTGGTAGGTTTTGCGTCCGTTAGATACGATGGAAGGTTTGGTTTGGAAGCCGGTAGCCGCTACCTTATAGCTGTCCGGAACGTTGATCTTCACGCTGTAGATGCCGAAGTCGCTGTAAAATTCCGAGTTGCCGTGATACTGATGGATGTTCCAGCCTTCGGCCGCCCGTCCCCGTGTGCCCGCTGTCTCATACACGCACAGCTTCGGAAACCATTGGCCAGCCATAATGAAGTTGCCGGAATAGCCCATCCTCGCGAACACCTCAGGGAGCTTGACCTCGAATTTCATGCGAAGCGTGACGCTCTTGCCCGGTGCGACAGCCTGGGGCAGCCGCAGCTTGGCCAGCGTTAAATCATTCGGATTGCTGTCATCGGGCTGCACGAAATGCAGACGCGGGAGAAGGCTGTAGCCTTCGGTCGTCTCCAGGGAGAGCAGGTTCATGTAGCCGATGCTGTCCGCAGTCGCTTTATCGTTGCGGAGCTGACCGCCGGATTCTCTCATGAAGGTAGTGTCTTTGGAGCGGAAGGCATTCGGATACAGATGGAAATACATCTCGGATACCTGCTGCCTGCCGGGGTTTGTCCATGTGACAGACTGCTCCCCGATCAACATATGCGTATCCTCCTGAAGTTTCACATCGATGTGGTACTCCGTGACCCGTTTGCTGAGCGACACCGGCTTTGGCTGCATCACAATATCGGGCTCCGGAGCAGTGGACGGAGCAGCAGGCTTCGGCGCCGTGTCTTTCTTGGCAGGAGCGGAGGCGTATGTATATTGCGAAACCCAGGCATCTCCGAACCCTTGCCTTGCCGTTAAGCCCAGAATCACGGCGACGAGGGCAAAGAGTAGAAAACGTTTGGCGTTACGTGGATTCATTGAAAGATTCCCTCCCGTTGACAAGCATCTAAAGCATGTATATGTTTGCTTTTCCGAGATTATTAGCTAAAATGGAATTAATGTGCGGACAGGCGCCAAAACCGCGCCGGACGTGGAATCGCAGTGTTTTGGAGATGGGAGTTGAAGCGTAAGATGAGTGATCAAGAGAAAGATCAACAGCCCGTGGAGAAGAAAGAGAAGAAGTCTCTCTCTTTGAACGTGGTGAGCAATAAGGAACATAAAGGCTTTGGTGCGGGGACGATTGACCTGAGCAGCGTATCCTGCGTCATGATCGATAACGGCGAGGCTTATATTGATGTAGGCGCGATGCATGCGAAGAGCAAGATCGAGAAGGGGATCAAATTCAGCACGAACAAGGAAGATGTGCCTAACGGCCGTCTGTGCTGGATCGTCTGGGTTGCCGTTGACCGCAATGAAGAAGGTTCGTTCTATGCAGGGGCTACTGCTTGCCCAATGTTGGTCGACACGGAAGCACGCAGAGGTTGGAAGATCCTTGCCCAGCACGTCAACAACTTGGATTACGCGATCAAACGCCGTTTCGTGCTCGATGAGCTTGGAACGGAAGAGAAAGCGGCGCTCAAGAAGCTGCTCGTCACCAACAATCAGGAGTGGTGGGACCGCTCGCCGGATAAGTTGAAGGAAGCACTGAACGTGTAATGCGTAACGTATAACAAGCACTTTTGCTGTAAATGAAGCCGTTTTGCCGACTCTCTTATGTGGAGAAAGGTGAAGCGGCTTTTTATTATTCTGTTGTTTCGAAGAGCATCCTAATTATGGTATAGTCGAATGACAGAACATTTGTTCTAAAATTAGGAGGAACTGGCATGAATTTACCGCGCGTATCGCGCAATCATTATTCGGAGCTGCTCCGGCGCTATCTGCTTCCGCAGAAGCGGACGCTAATCGGTCTTGCCTTCCTGCTGTTCCTATCGATTGGCTTACAGCTGATCAACCCGCAAATCATTCGCTTCTTTATTGATACCGCACAATCGGAAGGCAGTTTGAAGCCGCTACTTATCGCTGCCTGTCTGTTCATCGGGTTTTCCCTTGCGCAAGGGGCGGTATCGGTCATAGCTACATACTTCAGTGAAAACATCGGTTGGAAAACAACGAACGTGCTCCGCGGCGACTTGGCGGCGCACTGTCTGTCGCTGGATATGCCGTTTCATAAGTCGCATACGTCAGGCGCTATTATTGAACGGGTAGACGGGGACGTGAATGCGCTGGCGAATTTCTTCTCCAGCATGATCATAAACTTAGTCGGCAATTTCTTGCTGATGGTGGGCATCTTAATCCTGCTGTTTCGGGAGAGCTGGTTAATCGGCGCAGGTATGACGGTATTCGTGATTGCGGCGATTCTGGTCATCCAGCGCATAAGGAAGCTGGCTGCACCGCTGTGGAAGGATTGGCGGCAAGCGAACGCGGATCTGTACGGCTTCATCGGCGAACAGCTGGAAGGGACGGAGGATATCCGGGCCAATGGGGCCTCCGGGTTCGTGATGAATCGCTTCTACGGCATGCTGCAGCGGATGCTGCCGCTTCGCGTGAAGGCTTTTCTGGGCTTTGGCGCGATGTGGAGCACGACCATCGTTGTTTTTGCATTAGGGAATGCGATGGCCTTCGCGATCAGTGCCTATCTGTGGAAGGCTGGCTCTATATCGATCGGTACGGTGTATTTGATTTTCTATTACACGGAGCTGCTTACGAAGCCGATTGAGAAGATCCGCACCCAAATGGAGGACTTGCAGAAAGCGGACGCCAGCATATCGCGTATTCGGGCTTTGTTCGAGACGCGCTCTTCTATTGTAGACGGGCCAGGTGCGACACTCCCTTCGGGCGCGCTTGGTGTGAAGTTCGATGAGGTTACTTTCAGCTACGAAGATGGTACGGGCGAGCCTACGCTGGATCGCTTGGTTTTGGACTTGAAGCCCGGCGAAGTGCTCGGCCTGCTCGGCCGGACAGGGAGCGGAAAGTCGACGCTGGCCAGGCTGCTGCTGCGGTTCTATGATCCGCAGGAAGGGAGCGTGTCCCTGGGCGGGACGGATATTCGCAAGTTGAAGCTCAGTCAGCTCCGCAATCGCGTTGCGATGGTTACGCAGACGATCGAAATTATGGAGGGCACCATTCGGGATAATCTCACCTTCTATGATGACGCTATTCCGGATGAGCGAATCATTGCCGTCTTGCATCAGCTTGGATTAACAAGCTGGTATGAGGCGATGCCGGAAGGGCTGGACACCCGGCTCGCTTCCGGCGGCGGGAGTCTCTCTGCCGGGGAGGCGCAGCTATTGGCTTTTGCCCGCGTCTTTCTGACCAACCCGGGCCTAGTCATTATGGACGAAGCTTCGTCACGGCTGGATCCGATGACGGAGCAGCGCATTGAACAGGCCATCAGCACGCTGCTTGCGAACCGTTCCTGTATTATCATTGCGCATCGATTGGCTACCGTGCAGCGGGCCGACAGCATCCTGATTCTTGAGAACGGCCGTGTCGTGGAAACAGGCAGCAGAACAGCGCTCGCATCGGATCCGACATCGCGTTTCAGTGCCATGCTGGCAACCGGTCTTGAGGAGGTGCTCGTATGACGACTTTTCAATTTCTAATGGGGCTCATCACATACCGGACATGGCGTTATGTCATCAATGCGACCGCTTGGACGGTTATTTACATGGTGCCTATTATTCCGGGGCTTATCACGAAGGAATTCTTCGATTCGCTCACGGGCGACGCTTCCCTGCAGATGGGGACTTGGGGCATTATCGCGCTGCTTCTTACTGCGGCGCTCGCCCGTGTTGTTCTGATTATTGTCGGGTTCATCACCGACGTGAATTTCCGCTTCCGCATGGGGATGATGCTGCGCCGTAACATGCTGAAGCATGTGCTGAAGCAGCCCGGTGCACGAGCGATTCCGTGCTCGCCGGGAGAAGCGATCAGCTATTTCCGCGATGACGTGGAACAGTCCGAGGAAGCGGCCAGCTGGTCGGTCGATGTGTTCGGCATGACCTGCTTTGCTTTGGTCTCCAGTTATATTTTGATTGGGATCGACGCTCAGATGACCTTGCTTGTATTCGTGCCGCTCGTTCTCGTTGTTGCCGTTGCGCAGCTGGCGACCTCCAGATTGCAGAAGTATCGCGCGGCCAGTCGCGAAGCGACCTCTCGTGTGACGGGAGCGATAAGCGAAATGTTCGGCAATGTCCAGGCCATTCAGATTGCCGGTGCAGAAGAACGTGTCATCGAGCGGTTCCGCAAGTTTAATGATACGAGACGCCAAACGATGCTGAAGGATAAGCTGATGGGAGAGGTACTGGACTCCATCTTTACGAATTCCGTGAACCTTGGCATCGGCCTCATTCTCTTGCTCGCGGGCCAGAAGCTCCGCGGAGGCTCGTTCACCGTCGGTGATTTCTCGTTGTTTGTCTACTATTTGACGTTCGTAACCTCGATTATTACGAATGTGGGCAAGTTCATTACGTATTTCAAGCAGATGGGTGTCGCGCTGGATCGGCTGAAAGGTCTGCTTCAAGGCGCGCCTGCCGGCGTGCTCATATTGAAGGAAGGGCTGCGCCTTCGCAAAGGCAGCGCCGCGAAGGAGAACGCAGCGGCTGCTGCGGGGGCGGTGGCAACAGGTTCGTCGGATGTGGAACCGCTGCGTGCCTTGGAAGTCGAAGGATTAACCTACCGGTTTCCGGAGACGGGGAGAGGAATCGAGGATATTCGGCTTAAGCTGGAGGGCGGGTCGTTCACCGTTGTAACCGGCGCGATCGGTTCCGGGAAGACGACGCTTATCCGCACCTTGCTTGGGCTGCTGCCTAAGGATGAAGGCATGATCGCGTGGAATGGGAAGACCGTTGCTGATCCGGGTACCTTCTTCACGCCGGCGAACAGCGCGTACTCGGCGCAAATTCCGCGGATGTACAGCGATACGCTGCGCAACAATATTTTGCTCGGTCAGCAGGAGCGAGGGGATGACTTGCAGCAGGCGATTCATACGGCCGTGATGGAGTATGACCTCGACCATTTGCAGAACGGACTGGAGACGATGATCGGGCCGCGTGGGGTAAAGCTCTCCGGCGGTCAGATGCAGCGGACGGCAGCTGCGCGCATGCTCGTGCGCGATGCACAGCTCTATGTGTTCGACGACGTATCGAGCGCGCTCGACGTCGAGACCGAGCAGAAGCTGTGGGAGCGCCTGTTCCAGAGCAGGGGCGACGCTACCTGCTTGGTCGTTTCGCATCGCAGAGCGGCATTGACGCATGCCGATCATATCATCGTCATGAAGGATGGCCGCATCGAAGCAGAAGGGACAGCGGAGGAGCTGCTGCGCATCAGCGCGACCTTTCAGGAGCTGTGGAGCGGGGATGAACGGACGGCCGATGCCGCATTGCCCGAAGGGGCAGCGCTTCAGCCGGAAACATAGGAAAAAGCCTCTGCAGGCGGCAAGTTGCCGAAGTTGCAGAGGCTTTTTTTGTGCTGGTTTGCTTGTATGGGCGTAGGCGATCAGACTCGGTCCGGTCCTGTTAGATCGGCATTTCCTTGCCGCTGTAATCCACGAATTGAAACCGAAGTTCTTCCAGGTCGATACGGCGCTCCAACAGGTCTACGATGCCGCGGGCGCTGGCATGCGGGTCAGTCGGGGCGTTCTCGCCGCCCATATCCGTCTTCATCCAGCCGGGGTGAATGCTGAGCACCTGAATTTGGCGTTTGTTTACATAGCGGTGAAGCTGCTGCGAGAACATATTGAGCGCCGTCTTCGAAATGCTGTAGGGATAGTCGCCGGGATAGGCGTTCGTAATGCTGCCTGCTTCGGATGAGATATTGAGGAGCGCGCCATTTGGTTCCGTAAGCAGAGGCAAAAAATGCTTCACGACCCGCATAGGCCCGTACAAGTTAACCTCGAACGCTTGCACGACGTCGTTCATATCGAGCTCTTCGATTTGCGTGTTGCGGGCATTGAGGATGGCTGCATTGTTGACGATCGCGCCAAGCGTTCGGCCTTCCCGCTTCAAGGCGGAAGCGAGCCCAGCAATGCTCTCTTCGCTGGCAACATCGAGCTCGGCTATTGTGAGCCGGTCCCCATACGTTGCGCGAAGTGTCGCAAGTTTGTCGCCGCTCACATCGCGAACCCCGGCAATCACGTTATGCCTGCGCTCAAGTGCCTCGGCGGCAATCGCTAAGCCAAGTCCGCGGCTTGCGCCGGTTAGTAGGATATTCATGCTCGCTGATCACTCCTATTTATCGTTTTCAAGCAGCTCGACGAGCACCTTCAATGCCGGGATGGTATCGATATAAGCGTACCGCCCGCCTGTATATTCGCCCTTCTGCTGAAGCGGGAACCCTTTCCCCTCCAGCAGCATGATCTTCTCTTTCATGCCTTCGATTTCAAAAGCGATATGATGCGGCCCTTCCCCATGCTCGTCCAAATAATTTCGCCACGTGCTCGGATGTTCGTCCGGTTCAATCAATTCAAGCTGTAAGGAGCCCATATCAATAAAAGCAAGCTTAGCCCGCGCCACAGTGGAAGCGCCGTTAAACTCCGTTTGCGCCTTATCCACCGTATCGGTGATGATCGCCTGCGGCTTTTCGATCCCGAAAAAATCCGCATAAGCTTGACTCACTTTGTCGATATCGTTGACGAGTATGCCGATTTGCGTAATGACTTTATTGCCGAGTAGTCCTGACAACAGCGAACACATCCTCTCCATAGTTGGGAAGCTAGACATAGACTATTACACAATCTTCCATACACTTACACAGTTATCTTATCCAATCGTCAAAATGAGTGTCAATTCCCAGCAGCAAGCTATTCACCCGTCGGGAGGTTAACGAAATGCTGAGGGAAAAGCGTGAGTGGCTGCTAGAGCGCCATAATGGTGGGAGAGCCTCGAAATGGGCAGAAGAGTAGCTTCTAGAGCAACACATTGGTGGAGGAGCGTCGAATTGAGCGAAAGAGTAGCTCTCAGAACAACACATTGGTAGGGGAGCGCAAGAAATGAGCAGAAGAGTAGCTCTCAGGGCAACATATTGGTGAGGAAGCGCCGAAAAGAGCAGAAGAGTGGCTTGCAGAGCAACACTTTGGTGGGGAAGTGCCGAAACGAGCAAAAGAGTAGCTTCCAGAGCAATACAATGGTGGGGGAACGCCAAAATGAGTAAAAGAGTAGCTCCTAGAGCAACACATGGGTGAGTAAGCGCCGAAAAGAGCAGAAGAGTAGCTTCCAGAGCAACACAATGGTGGGGGACGCCAAAATGAGTAAAAGAGTAGCTCCTGGAGCAACACATGGGTGAGGAAGCGCCGAAATGAGCAGGAGAGTATCTTCCAGAGTAACACTTTGGTGGGGAAGTGCCGAATTGAGCGAAAGAGTAGCTCTCAGGGCAACACAATGGTGGGGATGCGTCGAAGTGAGCTCTTGAGTAACTAACTATTAGAGGTGTTTATTTACGTAAGAGGTAACAGGTACCGTACTTTGGACAAAACAAAGCAATTTAGCTGATAGAGAGGAACCTATTACCGTTCATTGAGCGCAAATCGGCGAATTAAGCTCATGAAAGGTACTGGTTACCGCTCTTAGTGTGGAGTTGGAGTAAGAGGCGTGCGTGGAGAGCTACATACGTACTAATAGAAGGTTTTTGATCTCATGAAGCACATGAGGAGATCTACATTCCAGCAAAATGTATGATTTCGTGCAAAGAAGCACACTAGAAGAGCTACAAGTGAGCGAATCCCGCAAGATGCGCTCCCAATCGCCTGACAGCACAAAAAGGGTCGCTTGCCAATCCGAGAACTCGGATGGCAAAGCAACCCTTTCCCACCGCGGCTAGCCCGTGGACTACCCCACTTGCAAGCTCTCCCGCGGCTAGCCCCCACCGCGACTAGCCCGCGGCAAATTCCGCCGCGACTAGCGCCTTATCGCCGCTGCTCAAACGCTAGTTCGACCACCAGCGCTTGAGCTGCTTCCACCAGTGGCGCGTTTGCTCGGCTTGCGCGCCGCTGTCTTGCGTGCCCGAGGCATCGCCTTCGCCATGCACGCCGCAGACCTCAACCGGCTCGGTGCCGCTGACGAAGGATTCGAGCCGCCGGTCCGGGCAGGACTTCCCGGCGAGTTTGCCGCTCTGCGGATCGATGTAGACGGATACGACGCCGTCGGGCAGCGGGAAGATCTTCGGCGGAATGGCGGACAGCGCCGCTTCCGTGTAGGAGGCGAAGATCGGCGCGGCACGGCGCGCTTCCACGGGCGTCAGCTTGCGGCCCTTGTCGTAGCCGACCCAGACCGCCGTAGCCAGCTCCGGCGTATAGCCGACCAGCCAAGCGTCCGTTGCGGTCGTGCCGGTTTTGCCGGCGACCGGGCGCTTGATCATCGCCGAGACGCGGTTGCCGGTTCCGCCGGTTTCGAACACGCTCTCCATCAAGCTGGTAAGCACATACGCATGCGCGGCATCGACTACGGTGGAGGAAGCGGGCTGTGCTTCGTACAGCACCTCGCCCTTGGCATCCTCAATGCGCAAGATCGCCGTTGGCTCCATGCGTACACCGCCATTAGCAAATGCGCTGAATGCCGATGCCATCTCGAAAGGACTGACCGGGAAGGTGCCGAGCGCTAAGGAAGGCACCGGCTTCATCGGGCTCTCGATGCCCAGCTTCCGAGCCATGGCGATGACCTTCTCCGGTCCGACGGTCATGATCGAATTGACCGCATAAATGTTATCGGAGCTCGCGATGGCCTGACGCATATTAATGAAATCGCCAACGTACTTGCTGTTGTAGTTGCTCGGCGAATACGTCTTGCGGCCTTCATCATAAGTGAAGATCGTCGGCGTACTCTTAAACTGCGATACCGGCGTCAATACCCCTTCCTGCAGGGCAGTTAAATACAGAATCGGCTTAAAAGACGACCCCGGCTGCCGCGTCTTGGCAAAAACGCGATTATACTGGTTGGTCCTATAATCGCGGCCGCCGACCATCGCCTTGATGTAGCCGGTACGCGGATCGACGGAGACGAGCGCGGCCTGCTGCTCGGAATCCGCCGGGATTCCGGCTGCGACGGCCTCTTCCGCCGCGCGCTGCGCATCGGGATCCAGCGTCGTATAGATGCGAATACCGCCTTCGCTCATCGTCCGCTCATCGATGCCAAGCTTATCGACCGCCATATAGCGCACATAATCGCGGAAATAGGGCGCGGTTCCGGCCTGCTTGCTCGTTCCGAGCGGCACGAACCGAAGCAGCTCAGCGCCTGCCGCTTCAGCGTCGGGCTGCAGCAGAATTCCTTGATCCACCATCGTTTGGAGGATGGTGCGCTGCCTGTCCTTGGCATTTTTCATATCCATATAAGGGGAGTAGTATTTGGGGCCTTTCGGAATGCCCGCCAGCATCGCACTCTCAGCTAAAGTGAGCTCCGACGCGTGTTTTCCATAATACAACTCGGCTGCAGCTTCCGCGCCGTAGGCACCGTGGCCGTAATAAATTTGGTTCAAATACATCGCCAAAATCTCATCCTTGGAGTAATGCATCTCCAGCTGAATCGTATACATCGCTTCCTTCAGCTTGCGCGACCAGGTCCGCTCATGCGTCAAATACAGGTTGCGGGCGAGCTGCTGGGTCAGCGTGCTGGCTCCTTGCTTGCGCGACATATTTTCAACGTTAACGACCGCCGCACGGGCCATCCCTTTCATATCGAAGCCGAGGTGATCATAGAAACGCTGATCCTCGATGGCGAGCGTAGCCTCTACAAGATAGGGCGAAATTTGCTTCAAAGGCACCGATTGGCGGTTCTCGCCGGCATGAAACGTGTCAATGATATGGCCCTGCGCGTCGAGCATTTGCGACGTTTGGCTGATCGCCGAAGCGGGGAGCGCTTGCTCCCGCAAATAGTAGAGGAAGCCGAAGGCGCAAATGAACAGCAGCAGCAACGCCACGCCTGAATAAACCAGCCACCGTTTCACGTGCTTCAGCAGCGGCATCCATTTTTCCAATTGAATAGAAACAGGCAGTCGACGCTTCAAGACGCCGCCCTGCCTGAATATGGGTTTCAACCATCTTTTCATCTGCAAGTCTCCTAACCGAAAGAAAGTCCGCTTTATCCAACTAGTATGGAAAACAATGGGACACCCTATTCAGCGAGAAGGTTTATGGATTATGAAATTTTTGTGCGATGCTGGCAAAAGGTTGCTTTTTCCCCCCGTTAACTTATAATACAGATTGATACATTGGACCATATGATCAATAGCACCACTACATAAACGAAAGTAGGGATTTAACAATGGAATTGTGGTACACGGAGAAACAGACCCCGACTTATGGGATTACGATGAAAGTCAAAGAAACCTACGTCAGCGAGCAAACGGAATTCCAGCAGCTTGATATGATCGAGACGGAAGAATTCGGCACGATGCTTGTCCTGGACGGCATGGTTATGACAACGGACAAAGATGAGTGGGTTTATCACGAAATGGTCGCTCACCCTGTTCTATACACGCACCCGAATCCGCGCAAAGTGCTTGTTGTTGGCGGCGGCGACGGCGGCGTAATCCGTGAAATCCTGAAACACCCGAACGTAGAGAAGGCTGTTCTGGTTGATATCGATGGCAAAGTTATCGAGTACTCCAAGAAGTACCTTCCCCAAATCGCTTGCGGTTTGGACGACCCTCGCGTAGAAGTTATCGTGAATGACGGCTTCATGCATATCCACGATCACAAGAACGAGTACGATGTTGTAATGGTTGACTCCACGGAGCCGGTTGGCCCAGCGGTAAACCTGTTTACACGCGGCTTCTACCAAGGTATCTACGATGCGCTGAAGGAAGACGGCATCTTCGTAGCACAAACGGACAACCCTTGGTTTACGCCTGAGCTGATCTCGAACGTAAACCGCGATGTGAAAGAAGTGTTCCCGATCGTTCGCGTATTCTGGGCTAACGTGCCAACATACCCGAGCGGCCTGTGGACGTTCACAATGGGAAGCAAGAAATACGATCCGCTTGAAGTGGACGAGTCCAGCATCCCGGAAATCGACACTAAATATTACTCCCCGCGTCTGCACAAAGCGGCTTTCGTTCTGCCGAAATTTGTGGAAGACCTGGTGAAGTAAGAGGAGACCGACACAACCTATGAAACTCGATCAGAAATACTCCGGCAATGTGTTTATCCTTAGCTCGGATGACTATAACACGTCCAAAGCCGTTATTTACGGTATGCCAATGGACTTTACCGTATCGTTCCGCCCAGGCTCTCGTTTCGGCCCTCCGCGTATTCGCGAGGTGTCGATCGGTCTGGAAGAGTACAGCCCTTACCTGGACCGCAGCCTGGAAGATATCGAATATTTCGACGCCGGCGATTTGCTGCTGCCTTTCGGCAACGCGGCTCGCTCGCTTGAAGTGATCGGTGAATTCGTTCGCGGCGTATTGGACGACGGCAAAATGCCTGTCGGGCTTGGCGGCGAGCATCTCGTGTCGTGGCCGATTTTCCAAGAGGTGTACAAGAAGTATCCGGACATGGCGATCATTCACTTTGATGCCCATGCGGATCTGCGCGAGTCGTACGAAGGCGAACCGCTTTCCCACTCCACACCGCTTCGCAAAGCAGCCGGCCTTATCGGCGGCAAGAACGTCTACCAATTCGGTATCCGTTCCGGTTCCCGCGAAGAGTGGCAATATGCGCGCGAGAACATCAATTTCCACCCGTTCGAAGTGCTTGAGCCTTTGAAGAAAGTATTGCCTGAGCTTGAAGGCCGTCCTGTCTATCTGACGATCGACATCGACGTGCTGGATCCATCGGCAGCACCGGGAACAGGTACGGCGGAAGCCGGCGGCATCACGTCGAAGGAATTGATTGACGCGGTTCATGCCATTGCCCGTTCCGGCGTTAATATTGTCGGCTGCGACCTTGTTGAGGTAGCGCCGGCTTATGACCCTACAGAACAAACACAGATCGTCGCGGCGAAAGTCATCCGCGAAATGCTGCTTGGCTTTATTAAATAATAGCGAAGGACGGGAGCGATGCTCCCGTCCTTTTTTGTTGGTTGCTAAACAGCCTTCGCCGCTCTATTCGGTCTCCTAAATCAGGCTTCTTCTTTTTCGGCGGTCAAGTTTCAGAGTGCCGGAATCAGCTATAAAATAACAATAAAGCAGCTCCGGTTAGAGGACTACCGCATGCCCGCCGCTTAGGGCTTCATTTTTTGGTCATAATGAATAGTAGTAGTCTAACAATTGAAGGGGGCGAGCAAGTTATGAGCTTATTGCCAATTCACGAGCGGCTCGCGGAGCTGTGGACGGTTCGAAGCAAGAGACAGCTCTCGGCGGAGGAGCTGGCGGACTTTGAGCATTGCTTGGCGGTGAACGCGATGATTTGCCGACAAGTTGCGAATTTGTACAATCTCTCGCTGCTGGCTTCGATGACGGGCGATACGGAGTGGCAGCACGATATATGCCGCAAAATCGAACGGCTGACCGGAACGCCGCCGGCATCGCCTCAGCTCTAGCCGGGGCTTGAAATTAACGTCTCTTTCTGGTTTCCTATGGTTATGAGGGGAGGGACTGCGTGATGAGAGTACATTCATTTCCGCCGGAGATCGGCGATCGTGCGCGGGTGCTTGTCCTTGGCAGCATGCCGGGAACGGCTTCGCTCGCGAAGCACCAATATTACGCCCATCCGCGCAATCATTTATGGCCGGTGGTGTATGGCTTGTTCGGGCTGACGCCGGCTGAGGATTATGAGGATCGGCTCGTTTTTGCCAAGGCTCGCGGTATCGCGCTCTGGGATGTCATTGAATCCTGTCAGCGGGAGGGCAGTCTCGATGTGAACATCCGGGAGGAGCGTCCCAATGACATTCCCGGCTTGCTGGCGGAGTATCCGGAGATTAGCTGCATTGTGTGCAACGGGGCGAAGTCTCATGATACGTTCTTGAAGTATTTCAAAAGCTTACCCGAGCTCAGCGGCATAACGCTGCTCAAGCTGCCGTCGACCAGTCCGATTCCGACGGCTGCGATGCGCACGACTGCAGATCGGATCGAAGCTTGGCGCATTTTGCTGCCGCACTTAATTCCGCTCGAACAGACCTAGGCAAACCTCCGCAAGAGGCTTGCTTTTTTCGCGAGGTTGCATATAATAGGGGAAATACAGTCAGTAATAACAGCTACATACGATGAACGGGACAGTACCTTGCAGATCGGTGCTAGCAGCGAGCCGGGCTGGATGAGCGAATCATCCTTGGTGAAAGCCGGCGCAGCGGCGTAAGGGAAGCGGACCCGGGAGTAGATCCATTGAACATGCAGGGAGCTTGTTGAAGCGCGCCTCTGTAAGTAGATGAATCCGGTCACCCCGTTATCGTGCTTGAGAGGTTTTCGGCATGGCCGCCGCTGTTTGTTGTTCGTTGTTCGTGCAGCCATAATGAAAACCAGAAGAGTGGTACCGCGGAAATGAACCTCCGTCTCTTTATTAGAGACGGGGGTTTTATTTGTTTCTAACCACAAATCGGGGAGGATGAACATGATGAACCTGTTATTGCAATGGGCAGCCGCACAGCTGCAGCCGCATGTACCATCGCTGACCTATGAAGACATCGTGGCGCTGCTGGAACTCCCGCCAAACCCGGAGCTAGGCGACGTCGCATTTCCTTGCTTTGCGCTGTCGCGTGAACTGAAACGCGCGCCGGCCGCGATTGCCGCAGAGCTCGCGGAGCAGATCGGTGCCGGAGCCGATTCCGGAACGTCACCGACGATTCGCGCCGAAGCCAAAGGTCCGTACCTGAATCTCTTCCTCGTTCGGGAAGAGTGGGCACCGAAGCTGCTTGCTCCGCTGCTGCTTGCTGATTTCGGGCAATCGCAGGTCGGGACGGGTCAACGCGTCATCATGGATATGTCCTCTCCGAATATCGCCAAACCTTTCGGCGTGGGCCATCTGCGTTCGACGATGATCGGCAACGCGCTTGCTCAGATGTACCGCAGCTCCGGCTATGAGGTTGTGACCGTCAACCATATCGGTGATTGGGGTACGCAATTCGGCAAGCTGATGGAAGCGTATATGCGCTGGGGGGACGAAGCGAAGCTCAAGGAAGAGCCGATTCGCGAGAGCTTGCGTTTGTATGTCCAGTTCCATGAGGAAGCCGAGAAGGATCCGACTTTGGAGGACAAAGCGCGTCATTGGTTCTGGAAGCTGGAGAACGGCGATGAGGAAGCGCACCGGTTGTGGCGTTATTTTGTCTCGTTCAGCATGGAGGAATTCGACCGCGTGTATACGCGTCTTGGCGTGCAGTTCGACTATACGCTCGGCGAGAGCTTCTATAACGATAAAATGACCGCCGTCGTCTCGCGCCTGCAAGAGCTGCAGCTGCTGGAGGAAAGCAACGGCGCGCAGGTTGTTCGTTTGGAAGAGGAAGGATTGCCGCCATGCCTCATTCTGAAGTCGGACGGCACGACCATCTATCCGACGCGCGATCTCGCTACGGCACTCTATCGGAAGAACGAGATGGGCGGGGATTTGCTGCTGTATGTGGTAGGGGCGGAGCAGAAGCTGCATTTTCAACAAGTGTTTGCCGTCTTGAAGCGCATGGGCGAAGAAGTGGCAGACCAATGCCGCCATCTCGCATTCGGGCTGATGAAATTCGAAGGCCGCAAAATGTCCACGCGCAGAGGTCAGGTCATCTTCCTGGATGAGGTACTGGACGAAGCCGTATCCAAGGCTGCTGCCATTATTGCCGAGAAGAATCCGGATCTGGAAGATGCGCGGGATACCGCGGAAGCCGTTGGGATTGGTGCAATTGTGTTCGGCGATTTGCTTCATCATCGCATGCTGGAGGTGGATTTCTCGCTGGATGAGGCGCTTCGCTTCGAAGGGGAGACTGGCCCTTACGTGCAATACACGGCGGCAAGAGCATTCAAGCTGCTGGCCAAAGGGAAGCTGACGTTAGCCGAAACCGAAACGCGCAGCTTGTCCGGTGCAGTGAACGGAAGCGATCTGGGGCGTTATCTCGCAGGGACTGCGGCGTGGGAGTGCATGAAGCTGCTGGCCGCTTATCCCGAAGCGATTGCCGGCGCGCTGCGTCAGAATGAACCGGCGGTTGTGGCGCGTTTTCTGCTCGATGCGGCGAAACGCTTCAACCGTTTCTATCATCAGGAGCGCATTCTGACGGAGAATCCGGCGGACACCGAGGCGAAGCTGCTGCTGACTGCGGCGGTTGCCGGCGTGCTGCGTTCGGGGCTGTCCCTGCTCGGACTGCGGACACCGGAACAGATCTAGATGCTTGCGTCCCTGCGTGCAGGCATTGAAATTAGAGGTGCTCCTGTATATAGTGAGGACATAAGCATTTCAGGCGACGGGAGACCGTGATCATGACAGACAGAGCGAATGTAACGATATCGCTGAGAAGCGACATCGACGGGGAAGTGGAACAGAATACGTTTAATGGCGAATGGTTTCGAAAAGGCTCCTCCGTATTTGTCCGATACGAGGAAGCTAGCGAAGGTGAAGGCGACAGCGTCGTGCGGACGATTATCCGCTATCGCGACGGCGAGCTTAGCGTAACGCGCCGCGGTGATGTAGAGTCGCTGCAGACGTTTGTCGCAGGCACGAAACGAACCGGTCATTATGAATCGGCGCATGCCGCTTTTCATTTGGAGACGGAGACGAAGCTGCTTTGGGTTCAGTTTGGCGATTTGACCAAGACGGGACCGAGCGATGGACAGTTGAAGCCGGATCTGCCGATGTTGATCGAATGGCATTATACGCTGCTTGTAAATGATGAACCGACAGGGGAGTTCCGGCTTCGGCTGCAGGCGGAAGAGCTGTTGTTGACCTAGGCATATCGTCGTACCGATACCGATTATGCTTTAACTTACAGATTGATAAGCGAACCAGGGGGATTGAAGAATTACATGAAAACGAATGTCATCGTACAGCTGCATGAGCAGGTGAAACAAGCGATCGCGGATGCGGTCGTAACGGCAGGGCTGGCGGCCCGCGAAGAACTTCCGGTGTTTGTTCTGGAAGTACCGAAGGATAAGGCGCATGGCGACCTCGCAACCAATGCGGCGATGCAGCTGACGAAGCTGGCGAAGAAGAACCCGCGTCAAATCGCGGAAGCGATTATTGCGAACCTGGATACGAAGAAGGCTTCCATTCAGAGCGCTGAGATTGCCGGTCCCGGCTTCATTAACTTCCGGATGGACCGCAGCTATTTGTATCCGGTAGTGGGTCAAGTGCTTGAGCAAGGCGCCGACTACGGACGGATCGATACCGGAGCGGGAGAAACCGTACAAGTAGAGTTCGTCAGCGCGAATCCGACGGGCAGTCTGCATTTGGGCCATGCTCGCGGCGCCGCGGTTGGCGATGCCCTATGTAATGTGCTTGATTTTGCAGGATACAAGGTTACAAGAGAGTACTACATTAATGACGCAGGCAACCAGGTTGCGAACCTTGCGCTTTCCATTGAGGCACGCTACAAGCAAGCGCTTGGCCAAGATGCGGCAATGCCGGAGGACGGCTACCATGGCGAAGACATTATCGGTTTTGCCAAGGAGCTGGCAGCTTCGGAGGGCGACCGTCTGCTGTCGCTGTCAGACGAAGAGCGTTTCACCTTCTTCCGCGACTACGGCTTGGAGCGCGAGCTGAATAAGATCAAACGCGACCTCGGCGACTTCCGCGTGGAATTCGACGTTTGGTTCAGCGAGACTTCGCTATACCAATCCGGTCAAGTCGAGCAAGCGCTGGCAGCGCTTCGCGAGCGCGGTCAAGTGTTCGAAGAAGGCGGCGCTACGTGGCTGAACACGATGGCTTACGGAGACGACAAGAATCGCGTGCTTGTGAAAAATGACGGCTCGTACACCTATTTGACGCCGGACATCGCTTATCACCGCGACAAATTCGGCCGCGGCTTCGACAAAATGATCAACATCTGGGGCGCTGACCACCACGGCTACATTCCGCGCGTGAAAGCGGCTATGGAAGCATTGGGCAACGATCCGCAGAAGTTGGTGGTCCTTATCGCGCAGATGGTGAGCTTGTTCCAGAACGGCGAGAAGGTCAAGATGTCCAAGCGGACAGGTAAAGCCGTTACGATGGAGGATCTGCGCGAGGAAGTGGGTATCGATGCGATTCGTTACTTCTTCACTATGCGTTCGATGGACTCCCATCTGGATTTTGATATGGATCTCGCGATCTCGACTTCCAACGAGAATCCGGTATTCTATGTGCAATATGCGCATGCGCGGATTTGCAGCATTTTCCGTCAGGCCGAAGAGCAAGGCATCGCGATCTTGCCGCTTGATCAAGTGGATCTGAGCCAGCTGACAACGGAACATGAATTTGATCTTCTTCGCAAAATCGGCGAGCTGCCGCAGGAAATCTCTGAAGCTGCTTCGCAATATGCACCGCATCGCCTGATTCGCTATGTTTACGAGCTGGCTTCTCTGTTCCACAGCTACTACCGTGCGGATCGCGTCATTACCGAAGACGCGGCACAAACGCAAGCGCGCTTCGCTTTGCTGGGTGCGACTCGCGCGGCAATCGCGAACGTGCTGCGTCTTGTCGGTGTTTCCGCGCCGGAGCGCATGTAGTAGGCTTGCAAATAATCAAGGCCGCGAACCTTATCGGTCCCCGGCCTGCAGCATTCGCATTACATCGAGCTCTCCGGTGATCCGGGGAGCTTTTGTGCCCCTTAATGGCAGCATGGATCGTTTCACCACGGCCTTGATATCGCTTGGCGATAATCCGGGCCTGTGGGCAAGAAGCAAGGCAATGGCGCCGCTGACGTGCGAAGTGGCCATTGAGGTGCCGCTCATTTCGTTATA
This sequence comes from Paenibacillus sp. BC26, assembly GCF_900116125.1. Lineage (NCBI taxonomy): Bacteria > Bacillati > Bacillota > Bacilli > Caryophanales > Paenibacillaceae > Paenibacillus > Paenibacillus sp. BC26. The sequence goes on along the minus strand of NZ_FPAD01000006.1, from coordinate 16,488 downwards.
CTTGCCTCGCAGCCAAGAAGAGAGAATTTTATCGCCCGGCGCATAAACGTCGATATATAATCCGCGGTTGCTGAACGGGGCGATTCTTCGCAGTCGGTTCGTTGCGCCGACGGCAATCGTTTGCGGATACCGCGCCGGATAGTCGATCGACTTCCGTTTGCCGTCATTTCCGGAGGAAGCGACGATGATGACGCCTGCGTTATAAGCATTGGTCACGGCCGTAAGCAGCGACTTGCTCCGTGTTTTCATGCCGAAGCTCATATTCACGATGTCCATATTATTGCGCACGCACCAATCGATGCCGAGTACGATATCAGAGACAAAGGCGCTTCCATTCTGATCGAATGCTTTCACGGGATAGACCGTCGCACGCGGAGCGACGCCAATCATGCCATGTACCTGATTGGCTGCGGCGATGGTGCCGGCAATATGGGTGCCGTGACCGTTGTCGTCATGCGGAAGCGATCCCCGATTAAGCAGGTTGATGCCCCGGCCCAGCGATTGCTTCAAATCCGGATGGCTGAAATCAACGCCGGTATCAATGACGCCGACCTTCACGCGGTGCCCGGTGGTTGTACTCCAGGCCAGCGGTGCTTTAATCTCCTGCACGCCCCAAGGAATACCTTTCTCGCGGATCACCGGTTTATATATGGAGGAGGAATGCACCGATAGGAGCGGGTCATTCTCGATCCAAATTCCGTCATGGGTATGAGAGCGAAGCACATCATTCGGTACGCGCAAAGAGAAGCCTTGGATGAATGGCAGATGACGGATAGCATCGGCCGCATTCGCCACGGTTTTGTCGATATTCGACCATTCTTGAAGGAAGCGCTCGTAGTCGCTCTTTTGCCGGAAGCGGACGATACGTCGCTTGGCGGCCGATGTGGTTTGGGTTAATGCGCTGTGCAGCAGGCGGAGAACTGCGGATCTGTCCAAGTTGGCTTCCCCTCCATGGCGAATCATGCTGCAGTATTGTATGAACGAGCGCAACAAGCTGTATGAGCAACTTGCCTTTTTTCACATAATTAGGCTGCAAACCGTGTCATTCGCCGTACGGGCACATAGTATAGACCAAGAGTCATTAACGGGCTCTTATAACCGGAAACGGCGGCAACGCCTCATCCGGAAGGATACAGTCAAAGCGAAGGCGCCTCCTTCGCTTTTTCTTTTTGCTCTCGTAAGCAGGTACGCTTGCTTTTTCCAAAGAAATAGGTTTTACTATAATTTGATAATGGATTGCTAACGCACAAAACGATTTCTCCTGCTAGGACAGCGAAGTCGGTTTTCCAGCGTTCAAGCAGTTTGACATGAGAGGAAGTGTCCGAAATGAGCAGCGAGATTGTGTTGAAAATCGATCCTGAGCGCATCAAGGAAATGCCGATGGTTGATTTGGCATTTGAATTGCTGAAAGCGGCTAATACGCCGTTTTACTATCGCGACCTAATGATGGAAATTGCAAAAGTTCGGGGCTTTTCCCAAGATCAAATCAACCAAGTGATTGCGCAAGTATATACGGAAATTAATATCGACGGACGTTTCGCGTGCGTCGGCAGCAATATGTGGGGATTGAAACGCTGGTATCCGGTTGAGAAGAACGAGGATCCGGTCGGTAATGCGAAGCGTTCACGCATCATCAATGATGAAGAGGACGACGACGATCTCTATCCGGATGAGGAAGAGGAAACTTACGCTGCTGAAGAGGATGACTTTGATTCTTACGATGAGGATCAAGAGCTCTTCGATGAAGCCGAAGAAGAAGCGGAAGTGGACGAAGAAGTTGTCATCGACGACGAAGAACTTGAAGAAGACGGCATTGACGACGTTGAAGGCGCAGATGGCGCGACTGACGAAGAAGATGCTGAGGATGACTTCGACGATGAAGATGAAGAGGAAGACAAATAGATTCGATTCTGCGGGACCCCTGCGTCTCTTGACATGGGGTATCCGTGCAGAGTAAACTATTGCATGGGCTTCAAGTTCGGACATGCAAGCAATAAGCCAAAAACAGAAAGTGCCCCGTTTATACGGGTGTCACTTTTTTCTTTTTTATCGACCATTTTTCTTCGGAAATTGGAGAACCTATACTTAACATACAGGCGTGGAGGGTATCATCAGTGACTAAGTACATTTTTGTAACAGGCGGTGTCGTATCATCGCTGGGCAAAGGGATCACAGCCGCATCGCTCGGACGTTTGCTCAAGAATCGCGGTCTTAAAGTGACCATCCAGAAGTTCGACCCGTACATCAACGTGGACCCGGGAACGATGAGTCCATACCAGCATGGTGAAGTTTTCGTAACGGACGATGGTGCCGAGACGGATTTGGATTTGGGTCACTATGAGCGTTTCATTGACATCAATTTGTCGAAGAACAGCAACGTGACAACGGGTAAAATCTACTCCACCGTTATTTCGAAAGAACGCCGCGGTGAATATTTGGGCGGAACGGTTCAAGTTATTCCTCACATCACGAACGAGATCAAAGATCGCGTATTCCGCGCAGGCAAAGAAACGGGTGCGGATGTTGTGATTACGGAGATCGGCGGTACGGTAGGCGATATCGAGAGCCTTCCGTTCTTGGAAGCGATTCGTCAAATTAAGAGCGATATCGGCCGTGATAACGTGATGTACATTCACGTTACGCTGATTCCGTTCATCAAAGCGGCAGGCGAAGTGAAGACAAAACCGACACAGCACAGCGTGAAGGAACTGAGAAGCATCGGAATTCAGCCGAATGTGATCGTTTGTCGTACGGAGCATGAGCTTGCAGACGATTTGAAACGCAAAATCGCGCTATTCTGCGATATTGATGCGAATGCCGTTGTGGAATGCCGCGATGCATCGACACTCTACGAAGTGCCGCTGAATCTGCGAGAGCAAGGCCTCGACGATATCGTTGTGAATCATTTGAAGCTGACAACTACGCCTCCGGATATGACGGAGTGGGAAGCGCTCGTTCGCCGTGTGCAGCAGCTTAGCCGTACAACTGAAATTGCGATTGTCGGCAAATACGTTGCGCTTCACGATGCGTATTTGAGTATCGTAGAATCGCTAAGCCACGCAGGCTTCGACGCGGATGCGGATGTGAAGGTGCGCTGGGTTAATGCGGAAGAATTAACCGATCAGAACGTTGCGGACAAATTGCACGGCGTGCATGGCGTCTTGGTACCGGGCGGCTTCGGCGATCGCGGTATCGAAGGCAAAATCATCGCGATTCGTTACGCGCGTGAGAACGCAGTACCGTTCTTCGGTATTTGCTTGGGTATGCAAGTTGCGGTTATCGAATATGCACGAAATGTTTCGGGTTTGAAGGATGCGAACAGCTCCGAGATCAACCCGCTTACGCAATATCCGGTGATTGATCTGCTGCCGGAGCAGAAGGACATCGAAGATATGGGCGGCACGATGCGCCTTGGACTATATCCTTGTAAGCTGACGCCGGGCTCGCTGTCCGCGCGTGAGTACGATGATGAGCTTGTTTATGAGCGTCACCGCCACCGTTATGAGTTCAACAACGAGTACCGTGAAACGATCGAATCCGCTGGTCTGCGCATTACGGGTACGTCCCCGGATGGCCGCCTTGTTGAGATGGTCGAGCTTCCGGGTCACCCGTGGTTCCTGGCTGTTCAGTTCCATCCGGAGTTCACTTCCCGTCCGAACCGTCCGCAGCCGTTGTTCCGTGGTTTCGTAAGAGCGGCGCTTGAGAAAGCCGAGAAATAAATCGGTTTGAAGTTTTTTTCCAGTGAAAGCAGGAATATGAGTGGCAGGGCGCGAAATCATTAACGAATATGGAATTCAAATCCAATCGTGACGATGATTGTCGTACATTCATAGGAGGGTTTCAAGTTGGAAAACAAGAAAGTCTTAATTGTCGATGATCAGAATGGTATTCGTATTTTGCTCATGGAAGTGTTTAGCAGTGAAGGCTACACTACTTTCCAGGCGCCTAATGGCAAGCTGGCACTGGAGATCGTGAGAAACGAAGCACCGGATCTTGTTTTGCTAGATATGAAAATTCCGGGTATGGACGGATTGGAAATATTGAAGCATGTCAAAGCGATCAACAAAGACATTAAAGTCATCATGATGACCGCGTATGGCGAGCTTGACATGATTAAAGAAGCGACTGATCACGGCGCGCTTATGCATTTCACCAAGCCGTTTGATATCGATGAGATGCGAATGGCGGTTAACTTACAGCTGCGCAGCGAAGAAGCAGGCGGCTGGTATGCAGTAGGATCCTAAGTACAAGGATCCTGCTGTTTTTTTTTGCCCAAGTCCGCATAACACGGGAGCGATTCATCGATTTCCAAGACTTGTACCAAACGAATCATGATTGTGTTATAATCATTTGGTGCGATATTTGAAGCGTGTTTTCGTTACTTAAGCGCATGTCTTCAATGCCGGTTGTCAGCATCCGTGCTGAGGCGGTTTTGCGAAGCGTCGCATATCAAAGACAAATTTATGGAGCGCTAAGCTTCATAAAACACTAGGAGGAGTAGAGAACCATGCCACTCGTTTCGATGAATGAATTCCTGCCAAAGGCAAAAGCAAACAAATTCGCGGTCGGTCAGTTCAACATGAACAACCTGGAGTTCGCGCAAGCGATCACAGAAGCCGCAATGGAAGAAAACGCGCCATTTATTTTTGGTGTATCCGAAGGCGCCCTTAAATATATGGGTATTGAGTACACTGTCGCTATTGCTGAAGCAGCAGCGAAGAAATCCGGTTTGCCGATCGCGCTTCACCTGGATCACGGTAGCAGCTTTGAAGTTGCGATGAAATGTATCCGTGCAGGATTCTCTTCCGTTATGTTTGACGGTTCCCACTACGGACTAGAAGAAAATATCGAATTGACTAAACAAGTTGTTAAAGCGGCTCGCGCTATGGGCGTATCCGTTGAAGGTGAGCTTGGCACAATCGGCGGCGTTGAGGATGATATCAGCGTTGACGAAGAAGATGCATCGCTTGCTAAGCCGGCTGAAGCAATCCGTTTCTACGAAGAAACAGGCGTTGACTGCTTGGCGATTGCTGTAGGTACAGCTCACGGTATGTACAAAGGCGAACCGAAAATTCATTATGATATCATTCAAAAAGTATCGGATGCTATTCCGGTACCGGTTGTATTGCACGGCGGTTCCGGCGTACCGGACGAAGCAATTCGTTTGTCCATCGCTGCAGGCGTAGGCAAAATCAACGTAAACACAGAGAACCAAGTGGCTTGCACGAACGCGATCCGCGAAGTGCTTGGCGCAAGTGCATCCGTTTACGATCCGCGTAAATATTTGGTACCAGCTCGTTCCGCAATGAAAGCAGTCGTACAAGAGAAAATCCGGTTGTTCGGCAGCAGCAACCAGGCTTAACTTCCGAAAGCTATAGAATCGAACAGCCGCGTTTAGCGCGAATCAGAAGCAGGCGCTCCCGTCCGTCAAGAAATCTCTTGATAGAAGGAGCGCTTGCTTTGTGGCATATAGGGTTTATGTTATGCGCCGGATAGCGGCTGCTCGTTTCGTTGCTCTCTTCCGGATGGGAGGATAATAAGAACTGATGGATAAACTAATGATCCGCGGCGGACGTCCGCTGCGCGGCACCGTGCAAATCAGCGGCGCGAAGAACAGTGCAGTTGCCTTACTACCTGCGGCAATATTGGCAGAATCAACAGTCACGCTGGATAATTTGCCTCACCTTAGCGATGTGGCCGTATACAGTGAAATATTAGAAGAGCTTGGCGGACATGTGCATTGGAGCGGGGATTCCATCGTCATTGATCCTTCTGCCATGCAATCCATTCCGATGCCCAACGGAAAAGTAAAGCTGCTTCGTGCATCGTATTACTTGATGGGTGCGCTGCTTGGCCGATTCGGCGAAGCGACAATCGGTTTGCCGGGCGGTTGTAATTTTGAGCCGCGTCCAATCGATCAGCATATTAAAGGCTTTGAAGCGCTTGGCGCGCAAGTAACCAACGACCACGGCTCCGTACGGATAGTGGCGAAGGAACTGCGCGGCGCGAAGATTTACCTCGATGTTGTAAGTGTAGGGGCAACGATTAATATTATGCTTGCGGCCTCCCGGGCCAAAGGCTCTACCATTATCGAAAACGCGGCAAAAGAGCCTGAAATCATAGATGTAGCTACGCTTCTTAGCGCGATGGGCGCCAAGATCAAAGGTGCCGGAACAGAAACGATTCGGATCGAAGGCGTAGAGCGGCTGCATGGCTGCAGACACTCCATTATTCCTGACCGAATTCAAGCAGGCACGTACATGATTGCCGCAGCGGCAACGCGCGGCGACGTATTAATTGATAATGTCATTCCGAAGCATATGGAAGCAGTAACGGCTAAGCTGCAAGAGATGGGCGTTCATGTCTATGAAATGGACGAGTCCATTCGCATTGTAGGACAGCCGAAGTATGAAGCAATCGATGTGAAAGCCCTGGTGTACCCCGGCTTTGCCACGGATTTGCAATCCCCGATGACCAGCCTGCTGACACAGACGACAGGAGTAAGTATCCTAAGCGACTATGTTTACAGCAATCGATTCAAGCATGTTCCGGAATTAACGCGAATGGGCGCTAACATTCGGGTGGAAGGCCGTTCGGCTATCGTCGAAGGCGGTCCATTGAATGCGGCTAAAGTGCGTGCAGCTGATTTGCGTGCAGGTGCGGCGCTTGTGGTAGCGGCATTAACGGTGAGCGAGGGCGTTACGGAGATCACCGGTGTGGAATATATTGATCGAGGTTATGACAATTTAGTCGAGAATTTACGGATGCTCGGCGCAGACGTTTGGCGCGAGTAGCAGAATAAGCGGATAGCCGGAAGCTATTCCGCTATAGGAATCGGTCTCTGGAATAGAGTGGGCCGATTCCGGCAATGATGGATGAGGCTTGGAATTATTTTGAACCTTGATAAAAGTGGTGATACTATGTCTGAACTTCAGATCGCGGATCTTGAAGTGATGAAGCTCACAGAGCTTTATAAACTGGCCAAACAGCATCAAATACAGGGCTATGGTCAGCTGAAGAAGAGAGAATTAATTTTTGCCATACTGCGCGCGCAAGCGGAGCAGAGCGGACTTATGTTTATGCAGGGTGTACTTGAGATTTTACCGGAAGGTTTCGGATTTCTACGACCGATTAACTATTTGCCAAGTCCAGAGGACATCTACATCTCAGCCTCGCAAATCCGCAAGTTTGACCTCCGCACAGGCGATTTAGTATCAGGCAAATGCCGAGCTCCCAAAGAAAACGAACGCTTTTTTGGATTACTTCAAGTAAATGCCGTTAATGGAGAAAGCCCCGAACATGCTGCAGAACGCCTTCATTTTCCAGCCCTTACTCCTCTCTATCCCGAAAAGAAACTAGTTCTCGAAACCGCCCAGCCTAAATTATCTACACGGATTATGGATTTACTTGCGCCGGTTGGTCTTGGCCAGCGCGGACTTATCGTAGCACCGCCTAAAGCGGGGAAAACATTGCTGCTTAAAGAAATCGCCAACAGCATTTCCACCAATAATCCGGAAATCGAATTATTTGTACTGCTCATTGATGAGCGTCCGGAAGAAGTAACGGATATGTCTCGTTCGGTAAAAGGCGAGGTTGTCGCTTCGACGTTCGATGAGCTGCCCGAAAATCATATTAAAGTTGCGGAATTGGTGCTGGAGCGCGCATTACGTCTTGTGGAACATAAGAAAGACGTCGTTATTTTGCTGGATAGCATTACACGTCTTGCTCGTGCCTACAACTTGGTTGTACCTGCATCGGGGCGTACGTTAAGCGGCGGTATCGATCCGGCAGCTTTCCACCGTCCGAAGCGGTTTTTCGGGTCGGCACGTAACGTGGAGGAAGGCGGCAGCTTGACGATTCTGGCAACTGCGCTGATTGAAACAGGCTCGCGTATGGATGATATTATTTATGAAGAATTTAAGGGTACGGGGAATATGGAGCTTCATCTGGACCGCAAGCTCGCGGAACGCCGTATTTTCCCTGCACTGGATATTCGCCGCTCGGGAACGCGCCGCGAAGAGATGCTCCTGACCAAAGAACAGCTGGATAAAGTATGGGCGATTCGCAAGAACATGAACGATTCCATGGAGTTTGTGGATGGCTTCTTGAAGAAGCTCGCCGACACGAAGGATAACGAGGAGTTCTTGGCCTCGCTGGACACTTCTGCCGTAACGCCGCCACCGGCGCCGAGAAACAGACCCGGCACAACCGGGGGCAGCAGCAGACCTAGCTCAGGCTCGAGCAGCGGTGCAACAAGCGCTTCGAGAAGACCGTCTACACGTACGACACCTGTCACATAGATTGAAAGTCGTTTTGCACACGCGGCATTTCATTATGCATGGGGCAAAACTTTTAGGAGGTACATCATGAATCTCGTTTACGCAGACGAACACGGTAATTTGTTCGATCATCCCGATTGGACGGGGCTTGGCCGCAGCGGCGATATGATCGTCGAGCTGATGGAGGATGAGCTGATTCCTCTTCCTGAAGGCGCAACGATGGTCGGTCTGCCGCATACCCGGCCGATCGGCATTCATAATGCATCCGGTGAGATGCGTCCGCTGCCGGGCAATGTGCAGGCAGTTGGAGCGCTTTTGCCGCAAGGCTATACTCGTCTATGCATCCCGGGTTATATGAAGAGTGACAAGACGCAGAAGCTGCCGCTCTTTGGGTATTCGGCTGTCGTTTGGAAGGAAGACGGCTTCTATGTGACGGCGCAGAAATGCGACGATCCGGAACGCTGGAATCCGCTGAATTGCGACACGAATGAACTCAATGTCGGTGTCGAACGATTGCTAGCCAAGTATCCGGAGAACCGGCTCTACAAGCATCTGTCGAATTGCGCGCTTGGTTATGAGTGCTTAACCGCATCCAATACGTTTCTGCAGCGCTGGGAAGGCGCGGTGCCTGTGTCCTTCTCCTGCAATGCCGGCTGCTATGGCTGCATCTCGGAGCAGCCTGACGACAGCGGCTTCCCTGCACCGCAGACGCGCATGAACTTTAAGCCGACGGTAGAAGAAATCGTGGATGTGATGATGGAGCATCTCATTACGCCGGAATCCATCATCAGCTTCGGACAAGGCTGCGAAGGCGAGCCTTCGACGCAGGCCAGAATTATTATTGATGCTATGCGCGAAGTCCGCAAACGGACCTCGATGGGCTATATTAATATCAACACCAATGCGGGGCTGACGGATCACATCCGCGGCATCGTGGATGCCGGCCTTAACCTGATGCGTGTTAGTACCATTAGCGCGCTCGATGATCATTATAATGCCTACTACAAGCCACGCGGCTACAACCTGGCGAACGTCGAGAAATCACTTCGTTACGCAACGGATAAAGGTGTTTACACCTCCATCAACTATCTCATTTTCCCCGGCGTTACGGATCGTGAGGAAGAAATCGAAGCGATGCTCGGTTTCGTCAAACGCACGGGTCTCAAGCTTATCCAAATGCGGAATTTGAATATCGATCCGGAAAGCTACCTGGAGCTTATTCCGAAGCCGCAAGGGGAGATCTACGGCATGAAGCAAATGCTGGAGATTTTCGCGGATGAGCTGCCCGATGTAGTTATCGGATCTTACACCCATGTGCCTCCGGCGCCTGTGAAGCAGCCGTTATAGAGCTTTTTTGGTAAGCTGTGGGTCATCGACAAAAGCATTGCTTTCATAAGGGCGTCCATGCTATACTCTCCTTATGTTTTGTAATACACTCTGGGTCCGCATGTTGATTCAGGGCAGAAAGAGGTGAACGAGATGAAACAAGGTATTCATCCGACATACCACGTCACGACGGTAACTTGCGCTTGCGGCAACAGCTTCGAGTCTGGTTCGATTAAACAGAACCTGCGCGTAGAGATTTGCTCCGCTTGTCACCCATTCTTCACGGGTAAGCAGAAGTTCCTGGATGCCGGCGGTCGCGTCGACAAATTCAAAAAGAAATACGGTATCTAAGCCTTATTGGCCGGGATTTCCGGAAATTAGCAGAATACAAGAACCTCTCTCAGCCATCCTAATGGTTAAAGGGAGGTTTTTTTATGCGAAAGAAGCATCTTCTGCTTAGCGCACTAACACTTATGACTGCGATTTCGTTATCCGCTTGCGGAAACAATAAAGACGCCACCAATAATTATAATTCGAACTCCTATGGCCATGATGGCTATATGGGGCTTTCGAACAGCAATCCGCATCTGCCCAACCGAAATGGTCAATTCCTGAATTATGATAGCGACGGAGATTTTGCACAGCGTCAGTTGAAAAAGGTTAGCGGCATCGAGCGGACCAATATTATGTTTCAAGGACCTGAAATGTATGTAAACATCAAGCCTAAGCCTGGTGTTGATAAAGAGAAGCTGCGGGTAAAGGCGCTAGCCGTATTGCGGGATAACTTCCCGAGGTATAAGGTGCATGTCCGAATGGCAGGGTAATAATAAAGGGCCTCCTGACAACCCAGTGACAACTTCCAGCCAATAGGCGGTTGCACTTTGAGATAGAACAAGCTATACTTATTTTTGCCGTGCTAGACGGGGAGGTAGCGGTGCCCTGTAGCTCGCAATCCGCTGTAGCGAGGTTGAATCCCTTTTCTGAGGTTATGCTGATGTGGGGCTGGTGTTCATGAACAGTGTTGACGGTTGGGTCCTCCGCAATGGGCGCTTGTGAACGGGTCAGGTCCGGAAGGAAGCAGCCATAAGCAAGTTAGCTCATGTGCCGGAGGAGTGCTTGACCAGAGCTGGGAGTGGAAGTGCCGTCCATGTCACATCAATCGAAGTTAGGTGCACGGTCCTATTAATCAACAATAAACGACATTCTTGTTGACTCTTTATGAGCCAAAAAGGATGTTTGTTTATTTTCTGGCAGGATTATCAACTTTTGTGGACGAAAGGATTAGAGACGGATTGGATCTACGTAAAGGGGATAACGCATGTACGATATACCTTCTGCTTCCATTGTTCACTTAAGTTTGCAGGCGCTTGATAATTATTGTGCGCAGTTCGCTGGTACAATGATTGTTGTATTGGACGAGCTCGCCCGCATGGTCCATGTGAATATGCAGTTTTTGAAAGAAACGGGCTATACGGAAATGGATTTGCTCCATACGGCATTCCGCGGCATTGCGGAGAGCAAGCTCTTTCGTTCTGAACCTGAACATACTATTGAAGCAATCGTGAGCCATCTGCTTCTACCTTCGCGAGAATCCATTTCGATACATATACGACAAGCCGGCGGTGCTGTTATGCACACAACGACCGTGCCTATTATCGCACAAACCGAGCAGGGAATTCGTTGTCTGCTCTTGTTATATAATCAAGAAGCCGGGCAAGGCGCGAGCCTCATTGAGCGTTTCGGGGAAACGATGCTGCAAGATGAGCATATTGGCGTGATTCTGCTTCACCGGGAGACACTGCAAATTTTCGACATCAGTCCGCTTGCTTGCCAATTGCTGGGCGTAGCGAAGTCGGCTCTCGTTAATGAACAGCTGTCGTCATTTTTCGCAAGCGCGGAGAAGGAATATGCACTAATTTGTCAGGCGCTGGAGAGTGGGGAGCCGGTTCGGAACTACCCGATCACCTGGATCCACGATGAGAAGCGAAGCGACCTGCTCATGGATGTCGGTTTGCTTCGCAGCTGCGGGGAAGGCGGAGAAGGTGCTTATATCATCTTCAAGGATGTCACCAACCTGCGGTCGCTTGAGACGCAGGTGCAGCGAAGCGACCGACTCGCGATGATCGGCCAAATCGCGGCGGGGGCTGCGCACGAGATTCGCAATCCGCTGACAGCGATTCGGGGCTTCCTGCAAATGTTCCGCAAAACGATGATCGAACGCGAAATGAACAAAGAAAAAGAATACACGGAAATCATGCTGGGCGAATTGGACCGAATTAATCATCTTGTAGGCGAGTTTCTTCTGCTGAGTAAGCCGAAGGAAGTCATGACCAGCTCTGTGCAAGTGGGTTCCGTGCTGCGCGATATTATGCCTGTCGTCGCAAGTGAGGCGCTTCTTTATAATGTAAACGTTATCTGGGATGAGGAACTGGAGCTACCCCGTGTACTGGCGGATGCGGAAATGCTGAAGCAGGTTTTCCTGAACTTATGTAAGAACGGCATTGAAGCGATGTCGGCAGGCGGAACGCTCACGGTAAGGGGCTCCGTTGTAAAGGCAGGCGGGAAGTCGCAGCTGCTAATTGAAATTGAAGATACAGGTTCGGGGATTCCGGTGGGTCTGATTGATAAAATATTCGATCCGTTCGTGACGACGAAACAGAACGGAACCGGGCTTGGTCTTTCGGTTTGCCAGCGTATTTTGCATGACTTTGGCGGAAGCATTACAGCAGCGGCCAGACAGAAAGGGGCACTTCTGCAGGTTGTGCTCCCTTGCTAAACCTCATTTTGAGCGCTTTCTGCCAAGGTGAAGGAAGAAACGTGCAGGAGAACGGTTTTTTTGGCTGGCGGCATCGTGTATAATAGAAGGACCGGGCATTTCAGCCCCGCGAACGAAAGCAGCCGAAAGGAACGGAACGTATGTCACATATCGCCTTATATCGTGCCTGGCGTCCGCAGACGTTCCAGGACATGGTCGGCCAGCAGCATATCATTCAAACTTTGCAGAATGCGATACGCGAAGATCGTGTATCCCATGCCTATTTATTTAACGGCCCCAGAGGAACGGGGAAAACAACCGCGGCTAAAGTACTGGCCAAAGCCATCAACTGTGAACGCGGACCGATGACCGAGCCTTGCAACGTCTGCGATGCGTGCCGAGGCATAACCGCCGGCACGATTATGGATGTTGTGGAGATCGATGCGGCATCCAACCGCGGTATAGACGAAATAAGGGATATTCGGGATAAGGTTCGTTATGCGCCTTCCGAAGTACGCTTCAAAGTGTACATTATCGATGAAGTGCACATGCTGACGACCGAAGCATTCAACGCCCTGCTGAAGACGCTAGAAGAACCGCCGTCTCACGTCATCTTCATCTTGGCGACGACGGAACCCCATAAGCTGCCGGCTACGATAATTTCTCGCTGTCAGCGGTTCGATTTCCGTCAAGTCTCTTTGCCGGAGCAGACCGAACGTCTCCGCCAAATTTGTACCGAAGAAGGCATCCAAGCCGAAGACGATGCACTCGCTTATATTGCGAGACTGTCGGACGGCGGGATGCGGGACGCGATCAGCTTGCTCGAGCAGGTCTCGGCTTACAGCGGGGAACGAATTACGCTGAACGATGCCGTCGATGTAACCGGTGGACTAGCTGCGGAACAGTTCGAGCAGTTAGCCGATGCGATCAGAGCCCGTGATGCCGGGGCCGTAATGCCTTTGGTGGAAGGGCTGATGCAAGCCGGCAAGAGTGCAGATAAGTGTCTGGAGAACTTAATATACTATTTCAGGGACCTGCTCGTGTTGAAGCTTGCTCCGCAAGGGAAAGCCGCAACGGAGCGGATCGTTGATCAGGCGAAGTACCGAGAGGTTGCCGAAGCATTTAGCGCCGAGCTGCTGTTTCGCATGATAGACGTGCTTAACGGCTATCAGCTGGAGATCAAGCATGCCGCACTGCCGCAAACGATATTCGAGATCGCGCTTATGAAGATCTGCACGATGCAGGAGGCAGGCGGTGCTCAGGTTGCCGCTTCGGCGTCTGTCGCCGTAGGTGAATCTGCAGCGGGCAGCGCTCCTGCGGGAGAAGTACAGCGCCTGCAGCAGCGCATCGATGCGCTGGAGCGCAAGATTGAACAGCTCGTGGCCAGCGGCGTGCGTCCGGAGGCAGGTGCTGCACCAGGCGGCGATCAGGCCGGAGCGGCGCAGCGCGGCGCGCGAGGTTCTTCGAACTTCGGTGCGAAGAGCGGAGCCGGCGGGGGAGCGAGCTCGATTGCCCGCGTCAAGCTGGATCCGTTCCTTGCCGCGGCGGAGAGCCAGGCGACAGGGCAGGTGCGGATGAGGTGGAGCGACATTTTGCAGCGTGTGAAAGGGAATAATATTTCGACACATGCTTGGTTTGTGAATGGCGATCCCGTCTCAGCCGCCGATAATACCATCCTTGTTGCATTCAAGAACTCCATTCACCGGGAAACGACAGAGAAGCCTGCCAATCGCGAGGTTATCGAACGGGTTCTGCATGAGGCGTTTAATCGTCCGATTCGTCTGGCAACCGTCATGCTGAAAGAATGGCAGACGGCAACCGAGAACGGACCTGCTCCTGCAGGCGAGCTGCTCATGCTCCAGCAAGATGAAGCGGGTGCGGCGCCGGCGGAGCCGGAGTGGGTTGAAGAGGCTGTTAAGCTGTTTGGCGAAGACCTCGTTGTTATTGAAGACAACTGATGTCATGCGACGTAATGAGCGTTCGAATCTAACTATAATTGAGGAGTGACTTTCACGATGAACAACATGAACCAGATGATGAAGCAAGTTAAGAAAATGCAGGAGCAAATGCTTAAAGCACAAGAGGAGCTTGGAACTAAGCTAATCGAAGGTTCTGCGGGCGGCGGTGTCGTTACTGTACAAGTAAACGGCCATAAGAATGTACAAAGCATCATCATCAAGCCGGAAGCAGTAGATCCGGACGATATCGAAATGCTGCAAGACCTTGTTCTGACAGCGGTTAACGATGCGTTGACTAAAGCAGATGAACTGGCAAACAAAGACATGGGCAAATTCACGGGCGGCATGAAGATCCCGGGCCTATTCTAAATTCTAAGCATTTATAGGTTTCACATGAATAAATGAGCTTAGAATTCTCTGGGATGAAACGCGCCGCGCCGCCAAGGCTGCAGCCGTTTCACCTTGAAACGTTCCAAACGAGTAGAGGAGCTGCGCCTTGTATTATCCCGAACCGATTGCCAAACTTATTGATGCCTTCAGCCGGTTGCCGGGCATCGGTCCGAAGACGGCGGCCAGACTGGCTTTTCATGTTTTGAAAATGAAGGAAGACGACGTTATAGATTTCGCGAAGGCGCTGGTCAGCGTCAAGCGTAACCTGCATTACTGCTCCGTATGCTGCAACATTACCGATACCGATCCTTGCCGAATTTGTCAGGACAAGAGCAGAGATAACTCCGTTATCTGTGTCGTTCAGGAATCGCGGGATTTGGTTGCCATGGAGCGCACGAAGGAGTTTCAGGGACAATATCATGTCCTCCAAGGAGCGATATCGCCGATGGAGGGGATTGGACCCGACGAAATCCGCATTGCCGAACTATTGAGACGATTGAGCGACGAACGGGTACAAGAGATGATTCTCGCCACGAATCCCAATATTGAAGGCGAAGCGACTGCGATGTACTTATCGCGGCTCGTCAAACCGTTTGGCATCAAAGTAACCCGTATCGCGCATGGACTCCCTGTCGGGGGCGATTTGGAATATGCGGATGAGGTTACCTTGTCCAAGGCGCTTGAAGGCCGCAGAGAATTAGGATAATCAGTTTTGAAGACAAGCTCCGTGAGAGATCGCTCTCCCGGGGCTTTTTTTTATTTCGGAAAGAAGTGAGCGGCACCGTCGAATGGGCGGCGATCGCCGGTTCATCTTATTTGAGCTGCTTTTTGAAGTGGCGCGGGAAGCTTGTTCTATTTCTCTTTCTCTTTCATACATTTCAACTATATGCCGTGGCAATTGCGAGCTGTAAGGGAAACAGGAATGAGCGAGGAGTGAATGCGATGTGGGCGAAATGGCTGCGTACGAAGAAACAGGCTGCCGCACTGAAGTTAAAGAAGAGTGAACAGGATGAGCAGGTGGAGCTTTATGCAGAGATTAAGACAGCGAAACAAGAGTGGGATAATGCTTACCGATACTTCGATAACGCTCTTGGCAAAGATCAAATCGACTACGCCATATTTGCGATTGGGGCAGCGGAGAAGCGTTATGAAATGCTGATCAGAAAAGCGAAACGATTACCGGTCGAATGGTCGACCTTAAAGGGGGGAGTTAGTGGATGAAAGTCATTTGGCTGGTTAGTCTAATTGTATCTTCCTTGCTCTTAATTGCTGTTATGCTGAGGCATCGATTGCCGCTGCAGTGGGTGAGGCGATTTGCTTTGCACCTTATTGCGGCAGCATTGACCCTGTACGTTCTGAATTATTCGGGATTGATCTCGGGGATGGAAGTACCGTTGAATCCGGTAACGATCGGGACTACAGTGCTGCTGGGTATCCCGGGCATTGCATTAATTCTCGGTCTGCAAATGACACTGTTATAAGTGGATAACATTAGAATTCACGAAATGCAAAAGAACACTTGACCGCGGGCGCGCGGATATGTTAAATTAGTTCTCGCGTCACTTAACGGAACATGAGTTGCAAAAATAATTTAAAAAAAGTGCTTGCAATTAACTGACCGAATGTGATATATTAATCAAGTCGCCGCTGAGACATGGGCGCACAAAACAAGAAGTATTTGTTCCTTGAAAACTGAACAATGAGCGACCAGTCAAATGGTTATAAATCGCGAAACATAACGTTTCGCAAAGCTAGTTTTTTGAATGAGCTACCAAGCGAA
>NZ_FPAD01000010.1:0-56680 GCF_900116125.1 Paenibacillus sp. BC26 | reverse complement strand
AAGAACAAATACTTGGTTTATTTCCTTCCGGCTCATGACCGGAATTAGATCTTACCATGAATCGAAACATGATTGCAAGCTTTATTTTTCAGCTTGTTTTCGTTTCGATCACCGCATCCATGTTGATGTCTCGGAGGCAGAAATAGAATATACCATGGACTACTAGCATATTGCAACTGTTTTTTAGAATTTTATTATCCGGCTACTAGAATCGCTGCCTTCTCCCTATACATCAAAGGACCACTCCCGCTTCTATCTACGGGAATGGTCTGAGTTACTATTCATTAGTACGCCCAATTCCCTTGGCGGAATACTGCTTCTATAGAACCGTCCGGCAATTCCCCGTCAATATCGAGCGTCGCGCAGCCAATCATAAAATCCACGTGTGTCAGACTTACGTTAGCCCCCCGCTCCAGTAGTTCGTCACCGGTGAGTTTCGTGCCGCCTTCCAGATTCACAGGATAAGCGCTTCCGAGAGCAAAGTGGCAGGAAGCATTCTCATCGATGCCCGTATTATAGAAGACTCTGTTCAAATTCGATATCGGGGAATCATGCGGCAATAAGGCCAGCTCTCCGAGGTAGGATGCCCCTTCATCCGTCTCCAGCAGCGAGGTTAAATGTTCGCGACCGGACTCTGCATCATAGGCGACCACTTTGCCGCCCTTGAACGTAAACGTAATCCCTTCCACAAGTCTGCCGTTCAAATTGAGCGGAAAGGTACTCCTAACCGTTCCGTTCACGCCGGTACGATGCGGCATGCTGTACACTTCTTCCGTCGGCATATTCGCCACGAAATAGATGCCTTTATCATTCTCCCCGCCTCCGCCGCGCCAAATATGGCCTTCAGGAAGCTCCACGCGCAAATCCGTTCCCGGCGCACGGTAATGGAGACTCTTATAGCGTTTGGCGTTCAGCAGATCCTGCCTTGTCTTCAAATGCTGGATATGCTCGCGCCAAGCGGCGATCGGATCCTCTTGATTCACGCGCACCATCGCAAAGATCGCTTCCCACATCGCATCCACGCGCCGCTCTTCCGGAAGGTCGGCAAACACTTTGTTAGCCCAGGCAACGGTCGGCGCTTTGATCAACGACCAGCTGATTTTGCTATTGCGCGTGTAGGAGGAGTATTCCTTACGTGCGATTGCCGCCGACTTGACCGCCACCGATACTTTAGAAGAATCGATACCTTGGAACAGGTCCGGATTAGGCACTTTAATATGCAGGATCGCCCCGCCCTCTTCGGCAAACCGTACCATACTATCTGCCAGCCACTGCGGATAATAATCGAAGGAGTCATCCGATGCCTTCTCATAGCGGGCGCGAGTAACCGCATCGTCATCCCACTCCACAATGACGAATTTAGCTCCCGCTTCATACGCTTTCGCTACAATTAACCGAGTGAGTTCAGCCGTTTCGATGGGAGCATGTACAATCAGCACTTGCCCGACTTGAACATTCACCCCGACTCTGACAACCAATTCCGCATATTTGTTCAACATCCATTCAAATGTCTTCATTCGCACGATTCCCTTCTATCTTTCATAGTACAGCTTGACTAATCCCTCTATTTTACCCAATTAAAAACGAAAACGAAAACGAAAACGAAGGACCCACCTCATGGAGATGCAACAACAATAATCTAATTATAAACAATACTAATTTATTGTTACACGATAAATAATATGCTAAAATCTTATTACCATTAAAGATAACGCAGCAGATCCAAGATAAAACCGGGAGGTAATCATTCTGAGAGAAGTCACGACATTGTTATTAAAAATTTCTCTTTTTATTATAGGACTGCCGGTTCTGGCATTATGTATATTTTTAGTGCCGCAAGCGGCGAATTTCGCAGCGGACATGTATCCGACGATTGCACCTATGAAATATCTCATCTTCATCGTGATGTATGGAGCGGCAGTGCCTTTTTACTTTGCTCTCTATCAGGCTTTCAAGCTCTTACGGTACATTGATAAGAACATCGCGTTCTCAGAATCATCTGTAAAGGCGTTAAAAATCATCAAGCACTGTGCGCTTACAATCAGTGGTTTATATGTATTAGGGATGCCTCTCTTGCATTTCGTAGCGAAGAAAGCAGATCCTCCCGTTGGATTATTAGGGCTCCTCGTCATTTTCGCTTCGCTCGTGATCACTGTTTTTGCCGCTATCCTCCAACGGCTTCTACAAGAAGCGATTACCATAAAATCAGAAAATGATTTGACGGTCTGAGCCATTGCCATCCTTTTGCCGTTCCATATCACAAAAGAAGAACCCTACCTGTTCGGTAGGGTTCTTCTTTGTTCTGCCCTTTACTCCTTCACGGCGCCAAGCATAATACCGGATACGAAGTATTTTTGCAGGAACGGATATACGATCAGCATCGGCACCATAGCGATAAACACCTTAGCCGAGTTCAGGGTCCGATTAGACAGCTCCGAAAGCTTCTTATATTGCTCCGGAGTCAGGCTGGTACCGACCGGAATGTTGACGACCAGCTGCTGAATATAGGTTTGGAGCGGATATTTGGCAGCCGTATTCATCAGCACCAAGCCGTTAAAGAACTCGTTCCAGTGGTAGACGGCAAGGAACAACGCCACTGCCGCAAGCACAGGAATCGAACATGGGATATACACCCGAAACAGAACGGACCACGGACCGGCACCGTCGACTACGGCCGCCTCATTGAGCTCCTTCGGCAGATTCCGGAAGAAGTTCATGATCAGGATGACGTCGAATACCGGCACGCCTCCGCCCAGCACCAACGCCCAGATCGTATCGATCATATGATAGTTTTGAATCGTGAGGTACCAAGGGATCAAGCCTCCGTTGAACAGCATGCAGAAGACAAGGATCCACATGAAGGTATTGCGCATTTTAAAATCTCTCTTAGGCCGAGCCAGCGGGTACGCCATTAATACGGTCATCAGCAAGGAGAACGATGTACCGAGAACGGTACGCTGGATGGAAATCCAGAACGCGTTAAAGAACAGGCTGTCGTTGATAATTTCCTTATACGGCGCCAAGGAGAAACCGATCGGATAAATGGTAACCAGTCCTGCATTCGCGGCGGACTTGATGGAGATCGATACACAGAACGTGTACCATAACGGATAAACACAGCTTACAAGCAGAATACCGAGGACGATAATATTGGCAATTTCAAACGTCCGCGAGCCTAACGTTGTATTTCTAACCAATGCAGCGTCCTCCTTTAGAATACCGTGTAATCGGCATAGCGATAAGCCAGACGATAGGATATGAAAATCAGTACAAAGCTAATGACCGACTTGAACAACCCGGCAGCCGTCGCCAGCGAGAACTGAAGATTTTGCAAGCCCAGCCGGTACACCCATGTGTCTAATATATCTCCGGTAGAAAATACGAGCGGGTTATACAGGTTATACACTTGATCGAAGCCGGCGTTCAGTACGTTGCCTAAACTGAGCACGCCCAGCAAAACAACCGTGGTCGACAACGCAGGAAGCGTGACGTGCTTGATCATCTGCCAGCGATTAGCGCCGTCAATGGCAGCCGCCTCGTACAGATTGAGATTAATGCCCGTCAGTGCCGCAAGAAAGATAATCGCGTTATAACCGAATTCCTTCCACACGTCGCTTCCGATGACGATCTGCCGGAAAATGCCCGCATCCGCCATAAATAGTTTTGGATCATAGCCAAACATGCCGATAACCGTATTGATAACGCCATAATAGCCGAAAATCCCAATGACAATCGTGGACATAATAACCCAGGACAGAAAGTGCGGCAGGTAAACAACGGTCTGAACCAGCTTTTTGTAACGCAAGCTGCGAAGTTCATTTAGCAGAATGGCGAAGATAAGCGGCACAAGCAGATTGAGCACGATTTTGCCGACCGCGATGATCAGGGTATTGACGATAACCGTCTTGCTGTCATTGAGCTGGAACATATACTTGAAGTTCTCCAGCCCGACCCACTCGGATTTGAATAGCCCCGCTCCCGGATTATAATTCTGAAATGCCATCAGAATGCCGAACATCGGCACAATGCTGAACATCACAAGCCAGACCATACCCGGCAGCAGCATCAAATAATAGTGCTTCTGATGGCCCAATTTTCTCATCCCGACTAACCTCCCTCTCCCTATCCCGGCAGGATAGTAAAGCTTGCGAAAAGCACCTCAATCGGAAGTGCCTTCCGCAAGCTTCTGCATGGTTACTTCTTCAAGAGTTTCGTGACTTCAGCCGTGATCTCGTCTCCGCCTTGAGACTTCCAATCACTTACAAATTTGTCGAAGGAGTCGATGGACGCTTGGCCAAGGATGATTTTCATAACCGTCTCATCTTCCATCTTCTTCAGATTCGCCCATTTGGTTTCCATGGTCGGCGTCTGGTTGTACGTTACGCTGAACACCTTCTTATCAATCGGAACCGTTGTGAACGGACGATCGCCAATTAAGAGGGAATACAAGCGCTGGAAGTCGCCGAAGTTCGTCGTATTGAAGTTGCTGACATTCAAGTCATCGTAAGGAGGCTTCACGACGTCCTTCACTTTCTTGGCATCCGCGTACATCAGTTTGTACAAGCTGTTCGGCTTATTGTAATCCTCCGGATTCGTCTCGCCCTTCAGCACTTTCAGAAGCTCGGTATACTCGTATTCCGTCTCGTTGGCCGCAGCCATAACGTTGCGGAGCGGATACCAGCCTACGCTAACGGACAAATCGAAGGTCGATTCATCGCGCACAAGCGCATTATTCATGATCATAATCGCCTTAACGACATCCGGCTTAGCGTTCTTGCTAATAACGGTGTAGGTGCTGCCGGTCGTCTTCATGTGCGAATTCCATTTGTTGTCGTCGGTATAAACCGGATAGGCCTGCCAGTTCGCAGTCGGATCATTCTTGAAGGAATCCCCGTTGCCGTAGCCGCCATTCCACCATGGGCCGAAGAAAATCCCCGTTTGGTTGGCATTGATCGGATCGCCTACGTTGTCGCGTGTGCCCACCTCGGGATCAATGAGTCCTTTTTTGTACCAGTCAGCCAGCAAAGCCAACGTTTTCTTCGTATTGTCCGACGTCGTTCCGTACGATACCGATCCGTCGCCATTGTCGAGCCAGTAGCCCGGGTAAGCATCGTTCGCGCCAAAAATCGGATCGAAGCCTCCCATGTTATTGGAGGAAACGAGGAAGGTGGAGTAAGGGAACGAGTTCTTGGAAGGACCGGCGATACCGATCGTTTTGTCTCCGCCAAGCTTGTTGTCGATGAACGCTTTCGCCGTTTTCTCGATATCAGACAACGTCTTCGGCACAGGCAGCTGCAATTTATCGAGCCAATCTTTGCGAACCCAGAGTACGTGAACGCCGTCCGTATCCACCGTGATGTTCGGAAGGGCTACCATCTTGCCGTCGTAGCTGGCATTCTCGAGCGCACGGCCTCCGGTGCTGGCCATAATTTCTTTCACCTGCGAGGATTGATATTGATTGAAAATATCGGTGATATCATAGAGCAGTCCAGAGCTGGCTGCTTTGGTCATAAAGGAACGATCGTCGACGACCATACCGTCAGGCAGTTTGCCTGATGCGATCGTCAAGCTGACCTTCTGTTTGAAGTCGTTACCGGTAGCTGCGGTCCAATCGACAATGATATTGATGTTGTACTTTTCCTTCAGATAACGCGTGTACGGGTTGTTGCTTACGCTGTCGCCTTCCGGCAGCGTCTTGTCCGTCGGATCCACCACCATGCCGATGTGAACGTCAACAGGCTTAGGAAATTTGGAGAAAGCCAGATCATCACCCGTTAATGCCGGGCTTGCGGAGTTCGATTCCGAATTTGAAGACGCTTTCAAATTGTTCGATGAATCATTGGAAGTACATGCTGTCACGGTTAGACCAAGTAATGCGGTGGAAAGCAACAATGCCATTTTCCTTTTCATCTTATCCCTCCCCTTTGTTTCTTGCCTTCTCATTGTACATGGGAAGCGAAGAAAAAAAGTCAGACGGATGTGCCGTGTTTTGCGGTAAATACAAGAGCGAGGTGGGCATTTGTTCGATCGATTGCAATCAATCATCCCCCTTGTGGAATTGGGCTCGGAATTCGGAGGGCAACAGACGCGTCTGCTCATAGAAGAGCTGAGAGAAATACTTGGAATCATTGTAGCCTACGGCATGAGCAACCCACGCGATGGACTGATTGGTTTCGCACAGCAGCCGTTCGGCAGCCCTCATCCGCTCTTGCCTTAAGTAATCATTGAACGTCGAGCCTGTCAGCTTCTTGAAGCATTGGCTAAAATAACTTCGGCTCATATGTACATGATCGGCGACTTCCTCGGCATGCAATGTATTCGAAGCTTGCTCGCGAATGAACAATACAGCCTTTAGAATGCTGGTTGTCGTATTGGTGAAATCAGAGGATCCCGCAACCTGCACATACACGCGTTTCCTGTAATCGCGCAGCCATTCAACCGCCGAACGGACGTCATTGGCATCCGAGCGGAGCTCGATATCCAGCGCGGTAATCGTCTCGATTTGTGAAATGACACGCATGAACATCCCTTCTAAGCGGCGAAAAGAAACCTTGGACTCTACCGTTTGCTTGCATAGGCGCTGAAAGACCGACTCATTATACAGCCAGTAGTGAGAGCGCCACTCCTGTTCCAGCCCGGACCAAACTTCTTCCTCTTGTGAGCGGGTAGTGGACTCGGGAGCAGGAGCCGTCGGCGGCTTAGCTGCTGCCTGCTGAAGCTTTTCGCCGGACATTTGCTGCTGGATGCGTTTCAATATTTGCTCGTCGTCCTCCGACTCTAAGCGCACCTTCGACAGATAATCGAGTGCTCCCATCCGATAAGCCGTTTGCACATTCTCGAATTCTTCGTGGAAGGATAAGATAACGGAACGCAGCCCCGGAAATCGTTGTCTTGTGACCTGAAGCAGCTCCATTCCCGACATGACTGGCATCGAGAGATCCACGAACATGAGATCCACCTCATGCTTTTCCATAAACTCCAGCGCCTTCGCGCCGTTCGCCGCTTCTCCGACGACAACCATATCGTGGCTCGACCATGGCATAATCGAAATCAAGCCTTTACGCGCCAGTTTATCATCATCAACGACTAATACTCGGATCAAATCGCTTTCTCCTCTCTGTGCTGAAGATAAGGAAGATCTAATGTTACCGTTGTCCCTTGATTCGGCGTACTCTCTATACCCATACGAGCGTTATGGCCATAAAATGATTCCAACATGGAGCGCACATAACGAAGCCCAATCCCCCATCCCGTCTGCTGCTGGTCCGGCGTGTCGCGCTGCAATAAGGCCAGCGTCTCCCGGCTCAGCCCTTTGCCATCGTCGCGGATCGTGATGTGCACCATCTGTGCCGTTTCATCGGGTGAAATGGAGATTTCCAGCTTGCCGTGGTCATCCAGGCCGTGACAGACGGCATTCTCCACGATGGGCTGCAGGATAAATCTCGCAACCGGGCTATCCAGATAGACGCCTTCCTCAATGTCCAGTCCCACCTCAAAATCATGCCGCATCTGCTGCAGCTCCAAATACGTGCGCATGACCTCAATCTCGGAACGAAAAGTAGCCGATTCCTTAGACTTACCCAAGTTATAATTCAACAAATTAATTAAAGAAGAAACAAATTTCTCAATCTTCGCTTGCTTATGCATCACCGCCAGCCAACGTACCGAATTGAGCGTATTCATCAGAAAATGCGGGTTGATCTGGTAGGCAAGCTTCTCGATCTCGAGCTGATGCCGGCGCTTCTCCTTCTGCTCTACGTCGATAATGAGCTGCTGAATTTGCCGTTTCATAATGTTGAACTGATCGAATATCCGGTCAAACTCATCGATTCCCGTACGGTATTGACTGGTTCCCATGTATCCCTTGCCGAACGTCCTCATTTCCCTCTCGATTAATTGAAAAGGCCCATTAATAAGCCGCCGCAATAGCAGGGTAAGCAGAAACATCATCAGTAAGGCAATGGCGAGAATCCAATACATATGATTCTTCCACGTATAGAGCTCGTGATTGTAGTAAGAGATAGGAAGAAGCAGCGTGATGCCATAGCCGTAATCGCCTGTCATCCGGTTCCACACATAGCCGTCCGCCGAGCCCGAATGCCCGGTTAGCATGAGCCGCTGGCCGGCCGCAAAGGCCGTCGAATCGCTGCTATTATAAGTGACCAAACCTGTTGAATCCGTGAAAACCAGCGAATAGGGCATATTCACGCTTTCTGAAAGCGAATTCATATCTGTCGAAATGTCGGTCTTGGCTTCCACGTAAACGACCAATTGCGTGCCGTCCGAGAATTTCACTTCCCGTGTCACGGACACTACCTGATCATCGCTAAAGCGGCATAACGATTTATGCGGGGATTGGTATTTCAGCTGTCCCATGCCGGAGACATCCGGCAAAGACTGCAGCGTGAAGTCTCCGCGCAGCGGCAGATTCGTCAAAGCGGGCTGACCGGTTTCCGGGTGATAGTACATGACCAGCTCCATCGCCGGATTTGAAAATGTAATTAGTCCGATGTTGTAGGAGATATCCCGAGAGAGAATACGCTGGCTGTACGAGTCCTTGGCAGAGAGGTAGGACTCCATCAGGTTGCCCACCGTGCCCTCGGGGGTCATCTGCTGCGTAACCTGAAGCAAGTTATTGTACATTTGGTTCAGCTTGGTTGTTTGCTGGTACAGATCGAAAGCCATGGAGGTCTTGATCTTATCGTGCTGCATCGTGTAAATCGCATTGTAAGAAACGGTCGCCATTAAGATGGCGAAGCCGACTAAGCCAATCGTCAGAAGCATCATAATTCGTTTGCGTAACGAGGAGAAACCGAACCGATTAAGCAGTACATGCATGAAGCTTGTGTTCCTATGAACCGTTCTGGTCGTCTTTATCGAGCGAATGCCGCGCACCTCCGCCACCTCACAACAAGTATGAATCGATATACTGAGCAAAGAATGATATTCGCCAGTAGTCCTGTTTATCCTTCCGGTGAGGAGGACGGCCAAGGAGAGCGTTATTCGGCTACCCGAGAAAAACAAAAACCACATCCCATGAGGATGTGGTTTTTAAATTACGCGAAGATGAACCCTATCTGTGTTAAAACCTCAATCTGCCGCCAAATATAGAACCTCGTACTTATTGCTGTTTGTATAGAAATTAACTTTTCATCCTTCTCCGAAGCAGCATTGCCGTTATCGTAACGGCAATAATGACGATTCCGGTTGCTATTAATAGAACGGCTATTCCGGCAACCCTTTGATCGCTAAAATAGCGGAATAGCCAGGAATGTGCTCCTTCTTCGGCGGCTGGTTGCAAAATCCGGTCGACAAGCGGCCCCATAACAGCGAATGATACGACAGCGGAAGCTAAATTAATTTGGTACAGGAAGGCGAAAACTCTACCTTGTAACGCCGGAGGCACTATCGATTGAAAATGGGAATTTAACAACGCATTGGTGGCTGGTAGCGGAATCATGAGCACAAATAATGTTACGCCACGCCATATCGGACCAGTTGCCCATCCGAAAGCGATAAACATAAGCCCCGTCAGCAGATAACCCGTCATTAACGTTGTAATCCGGTTCCGGAAACCGCTTATCAAGGCTACGATAAGCGCACCCGCGAATGCGCCGGCATTCATGCATGTGAGGACAAACGACACACCCCAACCGATATTCCCCGAAGAACCCGATACGTAGGGAACGACCATATCCAGAGTTCCATTTAACAGAAAGGTGATTACACCAATATATACGGCCAGGCCAATTAATCGATGCCGAAACAGGAATACGATGCCCTCGAAAACGTCCCGAAGACCTCCTGCAGCTTGAACTTCGTTAAGCTCTTTTCTCGACTCATCCGGCAACCTCACTGACAATAAGAAAACCGCAGATGCGACAAAGGTACATGCGTCGACGAGGGCAATGCCTGTTATCCCGAGCGGATGATAAAGCAGACTTACACATGCAGGCGCAATAATACCTGCAAGCGGAAATACCATTTCTTTAATTCCGTTAACCCGGTCCCGCTTCTCCTCGCTCGCTAACATAGCGGTTACCGTTTGCGAAGCCGGCGCTTGGAACATAGCGCATATTCCTTGAGAAAAGACGACCACGTACAATAACGGCAGACTAAAAAAGCCAATCCAGAAGCTGCACATTAATAATAGGCTCCCGACCGCTTGCCCCGCATCACTTAGCAATAGCACAACCCGTTTCGGAAGCCGGTCCACCCAAATCCCGGCCAGGCTTCCGGCGAGCATGGCCGGAAGTTCGTTAAATAAAGATATCCATAAAATCGGCGTAGTTTGATGCGTTGAATGATAAAGCCAAATCCCAATCGACATGGATGTCATTCGGGTGCCGAGCAACGATAAACCCTGCACGCCCATCAACAAATAAAGAATGCGCAATCCGCTCATCTCCCGTCGTCTCTTCTTACCGATGCCGTATAAGCCATGCACAGCCAAAGAAACCTGCCCGAACGGACAAGTTTGCTCTTACCGTGCACAGACGCCATACCATTCGGTTAGTTGAGAGTGAGGAGCAGCATGCTGCAGATTCTCCTTTATAATCCCGAATCTTACGCTATAATCATACCTCCGAGGATTTGTCCATGTGAATAGACGGAAGCGAAACACAAAAACCACATCCTCATGCGGATGTGGTTTGAATGCAGAAGAATCACTTCATACGTGCAGTTATCGTAAGCTATATCCCTTAATCAAATCGATTCGCTTCAGGATCCTCCGTATCATAACCGAAGGCATCAAGCGCCGGCCATAGTTCAGGGGCAATGGGGTAATTCGCGAGATCCACCGTCTGAGCGATCCGATCCGGCTTGCTCATGCCGACGACCGTGCTGGTAATTCGCGGGTCGCGAAGCGAGAATTGAAGAGCAGCAGCGGCCAATGGGACATTAAATTCCTGGCACACTTTGGCGAACGAACGCGCTCTTTCCAAGACGATTGGCGAAGCTTCGCTATAGGCATAGCGGGCGTATGCGTCCGGACCTTTGGCCAATATGCCGCTGCCATACGGAGCAGCGTTAATGACGGCGACGCCCATACGGCTCGCGACTTCAAGCAAAGATTCGGCGGATCGATTAAGCAGCGTATACCGATTATGGGTCTCCACAGCGCTGAATGCTCCCGTTTCTACGTATCGAATAAGCATATCGATCGGTCCGCCGGATATGCCGATATGATCGATGACTCCTTCTTCTTGAAACTTTTGCAATACCGCTAACGGCCCGCCGGATCCCATGACATTTTCAAAGGTGGTATGTTCAGGATCATGGATATACACGTACTGCAGACGGTTCAGTCCCAATCGTTCAAGACTCTCTTCGACGGAACGTTTGATCTGCTCGCCGCTGAAGTCGCCGGTCGCAAAGTCACGATCGGCTTTGGTAGCCAACACGTATCCTTCCGGAAGTCCGCCATTCGCTTGAATGGCTTTGCCGATCCGCCGCTCGCTCTCACCGAAGCCGTAGGATGCAGCCGTATCCAGAAAATTAATCGGGCTTTCAAAAGCGGTACGCAGCGTTATCAATGCTTGTTCTTCCGACGTGCTGTATTGAAAGGTTTCCGGCATATCCCCGAGCGGGGCGGCTCCCAAACATAGCGGCGTTACGAGCAGGCCGGTATTGCCAAGCGGCCGTTTGGATAGAAGCGTGTTCAACATGGTTTAGACCTCGCTTTTCATAGATATCTGCTTTATAACGATACACCCAAGAAGCCCCGCGTCAATTGGAAATCGATATTTCCTTGCTTATAGAGTCGCGGCACATAGGCATGTTCCAACGTTTGTTTGCTGAGCTCGAGAATTTGATTCGGCCATAAGTTAGGCTCACCCGAGAGCATCAAGTCAACATCTTGTTGATGTTTCTGCTGCAAGGCTTGCCCTGACGTCATTTGCAGCATCGGGACAAAAGGATGCGTCTGCATCGGGCGATTGCCGATCAGCGCAATCACTAGTTCCACTCCTGTGGCGGCGAGGCCCGTGATCGTCTCCACCAAATGCGTCGTAGGAGTCTCCATAATGTGAAATCCGTTCAGTCGGGCATGTTCCCCATAAGCGATGGACGGCCGAACTTGAGGCGTTAACGATAGCTGCTCCCCGAATGCGGCAGCGGCAAGCAATCCGCTGTTCTCAGGTACGACCACCAAACCTCCTGCGCCGACAATCATCTTGGTCAGCGACGCCAACTGCTCGCCGGCATCGTCGGAAATGGCACCCTCGCTTACGATTCCGATACGCAGTCCTTCCAGGCCGACTGTCACTTTCTCCGCAGGCTCGGACGCGGCCAATCGATCGGAGAACCATGCTTCGACCTTCTCGCTTACTTTGGCTATTCCGCCGTCGAGCTGAATGCTGGCATACCCGAGCCGGCTCGCATCGACGCCGTGAACTTCCATCTGATGGCGCATATAATCGTTATGCGTTTTCTCGCAGCCATGCTCCAGCAGCAAACAATGCTCCACCATCGGATGCGTAATATAGCCGATCATCGTGCGGGCAAACAGCGACTCAGCTGTTCCTCCCGAGGCGCCGCAGCCCTCTGTATGTGCCAAAGAGACAATACCCGAGATATCGGGTTGCCCTGCTTTTTGCTCGTTCAGACGCTTTGTGATCATGTTAGCTACCTGTCCGGCACACAGACTGGTTGGCACAATCAGTCCGATTTTGTCGCTGGACCGGCGATCATGATGCCGCGTAAAGGTAAATTGGATCGCGTTAGCCGTCGTTGCGGCATCGTCTTGAATTTCTATCGGCGCTCCTGTCGGTATGGGAGCGTGCAGCAACGATTGCAGTTGGCTCGCATCGTTCTGCTGCCAGTTCCGCCAAATTTGCACCTGGGAGTGGCCCGCTTTCTCGCCTACGCTTCGCTGCCCGGAAGCAATTTGAATCGCCAATTCGAATACCTCTTCACCCAGCTCATCCATCGACTTGCCTTCCAGGTATTGACCCGCGTTTACATCCATGTCGTTCGACAGCAATTGGAAGCGGCGGGTTGTCGTGACCACCTTAACCGTCGGCACATACGGGAAATTAGTGATCGAACCATTTCCCGTCGTAAAGAATATCATGTTGCAGCCTGCGGCCACTTGTCCGGCGATGCTCTCCAAGTCATTGCCGGGGCTATCCATGAAATAATAGCCGCCTTCCTTCATGAGCTCCCCGTACTCGGTTGCAAAATCGATCCGCGTTGTCGGGTCTTTCTTCATCGCGGCGCCTATGGATTTGAGATAGATGTTGTACAAGCCGCGATACATGTTACCGCCGGACGGGTTACCTTCCGCGCTGGTGCCATGCCAAGAGGTGCGCTCCTTAAACCGGTCCAGAAGGTCCAGGAATTTGCGCGCTGTTTCCACGTTGCGTACCTTCGACAGGACGTACGGCTCCGCGCCGATCAATTCATCGGTTTCGGCCAGGCTGGCCGCACCGCCGTAACGCACCAACTCTTCTGAAATCCAGCCGAGCAGCGGATTCGCGGATACGCCGGAAAATGCGTCCGAACCTCCGCACTGCAGGCCGATTCGCAAGTGGCTGATGGATTCAGGCGTCCTCTGCATGGCATTGACCGTTGACAGCCAGCCCCGGACTACCGTTTCACCGTTAACCAGTTCCTCTTCGAAGGTACCCGTGAGTGATACGAATTTATGAAGCACTTCATCGATCGGGTAGCCGTGCTCGCGTGCGTAAGCCTCCACCATCACGTTCGTGATCGACTCATTACCATAATCGACGAGCAATACCGCGCCGACATTCGGGTTGACCATAAAACCGGCGAGCGTCCGCAGCAGCAGCTCCGCGTTATTCGGCGTCGAAGTACCGCCCTCCGTATGAGCCGCGGGAACGATTCCATCGATATTCGGATAGTTCTTGCACTCGCTTTGCATGCGTGCAGCAAGCTGCTTCACGTAACTGCCCGTGTGCGAGGTGGTGCCAAGCAGTACGATGTAGTTCCGCGTGCCGACCCCGCGATCTTCATGGCGTCGATATCCCATAAAGGTACGCGTCTCCGTATACGCCGGCGATGCCGGAGCCGGCCGGAAGTTCTCCTCGTCAAGGATATAAGGATGAACTTGATCCGCGAAATTAGGCTCAGGCGGCAGCGCGAATGCCAACTTGCGCACGCCGAGCGCTCCCAGTACGGTTTCGTTAATTACATAGTGGCCGGGTTGTACCGGCTTAAGCGCCACGCCGAAAGGCAATTGCCACGAAAGCAGCTCTTCGCCGGGAGCGATCGCTTGTACCGCGAATCGATGGCCTTCCATAACCGTGTAATCCAAGACGATGGATTGGCTGCCGTACTGAATGACCGTGCCGGCGTTCAGTTGGCGAATCGCAACGGCGCAATTATCCCCCGGCAAAGGAAGTCTGGCTACTTCTTCAAATTGATAAACGGTGTTCAACGAAGATCGGCTCCTTTATCGTAAAATGTCCACGTCATCCAAAAGATTATTTAGCGACGTTCATAGCATTTATCATCATCATGCAAGCGCATATAATATATCAAATTATACCACTTACGAGAGACGGTGTGTCTTAGCCATTTGAAGTATTTTGTGCGAATTTTACGGTTGCTGCGATGATCGCGCGTTGAAACTCCCCATCCGGCCTGCTGCTTGCACCCGCGCAACGCAAATGCGGCGATGGCCATAAAAAAATCCACAACCCATATGGTTGTGGATTTACTTGGCGTTATAGCAGCAAGTTACAAAGATCTTTCCGTCGTTCCTGCCATCATCTCTTTCACTGCATCCAGAATCGTACCGGACGATATGGCGAAACCCATGCCTTGAGCTTCGGAGTTGACTGCGGTATTCACTCCGATCACTTCACCCTTTGCGTTTAGCAGCGGTCCGCCCGAATTGCCGGGGTTAATCGAAGCGTCCGTTTGCAGAAGATGTTTGTATTGATGATCTTGACCATCCTCCCCCGTGACCGTAATCGGACGCTCTTTCGCGCTAAGCACGCCGATCGTCATCGTGTGATCCAAGCCGTATGGATTGCCGATCGCAACGACCCAATCGCCGATATTCGCTTGATTCGAGTCGCCGAAGCCTAGAGCCGGAAAATCTTTGCCGTCCGGGTTCTCAACCTTGAGCACCGCTAAATCCAGATCTTCGTTCGCGTTAACGACCTTGGCTTTAAGCGGCTCATCGTATCCGGGCACGGTGACTTTAAGCTCCGTGGCATCTGCAATGACGTGTTGGTTCGTCAGGATATAACCGTTCTTATTGAAAAAGAATCCGGACCCGGTACCCATCAGCACGGGGTCCGCGCTGCTTTGCGGCGACTGCTGCCGACTATCCGACCGAGCGCCGTTTCTGCCGAAGAGGTTGGGATTCGACTGATTGTTCTCCACTCCATAATTGGCAATCTCCACGACTGCAGGGTTCGCTTGCTCAAAAACCGAAGCGAAGTTCTCAGTACAGGATTGGAGCGAAGCGGTCGTTACTCCGGCATCGGACGAATTCGAGTTGCCATTCGAAACGACCGTCTGGACTACATTGGCCGTCTCTCCGCCGAACAAGCTCATTCGATCGGACATGTAGGTTAGCCCGCCAACCACTATTGCGCCGACAAGAAAAGCTGCCAGAATCGATTTAGAAGACGCTCGTCTGCGTCGATTGGCGCCGTCTCCCTGAGCACCTTGTTCCTCATTAGCCGCGATTGCTTCGTCATACACCCTCTGTAAGGCAGTCACCTTTTTCGAAGAATCATAGCGATATATGGTTAGTCCTTCGCTGGTATTATGTTCAGGTTTCATTCCCTTGTTCTCATCCATTAGAATCATCCTCCTGTGCTCTTGATGACTCTATTATGCAGGCCGATCCTAAAATGAATCTTAAAACTACCTGAAAGGTTCCTAAGAATCTTCAGAGCCATTAAAAAGCAAAAACCACATCCTCATGCGGATGTGGTTTTACATTTGGTGGAGGCGAGGGGATTTGAACCCCTGTCCGAAGACAACGCCACACAGGCTTCTACGGGTGTAGTCACAGTTTTGATGTCACCCGAGCAGCGCCCCGTAACCGGCTCTGCGTTGGGTCAGCCTGATTATCTTCTTCCGTCGACCCCAGGCGGAGACCGAAGCGGCGTATCCCACTATATGTGAGCCCCTATCCCAGTCACATGGGCGATGCTGAGGAGGAGCACGCTAACAGGTTATTAAGCTGCTAAAGCGTAGTTGTTTTGTGATTTGCCGTTTAATAGGCTTTAGCGTTGATGAAGTGGACGCGTCCCCACTACCCGCAACCCATGCTCGAACTATCCCCGTCGAATCCATAAACGCCCCCAATGTCGCATAAACGGCCCCATACGTTCCGTTTAGCAGGTAAGACGCTCTGTCGACTGGTCCCGCCTAACGTTCAGGCAGGCTCAACGTACTTGAGCATGTAAAACGATACTTCGTTCGTTGCTTACTTAGTATAACACAGGTGCCGACTTCGTGAAGGCATGTCTTGCTGGAAGAGTTGGCGATGTTCAACCATTGCATCCAGTCAGCCATCCGAGCATCTATCTGGCAACCTTCTGTTTCTCACGCAATGCACGTTGAATATCCCGCTGTGCATCCTTCTTCGCCGCCGATTCACGCTTATCGTACTGCTTCTTCCCTTTACCAAGGCCGAGCAGCAGCTTCGCGTAACCGTTGCGAACATAAATCTTAAGCGGTACGATCGCATAGCCATCTTGCTTGGACAACCCAAGCAGCTTATGAATCTGTACCTTGTGCATCAATAGCTTGCGCGTCCGAGTCGGATCATCCGGATTGCTTCGGTTCCCTTGCTCGAAAGGACTGATGTGCAAATTGTGAATGAAAATCTCGCCGTTACGAATGGTGGCAAATGCATCGCCAATGTTGGCCCGTCCCATCCGAAGCGACTTAATTTCGCTTCCCATCAACACCATGCCCGCTTCAAAGGTATCCTCGATGAAATAGTCATGGGAAGCCTTCTTATTCTGTGCGAGCTGTTTCCCGTCACTCTTCTTCGCCACTTCTATCCCACCTCTCCGGTAATAAACGGACTCCTAACCATTGCAGTCAGGAGTCCATTGTAACAACTTTACAGATTGAAATCAAGATTTGGTAAAAGCAAGCTCGAACCGCGTCCTACAAGCGTTTCTTCCGCACAAATGCGGCTGTCGAGTTACCGTTTTTTTTCTTCTTGCGCGACTTCGCCCCGCTGCTGCCTTCACCTGTACTACCAGTGCCGCCCGCATTAGGTGCCGGCGTTGCCTGAGCAGACTCGCCGCTGGCCGGTTTCTTGCGGCGCGAGCCGGTTCCCCCAGCTGCGCTGCCGCCGCTGCCGCCGCCACTGCGGGAAGACCCGCCGCGACCGGAGCCGGATGAACGACCGCCAAATCCGCGGTCCCCGCCGCCGGAACGTCCTCGGCCGCCGCCATCGCGACCGCGTGAACGGTAAGCATCCGGATCTTCGCCGTTATCCTTGAGCGACCCTGCGTTCAGAATCGGCAAGCCCCACATATCGGTGCGGACTGCTTTGCGCTTACCGTCACCGGATTCGCCGCCACTCCTTGCACCGCTATCCGTACCGAGAATCCGATCGAGGTTGAAATCATCCTCCGGCTTCCATGCGCGCGCATCGCCTTCGCGACGCACCGGCGCGACTCCCGCGCCTTGCGTCGCCGCTCCGCCGCTGCGCCCGGCTTCGCCGCCGCGGCCCTTGCGCCGGCGCCCGCCGCGCTCGCTGCCGCCGCGCTCCTGCGCCTGCGGCGCTCCCGCTCCGCTGCGCGTCGCGCCCGGCTCCGCCGCCGCAGCGCCTCCGCGCCGCTGGCCGCGTCCGCGCGGCCCAACGGCCGCTTCGCGCGCCGCCGCCGCGCTACCGCCGCCGCGCTGCGCGCCGCTGCCACCTCCGCGGCCCTCGCGCGCGCCTGCGCCTCCGCGCCCGCTGGCGCTGCGCTGCGCGGCTGCACCGCCACGCTCGCGGCCTCCGCCGCCGCTGCGCGAACCGCGGCCGGCTCCGCTGCGGCCGCCAAACCCATACTCGCGCGCACGGTCGGCACCGTCTGCGCTCTTATTCTCGAGCATCCCAAAATCAATGGTATGCTCATCCATGTTCACCCGCTCCACGCGGATGCGCACCTCATCGCCGATGCGGAACGTCTTCGACGTCCGTTCGCCGATCAGCAGCATGTGCTGCTCGTGGAAGTGATAATAATCGTCCGAGAGCTCGCTCAAACGAATGAGCCCTTCGACCGTATTAGGCAGCTCCACGAAGATGCCGAAGCTCGTCACGCTGCTGATGATGCCGTCGAATTCCTCGCCGACCTTATCCAGCATGTACTCGCATTTCTTCAGCTTCTCCGTGTCGCGCTCCGCTTCGACGGCGAGACGTTCCCGCTCCGACGACTGCTGCGCGATATCCGGCATCCGCGCGGTCAGCGCTTCCTGACGGGCATCCGTCAGCGTGCCGCCGTTCTCGAAGACTTCGCGCATGACGCGGTGGATAACAAGATCGGGATAACGCCGAATCGGCGACGTGAAGTGCGAATAGAACTCGGCGGCAAGGCCGAAGTGGCCGAGACTTTCCGCATCGTACTTCGCCTGCTTCATCGAACGCAGCATCACCGTCGAAATAACCGTTTGCTCCTTCGAGCCGCGCACATCTTCAAGCAAGGTCTGCAGCGCGCGCGGATGAATGACGCTTCCGCCTTTGCCTTTAATCGTATACCCGAAGTTAGCCGCAAACTGCACGAAATGCAGCAGCTTCTCTTGATCCGGATTATCATGCGTCCGGTACAGGAACGGCACCTTCAGCCAATAGAAATGCTCCGCGACCGTTTCGTTAGCCGCAAGCATGAACTCTTCGATAATCGACTCCGCAATGGAGCGTTCGCGTTTCACGATGTCGATCGCTTTGCCATCGCTGTCCACAATGACCTTCGACTCGATGAAGTCAAAATCAATCGCGCCCCGCTTCATCCGCATGCCGCGCAAGCGCATCGCAAGCTCTTCCATCAGTTTGAACGTCGGCACCAGGTCGGCATAACGCTCCATAACCTCGGGATCTTCGTCGGCCACGATTTTGCGTACGTTCGTATACGTCATCCGCTCTTTCGTGCGAATCACGCTCGTGAACACATCATGGCGCACGCGCTTAAGCGTCGCTGCATCGAACTCCATCTCGCAGGAGAGCGTCAACCGGTCCACCTTCGGATTCAACGAACAGATCCCGTTCGACAATCGGTGGGGCAGCATCGGAATAACGCGGTCAACCAAGTACACGCTGCATCCGCGGCGGTACGCTTCTTGGTCCAGCGCCGAGTTTTCCTTCACATAATAGCCGACATCGGCAATATGAACGCCCAGCACAAAGTTTCCGTTCTCCAGCCGTTCTACATTGACCGCATCATCAAGGTCCTTGGCGTCCTCACCGTCAATGGTCACGATGACCTTATCGCGCAGATCGCGGCGGCCTTGACGTACAATCTCATCCTCCGTGATCGAATCCGGCGCCGCTTCGGCTTCCGCCATCACGTCATCAGGGAAGCTCTCGGGCAGCTGATGCTTCCGAATGATGGACAGAATATCGATGCCCGGGTCATCCTTATGACCAAGCACCTCAATGATCTCGCCTTCCGCAGCCGAACGGCCTTCCGGATAGGAGACGATGCGCACGACGACCTTTTGTCCGGTTACCGCACCTTTGAATTGACCTTGTGGAATAAAAATATCCCGATTAATCCGTTTATCATCGGGCAGTACGAAACCGTACGACTCATGATGATCAAATGTTCCGACAATTTGCGTGACGGCACGCTCGATGATCTTCACGACTTCGCCTTCCATGCGACCGCCGGATGCGCTCTTCGAAGTGATGCGCAGGAGCACGATATCGCCGTTCATCGCACTCTTCAAATCGTTGGCGTTGATGTAAACATCGCCATGTCCCTTGTCCTCAGGGATCAAGAAAGCAAAACCTTTCGCATGCGCCTGTACTCGTCCGCGCACCAAATTCATCCGCTCCGGAAGCCCGTAGCGGTCGCTGGAATTCCGTACGATCTTGCCCTCATTCTCCAGCTCATTCAAGACTACCAGGAAATTGCGGAACGATGCCGCGTCTCCCTCTCCGCCCAGCTGCTTATCTAGCTCTTGGTAGGTCATCGGCTTGTACGCCTGCTCACGCATAAACTCCAGCAGCTGCTGCTCTGTTACCATAACTTCTCACCTCATACTCATGTACCGCGATGCCGTCAATCCCATTGATGCTGAAATCCGAACGATCCAGAAGTTCGTTCAAACCAATCAGCGTTTATGCAGCAGTCGGTTGATAGATTGCCATATACTATATAGTATACACGAAAGGTATGGCCACCATCCGCGCCAGCCTGGCAAAAACAACAATTTTCGCCTGATGCATGTACTCAGTAAACTTTTTCCAGTTTGGATAAGCAACAAAAAAAGCGAGCCCTAAGCCCGCTTTCCGTACATCTTATTTCATTACGCCTTAACTAGGTACGCAACAATCAGAGCAGTAATGAAGAAGCCTGCTGCGACTGCAATTGTCATACGCTGTAAAAACAGGTCTAAGCCGCGTGCTTTTGTCTTACCGAACAGGTGCTCAGCACCGCCGGAAATAGCACCCGACAACCCAGCGCTCTTCCCTTTTTGCAAAAGTACAACTGAGATCAGAGCCAAGGAGAAAATGATAAGCAAAATTTTAAAAGTGATTTCCATAGTTCCACCTCCTGCGCACAAGGAGCAAATTTAAAGTTTGCCGTGCCTTGCCTAAGGAGACAAGACCTAGAAACAGCAATATTATTGTATCATAGCAAGGTGGCTAATACAAGCTAACAGATTTTGTCCTTCTGCCAGCGGATCTCCTCGTTGAACGGCAGGAACGTGAACTGCTCCTTCTTCCAATAGTACTGCAGCTCCTCGCGTGTCCAGCCTTCGTACAATTCATCCCACTCGAATGGTCCATGCGGCAGCAGCGATGCGTTCTCGATCGGCTGGCTGACAGGTTGGAAACGTAAATCAAGCGATAACCGCACCCGTCCCGGGATGGTGTTGGCGAGCGCCTTATGCACCGTTAAGCTGTGGAAAATCAAAATGTCTCCCGCTTCATAGTCCGTCTCCGCCCACTCATAACCAAGCCCGCACAGGATTGACTCCAATCCTCCGGCACCGGGATTCGCTGTAACGCCTAACAATCCCGTATCATGACTGCCTTCAAGTACCGACAAACCGCCAAGAGCTTTAGGCACGTCGCCAACCGGAGCCCAGCAGGTCCACGTATTGTAGCTGCCTTGAATATGGAGAAAATCCTGATGCGGCGGCGTCACGTTCAGCTTGTCGCTCGGCAGCATGATGCGGGCAATGTTACGGGGATGCGGGAAGGTGCGTTCTCCGAACAATGTGTCGAACAACCCGATAAGCTTGGGATGATGAGCCACAGCGTGGAAGGATTCCAGCTTCTGCACCTTATGATAGACCTGCTGCGTCGTTCCGATTCCATTCCAGTTCAGCTCTTCGACCGTCATTCCGTCAATGAGCGGCTGATTGCCAATCCCCTCAAGCAGCGGCGCTGCAGGGTCCAGCAAACCTTCTTCCTGCAGGACATTCAGCATCTGCCCCCGAAGCGCTGTCACTTCTTCTCGAGTGAAGAAGTGTTTAAAGAACAAATACCCTTTCTTCTCCGCTTCACGTCTCAGTTCCTCAGGTGCCGCCAGTAAAGGTGTCGCATCTTCAAAAGACCGTGTTGCCGGTTTAATCGCCGGATCCATCGCCATCCCGCCCTTTCATCCCACTAGGAATTTGTCGATTGTCGACTTTATAATTCCATTATATGCTTAGGTGAAAGCGGTGTATTTGCTTGCACCCGATGACTTTTTAACTCTGAACGATATTCTGACCGCAAAGGGAGGCAGCTATCATGAACAACGATCACTTGCCCGCAATTAGCTGGCAGTCGCTCCAGCCTGCCGTGTGGTATGCCAATAAACTGCAGTGTCTGCCGGGCTTTTCCTTCGGTCCAAGGGTCATCGACGAGCATCAGTTTATTTTCGTTGCTGCCGGTCGTGGAACGGCCTTCATTCAAGGGGAACCTTATGATGCTCACCCTGGGAACTTGTTTTACTACGGCCCGGATACGGTGCATCACTTCATTGCCGATGAGGCTGCTCCGTTTCTCTTATACGGCTTGCATTTCAGCTGGGAAGAACATATCGCCTCCGGGAGAAGCTCCGGGATTAAGATTCGCGACACCGCCAAATTCGACCCGGCTCAAGATTCTAAACAGGATAACCGAATGCTGGTTGGGAATGCCGCGCAATCGGAGGACTGCCTCTTGTTTCAAGATATGCGGCAGCTATCCATTGAACGGTTCGAGCCCCGCTTCGCCCGTCTGGCAGAATGCTACAGTGCCGAATCGCGAGCTTATACAGCTCCGCTTCTTCGCGGACTTCTACTGGAGCTGCTGGCTGCCATGAAGCAAGAGGAGCTTCGCACAAGCAGCAGTCAGCAGCCGTTATCCCCTATCATTAGCGCAATCGCAGCCAAATGCGACGAGCATGCACGCGAACGCTATAACCACAATTGGCTTGGACAGTGGAGCTCCTACCATCCGGATCATATTGCAAGACTCTTCCGCGCACAGCTGGGAACAACCCCTTACGATTATTTCATGAGCCGTAAGCTGGCGCTTGCCAAGGAACTGCTCGCCCATTCCGAGCTCTCGCTCCTTACCATCGCCGATGAGCTTCAAGCCGGTTCCATCCACAACTTTACGAAATGGTTTAAACAGCACACCGGTGTGCCTCCGGGCCAATTCCGCAAGCTTTCTCGGTTTATTTAGCACCATGCCAAAAAAGGCTCCGCAGTCCCCTAAACGGGAACCGCAGAGCCTTTCTCATTGATCGCTTATAGATAGCCGTTCTCGCGGAAGAAATCAAGGCTGATCTTCGCGCTCTCCAGCGACGAAGAAACGAACTGCTCTTGTTCCACGAAAATGTATTGAATGCCCGATTGCTCGGCCACATCCAGAACGCCTTTCAAATTCACGATCCCTTTGCCCACCTCGGTGTCGCTGCGGCCTTGGCCAAAATCTTTAAAGTGCGCCAAAGGCAAACGGCCCGCATAACGGTTTGCATAATCGACCGGATTCTGTCCGCCCATGTGTACCCAGCCGAAATCAAATTCAGCTATGAGGTATTCTGCAGGGACTTTCTCCAGCAGCAGGTCAATGACCGGCTTGCCGTCCACCAGCTTGAATTCGAAATCATGATTATGATAGCCGTAGATAAGTCCCGCTTCCGATACTTGCTTACCGGCTGCAGCCAGAATGTCTGCAAGCTTGTTCACATCTTCTGCCGTCGGGTTCTCAGGCAGCGGCGCCCATGGCGTCACGATATATTGAAGGCCGATTTCTTTGGCGTATTCAATTTGCTTTGCCAGATCGGCTTCGATTTTCTCAGGCTCACCGAAGTTAAGACCAACATGCGCTGAAGGCGCTTGCAAATTAAGCTCGTCCAACAAGGCTTTCAATTCCTTCGCAGGAGTGTTGAAGTAGCCTGCAAATTCTACTGCTTTATAGCCCATTTCCGCTACTTTGCGAATCGTACCGATGAAATCCTTCTCCGTTTGATCACGAAGCGTATACAACTGTAAGCCAACAACCGGTTTAGCCAATGCTTCCACCTCATAGCTCTATAGTTTTTTGTTCGTCTTTTCCTGCTCTTTCCAACACAAAAGGGAGAGCAACAGGTCTTGCGCCCTGTCATCTCTCCCTAATTATAGCGAATGCCTAGGTTGAAACTACCTCACCTTTTGGGACACTCTTATGTCATTTTGGCTTTAGGCCTTTTTCCTTATCGACTTATTTAAAGTTTTTAAGGTTGTAAAATGCGCTTTTGCCTGCGTATTGTGCAGTCGAACCCAATTGATCTTCAATGCGAAGCAATTGGTTGTATTTCGCAACGCGGTCCGTACGGGACGGAGCGCCTGTTTTGATTTGGCCTGCATTTGTCGCTACTGCGATGTCTGCAATTGTGCTGTCTTCGGACTCACCGGAACGGTGGGAG
Source organism: Paenibacillus sp. BC26 (assembly GCF_900116125.1). NCBI lineage: Bacteria > Bacillati > Bacillota > Bacilli > Caryophanales > Paenibacillaceae > Paenibacillus > Paenibacillus sp. BC26. Next base: position 32,639 of record NZ_FPAD01000010.1, on the reverse strand, counting down.
ATTACAGCTGTGTAGCCAGCGCGTTTTGCCATTTCGATGGCATCGAATGTTTCAGTCAAGGAACCGATTTGGTTTACTTTAACCAAGATGGAGTTACCTACGCCTTTATCGATACCGTCGGACAGACGCTCTGTGTTCGTTACGAACAGGTCATCGCCAACGAGTTGGACTTTGCCGCCCAATTTGTCAGTGAGCAATTTCCAACCTTCCCAATCGTCTTCGGAACAGCCGTCTTCGATTGTGATGATTGGGTACTTCTCAACCCACGAAGCAAGCAGGTCCACGAACTCAGCGGAAGTGAACGAGCGGCCTTCGCCTTCAAGGTGGTATTTGCCGTCTTTATAGAACTCAGTGGAAGCAACGTCCATACCGAGGAATACGTCAACGCCCGGCTTGTAGCCTGCGCGCTCGATAGCGGAGATGATTGTCGTGATTGCTTCTTCGTTGGAACCAAGGTTCGGTGCGAAACCGCCTTCGTCGCCTACTGCTGTGTTCAGGCCTTTATCTTTCAGAACCGATTTCAGGTTGTGGAAGATTTCAGTACCGATGCGAAGCGCTTCTTTGAAGCTTTCTGCGCCAACCGGCAGAACCATGAACTCTTGAACGTCGATGTTGTTGTCAGCGTGCTCGCCGCCGTTAACGATGTTCATCATTGGAACCGGCAGTGTTTTCGCGTTGAATCCGCCAAGGTATGTGTAAAGAGGTACATCAAGCGCGTCAGCTGCTGCGCGTGCACAAGCCATGGATACGGCAAGAATTGCGTTGGCACCCAATTTGCCTTTGTTGTGCGTGCCGTCAAGCTGGATCATTTTACGGTCGATCAATACTTGATCAAGCGAATCCAGACCGATGATTTCAGGAGCGATGATTGTGTTTACGTTCTCTACAGCTGTCAGAACGCCTTTACCGAGGTAACGGGATTTGTCGCCGTCACGAAGCTCAACAGCCTCGTAAGCGCCTGTGGAAGCACCGGATGGAACGATTGCGCGGCCTTTGCCGCCGGACTCCAGCATAACCTCAACTTCAACGGTAGGGTTACCGCGGGAATCAAGTACTTCGCGTGCATAAACGTCAGTAATGATAGACATGTTCGAAAACACTCCTTTAATTTTGATTGATTCTTATACCCATTTATCGACATTAATCATTAAACGCATGAATGAATATAGTAAACGAGCCTAGACATTTTTTCAGTTCCCGTTCCTAACCTTGCACTAGCGATGTTCCTGTCATCTCGGCCGGCTTCGGAAGACCTGCAAGAGACAGAATCGTCGGCGCGATATCCGCGAGGATGCCGCCTTCACGAAGAGGTCCAACTTGCTTCGTGACGATGAATGGAACCGGATTTGTCGTATGGGCTGTGAACGGACGACCGTTCTCATCAATCACCATATCAGCATTGCCGTGGTCAGCCGTAATCAGACATACGCCGCCTTTAGCCAGCACCGCTTCCACTACTTGACCCAGACACTCGTCAGTCGCTTCAACCGCTTTGATCGTCGGCTCAAGCATACCGGAGTGACCCACCATATCCGGGTTTGCGAAGTTCAAGATGATCACATCTTGACGCTCTGCTTCGATTTCTTTCACTGCTGCAGCCGCTACTTCATACGCGCTCATTTCCGGTTGAAGATCGTAAGTGGCTACCTTCGGAGAAGGAATCAGAATACGCGTCTCGCCCGGAAGCTCTGCGTCACGACCGCCGCTGAAGAAGAACGTAACATGCGGGTACTTCTCTGTCTCTGCGATGCGAAGCTGACGCTTCCCATTCTGCACGAGCACCTCACCCAGCGTGTTATCGAGATTCTTCGGCTTATACGCAACGAAACCGCCAACGGTTTCACTGAATAGTGTCAAACAGACAAAATACAGATTCTCCGGCGCTTTCGGACCGCGGTCAAAACCACGGAAGTCGCTGTTTGTAAACACTTGCGACAGCTGAATCGCACGGTCAGGACGAAAGTTGAAGAAAATAACCGCATCTTCGGACTCCACGACGCCAACCGGGCTGCCGTCTTCTTTCACGATCACAGTCGGCATGACGAACTCGTCATAGACTGATTTCTCATAGGATTCCACAACGGCTTGGATCGGATCCGTATATTGCGGGCCATCTCCGTAAACCATTGCGCGGTACGATTTCTCGGTCCGCTCCCAGCGTTTATCACGATCCATCGCGTAGTAACGACCTTGTACAGTCGCAATTTTGCCTACGCCGATTTCTGCGATTTTGGCTGTTAATTGCTCGAGGTACCCCTTCGCGCTGTCCGGCGATACGTCGCGGCCGTCCAAGAACGCATGGATGTATACTTCCTCGATTTCTTCCTTCTTCGCAAGCTCAAGCAGTGCAAACAAGTGAGCAATATGGCTGTGTACGCCGCCGTCAGACAGCAGGCCGTACAAATGCAGCTTCTTGCCGCTTTCCTTCACGTGACGGATGGCGCCCATCAACGTCTCGTTGTCGAAGAATTCACCGTCGCGGATCGACTTGCTGATGCGTGTCAGGTCTTGATAGACGACGCGGCCTGCGCCGATGTTCAAATGGCCAACTTCGGAGTTGCCCATTTGTCCTTCCGGCAAGCCTACCGCCTCTCCGCACGCCGTTAATGTCGTGTGCGGATAGGAATTCCAGTAGCGGTCGTAATTGGGTTTATTCGCTTGTGCAACCGCATTGCCGGTAACATCGTTGCGCAAACCGAATCCGTCCAAAATAATGAGTGCAACCGGAGCTGTCATCTTACTTCGCCCCCTCGACAAGTGCGATGAAGGAAGCAGGCTCTAAGCTTGCACCGCCAACCAAAGCGCCGTCGATATTGGATTGACCCAGATATTCGCTTACGTTGTTCGGTTTTACGCTGCCGCCGTATTGAATGCGAACGGCGTTAGCCGTTGCTGCATCGTACAGTCCGGCGATAACATCGCGGATGAACGCGATCACGTCTTCTGCATCAGCCGAAGTCGAGGATTTTCCTGTACCGATCGCCCAGATAGGCTCATACGCAACAACTACTTCTGCAGCTTGTGCAGCGGACAGACCTTGGAAAGCTGCTTCCGTTTGAACTTTACAAACCGATTTGGTTTGCTCTGCTTCGCGCTCTTCCAGCTTCTCGCCTACGCAAACGATTGGCGTCAGGCCGTGTTTGAATGCAGCATGAACTTTCTTATTTACAATCTCATCGGATTCCGCAAAATATGCGCGGCGCTCCGAGTGACCGATAATCACATATTGAACGCCGAGGTCTTTCAGCATAACGCCACTGATTTCGCCCGTGAATGCGCCGTTGTCCTCGAAGTGGACGTTTTGTGCGCCGATCGCGATTGAAGTTCCTTTAGCCGCTTCTGCAAGCGCAGGCAGTGTTGTGAATGGCGCGCAGATGACCGTTTCTACACCGTCAACCTCTGCTTTGCCTTTAACGTCTGCGAAGAATGCAGTCGCTTCAGAAACCGTTTTGAACATTTTCCAGTTGCCTGCAATAATTGGTTTACGCATCGTTATTCGCCCCTTATCCTTACTTATCGTTCAGTGCAACAACGCCCGGAAGCGCCTTGCCTTCCATGAATTCCAGCGATGCGCCGCCGCCCGTGGAGATGTGGTCCATCTTGTCAGCCAGACCGAACTTCTCAGCAGCCGCCGCGGAATCGCCGCCGCCGATAACGGTGTAAGCCGCTGTATCTGCGCAAGCCGCTGCAACGGCACGTGTACCGTGGGAGAATGGCTCGATTTCAAATACGCCCATCGGCCCGTTCCATACAACCAGCTTGGAGTTCTTGATTACATCCGCATACAGCTCACGCGTTTTCGGTCCGATGTCGATGCCTTCCCATTCAGCCGGGATGCCGTCAACATCAACGATTTTCGTGTTTGCTTTTGCGCTGAACTCGTCTGTTACAACAATATCAACCGGCAGCAGGAACTGCTTGCCCATCGATTTGGCTTTCTCGATAAACTCAAGCGCCAGGTCAAGCTTGGAGTTGTCGCAGAGCGATTGGCCGATTTCATGGCCTTGTGCTTTGAAGAACGTATAGGAAAGACCGCCGCCGATGATGATGTTATCTGCGATTTCGATCATTTTGTTGATCACGTCGATTTTATCTTTTACTTTAGAACCGCCTACGATCGCCGTGAACGGACGCTCTGGTTTCAAGAGTGCGCGGCCCAGCACGTCCAGCTCTTTCTCCATCAGAAGACCGGATACAGCCGGCAGATAGTGTGCGATGCCTTCAGTCGATGCATGAGCGCGGTGAGCAGCGCCGAAAGCATCATTTACGAACAGATCCGCCAACTCGGCAAAAGCTTTCGCCAATTCCGGATCGTTCTTCTCTTCACCCTCGTAGAAACGAACGTTCTCCAGCAAGAGCACGTCGCCTTCATTAAGAGCAGCTACCTGTGCTTTAACAGATTCGCCGACAGCTTCGTCTGTTTTAACAACCGGCTTGCCGAGCAATTGCGACAAACGAATGCCGGCTTCAGTCAGACGCATGCCTTCAACGACTTGACCTTTTGGACGTCCCAGGTGGCTCGCCAAAATCACTTTCGCACCGTTCTCGATCAGATACTTGATGGTAGGCAGCGTCTCGCGAATACGCGTATCATCCGTAATCGCACCGTTCTCCATTGGTACGTTAAAATCCACACGAACAAATACACGTTTACCGGCTACTTCAACGTCACGCACACTCTTCTTGTTCATTAGTGAAATCCTCCCGGGAACCCCATGATAAAGGTCTTAAGTATATTTAAATTCTCCGCTTGCTATCCATCCCGCAGTCTGTTGCGGGTTTATATCTATATATGTTTGCTCTAGTTTCCCGCAGGGAAACCGGCTCTTAGCAGGTTGCAACGGGCAACCGCTTCTAAAACGAGCATCAGCTTCCCAAAGGGAAGCGCCGATGCGTTAAGTCTCTTGAACTTGAACTCTGAGTTAGGGAGCGCCGCATGAAAGCTTACGATCCCGAGTTCCGCTTAATGAAGCGGAACTCAATGGTCGTATGGCGAGCACCCGCAAACTATCGCGAAGGAGCTGCCACAAGCAGCTCCTTCGACAAATATTGGGTGTCCAGAGGGGGACCCTCGGAATCCCCTTTTTAAGGGGGACTTAGGGGGATCGTCCTTCTAGGGGGATGTCTTACAGACCTTTGGAAGCGATGTAAGCAGCAAGGTCAACTACACGGTTGGAGTAGCCCCACTCGTTGTCGTACCAAGAAATCACTTTTACCATGTTGCCTTCAACAACCATAGTCGACAAAGCGTCGATTGTGGAGGAAGCCGGGTCGCTGTTGTAGTCGCTCGATACAAGCGGCTCATCGGAGTAGTTCATGATGCCTTTAAGGGAAGTTTCAGCTGCATCTTTCAATGCTGCGTTTACTTCGTCAACCGTTACGTTAACTTTCAATTCAGCAACCAGGTCAGTTACGGAAACGTTTGGCGTAGGAACACGCATAGCCATACCGTTCAGTTTGCCTTTCAACTCAGGCAGTACAAGGGATACTGCTTTAGCAGCGCCTGTGGAAGAAGGAATGATGTTTTCTGCAGCGGCGCGAGCACGGCGCAGGTCTTTATGTGGAACGTCCAATACGGATTGATCGTTAGTGTACGAGTGAATTGTAGTCATCATACCTTTTACGATACCGAACTTGTCGTTGATTACTTTAGCGAATGGAGCAAGGCAGTTCGTTGTGCAAGATGCGTTGGAGATGATTGTGTGAGCGGAAGCATCGTATTTATCTTCGTTAACGCCCATTACGATTGTGATGTCTTCGTTAGTAGCAGGAGCGGAGATGATAACTTTCTTCGCGCCGCCTTTCAAGTGAAGCTCGGCTTTCTCTTTCGCTGTGAAAATACCTGTGGATTCAACAACGATTTCAGCGCCTACGGAAGCCCATGGAAGGTTCTCAGGGTTACGTTCAGCAAAAACCTTGATTTCACGGCCATTTACGATCAGCGCGCCTTCTTTAGCTTCTACAGTACCTTCAAGCTTGCCATGAGTAGTGTCATATTTAAGCAGGTGAGCCAAAGTATTTGTGTCTGTCAAATCGTTAACAGCCACCACTTGTACATTCGGGTTGTTCAATGCTGCGCGGAACACGTTACGGCCGATACGACCAAATCCGTTAATACCAACTTTTACCATTTTAGTTTCCTCCTAGGCATAATTTCATTTATCTCAAGACGAGGCGTTGGACACCGGTTTCCGGCGGTCCACTCGTCAAGATCACAACACTTATTCTTCCTGATCGATGATCGCTGCGATTTCAAGGGCAGCTGCCTCGTCGGTGACGAGTACATCATCATGTCCAAAGCGCATCACTGCTGCGATTGCTTCACCTTTACTGCGGCCGCCCGCAATCGCGATGACAACCTCAGTATCCATAATGTCTTCGATTCGAAGACCTGCAGTGAGCATCTTATGAACGACAGAACCGCTTCGGTCAAAATAGTACCCGAATGATTCCGCAAGCGCTCCTTCTGCCTTGAGTGCGTCGACAACTGCCGCATCCACGCGTCTGCGACGAGCCATTACCATAGCGTCCCCGATCCCGTGAATGACGATGCGGGCTTTGCGAATAACTTCCACAATCTCCCTCACGTTAGGTTCCTGCATCAAGGAGGTGTACGCTTCCTCGCCCAAGTGATCCGGTACATGGAGCATCCGGTATTGCGCACCTGTTCGCTTAGCCATTGTCGAAACAATCGTATTAGCTTGGTAGTCCAAGCTTTCGCCAAGTCCGCCACGCGCCGGTACGAACCAATTGCCTTTGAGCGGTGTTTGCACAGTCAGCTGATTGGCGACTTGCGCCAATGTCGATCCGCCGGTTACGGCAACGACATCGTCGTTCTTCATCGCTTTGCTCAGCACCGCGCATCCTGCTCGGCCCAGCTCCCGCTTGGTGTGAGGGGAAGCATCGGAATCGCCGGAGACGATAACAACCTGCTTTAAACCAAAATGCTTGCGAATTCTCTCTTCCAGCTCCGACAATCCGAACATCGCTTTGTAGAAAGGCTCCATATCCTCAAGCAGCCGTTTGCCTGCATCACTGATCCGCATTCCTGCAGCATCAATGAGGAGAAGCTCCTGTGCTTTGAGAAAATCCGTTTCCGCGCGCAGCACCCGCTCTGTCATATCGAGTGAAGCTGCCAACGTGCGCCGACCGATCATATCCGAGAGCATGACCTGACGGAGAATAAGATACCTTTTCCTCATGACGATCAGTAAGTCTGGCAGAAGCTGCTGCTGTATTTCGATGAGAGATTGCATCTTCCAACATCAACTCCTGTTGCAGAGAGAGGCTTTCATATCTCTTAGGACATTGGCAGGGACGCTTTTCGTCCCATATGCTCATTTTAAGTCCCACACCTATTGTAACCCAAACTGAAGACAGGGGCAAGATCAGTTTGCCTAATGAAACCGTTTACTGACACGATTTGCACAAAATTAATTTATCTAATGATCTTGCTTTTCTTTCCTTAATCACATATACTTATCTTCGCTGTCACTTTGCGCCCGTGGTCCAATGGATATGACGTAGGCCTCCGGAGCCTGAGATCGAGGTTCAATTCCTCGCGGGCGCGCCATTATATCAATAATGAACGACTCATAATGAAGGACCTTCCGATTGATCGGAGGGTCCTTCTTCATGTTCCGGGCAGAAAGCTCACCTCAAACAGCATCCCCAATTCTGCGCGAATGTAACCTTCATTTCTGTCTGCTTAGCTTGTTTGCAGATAATTTGACCATCTTTGACTTTTAATTCGTAATCCGTTATGATGAATTTATTAGCAGTTCAACAATCGAGGGTGCTATTACCGCTCCGACTGCTGCATCTGTGTTTCACCACTATCTGAATGTTCTAGAGGAGGGACTTACGATGAGTTTCGTACCAATGGTTATCGAATCGAACAACCGCGGCGAACGCGCATACGACATTTACTCCCGTTTGCTGAAGGATCGAATTGTATTCCTAGGCACGCCTGTCAACGATATGGTGGCTAACTCCATTATCGCGCAGCTATTGTTCCTTGCAGCCGACGATCCGGATAAGGACATCTCGCTTTACATCAACAGCCCTGGCGGTTCGGTCTCTGCAGGTCTCGCCATTTTCGATACGATGAATTTCATTAAACCGTCTGTTTCCACCATTTGCGTGGGCATGGCCGCTTCGATGGGCGCATTCTTGCTTGCAGCCGGTGCCAAGGGCAAGCGTTACGCGCTTCCGAACAGCGAAGTGATGATTCATCAGCCGCTTGGCGGCGCGCAAGGTCAAGCAAGCGATATCGAGATCCGTGCGAAGCACATCTTGAAGACTCGCGATACGCTGAACCGGATTTTGGTGGAGAATACCGGTCAAACGCTCGAGAAGATCGAGCGCGACACCGACCGCGATTACTTCATGTCCGCTGCAGAAGCGGCAGCTTACGGCCTCGTCGACAAGGTAATCGAGAAATTGTAAGCCATCATGTATTAAACTAAGAAAGAGCGTTAATCCTTCGCGGGATTAACGCTCTTTTTATCTTTCACGACCTCTTGATTACCACAGTTCACTTGGTCTGTCAATGACAATTTGAAGCGCTGAATGGGTGCGGACTGCTCCATAAAATCATGATAAGATGTACTAAATGATTCCATATCCACCGTCACTTAGGTTACGTTTCGGAAATCTAATATAAACGGAGTTGCACACGCATGAAACTTACGAACCCATTCGCAAGCGTGCGAAATTTCATTCGATCCAGTGATTCTGGCAGCGTCTACACTTCCTACACGCCATCGTATGAGCCTAATTTTCAGCATGCCCCAACGGACACAGATAATCAACATCTCTTCTTGCCTATGCAGGACAAGTCTCTCCTGTTGCGTCCACTTAGCGATACTCACTTAATTGAAGTGTATCATGAAGCCAGAGCGATGCGCTTATCCGAAGAGTTTATTGCACTGATTGAACATGCTATTGAGCAGCGCGGTTTGTCCACTGCCGATGATCGCAAATCATTAGCCTAACCCGCCTTGCAGACAGCATTACTGCCAGTTCAACATATAAGGCAGACCCTTCTCCGGCCGGAGAGTGGTCTGCCTTATTTTTTTGCTAATCAACTGCCGTGTTGTTATTGCATTTCATAGACGACTGTAACATCCGCAGATACATTAATGACACCGGTTTGCACACTCGTTACCGCTTTATCTGCCATTCCTGCCGCTTCCGGAGCCATCTGATCACGTCCATAATAAATCGGCCCGCTGTTCATGCCATTTTGCGAGATGCTGATGACTTCCTTCACTTGCTTGCCAGCCGCTTTCGCAAGCGCTGCCGCTTTTGCTTTGGCGTTCGTCATCGCTTTCTCAAGCGCTTGAATTTCATATTGCTCTTGCTTCTCTGTATTGAACTGAATTCCGTCTACCCGGTTAGCGCCATTCGCGGATAGATCATCCAGCAATTTGCCGATGCCGCCCAAGTCGCGCGTTGTAATTTGAATGTTATGCACGGACAGGTAACCTTTGATTTTGCTTGTACCGTCTTTGCTGTTGTATTCATATTCCGGTTGCACATAGAATCCTACCGTCTTCACATCCTTGGCATTCATCTTGTACGTATCGAACAGCACTTTCTTCAAGCCTGCGAACTGCGTCGCATTCTTTGACTGTGCTTCCTTTGCCGTAGCCGCACGCGCTTCTACCGCCACGCTTAGGTACGCCACATCCGGTGCCGCTTCCAGCTTGCCTGTTCCCGCTACCGTAATCGTGCTTTTCTGTACAATGGTCCCATTATCCACCGCATACACCTCATTGCTGCCATGACCGCTTGCCCCAAACATTGCCCCAACGCCAACCGCCAGTGCCAGTACAGGTACCATCAGCCATTTGGATTTACACTTCACCATCACGTTCAGCCCCCTTCAATCTTCATATTTGGTTCTATCTACTCAGACGCTGTGCTCTAATGCTTTGTTGCGCTATCCAGCCAAAAAATGGTCCAAAAAATAGAAAAAACCCCCAATAGGGAGCTTCTTCGAGTCGTTTATGTCTGATTATTGGTTTTCAAGCTCTTCCTTGCTAACCAGGTTGACTAAAGCGGTTACAGCTTGATCGGCGTCGGAACCTTCCGCGCTTATTGTAACCTCAGTACCTGAGCTGATAGCGAGACTCATAATACCCATAATCGATTTTGCGTTCACTTTTTTATCGTCTTTCTCTACGAACACCTCGGAAGAAAACTTGTTCGCTTCCTGAACAAAAAGTGCGGCCGGTCTTGCATGAAGACCTGTCTTCAGTCGAACGACAACCGGATGCCTTGTCATGGAAACCTTACCCCCTATACGAAATTCAATCCTGCGATCATTTGCACCAAGTCATTTTACTCGCTATTATATCACTTTTCTAAAGTCTACACTAGCCTTCTGCTTAACCGTTCCTTAATTTTTCGGCCAACTCGTCGATTTTACGCAAACGGTGGTTCACACCGGACTTGCTCACCTTGCCCTTGAGCATTTCGCCGACTTCCGTTAAATTCAAATCCGGATGCAGCAGGCGTATATTCGCCACCTCGCGAAGCTTATCAGGCAATGTATCCAGCCCCACCTCGCGCTCGAGCAGCTTGATATTATCGATCTGCCTCACGGCCGCACCAATCGTTTTGTTCAAATTCGCCGTCTCGCAGTTGACGATACGGTTAACGGAATTTCGCATATCGCGCATGATGCGAACATCCTCGAATTTGAAGAGCGCTTGATGAGCACCGATGATGCTGAGAAGCTCGATAATTTTCTCGCCCTCTTTCATGTAGAAGATGAACCCTTTCTTACGTTCGATGCAGCGGGCATTCAATTCAAACTTATTCGCCAGCTCCACGAGCGCTTGACAGTGCTCTTCATACATAGTGGCTATCTCCAGGTGGTAGGACGATCCTTCCGGGTTATTTACGGAACCCCCGGCCAGGAACGCACCGCGCAAGTAGGAACGTTTGCAGCATGACTTGCGAATGATGTCCCTGTCGATGCCCTGATTAAACATAAAGCCCTCGGAGACAATTTTGAGATCACTCAATATCTCTTGCACTCTGGCCGGAATCCGCACGATATAGACGTTGTTCTTCTTCAATCTCATCTTCTTGCGAACGAGCAGCTCCGTATGAACGGCGAACTGTTTCTTGATGAGCGAATAGATCCGTCTGGCGATCGCCGCATTTTCCGTCGATATATCGAGTATTACCTTTCGGCTCGACAACGAAACCGAGCCGTTCATTCGAATCAGTGCAGAGAGCTCCGCCTTCTCACAGCACGGATCGGCTTCGATGAGCGTCAATTCTTTTTTGGTTTGTCCCGCAAAAGACAATGTAACTCACCTCTTTCGTTCCATCCAGTTTTCCACAAGCTGATAAATATGATGACTTAACCTTGCTGCATCATGACGTAAATACGTGCGAAACAGTACGAGCCGGTCCGCAATAACTTCATACCCGCGCCGTTTCACTTCTTCGAGATCAAGATGCACGGCTTTCGCACCTCGTTCGGCGTACTTATTTTGCACCTGCTCGGGAATCTCGCCGTCATTGACGATGACATAATCGAACAGATGATGACCGATATGCGCATGTACCGCAGCCAAATGGTCGCTTACCGAATAATTATCCGTTTCTCCCGGCTGCGTCATGACGTTGCAAACGAACATCTTCACCGCATTGGAATCGACGATTGCTTGAGCCAGCTTAGGCACCAGCAAATTCGGGATAATACTCGTATAAAGACTGCCCGGACCGATCAAGATCGCATCGGCTTCGCGGATTGCCTCAACGGCTTCCTCGAGCGGCTCGACATCTGCCGGTTCGATAAAGACCCGCTTGATCGCTTGGCCCGCCTTCGGAATGTTAGACTCGCCCGTAATAATCGTGCCGTCCACCGTCTCCGCCTTCAGCACAATCGCTTCACCTGCTGCCGGCAGCACACGTCCGCGAACCGCAAGCACTTTGCTGAGCATCCGAACGCCGGACACGAAATCGCCGGATATGTCGGTCATTGCCGCAAGCATCAAGTTGCCTAAGCTGTGACCCGCAAGGCCGTTACCGGAATTAAACCGGTATTGCAGCAAATCGGAGAGAAGCGGCTCGACGTCAGCAAGGGCAATCAACACGTTGCGGATATCACCCGGAGGCGGCATCTGCAGTTCATTGCGCAGAATACCGGAGCTTCCGCCATCATCGGCCACCGTTACGATGGCCGTAATATCAAGCGGCTTCTCTTTCAATCCACGCAGCATGACCGACAGTCCTGTGCCCCCGCCGATAACAACAATTCGGGGCTTCTGTTCTTTTCTCCGTTCTGCCACGCTTACCTCAGCTCCGATCACGATCTGAATCTCGATGACTGACTCGAACGAGCTCTGTATCACTGCTGCCAAGCATTCGCCCTAGATATTCGGCAATGGCGACCGAACGGTGTTTGCCGCCCGTACAACCTATCCCGATAACAACCTGGCTCTTGCCTTCTTTCCGATAGAGGGGGATAAGAAACTGCAGCATATCGAGCAGCTTCGTGAGGAATGCCTGCGTTTCCGGCCATTTCATCACATACTCGAACACTTCGGGATCTTGCCCTGTATTGGGGCGCAAATGATCGACATAGTGTGGATTCGGGAGAAAACGAACATCATATATGAGATCGGCATCGATTGGGATTCCATACTTGAATCCAAATGAAGTGACATTGATAGAGATTGTATTGAGATCCGAGTTTGTGAAGCGAGACATGATTCGTTCCTTCAGCTGAGCCGGCTTCAGGTTGCTTGTATCGATAACCTGCGTTGCCCAGCCTTTCAGATCCTCAAGAATGCGTCTTTCCAGCTTAATGCCTTCCAGAGGCAAGCCTTCCGGAGCCAGCGGATGAAGTCGGCGGCTTTCCTTATAGCGCTGCACAAGCACGCCATCCGTTGCATCCAGGAAGAGAATTTCATACCCAATCGTGTAGTGCTCTTTCATATAGTTCAGCGACTCTGACAACGCCGTGAAAAACTCGCGTCCTCGTAAATCAATGACGAGTGCGACCTTACCGATTTTGCCATTAGACTGTTCTATGAGCTCCGCAAACTTCGGAATGAGCACCGGCGGAAGATTATCTACGCAGAAAAATCCGAGATCCTCCAGGCTTTGTACCGCAATCGTTTTACCAGCACCGGACATGCCTGTAATGATGACTAGCTTTGCCATCGCTGTTCCCGCTTCCACACTCAATCCCTCCCACCGTCTACCATGACTTTCTACGCGCGAATGATTAGACCTGCTGCACCGACAACGCCTGCATCGTTACCAAGAATAGCCGGTACGATTTCGACGCCTTCTTGCGCCATCTCAGGTGCTGATTTCTTGAATGCTTCACGAATTTGTTCAAACAAGAATTCGCCTGCTTTGGATACGCCGCCGCCGATGATGAAACGCTGCGGATTCAGAACAACCGCTACGGTAGCCATCGACTTGCCCAAGTAATGAGCTGCGCGAGCTACGATACGAGCTGCCACTTCATCGCCGGCTTTAGCCGCATCTACGACATCCTTCGCCATAATGTTCGGTACGAACGACAGCGAAGTACGGTCTCCGCGTTCGACAGCATCTTTCGCCATACGGATAATGCCCGTTGCCGAAGAAACAGTCTCCAAGCAGCCCATTCTGCCGCAGCCGCATTGAATGGCTTCCAGATCCGGCACGATTGGAATATGTCCAAGCTCGCCGGCCATACCAGCGAAACCTTCTACGATTTTACCGTTTATAATTACACCGCCGCCAACACCCGTTCCAAGTGTGTAGCATACGCAATCCGAGATGTTACGGCCTGCTCCTGCCCATGCTTCGCCAAGTGCTGCAACGTTTGCGTCATTATTGACTAGTACTTTTTTGCCAAGCTTCTCTTCAAGAATGGCTTTCAGTGGAACATGATCAAAGAACAGATTAACCGACTGCTTCACGATCCCGTTCGGGATATCGAGGAAACCGGCGATACCGATGCCTACGCCTTCTACTTGCTCCCACGAATACGGGGACTGTTCGACGATCAGCTTGGCATAATCAGCGATATTCGAGCAAACGGCGTCAGAGCCTTTCTCAACTTCCGTTGCTCCTTCATACGTATGCAGCAATGCGCCTTCCATACTGCAAATACCAACCTTAATTGTTGTACCGCCAATATCTACACCAACGACTATTTTCTCAGACATAATAGGCCACCTCTATAATATAAGGATCTGGGGTTACTTCTGTTCCAACTAAACTATAAGCGAACGCTTCCAACTGGTCAAGGTGAAACGGCTGCCGCCATCCTATTGGTGGCGCAGTGCGTTTCATTCCGAAGAAATACAAGGTGAGTGTAGAATGAAACCTATACAATCTTGTTTTCAAGGTGAAACGGCTGCCGCCTCGGCGGGAAATGAGCAAGACTTCGGAATGATAATAGGAGATATGAAAATGCCCCAACCGCGCTAACATGAAGTGACGCCGTCCGTTGCTACGGACAGCGTCATCCATACGTCATTTACTTGTGCAGATACACTCTTGATGCAGCATGCAGCTTGCAGCTTGCCCTTATAACGATTGACTCCAGTCATGCACGGCATGACCTTCAATGAATTTCTCGCAATCAAGTGCTGCCATACAACCGCTTCCCGCAGCAGTAATCGCTTGGCGGTACTTGTTATCCTGAACATCGCCGCAAGCGAAAATGCCGGGAATGTTCGTTTCCGATGTACCGGGCTTCACGATCAAATAGCCTGTCTCATCTGTTTCCAGCTGGCCGCCGAGGAACTTCGTGTTCGGCGTGTGGCCGATCGCTACGAAGATACCGTTTGTTTCGATAACTTCCTCTTCGCCTGTTTGGTTGTTACGCACTTTAAGGCCGGTTACAGCCATGTCATTTGCGACAACTTCCAGCGGCGTGCGATCAAGCGCCCAAGTGATCTTGCTGTTCTCGCGAGCGCGATCCTGCATGATCTTCGAAGCGCGCATTTCTGCGCGGCGGTGAACGAGTACAACCTCCGAAGCGAAACGAGTCAAGAAGTTTGCTTCTTCCATTGCAGAGTCGCCGCCCCCGACCACGATAATTTTCTTGCCGCGGAAGAAGAATCCGTCACAGGTTGCGCAAGTGCTTACGCCGCGTCCAACATTCTCGCGTTCGTTAGCAATACCGAGGTATTTAGCCGAAGCACCTGTTGAGATGATAAGGGCTTCTGCTTGAAGCTCGCCTTGGCCTTCAACTTGAAGGGTGAACGGACGCTTCGATGTGTCTACCGAATTCACCCAGCCTGTGCGGAACTCTGCGCCGAAGCGCTCCGCTTGCTTACGCATATTGGCCATCAGGTCCGGACCCATAATGCCATCAGGGAAACCCGGGAAGTTCTCAACCTCTGTCGTCGTCGTCAATTGTCCACCCGGCTCAGGACCCTCAATAATAAGCGGGTTCATGTTCGCGCGAGCCAAGTAGATCGCGGCTGTCAGCCCTGCAGGGCCTGTTCCGATAATAATTGCTTTATGCACAGTTGTTACCTCCTAAGCACGGACTCCCCTAGTCGCGACTTTCCGCAAGTCCCGGGAATGTCATTCTCATTTTTTCTTTAATTCCGCATATTTCATCAATGCGTTTGGCACATTTACTTACAGTCGCTATCGACGTCCCGTACCGCTGAGATACCTCGTGGTACGAAATTTCTCTCCGGTGCATTTTGGCCGTCAAATACTCCAGCGCAGCAGCCCAGCCTTCGACTTTCCCAAGCTTCGGCACATTGGGGTAAATCCGCGACAGAAACTCGATCCACAGCGTCAGTAAATCATGCTGCTGAACGAGATCATAATGCTTGTTCATCCGCATCAATGCAGCTTCAAGGACCGATTGCCATTTATCCTCCCAAATCGGAAGTCGTGAAGGCATCCGGCTATGCTCGATAACCGTTTCTTTGCCCTCAAGCACCGCTTTAAGAGATTCATGTACACCGATGGAACGAAGCACGAAGATCGCAATTCGTTTCAAATAGTCATCTTCCTGCGGCTCCACGATAAAATCACGCAGCGCATCCTTCACTTCATTGTCCGCAATCATGCCAAGCGCTTGGATAACCTGCAGCTTCGTATGTCTGTCGCCATGGCGCAGCGCCCAGAAGAACGAAGAGCGAACAAGCGGATCCCGCTTCATATGATCAGGCAGCGCCTCGGTCGATTTCTCCCACAGCTTAAACTGCTCTTCGAAGGGCAGATGATAATGGTAGCTCGTAGGCGCCGCATTCATCCCCTTCTCCATAAGCGAAAGCTGCTCCAGGTAGTAGCCCGGCACATGCGATTCGCTGTCCAGCTTGCTGACCTGATGCCAGAGCTTCTTAGCCTCTTCGTAACGCCCCATATTGCAGGCCGCAACGGCAGCGTAGTGGTAGAGGCACGGATCGGACTTCAACGCATTGTCCTTAAGCAGACGTATGAAATGACGGTACGCCTCGCCGTGTTCCCCTAGAATACCCATTGTGGTAGCTAGCTTAAACACATGCTCCTGATGGAACGGCACGGTTTTGCATAGCAGCTCCACTAACGGTTTCAACTGCTCCTGATCGCCGGCATGCTGATGGAAGATCGCCAGGTTGCATAACGCATGCAAGTTACCCGGTTCAATGTCCAGCACCTGATGAATCGTGACCATCGCTTTGTCGAACATGCCCATATAGTAGTAAGCCAATGCCAGATTGTTACGAGCCGCAAGAAATTCGCCGTTCTTCTCGACAATACTCTCTAGCAATCGCACTGCCTCGACAAACTTGCCTTCTTCCAGCATGGACCTCGCGCGGTCATGCTCGAAGAATCCTTCGCGCGCCTTAATATACGCCAGTTTCATCGGACGCTCCAATTCAAATTGGAGCAGCTCCATCATCTCTTCGGCTTCATCGAGAAACTGGCCCTCGGGATCTTCCTCCAGGTAGCGTACGAGTGAATCCTCAGCCGCTTCGTAATTCTCCATGTTGGCGAAGTTGTTCGCCATATAGAAATGGCATTCCGTCATCTCCGGATCGAGCTCGTTCACAATGGACGACAAGATTCGATTCGATTCCTCGTAATTGCCCATTTCTGACAAAATGCCGGCCATATTGCAGTGATTCACCGGATTATCCGGTTCATACTCGGCCGCGCGGCGGAAATACTTCAGTGCCTTGTCATAATGATAACGATCCATCGACCGAACCGCTCGCTCGAAGAAGAACGTTGCGTCCCATTGAATCGGAATGACTTTCGTGCTGTGGCTGGCTACCGCAATTTTCTTTTCTTTCATAACAAAAGGCACCTCCCCGGTACAAACAAATATTCTACGATTATACCATAGCGCGGCCTATCCTTACACGAAAGAATATGTGGGAAATCGCGGGCATTCGCCCGCGATTTCGGAGTTTGGCCTTACGTACAGGCCGTATGTCGCCTAGATTCCGGCATTTTTAAAGAGCGTGCTGATGGAGCCGCCCTCAATAATAATGCGCGTCGTTTCGGCTAAGATTGGCGCTACAGACAGTACGGTGAAGCGGTCGGAGCAGTTCTCCGGCAGCGCAATAGAGTCTGTTACCACGACTTCTTTAATATTCGGATGGTCTAATCGCTGCACAGCAGGGCCGGAGAAGAGCGGGTGCGTTGCACACACGTACACATCTTCAGCGCCGCGTTCTTTAAGACCTTCCACAACATTGACGATTGTCGTGCCCGTATCAATCAAGTCCTCGATAATTATTGGAGTCTGGCCTTCTACGTCACCGATAACATGTGTAATAACCGATTCGTTATGTGCCGGACGTTTCTTAATCATAATCGCGAACGGAGCATCCAGATAGTTAGCCAGCTTCTCGGCAGTCGAGGCGCGGCCGGCATCCGGAGATACTACAATCGGATTCTTAATGTTCTTCGATTTCAAATAATCACTGATCAGATCAAGGCCCGTCAGATGATCCACTGGGATATTGAAGAAGCCCTGGATCGCCGGCGCGTGAAGATCGATCGTAATAACGCGGTTTGCACCAACGGTCGTCAGTACGTCCGCAAGCATTTTAGCCGAGATCGGTTCACGCGGAGCCGCTTTGCGCTCTTGGCGTGCATAACCGTAGTACGGCACAATGATGTTGACGGTACGTGCGGAAGCACGCTTCGCCGCATCGATCATGACGAGTAATTCGACAAAATGATCATTGATCGGATGTGAGAACGACTGTACAAGGAAGACATCGCAGTTACGGATTGTTTCCTCATAGTGAACATAAATTTCACCGCTTTTGAAACGAGACACTTTGATTTTACCGAGCTCCATACCTAGATTCTCGCAGATCCGTTCCGCAAGTTTGGGATTCGAGGACCCCGAGAAAATACGCAGCTTGTCGCTAAACAACATAATACCCTCCTGAGCGATTAGACCACTTTTTATTTACATGCATCAAAAATACCGTTTGATTCGACACCCTTCATTATACATGGAAATCGTAATATTTCAAAAAACGATCAAATGCGCAAAAAGACCCATTATCCGCACCATTTGCGCGTTCTCGGCATCTTTCAACAGCTTGCGCGATTTGTCCCGATTTATGAACGTTTTATGGCAAAACGTCGTAGAACCGAGCACTGGCAATCAGGCTCGGTTCCTCCTATTAACAGCTTTGGATAAATTACTTCGGCTGTTTGGATTTATTATGGCGACGGCCCAGCTCTTCCATGACCTCATCCAAGGACAAGCCGCGTTCGCGGAGCAGCACCATCAGGTGGAAGATCAGATCGCTCGTTTCGCAACGCAGTTCATCATTGTCTTTGTTCTTAGCTGCAATGATGACTTCCGCTGACTCTTCGCCGACCTTCTTCAGAATCTTATCGACGCCCTTCTCGAACAGATACGTGGTGTACGCACCTTCGGGACGTTCTGTATACCGCTGTGCGATTACGGACTCGAGCTGATTCAGCATGGCGAAGCGGTCGCTTGTCAGCGTTGTCGCATTCGCGTCCACGCCTTGAATGCCGGTCACTTCATTCGTGAAGCAGCTGTACGAGCCTGTGTGACAGGCCGGTCCGATCTGCTCGACTCGCAGTAAGAGCGTGTCGCCATCGCAATCATAGTGCATCGAGACGATTCGCTGCGTATGACCGCTTGTAGCACCTTTGTGCCACAATTCGCCGCGCGAGCGGCTCCAGAACCAGGTATCGCCCGTCGCGATCGAACGACCAAGCGATTCCTCATTCATATAAGCCATCATGAGAACTTCTTTACTGTTGGCATCCTGCACGATTGCCGGTACGAGGCCGGCCTCATTCCATTTGATCGCCGCAGCAACCGATTCAATTCCTTGTCCCGTACTCACCTGATCTCGACTCCTTTCAGCCGCAAGTCATCCTTCACATCGCGGATCGTCAATTCTTTATAATGAAAAATCGTTGCCGCAAGACCCGCATCTGCATGACCCTGCTGAAATACATCGTAGAAATGCTCCACCTTGCCCGCACCGCCGGATGCGATAACCGGAATACCGATAGATTGCGATACCGCTTGCGTCAGCTTAAGATCAAAGCCGTCCTTGGTACCGTCGGCATCCATACTTGTGAGCAGGATCTCACCCGCTCCAAGCGACTCGACTTCCTTCACCCAAGCAAGTGCTTTAATGCCGGTGGCAGTACGTCCGCCGTGCGTGTACACTTCCCATTCGCCCCAAGCCGGATTGAACTTGGCATCGATCGCAACCACGATACATTGGGAACCGAACTTGCGAGCGCCATCCTTCACTAGCGACGGGTTCTTGACCGCTGCCGTATTGATGCCGATCTTATCGGCGCCGGCGCGAAGCAGACGCTTCATATCATCGACGTGGGAGATGCCTCCGCCCACCGTAAACGGAATCGTGATTTCTCCGGCCGTGCGTTTGACGACCTCGATCATCGTCGCTCTGCCTTCAACCGAAGCGGAGATATCAAGGAAAACAAGCTCGTCCGCGCCTTCCTTGTCGTAAATTGCCGCAAGCTCCACAGGATCGCCTGCATCGCGCAAGTTGACAAAGTTGACTCCTTTCACAACCCGGCCGTCCTTCACGTCCAGACATGGAATAATACGTTTGGCCAGCATCCGAATGCCGCCTCCCTTCTAGCTTCATATGTAGAACACCTCTCGTATCTAACGAGCGGTTTCACGTGAATCGATCGTCAATGCGAGAAAATTCCGCAGCAGGCTCATGCCGAGCTCGCCGCTTTTCTCGGGATGGAACTGCATGCCGTACACATTGCCTCTGCCGACAATCGCGGTAACCGGACCGTTGTAGTCGGTAATCGCGAGCAGATCATCTCCGCGCTCCGGCTTCGCATGGAAGGAATGGACGAAGTACACATGTCCTTCTTCAAGCCCTTTAAACAAAGGACTCTTCTGCTCCTTAAACGATAACTTGTTCCAGCCCATATGCGGTACCTTGAAGTCGCCGCGGAAGCGGATGACTTTGCCGGGGAGCAGTCCCAACCCTTGATGCTGTCCGTACTCCTCGCTTTCGCTGAACAGCAGCTGCATGCCAAGGCAAATGCCGAGCAACGGCTTGCCGGATGCGGCGTAGAAGCGTGTCACTTCTTCAAGGCCGGTATTCTGCAAATTCTGCATCGCATCGCCGAAGGCGCCAACTCCCGGCAAAATCGCACCGTCCGCGTCCATGATCTCCTGAGCATCGGCGGTGATGACCGCTTCATGCCCAAGTCGCTCCACGGCCTTGCTGACGCTGTGCAGATTACCCATGCCGTAATCGATGATCGCGATCATCCTACAGCACTCCTTTCGTCGAAGGCACTCCTTGCACCCGCGGGTCAATGCTTGTCGCTTCATCCAGCGCACGGCCAAGCGCCTTGAACACCGCCTCGATCATATGATGCGTATTCACGCCGTAATGTACGATAACATGCAGGTTCATGCGTGCTTCAAGCGCCAGCTTCCACAGAAACTCGTGAACCAGCTCAACTTGGAAGCTGCCTACTTGCTGAGAAGGGTACTGCGCGCGATATTCGAAAGCCGGACGGTTGCTCAAATCAATGACCACCTGTGCAAGCGCATCGTCCATCGGGACGAATACAGATGCATAACGCTTCACGCCGCGTTTGTCGCCCAGCGCTTCGCGAAGCGTTTGACCGAGGCAAATACCGATGTCTTCAACGGTGTGGTGATCGTCGATATCCACGTCGCCGCGCGCTTCCACGGTGAGGTCGAATTGACCGTGCTTCGTGAATAGATCCAGCATGTGATTCAGGAATGGAACATCCGTATCAATCTTGGAGATTCCGGTTCCATCGACGCCAAAAGCCAGCTTAATGTCCGTTTCGTTCGTCTTACGCGCCACTTCTGCCGTGCGGATTGCGAGGTTCTCTGCCATGTTACATCCATCCTTCTTTCCACTGTACCCTATATTTTTGACGATGATGAGTGCTCATCAAGGCTAACTAAACTTAAGCGTTACGCTCCCGCTCCAAGCGAATTTCGATTGCCCTGGCGTGCGCTTCAAGCCCTTCATGTCGAGCAAGCGTCATAATGTTATCCCCATTCGCCAGCAGCGCGTCCTTGCTATAGTAAATCAAGCTCGACTTCTTCACGAAGTCATCCACGTTCACAGGTGACGAGAATCGAGCCGTGCCGTTCGTTGGCAAAATATGATTCGGACCGGCATAATAATCGCCGACCGGCTCCGAGCTGTACGGTCCGACGAAGATCGCACCGGCGTTCTCGATTCGGCCGAGCAGCGCCATCGGCTCTGCCGTCATAATTTCCAAATGCTCCGGCGCCATGCGGTTCACCGCGTCGATCGCCTCGGTCATCGTTTCGGCGATCAGAATCGCGCCATAACCGTCAATGGACTGCCTCGCCGTACCTTCGCGCGGAAGCAGCGCCAACTGACGCTCAACCTCAATCGCGACAGCATCGCCAAGCGCTTCCGATGTTGTCACAAGAATCGCTGACGCCATTTCATCATGCTCGGCTTGCGACAGCAGATCCGCGGCCACGTAAGCCGGGTCAGCCGTCTCATCGGCCAGCACGACGATCTCGCTCGGACCTGCGATGCTGTCGATCGCAACAACGCCATAAACCGAGCGTTTCGCGAGCGCCACATAGATGTTGCCCGGTCCGCAAATTTTATCCACCGGCGGAATCGTCGCCGTGCCATAAGCCAGCGCCGCTACCGCCTGCGCACCGCCGACGCGGTACATTTCCTTCACGCCCGCTTCCGCAGCCGCTACCAGAATATAAGGATCAATGCCGGCTTTGCCGCCGGTAGCCGGAGGCGTCACCATCACGATTTCCGGTACGCCGGCAACCTGTGCCGGAATAACATTCATCAGCACCGAAGACGGATAAGCCGCTTTCCCCCCTGGAACGTACACGCCTACACGCTTGAGCGGTCTGAGCAGTTGTCCCAGCATTGTACCGTCCGGCTGTACATCCACCCAGGATTGGCGCATCTGCTTCTCATGGAATTTGCGAATGTTCGCCGCCGCTTCGCGAATCGCCGTCAGAAAGCCCGCATCCACGCGATCATAAGCGGCTTGAATTTCGCTCTCGGTGACGCGCAGCTGCGACTCATCCAGCTTCACGCGGTCATGCTGCTCCGTATATCGCAGCAGTGCCGCGTCTCCTTCGGTACGAACCGCGTCTACGATTTGACGTACCGCTTCATTTTGTTCCGGTGAGCCGTAGTCCACCTTACGTGTTAATCCAAACTGCTCCGCACGCAGCTTCCGCATAACGCCACCCGCTCCCTTCACTTCTCCCGCCGCTTAGAACCTTGCTTTATGGCGGCTCACTAATCCTAACTATCTATACGCCCGCTTTAGCCGCAATCGCAGTCTGCAGCTTATCGCACAGGCTCTGAATCGCATCGTTTTTCATCCGGTAGCTGACACGATTGGCAATCAAACGGCTCGTAATCCCGAAGATCGTCTCCATCTCCACAAGTCCGTTCTCGCGAAGCGTTTGCCCGGTTTCCACCATGTCGACAATACGGTCGGCAAGCCCAATAAGCGGCGCCAGCTCAATAGAGCCGTTTAGCTTAATGACTTCCACTTGCTGCCCCAATTCACGAAAATATTGCGAAGCCACATTCGGGTACTTCGTCGCCACCCGAGGTTGGATGACCGGCTTCCAATCCGGCAGCCCGATAACGGACATGCGGCATTTGGCAATACCCAGATCAAGCAGCTCATAGACGTCTTTATTCTCTTCCATGAGTACGTCTTTACCTACGATGCCGATATCCGCGACGCCGTACTCGACATAGGTCGGTACATCGACGGGTTTCGCCATGATGAAGGACATCCCCAGTTCAGGCAGTTCAATAATAAGCTTCCGTGTGTCGTCAAAATCACTCGGGATCGGCACGCCCGCTTCCCGAAACAGATTCGAAGCCACTTTATAGATGCGTCCCTTCGGCATCGCAACCTTGAGCAGCTCACGTCCCGAAGTATCTCCGGTGTATAGACCGTTGCTCGTCATGCTCATCTTGAAGTCCCTCCCTGTCCGCCGGCGAAGAATGTCAACAGCTTCGTAAACGTGACGCCTTTATAGTTCACCTGTCCATCGGCCGAATCCGATGCAGCAAGTATGGCCCGCTGAGCGTCAGCCCCGTCCATTTTCTCCGTCACTACAACAATAGCTTCGCCACTGTTGCCGCCGCTAACCGTATCCGCCTCTTCACGAAGCTCACGCGCCTTATTAAGCGCCGCATGACGTCCAGCAGCGTCATAACCGATCAGCACGCGTTCCGTTCTTGTTTCGCTTACATGGTCCCCGATCAGCTCCAGAATTCGCGTTGTCTTCAACGCAAAGCCTGTTGCAGGAGCAGGACGACCAAACTGTTTCAATAAGTTATCATAGCGGCCGCCGCTCGCTACCGGGAATCCGAGATCCGCCGCGTAACCTTCGAACGTCATGCCGGTGTAGTATTTAAAATCGCCAATCATCGTCAAATCAATCAATACATGCTCACACACACCGTACGCTTCAAGTACATCCCACATCTCGCAGAGATGCTGAATCGAAGCCTGCGCTGTCTGATCGAGGCTAAGCGCCATCGCTTGGCTGCAGATCTCCTGCCCGCCGCGCAATCGAGTGATGCCTTCCAGCTCGCTGCGCATCGCATCAGGCAGTGTCAGCTTGCGCAAGCCTTCGCGGTACCCCACGTAATCCCGCCCCAGCAAATAAGCCTTCAGCTCTTCTTGCGCAGCCGATTGCCCCGGCAATGCTTCCTCGAACAAACCGTTCAGGAAGCCAACATGCCCGATCGCAATCTTGAAGCGGTTCACGCCTGCTGCTTTAAGCGAAGCGATCGCAAGGGCAACAACCTCGGCATCCGCCTCAGGGGAAGCGTCTCCGACAAGCTCAACGCCGGTTTGGAAGAATTCCGCCTCACGGCCTGCTTCCTCTTCGATCGCACGGAACACGTTGGAATGATAAGAGAGGCGCACAGGGAACTGTGCATCCTTCAATACGGAACTAACGACGCGCGCAATCGGCGCCGTCATATCGGAGCGAAGCACCAGCGTCGTACCGCGATTGTTTAGCAGCTTGAATAGTTTCTGGTCGGAAGTCGAACTCGCGACACCGACTGTATCGTAATACTCCATCGTAGGGGTCATGATTTGCTCATATCCCCAAGAGCTCATGCAAGCAAGCACTTGATTCTCAATTTGTCTCAGCTTCGTTACGGCATGCGGCAAATAATCTTTCACGCCAATCGGCTTCTCAAATACCTTCGGTTTAGACATTATATGCTCACCTACAATGCTTTAGTTAGTTAACGTGTTACCATATTACCATACTGCCAAAATAAAGGATTAGTCGTAATAATAACACGCGACTCCCTATCCGTCAATACATCGGCATCCAACTATTCGCGCCTGTAGATATAGAAAAAACGGAGAGCATCGCTCTCCGTTTCTGACCCGCAAAGAGTGCCGCTAAGTACCTTGATCCGTCCCGCTGCGAATAACCGCAATGGGGTTCCCGCCAACGAAAGCTCCGGGCGGCACATCCTTATGTACAACCGATCCGGCTGCGACAACCGCACCATCCCCGATAACGACTCCGGGAAGGATCGTTGTGTTCGCCCCAATCATGACACCGGATCCGATTCGGACTTCGCCAAGCCGGTATTCCTTGATCAAGTACTCATGCGTCAATATCGTCGTGTTATAACCGATGATGGAATTGTCCCCAATGCTGATCTTCTCCGGGAAAAACACATCTACCATGACCATGAGTGCAAACGCGCAGTGACGCCCTACCTTCATGCCAAGCACATGCCGATAAATCCAGTTCTTCACCGGCAAAGAAGGACAATAACGCGCTATCTGGATGAAGATAAAATTCCGTACGGCCTTAAATCTGCTGACCGTACGGTATACTTGCCACAGGGCATTTGGCCCTTCGACCGGATAACGCTCAACGTTTCTCAAGTGGTGCTCTACTCCAATCCCGCGAATGCATACAGCTCGCGCATGTCGTGAATCACATGACGCGCACCGCTTTCCTTCAGCTTCGCTTCACCTTTCAGGGACCACGCCACCCCGACCGAGATAACCCCTGCCGCTTCCGCAGCTTCAATGTCGACCACGCTATCGCCAACCATCAATGTCGTCGCCGGATCTGCGCCTAATGCTTCCAGCGCTTTAAGAACCGGCTCCGGATGCGGCTTCGGATGCTCGACATCTTCAATCGTCACGATCGCGCCCGGCTCCACGTAATCATACAAGCCTACATAACGTAATCCGCGTTCCGTCGTCAGGCGCATTTTGGTCGTCACGATCCCGATTTTAATCCCGGCTTCATGCAGACGCGCGAACACTTCCGCTACCTGTGGAAAAGCCGATACATAATCATCATGCATTTGAAGATTGATCTCACGATAAGCCGCAACAAGGTCCGTAACGTCCTCACGTCCAGAGAATAGCTGCATTTGCATGGTGAGCGGCTGTCCCATGCTTGGTATAATATGCTCCCGATCAAACTCGGGAGGGACGATTCCTTTAAGGGAATGCAAGAACGATTGAATGATCAGCTCATTCGTGTCCATAATCGTGCCGTCTAAGTCAAACAACATTGTTTTCACTACTGCTGCCATGCGATTATTTATTACTCCTTTAATGTCGATTCTCCGTGACCGCCGGCGGATTCCTTGTCCGTCTCCTTGCGCTCAACCTTCTTCTCAGTCGTTGCACCTGCAGGCAAACCGGTTTTGTAATTGATAACCGGATCGCTGTAACGCGCATTCGCTTCACCCGTAGTACGGCGTCCGATGATCATAGCGATTGCCGCGATAATCAGCAGCAACGAGATCAATTGCGAAATCCGAATGTTACCCTCTGCAGGGTTCAAATAGCCTTGATCGAAAACAATGCCCATCGGCGACCATAGGGCATTCATAAAGGAAGCCGCCCAAGAAGCGCCATGGAAAGCCAAGCTGTCCGTACGCAAGGCTTCAATGAAGAAACGTCCGATCGAGTAACCGATAAAATAAGTCATCAGCAGCTCACCTGCCCGTAAGAACGGACGACGTCGAATGACAAGCAGCACGACCAGCACAAGCAGGTTCCACATTGATTCATATAGGAAGGTTGGATGGTGGAATACACCGTCCACATTCATATTGGTTACGATCCAATTCGGCAAATGAAGCGTGTCGCGCAGGAAGCTCTCTTCAACAGGTCCGCCGTAGGCTTCCTGATTGACGAAGTTGCCCCAACGACCGATCATCTGGCCGGCAATAAGCGAAGGCGCACAGATATCCGCGATTCTCCAGAAGCTGTAGCCTTTATATCGAAAATAAATAATACCGCAAATGAACGCACCTATGAGCGCTCCATATATCGCAATACCGCCATTCCAAATCTTGAAGAAATCGAGCAAATTGCCCTTATACTCATCCCACTTGAACGCTACAAAATAAATGCGCGCACCAAGAATAGCGGACGGTACGCCAAGCAGCAATAAATCCATGAAGAAATCCGGAGACAAACCGAATCGTTTTCCTTCGCGGACTGCAAGCAGCAATCCCACAAGCGCTGCCGTACCCAAGATAATACCGTACCAATGCACAGTAATCGGGCCCAGCGAAAAAGCAATTGGATCTAAACGTAATCCATACATGCGTCAACGGCTCCTTCTCTCTCCATAATCGATGGTTTGACTACCAATTCACGGTATCCATGAAAATCAATCAAAATCATCCGAATCTTCAGCGATGGTTTCTGTCAACTTATTCGTAAACTGCAAGGCTGCATTGTAACCCATCCGTTTCAGCCTGAAGTTCATCGCAGCCACTTCGATAATAACCGCCAAGTTTCGGCCCGGACGGACGGGAACTGTCACGATCGGCACATCGGTATCGATAATTCTCGTCGTCTCTTCATCCAGACCAAGTCTGTCATACTGCTTGTCCGCCTGCCAATTCTCAAGCTTGATGACAACGCTGATCTTCTTCATGTTGCGAACTGCACCGGCGCCGAACAGCGTCATGACGTTGATGATACCTAGGCCGCGAA
Organism: Paenibacillus sp. BC26; assembly: GCF_900116125.1. Taxonomy (NCBI): domain Bacteria; kingdom Bacillati; phylum Bacillota; class Bacilli; order Caryophanales; family Paenibacillaceae; genus Paenibacillus; species Paenibacillus sp. BC26. The sequence continues at coordinate 5,120 of NZ_FPAD01000010.1, read as the reverse complement.
TTTCAAGTAAGTGGCGAATAAGTTCAGGTGCTGTGCCATGCAATTGTCCATCTGAAGTTTGACGAATTTCTACGGCATCATCCGCAACAAGGCGATGGCTTCGCTTCACCAGCTCAAGCGCTGTCTCACTCTTACCGATACCGCTGCCGCCCGTTATGAGCATACCGACACCATAGACATCGACAAGAACACCATGGATGGTAGCCGAAGGTGCCAGTTTCCGTTCAAGGAAATTGGTAATCCGACTTAAAAATATCGTCGTAGCCGCGTTGCTGCGAAGTACCGGAATTTGCTTCAAATTAGACTGCTCGAGCAATTCTGCCGGTGCCTCCATGCCGCGGGTTATGATGAAACATGGCGTTTCATCATCGCATAGCCGTTCCATGCGATCGACACGTTCTTGTTTGCTAAGCGTATCCATGAATGTAATTTCGGTTTTCCCCAGAATTTGAACACGTTCTTTCGGATAGTAGTCGAAATAACCTGCTACCTCAAGTCCGGGGCGCGATAAATCGTCTAACGTAATGCTGCGGCGGAGTCCGTCTTCCCCACTTAGGATTTCAAGCTGAAATTGACTTACCAGATCGGACACTTTCACTTTCTTAGCCACTATTTCGGCCTCCTCAAAATCGCAGCCAGCTACGAGTTGTTAGATTAATTAACCAGATATCGTTATCGTATCGGAAATAACAAATAAAAACAACCGCCCGATAATTCGGGCGGTTGTCAGGAAAGGCTCAGCGCCTTATTTTATACTTCAAATACATTCAGTTCGCTCTCTTTGTCGAAGACATGAACTTTGTTCATATCAAGAGCAAGCTTCACGTTTGTACCTTCTTTAACGCCGGAGCGGCCGTCAACACGAGCGATAACTGTGTCTTTGCCAAGACCGTTCAGGTACAAGAACATTTCGTGACCAAGGTTCTCAGCAACTTCAACGTGAGCGTTCACGATTGTTTGCGGGGAAGCTTCGTGGAACACAGGCTCTTCGTGAAGATCCTCAGGACGAATACCAAGGATGATTTCTTTGCCAAGAAGGCCTTTGTCTTTCAATTGTTGTGCTTTGCCATCTGGAACAAGAACGTCGATACCAGTCGATTTGAAGCGAATAGCACCGTTAGCTTCGCTAAGCGTACCTGTGATGAAGTTCATCGAAGGAGCGCCGATAAAACCTGCTACGAAAATGTTAACCGGGTGGTTGTACAGCTCTTCCGGGGAAGCAGCTTGTTGAATGATACCGTCTTTCATAACGACGATACGGTCACCCATTGTCATTGCCTCGATTTGGTCATGCGTTACGTAGATAACAGTAGTTTCAAGACGTTTAGCCAGTTTGGAGATCTCCGCGCGCATTTGACCACGAAGTTTAGCATCCAAGTTAGAAAGCGGCTCATCCATCAAGAATACTTGCGGTTCACGAACGATTGCGCGGCCTAGGGCAACACGCTGACGTTGACCACCGGACAATGCTTTTGGTTTACGGTCAAGCAAATGCTCGATATCAAGAATTTTAGCAGCTTCACGAACGCGTTTGTCGATCTCTGCTTTTTTGAATTTACGAAGTTTAAGACCAAAAGCCATGTTTTGGTATACGTTCATGTGTGGGTACAAAGCGTAGGATTGGAATACCATCGCGATGTCGCGGTCTTTAGGGGCAACGTCATTAACAAGACGCTCGCCGATGAACAGTTTACCCTCGGAGATTTCTTCCAGACCTGCGATCATCCGAAGTGTTGTGGATTTACCGCAACCCGATGGACCGACAAGAACCAAAAATTCTTTGTCTTTAATGTCAAGGTTGAAATCTTTTACGGAAGCGAGATCAGTTCCCGCGTATTTTTTGTAAACGTGCTCTAAGCGTACACCAGCCATTGTATTTCCCCCTAAAAGAAATAGTGTAATTCAATAACCTTAGTGTATATCAGTTGCTGTCCTAATGACTATGCACATACTTTACAAAAAAACTACGACCTTTTCGTCACTTTATACAATAGTAAAATAATTTTGACTAATACCGCATCACGGAACTGCCGAACATCGAGTTCTGTCTCTTGTTTAAGCTTATCAAGTCTGTACAGGAGTGTATTCCGGTGAATATAGAGTTTCTTCGCCGTTTCACTTACATTACAGTCCAGACTGAAGAACGTTTCCAGCGTCGTTAAGATCTCCGGGTCCAGAAAAGCATCCGTACGCTTCAGCGCTTGCTCTACGAATTTAAGCCGATGTGTTTCAGGGATCGTGTTTAACAGCCGCTCTAAATGCAGCAGCCACGGTAAATGAATATTGGATCCGATATGAAATGTTCGTCCCAGGTGAACCGTCTCACGCAGCAGCGCAGTCGTTCCGACCAACGAATTGGCCGGAGAGATCGGTTGGGATACGGCCAGATGACACTCCCCCATCCACTCGCTCGTCAGCATCTCATGCAGACCGTTGACGATGGAGGCTAAGCTTTCCTCGACCGATTCCTGTTCTTCGTCGTCCCGTTCCTCGGACTGCGCTTCATGGATAAGCGAAACAGGTCCCAATACAAGCCATTCTTGTTCCTTCAGCGGAATAATAATGACTTCTTCCGCCAGAAACGTACGAAGCAGCTTCTCCAATTCGCTGTAGCTGGATCGGCCCGATTCTGCCTGCTCGCAGACGAGCATGAAAGGAATCATGGACGAGAATAGTCTTCCGCGTGCGATAAGCCGCTCCGGCAGCGTATGCTTCGGTTCCGCGGAATCAAGCTGCTCATCGATCCAAGCTCCCAGCTCGCGCGCATAACGCTCGGATTCCGTAACGCCCTCGTAGCTCTTGGAACGTACAGCCAGCATTTCGGATAACGTCCAGCTAATGAGGCGCTGTTCCTTCTCGCTTAATTGGCTTCGTTCAATTTCAAGCAGATCGACGGTATGCACGTTAACGTTCATAACGAACCAAACAGTTCCTTCGGTTCCATGCACGTAATCGCCAATAGATACTGCATTATTTTTAAGTGATGATTGCTCTTCCGTACTCGCACTTTCCTCGGCCAGCATTTTCCAATCTTGAATTGGCAATTGATGCTCTCGGACCGGGCAATCCAGAACAGCTTGCAATTGCGCTATCCATTTTGCTTCACTCATCGGCTTGCCCCTATCCTATCCACGCATAAATGCGCTTTATTATATAAGGAAGCATACGATCTAAACAGGCTTCGCTTATAATCTAGAAAGAAACGCCAGTTCACCGGATTTCAACGGCGAAAGCTGTTTCTTCTTGGGACATTGTACCATAGATTGGGATCTATTTCAGCTTAAGGCAAGGAGCAGGACGATCGATAATAAGGAGAACAACGCGGCTACCAGGTAGATGAAGGAGACCGTTTGAATCTGAGTTAACCCCCAGCGCATCAGAACATGATGGGTATGCAGCTTATCCGCCCTGTGCAGTCCCTTGCCCGAAAGCAGTCTGCGAAGCATGACGACCGCTGTATCCAGAATCGGTACGCCGAGAGCGAGAAGCGGCACAGCCACGGTCACAAGCGTAGCGCTCTTGAAAGCACCGTCTACCGCGGTTACGGCCAGCGCATAGCCGAGGAAAGCAGCACCGGCATCGCCCATGAAGATTCTTGCCGGATAGAAATTATAGATTAGAAACGCCAGACATGCTCCAACCAGTATAACGGCCAGCATGGCAGTAGAAGGCTGATGCTTCAGCAGCGCGGCAATAAATAACGTCAATGATGAGAAGGTCGAGACACCTGAAGCGAGTCCATCTACACCATCAATGAAATTAATCATATTGATCAGTGCAAATACCCAAATAATTGAGCTTATTGTGCCGAGCCATGTCGGAAAATGGATCAATCCGTTCGGACTCGATAGCCCTACGATTCGAATACCAAAGAACAAAGGCAACGTTGCCGCAGCCAAATAAACCAGCACACGGGGCCATACCGGAAATTCCGCTCCGTTCGCTTTCGCCGCATCATCGGCTAAACCAATGATGACAAGCATCAAGCCGCCAATGCTGATCGTCATGCTAAGTGGGGTTGCGCCTTGAAAAATAAACAACGTTATGACTATCCCTGCATAGAGCGCAGCTCCGCCCATCAGCGGAATGGGGGTGCGATGGATTTTACGCGAAGATGGCTTGTCTACAAAACCCATGCGGATTGCGTACTTCCGCAGAATCGGCACCAATACGGCAACAATGGCAAAACAAAGCACGGCAGCTAATACGTATTTCATCTCTATGTGACCCCCTGAACAGCCCTTTGTGTTCAGTTTACCCGCAGCAGTATGAAATACTCTGACCCCCCATGTAATATTGGGCTTAAAAAACAAAAAAACCTGCAGGTCAATGACCTACAGGTGAATGGTTTATGAAATGGTGAGCCATGTAGGACTCGAACCTACGACACCCTGATTAAAAGTCAGGTGCTCTACCAACTGAGCTAATGGCTCTTACTTGAAAGGAAATGGTGGAGGGCGATGGATTCGAACCACCGAACCGTGAGGAAGAGATTTACAGTCTCCCGCGTTTGGCCACTTCGCTAGCCCTCCATATGAAAATGGTGGCTCGGGACGGAATCGAACCGCCGACACGAGGATTTTCAGTCCTCTGCTCTACCGACTGAGCTACCGAGCCTTATTGATTTAGTTAAATGGCGGAGCCGACGGGATTCGAACCCGCGGTCTCCTGCGTGACAGGCAGGCATGTTGGGCCACTACACCACGGCTCCGCATTTAAAAATTATGGTGGAGGCTGACGGGATCGAACCGCCGACCCTCTGCTTGTAAGGCAGATGCTCTCCCAGCTGAGCTAAGCCTCCATATAGGTGTGGTAGCGGCGAAGGGACTCGAACCCCCGACCCTCCGGGTATGAACCGAATGCTCTAGCCAGCTGAGCTACACCGCCACACAATTGCCTCAAAGTACCGCTTGTCCATCACGACTGAGGCAGCCGTAATAATCAGAACTTACGCCCTGAAAACTGGATACGAACCTTTGCGAAGGTTTTGTTTAGCTGATCTTGTCCGAAGTTGAACATCCGAGCGAATGTTCGTAGGATAAGCCCTCGACCGATTAGTATTCGTCAGCTGCATGCATTGCTGCACTTCCACCTCGAACCTATCAACCTGATCGTCTTTC